>NZ_CP077095.1:3565000-4845000 GCF_014268885.2 Pseudomonas xantholysinigenes | reverse complement strand
GGTCTTAGTGATCCGGTGGTTCTGTATGGAAGGGCCATCGCTCAACGGATAAAAGGTACTCCGGGGATAACAGGCTGATACCGCCCAAGAGTTCATATCGACGGCGGTGTTTGGCACCTCGATGTCGGCTCATCACATCCTGGGGCTGAAGCCGGTCCCAAGGGTATGGCTGTTCGCCATTTAAAGTGGTACGCGAGCTGGGTTTAGAACGTCGTGAGACAGTTCGGTCCCTATCTGCCGTGGACGTTTGAGATTTGAGAGGGGCTGCTCCTAGTACGAGAGGACCGGAGTGGACGAACCTCTGGTGTTCCGGTTGTCACGCCAGTGGCATTGCCGGGTAGCTATGTTCGGAAGAGATAACCGCTGAAAGCATCTAAGCGGGAAACTTGCCTCAAGATGAGATCTCACTGGGATCTTGAATCCCCTGAAGGGCCGTCGAAGACTACGACGTTGATAGGTTGGGTGTGTAAGCGCTGTGAGGCGTTGAGCTAACCAATACTAATTGCCCGTGAGGCTTGACCATATAACACCCAAGCAATCTGCACACGAAAGCAGATTGTGGTGGTGAAGACGAAAGACCCGAAAGTTCGCAACTTCACAAATCACATATCCGAATTGGCTGAGGGTGCTGCAAGGCATTCACGGCAACAGAATTTCTTGACGACCATAGAGCATTGGAACCACCTGATCCCATCCCGAACTCAGTAGTGAAACGATGCATCGCCGATGGTAGTGTGGGGCTTCCCCATGTGAGAGTAGGTCATCGTCAAGATTCATTTCGCAAAACCCCTATCTGCGCGAGCAGGTAGGGGTTTTGTCTTTTCTGCGTTCCATAACGACAGCGCGTCGCCTGGTTCGCCAGCAAGGCTGGCTCCTGCATCCGTGATAAGGTTCCTATTTGCAACCGGCCGCCCTCTGAGAACACCCAATGCCCCAGACCACCTCACTGCATCCAGGCTTCATGATCGTTCAAGGCAACCGCCTGGATGACTTGCGCAACCTGGTCGTGAGTGTGATGCGTCGCTACCCCTTGGCGCCTCTGGAAAACGAAATCGCCTTGGTACAGAGCAATGGCATCGCCCAATGGCTGAAGCTGGCCCTGGCCGAGGATCCGCAGGACGATGACCAAGGCGGCTGTGGCATTGCTGCCGCGATCGATGTGCAATTGCCGGGCAGCTTTATGTGGCAGCTCTATCGCAAGGTGTTGGGGCGCGACGAAATCCCTGAGGTGTCGTTGCTCGACAAGGCCCCGCTGACCTGGCGCCTGATGCGCCTGCTGCCGGAGGTGATCGAGCGGCCACACTTCGAGCCCTTGCGCCGCTTCCTGACCGACGATAGTGACTTGCGTAAGCGTTACCAGCTGGCCGAGCGCCTGGCCGATCTGTTCGACCAGTACCAAGTCTACCGGGCCGACTGGCTCAAGGACTGGGCCAATGGTGCCCATGTGCTCAATACCGCGCGCGGTGAGCGCAAGCCCCTGGCCCCGGGCAATCGCTGGCAGGCCGAACTGTGGCGGATCCTGCTCGAGGACGTGGGTGAAGCCGGCATGGCGCAAAGCCGGGCGGGGGTGCATCAACGCTTCATCGAGCGCATCAACAGCCTGGAACATGCCCCAGCGGGGCTGCCTGCCCGGCTGATCGTATTTGGCATATCGTCCCTGCCCGCGCAGATCCTCGAGGCGCTGGCCGGTCTTGCCCGATTCAGCCAGGTGCTGCTGTGCGTCCATAACCCATGCCGCCACCACTGGGGCGATATCGTCGCCGACAAGGACCTGCTGCGCCACCAGTACAAGCGTCAGCAACGCAAGCAAGGCATGCCGCTGCACCTGGATGACGAGCTGCTGCACCAGCACGCCCACCCGCTCCTGGCCGCCTGGGGCAAGCAGGGCCGCGACTATATCAACCTGCTCGACAGCTACGACGATCCAGGGAGCTACCAGAGCGTGTTCAGCGACGGGCGTATCGACCTGTTCAGCGAGCATACGCCGAAGACCCTGCTCAACCAGTTGCAGGACGACATCCTCGAACTCCGTCCCCTGGCGGAAACCCGTGAACAGTGGCCGGCGGTGGAGCCTGCCAAGGACCGCTCCGTACGCTTCCATATCGCCCATAGCCCGCAGCGCGAAGTGGAGATCCTCCACGACCAGCTACTGGCCCGTTTCAGTGCCGATCCCACGCTGCGCCCGCGGGACATCATCGTCATGCTCCCGGCGATCGATACCTATGCACCCCATATCCGCGCCGTGTTTGGCCAGCTCGAGCGCAATGACCCGCGCTACATCCCCTTCACCCTGACCGACCAGGGCCAGCGCGGCCGAGACCCGTTGCTGATTGCGTTGGAGCACCTGCTTAAGCTGCCTGACAGCCGTTTCGCCGTGAGCGAAGTGCTCGATCTGCTGGATGTGCCTGCCGTGCGCGCGCGCTTCGCCATCCAGGAGAGCGACCTTGCCACCCTGCACCGCTGGATCGAAGGCGCCGGCATCCGCTGGGGCCTCAGTGCCCAGCAGCGTGCCATCCTTGGCCTGCCCGAAGGATTGGAGCAGAACAGCTGGCGTTTCGGTTTACGCCGCATGTTGCTTGGGTATGCCGTGGGAGTGGGCGAGGGTTGCGATGGCATCGAACCCTACGACGAGATCGGTGGCCTCGACGCGGCCTTGATCGGCCCGCTGGTCGCCTTGCTCGATGCGCTGGAGGTGGCTTGCCAGGTGCTGTCGCAGCCGGCCAGCGCCACTCAGTGGGGCGAGCGACTGCATGCACTGTTGCAGGTGTTCTTCCTGGCCGAGGACGAGCACGACGAACTGCTGCTGGTCCAGCTCCAGGACCTGCGCGATACCTGGCTGGAAACCTGCGAGGCCGTCGGCCTGCAGGATTTGCTGCCGCTCACCGTGGTACGTGAGGCCTGGTTGTCGGGCCTGGACCAGGGCAAGCTGTCCCAGCGCTTCCTGGCAGGTTCGGTGAACTTCTGCACGCTGATGCCGATGCGCGCGATTCCCTTCCGCGTGGTCTGCCTGCTGGGCATGAACGATGGCGATTACCCTCGCGCACAGCCACCATTGGACTTCGACCTGATGGCCAGCGACTACCGGCCCGGCGATCGTTCGCGGCGCGAGGACGACCGCTACCTGTTGCTCGAGGCCCTGCTCTCGGCCCGCGATCAGCTATATGTCAGCTGGGTGGGCCGTAGCATTCGCGACAACAGTGAGCGCCCGGCATCGGTGCTGGTCGGTCAGTTGCGCGACCATCTGGCCGCTGGGTGGCAACTGGCCGGCGCCAAGGCCGGGCAACGGGATGATCCGGGGCAGCAATTGCTTCACGCCTTGACCCAGGAGCACCCATTGCAGCCCTTCAGCCAGCGCTATTTCCAGAAGGGCAGCTCGCTGTTCAGCTTCGCCAATGAATGGCTGGTACTGCATCAGGCCAGTACCGACACCCGGGCCGAGCAGGCCACGCTGTCGCCGTACAGCAGCGACGAGCCGCTGAGCCTGACGCAATTGCAGGACTTTCTGCGCCACCCGGTACGCCACTTCTTCAGCCAGCGACTGAAAGTGTTTTTCGAAGCCCTGGAGGCGCCGACCCCGGACGAAGAGCCGTTCACCCTCGATGCACTGCAACGCTATGGCCTCAGCGAAAGCCTGCTCGGCGCCGCGCTGGCCGACCCGGACAACGCCGAGCAAGCCTTGCACACCCAGGCGCGCCGCCTCCAGGCGTGCGGCTTGTTGCCCTTGGCCGGTTTTGGTGAGGCCTTGCAAGTGGAGCTGATCCAGCCGCTGCCAGACCTGCTGCAACGCCACCGGCAGCTGTTGCAGCGTTGGCCGACGCTGGTCGAGGGGGCCTTGCCCATCCACTTTGAGCAGGGGCCGCAGCGCCTGGAGGGCTGGCTCGGCCGTGTATACCAGGCCGAGGACCAGAGCCTGCTGAGCATCGCTACGGTGCCCAACAGCATCAGTGCCGGGCGCAACAACCTGAAATGGCATCGCCTGGTGCCGACCTGGGTCATGCACCTGGCGGCTTGCGCCTGCGGTTATCCGCTGCACAGCGCGCTGGTGGCCAGCGACGTGACGCTATTGCTGGGCCCACTGCCCCAGCACGAGGCCGCCGAGCGCCTGGGCGAGCTGTTGTTGGCGCGCCAGGCGGGGATGAACACGCCGCTGCCGGTGGCGATCAAGACCGCCTTTGCCTGGCTCGCCCAGGAAGACCCGAACAAGGCCCTGGCCGCCGCGACCCGCGCCTATGAAGGCGATGGCCAGAACAGCTTCGGCGAGCGTAGCGAGAGCCTGGCCCTGCTCCGGCAATTTCGCGACTTCGCCGCGCTGGCCCTGGACGAGACGTTCGAAGGCTGGTGCGAAACCCTGTACCGCCCCCTGTTCGCCGCGCCCTGGCAAACCCTGGGTAACCCGGAGAGTGCCCAATGAGCCAAGCCCGCCCCCTGGCCTTGAGTTTCCCGTTGCATGGCAGCCAACTGATCGAGGCCAGCGCCGGTACCGGCAAGACCTTCACCATCTCCGCCCTGTACCTGCGCCTGATCCTCGGGCATGGCGGCGCACAGGCCTTCCCCCGCGAACTGTTGCCACCACAAATCCTCGTGGTGACCTTCACCGACGCCGCCACCAAGGAGTTGCGCGAGCGTATCCGCACGCGCCTGGCCGAAGCTGCGCGGTTCTTCCGTGGCGAGCTGGAAGACGCCGACCCGCTGCTGCACCTGCTGCGGGGTGATTATCCACAGGAGCACTGGCCACGTTGCGCCAACCGCCTGGAAATCGCCGTGCAGTGGATGGACGAGGCCGCGGTCTCGACCATTCACGGCTGGTGCCAGCGCATGTTGCGCGAGCACGCCTTCGACAGCGGCAGCCTGTTCACCCAGAGCCTGGAAACCGACCACAGCGAATTGCTCGGGCAGGTCATGCGCGATTACTGGCGGCGCTTCTGCTATGGCATGCGCGGTGAGGCGCTGGCCTGGGTGCGTGGCAACTGGGGCAGCCCGGATGCCTTGCTGCCGAGGATCCGGCCGCTGTTCGGGCAGGTGCGTGGCCACACGGATGACCAAGACCCGCAGGCGCTGATCGAGACGACCCTGCGCCAGCGCGGCGAGCAGTTGGGCCAGCTCAAGGCGCCATGGGGCGCCTGGGCCGATGAGCTGCAGCAGATCTGTCGCGACGCCGTGGCCGCCAAGCAGGCGGACGGGCGCAAGCTGCAGGCTCGTTTTTTCGAGCCCTGGTTCGACAAGCTGCGTGCCTGGGTCGGCGACGAGCAGGCCATGGAGCTGGACCTGGGCACCGGTTTCACGCGTCTGACGCCGGCCGGCATGGCTGAGGCCTGGAAGGCCGGCGAGCCGCCCGAGCACCCTGCGCTGCGCGCCATGGAAACTCTGCGCGAACAGTTGCAGGGGCTGGCCAGCCCCGATGCGCGCCTGCTGGAGCATGCCGCGGCCTGGGTCTCGGCGCGTTTCGAGGTGGAGAAGCGCCGACGTGCCGAGATGGGCTTCGACGACATGCTCCTGCGCTTGCAGCATGCCCTGGGCAGCGATGCCGGCGAGCGCCTGGCCGGGTTGATCCGCGAGCAGTTCCCGGTGGCGCTGATCGACGAGTTCCAGGACACCGACCCGGTGCAGTACGGCATCTTCGAGCGTATCTACCGTATTACCGAGAACAATCCGGACACCGGCCTGTTCATGATCGGTGACCCCAAGCAGGCGATCTACGCCTTCCGTGGCGCCGACATCTTCACCTACCTGGCCGCCCGGCGTGCCACCGCCGGGCGCCTGCACAGCCTGGACACCAACTACCGCTCCAGCCAGGCCATGGTCGCGGCGGTCAACCGGGTGTTCCTCGAAGCCGAGGCGCGTCGTGAAGGGCGCGGCGCGTTCCTGTTTCGCCGCGACGGCGACAACCCGTTGCCATTCGTCGAGGTCCAGGCCAAGGGCCGCAGCGAGCAGTTGCTGATCGACGGCCAGGCCACCGCCGCGCTGCAGTGCTGGCAACTGGAGAGCGACGAGCCGGTTTCCGGCACCCTGTATCGCCAGCGCCTGGCGGCCAGTTGCGCCAGCCACATTGTCGCCTTGCTCGTTGCTGGCCAGCAGGGGGTAACCGGCTTCGCCGATGCGACCGGCAAGCTGCGCCCGTGCCTGCCATCGGATATCGCCATCCTGGTACGTGATGGCCGTGAGGCGCAGATGGTCCGCGCCGAGCTGGCCGCCCGCGATGTGCGCAGCGTGTACCTGTCGGACAAGGACTCGGTGTTCGCCGCCCAGGAAGCCCACGACCTGCTGGCCTGGCTCAAGGCCTGCGCCGAGCCGGATTCCGAACGCCTGCTCAAGGCCGCGCTGGCCAGCCTGACCCTCGACCTGCCACTGCTCGAGCTGGAGCGCTTGAACCAGGATGAGCGGGTCTGGGAAGACTGGGTCATGCGTTTTCGCGGATACCGCGACACCTGGCAACGCCAGGGCGTGCTGCCGATGCTGCGGCGCTTGCTGCACGACTTCCACCTGCCGCGCACGCTCATGGGGCGCAGCGATGGCGAGCGGGTGCTGACCAACCTGCTGCACCTGGCCGAATTGCTGCAACAGGCGGCGGGTGAGTTGGACGGCGAACAGGCGCTGATCCGCCACCTCACGGAACACCTGGCTACGTCCGGGCAGGCCGGCGAAGAGCAGATCCTGCGCCTGGAGAGCGACGAACAGCTGGTCAAGGTGGTGACCATCCACAAATCCAAGGGCTTGGAATACCCCTTGGTCTACCTGCCGTTCATCTGCACCAGCAAGCCGGTGGACGGCCAGCGCCTGCCGCTGGGCTGGCATGACGACGAGGGCGTCGCGCACCTCACGCTAACCCCTGATGCGCGGCAGATCGAACGCGCCGACGACGAGCGCCTGGCCGAGGACCTGCGCCTGCTCTACGTTGCCCTGACCAGGGCCCAGCATGCCTGCTGGCTGGGCGTGGCCGACCTCAAGCGCGGCACCCAGCGCAGCTCGCAGTTGCACCGCTCGGCGCTGGGCTACCTGCTCGGTGGTGGCCTGCCCCTGGCGGCCAGCAGCCAGCTGGGTGACTGGCTCGATACTCTGGCGGCCAGCAGCCCGAGTATTGCCAGACTGGCGCTGCCCGAGGCCAATGAGCAGCGCTACCGCATGCCGGACAGCCAGCGCGAACTGCTACCGCCGCGCAAGCCACGGCGCGCCGCCGCCGAGCATTGGTGGATCGCCTCGTACAGCGCGTTGCGCCTGGGCGACCAGACCCTCGTCGCTGACAGCTCCCAGGCCCAGCAACTGCTGGATGATGACGCCCTGGACAGCCAGCAGCTGCGCGAGGTGCCGGCGCAGGCGGGCGACATCCATCGCTTCCCCCGTGGCCCGAACCCCGGCACCTTCCTCCACGGCCTGCTCGAATGGGCCGGGCGCGAAGGCTTTGCCGAGGTCAGTGCCCAGCCCGTCGAGCTCGAACGCACGGTTGGCCGGCGCTGCAACCGGCGCGACTGGACGGACTGGATTCCGACGCTCACGCAGTGGCTGCAACAGGTGCTGGTGCAGCCTTTGCCGTTGCAGGGCACCCGCGTGAGCCTGGCCGAGCTGCGCCAGTACCAGATTGAGATGGAGTTCTGGTTCGCCAGCCATCGGGTCGATGCGCAACAGCTCGACCAGTTGGTGGTGCGCCACACCCATGCCGGCGCCGCGCGCCCGGCGGCTTTGCCGACCGTGCTCAACGGCATGTTCAAGGGCTTCATCGACCTGGCCTTCGAACTCGACGGGCGTTACTACGTGGCCGACTACAAGTCCAACTGGCTCGGCCCCGACGCTGGCGCCTACGAGGCCCAGGCCATGGAGCAGGCGATCCTCGAGCACCGCTACGACCTGCAGTACGTGCTCTATCTGCTGGCCTTGCATCGCCAGTTGCGCGCGCGCCTGCCCGACTACGACTACGACCGCCATGTCGGCGGTGCCTTGTTCATCTTCCTGCGTGGCGTCACCACGGCGGGGCACGGGCTGTACCACGCCCGGCCACCACGGGCGCTGATCGAGCAGCTCGACGCGCTGTTCCGCGGCGAGCCCACGTCCGCTCAACAGGACCTGTTTGCCGGAGCCGCGCCATGAGCCGAAATCTCGACGATCTGCTGCCGACACCGTTGCAGGCCGAGCACCTCAGCGCCCTGGCGCCCCTGCGCGACAGCCATGATCTGCTGGCATTGCTCGATCGCTGGGTCGAACGCGGCTGGCTGCGTGCCCTCGACCGGGCGTTCGTCGGTTTCCTCGAAGAGCGCGCCCCAGGCAGCGACCCTCTGGTGCTGCTGGCGGCGGCGTTGGCCAGTCACCAACTGGGTCATGGGCATGTCTGCCTCGACCTGCGCCAGACCCTCGCCGAGCCGGATTTCGCCCTGTCGCTGCCGCCGGAAGGCGATGCCCTGACAGGCCCTCTGCTGTTGCCATCACAGCTGCTAGGCAGTCTCGACCTGGCGTTGTGGTTGCAGCGCATCGGGCAGAGCACGCTGGTGGCCGCTGGCGATAGCCTGGCGCAACGTCCCCGCCCCTTGGTGCTCAGTGGCGAACGTCTGTACCTGCGCCGCTACTGGACCTACGAGCGGCGCATCGATACCACGCTGCACGAGCGCCTGGCGCGCCAGTTCCCGGTGCAAGCCGACCTGCCGCAGCGCCTGGCCCAGTTGTTCGACGAAGGGGCGCCGATGGGCGAGGTGGATTGGCAAAAGCTCGCCTGTGCCCTGGCTACCCGGGCAGGTTTCAGCGTGATCACCGGGGGGCCGGGCACCGGCAAGACCACCACCGTGGTGCGCCTGCTGGCGTTGTTGCAGGGGCCCGCGGTCGAGCAGGGCCGGCCCCTGCGCATCCGCCTGGCGGCGCCGACCGGCAAGGCCGCGGCACGCCTGACCGAATCCATCGGCCAGCAGGTGGCGCGCTTGCAAGTGGCGTCCGAGGTTCGCGAGCAGATCCCCACCGAGGTCAGTACCGTGCACCGCCTGCTGGGCAGCCGTCCCGGGTCGCGGCACTTCCGCCACCACGCGGGCAATCCCCTGCCGCTGGATGTGCTGGTGGTCGACGAGGCGTCGATGATCGACCTGGAGATGATGGCCAACCTGCTCGACGCCTTGCCGGCCAATGCGCGGCTGGTGCTGTTGGGCGACAAGGACCAGTTGGCGTCGGTGGAGGCCGGTGCGGTGCTCGGCGATCTGTGCCGGGATGCCGAGGACGGTTGCTACTGGCCGCAAACCCTGGCCTGGCTGGAGCAGATGGGGGGGCAGTCGCTGGCCGGTGTCGGTTTGCAAGCGGGCGATGGCCTGCGCAAGCCGCTGGCCCAGCAGATTGTCATGCTGCGCCATTCCCGGCGCTTCGGTGAGGGCAGCGGCATCGGCCAGCTGGCGCGGCTGGTCAACCGGCAGCAGGCGCTTGAGGCACGCGCGCTGCTGGCGAAACGGCTCGACGATGTGTTCTGCCTGACGCTCGGTGGCGAGCACGACAAGCGCCTCGACCGCCTGCTGCTCGATGGCCTCAACCAGGGCACGGAGGGCCCGCAAGGCTACCGCAGCTATCTGCGTACCATTGGTCGCCTGCGTCCGGCGCCGGGCACCCCCGCCGACGACCCGCGCTGGGAGCAGTGGGCCAGCGAAGTGCTGCGCGGCTTCGAAGCTTTCCAGTTGCTGTGCGCGGTGCGCAAGGGCGCCTGGGGCGTGGAGGGGCTGAACGAACGGGTGGCCCGGGTGCTGCACAACGCCGGTCTGATCGACACCCAGCAACCCTGGTACGAGGGGCGCCCGGTGCTGGTGACCCGCAACGACTACGGCCTCGGCCTGATGAACGGTGACATTGGCATCGCCCTGCGCCTGCCGGACGAGCAGGGCGAGGCGCTGCTGCGGGTGGCCTTCCCGCGCAACGACGGCAGTGGCGGCGTGCGTTTCGTCCTGCCCAGCCGGCTCAGCGACGTGGAAACCGTGTTCGCCATGACCGTGCACAAGTCCCAGGGCTCTGAGTTCAGCCATACCGCGCTGGTCTTGCCTGATGCGCTGAACCCGGTGCTGACCAAGGAGCTGGTGTACACCGGCATCACCCGCGCCAAGCAGTGCTTCAGCCTGGTGGAACCGCGCGCCGGGGTGTTCGAGGAGGCCGTCGGGCGCAAGGTCAGGCGAGTGTCGGGGTTGATGCTGGAGCAAGTCTGACTCTGGAGTTCGCCGCCGATATGCTATCGTTGCGGCATTATTTGGAAACCTTTTGTGAGATTTCCCTCCATGACAGTGGCTGTCTCGGCCCTGAGACGAGTGTCGGGCTGTGCGTTCTCGCTGCTGCTGGCTTTGCTGTTGTCGAACGGCGCTTCTGCCTGGGCGGCCGGCGCCGTGCCGGATGCCCAGGCCCAGCAACGGGCCCGGGCCGTGACCCAGGTGGTGCTGGGCATCCTCAGCTACGCGCGCTGGCCCGCCGAGCCCAACCCTTTGCGCCTGTGCCTGGTCGGCCCCACCGAGTATGCCGATGACCTGATCAAGGGCGATGTGCAGCACTCCGGGCAGCCGCTGCAGGTGCGCCGCCTGCTGGCCAACGACCCGAGCGTGGCCAGTGCCTGCGACGCGGTGTACATCGGCAAACTCGACCAGGCCCATCGCGAACGTTTGTTCCAGGCGCTCAACGGCCACCCGGTGCTGAGCATCAGCGAGGCCGGCGATCCGTGCACGGTCGGCAGCCTGTTCTGTTTGCGCATCGGCGACCCGCAGGTGGCCTTCGACGTCAACCTCGATTCCGTGGCCCGCAGCGGCGTGCGCATCCACCCCAGCGTGCTGCAACTGTCGCGACGGCGGGCAGGGCAGCCATGAAGCGTGCAACCAAGCGCTTCAGCCGGCCGACGCTGCGCGCGGTGCTGGGGCGCGGGCATCTTGGTGTGGCCTTGCTTGCAGCCGGCCTGGCCGGTGTGCTGGTGACCCTGCTCGGGGTCGCGGCCCTGCGGGTATACGCCAACCACAACCTGCACTTGATCGCCCGTTCCATCAACTACACCGTCGAGGCCGCCGTGGTCTTCGACGACAGCGCCGCGGCCAACGAAGCCCTGGCGCTGATCGCGGCCACCGAAGAGGTGGCCGATGCCAAGGTGTATGACAACGACGGCGACCTGCTGGCCCATTGGCAGCGCGATGAACAGGGCGTGATGGCGCAATTGCAGACCCAGGTGGCGCGCAGCCTGCTGGAGGAACCGATCAACATGCCGGTGCAGCACATGGGGCAGCAGGTCGGCCATATCGAGCTGACGGGGCAGGGTGGCAGCCTGGTGCGCTTCCTGCTCAGTGGCCTGGTGGGCATTCTGGTGTGCACGGTGCTCAGTGCCGTGCTGGCGCTGTACCTGTCGCGCCGGGTGTTCGGCGATATCATCCGGCCCCTGCGCCACCTGGCCAGCGTTGCCCACGCCGCGCGGCGTGAGCGCAGCTTCGACCGCCGCGTGCCCGAGACCCAGATCGCCGAGCTCAATGAGCTGGGTAACGACTTCAATGCCCTGCTCGATGAACTGGAGGCCTGGCACAGCCACCTGCAGAGCGAGAATGAAAGCCTCGCCCACCAGGCCAGTCACGACAGCCTGACCGGCCTGCCCAACCGGGCATTTTTCGAGGGCCGCTTGAGCCGCAGCATGCGCACTGCCGCGCGCAATGAGGATCACCTGGCGCTGCTGTTCCTCGACAGTGACCACTTCAAACAGATCAACGACAGCCTCGGCCACGCGGTGGGTGATGAAGTGTTGATCAGCGTGGCCAGCCGGGTGCGCGCGCAGTTGCGCGAACACGACCTGGTGGCGCGCCTGGGCGGTGACGAGTTCGCCGTGCTGCTCACGCCGCTGCATTCGCGCGAGGACGCCGAGCGGATCGCCGAGAAGATCGTCGCCAGCATGAAACTGCCGGTGCAGCTGGAGGATGGCAACAGCATCACCACCTCGCTGAGTGTCGGCATCGCCTACTACCCCGACGACGGCCGCGACCCGGCCAGTCTGCTTAACGCCGCCGATGCGGCGATGTACCAGGCCAAGCGCAAGCGCCGTGGCCATTGGCAAGTGGCACAGCCGGACCGCCGTGCCTCTGACGTAAAGAACAGGAGCTGAACCGTGATCGATCGTTTGCGTTTTCCGTTTTTCGCCCTGCTGCTGGCGTTTTTCGCCCTCGGTGGCTGCCAGAGCGTACCGCCCAAGGGCCTGACCCCCGAGCAGGTGGCGGTGCTCAAGCGCGAGGGCTTTGCTCCGACCGACGAAGGCTGGGCGTTCGACCTGTCGGGCAAAGTGCTGTTCGGCAGCGACCTGGATAGCCTCAACGGGCAGAGCGAGTCGATTGTCGAGCGGATCGGCAAGGCCTTGTTGTCGGTGGATATCCAGCGGGTGCGCATCGACGGCCATGCCGACGCCTCGGGCAAGGCCGCCTACAACCAGCTGCTGTCCGAGCGCCGCGCGCAGAGCGTGGCCAAGGCGCTGATCGGCATCGGCATGCAGCCGCAGAATATCCAGACCCGCGGCCTGGGCAGCAGCCAGCCGGTGGCCGACAACCGCACGGCGGCAGGACGCATGGAGAACCGCCGGGTGTCGATCGTGGTGGCCTCTGACTGAGTCGATCGCTTCCCCCGATTTCTGTGGGAGCAACTGTCTTGCTCAACTGCTAAAGCTAGCGCGGTCGCTGTGGGAGCGGCTTCAGCCGCGAACACCGGCGCAGCCGGTGCCAGGCACCGTGTTGCTTGCTGCGCGGGTAAACCCGCTCCCACATGAGAGACGCATAACCTGGGGTCAGCGCGGTCCCTGTGGGAGCGGCTTCAGCCGCGAACACCGGCACAGCCGGTGCCAGGCACCGCGTCGCTTGCTTCGCGGCGGTGCGGCGGTCCGACAAGCCCGCTCCCACAGGTGTGGTGCATGCCCTGAGGTCGGCGCGCTAGTTTTAGCAGTTGAGCAAGACAGTTGCTCCCACAGGTTTGAAAATCTACGCCCCCGTCAGTCCAGGGCGAACTTCATCTCTTGGGATTCCCCCATCAACAGCGGCGCATTGGCCTCGGTCACCTCGCGGATGTAATCCCACAACAGGGTGATCCGCTTGAGCTTGCGCAAGTCCTCCCGGCAATACATCCAGAACTGCCGCGTCACCTCGACCTGTTCCGGCAATACCGTCACCAGCCTTGGGTCCTGCGCCGCCAGGAAGCACGGCAGGATCGCCAGCCCGCGCCCTTGCAACGCCGCGGTGTACTGGGCGATCACGCTGGTGCTGCGCAGATGGGCTTGGGCATTGGGGATCAGGTTGGCCAGGTACAGCAGCTCCGAACTGAACGCCAGGTCGTCGACATAGCTGATGAAGGGGTGGCCCGCCAGGTCGGTGACCGTGCGGATTGGCGCGTGACGCTCCAGATAGTCCTGGGTGGCATACAGGCGCAGGCGGTAGTCGCACAGCTTGCAGCACACATAGGGCCCATGCTCGGGCCGCTCCAGGGCGATGACGATGTCGGCCTCGCGCTTGGACAGGCTGATGAAGTGCGGCAGTGGCAGGATATCCACCGAGATCGCCGGCCAGGCATCGACGAAGTGGCTCAGTTGCGGGGTGACGAAGAAGCTGCCGAAGCCTTCGGTGCAGCCCATGCGCACATGCCCCGACAGCGCCACGCCCGAGCCCGACACCTGCTCGCAGGCCATGTGCAAGGTGCTTTCGATCGACTCGGCGTAGCCCAGCAGGCGCTGGCCTTCGGCGGTGAGGACGAAGCCGTTGGTCCGCGACTTCTCGAACAGCAAGGTGCCCAGCGCCCCTTCCAGTGAACCGATGCGCCGCGACACCGTGGTGTAGTCCACGCTCAGGCGCTTGGCCGCACTGCTGGCCTTGCGGGTGCGCGCTACCTCAAGAAAGAACTTGAGGTCATCCCAGTTGAGCGCGCTCAGGGAGGTGAGGTCTTTTTGCATGATGATCCGGTTTTTTTGTGCATTCTTGTTGGATGTTTGCACATCTATACTCGATCTCAGCCCCTAGACGCCACCCCGTGTTCACGCCGGCGTAGGCGATCTCGTTCCGACAATAATTCCAAGGAGAGCGCAGATGAACGCACCGCAAACCCCCGACCAGACCAAGGTCGAACAGGTCAAGCTGTTGATCGACGGCCAGTGGGTCGAGTCGAAGACCACCGAGTGGCGCGACATCGTCAACCCGGCTACCCAGCAAGTGCTGGCGCGGGTGCCGTTCGCCACCGCGGATGAGGTGAACGCCGCCGTGGCCGCCGCCGAGCGCGCCTTCAAGACCTGGCGCGACACCCCGATCGGCGCGCGCATGCGCATCATGCTCAAGCTGCAGGCGCTGATCCGCGAGCACAGCAAGCGCATCGCCGTGACCCTCAGCGCCGAACAGGGCAAGACCACTGCCGATGCCGAAGGCGATATCTTCCGTGGCCTGGAAGTGGTCGAGCACGCCGCCTCCATCGGCACCTTGCAGATGGGCGAGTTCGCCGAAAACGTCGCTGGCGGTGTCGACACCTACACCCTGCGCCAGCCGATCGGCGTGTGCGCGGGCATCACCCCGTTCAACTTCCCGGCGATGATCCCGCTGTGGATGTTCCCGATGGCCATCGTCTGCGGCAATACCTTCGTGCTCAAGCCCTCCGAGCAGGACCCGCTGTCGACCATGATGCTGGTCGAGCTGGCGCTGGAAGCCGGCATTCCAGCCGGTGTGCTCAACGTGGTGCATGGCGGCAAGCAGGTGGTCGACGGCATCTGCACCCACCCGGATATCAAGGCGATCTCCTTTGTCGGCTCGACCGAGGTCGGCACCCATGTCTACAACCTGGGCAGCCAGCACGGCAAACGCGTGCAGTCGATGATGGGCGCCAAGAACCACGCTGTTGTGCTGGCCGACGCCAACCGCACCCAGACCATCAATGCCCTGGTCGGCGCCGCGTTCGGCGCGGCCGGCCAGCGCTGCATGGCCACCTCGGTGGCGGTGCTGGTGGGCAAGGCCCGCGAATGGCTGCCGGACATCAAGGAGGCGGCGAGCAAGCTCAAGGTCAATGCTGGCAACGAGCCGGGCACCGATGTTGGCCCGGTGGTCTCCAAGCGCGCCAAGGAGCGTGTGCTGGGCCTGATCGAAAGCGGTATCAAGGAAGGCGCCACGCTCGAACTGGACGGCCGCGATGTGAAGGTGCCGGGCTACGAGCAGGGCAACTTCGTCGGCCCGACCCTGTTCTCCGGGGTGAAGACCGACATGCAGATCTACACCCAGGAAATCTTCGGGCCGGTGCTGGTGACCCTCGAGGTCGATACCCTCGACGAGGCCATCGCCCTGGTCAATGCCAACCCGTTCGGCAACGGCACCGGCCTGTTCACCCAGAGCGGCGCGGCGGCGCGCAAGTTCCAGAGCGAGATCGACATTGGCCAGGTCGGCATCAACATTCCGATTCCGGTGCCTGTGCCGTTCTTCAGCTTCACCGGCTCGCGTGGCTCCAAGCTCGGCGACCTCGGCCCGTACGGCAAGCAGGTGGTGCAGTTCTACACTCAGACCAAGACCGTCACTGCCCGTTGGTTCGATGACGACAGCGCGGGCGACGGTGTGAACACCACCATCAGCCTGCGCTAAGGAGAAGCTATGCGTATCGCATTCATTGGTCTGGGCAACATGGGCGCGCCCATGGCCCGCAACCTGATCAAGGCCGGGCACCAGCTCAACCTGTTCGACCTGAACAAGACCGTACTGGCGGAACTCGCCGAGCTGGGCGGCCAGGTCAGCACTTCACCGAAGGACGCCGCCGCCAACAGCGAGCTGGTGATCACCATGCTGCCGGCCGCGGCCCATGTGCGCGGCGTGTACCTGGATGAAACCACCGGCGTGCTGGCGGGCATCCGCCCCGGCACCCCGACCGTGGATTGCAGCACCATCGACCCGCAGACCGCCCGCGACGTCTCCAAGGCCGCGGCGGCCAAGGGCATCGACATGGGCGACGCGCCGGTCTCCGGCGGCACCGGTGGCGCGGCGGCCGGCACCCTGACCTTCATGGTCGGCGCCAGCGCCGAGTTGTTCGCCACGCTCAAGCCGGTGCTGGAGCAGATGGGCCGCAATATCGTGCACTGCGGCGAGGTCGGTACCGGGCAGATTGCCAAGATCTGCAACAACCTGCTGCTGGGCATCTCGATGATCGGCGTGTCCGAGGCCATGGCCCTGGGCGATGCGCTGGGTATCGACACCAAGGTGCTGGCCGGGATCATCAACAGCTCCACCGGGCGCTGCTGGAGTTCGGACACCTACAACCCGTGGCCGGGCATCATCGAGACCGCCCCGGCCTCGCGCGGTTACACCGGCGGCTTTGGCGCCGAGCTGATGCTCAAGGACCTGGGGCTGGCCACCGAGGCCGCGCGCCTGGCGCACCAGCCGGTGATTCTCGGCGCCGTGGCCCAGCAGCTGTACCAGGCGATGAGCCTGCGTGGTGAAGGCGGCAAGGATTTCTCGGCGATCGTCGAGGGGTACCGCAAGAAGGATTGACGAGCGAGTGGACTTGATCGTGGACCGTATGGTCCTCCCCCTTGTAACTGCGCACCTTGGGGGAGGGGCATGCGTTCCGCGATTTTTTTTGCTCGATTCATCAGGCGCTGCCTGAACCTGTGGAGCGGGCTTGTCGGACCGCCGCGAAGCAGGCGACGCGGTGCCTGGCACCGGCTATGCCGGTGTTCGCGGCTGAAGCCGCTCCCACAGTGACCGCGCCGACCTCAGGGCATGCACCACACCGCGGCTGAAGCCGCTCCCACAGCGACCGCGCCAACCTCAAGGCCTGCACTGCTACAGGCCGTGTGGCCAACTCCGGATCAGGCAAACACGAAATACTTGCGCACCGTCTCGACCACTTCCCAGGTCCCTTTCATACCCGGTTCGATCACGAACACATCGCCTGCTTTCAGGTGTTTCGGCTCCTCGCCCTCCGGGGTGACGATGCAGTAGCCGTCGAGGAAGTGGCAGTACTCCCACTTTTCATAGTTGACCTCGAACTTGCCCGGTGTGCAGATCCAGGTGCCCATGATCTTGCTGCCATCGGCGGACAGGTAGGCGTTGAGGTTGACGGTGTGCGGATCGCCGCCGATGCGTTTCCATTTGGTCGCGTCGACCACCGGGGTCGGACAGGTTTCGCGCAGGACGGTGATGAAATCGGACATGGCACAACTCCTGGTGACTGGCTGAGTGACAGGTCACCTTAGAGGCAAGCCGAGCGCCGCGGTTGCCTGGGGTCGACGCCCAGCTGCCTGGTTGCGCTATGCCCACCAGTAACGCACGAAGTGGAAGAACACCGGCGCGGCGAAGCACACCGAGTCCATGCGGTCGAGCATGCCGCCGTGGCCTTCGATCATGTGCCCCCAGTCCTTCACCCCGCGATCGCGCTTGATCGCCGACATCACCAGCCCGCCGAAGAAGCCCATGGCATTGACGGTCAGGGCCATCAGCGCCGCCTGCCAAAAGCTGAACGGGGTGATCCAGCACAGCGATGCGCCCACCAGGGTGGCCAGCGCCACGCCGCCGGCCAGGCCTTCGACGGTCTTCGACGGCGACAGGTTCGGCGCCACCTTGCGCTTGCCGAACAGCTTGCCGCACACGTACTGCAGCACGTCGCTGATCTGCACCACGAGGATCAGCCAGGCAATCAGCAGCAGGTTGCGCCCTTCGTAGCCGGGGATGTCCAGGGTCATCAACGCCGGCACCGACGACACGCAGTACACCGCGATCATCAAGCCCCATTGCACCTTCGAGGCACGCTCCAGGAAACGCGTGGTGTCGCCGCCGAAGCTGGCCAGGATCGGCAGCAGCAGGAACAGGTACACCGGGATGAAGATGCTGAACATCCCGTACCAATCCATGGCGATCAACAGGTACTGCACCGGCAGCGCCACATAGAACGCCGCCACCAGCGCCGGGTAGTCGCTGCGTCGGGTCGGGGTGAGGGTCATGAACTCGCGCAGGGCATAGAAAGACACGCCGTAGAACAGCACGATCACGCCGTACTTGCCGAACAGGAAGGCGATGCCGATCACCAGCACCATCACCCACCAGGCATTTATACGCGCGTTGAGGTTGTCGATCACCGCGTGCGGCGCAGGGCCGGCGCGCCACTTGAGCAGGCGGCCGATCAGGCTGGCGAGCAGCAGCAGGGCGCCGATGCCGGCGAACAGGGACAGGGTGTTGTGATCCATTTCAGGCTTCCTTCGGGGCCAGGTTCAGCAGGGCCTGGCGGGCCCGCTCGAGAAACGCGTGCTTGCTTTCGTCGGGCTCCAGGTGCAGCGGCTCGCCGAAGCTCAGGGTGCACAGCAGCGGCAGCGGCAGGGCGCGGCCCTTGGGCATGACCCGGTTGAGGTTGGCGATCCACACCGGTACCAGTTCGACCTGCGGGTTGGCCGAGGCCAGGTGGAACAGGCCGCTCTTGAACGGCAGCAGCGCCTCGTCGGTCAGGTTGCGGGTGCCCTCCGGGAAGAAGATCAACGAGTCGCCCTGGGCAAATGCATCGAGTACCGGTTGCAGTGGGTTGCCCTCGCCGGCGCTGTGCTGGCGGTCGATCAGCACGCCGTTGAACACCTGGCGGATCAGGAAGTCGCGGATCCCCGGCTTGCACCAGTAGTCGGCCCCGGCCACCGGGCGGGTGCGGCGGCGCAGGCCCTCGGGCAGCGAGGCCCAGAGCAGCACGAAGTCGCCATGGCTGCTGTGGTTGGCGAAGTACAACCGTTGCACCGGTTGTGGCGTGCAGCCCAGCCACAGGGCGCGGGCGCCGGTGATCAGGCGGGCGGCGGAAGTGATGACGAAGGCGGTCAGGCTGGCGAGCATGGCGGCGGTCTTATCCGGTGAAAGGAAGAATGAGTGCGAGCACGACTTGTACCGTGAGGCACAGCGCCTGGCGCCGCAGCAGGGCCAAGGCACCCTGGCTGCGCGTCGGCCAGTCGCGGGCATCGCTGGCGCTGGGTTTCAGGCGCAGCTCGACCAACGCATGGTCCAGGGCCTGGGTGTCGGCGGGCAGGTCGCTGCTGGCGCCGAGGCGCGCGAACAGCTCGGCATCCAGGGCGACACGGATGGCCCAGTACTTGTGCGCCAGGCCGATCAGCAGCAAAGCCGCGCAGAGCAAATGGGCGAGCGGATGCAGGGGGAGGCCCAGCAGCGGTGCGAGGCTGCAAGCCAAGGCCAGTAGGGTGATGCCATCTGACAGGCGTTCCAGCTGGCGACCGCGCGCGAGCAGGCTGGCGACGACATGCAGGTTCATGGGTGGGCTTCCAGTTGTTGCAGAGCGAGGCGATGGGCCGGGTGCAGGACCACGCCGGGGCGGGCGTTACGAATCAGCGCTTCGGCCTGTTCAACATTGTTGCAGCGGCCACTGAGCAGCAGCCAGGCGGCCACCGCGCTGGCACTGCGGGAGTAGCCCAGGGCGCAGCAGACCAGCAGTGGGCCATGTTGGCGCATGTCTTCGATGGCCCTGGCGGCTTGTGCCAGCAATTGGCTGTCGGGGGCGATCAGGTCGAGTGTTGGCAGGTTGTGGTAATGGCGTGGCAACGGGGGCGCCGGCAGTTCGGCGCACAAGTCGACGATGCTGACGAACGACGAGGCTTCGCTGCGCCCGGGCAGGCGCCCGAGGTGCACGCCGTCACACACTTCATCCGGCTGGGGATGTCGCCAGGTCCACAGCCGCGAGTTTACCCAGGCGGCCAGCAGATAGGGCGCCAGCAAGCAAGTCGCGGCAATGGACAGCCGGCCATCTGCGTCCTTCTGAAAGCCCGCTGCCCCGAATACGGCGTAGTTCATCCCTACCAGCAGCAGCGAGAGGGCGGGCCACAGCAACCACAAGGCCGCATGCCCGAGTTTGCACGCGATCAACGCGAGCAGCATGGCCCCCAGCCCGTAACGTAGTGTCAGCCGCCAGCGCTTTGGGTCGCGAGCGATCCGCGCTGCCTGCCAAGGCAGCGCCCCCTGCCGTGGCCACAACCACAGGCAGACGAAACCGGCCAGTGCCCCGGTCGGCAGGTCGATGAAGTGGTGCTGCCAGGTGGTTAGCACCGACAAGCCAATCAGGCCCATCCACAGGTGCGTCAATCCTCGCCACAGCGGCTGGCGCACATGCCGGGCGAACATCGTCCAGATGATCACCAACAGCGCGATATGCAACGACGGCGCCTGGTTGTAGGGCTTGTCGAAACCCATCAGCACATCGAACAACCAGCCGAACAGCCCGGACAGCTCGGGCCGCTCGAAGGTGAAGCGCAGCGGCCACAGTAGGAAGCAGGCGACACAGATCAGTTGTGCGTAGAGCAACGCCAGGGCATGGCGGTCCATCTCCTGGCGTGTGCGCGGCAACAGGAACGACAAGCCGTAGAGCAGGTCGATCGACCAGTACGGGATGATCGTCCACGGCCATAGCGGCATGTGCCGTTCCCAGGCGAACACCAGGCTGCCGATATCGTCGCGTCCGGCGGTATAGGTATTGGCCAGGCCATAACTGAGGAAGAAGAACGGCCCCAGCAGCAACAGCCACAGGATGCCCCGGCGAATCAGTCCGGCTTCACGGGCCATCAACCTACCCGCTGCGCCAGGCTGACGCTGAAGATGCCCCATTCGTCGATGCGCTGGGCCAGTTTGCGAAAACCAGCGGCCTCGACCAGTTGGTCCATCTCCGCCTGGCTGCGCCGGCGCATCACCCAGGCTTGACCACCGCGGTGGCTGGTCAGGGCGCGGGCGATCATTTCCAGTTGCGGGTGCCAGGGCTGTCCGGTGTAGACCAGGTAACCGCCGTCCTCTATCGCGTCGGCCAGGCCGGCTAGCGAATTACCTACCAGCGCATTGCTGGCGAACAGTTCGTACAAGCCGCTGACCACGGCCAGGCTCGGGCGGGGATCGAGGCTGGCCAGGCTCTGGCGGTCGAACGCATCACCCTGGACAAAGCGGGCGACCTGGCCCAGGCCCTTGGCCTCGATCAACGCGCGGCCTTGCTCGACGTTCAGCTCGCTGTAGTCGCGCAGCAGGATCGAATCGGGCAGTTGCTCGAGGCCCTGCAGGGCCTCGAGGATGTAGCGGCCGTGGCCGGCGGCGATATCGACGATATGCACCGGGCGCTGTTGCTCGCGCAGCTCGGCGATGGCCAGGCGCAGCAGCTCCTCGACGTGCAGCTTGCGCTGGCGGATGCCGCGCCAGCCGATGGCGTTGAGGTAGTTCTGGTCGATCAGCTCGCCAAGCCGGCCTTTGCCCGTGGGGGTATTGCGGTAGACATAATCGAGGGTCGAACCGGAATCGAAGCCGGTGTCGAAGCCCAGCTTGACCCCGGCGGACAACCCCTGGCCCAGGCGCAGGCTGGCGCGGGTGGCGCGCCAGTAGAGATCGCGCGGCGAGTGGCGTGGCAATGGCGCGGCCAGGCTTTCGGCCTCGGCGCAGCTGGCGCCGGTCTTGTCGGCGTCCAGTAGCGAGGGCAGCGGCATGGGCGCGTCGAAACAGTGCTCGATGAAACGCTTGATTCGCGCCAGGGCGTGGCTGCGGTTGCGTTCGCCGAGGGTGTCGTGGAAAAAGCCCGGGAGGATGTGTTTTTCCTTGCGGGCGCTGCCCAGGCGTTCGAAGAACTGCTCCTGTGGCTTGCGCTTGACCACGAAGTCGGCGCCGGAAATCAGCAGTTGTGTCGGCACCTGGATCGCCTGGGCGTCGGCCACCACGCGATCGGCGGCCTCATACAGGCCCAGCAGCATGGTCACCGAGATCGGCCGGCTGATCAGCGGGTCGGCCAGGTACGACATGACCCGTTCGGGGTCATGGGTCAACAGCCGCGGCTTGACGTAGCTGTTGACGAAGAAGTTGCCGCGCCAGGCCTTCAGCAGTTTCAGCCCTGGCCGGGCGAAGGGCACGTAGAGCTTGACCTTGAACGCCGGCGAGGCCAGTACCAGGCAGCGCACCTTGGGCGCGTAGTCGTGGGCCCAGGTGGCGACCAGTACCGCGCCGACACTTTGCGCCAGCACGGCGATATCCGCCTCGGCGATGCCGTGCCGGGCCTGGATGTGCTCGATGAAGGTCTGCACATCGCGCACGCTGGTGGCAAAGCCCGGGCTGTCGCCGCGAGCGCCAGGCGACTGGCCGTGGCCACGGGCGTCCCAGGCGAAGATGTCGTAGCCGGGCAGGTCCAGCTCGTCGGCCAGGTGCGCCAGGCGTCCGCCGTGCTCGTGGCCACGGTGGAACATCACCAGCGCGCGACGCGGCGAGTATGCGTTGCTGGTGGCGGGCCAGTGACGGTAATGCAGCTCGACCCCGTCATGGGTGGAGAAATGCAGCGATTGCGCTTGGCGCATGGCGAATATCCTTGTCCGACGGCGGAGGCTCAGCGGGTTTCGGCCAGGCCGTGGCGAACCCGGTTGTACAGGGTATAGAGCGAGAGCAGCAGGATGACCAGCAACAGGCCGTTGATCCAGCTCGCGGGCAGCAGGTCCAGTGCCACCCCGGTACCCAGCACGCCGAAGGCGAACGCCCGGTCGCTCTTGCCCATCGGCCCGTCGTAGCGGCGCGAGGCGCCGGTCAGCGGGCCCATGACCCCGGCGTACTCGCTGATTACCGCGGCCAGCACTACCAGCACCACCAGCGCCGGCGCCACGCCCGGCAGCAGGGCGAACGGCAGGTACAACGCCGCGTCCGCGACCAGGTCGCAGAGTTCGTTGAGGTAGGCGCCAAGCGTGGATTGCTGGCCGAACTCACGGGCGAGCATGCCGTCCACGGCATTGAGCGCCATGCGCAGCAGCATCCACAGTGGGATCAGGATGAACAGCCAGGTGACCTGCGCCAGCCAGGCCAGCAACAGGCCAAGCAGCAGGGACACTATGGCAGCGCTCAGGGTGACCTGGTTGGCGCTGACGCCGCGCTGGTGCAGGCGCTGGACGGTGGGGCGCAGCAGCGCCTGGAAACGGGGTTTGAGCTGGTAGATCGATGGCACGGCGAATTCCCTGTCGTAACGCGGCATGCGCCGGATTGTGGGGAATTGTGCGGCTGCCGGGCAAGGGGCATTTGCCTGACTTGTGAAGTAGCCGAAACGTGCTTTTAGCGGGCCATGCGCCGTGTATCGGAATAAGTGTGCATGGTGTGTATTAGGTTTTATTTTGCTCAAGCATGATGTGTAGCATACACATCGCCTGCCAAAGGATGGATGCGTGAGCGGTGAGGCGCAAGATGTTTGCCGGGCTTGAATCTCAATGGAGGCAATCGATGAAATATCCAGTTGTGCTGCACAAGGACGACGCTTCGGACTACGGCGTGAGCGTGCCCGACGTACTGGGTTGCTTCTCTGCCGGGCGTACAGTGTCGCAGGCGCTCGACAATGTGCAGGAAGCATTGGCGCTACATTTCGAAGGGCTGGTGGCCGATGGCGAGCCACTGCCACAGGCGCGGGAAGTGGATGCGCACCTGGACAACCCGGACTTCGCCGGCGGGGTTTGGGCGGTGGTGGAATTCGATGTGACGCCCTACCTGGGCAAGGCCGTGCGTTTCAATGCAACGTTGCCGGAGAACCTGCTGCAGCGTATCGACGAGAAGGTCAAGCGCGACCACCGCTATGCCTCGCGCTCCGGTTTCCTGGCTTCTGCTGCCTTGCGCGAACTGGCCGTTGGCCAATGAGCAACGGCCCGCGCGGTGGCGAATTCTCAGTGGAACGCGTCGTAGGTCATGATGTTCTGGCGTAAGGCCGAGAGGAACGAAAACGCGTTTTCCACCCGTGCGCCTTCGAAGCCCATGTAGTAGTTGTTGGCGTCCAGCACGGTCCCGGCGCCGCGCTTGTTGTCCGGGTGCAGGCAGTAGGGAATGGCCAGCAGGCCGCTGTCGAACGCGGCGAGGATGGCTTCGGAAATGTCGCTGTCCAGGGCCAGGGTCCCGTTGATCAGCGCCCCGGCCTTGTCGAGGATGCGTCGGTATTCCTGCTGGTCGAATGGGATCGACCTGAGCGTATGATCCGAGCGCAGGCAGTAGTCGGCGTACTCCAGCGCCGCGATGTTTTCCTCGACCCGTGGAATGCGCCGGGATTCCACCGGGGTCTTGACGATCACCCGCTGCACGCCGGCGGCGCGCACCACCGACAGCGCGTCCTGGGTGATGCGGCAGAACCCGCCAAGGGTGCGCGGGAAAAAGCCCATGAAGACGTAGGCCACGAAGTGGTAGCTGCCCGGGGCGAAGTGCTCGCCCACCAGGGTCTTCAAGGCGCTCAGCGCGGCCAGGTCCTGCAAGGGCGAGGTGCCCTGGGCATAGGAGAATGCCAGGGTGGCGATGCCATGCTGGCGCAGGAACAGGCCCTCGAGCACATTCAGCGCGACCAGGATCGCCGGGTCGCACATCTGGCCCATCATGCAGCCGGCAAAACTCTCGATATGGCTATCGGGCACGCCCTCGGAGAGCACCCGGCAAGCCTTCTGCCAGTGGCCGAACGCCGCGCGCAACGGTGTGCGGCTGTAGGGCAGGCAATAGGACACCGGCCCCCCCTCGGTGGCCGAAAGGCCGACTTCGGTCATGCGCTGGAAGATATGCACAGGGTCGGGCGAGCCGTGGCGCACCTGCACCGGCGTCGCATAGCGATGTTCGATGGTATCGAGCATGGCCTTGGTGTCGGCGACGGCATGATTGACGATGGGGTAACCATTGAGCATCGAGCCGGTATCGATGGCCTTTTGCGCCGACTTGAGGTCGTTGACGCGGGTGAAGGCGTCGAGGGTGATGGTGCAGACGGTATGGGCGCGGCTGGCGGCGGTGGCCTCCAGGCCGTGCTTCATGCGCTCCAGCGAGCTGAAGCCCAGGCGTGGCTGCAGCACCGGGCCGCGCTCGGCGAAGTGCCCGAGTACATAGGCGTTGAAATCCTGCATGGAAGGGGTCTCTTGAGGCGAAGACGGGCCGGTGCCTGGCGCACCGGCCGGGCGAGGGTCACGAGCCGCTGCGGGCCAAGGTGTCCTGGTGGGCGCTGGCGTTGTCGAGCAGCGCCTGGAAACGGTCGAAGTTGTTCTTGTCGCTGTCGTCGAAGACCGCGTCGAAGCCCGCTTGCAGCAGGGTATGGCTGTAGCGCTCGAGGGTCGGCGCGTCATTCTCGGTGCAGATCTTGCCGCCGATGCACAGGCTGCCCCTGAAACGGCCTTCATCACGGATCCGCTGCGCCAGTTCGACGCCCTCCAGGTAGCCGTGGCCGTTGACCGTGCTGACCACGATCAGGTCGCAAGGGTGCTGCTTGAGCCAGTCGACGACATCGCGCATCGGCGTATTCGGTCCCATGTTGTGGACCTGATAATTGGCCTCGCTCAGGAGGAACTCCATGAAGACCATGTTCCAACTGTGAGAGTCAGAAGGAATCGTCAGCAGAAGTGCAGTTTTTTCGTGTCTCATAGGTCCTCCGCCAATGCGTTAAAAGTTGAGCTTTGGTAATAAGGAAGGGCGTTTTGGAAGTTGCAGAAGTTCTCCGTGACGGTGGAGATGTAGCCCCACTTGTCGATGTAGTTTCTGGGGAATGGCTTGGCACCTTCGCGTTTGTCGCGTTCGCGCGCCGTTACATAGTTTGGCCAATCATTGGAGCGTGGCCGGCGGTGATGGAAGTCATGGCAAGGCGTATCGCCGACCATGATGAAGATGCGCACGAACAGGTGGTAAGTGAATGTCTTCGACAGCCATACGGTTATACAGGCCAGGCGCAGCAGTGGCCCGGCATTGGCCGGAATGCGCAATGCCTCGCCGATGAATACCGAGGTGGTGCTGTCGCAGATGAAGTCGACACCGCGCTTCTCGAGGACCTCGACGCTGGGCCAGGTGTGCTCGGCCGCCAGGCGGAACGTGGTGCTGATGTGGTAGCCCATGAACACCGGCAGCACCCAGGCCGCGACGAACACGTCGAGGTGACCAACGGCCCAGGCCGCTAGCAGCAGGCCGGCCCATCCGCCGATGGTGAGCGCGGCGACCATGCGGTCAGGGGCGCTGGCGTTGGCCTTGATGCGGTTGAACGAGGTGCGCAGGATGGCCAGTGGCGAGAAGGCCGCGAATACCAGCTTGGTCCACATCATGGCGATGCTGTCGCTGGGCTTGAGGCCCACCACGCCTTGCAGGTAGGTGAGCGTGTCGTCCTGATCGGTCAGCAGGGTCCTGGAGCTGTGGTGGAGCATGTGCTCCTGTTTGTAGATCGTGTAGGGCTTGAGCATGAAGACCGCGGAGATGACATGGCCGACTACGGTATTGGTGCGGCGGCTGGCGAATGCCATGTCGTGGGCGCAGTTGTGGCAGATCATCACTTGCATCTGTTTGATGCCGCCGGCGGCAAAGATAAAACCCAGCAACCACAGCAACAGGCTGTCATGGATATAACCCGTCGCGGTCAGTAATACGCCGATGGTTATAAAGCTGGCGGCCACGGCAACATGAAACATAGGGGTGCGCTTGCCCGCTTTGGAAAGTTCCTCGGCCAACGGCTTGGCACTCAGCCAGCTCAAGAATGGCTGAAGAAAATCGGGTAACGGCCGCATTGTTTCTCGTGGCGTTATTTCATCTGGGGTTTCCACACTTTCCACTCCCGAAAACTTGTATTGGGGGTGGACCATAACCGCCTGTAATGGCTATTTGAATTCCAAATTATGGAGATCGATTTTGCATTTTTAGGCATTGCATTGGCGCGTCTTCAAGCACTCTCCACATCACCTCGATGCAGGCTTCAACGCCGCTGGCCAGACGCTGTGTTACGCTGCCCGCGCGTTTTGTGGACGGAAAGAAAGCAACAGATGAACTGGGATGACCTGAAGACCTTCATATCGGTCGCCAAGACCTGCAACGTCACCGACGCCGGCGCCGCCCTGCGGGTTTCGGCGTCCACGGTGTCACGCAAGATCGTGGCGCTTGAAGAGGCGTTGGGGTCGGCGCTTTTTCTGAAGAGAACCAACGGCTACTTCCTGACCGAGGCCGGCAAGGCGTTGCTACCCTTGGCGCTGGAGGCCGAAGAGCGTTTCAAGTTGATCGAGCGGCAGATCGCCCACCCCAACGAGCATGCGGGTGGCTGCGTGCGCATCGATTGCCCCGAGGTCATGGGCACGCACTTGATCATTCCGGCGCTGGAGCAATTGCACGAGCAATACCCCGATATTCATTTCGACCTGGTCAATTCGGCGCTGTCGTCGAAGCTGACGCACAGTCACAGCGATATCATCATTCGCCTGCATCGCCCGGAAAACGGCAACTTCACC
Organism: Pseudomonas xantholysinigenes; assembly: GCF_014268885.2. Lineage (NCBI taxonomy): Bacteria > Pseudomonadati > Pseudomonadota > Gammaproteobacteria > Pseudomonadales > Pseudomonadaceae > Pseudomonas > Pseudomonas xantholysinigenes. The sequence goes on along the minus strand of NZ_CP077095.1, from coordinate 4,817,861 downwards.
ATGCGCTGCCTGGGGCGCCTGACCCAGGGACTGTTCTGTTCCGACAGCTATGCCGCGCGGCATGGCCTGCCGCAGCAGGCGGCGGAGCTACGGCGCCACCAGTTGATCGGCTGGACCGAGGAAATGACCCACATGCCGCTCGCGCGCTGGTTGCACGAACTGGGCAATGGTCACAAGCCCTGGTTGCGCCTGCAGAACCTCAACGCGCAGATCAATGCCGTGGCTGCTGGCTTGGGCATTGCCGCGCTGCCGATCTATGTGGGCATGCGCAACGGCTTTACCCGCGTGCTGCCCAATGGACCTGCGCATGGCGCGGATATCTGGCTGTTGCGCAACCTGGCGAGCCAGGACCTCAAGCGGGTCAGCGTGGTCACCGAACACCTGATCGGCTTCTTCGCTCAGACCGACACCGACCTGCCGTGAGGCGGACGCGTTTCAGGGGCGCAGGATCAGTGCTCCCAGGGTCTGCCGGTCATGGAGCAACTGGTGCACCTGGCCGGCGTCCGCCATGTCGTGGGAGGTGATGCGTGGCACCTTGATCTGCTCGGTCTTCAGCGCGTCCATCACCCGGCGAGCGGCCATGCGCAACTCATCGCGCTCGGCGACATAGTGCTTGAGGGTCGGGCGGGTGACATGCAGCGAGCCTAGCGCGCCCAGGCGCGACAGATTGAAACCGGTCACGTCCCCCGAGGCATTGCCAAACAGCACCAATTGGCCGCGACGGCGCAGGCTGGCGAGGGAAAATTCCACGGTGTCCTTGCCGATGGAGTCGAAGGCCACGTCGACGCCGCGTCCGTCGGTCAGCTCGCGAATGGCCTGGAGGGTGCTGGTGTCGCGGTTGTCCAGCGCGGCGATGCAGCCGGCATTCAGGGCCGCCTGGCGCTTGGCCGGGGTCGAGGCCAGGCCGATGACCTTCATGCCGCGCGCGGCCAGCCAACTGGTGGCGATGCTGCCGACGCCACCGGCGGCGGCGTGCCACAGCACCCAGTCACCGGTCATCAGCGGCACGCAGCGGTGGGTCAGGTATTCGGCGGTGATGCCCTTGAACATGACGGCCGCCGCCGTTTCGAAGCTGATCTCGGGGTCCAGGCGGATCACTCGTGCCGCTGGCACGATGGCGTGGCTGGCGTAGCTGCCCGAAGAACCATCGATGAAGGCGACACGGTCGCCGACCTTCAGTTCGGTGACGTCCGGGGCACGCGCGATGACTTCGCCGGCGCCCTCGGTGCCGAGGCCGCGTGGGTAGGCTGAACCATCATCCAGCGCCCCCGAGCGGCGGTAGGTGTCGATGAAATTGACGCCTGCGGCCTGGATGGCGACGAGCACCTGCCCGTCGCTCAAAGCAGGGAGAGCCTGCTCGTGCAGGTACAGGACCTCCGGGTTGCCAGGCGCATCGAACATTACGGCTGTGGCGCGGGTCATCAGGCAGTCCTCACAGGTTGCTGGTACGCACGAAGATCCAGGCGGCCACGGCGATCAGCATCAGGCCGAACACCACGTTCTGCGCCTTGAGCAGGCCAGGGCGGACCGCCAGCAGGCGCTGGATGGTCGCGCCCATGGAGACCCAGATGATATGGGCGGTGAAGTTCACCAGGATCAGTGCCAGGCTCAGGGCCAGCACCGCACCGCTGTTGCTGGTGCCGGCGGGGATGAAGGTGGAGAACATCACCAGCAGCATCACCAACCCCTGGACGTTGCCCAGCTGGACGATGATGCCGTCGCGAAACTGCAGGTCCAGTTGCCGGTCGCCGGCCTTGCGCATCGGCCGGATGATCAGCTTGATCCCCAGCCAGAGGATGTACAGGCTGCCGGCCACCCGTAGCACCCACATCAGGTTGGGGCTGGCCATGATCGTGTGATAGAGCCCCAGGCCCACCAGCACGGCGATCAGGAAGTAGGTGGCATCGAGGCCGACGATGAACTTGACCGAGCGGCGCACGCCGCTTTGCGCGCCGGAGGTCGCCACCATGAGGTTGCCGGGGCCGGCGCTCAGGGCCAGGGGCACCATGGTGGTCAGCCAGAGCGCCCAGTTGATTTCTACAGACACAGGGACTTTACCTTTCGCAAGATAATCAGGACGTTGCGCGCCAGTCTAAGTCCGGTGCCGGTGATTGGTTATCGCCAAAAATGGAAAACCGCCAGCCATAAATGGGGTATGCGCCCAGGCCCTGGGCGCTGCTCAGCGAGCTCGCAAATGCGCGACCAGTTCCCGGGTGAAGCCGGGCAGGGCGCTGAAGTCGCGCGCGCACAGGCGCAGACGGCGATTGGCCCAGGCATCCTGCAGGGCGACCCAGTGCAAGGCCAGCCGGCCGTGCCAGCGCAGCACCGCCGCCCGTGGCACGACACCCACCCCGGCGCCGCCGGCGACCATGCGGATCACCCCGTCGAAGCCTTCGGCGCGGACTCGCACCTGCAAGCGCCGGCCCAGGTGCAGGGCCTGCTCTTCCAGATGCAGGGCCAAGGCGCTGCCGGCGCCCAGGCAAACGTGCCCGTGATCAAGACAATCGGCAAACCTTGGGGCCGGGCGACTGGCCAGGGGATGCCCGGGCGGCGTCAGCAATACCAGTGGATCGTCGCGAAAGTCCAGGGTCTGTAGGTGATCACAGGGGGCGGCGTCGGACACTATCCCCAGGTCGGCCATGCCTTGGGTGACTGACTGGACGATCCGCAGGCTGGGCAACTCCTGGACATCGATGCTGATCCCCGGGTGGCGCGCCAGGTGGCTGGCCAGCAGCTCCGGCAGGTACTCGGTCAAGGCCGCGGTGTTGCATAGCAGACGTATCTGGCCCTGCTGGCCCTGGGCGTATTGCCAGAGGTCGTACTGCAGGCGCTCAATCTGCTGGGCGATCAGCCGGGCATGCAGCAGCAGGGCCTGCCCGGCGGGCGTGGCCTGGACACCGCGGCGGTTGCGCTCGAGCAGGGGGATGCCGAGTGACGCCTCCATTGCGCGGATACGCGCGCTGGCCGCTGGCAGGGACAAGTGGCTGCGCTGGGCGCCAGCTGTGATGTTGCCGCACTCCAGGGTGTGCTGGAACAGCTTGAGGTCGATCAGGTCGAAATGCATCTGTCTCTGTCCTGGCAAGAGTCTGGCTGCAGGTATGACAGATTTTCAGGCGGCCGTCGCCAGGCGAGGATGGCGCCATGAATACCGTCTTCTCGTTCTACCAGGATATGGGGCCAGGCCAGACGCTGCTGGCGATACTGACGTTCTTGCTGGCCGGCGTGGTCAAGGGCGTGATCGGCCTTGGCCTGCCGACTGTCGCCATGGGGCTGCTTGGTTTGACTATGCCTACGGTGCAGGCAGCGGCGCTGTTGATCGTGCCTTCGACGCTGACCAACCTTTGGCAGTTGGCCAGCGGTGGCCAGCTGGCGGCCTTGTGGCGGCGGCTGAGCTGGATGTTGCTGGCGACTTTCCTCGGGACCTTGTTCGGCAGTGCCTGGCAGGGGCTCGACAGTGGCCCGTGGGCCGCCCATGCATTGGGTGGCGCGTTGCTGCTCTATGCCCTGCATGGGCTGAGCGGTCGCGGTTGGCGGATCGCCCCCGCCCATGAGCGCTGGCTGGGGCCGTTGTGCGGGCTGCTGACAGGCATGGTGACCGCGGCCACCGGCGTGTTCGTGATGCCCGCGGTGCCTTACCTGCAGGGGCTGGGGCTCGACCGCGAGGCGCTGGTCCAGGCGCTGGGCTTGTCGTTCAGTGTCTCGACCCTGGCACTGGCCATCGGCCTGGCTGGCCAGGATGCGCTGGGCGGCCAGGCGTTGGGGGCGTCACTGCTGATGCTGGCGCCGGCCTTGCTCGGCATGTTCATCGGACAATGGTTGCGGGGCCGGATCAGCGCGGTGTTGTTCAAGCGCTGCTTCTTCATCGGCATGGCGCTGCTGGGCAGTCACCTGCTGATCAACGGTTAGCCGACGAGGCACTGAGCATGTCGAGCGCCTGGATCTCGAAATCACGCTCCAGGTAGTCCATGCGCTTTTCGAAGAACGCACGCATGTGCGGCAGGGCCAGATGCACGTCCAGGTCGGCCTGGCTCGCCCAGACTTCGAAGAATACGAACAGGCTCGGGTCTTGCTGGTCGCGCAGCATGTGGTACTCGAGGCAGCCCGGTTCCTGGCGGCTGGGCTCGACACAGGGGCGGAACAATTGCTCGAAGGCTTCGGCCTGTTCCGGACGGGTCTTGGCTTTGAGGATGAAGGCGTGTGGCTGGGGCATGGAACTGTGCTCGGTAGCGGCTGGGGATGCCGATTCTAAATCAACAATATGTTCAGCATTCGTGATTGCCTGGCAAATGTGTTTTGCCCGGCGATAGCTGTTTACCACGCCCGCGAGCGCCTACCCTGCCGGCAAATACCTATTCGAGCCCGTGAATCGTCATGAAAAAGATCCTCCTGCTCAACGGCGGCAAGCGTTTCGCCCACTCCGATGGCCGCCTCAACCAGACCTTGCACGATGCGGCGCTGGTCCATCTGGACCGAGCCGGTCACGACCTGCGGGAGACCTTCATCGACGGTGGCTACGACGCGCAGGTGGAGGTGGAGAAGTTCCTCTGGGCCGATGTGGTGATCTACCAGATGCCAGGTTGGTGGATGGGGGCGCCATGGACCGTGAAGCAGTACATTGACGAGGTGTTCACCGCTGGCCACGGCCGCCTTTACGCCAACGATGGCCGCACCCGCGCGGACAACTCGCAGAAATACGGCAGCGGCGGCCTGGTGCACGGCAAGCAGTACATGCTGTCGCTGACCTGGAACGCCCCGCAGCAGGCCTTCGACGACCCGGAGGATTTCTTCGAGGGCAAAGGCGTGGATGCGCTGTACTTTGCCTTCCACAAGGCCAACCAGTTCCTCGGCATGACGGCCTTGCCGACCTACCTGGCCGTGGATGTGATGAAGCGCCCGGATGTACCGGCGGCGTTGGCGGCTTATGAGCAACATTTGACCGAGGTGTTGGGCAAGGGCCGCTAACCGTTCACGCGAGGCGCCAGCCTTGCTGGCGAACTGTGCCCTTGCACGGATTCAGATCAACCGCTATCAATCACGGCAATCTCTTGCCAAGGCCAACCGTGTGAAAACCCGATCCGAAGAGCTCCTGGTATTCGTCGCCGTCATCGATTGCGGCTCGATCTCCGCCGCCGCCGAGCAGATGGGCCAGACCCCATCGGCGGTCAGCCGCACCTTGTCGCGGTTGGAGGGCAAGCTGGGCACCACCCTGGTCAACCGCACCACCCGACGCATGGACCTGACCGAGGAGGGTCGATTTTTCCTCGAGCGCGCCCGGGTGATCCTCGAGCAGATGGACGACATGGAAGAGCGCCTGTCGATGAATCGCCAGACCCCGTCCGGGCGCCTGCGCATCAACGCCGCCGCGCCGTTCATGCTGCACGCGATCCTGCCGTGGATCGGTGAGTTCCGCCAGCAATACCCCGCCATCGAGCTGGAGCTCAATACCGACGACCTGATCATCGACCTGCTGGAGCAGAGCACCGATGTGGCCATCCGCATCGGTGAGCTGGCCGACTCCAGCCTGCACGCCCGCTCGCTGGGCTGCAGCCCGGTGCAGGTCCTGGCCAGCCCCGAGTACCTGGCGCGCCACGGCACGCCGGAACAGGTCGAGGACCTCAGCGGGCACAACCTGCTGGGTTTCAGTTCGCCCGAATCGCTCAATCAATGGCCGCTGCGCCACGCCCAGGGCGACCGTTGGCCGATTCGCCCGCAGTTGATCGCCTCCAGCGGCGAGACCTTGCGCCAGCTGGCCATCGCTGGCGAGGGCATTGTCAGCCTGTCGCATTTCATGACCCACGAGGACATCCGTGCCGGCCGCCTGCAGGTGCTGCTCGGCGAGCACAACAACGGCTACCGCCAGCCGATCCATGCGGTGTACTACCGCAACACCCAGCTGGCGCTGCGCATCCAGTGCTTCCTCGACTTCATCCAGAAAAAACTGGCGATCTACGCCTGCTGAGTGTCCTGAACGCGACAGGTTCTGTCCGTCGGCGGCGGAAGTTTCCTACGGTGTTTGCTTAGTCGAAACGCTTCGGCCTTAATGACTGATCAACAAAAACAACACCAAGGAAGTGCGCATGCGTATCGTCATGTTCCAGCCGCTGGCCCTCGGGGCGGCAATCCTGAGCTGTTCCTCGGCCTTTGCCGTGACCCTCGAAGGCGGCGCGGTGGCCGCGCCTGATCAATATGGCGCACAGGTGGCCGCCGACATTCTCAAGAAGGGCGGCAATGCGGTGGACGCCGCGGTCGCCACTGCTTTCACCCTCGCCGTGACCTACCCCGAGGCTGGCAACATTGGCGGCGGCGGCTTCATGACCCTGTTCGTCGATGGCAAGCCGTACTTCCTCGATTACCGCGAAGTGGCGCCCAAGGCCGCGACCAAGACCATGTACCTGGACGACAAGGGCGAAGTGATCGAGAACCTCAGCCTGGTCGGTGCCCGCGCCGCCGGCGTGCCGGGCACGGTGATGGGCCTGTGGGAGGCGCACCAGAAGTTCGGCAAGCTCAAGTGGAGCGAGCTGTTGACCCCGGCCATCGGCTACGCGCGCAACGGCTTCAAGATCGCCCAGAAGCAGTACCAGTACCGCGACGACGCCCAGGGCATGTTCAAGACCGCCACCAATTTCAACGACTATTTCGGCAGCATGAAGGTTGGCGAGCTGTTCAAGCAGCCGGAGTTGGCGCAGACCCTGGAGCGCATTGCCGACAAGGGTGTCAGCGAGTTCTACCAGGGCAAGACCGCCGACTTGCTGGTGGCGCAGATGCAGGCCGACAAGGGCCTGATCAGCAAGGACGACCTCAAGGACTACAAGGCCGTATGGCGTGACCCGATCGCCATCGACTGGCGCGGCAATGTGGTCTACACCGCGCCGCCGCCAAGCTCCGGCGGCGTCGCCCTGGCCCAGCTGCTGGGCATCAAGGAAGACCGCGCGGCGGACTTCAAGGGCGTCGAGCACAACTCGGCCAAGTACATCCACCTGCTGGCCGAGATCGAGAAACGCGTGTTCGCCGACCGCGCCGACTACCTGGGCGACCCGGCTTTCACCCAAGTGCCGGTCGACCAGTTGATCGCCAAGGACTACCTGGCCAAGCGCGCCGCCCAGGTCAACCCGACTGCGATTTCCGCAACCGACCAGGTCAAGCCGGGGCTGGAACCGCACCAGACCACGCACTTCTCGATCGTCGACAAGCAAGGCAACGCAGTGAGCAACACCTACACCCTCAACCTCGACTACGGCAGCGGCGTGGTGGTCAAGGGCGCGGGCTTCCTGCTCAACGATGAGATGGACGACTTCAGCGCCAAGCCGGGCGCGGCCAACGCCTTCGGCGTGGTCGGCGGTGACGCCAATGCCATTGCCCCCGGCAAGCGCATGCTGTCGTCGATGAGCCCGAGCCTGGTGACCCGTGATGGCAAGGTGGTGCTGGTGGTGGGCACGCCGGGTGGTTCGCGGATCTTCACCTCGATCTTCCAGGTGATGAACAATCTGTACGACTTCGGCATGCCGCTGGAGAAGGCCGTGGCGGCGCAGCGCGTGCATCATCAGTTGCTGCCCAAGGACACGATCTACTTCGACAGCTATGCGCCGCTCAAGGGCGTGGTGGCCGATGACCTGAAGAAAATGGGTTATGTGCTGGAGGATCAGGGCTGGGAGATGGGCGACATCCAGGCGATCCGGGTGACCGGGGAGAAGCTGGAGACCGCTTCCGATCCGCGTGGGCGCGGGGTGGGGATGATCGTCAAGTAAGTTGTTGCAGCCTTGGGAGGGTGTTGCCCTCCCATCGCGACACAAGGCCGCTGCCACAGGGATCGCGCTAGCTTTAGCAGTTGAGCAAGTCAGTTGCCCCCACAGGACAGATGCTGCCCTTGAATGCCGCGATGTCCCTGTGGGAGCGGCCTTGTGTCGCGAAAGGGCTGCGCAGCAGCCCTAAAGCCTGAAATCAGACGCGGAACTGGCTGACCAGCGTCTGCAGGTGCCCGCCCAGGCGCGCCAGCTCGACGCTGGAGGCGGCGGTCTCGTCGCTGGCCGCGGCGGTCTGTTCCGACACGTCGCGCACGTTGAGGATGCTGCGGCTGATTTCCTCGGCGACCGCGCTCTGCTGCTCGGCGGCGGCGGCGATCTGCTGGTTCATCGACTGGATGTTCGACACCGTGCGGGTGATGCTGTCCAGCGAGTCGCCGGCCTTGCGCGCCAGCTCGACACTGCTGTCGGTCAGGCTGCGGCTACCGTTCATCACTTCGGCGACCTGCTGGGTGCCGTTCTGCAGGCTGGCGATCAGCCCTTCGATCTCTTCGGTGGACTGCTGGGTGCGCTGGGCCAGGCCCCGCACCTCGTCGGCGACCACGGCGAAGCCACGGCCGGCTTCACCGGCACGGGCCGCTTCGATGGCGGCGTTGAGCGCCAGCAGGTTGGTCTGCTCGGCCACCGACTTGATCACGTCCATGACGCTGCCGATCTTCTGGCTTTCCTGCTGCAGCAGGGTCATGGCCTCGGTGGATCGGTGCACTTCCTGGGCCAGGCGCTCGATCTGGCTGATCGCCTCGCCGACCACCTTGTCACCGACACGGGCTTCGTCATCGGCATTGGTGGCGGCGTGGGAGGCCTGCTCGGCGTTGCGCGCGACTTCCTGCACGGTGGCGGCCATCTCGTGCATGGCGGTGGCCACCTGGTCGGTCTCGACCTTCTGGCTGTTGGCGCCGGCGCTGGTCTGCTCGGTCACTGCCGACAGTTCTTCGGCGGCGCTGGCGATCTGGGTGACACCGTCGCGGATGCCGGTGATCAAGTCGCGCAGGGTATTGCCCATGCGCGCGATGCCTTGCTGCAGCGCGCCCAGTTCGTCGCGGCGGGTGACGCGCAGGGTCTGGGTCAGGTCGCCGCTGGCGATTTTCTCCACGGCGTCCATGGTCTCGCGCAGCGGGCGGGTGATCTGGCGGGTGATGATGAACGCGGCGAGCACGCCGACCAGCAGCGCCAGCAGGGTGGCGGTGGTCTGCAGGCTGCGGGCCTGGATGCTTTCGGCATCGCGGCGTTCGATCTGGATCTGGTACAGCGCGTCGCTGCGCTTGACGATATCGGCGCCCTGCACGGTCATTTCGGCACGGGCCACGCCGATGGCAGCGGTGGCATCGCGGAACTGGCGCACGGCGTCGCGGTAGGCCAGCACGGCGCTTTCGAACTGCTGGATGCGCGAGGCTTCGGCCGGCAGTTGGCGCTTGAGGCTGTCGATCTCGGTCAGGGCGCTTTCCAGCTGGCGCACGGCAGCCTGTTCGGCCTCGGGCGTCAGGTCGGCGATGTAGCTGCGTACATCCAGGCGTACCTGCACCAGTTGCTGCTTGGCCTTGCTGATCAACAGGTACTGGGCCAGGTGGGCGGCATCGCTCTCCGGGCTGGACAGCACGGCGCTGCTGATCGCCTCGATGGCGTCGTTGGCGCGGGCGGCGGCCTGGTTCATCGCGTCACGGGCGGCGAGGGTGGTCTTGTAGCCCTGGCGCATCTTTTCCAGCGAGACCCGGTATTCACTGATGCTCTGGCCCTGCTCGCGCAGCAGCTTGAGGTTCTCGGGGCTGGTGAAGGTGTTGACCAGGTGCTGCTGCTGGTTGCCGAAGGCGTCGAGCTTGGCCTGGACATTGGCCGCCGAGGCGTCGTCACCGTTGGTCAGCATCCATTGCAAGCGCGCCACGCGCAGGTTGGTCAGGTCACTGTTGAGCTGGGTGATATCGCTCATCCAGTTGCTGCGGTTGATCAGGCTGCCCAGGCTGTTCCAGCCGGTCAGGGCCAGCAGGCCGGTCAGGACCAGGACCAGGCCGAAGCCCAGGCCGAGTTTAAGGTTGACGCTGATATTGGCGAACCAGCTGTTCATGCACGCTCTCCCAGAAAATGATTTCGCTCACTTGATCTCAATAGCTGGGCGTTGTTTTTGTCAGATAGCCCGCAGATTTGTGTAGGACTTATCGGCAAGAACGGGGGAAGCTGAAACGCTTTTTCAGCAAATTTGTAACTGGCTGAAATGCCTGGAGTTTTAGCCGTAGGCGGCGGCTTGCCGGCGAACACCGGCAAAGCCGCTGCCATGCACTGCGGCGCCTGGTTCGCCAGCAAGGCTGGCGCCTGCGATGTCAGAGACTGCGTGCCGCGAAGGTGTCGCAGCTGTTCACGTCACCACTGCTGAAGCCTGCCTTGAACCAGCGCACCCGCTGTTGCGAGGTGCCGTGGGTGAACGAGTCGGGCACTACCCGGCCCTGGCCCTGCTGTTGCAAGCGGTCGTCACCAATGGCGTTGGCGGCGTTCAGCGCCTCTTCCACATCCCCAGGCTCCAGCCAGTTCAGGCGCTTCTGCGCCTGGTAGGCCCAGACCCCGGCCAAGCAGTCGGCCTGCAGCTCCTGGCGTACCAGCAGGCCGTTGTCGCCTTCCATGCGCTGGCCATTGCGCCGCGCGGCATCGACCTTGGCCGAGACACCCAGCAAGGTCTGCACATGGTGGCCGATCTCGTGAGCGATCACGTAGGCCTGGGCGAAATCGCCGGCGGCCTTGAAGCGGGTTTCCATCTCGCGGAAGAAGGTCATGTCCAGGTACACACGCTGGTCGCCCGGGCAATAGAACGGCCCGACCGCCGAGGAGGCGAAGCCGCAGGCGGAATTGACCTGGCCGCTGAATAGCACCAGCTTGGGATCGCGGTACTGCTTGCCGGCCTGGGCGAACAGGGCCTTCCAGGTGTCCTCGGTGTCGCCGAGGATCGAGGCGACGAACTCGGCCTGCTCGTCGTTGGCCGGTGGCGCCTTGCCGCCGACATTGGCCGGCGCTGTCTGTTGCTGCTGCTCCATCTGCCCGGCGAGCTGGCCGAGGATCTGCAACGGGTCCTGCCCGGTCAACCAGCCGATGCCGACGATCAGCAAGATGGCGCCGAGCCCCAGGCCCTTGCCGCCACCGAAGCGCATGCCGCCACCGCCGCCGCCCTCGCCACGGGCATCGACCACATTGTCGCTGCGCCGGCCTTTTCGCCATTCCATCGGGTGTTCTCCACTGTGTGAAACATGAGGTCAAAGATTAGTTCAGGGCCGACGTTGGCGTCAGCTCAGGTTACTTGCATAACCAAATGGTTATGCCTGTGACCGTGGAATTCAATATTCATCCCGGTGTGGCTACCAGAAACTGCATGTCCGCCTGCCACGCCCGGGCGATTTCATAATTCCAAGAGAGGAAACCGGCATGCCCGCCCAGGACACCCGCCGCTTCGTGATCCGTGATCGCAACTGGCACCCCAAGGCCTTGACCCCTGACTACAAGACCTCGGTGGCGCGCTCGCCGCGCCAAGCGCTGGTCAGCATCCCGCAGTCGATCAGCGAAACCACTGGCCCCGACTTTTCCCACCTGCGCTTCGGCGAGCATGACCATGACCTGCTGCTGAACTTCAACCAGGGCGGTTTGCCGATCGGTGAGCGAATCATCGTCGCCGGTCGCGTGCTCGACCAGTACGGCACGCCGGTGCCCCATACCCTGGTGGAGATCTGGCAGGCCAACGCCGGTGGCCGCTACCGGCACAAGAACGACCGCTACCTGGCGCCGCTGGACCCGAACTTCGGTGGCGTCGGCCGCTGCCTGACCGACCGCGACGGTTATTACAGCTTCCGCACCATCAAGCCCGGCCCGTACCCCTGGCGCAACGGCCCCAACGACTGGCGTCCGGCGCATATCCACGTCAGCGTCAGCGGCCCGTCGATCGCCACCAAGTTGATTACCCAGCTGTATTTCGAAGGCGATCCGCTGATCCCGATGTGCCCGATCGTCAAGTCGATCGCCAATCCCGAGGCGGTCGAGCGGCTGATCGCCAAGCTCGACATGAGCCATGCCAATCCGATGGATTGCCTGGCGTATCGCTTCGACATCGTGCTGCGCGGTCAGCGCCAGACCCACTTCGAGAACCGTTGAGGAGGTTCGTCATGCCTATCGAATTGCTGCCGGAAACGCCTTCGCAGACGGCCGGCCCCTATGTACACATCGGCCTGGCCCTGGAAGCGGCCGGCAACCCGACCCGCGACCAGGAAATCGGCAATCGCCTGGCCACCCCCGAGGCGCCAGGCGAGCACATCCTGCTGATTGGCCAGGTGTACGATGGCAATGGCCATCTGGTCCGCGACTCGTTCCTGGAAGTCTGGCAAGCCGATGCCAATGGTCTCTACCAGGATGAGTACAAGCTCGAGAACCCCTTCAACAGCTTTGGCCGCACCGCCACCACCTTTGATGCCGGCGAGTGGACCCTGCACACGGTCAAGCCGGGCGTGGTGCGCAACGCCGCCGGTGTAGCGATGGCGCCGCACATCAACCTCAGCCTGTTCGCCCGGGGCATCAACATTCACCTGCACACCCGGCTGTACTTCGACGACGAAGCCCTGGCCAATGCCGCCTGCCCGGTGCTCAACCTGATCGAGCAGCCGCAACGGCGTGAAACCTTGATTGCCAGGCGCTGCGAAGTGCAGGGGAAGACGGCGTATCGCTTCGATATCCGTATTCAGGGGGAAGGGGAGACGGTGTTCTTCGATTTCTGATGTTGCGCGGATCCGGGTAGGCGCCAGCAAGCCGGCGCCTACCCGGATCAAGTACCGGCTCAGCCTTTGACCGGTTTCAGGTCGAAGGCATCGGCCTGGTACTGGAACAACAGGCAATCGGCCGCCGCCGTGCAGCCACTCTCGTGGACCAGGTTTGCCGGCAGCTTGTAGTAGGCACCAGCCGGGAACTCGGTGCGCTTGCCATCGATCACCGCATAGAAGGTCCCTTTGACGACCAAGGTCGGCAGCGTCTCGGTGTGCTGGTGCAGCCCGTTGTCGGTGCCCTTCTTGAATTTCACATAGGCCGAGTAGGGCCCTTGGCCGAAAATATCGCCTTCGACATTGGCATAGCTGACCTTGCCTTGGGTGCCGGCGACGTCTTGCCACTTCAGCGCGGCGCTGTCGGGCACCGAGATCAGCGAGTCGGCGTGAGCAGGGGCGGTGAGGGCAAGCGTGCCCAAGGTGATGCCGGCAATGACGCTGTGCAGTGCTTTCATGGAAATGGCTCCTTCGCCAATCAATGTGAGTGGGCGAAGGTTAGATAAAGCGTTGTCGCACAGAAATAGCGCCAGCTAGCCATGACTGGTGCATTAAATGCACAGATCAGTTAAGCCAGCGTGGCGTCGCGTAGTAGCGCTGCACGTAATCGAGGAAGGCCCGCACTTTCGGCGCCAGGTAGCGGCTCTGCGGGTAGACGGCGTAGAGGTTGCGCGCTGGCAATTGCCAATCAACCAGTATGCGGAGCAGCCTGCCGTCGCCCAGTGCGTCATCCACGATGAAACGGTCGAAACTGGCGATGCCCAGCCCGCCGATGGCTGCCGCGCGCAAGGCCATCGGTGAGTTGGCGCTCAAGCGCTGCGGCAGCTGTATCTCCTGGTGCGCGGTAGCACTGCTCAGGCGCAGGCGCTGTGGATGTGGCAGGCGGTTGTAGCCCAGCAAAGGGTGTTGGGCCAGTGCTTCGGGCGTGTCGGGCAGTCCATGCCGTTCGAGGTAGGCGGGTGATGCCACCAGTACCACTTCGCTGGAGGCCAGGCGGCGAGCGACCAGGCTGGAATCAGGCAGGTGATCGGTCACCCGCAGGCAGACATCGACGTCTTCCTCGAGCAGGTCGACGAAGCGGTCGGTGCAGTTGAGCTCGATGCGCAGGCGTGGGTGGCGCTCGACAAAATCCGCCAGCCAACGGCCCAGTTCCAGCTCGCCAAAGGCGGTGGCCACGCCCAGGCGCAAGGTGCCGGTAGGCTGCTGTTGGTGTTCGGACAGTTCCAGGGTCATCGCCTGCATCTGTTCGAGGATCTGTACGCAGTGGCGGTAGAACAGCGCCCCGGCTTCGGTTGGTTGCAGGCGGCGGGTGGTGCGGTTGAGCAGTTGCGTGCCCAGGTGGCGCTCGAGGTTCTTGACCTGGCGCGACAGCACGGTGTGGGACATGCCCGCCTGCTCGGCGGCGGCGCTGAAACTGCCGAGGTCGACAACCCGGCGGAAGGTCTGCATGGCGCTCAGCTGATCCATCGGGCATCGCTCCTTGCAACGGACGGCGGGGCCGGTTGGCCCCGCCGGATCACGGTCAGCGCCGAACCAGCAGGACGCCGCTTTCCATGTGATGGGTATACGGGAACTGGTCGAACAGCGCGCACCGCTCGATGCGGTGGGAGTCCTGCAACTGGGCGATGTTCTGCGCCAGGGTCTCGGGGTTGCACGAGATGTACAGGATGCGCTCGAAACGCCGGGTCAGCTCGCAGGTGTCCGGGTCCATGCCGGCGCGCGGCGGGTCGACGAACACGGTGCCGAAGTCGTAGGCCTTGAGGTCGATGCCTTCCAGGCGGCGGAACGGGCGTACCTCGTTCAGCGCCTGGGTCAGTTCCTCGGCCGACAGGCGCACCAGGCGCACATTGTCGATACCGTTTTCGTCCAGGTTGTGCAGCGCGGCGTTGACCGAGGTCTTGCTGATCTCGGTGGCCAGCACCTGGCGCGCGCGGGTGGCCAGCGGCAAGGTGAAGTTGCCGTTGCCGCAGTACAGCTCCAGCAGGTCGTCGGTTCGCTCGCCCATGGCCTCGACGGCCCAGCCGAGCATCTTCTGGTTCACCGCGCCGTTGGGCTGGGTGAAGGCACCTTCGGGTTGGCGATAGCTGAAGGTGCGGCCGGCAATGTCGAGTTTTTCCACCGCGTAGTCGCGACCGATCACCACGCGCTTGCCCTTCGAGCGGCCAATCACGCTGACCTTCAGCTCGCGAGCCAACTGCTGCGCGGCGGCCTCCCAGGCCTCGTCCAGGGGACGGTGGTAGCACAGGGTGATCATCGCATCGCCGGCCAGGGTGGTGAGGAACTCGACCTGGAACAGGCGGTTGTTCAGCGCCTCGTTGCCCTGCCAGGCGGCCTTCAGGCGTGGCATCAGTTCATTGATGCGCTGGCTGGCAATGGGAAAGTCGTCGATCAGGATCGCCTTGTGCTTCTCGCCCGGGGCGAACATCGCGTAGTGGCGCTGGCCGTCCTCGCGCCACAGGCGAAACTCCGCGCGCAGACGGTAGTGTTCGCGCGGCGAGTCGAACACCGACGGCTCTGGGGCGCCGAACGGCGCCAGCAGCTCGCGCAGGCGGGCGGCCTTGGCCGCCAGTTGCGCGTCGTATTGCGAGGGATCGAAGACAGCACTCATGCGGGGAACCAGCCGAGTTTGATGACGAACAGGATGGACAGGATCACCAGCGCCGGGTTCAGGTCATGGCGACGACCGGAAATCAGCTTGATGGCGGTCCAGGCGATGAAGCCGAAGGCGATGCCGTTGGCAATCGAATAGGTCAGCGGCATGGCCAGGGCGGTGACCACCACCGGCGCGGCTTCGGTGACGTCGTCCCAGTTGATCTCGGCCAGGCCCGAGGCCATCAGCACGGCGACGAACAGCAGCGCCGGAGCGGTGGCGAAGGCCGGCACGCTGCCGGCCAGCGGGGCGAAGAACAGCGCCAGCAGGAACAGGATGGCGACCACGATGGCGGTGAGGCCGGTACGGCCCCCGGCACTGACGCCGGCCGCCGACTCGATGTAGCTGGTGGTGGTCGAGGTGCCCAGCAGCGAACCGGCCATGGCCGCGGTGCTGTCGGCGATCAGGGCGCGGCCCATCTTCGGCATGTGGCCGTCCTTGCCCATCAGGCCGGCGCGCTTGGCCACGCCGATCAGGGTGCCGGAGTTGTCGAACAGGTCGACGAACAGGAAGGCGAAGATCACGCTGATCAGGCCGACGTCCAGGGCGCCGGCGATATCCAGCTGCAGGAAGGTCGGTGCCAGCGAAGGCGGCATCGAGACCACGCCGGCGAAGGGCGTGACACCCAGTGCGATCGCCGCCACGGTCACCGCCAGGATACCGATCAGCACGGCGCCACGAACTTTCAGCGACTCGAGGGCGACGATCAGGAAGAAGCCCAGGGTGGCGAGGATCGGCGCCGGTTTGCTGAGGTCGCCCAGGCCCACCAGGGTAGCCGGGTTATCGACGACGATCCCCGCGTTGTGCAGGGCGATCAACGCCAGGAACAGGCCGATGCCGGCGGCAATGGCCGAGCGTAGCGGCAGCGGGATGCTGTTCACGATCCATTCGCGGATGCGGAAGATCGACAGCAGGAAGAACAGCACCGCGGAGAGGAACACCGCGCCCAGCGCCACCTGCCAGGTGTGGCCCATGTGCAGGACCACGGTGTAGGTGAAGAAGGCGTTCAGGCCCATGCCCGGCGCCAGGGCGATCGGGTAGTTGGCGATGATGCCCATGGTCACCGAGCCGATGGCCGCGGCCAGGCAGGTGGCGACGAAGATCGCGCCCTTGTCCATGCCGGTCTCGCCGAGAATGCTCGGGTTGACGAACAGGATGTAGGCCATGGCCAGGAAGGTGGTGACGCCCGCGAGAATCTCGGTGCGCACGTTGGTGTTGTGTGCTTTTAGTTGAAACAGCCTTTCCAGCATGCCTGCTCCCAGGGCGCCCTCGCGCCGTGAATGTATCGACCCCATCAGCAAAGCACAGACCGTACCGGATGCCGTGGTTTTGCGTGGGGCGGAAAAAAGCCGCGCATCATACCAGCATGGATGGCGGGGGCCTATGGCCGTTGGGGAGCAGGTCTGCTTTTGCCTGTACCGGCTTCTTCGCCGGTAAACCCGCTCCCACAGGTATTGCACCGGGCCCTGGGGCGGCGCGATCCCTGTGGGAGCGGGTTTACCCGCGAAGCGTCGTAGGAAGGTTTCAGCCGTTGTGCATTCGGTCTCGATGGGCCAGCGTCGGGAACAGTTTCATCCACACCCCAGTCACCACCAGCGTGCCCACGCCGCCGAGCACCACCGCTGGCACTGTGCCAAACCAGTGCGCGGTGACGCCCGACTCGAACTCGCCGAGCTGGTTGGAGGCGCCGATGAACAGCCCGTTCACCGCACTCACCCGGCCGCGCATCTCGTCCGGCGTTTCCAACTGCACGAAGGCGCTGCGGATGACCATGCTGATCATGTCCGCCGCGCCCAGCACCACCAGCACCGCCAGGGAGAACCAGAACGAGGTCGAGAGGCCGAACGCGATGGTCGCCACGCCGAATACCCCGACCGCGGTGAACATGGTCAGCCCCACCTTGCGTTCCACCGGGAAACGCGCCAGCCACAGCGACATCAGCAGTGCCCCGACGGCGGGCGCCGAACGCAGCAGGCCGAGCCCCCAGGCGCCGGTGAGCAGGATGTCCTTGGCGAATACCGGCAACAGGGCGGTGGCGCCGCCCAGCAGCACGGCGAACAGGTCCAACGAGATGGCGCCGAGGATATCCGGGCGGCTGCGAATGAAGCGGATCCCGGCCAGCAGCGAATCGAGGCTGGCGCGGCCACGCTGCGGGAGCTGCTGGCGGGCGTCCAGGCCCAAGGTGAGCACGCAGGCAATCACGTACAGGACCACGGTCGGCCCATACACCCAGGTGCTGCCAAAGGCATAGAGGAAGCCGCCAATGGCCGGGGCAACGATGGTCGCCGCCTGTGACGCCGAGGCGGATGCCGCCACGGCCCGTGGAAACAGCCCTGGTGGCACCACGTTGGGTAACAGGGCCTGGGTGGCCGGCATCTCGAACGAACGGGCGCTACCGAGCAGGAAGGCCAGGACGAAGATCAGTTCGCGGGTGACATGGCCGCTGGCGCTGCCCAGGGCCAGCGCCAGGGCGATCAATGCTTGCAGGGTCTGGCAGAGGGCCGCGACCTTGCGCCGGTCGTAGCGGTCGGCGACGTGGCCGGTGTGCAGCATGAACAGTACGCGGGGGGCGAACTCGACCAGGCCGACCAGGCCCAGATCGAGGACATTGCCGGTCAACTGGTAGAGGTGCCAGCCAATGGCCACGGTGAGCATCTGGAAGCCGCTGGCGGTGAACACCCGGGCCATCCAGAACGCGACGAAGGGGCGGTGATGACGCAGCAATTGCGGGGCTGGATCGGACATCGTGGGCCTGCAACCTCGGAGCTAGAGGGGGCAGCAGCTTATCATCTGTTTGTAACAATTGGTTGCTGAAAGCGCCGTTGGTCAGCGTTCCAGCCCCAGGTAAAGAGGGTGAGGCAACCGGTCACGCGGCAATCAACCACACATCTGGATGGGTCATTCAGGACTATGCTTCCAAACAGTCGTTGATCTGGGTCAATGCTTCCAGATGCAACGATCGGCCCTCGGGCCGGAATCCCTGCGATCGAACAGAACAATTCCAACGCGGCGCACTCGATACCCGTGGGGGCAGTGGGCGACATGGTCATGTGCCCGGTCGCCGGATTACCTGAAGAGGAAGCACCATGTTCGGATTGGAAGCCCTGGAGCTCGCCCGAATCCAGTTTGCCTTTACCGTGTCCTTTCACATCCTGTTCCCGGCCATCACCATTGGCCTGGCGAGCTACCTGGCGGTCCTCGAAGGCCTTTGGCTGAAGACCCACGACAGCACCTACCGTGACCTCTACCACTTCTGGTCGAAGATCTTCGCCGTCAATTTCGGCATGGGCGTGGTTTCCGGCCTGGTGATGGCCTACCAGTTCGGTACCAACTGGAGCCAGTTCTCCGACTTTGCCGGCTCGATTACCGGCCCCCTGCTGACCTATGAGGTCCTGACCGCATTCTTCCTGGAGGCCGGTTTCCTCGGCGTGATGCTGTTCGGCTGGAACCGGGTCGGCCGTGGCCTGCACTTCTTCGCCACCTGCATGGTGGCGCTCGGCACCTTGGTCTCGACCTTCTGGATCCTCGCCTCCAACAGCTGGATGCAGACGCCTCAGGGCTACGAGATCGTCGATGGCCGGGTGATCCCGGTGGACTGGCTGGCGGTGATCTTCAACCCCTCGTTCCCCTACCGCCTGATGCACATGGCCACCGCGGCGTTCGTCGCCACGGCGTTCTTCGTTGGTGCTTCCGCGGCCTGGCACCTGCTGCGCGGACGTGACAACCCGGCCGTGCGCAAGATGCTGTCGATGGCCATGTGGATGGCCTTGGTGGTGGCGCCGATCCAGGCAGTGATCGGTGACTTCCACGGCCTCAACACCTTGAAGCACCAGCCGGTGAAGATCGCTGCCATCGAAGGCCACTGGGAAAACAAGCCCGGCGAGCCGACCCCGCTGATCCTGTTCGGCCTCCCCGACATGCAGGCCGAGACCACCCGTTTCAAGGTCGAGATCCCGGCTCTGGGCAGCTTGATCCTCACCCACAGCCTGGACAAGCAGGTCCCGGCGATGAAGGAGTTCCCGCCTGAAGACCGTCCCAACTCGACCATCGTGTTCTGGTCGTTCCGGATCATGGTCGGGCTAGGCATGCTGATGATCCTCGTTGGCCTGTGGAGCCTGTGGCTGCGCAAGCGCGGCACCCTCTACAGCTCGCGGCCATTCCTCTACCTGACCCTGTGGATGGGGCCATCAGGCCTGATCGCCATCCTTGCCGGCTGGTTCACCACCGAAGTCGGGCGCCAGCCGTGGGTGGTCTACGGGCTGATGCGCACCGCCGATGGCGTGTCCAATCACAGCTACACCCAGCTCGGCTTCACCCTGGTGATGTTCGTGGTGGTCTACTTCGCCCTGTTCGGTACCGGCATCGGCTACATGATGCGCCTGGTGCGCAAGGGGCCGAAGACCGGCGAGGGCGATGAGCACAATCCAGGTGGCCCTGGCCAGCAACGCACGCCGGCGCGGCCGTTGTCCGCCGCCGATGACGGCCATGAGGCCGACTCCGCCAGCCTGAACAAGGGGAACTGAGATGGGTATCGATCTTCCGCTGATCTGGGCCGTGATCATCATCTTCGGCGTCATGATGTACGTGGTGATGGATGGTTTCGACCTGGGCATCGGCATGCTTTTCCCCTTCGTCAAGGATGAGCGTGACCGTGATGTGATGATGAACACCGTCGCCCCGGTATGGGACGGCAACGAAACCTGGCTGGTGCTGGGTGGCGCGGCTTTGTTCGGCGCTTTCCCGCTGGCCTATTCGGTGGTGCTGGAGGCGCTGTACCTGCCGCTGATCCTGATGCTGGTGGGGTTGATCTTCCGCGGCGTGGCCTTCGAGTTCCGCTTCAAGGCCCGACCGCACAAACGGCATATCTGGGACAAAGCCTTCATCTGGGGCTCGTTGGTGGCGACGTTCTTCCAGGGCGTGGCGCTGGGCGCGTTCATCGAGGGCTTCAAGGTGGTGGACCGCAAGTATGCTGGTGGCACTCTGGACTGGCTGACGCCGTTCACGGTGTTCTCCGGCTTGGGCCTGATCGTAGCCTACACCTTGCTGGGCTGCACCTGGCTGATCATGAAGACTGAAGGGCCGCTACAGCAGAAGATGCACGATGTGGCGCGACCTTTGGCACTGGTGCTGCTGGCCGTGATCGGTATCGTCAGCCTGTGGACACCGATCGCCTACCCGCAGATCGCCGAGCGTTGGTTCAGCATGCCCAACCTAGTCTGGTTCATGCCGGTGCCGGTCCTGGTGCTGGTGACCTTCTACGGCTTGCTCCGGGCGGTGCAGCGCAACGCCCATTACACGCCGTTCCTGCTGACCCTGGTGCTGATCTTCCTCGGCTACAGCGGGTTGGGCATCAGCCTGTGGCCGAATATCATCCCGCCGTCGATCAGCATCTGGGACGCCGCGGCGCCGCCGCAGAGCCAGGGCTTCATGCTGGTGGGCACGCTGTTCATCCTGCCCTTCATCCTGGGCTACACCTTCTGGAGCTACTACGTGTTCCGTGGCAAGGTGACCCATGAAGATGGCTACCACTAGGAGCGCCGTGCGATGACTGTGGAACAGAAGAAGCCGTTGTGGCAGCGCCTGGGCTGGCTGGTGCTGATCTGGGGGCTGAGTGTCGTGGCGCTGGGCATTGTCGCCTATGGGATGCGCATGTTCATGAGCGCGGCAGGGCTGAGCACCCATTGAGATGCCGGGGGCTGCTTGCGCAGCCCATCGCCTCAATCTGGCACGCCTCCTGTGGGAGCAACTGGCTTGCCTGCATGGTGCAATCTAGCTTGGCACCTGTGGGAGTGGGTTTGTCGGACCACCGCACCGCCGCGAAGCAGGCGACGCGGTGGCTGGCACGGGCTTCGCCCGTGTTCGCGGGTAAACCCGCTCCCACAGGGATCGCGCAAGCTTCTGAAATTGGAGCACGGTAGTTGCTCCCACGGCGGCCTCGATTATTTGCGGGCTTTCAACACCACGAACTTCGGTGTCGCCGCGACCTGCTCGACACCGCGGAACAACCGCGCCAGCTTGCTGTGGTAGCCCAGGTGGCGGTTGCCGACGATATACAGCGCCCCACCTACTTCCAGTGCCTCCCGGGCCTGCTGGAACATGCGCCAGGCCAAAAAATCGCCGACCACCTGCTGCTGGTGGAACGGCGGATTGCACAGCACCACATCCAGTGATTGCTTCGCCTGCCCGGCCAGGCCATCGGCCGCGCGAATCTCGACCGCGCGCGCGCCCAGTGCCGCCTGCCAGTTTTCCCGTGCCGACTGCACCGCCATGTACGACTCGTCCACCAGGGTGTAGTGGGCATCCGGGTTGGCCAGTGCGCTGGCGATCGCCAGCACGCCGTTGCCGCAGCCCAGGTCGGCCACCCGGGCGCCTGCCAGGTCGCGCGGCAAATGCGGCAGGAAGGCGCGGGTACCGATGTCCAGGCCTTCACGGCAAAACACATTGGCGTGGTTGATCAGCTCCAGGGCCGGCGAGTCCAGGCGGTAGTGGCTGGGGTAGGGCGAGCGGGCCAGTGGGCGATCACCGACGGTGGCGGTCAGTAGGCGGGCTTTTTTCTGCGCCAGCGAGGCCTGCACCGGGCCGATGTATTTCTCCAGCAAATCGCCCGCGGCACGCGGCAGGTGCTTGATCATCGCCCCGGCAATTACCTGGGCGCCGGGTGCCAGGTGACCTTGCAGGCGGATCAGTTGTTCCTCGAGCAAAGCCAGGGTCTTGGGCACGCGTACCAGCACCCGGTCGAACGGACCTTGCCAGGTTTCATGGGCGGGCACGAACGGCACGGCGTCGAACGGCTTGCCGTTACCTGCCAGGTTTTTTTCCAGGGCCATGCGCGCCAGGTGCGAATCGCCGCTGCTGATGACTTCCAGTTGACCGGCCAGGCTGGCGGCCAGGGCGCCGAAACTGTCGTTGAGCACCAGCACGCGACAGTGGGTCTCGGGCTTCTGGGTTGCCAGGTGTTCGAGCAGGTACTGGTCGGCGGCATCGAAGGCCAGCAACGGATCGTTGGCCTGTTCCGGCTGGCGGATCAGGTCTAGGTCGGCGAAAGGGCTGTTGAACAGGGGCATGACATGGGGCTCAGCTGCGAATCTCCCCGGCGCGGTGCGCGACGGGCTTGAGGGGCGAGAATTCTACAGGCCTTTGCCGGATCGTGGGGGTTGCTCCAGCAGACCGTGGTAGCGCAGGTAATTGAGCGCGCTCATGGTGGTTTTGGCGCCGGTCTTTCTCCTGACATTGCCCATGTGGAAGTTGACCGTGCTGAGCGACATCGACAGCGCCTTGGCCACCAGTTTGGCGCTTGTGAGTTCGTCGTACTTCTGGATCACCTGCAGTTCACGCAGGCTCAGGTTGGGCGCAGGCGTCGAGGAGAGTTTGGCCAGGTGGTGCTTGCACAGTGCATTGTGCAGGGTATGGCACAGCCACATCACCCTTGCGCCATTCTCGTAGAGCTCACTGATGTCCACCCGGCGTTGGCGGCGAAACACGTTCAGCACCGTCGAGTTGTGCCGATGGTCATGCACCGACTGGCTCCAGCCATGGGCGAAGTCGATGCCGTGTTCAGCTGCGACTTCACGCAGGTGCGTGGCTTCATTGAACAGGTCGTCATCCCAGGGCTGAGGCATGCAACTTTGATGGCATTTTGCGACTGTTGGATCTATGTTGATGAAATGTTCGGCGACGTAGCGTTTGTCCCAGGCGGCTGAAACACTGCTGTGGTGATGGACCAGGGGTTCATGGGCGGCCACGTGCAGGCGCACGGTGACGCAGAGCGCGTCCATGCCGAGTGCGCCGACCAACGGCTGGGCATGCAGCATCAGCTGTTGGGGCTCGCTCTGGGCCAGCAACTGTTCGATCTGTTCAGGCTCCCACCTTGGCATCGGCATCGATGAAGCTCCCTTTAACCCGTCCTGGATCCAATGTCCCAATCTACGGGACGAAGTGTAGGAAATCTCCTCATCCTGTGCTGGTTTTTTCGCTATAGCTGCTGTGCCGTCATCGTGACTTTTTGTCCGTCCTTGCTGAGGCCCTACAATCCGATGGTGTTTATCCAGGGCGCTTTGCGCGACACTGGGCCCATCTGATTTCTGGAGCCCGACATGACCGCCAGCGCCGACAAATTCACCCGCCAGACTCTGCTCGATGTCCAGCCGCTGACCGCCAATCTGTTTTCCCTGCGGGTAACGCGCGATGCGGGGTTTCGGTTCCGGGCCGGGCAGTTTGCCCGGCTGGGAGTGACCAAGGCCGACGGCAGCGTGGCCTGGCGCGCGTACTCTATGGTCAGCGCGCCCCATGACGAGTACCTGGATTTCTTCTCCATCGTAGTCCCAGGCGGTGAATTCACCAGTGAGTTGAGCCGACTTGGCGCGGGCGACAGCCTGCTGATCGACCGCCAGGCCTTCGGCTACCTGACCCTTGATCGCTTTGTCGGTGGGCGTGACCTGTGGCTGCTGGCCACCGGCACTGGCATTGCGCCATTTATGTCGATCCTCCAGGACTTCGAAGCCTGGGAGCGTTTCGACACTATCAAGCTGGTGTACTCGGTGCGCGAGGCCAAGGAGTTGGCGTACGTCGAGGAGATCGCCGGGTTAGAGCAACGTGATTACCTGGCAGAGTTCGCTGGCAAGTTGCAGTTCATCCCGGTGGTGACCCGCGAGCAACACCCCGGGGCGCTGAACGCGCGAATTACCACGCTGATCGAGAACGGCGAACTGGAGCGAACGGCAGGGCTTGCGCTGTCGCCGGAGCATTCGCGGATCATGCTGTGCGGCAACCCGGACATGATCGACGAGACCCGCAAGGTGCTCAAGGCGCGCGACCTGCAGTTGAGCCTGAGCAAGCGCCCGGGGCAGGTCGCGGTGGAAAACTACTGGTAGCTGCAAGCCTCAAGCTGCAAGTTGAAGCAGTTCAGAGGTAGCCTGCTCTACTTGCAGCTTGCAGCTTGCAGCTTGCAGCTTGCAGCTTCACTTCTGATTCTGCGCCTTGAGCAGGTCGCGGATCTCGGTCAGCAGGGTTTCTTCAGCGCTTGGCACTGGCGGCGCGGTCGGTGCCACGGCCTCTTCGCGCTTGAGGCGGTTGATCACCTTGACGCCCATGAAGATGGCGAAGGCGACGATGATGAAGTCAAGGATGGTCTGGATGAACTTGCCATAGGCCATGACCACGGCAGGCACATCGCCTTCGGCCGCCTTGAGCGTGATCGCCAGGTCACTGAAATCGACGCCGCCGATCAGCAGGCCGATGGGGGGCATGATCACGTCGCCGACGAACGACGAGACGATCTTGCCGAACGCCGCGCCAATGATGATACCCACCGCCATGTCGACGACATTTCCCTTGACCGCGAAGGCCTTGAATTCACTGAGCATGCCCATGCTGTATTCCTTTGTTACGAATGGAGAGGTAAACGCAGTGTAAGCCACTAAAACGCTTCATGCGTGACGTTCGCAGCTACAGACTGCAGTTAGAACGAATAGTTTTGTCGCTTCGCAACGGCTCCGGGACACGTCCGCGTTCGGCTATCATGGCGGTTTTTTCCAGGAGACCCGCCCATGGCCAAGGCCAAGCGTTTGTATGGCTGCACCGAGTGCGGCGCGACCTTCCCCAAGTGGGCCGGCCAGTGCGGCGAGTGCGGGGCCTGGAACACCCTGGTCGAGACCATGATCGAAAGCGGCGGCGCCGCGGCGCCCAGCGGGCGTACCGGCTGGACCGGGCAGCAGGCGCAGATCAAGACCCTGGCCGAGGTCAGCGTCGAGGAAATCCCGCGCTTCACCACCAGCAGCACCGAGCTCGACCGGGTGCTCGGGGGTGGCCTGGTGGATGGCTCGGTGGTGCTGATTGGCGGCGACCCGGGCATCGGCAAGTCGACCATCCTGCTGCAGACACTGTGCAACATCGCCGTGCACATGCCCGCGTTGTACGTCACCGGCGAGGAGTCGCAGCAGCAGGTGGCCATGCGCTCACGACGCCTGGGCCTGCCGCAGGACCAGCTCAAGGTCATGACCGAAACCTGCATCGAGACCATCATCGCCACCGCCCGCCAGGAAAAGCCACGGGTCATGGTGATCGACTCGATCCAGACCATCTTCACCGAGCAACTGCAATCGGCACCGGGCGGCGTGGCCCAGGTGCGCGAGAGCACCGCGTTGCTGGTGCGCTATGCCAAGCAGAGCGGCACGGCGATCTTCCTGGTTGGCCATGTCACCAAGGAAGGCTCGCTGGCCGGCCCGCGCGTGCTCGAGCACATGGTCGACACCGTGCTGTATTTCGAGGGCGAGTCCGATGGCCGCCTGCGCCTGTTGCGAGCGGTGAAGAACCGCTTTGGCGCGGTCAACGAACTGGGGGTGTTCGGCATGACCGACCGCGGCTTGAAGGAAGTCTCCAACCCGTCGGCGATCTTCCTCAACCGCACCCAGGAAGAGGTGCCCGGCAGCGTGGTCATGGCCACTTGGGAAGGCACCCGGCCGATGCTGGTGGAGGTCCAGGCGCTGGTCGATGACAGCCACCTGGCCAACCCGCGGCGGGTCACCCTGGGCCTGGACCAGAACCGCCTGGCCATGTTGCTGGCGGTGTTGCACCGCCACGGTGGCATTCCCACCCATGACCAGGACGTGTTCCTCAATGTCGTCGGTGGGGTCAAGGTACTCGAGACCGCCTCGGACCTGGCCTTGCTGGCGGCGGTGATGTCGAGCCTGCGCAACCGCCCGCTGGCCCATGGCCTGCTGGTGTTCGGCGAGATCGGCCTGTCGGGCGAGGTGCGCCCGGTGCCCAGCGGCCAGGAGCGGCTGAAGGAGGCTGCCAAGCATGGCTTCAAGCGCGCCATCGTGCCCAAGGGCAATGCGCCGAAGGAGGCCCCGGCTGGCTTGCAGGTGATTGCCGTGACCCGCCTGGAGCAGGCATTGGACGCCTTGTTCGAATAACGCCGGGCATCAGCACCCCTGGTATTTCTGTCAGTTTTGCTTTTTTGCTTGCTCTGCGACGCTGGGCACCTTCGCTGATGTCCAAGAGGATGCAGGCATGCGCGCGTCTGCGTTTGTCGTACTGGCACTGATGCTGCTGTCGGTTGTGGCAGTCGCCAATCCATTGCCCGGGCAGCCGGTGTTTGCCTTGCAACAGGCCGCTGGCAGCGAGCTGGATCTGCAGCAGTTCACCGGCGATGCGACGCTGAAGGTGTTCTACACCGGCATGGGCACGCGGGACACGGTGGGGGTCAGGCTGGCCGGGGTGGCCACGCGCGACACGGTCATCCAGACCGTGGCCACGCCGGGCGTGCTGAGCTTCAACGTGCCCCGTGCATGGCTACGCGAAAACCTGGGGCGCACGGTCACCTTCACCTATAGCCACAAGGTCAAGGGGGCTGGCGCGTTGCTCACCTCTACTGCATTGCCGGTGCGCATCGGCAGCACACAACCTGAGCAATTCGCGGTCGTGGAGGCGGTCGATGGCACGCTGGAGGCCGAGTCCTTTGGCGACAGCGTCACGGTGAAGGTGCTGTTCGCGGACATGGCGGCGGGTGACACGGTTGGCGTGCGCCTGGCTGGTGCCAGCACGCGTGACACCTCGATCCAGACCGTGACCGGCGCAGGGCCATTGACCTTCATCGTGCCCCGCGCCTGGGTGCTGGAGAACATCGGGCGCTCGATCACGCTGACCTACAGCTACAAGATCGGCGGTGCCGGGGCGCTGGTCGTATCCAGGCCATTGAATGTCAGCGTGACCTCCGCCTTGACCCGCGTCCAGATGGCAGGGCCTCAGGTGGTCCAGGGCCTGAATGCGCGCTTTCAGGACACCGCGCCCTGTCCGGGCGACCAGGCGGACTACCAATGCAACGGGGTGTTCATTCGCGTGGTCGATTATTCGCCGGCATTTCGTGCCTGGAACCCGAGCCCTGGTGCGCAAAAGCTCGGTGGTGTTTCGTTCAGCTATATCCGCCGCGACCTGAAGACCGTGAAACTTCAGGAAAACCGGAGCCACGGCCTGATTCTTACCGAAGGCAAGCGCTGGACCGCACCGTTGCTCCCGCTCGAAGTGCTGTGCGCCTACCCCTATGACGGCGGTACCGCGACGCGGACCGGCAACGGCTGCGGAGAAAACAAGGGCTACGCCGGCAGCGGCCATTGCGCGCTGCGGGACATCACCAGCGTGGCGCAATGGCGCAGCAGCTTCACGCAGTACCCTCCGGTCGAGGCGCGTTATGACCATCAGTGCAGTTTCGGCCCTGACAAGGCGGGCTTCGGCTTGAGTTTGCAGGCGCGGGAAAACCCCGAGCAGGAAAATGTCCGTTGGCAGCAGAACGAGGTGGTGATCAAGACCTGGACGCAAAACGCATACAACCTGCCGCTGGAGGCATTTTTCTACACCAGCGCTCCTGGCCTTGAACCGGCGAGGAATATCCAGAGGGACTTCTACAGATCCACCGGACGCTTTGCGCCGGTGGTACGCGTGACCTTGTCGGGACCAGAGGTCTTTGCCTACCGGGCGAGCGACCAGGCGGTACCTGCCCCTTAGTGTCTTCTTGCAAGTGATTCTCAACAACAAGTAGCATACCGCCACCTTGCGACCACCCCATGGAGTGCGTGTGGCGGAGTTAGACCTCAAGCGGCTGTTTCTCAAGCACGCGAAAAACCTTCAGGGCCTGCTCTCGCGCAAGGTGCGCGACCCGCAGCTGGCCGCCGACCTGGTGCAGGACAGCTTCGTGCGCCTGGCCGAGCAGCAGCGTGCCGAACCGATCGACAACGCCCAGGCTTATCTGTACCGCACCGCGCACAACCTGATGGTGGATCACCTGCGCCAGCAGCAGCGGCGCAAGACCGACCTGGTCCCCCATGAAGCCCTGGAGGGCATTGTCGAGGACTGTCCCGGGGTTGACGAGCACGCCGCCCGCGAGCAGCACCTGCGGCGCTTGCAGGCGATCCTTGGCGAGTTGCCCGAGCGCACCCGCCAGGTGTTCCGGCTCAACCGCCTGGAAGGCATGACCCACGCCGAGGTCGCCCGTCACCTGGGAATCTCCGACAGCTCTGTGCAGAAGCACCTGGCCAAGGCCCTGGCCTATGTGATGCAGTGCCTGCAGGAAACGGAATGACCGACGGTTTACTGACAAATGCCGCTTCAGACGTCAGCCCAGACATAACCAGATCGCGAGAGAACCCTGTGAGCAGCCAGAACGAGCAAGCCATCCGCGAGCAGGCCGCCGAGTGGGTGGTGCGGGAGTGCGCCGGCCCCTTGAGCCCGGCGCAGCAGCAAGCGTTGGCGCAGTGGTGCGACCGTGATCCGCGGCATGCCCGGGCCTATGCCTTGGCCCAGGCGACCTGGGCCGACCTTGGGCAGTTGGCGGATTTGCCCGCCGCCGCGCCCTCCCGGGCGCTGGCACCCCGTGCCCTGGCCACGCCCAGGCACCGTCGTCCGCGCTTTCGGCGCGGCCTGGCCAGTGCCGCCGCGCTGCTGCTGGCGGTATTGGCGGTGCAGTGGGGACCCCAGGCATGGTTGGGTTGGCAGGCGGACTACCGTACCGTCGCCGGCGAGGTCCGCCAGGTGACCTTGCCCGATGGCAGCCGAGTCGATCTGGACAGCGGCAGCGCGATCCAGCTGGCTTTCGACGCCCAGGAGCGGCGTGTGCGTTTGCTGTCCGGCGAGGCGATCTTCACCGCCGCGCCAGTCACGGCTGCGGAGGCACGCCCGTTCGTGGTCGAGTACGCCGGCGCCACCAGCCGCGCGCTGGGTACTCGTTTCGTGGTCGGGGCGGCGGGCGAGGGCGGTTGGGTCGGCATGCTCGAGCACCGCGTGGCGGTCGAGCTGCAAACACCCCCGCGACAAGGCCAGGCCAGCCAGGAGCTCGAAGAAGGCGACAGCCTGCGCTACGACCAGCGCACGGGGCTGCGCCCCTGGCCGCAGCATGACCTGCGGCGTGCCACCGACTGGCAGCGCGGTGTGCTGGTGTTCGAGCGCCAGCCGCTGGGCGAGGTGGTCGCGCGGCTCAACCAGTACCGCCCAGGGCGTATCGTGGTCGCCAGCGGGCAGCTGGCGCAGCGCCAGGTCAGCGGCGTGTTCCGTCTGGACAACCTCGACAGCGTGCCGGCGGTCCTCGGCAATGAGCTCAAGGCTCGCCTGGTCGAGCTGCCGGGGCTGGCACTGATCTACTGAAAACGCCGGGGTAAAAAAACTTTCGCTTTTGCTTACTGACTTTTTCCGTGTTGCTCGTCTGATTGTTGAGATTGATTTTCATTACTAGAAAACGCCAACAACGGACGAGCAATCGCAGTGAGCACGCCACGACAACAACCTTTGCGTCCCCTTCGGCACCTTGCCCTGGTCGGTGGCCTGGCCCTGGGCAGTTGTGCCCTGCCAATGGCGATCGGCATGGCCCAGGCTGCCGAGCCACAGGGCAGCAACCGCCAACTGATCCGCTTCGATATCCCGGCCCAGGCGCTCGACAGTGCCGTGCTGGCCTATGCCGAGCAATCCGGGGTGCAGGTGTTCTTCGACAGCCGCAAGCTGGCGGGGCTGCGCAGTGACGGGCTGCGGGGCAGCCATGCGGTCGAGGAGGGGCTGCGCCAGCTGTTGCGTGGCACGCCGGTACGCTACCGCTTCAGCGCCGCCGACCAGGTGGGCCTGGAGCGCGTCGGCGAGGCGGACCAGGCGCTGGAACTGGACACCACCCATGTCGACTCGCAGCGCGAGGGTGACTGGGTCTACCAGGCGCCGCGTGCGGTCAGCGTGATCACCCGCGAACAGATCGAGCAGCGCGCCCCACGGCACGCCGCCGACCTGTTGGAGCAGACGGCGGGCGTGTACACCGCCGTCAACCAGCGTGACCCCGGGCTGTCGGTGAACATCCGCGGCGTGCAGGACTATGGTCGGGTCAACATGAACATCGATGGCATGCGCCAGAACTTCAACGTCAATGGCCACCAGCAGCGCAACGGCGTGATGTTCATCGACCCGGAGTTCATCCAGGGCGTCGAGATCGACAAAGGCACCTCGGCCGGCATGGGCGGCGCCGGGGTGATCGGCGGCATCGCCAGTTTCAACACGGTCGAGGCCCGTGACCTGCTCGGCCCGGGCAAAGAAATCGGTGGCCGCCTGCGTGCCGGCCACGGCATCGGCGAGCTGGGTAATGGCACCTACTTCAATGGCAGCGCGCTGTTCGCCGTCGGCAACCAGGCTGGTGACATCCTGATCGGCCACAGCGAACGGCATTTCGGCAACTACCGCAGCGGCACGCAGAACGCCGACAACCTCGGCACGCAGATCCGCGGCAAGCTGGAGAACCGCGAGGCCTGGAAAAGCTGGCTGCATGGCGAAGTGGGCGCGATGGACAGCGTGACCCGCTCGCAGCTGTTCAAGCTTGGCCTGAACCTGGCCGACGACCAGCGCCTGCAGTTCAGCTATTTCGAGACCGACACCGACAGCAAGGACGCCTGGACCTACAACGACAGCAGCAGCAACCGCTACTACTACCGGGTCACCGGCACCAACGACATCAACGCCAGGAATGCCGCGCTCGACTACAGCTTCACCCCGGACAACGACCTGGTCGACTTCAAGGCCAAGCTGTACTTCGTCACCACCCGCCAGGACCGTTGGAACGCCGACAACCTGGCCAGCGCCGGCACCGGCAACCGCGTCGAGGCCTACAGCGACCGCTTCCAGACCGACACCTGGGGCCTGCAGGTGCAGAACACCTCGCGCTGGCACCTGGGCCAGGCCGATACGCTGAGCTTCAACTATGGCACCGAGCTGTTCCAGGACAGCTTTCGCCCCAGCACCGAGCGTATCGCCGCGGCCAACGAAGTGGAGTCGCTGCCGTATGTGCAGGGCGCCAACCCCAAGGGCAAGCGGGTGATGGCCAGCCTGTTCGGCAACCTCACCTACGAGCATGCCGACTGGCTGACCCTGGATGCCGGCCTGCGCTATGACCGTTACCGCTTGAGTGGCAAGACCGGTGTCACCACCTGGATGTACCCCGAAGGGGTCACCGAAGTTGGCCTCACTCGCCAGCAGACCCACATGATTTTCGACGAAGACACCGAGGAGGGGCGTTTCTCGCCGACCTTCGGTATCGCCGTCAAGCCCGGGCCTGAGTGGCTGCAGCTGTACACCCGCTGGGGCCGTGGCTGGCGTCCGCCGGCGGTGACCGAAGTGTTCATGAGCGGCCGCCCGCATGCCGGCGGCAGTGCCGAGATGGTCTACCCCAATCCGTTCCTCAAGGCCGAGGAGTCGCACAACTGGGAGCTGGGGTTGAACATCTTCAAGGAGTCGCTGCTGCGCGACGGCGACCGCTTCGGCGCCAAGGTCGCCTACTTCGACACACGCATCGACAACTTCTCGTTCCTCGACACCAACGTCTCGCTGCCCGGCAGCAGCGTGGCGGGTATTGCCCTGGGGCGTTCGGCCTACCAGAACAACCTGGAAACCACGCGCTTTCGTGGGGTGGAGTACAGCCTGGACTACGACGCCGGCGCCTACTACGGCCAGCTCAGCTACACCCACATGATCGGCAGCAATGAATTCTGCTCCAACCAGTTCTACATGGGTGGCGCCCAGCGCCTGGTCAGCGCCGGTACGGTGATGCGCCCGGTGCGGGTGGGCAGCCGCATCATCATGCTGCCGGTGCGGGTCTCACGCGCCGAGGGCGCTAGCGACACCAACAACATCGTCAGCTGCGGCGACATCATGGGCAACGCCTCGTACATGCCCGCCGACCGTGGCGCCCTGACCCTGGGCATGCGCCTGCTCGAGCGCACCCTGGATGTGGGCATGCGCGTGCGCTACAGCGAAGGCAACGGCGAAAACCTCAAGAGCCACACCTACAACCAGATCGACCAGGCCCAGTGGCCGCAATACACGGTCTACGACCTCTATGCCAGCTACTGGATGACCCCCAGCCTGAACCTGGCCCTGTCGCTGGAGAACGCCACCGACGAGGCCTATTTCGTGGCCATGGGCGACGGCAACAACCTGTCGCTGGCCCGTGGCCGCACCTTGAGCGGCATGCTCGAGTACCGCTTCTGATCCAACCGGGTTTGCCCATTCCGGGCGACGCGAAGGCACCTGAACACGCCTTCGTCATCACTGTGCAACAACGAGGAACTGTCATGACCCTTTCCGTCAACTACGATGCCGCCTTCGCCAGCTCGACCATCGACGACTACCTGGCCTTCTGGAGCGCCGGCTTCGTCACCGCCGGCCACGGCTACAGCAACACCGGCGGCTTCAGCAACGGCACCTTCGACGGCGACCAGTACGCCACCCACGGCCGCAACAGCTCGGACTACGCCTTCATCGCCGACAGCGACAGCGCCAACGGCCTGCACTATGTGTTCGACCCGTCCAAGGCGCCAGGCGACAACCTCAACCACTACCTGTGGGGCTCGCTGGACAACGTCTCGCTGGGCGAAGTGCTGGGCGGCGGCAGCGGCAGTGATTTCACCCTGGGCAACTATGTGGTCAGCTTCAATGGCCTGGACCTGGATGCCGCGCAGGGCGCAGGCCGTGCCGGCAACGAAGTGCAGGGCGTGATCTACGGTCTGATGCAAGGCAACACGTCGGCCCTGGAGGGCGTGCTGGACAACCTGCTGGCCAGCTATGGCGTGTCGACCAACGACACCTTCGATGTGGTCGCCGCCGCCTTGAGTGGTGCTGCCGCCAGCGTCGCCTCGGCCGAGGCTGTAGGCGTGCAGGCGCTGCCCGAGGACCTGGCCCTGGCCGCCTGAAGCCAGGCATGAAAAAGGCCAATGGCAGATCGCTCCGCCATTGGCCGCTGTGTTCGCATCACGGCCCGTGTCTTGCCGGGCCCAGGCCGTGGTGCCAGCGAATTCTGCGAGGCGAGCGCCGTCGGGTCAATGGCGCGCTCGCCCCGCTTGTCGAGGCCATCGATGAAAACACCCCGCAAAGCCACCGGCGAATTGCGCCAGGCCCTGCTCGATTGCCGTGGCGGGCTGGGCAACGTCGCCCTGTTCACCGCCGTGATCAACCTGTTGATGCTGGCGCCGGCGCTGTACATGCTGCAGGTCTACGACCGGGTACTGTCATCGGGCAACGAGATGACCCTGCTGATGCTCAGCCTGATGGTGCTGGGCCTGTTCGCCTTCATGGGCGCGCTGGAGTGGCTGCGCAGCCAAGTGCTGATCCGCCTGGGCACTCGCCTGGACCTGCGCCTGGCGCCGCGGGTGTTCGAGGCCGCCAGCCAGGCGAGCCTGGCCGGGCACCGGGACGGCGCGCAACAGGTGTTGGCCGACCTCACCAGCTTGCGCCAGTTCGCCACCGGGCAGGTGCTATTTGCCTTCTTCGATGCGCCGTGGTTTCCGCTCTATCTGTTGGTGATTTCCCTGTTCAGCCCCTGGCTGGGCTTGCTGGCGCTGGTGGGCGCGGTGTTGCTGGCCGGCCTGGCATGGCTCAACGAACGCCTGACCCAGGGCCCGTTCGCCGAGGCCGGGCAGTTGTCGCAACAGGCCATGCAGCAGGCAGCGGGCAACCTGCGCAACGCCGAGGCGATCGCCGCCATGGGCATGCTCGGGGTGGTGCGGCAGCGCTGGAGCGTTTTGCAGCAGGGCTTTCTGGCCTTGCAGAACCTGGGCAGCGAACGCATGGCCGCTGTCACGGCGCTGTCCAAGGCGGTACGCCTGGCCTTGCAGTCACTGGTGCTGGGGCTTGGCGCCTGGCTGGCGCTGGAGCACCTGATCACCCCGGGCATGATGATTGCCGGTTCGATCCTCATGGCCCGCGTGCTGGCACCGATCGACCAGCTGATCGCGGTGTGGCGCCAGTGGGGCGCCGCGCGCCAAGCCTATGCGCGGGTGGATGCGTTGTTGCGGGCCTACCCGCCGCAGGCCGCTGGCATGCCGTTGCCGACGCCGCGCGGGCAGGTACGGGTCGAGCAATTGGCAGGGCGGGTGCCCGGAGGTGAGCGACTGTGCCTGAGTGGTATCGGTTTTGACCTGGCGGCCGGCGAGTCGCTGGGCTTGATCGGTGCTTCCGGCTCTGGCAAGAGCACCCTCGCGCGCCTGCTGGTGGGCGCCGCCAGCCCGGCGGCGGGCAAGGTCTGCCTGGACGGCGCGGCGCTGGCCCAGTGGGACCGGCAACAGTTGGGCCGGCATATCGGCTACCTGCCCCAGGATGTCCAGCTGTTCGCCGGCAGCATTGCCGAGAACATCGCCCGCCTGGGCCCGCTGGACCCTGACCAGGTGGTGGCGGCGGCGCAACTGGCCGGGGTGCACGAGCTGATTGTGCAGTTGCCCCAAGGCTACGAGACGGTGCTGGGCGAGGGTGGTGCCGGCCTGTCGGGCGGGCAGCGCCAGCGCATCGGCCTGGCCCGCGCACTGTATGGGCTGCCGGCCCTGATAGTGCTGGATGAGCCCAACTCGAACCTCGACGAGGCCGGCGAGCGCGCCTTGCTCGCGGCGCTGGCGGCGTTGAAGGCGCAGGCGCGCACGGTGGTGATGATCAGCCACAAGTCGAGCCTGCTGGTGGGGCTGGACAAGCTGCTGGTACTGCAGGGCGGGCAGATGCACAACTTCGGGCCGACCGCCCGGGTGCTGCAAGCTGCCGCACGCCCGGCCGTCGCGCCAGCGCGCGGCAGCGTCAGTTACAGCTTCAACCAAGGTAGCCAGAGATCCTGACATGAGCGTGCATCCGTTGTTTTCACCTGCACCGGCCACGGCGCGGAACGTCCATCCCCTGCGTGACGATGCCCGGGGCCCGGCACGGGCCGGGCGCTGGCTGGTACTCGCCGGCTTTGGCGGCTTTTTGCTGTGGGGCGCCCTGGCGCCGTTGGACAAAGGCGTGCCGGTCAGTGGCAACGTGGTGGTGGCCGGTAGCCGCCAAGCGGTGCAGCATCCTGCCGGCGGGGTAATCGAGCAGTTGTTGGTGCGTGACGGCGACCGGGTCGACGCCGGCCAGGTGCTGCTGCGCCTGGATGCTACCCAGGCCCAGGCCCAGCAAGGCTCGTTGCGCGTGCAGTACGTCAATGCCAGGGCGGGGGAGGCGCGCTTGCTGGCCGAGCGGGACGGCCAGGCGCAGATCGACTTTCCGCCGGCACTGCGTGAGCAAGCCGCCACGCCTTGGGTGGCCACGGCCCTCGAGGCCCAGCGGCAGTTGCTGTCCAGCCGTCGGCAGGCGTTGCAGATGGAACTGGCCGGCCTCGACGAGAGCATGGCCGGAGCCGCGGCTTCGCTGCAGGGCCTGCAGGGTACGTTGGCCAGCAAGCAGGCCCAGCGCGAGGCCCTTGACGAACAGCTCGGCGGGCTGCGTGAGTTGGCCCGGGACGGCTACATCCCGCGTAACCGTCTGCTCGACAGCGAGCGCCTGCTGGCCCAGGTCAATGGTGCGATCGCCGAGGACCTGGGCGCGATCGGCCGCACCCGGCGCCAGATCCAGGAACTGAAACTGCGGGCCAGCCAACGTCGCCAGGAATTCCAGAACGATGTGCGTCAGCAGTTGAGCGAGTTGCAGGCCAGCGCCGAAGATCTGGACAACCGCCTGCGCAGCGCCGATTTCGAACTGGCCCATACCCAGGTCCGCGCGCCGGTGGCCGGCACGGTGGTGGGCCTGAGCGTGTTCACCAACGGTGGCGTGATCGGTCGTGGCCAGCAACTGATGGAGATCGTCCCGGCCGAGGCGCCGTTGCTGGTCGACGCCCGCGCGCCGGTGGAGCTGGTGGACCGGCTCAGGCCCGGGCTGCCGGTCGAGCTGCTGTTCGTCGCCTTCAACCAGAGCACCACGCCACGGGTGCCAGGGGAGGTGACGCTGGTGTCGGCTGACCGACTGCTCGACGAGAAGACCCAGCAGGCTTATTACCAGGTGCGGATCAAGGTCAGCGAAGCCGGCCAGCGCCAGCTCGCCGGGCTTGATATCCGCCCTGGCATGCCGGTCGAGGCCTTTGTACGTACCGGCGAGCGCTCGCTGCTCAACTACCTGTTCAAGCCGTTGGTCGACCGCATGCATGTGGCCCTGGCGGAGGAATGATGTCGATGCGTTTGCCTGTCGTTGCCCTGTTGCTGGGCTTGAGTGGGCCGGTCATGGCCCTGGACCTTGGCGATGCCTATGCCCTGGCCTTGCGCAACGACCCGACGTTCAAGGCGGCGGCAGCCGAGCGCCTGGCTGGGGTCGAGCACCTGGCGATCGGCCGGGCTGGGCTGCTGCCGAACCTGTCGTACCGCTACAACCGTGCGCGCAACGATTCCGAGGTCACTCAGCGCAGCCAGTTCGGCGATGTCACCACCCAGCGTGACTACCGCAGCTACACCTCGACCCTGACCCTGCAGCAGCCCCTGTTCGACTATGCCGCCTGGAGCCAGTACCGCAGTGGCCTGGCCCAGGCAGCCCTGGCCGACGAGCGCTTTCGCGGGCGCGGCCAGGAACTGATGGTGCGGCTGTTCGGTGCCTACAGCGCAGCGCTGTTCGCCAACGAGCAGATCGCCCTGGCCCAGGCCCAGCGACGAACCTATGCCGAACAGCTGACCCTCAACGCGCGGCGGCTCAAAGGTGGCGAGGGCACCCGCACCGATGTGCTGGAAACCCGTGCCCGCTACGAGCTGGCCCAGGCCCAGGAGATCGAGGCCGGCGACAACCTCGACGCGGCGCTGCGCGCGTTGCAGGCGATCATCGGCGAGGCGGTGACGGTCGAGGACCTTGCGCCCATGGTCAGTGATTTCCACATTCAGCCATTGGCGCCTGCCCGTTTCGAGCCCTGGCGCGACCTGGCCGTCGCGCACAACGCCGAACTGGCCAGTCAACGTCTTGGGCTCACGGTCGCCGAACAGAACATCGAACGCCAGCGGGCCGGTCACCTACCATCCTTGAGTGCCTATGCGAGCAAGGGAATATCCAGTTCCAGCTCCGAAAGCAGCTACAACCAGCGCTATGACACCGACAGCATCGGCCTGCAATTGACCGTGCCACTGTTTGCCGGCGGCGGCGTTGCGGCGGCGGTGCGCCAGGCCCGGGCGCAGCGCGATGCGGCGGGTTTCGAGCTGGATGCGCAGTTGCGCGACACGGTCAACCAGTTGCGCCGGCAGTTCAACCTGTGCGCAAGCGGCACTGCCAAGATCCGCGCCTACGACCTGGCCGTGAAGGCCGCGGCGGCGTTGGTGCAAGCCACGCGCAAGAGCGTCGAGGGCGGCGAGCGGGTCAACCTGGATGTGCTGGATGCCGAGCAGCAGTTGTTCGGCGCCCGGCGCGACCTGGCCCAGGCGCGGCACGAATACCTGCGGGCATGGTTGCAACTGCGGTATCTGGCGGGGGTGCTGGAGGTGGGAGATCTGAATGTGTTGAACCGGTACTTCGTTGCGCACTTGTAGCGCCTTCAGCCGTGGCCAGGGAACCAACCACCACTGGCCCTGTGGAAGCCAAGCCAGCGGGCTGCGGGCCTGGAAATGAAAAAAGGGAGCCGACGATGCGCGTCGGCTCCCCTCGATGACCGTCCTGGTCAGCGATCAGTGTTCGGCCACGGCCTTGCGCCTGGGGGCCTCGTTGCCATGCTCGTCGAGTTCGAGCACCGGTACTTCGTTGCCCTCGGCGTCGAACAGCTTGCCGTCCTTGAAGTAGTCGCCATCGCGCAGGGCGGAGATGTCCGAGTACTGGATGGTGCGCTCGTAGGCCGCGGCGAACACCGACTGGTTTTCCGAGTTGCCGGTGGTGAAGTGGTTGAACATCAGGTTCAGCACGATCGCCATGATCGCCGCGGAGCTGATGCCGGAGTGGAAGATGGTTTCGAACCAGCTCGGGAAGCTGTGGTAGAAGTTCGGCGCCGCGATCGGGATCATGCCGAAGCCCAGCGAGGCCGCGACGATGATCAGGTTGACGTTGTTCTTGTAGCTGACTTTCGACAGGGTGCGGATGCCGCTGGCGGCCACGGTGCCAAACAGCACGATACCGGCGCCCCCGAGCACCGGGGTCGGGACTGCCGCGATCACCCGGCCCATGATCGGCAACAGGCCGAGCACAACCAGGATCACGCCGCCGGTGGCCACGACATAGCGGCTCTTCACCCCGGTCACGGCCACCAGGCCGACGTTCTGGGCGAAGGCGCTCTGGGTGAATGAGCCGAAGATCGGTGCCAGGATGCTCGACGCCATGTCGGCGCGCAGGCCATTGCCCAGGCGCTTGGAGTCGACCTTGGTGTCGATGATCTCACCCACCGCGAGGATGTCCGCCGAGGTCTCCACCAGCGTCACCATGATCA
The DNA here is from genome assembly GCF_014268885.2 of Pseudomonas xantholysinigenes. NCBI lineage: Bacteria > Pseudomonadati > Pseudomonadota > Gammaproteobacteria > Pseudomonadales > Pseudomonadaceae > Pseudomonas > Pseudomonas xantholysinigenes. The sequence goes on along the minus strand of NZ_CP077095.1, from coordinate 4,779,461 downwards.
CGATGCACATCGACAGGATGGCGGCGATGTGGAAGGTCGGCATGCCGAAGTGGAACGGGGTGGGGAAGGCGAAGATCGGGCCTTCGGTGACCTTGCTGAAGTCGGCCATGCCCAGCGCCCAGGCGATCAGCGTGCCGGCAACCATCGCCAGCAGGATCGACAGGCGCGAAATGCTCGCGCTGCCCAGCTTGCTCAGCAGCAGGACGATGGCGAAGGTCAGCGCCGCCAGGCCGATGTTGGCCATGCTGCCGAACTCGGGCGATGCACTGTTGCCACCCATCACCCAGCGCGCGGCAACGGGCATCAGGGTGAGGCCGATGGTGGTGATGACGATACCCGTCACCAAGGGCGGGAAGAACTTGGTGATACGCGAGAACACCGGGGTAATCAGGAAGCCGATCAACGAGGCCGCCATGACCGCGCCCAGCACCGCCGGCAGGCCACCGCCACCCTGGCTCCCGAGAATCGCACCCATGGTCGCCACGCCCGCGAAGGATACGCCCTGGACCAAGGGCAGCTGGCAACCGAAGAACGGCAGCCCAAGGGTCTGCAGCAACGTCGCCAGCCCACCGGCGAACAACGAGGCGGCGATCAGCAGGCCGATTTCCGCCGGGGCCAGGCCGGCGGCCTGGCCGAGAATCAGCGGTACGGCGACGATCCCTCCATACATGGTCAGGACATGCTGCAGCCCGTAGGCCAGGTTGGCGCCAAGGCCGAGGTTCTCGTCCTCGGGGCGCGGGGCGGGAGACGTGCTGGGGGACGTGGTCATGGAGCAGGCTCTCTGTTTATTGTTGTGGCGCTACTGTAGACAAGTCCTACAAAACATTGCCACAAGAATTGTATACAAAGTTTTGATCGTAGCGTCGGCAAGGGTGCCTCCAAGGTGCACGTAACCCGGATGCACGTTGCGTTCCAACGTGGTAGAGACTGTCCTAGAGGGATGTGTACAAGAGGGCCTGAAAGCGGGGGAAAGCTGTCTAGCCGGACAGGAAAGCCATCGCGGCTAGATTGTTAGCAGGCTAAGAGATATCAATCTTCGATGAGTTCGCGCAGCTCGCGCATCATTTCGGTGCTGTCGGCCAGGTTCAGTTCCACAAGACGGTGCAGGTGCGACATCGAATCGATATCGATGTACAGGCAGATGAAGCCCAGGCGGGTCGGCTCTTCGTGACGCAGTTCGACCTGCATCTGGACCCGTGTCGTCCTGTCGTTGAGGTGGATGATCGCCTCGAAATCCTGGGTCAGGTCGGCGTCCCACGGTTCGGGTCGTTCGATCAGCAGCCCCTTGAGTGAAAGGTCGAGCAGGGTGACCGGCCAGCGTCGTTGCCCTTGGCGTAGTTCGGTGGGAGCATCGAAGGCGATGCGCTGGAAACGGCGGCGTTCGTCGTGGTCGCTCATGGCAGTTCTCCGGGTGACACCCTGACTATAGTTAGTTGGGTAGGTGCATCAGGTACCGCAATCTGGCCGCAGAGGCTCTAGACCAAAGCAAGTGTGGCAATGCGCGATGACACGCCCTAGACTCGATGGGCGGTCTTTTCCAATCCACCAGCTGGAAGTAAACCATGAACAACAATAATAGCCTGCTACGCCACATTCCGTGGCTGGCGCTGGCAGTCATAGGGGCTTGCGCGCTGGGTGTGGTTGCCCTGCGTCGCGGCGAGGCGATCAACGCCTTGTGGATCGTGGTCGCGGCAGTGGCCATCTACCTGGTTGCCTACCGTTACTACAGCCTGTTCATCGCCACCAAGGTGATGCAGCTCGATCCCCGCCGGGCCACGCCCGCGGTACTCAACAACGATGGCCTGGACTACGTCCCGACCAACAAGCACATCCTCTTCGGCCATCACTTCGCCGCCATTGCCGGCGCAGGTCCCCTCGTGGGCCCGGTGCTCGCCGCGCAAATGGGCTACCTGCCCGGCACGCTATGGCTGATCGCCGGCGTGGTGCTGGCCGGCGCGGTGCAGGACTTCATGGTCCTGTTCCTGTCCACCCGCCGCAACGGCCGCTCGCTGGGCGACATGGTCCGCGAGGAAATGGGCCGCATCCCTGGCACCATCGCCCTGTTCGGCTGCTTCCTGATCATGATCATCATCCTCGCGGTGCTGGCGCTGATCGTGGTCAAGGCCCTGGCCGAGAGCCCATGGGGCATGTTCACGGTGATGGCGACCATCCCGATCGCGATGTTCATGGGCGTGTACATGCGCTACATCCGCCCGGGCCGCATCGGTGAGATCTCGATCATCGGCGTGGTCCTGCTGCTGCTGTCGATCTGGCTGGGGGGCCAGATCGCCGCGGATCCGGTGTGGGGCCCGGCGTTCACCTTCACCGGCGTGCAGATCACCTGGATGCTGGTGGGCTACGGCTTCGTCGCCGCGGTGCTGCCGGTGTGGCTGGTGCTGGCGCCGCGTGACTACCTGTCGACCTTCCTCAAGATCGGCACCATCGTCGGCCTTGCCATCGGCATCCTGATCATCGCCCCCGAGCTGAAAATGCCGGCGCTGACCCAGTTCACCGACGGCACCGGTCCGGTGTGGAAGGGCACCCTGTTCCCGTTCCTGTTCATCACCATCGCCTGTGGCGCGGTGTCCGGCTTCCACGCGCTGATCTCCTCGGGGACCACGCCCAAGCTGCTGGACAACGAAACCAACGCTCGCTACATCGGCTACGGCGGCATGCTGATGGAGTCGTTCGTCGCCATCATGGCCATGGTCGCCGCCTCGGTGATCGAGCCGGGCGTGTACTTCGCGATGAACAGCCCGGCCGCGGTGGTCGGTGCCGACGTCGTTTCGGTGGCGCAGACGGTCAGCAGCTGGGGCTTCATGATCACCCCGGAGCAGCTCGAGGCCACTGCCCGTGACATCGGCGAGCACACCATCCTGGCCCGCGCCGGTGGCGCGCCGACCCTGGCGGTGGGGATCGCGCAGATCCTCCACCAGGTGCTGCCGGGCGAGAACACCATGGCGTTCTGGTACCACTTCGCCATTCTGTTCGAGGCGCTGTTCATCCTGACGGCGGTGGACGCCGGTACCCGAGCCGGGCGCTTCATGCTCCAGGACCTGCTGGGCAGCTTCGTGCCGGCGCTCAAGCGTACCGAGTCGTGGACTGCCAACCTGGTCGGCACCGCCGGTTGCGTGGCGCTGTGGGGCTATCTGCTGTATCAAGGCGTGATCGACCCACTGGGCGGCATCAACACCCTGTGGCCGCTGTTCGGCATCTCCAACCAGATGCTGGCCGGTATCGCCCTGATGCTCGGCACCGTGGTGCTGATCAAGATGAAGCGCGAGCGCTACATCTGGGTCACCCTGGTGCCGGCCGTGTGGCTGTTGATCTGCACCACGGCCGCCGGCCTGATCAAGCTGTTCGACCCGAACCCGGCGGTTGGCTTCCTGGCCCTGGCCAAGAAGTACAGCACCGCGCTGGACGCCGGCCAGGTACTGGCCCCGGCCAAGGACATCGGCCAGATGCAGCACGTGATCTTCAACGCCTATACCAACGCCGGGCTGACCATCCTGTTCCTGGTGGTGGTGTTCAGCGTGTTGTTCTTCGCCATCAAGGTCGGCTACGCCGCCTTGGGTCGCAAGGAGCGCAGCGACAAGGAAACCCCATTCCAGGCCCTGCCTGACGCTTGAGAGGAATGCCGTGATGTTCAACGACCTGGGTCGACTGGGTAAGTACCTGGGGCAGGCAGCCCGCCTGATGGTCGGCATGCCCGACTACGACAACTATGTCGAGCACATGAGCAACAAGCACCCGGACAAGCCGGTGATGACGTACGAGGAGTTCTTCCGCGAGCGTCAGGAAGCACGATACGGCGGCAAGTCCGGGCCCAAGTGTTGTTGATCCCGCTTCATGTGTAGATCGGGGGGAGCCAGGCGAATGGTCTCCCCCTGACTGCCACATCACCTTCCGATTTACCAGGACCCTGTGGGAGCGGGCTTGCCCGCGAATGCGTCGGTGAATTCAATACCCCATTCGCGGGCAAGTCCGTTCCCACAGTGGCCCCCGCAATCATTCCCGGATTCAGGAGATTTCCGCGTGCAAACGCCGATTCCCGTTACCGTGCTGACCGGCTTTCTTGGCGCCGGCAAGACCACCCTGCTCAAGCACATGCTCAAGGCCGAGCACGGCCTGAAAATCGCCGTGATCGAGAACGAGTTCAGCGAAGCCGGCATCGACAGCCAGCTGCTGGGTGATGAGCCGGTGCAGGTCATGACCCTGGCCAACGGCTGCGTGTGCTGCAGCATCCATGGCGACCTGACCCGCGCGCTGTACTTGTTGCTTGAACGCCTCGACGCCGGCGAAATCGCCTTCGACCGCCTGGTGATCGAATGCACCGGCCTGGCCGACCCAGCCCCGGTGGCACAGACCTTTTTCATCGACGAAGAGCTGCGCGAGCGCTATATCCTCGACGGCATCATCACCCTGGTCGATGCCGTGCACGCCGAGCTGCACCTGACCCAGGCCATCGCCCAGGCCCAGGTGGGCTTTGCCGACCGCTTGCTGTTGAGCAAGACCGACCTGGCCGAGCCTGAAGTCGTCGAAGCGCTGCGTGAGCGCCTGGCACGCATCAATGGCCGTGCGGCGATCCGCGTGGTCGAGCACGGTCGCATCGATCTGGCCGAGCTGCTCGATGTGCGCGGCTTCAACCTCAACCCGGAGCTTGGCATCAGCCTGAAGCCCGCCTTGCGCCCGCTGCTCAAGCCCGCGACCCCCGACCGTATCTCGACGCTGGTGCTGCGCACCGAAACGCCGTTGGATATCGATCGCCTCAGCGACTTCATGAACGAGCTGCTGGAAGAGCACGGCAAGCAATTGCTGCGCTACAAGGGGGTATTGAACATTGCCGGTGAAGAGCGCCGGCTGGTGTTTCAGGGGGTGCTGAAGCTGTACGGGTTCGACTGGGATGCCGAGTGGCAGGACGGCGAGACGCGGGAAAGCGTGATGGTGTTCATCGCTGATGAGCTGCCGGAGGAGGAGATTCGGACAGGGTTTGAGGCGTTGAGTTGCGAGGGAGTCAGAAGTATCTGACTGGCTAATGCCGCATTATGGCCAGCCCTTTCAAGGTCTTTGTTGCGCGAGGCTATTGACCGAGTGAGGGCTGCCAAGTGTTCGCCACAGCCCTTGCAGCGCCTATCAGATCGAGCGCCGCCCGCGCGGCGCATCGCGACGCAAGGCCGCTCCTACATCTGTTTCGGGCCAGTCAATCCTGTGCCATTACCTTGGTCCGCCTTGTTGGTACGACGCGGTTCCAGTGTGGGCAACCACTGGCGCCTCACCTGTCTCAAGACAGGTACCAAGGCGGGCAACCATGGCCTGACAGGTTCGGCACGTTGCAACAAATGTAGGAGCGGCCTTGCGTCGCGATGCGCCGCGCGGGCGGCGCTCGATCTCATAGGCGCAGGAATCTTAGCGGTGAATACCTTGAAAGGTCTGCGCCTTATGGCAGCATTTTTTTAGAGCGAGTCGCCAACCAGGCGAGTGATGCCAATCCAGCGCACATCATAACCAACATGGTTGGGCTCATACCCACGGAGCTGGATATCAAGTTCGTCAGGGCAGCCAGTAGTTGGTGAACAAGCGCAATCAGTGCCATGGCGGGAGAAGCAGCTCCTGTTGACTGCCTGCTTGCCAGTGACAGGCTCACCGGGTATGCCACTCCCTGAGCTACAAGCATCAGGCAATAGGGGAGCCAGATCGCATAAGCCGAATTTTTCAACAGGGATGATGCAATAAGCATGATGAGTGCGCTAAATAACAGCGAAGCACTAGAAAATCGAAGCATCCTTGCTTCGTTGTAACCGGTTGCAAAGGTGCTTGCCAGGCGAGTACCGATTAGATAAGCAATGCTGATTGGCCATCCCAACAGCCCATATTCCCACATGGACCAATTGAATGACTGCTGGAGAAGCAAGGGCGCGGCACTGCTAAATACGACGATGATGGAGTACCCAAAACCTCCAACAAGCACGGGTAGAATAAAACGCGGTTGCACAATGAGTTTATGGAGGCTGGTGCGCTCACCTGTTCGGCGCGGAACGACTATGTGCTGAGCTGCGATATTCCAGCCCTTCAGTGTTGCCATTAGTACACAGGGTATCGCGACGAGCAGCATAGCTATTCGCCAGTTTGTCAGTGTAGCAATCATCGCCCCGATAAACTGAGAGGCGCCGAGGGAAAGTACGAAGCAAAGTGAAAGGCTGCTATAGGCTCGCGTCAGATCCTTGCCATCATACTGCTCGACCAGCAAAGCACGAGCCGCAACTGATATACCGCCCGCCAGGGCTCCCTGAAGCAGGCGTAGAACAAGAAATACCCAGGCAACGGGTGATACTGCTAGCAGAAAGGTGCAGCAGCCGTAGAGGAGTAGTGTCCAGGTCAGTATTCGGCTTGAACCGAGAGTGGCTCCCAACCGACCCCACAGCATTACGCATGCCCCCATTCCTACGAGAAACAGGCTCAAACTAAGTGCGGCGAACTCATCTGTTGCATTCAGGTCGTCCGCAATGGCCGGGAGCATGGGTAGATAGAAGGTTATACCCGACTGGCACAACAGTACGGCTAAGCAACTGAAGTAGAGAATTCGCCGACTGGTCATGGCTGAGTGTTCAGTAAGTCGGCGTTAGCAGGGTTGTTGTATTGGTGTATCGATTTCGCGTGACTGCCACGTCAAACACTTCCTGCAATGGTTTGGAGCGAACAGTGTGCATTGCAGGAAAGCCTCGGTATGTCCGAAGTCAGGTACTTTGGCCGAGGTAATTTTCCGGGAGGAGTGTCAGGGATACCTTGGAGTATCGCGGAGGATTAAACACACTCGTTCAAGGTTTTGTAGCGCCTGTATGCGTCCAGAACACAAGGCACAAAAAAGCCCGGCACATGGCCGGGCTTTTTCACATCAGGCGTCTGCCAATCAGTTGCCGTACACCGGCAGCTTCTTGCAGATGGCCTTGACCTTCTCACGCACGGCGTCGATCACCGCTTCGTTGTTCAGGTCGGCCAGGATGTCGCAGATCCAGCCAGCCAGTTCGCGGCACTCGGCTTCCTTGAAGCCTCGGGTGGTGACGGCTGGGGTGCCGAAACGCAGGCCCGAGGTGACGAACGGCGAACGTGGGTCGTTCGGGACCGAGTTCTTGTTGACGGTGATGAAGGCCTTGCCCAGGGCGGCGTCGGCGTCCTTACCGGAGATTTCCTGCTTGATCAGCGACAGCAGGAACAGGTGGTTCTGGGTGCCGCCGGAAACGACGTCGAAACCACGCTCGATGAACACTTCGGCCATGGCCTGGGCGTTCTTCACCACTTGTTGCTGGTAGGCCTTGAACTCAGGCTGCAGCGCTTCCTTGAAGCAAATCGCCTTGGCGGCGATGACGTGCTCCAGCGGGCCGCCCTGGGCGCCCGGGAAGACCGCGGAGTTGAGCTTCTTCTCGATGTCGGCGTTGGCACGGGCCAGGATCAGGCCGCCACGTGGACCACGCAGGGTCTTGTGGGTGGTGGTGGTGACCACGTCGGCGAACGGCACCGGGTTCGGGTACACGCCAGCGGCGACCAGGCCAGCCACGTGGGCCATGTCGACGAACAGGTAGGCACCGACCTTGTCGGCGATGGCGCGGAAGCGGGCGAAGTCCAGCACCTGCGAGTAGGCGGAGAAGCCGGCGACGATCATCTTCGGCTTGTGTTCCAGGGCCAGGGCTTCGACTTCGTCGTAGTCGATCAGGCCGTTGGCGTCGATGCCGTACTGGATGGCGTTGTACAGCTTGCCCGAGGACGACACGCTGGCGCCGTGGGTCAGGTGACCGCCGTGGGCCAGGCTCATGCCCAGGATGGTGTCACCGGCCGACAGAAGGGCCAGGTAGACGGCGGCGTTGGCCTGGGAGCCGGCGTGCGGCTGGACGTTGGCGTAGTCGGCGCCGAACAGTTCCTTGGCGCGGTCGATGGCCAGTTGCTCGACGACGTCGACGTACTCGCAGCCACCGTAGTAGCGCTTGCCTGGATAGCCTTCGGCGTACTTGTTGGTCAGTACCGAACCCTGGGCTTCCATGACAGCGGGGCTAGTGTAGTTTTCCGAAGCGATCAGCTCGATATGCTCTTCCTGGCGCAGAGCTTCTTGCTGCATGGCTTCGAAGAGCTCGGCGTCGTACTTGGCAATGGTCAAATCACGGCTGAACATGGCGGTCCTCAAGGATCGGGCTGAATTGGGTGGGCATTCTAACCGATTGATTCGCCGCTGGCATATGAAGTGGCATCAAGTCGCGGACCAATGGGGCTCATGTTGCAACCCGCGCCGTGTCTGGGCTGGAGTTGACTCCGGGGTCCGTTTTCCAGCGCTGCGCCGTGCCCCTGTAGATACCGTCTTGACCCTCACCCCGCAAGAGGGATTTTGGGGTCAAACGGTATCCCCGACTTCACCACCCCGTAAACCAGGTGCAGCAGCTTGCGCATCGCCGCGCAGACGATCTGTTTGTAAGCTTTGTGCCGGCTGCTCAACCGCTCTGCCAGTTCCTTCACAACAGGGTTATGTCTGATTGAGACAGTGCCTGACATCCACAAGCCTGCACGCAGCCTTGAGGCGCCTGTACGCGAAATAGTGCTCTTACCTATGAACTCTCCCGATTGCTGCACCACTGGGTTTAAGCCTGAAAACGCGACAATCGCAGAAGGGCTTTGGTATTTCAGTGGATCGCCCAGTTCGGCGAGCAGCAACGTAGCAGTGGTGTCACCCAAACCATCAATCGAGGTAATCAGCTCACGTCGCTTGCGCAGGTCTGGATCATCATCGATCGTCTGCTCGATGGCCTTCCTGGTCTTTTCCAGCTCTTCGTTGATGTGCCCGATTACGTCTTGAATCGACTGCTGTACCGCATCTAGTGCGACATCCAAACGATTCTGCTCCATCTGGCGCATTTCCTTGAGGTCGTCCAGTCGCCGCACCAGAGCACGCAAGCGGCGCTGCGCAGGGGGCTCAGGCTCCCACTGGCGAAGCGAGACAGCCTTTTGTTGGCCATAGGCAGCAATGACTTTGGCGTCAGCCTTATCTGTTTTGACGCGCCGAAGCTCCACGTCAGCGAATTTCGCAATCACCGCCGGGTTCAGAATGCACACCCGATAACCTTGGTTGTGACAGTGCTCGGCCAGCGCTTCGTGATAGATGCCTGTAGCCTCCATAACAATCCAGGCGCCTGGTTCAGCATGGCGCTCAAGCCAGTCGCTAAACTGCCTGAACCCTCCAGGATCATTGGACAGCTTGGCTTTGGTGCGCATCTTGCCATTGGGGAGCGGGATGGCAATGTCGAAAGATTTTTTGGCGACATCAACGCCAACAAAGACGGACATGATCTCCTCCTTCAAACTACGAAAGTCGATCACCCTACACTCAGTTCAACCTTGTTAATGCGTGCTCACGCCGGGGGCGGGCACTAGATACCGTTCGAACTCGTCGAGTGGGGTTGGAAGACCAGAGCGTTATCTACAGTGCGGGCTTGATGCCCTTGGAGCGGCTCTGCTTCAAGGCCTTCCCTCGATGATCAGTCGAGAACTTTCGCCTCTAGGGAGGCGAAAGTCGAGATACAAGGAGCGGCCTTGCCGAGGCGTCGGACCGGTCGGAATGGGTCGCAAAGCGACCCCGGCAAGTCTAAGTCGGACGCCAATTCTCAACACCTTGAAAGGGCTGGCTCCTACAAGGACCGTGTGGCAGCACGCTCACTGAAACATGAACAACGTCTCGTTGCTGAACTGCGCCTCGAACTGGTTGGCCGGCATCGGCCGGCCGAACAGGTAACCCTGCACTTCGTCGCAACCATGCTCGCGCAGGAACTCCAGCTGCTCGTGGGTTTCCACGCCCTCGGCGATCACCGCCAGGTTGAGGCTGTGGGCCATGGCGATGATCGCCCGGGCGATCTGCGCGTCCTGCTCGCCCTCGGGCAGGCCGTCGACGAAGGTGCGGTCGATCTTGAGCACGTCGATGGGGAACTGCTTGAGGTAGTTGAGCGACGAGTAGCCGGTACCGAAGTCGTCGACCGCAATGCTCAAGCCCAGGTTCTTCAGGCTGTCGAGGATCTGCATGGCCTCGTTGACCTCGCGCATCAGGATGCTTTCGGTCAGCTCCAGCTCCAGGCACGCCGGTGGCAGGCCGGTCTCTTCCAGGATGGTGGCGATGCGCGTGCCCAGCTGGCCATCGGAGAACTGCCGGGCGGAGATGTTCACCGACACCTTCGGCACCCGCACCTTCTCCTTGTGCCAGGCCTTGAGTTGGCGGCAGGCCTCGCGCAGCACCCAGTCGCCGACATCCACCACCAGGCCGAGCTCCTCGATCACCGGGATGAAGTCGCCCGGCGGCACCAGGCCGCGGGTCGGGTGGCGCCAGCGCAGCAGGGCCTCGGCGCCGGTCAGGCGCTTGCCGTCGCCGCTGAACTGCGGCTGGTAGTAGAGGGTGAACTCGTTCTGCTCCAGGGCATGGCGCAGGTCGCTCTCCAGCTCCAGGCGTTCCAGGGCGCTGGCGTTCATGTCCGCCTGGTAGAACTGGAAGTTGTTCTTGCCGCGCTCCTTGGCGTGGTACATCGCCGTGTCGGCATTCTTCATCAGCTGGCTGAGTTCGCTGCCATCCTGCGGGCTGAGGGCGATGCCGATACTGGCGGTGACGAAGAACTCGCGGTTCTCCAGCACGAACGGGGTCACCAGCCCGCCGAGGATGCTCTCGGCCACGTGGATGGCGCGGTTCAACGCCTGTTCACGGGTGGCCCGCGGTTGCAGCAGCAGGGTGAATTCGTCGCCGCCCATGCGTGCCACGGTGTCGTCTTCGTCGACGCAGGCCAGCAGGCGTTCGGCCATGTCCTTGAGCATGCGGTCGCCCGCGGCGTGGCCGAGGGAGTCGTTGATCGGCTTGAATCGGTCAAGGTCGAGGAACATCAGCACCACCCAGGCCTTGTGCCGTTCGGCCTGTTGCAGGGCGGTGTACAGCCGGTCCTGGAACAGCGTGCGGTTGGGCAGGTGGGTCAGGGCGTCGTAGTAGGCCAGGCGGTGAATGCGCTGTTCGCTGGCCTTGCGCTCGCTGATGTCGGTGAAGAAGCACACATAGCTGGCCAGGTCGCCTTCGTCGTCGAGCACGGCGGTGATGCCGACCCAGGCCGGATAGTGCTCGCCGTTGCGGCGCTTGAGCCACACCTCGCCCTCCCAGCTGCCGCGCTGGTTGAGCTGCTTGAGCACATAGCCCAGGTGGGCGTTCTGCTGCTGCTCGACGGTGAGCATGCCGGGCAGCTGGTCGAGCACTTCGGCCACCGCGTAGCCGCTGACCCGGCTGAAGGCCTCGTTGGCCTGGACGATATAGCCGGCCGGGTCGGTGATGAGGATGGCCGAGGTGGAGTGCTCGAACACCGTCGCCGCCATGCGCAGGTCTTTTTCGGCGCGGCGTTGCTGGCTGATGTCGCGGCCGACGCCGAGCACGCCTTCGAAGTGCGCGTGTTCGTCCCATACCAGTACCAGGCGCAGTTCGATGGGGATCTTGCGGCCATCGGCGCGCAGGCAGTCGAACAGGAACAGCTGGGTGGGCAGGGTATCGCGCAACTGGGCCAGCTGGGCAGGGTCGCCCAGGGCCTTGCTGACCCGTTCGAGCAGGCTGTAGACGCCGGTCAGCTGGCCGGGGTTGGCAATGATCGACTGCCAGCCGTTGGCGAAGATCCAGTCGGCCTGGTAGCCCAGCACGGCATGTACCGAGGGGCTGACATAGTTGAGCTGCAGCTGGCTGTCGGTGGAGAAGATCACGTCGCTGATGCTTTCGGCGAGCATGCGGTAACGCTGTTCGCTGTCGCGCAGCGATTGGCTGGCCTCGATCTGCACGGTGACGTCCTTGCCCACGCCGATGATGCGGCTGACCTGGTCGTCGGCGCCGCGGCTCAGCACCTGCTCGCGGATCTCGTAGCAGCGCCAGCCGCCATCACGGTGGCGGAAGCGCAGTTGACAGTGCAGCGATGCGCCGTAGCTGGTCTCGCGCTGCTGCTGGCGCAGGGCGCGGTAGTGCTCGGCATCGTCGGGGTGCAGGAGCATTTCCCAGAAGCGCTCGCCCATCTGGGCCAGTTCGGCGCGGTCGTAGCCGAGGGTCTGGCCCAGGTGGCGGTTACTGAAGATCATCCGCTGGCTGTTCACGTCCTGCACGTAGAGCTGGTCGGGCACGGTCCGCACCACGTCGGACCAGAAGCCCTCGCGCTCGAGCAGCGACAGCTCCACCTGCTTGCGGCTGGTGATGTCGCTGATGCTCAGGATCACCGCCTGGAAATCGCGGCGCTGCTGCGGCAGGCGCACCATCAGCCACAGGTGCAGCTCGCCGCCCAGCGGTGCTGGCAGGCGCACTTCCAGTTCGAGCTGCTGGCGCTGTTCGATCAGCGCGTCGATCAATTGCATGCCGACGCTGTCGCGGCCATCGCCGCTGCCGTCGATCAGGCGTTGCCAGGCGCCTTCGTGGCACTCGACGTTGAGCAACTGGCGCGCCACCTGGTTGATCTCGGTGATCTTCAGCTCTTGCAGCAAGGTGCGGCGCAGGTTGCCGTCCAGCGCCAGGCTCTGCTTGAGCGCGGCGCGATTGCGCAGGTGGTAGCGGTCGAGCTGCCCGGGCAGGCTGGAGAGGTCGAGCACGCACAGGGCGACGCCGGTGCCTTCGAAGATTTCCTGGTAGCGTCGGCGGTCTTCCTGCAGGGCGCGCTGGCGCCGGCGCATGTTGATCAGCGCCAGCACTGGCAGCAGGGCGCAGAACAGCACCAGCACGCACTTGCCGATCAAGGCCGGCAGCAAACGGTCGCGGGCCTGGCCCGCATCGAACAGGCCGCGCAATTGCCAGGTGCTGTTGTCGAGGAACGCCAGCATCACGCTTTGCAGCGGCTCGCCGCTGGTGTGCTTGTGGCCATGGCGTTCGATCACCTGGTCACTGCGGCTGTTTTCCAGCAGCCACAGCGGATGAGTCGGGCTGTCCAGGTGCACGGTCAGTTCCCGGTAGTACTCCGGTGCCAGGCGCAGCAGCCAGTAGCCGCGGTCCTGTTCGGCCGGTTGGCGCAGCAGCAGGTAGACCTGCTGGTTGTCGGGCGCGTTGCTGTAGAAGTAGGCGCGGCCCTGGTTCAGTTGCAAGAGCTCGTCAATCTGCTGACGGTCCGGCGTGCCGGTCTGGGAGTCGTTGCGCACCTCGCCGTCGGCATCCAGCCAGGCCATGGCGCGCAGGGCCGGCAGGCGCGCCTGTAGCGTGGCGAGCAGCGACGGCAGGGCGGCAGGCGTCGGAGGTTTGACGTATGGCTGGACCAGGTTCAGCGCCTGTTGCGACTTGAGCGCCATGTTCAGGTTCAGGTGATCCGCCAGTTCGGCGCTGGTCGCCAGGCTCTGTTCGCGCAGGTCGGCCTGGGTATGGCGGAACTGCGCGAACAGTTGCCACAGCAGCAACCCCAGCAAAACCAGGGCGAGCAGGGCCAACGCCCCCTTGAGCGAGCCACGCAGGTGGCTGCCGGCCGAGGTTGCGGCAGGACGCGAAAGGGGCGATTGCGTGAGATTGGTCAAGCGTTGGTCCTGCGATAGGGCTGGCGATGGCAGGGGGCTAAGGTCGTGGCACATGCACGGGGCGTGCCGTGGTCCGGCGCACTATAAGGTGGCACATGCCAGCCGACTAGCATGCCTTCAAACATGGCAAAGTGCCAGTCCGCGTGTCCGTTGGCCGACCTGCAGCCGGTCATGCCGGTTCGGCAAGTCCCTGTCAGCTGTGCGAGAATGCCGCCCGCTTCAATAGTCAACGCAACGGAGATGTACGGTTTTGGTTACCCACTATTCCACCAATGGCCTCGATTCCGCCTGTGGGCGCAGCAGTCAGACCCTGGTCAGCACTGCCGTGGCCGAGGACGTATCCTGCAAGACCTGCCAGCGTTCGCTGGCCAAGCCGGACGCGGCCGCCAGCGCCAACAAGGCGCCGTCGCTGGCCGAGCTGCGCAAGTCGGCCAAGGCCGCCGCCGCGCCGGTTGCCCAGGTTGCCGCGCAACCCGCCGCCAAGCCTGCCACCGCGCCTGCCAAGGCCGTCAGCAAGCCGGCCGGCAAGCCCGCCCGCAGCGCCGGCTTCAGCGTCAAGGCCGCCTGGGCCGCGCGCCTGGCCGAGCAATCTGACCGTTGCCGCCTGCCGCGTGGCAAGGCCAAGCAAGCGCACGTCTGATTCCTGCAAGGCCGTTGTCGGGCCCTTAGCGGGCAAGCCCGCCCCCACAGGTAGTGTTCTGTTCGCAGACCCTGTGGGAGCGGGCTTGCCCGCGAAGGGACCGCGACAGGTGGACGCGCCAAGGCGCCTCACTCGCTCGGCCACCCTGTGCAACAACGCAGGTTGGCGTAGAATGGCCCACTTTGTTCAACGACACCCCGTAACTACATCCCCCTGGCCCATGCCGGGGCGCGTGTCTTTACCTATCTAATTTAGAGGGCTTGGTTTTGGCTCAATACGTCTACACCATGCATCGGCTGAGCAAGGTCGTGCCGCCGAAGCGGGAAATTCTCAAGAATATTTCCCTGTCGTTCTTCCCCGGCGCCAAGATCGGCGTGCTGGGCCTGAACGGCGCGGGTAAATCGACCCTGCTGCGGATCATGGCGGGCGTCGACAAGGAATTCGACGGCGAAGCCCGTCCGATGCCCGACATCAATGTCGGCTACCTGCCCCAGGAGCCGCAGCTGGACCCAACCAAGACCGTGCGTGAAGTGGTCGAGGAAGCGGTCAGCGTGATCAAGGACGCCCAGGCCCGCCTGGACGAGGTCTACGCCGCCTACGCCGACCCGGACGCCGACTTCGACAAGCTGGCCGCCGAGCAGGCCAAGCTCGAGGCCATCCTGCAGGCTGCCGACGGTCACAACCTGGAGCGCCAGCTGGACGTCGCCGCCGACGCCCTGCGCCTGCCGGCCTGGGACGCGAAGATCGAGCACCTGTCCGGTGGCGAGAAGCGCCGTGTGGCGCTGTGCCGCCTGCTGCTGTCGGCCCCCGACATGCTGCTGCTGGACGAACCGACCAACCACCTGGACGCCGACTCGGTGGCCTGGCTGGAGCGCTTCCTCCACGACTTCCCGGGCACCGTGGTGGCGATCACCCACGACCGTTACTTCCTCGACAACGTTGCCGGCTGGATCCTCGAACTGGACCGCGGCGCGGGCATTCCGTACGAAGGCAACTACTCGGGCTGGCTGGAAGCCAAGTCGGAGCGTCTGGCCCAGGAATCCAAGCAGCAGAGCGCCCACGAGAAGGCCATGAAAGAGGAACTGGAGTGGGTGCGCAAAGGCGCGAAAGCCCGCCAGTCCAAATCCAAGGCCCGTCTGCAGCGTTTCGAAGAGATGCAGTCGCAGGAGTTCCAGAAGCGCAGCGAGACCAACGAGATCTACATCCCGGCCGGTCCGCGCCTGGGCGACAAGGTCATCGAGTTCAAGAACGTCACCAAGGGCTACGGCGACCGCGTGCTGATCGACAACCTGTCGTTCGCCATGCCCAAAGGCGCCATCGTCGGCGTGATCGGCGGCAACGGCGCCGGTAAGTCGACCCTGTTCCGCATGCTGATGGGCAAGGAGCAACCGGACTCGGGCAGCATTGAGATCGGCGAAACCGTGCAGCTGGCCTGCGTCGACCAGAGCCGCGAGGACCTGGACGGCAGCAAGACCGTGTTCCAGCAGATCTCCGACGGTTCCGACCAGATCCGCATCGGCAGCTACGAGATCCCATCGCGCACCTACGTCGGCCGCTTCAACTTCAAGGGCGGCGACCAGCAGAAGTTCGTCAAGGACCTCTCCGGCGGTGAGCGTGGTCGTCTGCACCTGGCCCTGACCCTGAAAGAGGGCGGCAACGTCCTGCTGCTCGACGAACCGTCCAACGACCTCGACGTCGAAACCCTGCGTTCCCTGGAAGAGGCCTTGCTGGACTTCCCGGGCGCCGCCATCGTGATTTCCCACGACCGTTGGTTCCTGGACCGCGTGGCCACTCACATCCTGGCGTACGAAGACGACTCGAGCGTGGTGTTCTTCGAGGGCAACTACACCGAGTACGAAGCCGACCGCAAGAAGCGCCTGGGCGATGCCGCTGCCCAGCCGCACCGTGTGCGTCACAAGAAGCTGGCCCAGTAAGCTGGTTTTGGTTGCACAAGGATGGGGCCCTCAGGGGCCCCATTTTTGTGCCTGGGCATAAATGAGTGGTGGCTTTTTCGCGGGTAAGCCCGCTCCCACAGGCTCTTCACAGACTGGAAAATCACTGGAATCCCTGTGGGAGCGGGCTTGCCCGCGAAGCAGGCGGCATGATTCGTATTTTGTATACAGTTATAGAAAACGCACCAATTAATTTCATAAAAACGACATTTCGCCCTGTTCCAGTGCGATTGGTTCTTGGTACATTCCTGAAAAAACCAAAAACAATCCCCTCTTGGTGAGATGTCTACCATGATCGAATCTGTCGACGCCTTCCTGGCCCGCCTGCAACAGCGCGACCCGGCCCAGCCCGAATTCCACCAGGCCGTGGAAGAAGTGCTGCGCAGTCTGTGGCCGTTCCTCGAACAAAACCCTCACTACCTCCAAGCCGGTATCCTCGAACGTATGGTCGAACCCGAGCGCGCGGTGCTGTTCCGCGTGTCGTGGGTCGATGACCAGGGCAAGGTCCAGGTCAACCGCGGCTACCGCATCCAGATGAGCAGCGCCATCGGCCCATACAAGGGCGGCCTGCGTTTCCATCCGTCGGTGAACCTGGGCGTGCTCAAGTTCCTGGCCTTCGAGCAGGTGTTCAAGAACTCCCTGACCTCGCTGCCCATGGGCGGCGGCAAGGGCGGCTCGGACTTCGACCCGAAGGGCAAGAGCGACGCCGAGGTGATGCGTTTCTGCCAGGCGTTCATGAGCGAGCTGTACCGCCACATCGGCGCCGACCTCGATGTGCCGGCCGGTGACATCGGCGTCGGTGCCCGCGAGATTGGCTTCCTGTTTGGCCAGTACAAGCGCCTGGCCAACCAGTTCACCTCGGTGCTGACCGGCAAGGGCATGACCTATGGCGGCAGCCTGATTCGCCCGGAGGCCACCGGCTACGGTTGCGTGTATTTCGCCGAAGAGATGCTCAAGCGCCAGGACCAGCGTATCGACGGCCGTCGCGTGGCCATCTCGGGCTCCGGCAACGTCGCCCAGTACGCCGCGCGCAAGGTCATGGACCTGGGCGGCAAGGTGATTTCGCTGTCCGACTCCGAAGGCACCCTGTTCTGTGAGGCTGGCCTCAACGATACCCAGTGGGAAGCGTTGATGGCATTGAAGAACGTCAAGCGTGGCCGCATCAGCGAGCTGGCCGGGCAATTCGGCCTGGAGTTCCGCCAGGGCCAGACGCCGTGGTCGCTGCCTTGCGACATCGCCCTGCCGTGCGCCACCCAGAACGAATTGAATGCCGAGGATGCCCGGACCTTGCTGCGTAACGGCTGCATCTGCGTCGCCGAAGGCGCCAACATGCCGACCACCCTGGAGGCTGTGGATATCTTCATCGAGGCCGGCATTCTCTATGCGCCGGGCAAGGCGTCCAACGCCGGTGGCGTGGCGGTTTCGGGGCTGGAGATGTCGCAGAACGCCATGCGTCTGCTGTGGACCGCCGGCGAGGTGGACAGCAAGCTGCACAACATCATGCAGTCGATTCACCATGCCTGTGTGCATTACGGCGAAGAGGCCGATGGCCGTATCAATTACGTCAAGGGCGCCAATATTGCCGGTTTCGTCAAGGTTGCCGATGCCATGCTGGCCCAGGGCGTGGTCTAAACATCCGGTCCTGCCTCTTCGCGGGTAAACCCGCTCCCACAGGGATCACCGCTCTCCTGTGGGAGCGGGTTTACCCGCGAAGGGGGCAGCCACTTCTTGCTGCTCACCCTCGATTGCGATCACCTCGATCATCTGATCCCCTGCCGGCCTTCGCCACAGCACTTCATCCCCAGGCCCGGCGCCCAGCAGCGCTCGCCCCAGTGGCGAGCCCCAGTTGATCAAACCCTGCAGCGCGTCGGCCTGGTCCTCGCCCACCAGTTGCACCTGATGCTCCCGGCCATCCTCATCGACAAACCGCACCTGGCTGCCAATCTGCACGTTCTCCGTGGAGCTGGCCGCAGGCACCAACTGCGCGCTCTGCACCCGGGCGCTGAAGTAGCGCAGATCGCGTTCGGTATCGGCCAGCCGTTGCTGGTCGGCGCGCTCACCTTGGCTCTGCAACTCGCTGCGTAGCGCATTGAGCGCAGCCAGCCGTTGCTGTAGCTGGACAAGGCCCGCGGCAGTGACATAGTTGGGCTGGTCGCTGACCCGTCGCTCCACCGGTTGGTCGGCCTGGGCGGCGGCCTGGTCTTCGTTGACGAATGCTCGGCTCATGGCGGGGTCTCCTTGTGCAGGAGACCATGGTGGCAGATACGGGGTTGCAATGGTTGTCCGTTTGCGACGTCAATTGCGCCGGTAGGCACGGGCGGCGTCGCGGTCTTTTTCCTGTTGCCACTGGCGGTCGCGCTCGTCCCAGTAGCGCTCGCGGTATTCGCGCAGGTCCTCGTTGGACTGCATGGCGTGGCACTGGCGAAAACCGTCGTCCCAGCCACTTTCGTACTGACGGTTGTGCAGGTAACGCGGGACGTCCTTGCGAAAGTCGCCGGCCATCAAACCGGCGGCCTGGCGGCCGCTGCTGCAACCGTCCTGGAAACCGTCGGCGTAGGCGGGGGGATAGCCCTGGTTGAGCATCTGTTCATGGGTGCTCTCACACCCCCCCAGCAGCAACGCGACACACAAGCCCAACCCATACCGCCACATAGCCACAAGACCCTCGGAGTGATACCGCGAAGTCTAGGTGGGCAATTGTTGGCGCGATGTCAAAACGCTGTTGAAGGATTGCGCAGGCAATTCGCGTTGTAGGAGTCGGCCTTGCTGGCAAACCGGGCGACGCGGTGCCTGGCACCGGCTGCGCCGGTGATCGCGGCTGAAGCCGCTCCCACAGGGGTAGCGCTGTGCTTGAGAGATGCACAATACCTGTGGGAGCGGGTTTACCCGCGAATCAGGGCCGCATCGCGACCCACGGGCCTCAATACTGATACCACTTCAGCTCCAGCATCACCTCGTTCTGCGCCGTGGCCAGATGACTGAACTGCCGCGATGCGCTCAAGCGCAGCCCCAGGTCCCGGCTGATCTCCCATTGCTGGTTCAGGCTGACACTGCGGCGCACCTCGCCATTGGTGAAGTAGTCGCCCTTGGCCTCCAACGTCAGGTTGCCCAGCGGGTTGCGCCACAGCAGCCCGCCATTGAACCCGGCCGCGGGCGAGATGAACTCGGCGAAGTCGTTGTGATGCTCGACCCGCACCGTGCCGAGGGCAAAGCCCAGCAGGTCGTCGCCCAGTTGCCAGGTGCCGCCGGCACCGCCGTTGACATGGCTGACCAGCACCTCGTCGTCGTGCTTGCCCGGCACCCGCTCCAGGCCGCCGGCCACCTGCCACGACCAGGGCTTGAGCAACGCGTTGCGCGGGGTCAGCGAGCGAATGGTCGCCAGGTCCAGGCGCTGCACCTGCCAGTCGTTGCCTTCGTACTGGCGCAGCTTGAGCTGAAGGATCTCGATCTGCGCGCCAAGGGGGAATCCATACAGGTTGTCATTGAGGTCGTGGTAGGCCATGCGCAGGCCGTACTCGGCGTAGGCGCGGTCCTCGCGGGTGCCCACGCCCAGTTGCCAGGTGCGCGACTGGTGGCCGTCCTCCGGCAGGCCGGGGCGCTCGATCTGCAACGGCGGCGGCGGGTTGCGGTTGATCGCCCTGAGCAGTTCATAGCTGCGCCCGGCTTGGGCCGGGTCGCGTTCCTGGCCGTTGGCCCGGTAGCGCTCCAGGCGGTAGGCGGCGTCCTGCACCAGGGCCTGGCGTTCGCGGGGCAGGGCGGTGAAGGCTGGGTCCTGCAGGTAGGCGGTATCGCTGCTGATGGCCAGCACCTGCTGTTTTTCCCCATGGTCCAGCGGCTCGGCGCGGGCCAGGAGCTCGCGTTCGCGGGACGGTCGGTAGCGCACATCGGCGACCAGGCCGGACTGTTTCACCGCCTTGACCGTGTCGGTGGGGATCGCGGTCAGCGCAAACTGCGAGGTCAGGTCCAGGCTCGGGCGCGCCACCTGCAGCAGCTCCAACAGGCGGTAGGAGCAGTTTTCGTCGAAGAAGAAGTAGTCGAACTTGATCTGCTTGAGTTCCCACACGTGCTCGACCATGCGCCCGGTCTCTTCCGGGGTCAGGTCAAGCTGGTACTCCCACAGGTCGCGGTTTTCCAGGCTGCGGTATTCGGACAGTTTTTCCTGGTAGGGCATCATCGCGAACAGCCCGGGATAGCCGCCCATCAGGCCTTTCCAGGCATAGAGGATGCTGTTGTCGCTGCCTTCGATGTAGGCGCCGAAGTTGATCGCGTAGCTCAGCAGCGTGGTGTCGTTGCGCTGGGTGCTGGACTGGTCGATGCGCAGCAGGGTGTGGCCGAACATCGACGATGGGCTGTTGAGGTAGGCGGCCGGGAATATCAGCGCGGCGCTGTGCGGGTCGATCGACTGGTACCAGGTGGTGAATTCCTGGCAGTCCGGGCGCGGCAGGTCCGTGAGCGCCAGTTGCTCGCGCAGCCAGCGGGTACGCGCCGGGAATACGCATTGTGCATGCTTGTCGCCCAGGCTGGCCGGGGCGTACAGGGCAGCGACCGTGGCTTGCAGTTCCTGGTCGGGATGATGGGCGCCGTCCGCGGCCAGGAAGAAGCGCGGGTCATCGACATAGCTGCGCCAGCCTCCGAGCTTGGCGGTCTCGTAGTGGCCGAGGGCGATCCAGTAGGGCGTGGCCGCCAATTGCTGGACCCGGGCCGGGTCGATCTGCGGTGCGGCATGGAGCGAGGCGCTGAGCAGGAGCGCCAGGGGCGAAAGGCGTTTGAGCATGTCGGGCAACTACATCCTGATGATGCCGGAAGAAAGCGCCGAACCCGCCCCGCAACCGGGGCGGGAGGCGTGCGACTCAAGCCTCGGTGGCGTACTTGGCCAGTTGCGGGTCGGCCTTGAGCACGGCCAGGGTGTTGCTGTGGACAGTCTCGGCAGTCACGTCGGCGCTGCTGAAGATCTGCTGGAAATGCTCGTGGGTGACGGCGGCGAAGTGCGCGCGGTCTTCAGGGGCCACGCCGAGGACCACGGCATAGGTGGTCAGAGCTTCGCCCTGGCCCTGGGCCATGTCTTCGGAGAGCTCGTTCATCATGCCGTTCATGGCGAACCAGGATTTGCCGCCATAGGTGAGCGCGGCCTTGGTCGAGCAGCCGTTGGTGCCCGAGGTCATGCCGAAGGTTGCGTTGCCGGAGGTGCCGTTGGTGGTGGAAGCCAGGAAGTGCGCCGGGGTGCCGCGCTGGCCCTCGAACAGCAGGTTGCCCCAGCCGCAGTTCGGGCCGCCTGGCGACTCGGCCATGGCGTTGATCGAGACAGCGGCGAACAGAGTACCCAGAAGAATCCGTTTCATAGCGTTGTTCTCTTTCTCAAGTGACGTACCAATGGTCAGGGTTCTGGCAACGCGGTTGCCAGGACAGGAGGATTTGCATCCCCCCGCGCAGCTTGGAGTTTAGGCACGATCCAAAGGTTGCGTTGTTTATTGCGAAAAATTGCTTGCGCGAATGCAAGGCTTGGGCTGTGACATAAAGTCTCGCGCAGCCTTGCCGCTACGCGCTGGCAGCGCCAGAATGCCTTTCATCCGCCCCGCCGAAGTAAGGAAACCCAATGCCCGATCCTGTCGCCTCGCGCCTGCGTCTCGCGCCCGAAGCCCTGACCCGGCGTTTCTCCCCCGAGCAGTTCGCTTTCTCCACTACCGACGATCTGGAGCCGTTTCGTGGTGTCCTGGGCCAGGAGCGTGCCGTCGAGGCCCTGCAGTTCGGCGTGGCCATGCCGCGCCCCGGTTACAACGTGTACGTGATGGGCGAGCCCGGCACGGGCCGTTTCTCGTTCGTCAAGCGCTACCTCAAGGCTGAAGGCAAGCGCCAGCAGACCCCGGCCGACTGGCTGTACGTCAACAACTTCGAGGACTCTCGCGAGCCCCGCGCCCTGGAGCTGCCGGCCGGCAGCGCGCACGCCTTCATCAGCGACATGAGCGGCCTGATCGACAACCTGCTGGCAACCTTCCCGGCAGTGTTCGAGCACCCCTCCTACCAGCAGAAGAAAGGCGCCATCGACCGCGCCTTCAACCAGCGCTACGACCGCGCCCTCGATGTGATCGAGCGCGCCTCGCTGGAAAAGGACGTGGCCCTGTACCGCGACAGCAGCAACGTCGCTTTCACCCCCATGGCCGACGGCAAGGCGCTGGACGAGGCCGAGTTCGCCCAGTTGCCCGAAGCGGTGCGCGAGCAGTTCCATGAAGACATCGCCGAGCTCGAGGAGCGTCTCAACGAGGAGCTGTCGAGCCTGCCGCAGTGGAAGCGCGAGTCGAACAACCAGCTGCGCCAGCTCAACGAAGAGACCATCACCCTGGCCCTGCAGCCACTGCTGGCGCCGCTGTCGGAGAAGTACGCGGAAAACGCCGCGGTCTGTGCCTACCTGCAGTCGGTGCAGCTGAACCTGCTGCGAACCGTGGTCGAGCAACTGGTCGAGGACAGCAAGACCGACGCCGTGGCGCGCAAGATGCTCGAGGAGCAGTACGCGCCGAGCCTGGTGGTCGGTCACTGCGCCAACGGCGGCGCGCCGGTGGTGTTCGAGCCGCACCCGACCTACGACAACCTGTTCGGCCGTATCGAATACAGCACCGACCAAGGCGCGCTGTACACCTCCTATCGCCAACTGCGCCCAGGCGCGCTGCATCGCGCCAACGGCGGCTTCCTGATCCTGGAAGCCGAGAAGATGCTCGGCGAACCTTTCGTCTGGGATGCCCTCAAGCGCGCCCTGCAGTCGCGCAAGCTGAAAATGGAATCGCCGCTGGGCGAACTGGGCCGTGTCGCCACCGTCAGCCTGACGCCGCAGATGATCCCGCTCAGCGTCAAGCTGGTCATCATCGGTTCGCGCCAGCTGTACTACGCGCTGCAGGACCATGATTCGGACTTCCAGGAGATGTTCCGGGTGCTGGTCGACTTCGACGAAGACATGCCGATGGTCGATGAGAACCTGGAGCAGTTCGCCCAGTTGCTGCGCACCCGCACCAACGAGGAAGGCATGGCGCCACTGACCAGCGATGCGGTGGCGCGCCTGGCTACCTATAGCGCGCGCCTGGCCGAGAACCAGTCGCGGCTGTCGGCGCGCATCGGCGACCTGTTCCAGCTGGTCAGCGAGGCCGACTTCATTCGCCAGCTGGCCAACGAGGCGATGACCGACGCCGGGCACATCGAGCGCGCGCTCAAGGCCAAGGCCACGCGTACCGGGCGGGTGTCGCAGCGGGTGCTCGACGACATGCTCGCCGGGATCATCCTGATCGACACCGAGGGCGCGGCGAT
The DNA here is from genome assembly GCF_014268885.2 of Pseudomonas xantholysinigenes. Taxonomy (NCBI): domain Bacteria; kingdom Pseudomonadati; phylum Pseudomonadota; class Gammaproteobacteria; order Pseudomonadales; family Pseudomonadaceae; genus Pseudomonas; species Pseudomonas xantholysinigenes. The sequence goes on along the minus strand of NZ_CP077095.1, from coordinate 4,756,058 downwards.
CGGCAAGTGCAACGGCCTGACCGTGCTGGAGGTCGGCGACTCGGCATTCGGCATGCCGGCGCGCATCTCGGCCACCGTCTACCCCGGCGGCAGCGGCATCGTCGACATCGAGCGCGAGGTCAACCTGGGCCAGCCGATCCACTCCAAGGGCGTGATGATCCTCACCGGCTACCTCGGCAGCCGCTATGCCCAGGAATTCCCCCTGGCGATTTCGGCGAGCATCGCCCTGGAGCAGTCCTATGGCTATGTCGACGGCGACAGCGCTTCGCTCGGCGAGGCTTGCACGCTGATTTCGGCCTTGTCGCGCACGCCGCTCAAGCAGTGTTTCGCCATCACCGGCTCGATCAACCAGTTCGGTGAAGTGCAGGCGGTGGGTGGGGTCAACGAGAAGATCGAGGGCTTCTTCCGCCTGTGCGATGCCCGTGGCCTGACCGGCGAGCAAGGGGTGATCATCCCGCGGGCCAACGTCGCCACGCTGATGCTCGATGAGCGCGTGCTGCAGGCGGTGGAAGCCGGGCAGTTCCATGTGTACGCCGTCAGCCAGGCCGACGAAGCCCTGAGCCTGCTGGTAGGCGAGGAGGCCGGTGCGCTGGACGACAAGGGCCAGTTCGCCGAAGGCAGCGTCAACGCCCGGGTGGTAGAGCGCCTGCGTGAGATCGCCGAGATGATCAGCGAGGAGGAGATCAAGGAAGCCGAGAAGGAACGCCTGGAGGAGATGGCGGCCCAGGCCAAGCCGGCTTGAGTCAATAAACCGGCGCTAACGGCCAGGTGCTACCGTTCAGCGCCGGTTTTCTAACTTATGCTGCAGGTCGGCTAGAGTGGAACTTAAGGACGTTGTCAGGGTTCAGGATGGAAACAGCCTGGTGGTTTCGGGCTGAACAAGGCTTTACGGAGGGGACGCCGCCATGCGCAACCTCAGCCTCACTCGCCAGTGCCTGGGCCTGGTGACTCGCATCGAATGCAGCATCCGTCCGCTGGCCGGCGACAATGGCATGTGGACCTTGCTGTTCGCTGCCGGCATGGCCGGCGAACAACCCTCGGCGATCAAGGCCCAGGGCCCGTTCCATGGGCCGATGGTGGCCGAGTCGGTGATGAACGCCATCGTCGACAGCCTCACCCTTCATGGCTACCAGGTCGCGGAAGACCCACAGATCTGGTGCCTGCATCTGCAGGCGCAGTTGCGCCGGATCAACGGCGAACGCTGCCGCAATCTCGGGGACTATCAGTTCCATCCGGAAACCTGAGCGCAGTTCCTCTAGGAGCGGCCTTGTGCCGCGAAAGGGCTGCAAAGCAGCCCCAGCGATTTATGCATCAACACTGAAGTACTGGGGCTGCTGCGCGGCCCTTTCGCGGCACAAGGCCGCTCCTACAGGAAGGCCGTGGTTCGCGTACAGAACCCGCCGCAGGCTTTTGCTGTCACAGGTGGCTGGCTATACTCGCGCTCGCTTTTCCAGTCACTTCACGAGTCTCCCCTGTCCATGGAACGTATCCTCGAAAACGCGATGTATGCCTCGCGCTGGCTGCTCGCCCCGATCTATTTCGGCCTCTCGCTGGGCCTGCTGGCATTGGCCCTGAAGTTCTTCCAGGAAATCATCCATGTCCTGCCCAATGTGTTCACCCTCGCCGAAGCCGACCTGATCCTGGTGATCCTGTCGCTGATCGACATGTCGCTGGTCGGCGGCCTGCTGGTGATGGTGATGATCTCCGGCTACGAGAACTTCGTCTCGCAGCTGGACATCGACGAGAGCAAGGAAAAGCTCAACTGGCTGGGCAAGATGGATTCCTCGTCGCTGAAGATGAAGGTCGCCGCGTCGATCGTCGCCATCTCCTCGATCCACCTGCTGCGGGTGTTCATGGATGCGCAGAACATCTCCACCGACTACCTGATGTGGTACGTGATCATCCACATGACCTTCGTCATCTCGGCGTTCGTCATGGGGTACCTGGACCGCATTACCAAGCACTGATGCCTGCAAGGGCCATTCGCGGGTAAACCCGCCCCCACAGGTTCTCTGCCAACCCTGTGGGAGCGGGTTTACCCGCGAACAAGGCGACGCGCTGCAACTGACGAGCGGTGCCTTGTCTAATCCAAGGTTCTGTACAAAAAATGAGCACTCATGCGTGGTTCCCGCAGCGAGGTGCGCCCATGAACCTGCATCAGCTCAATACCGAGGCCAGGGCTGGCCATGTCGACGAACTCAACCTGATCGCCATCGAAGGCGGAGATTACCTGCTCGAGGCCCGGGTCAAGGGCCGTCCGCACCCCCTGGCCGATACCCGCGGCCAGCGCCTGCGCGTGCACTCGGTCGAAGATGCGCGCCAGCTCCTGCAAGCGCTCCCCTTGTTGTCGATGAACCTGGTGCACTGGTCCGTGCAGGATGAGATGTGCGGCCTGGGCTTGCATCCGGAGGAAGACCTCAAGGTCCCGATTTCCCAGCGTTCGGCCTGGTAGCTGCTTCACGCGGCGCCAGTGTGCTAGGCTGCTCGCCCTTTTCAACAAGGGCGCGGATGCAGTGCGCCCTTATGTGGAGCAAGCCAATGTCCGAACTCAACCTGTCCACCGACGAATCCCGCGTCAGCTACGGCATCGGCCGTCAGCTGGGCGGCCAGCTGCGTGACAACCCGCCACCAGGCGTCAACCTGAACGCCATCGTTGCCGGCCTGACCGACGCCTTCAACGGCGCCGACAGCCGCGTCAGCGAAGAAGACCTCTCGGCCGCCTTCAAGGTGATCCGTGAAGTGATGCAGGCCGAAGCTGCCGCCAAGGCCGAAGCCGCCGCCGCCGCTGGCAAGGAATTCCTCGCCGACAACGCCAAGCGCGAAGGTATCGTCACCCTGGCCTCGGGCCTGCAGTACGAAGTGCTGACCGCAGGCGAGGGCGCCAAGCCGTCCCGCGAAGACAACGTGCGTACCCACTACCACGGCACCCTGATCGACGGCACCGTGTTCGACAGCTCCTACGAGCGCGGCCAGCCTGCCGAATTCCCGGTTGGTGGCGTGATCGCCGGTTGGACCGAGGCCCTGCAGCTGATGAACGCCGGTAGCAAATGGCGTCTGTACGTGCCGAGCGAGCTGGCCTATGGCGCCCAGGGCGTCGGCAGCATCCCGCCGCACAGCGTGCTGGTGTTCGACGTCGAGCTGCTCGACGTTCTGTAATACCGCCGGGGCCGCTTAGCGGCCCATTCGCAGCCACAGGTATCTCATTGCGCTCGATTGCAGCGAGGTTCCTGTGGCAGTGGGCTTGCCCGCGAAGAGGCCAGCGATGCCGGCCTCAATTCCAGTCTGTTCCCCCAGGGCGCAACGCCCGCGCATAGCAGAACAGAAACAGGTTCCTCACCAGCTCCTTGAGCACCCCCGGTTCGCTCGAATTCAACCCCATCAAGTCCAGGTCGCCCTGGTCGCGCAGTTCGTCGAGCGCGTCTTCCTCGAGCACGGCACAGACCTCACCGGTCTCGCGGTGCAGGATGCGCAGGTAAGGATGAGGGCGGTCGAGCCAGGCGTCGATCAGATAGGTCATGGCTATTCTCCTTGGATAACGTTTCCAATGAGAATAATTCTTATTATCAAAATAGCAAGGGACTATTGGAAGAATTCTTCCGAATGGTGCAGGCGATCCTGTTGCAGGATCTGTCAGGGCCGCCCATGGGGCAGCCCCGAAGGGCAGGGCATCAGACCTTGCGTACAAACTCCGACTTCAGCTTCATCGCGCCGATGCCGTCGATCTTGCAGTCGATGTCGTGGTCGCCATCGCACAGGCGGATGTTCTTGACCTTGGTGCCGACCTTGACCACCAGGGACGAGCCCTTGACCTTGAGGTCCTTGATCACGGTGACGGTGTCGCCGTCCTGGAGGATGTTGCCGACCGAATCCTTCTTCACCACGTCATCGCTGGCGGCTTCGGCTTCGCCGTTGGCCGACCACTCGTGGGCGCATTCGGGGCAGATCAGTTGGGTGCCATCCTCATAGGTGTATTCGGAGTTGCATTGGGGGCAGGGTGGCAGAGTGCTCACGGCTTTTCCTTTCAAGTACAGGCGGGTAAAGGCGCACATTGTATAAGGTTTTGCCGAGAAAATGTGCTTTGCCTGTACAAAAGCACTCGCGGGCAAGCCCGCTCCCACAGGTAATCCATGCCGTTCAGGAGCAATGGGATACCTGTGGGAGCGGGTTTACCCGCGAAGAAGGCGACGCGATTGGTTTAGTGCGTGCGTGCTACGGCGAACTCGCTCAGCTCGACCAGGGCATCCCGGTACTCGCTGGCCGGCAGTACTTCGAGGCAGGCGATGGCGCGAGCGACGTAGTCGCGGGCCATCTGCGCGGTGTAGTCCAGGGCGCCGGACGCCTCGACGGCGATACGGATCTGCTCCAGGTCTTCCAGGCCACCCTTCTGGATCGCCTGGCGTACCAGTGCGGCCTGCTCCGCGGTGCCTTCGCGCATGGTGTAGATCAGCGGCAGGGTCGGCTTGCCTTCGGCCAGGTCGTCGCCGACGTTCTTGCCCAAGGTTTCCGAGTCGCCCTTGTAGTCCAGCAGGTCGTCGACCAGCTGGAAGGCCACGCCCAGGTGGTCACCGAAGGTGCGCAGGGCCTCGCGTTGTTCGTCGCTGGCCTGGGCGAGCGCGGCAGCGCTGTGGGTCGAGGCTTCGAACAGCATCGCGGTCTTGCCGCGGATGACGTCCATGTACACCTCTTCGGTAGTGCTGGCGTCACGCACCCGCGACAGCTGCAGCACCTCGCCCTCAGCGATCACCCGGGTGGCCTTGGAGAGAATCTGCATGACCGGCATCGAGCCCAGCTCGACCATCATCTCGAACGAGCGCGAGTAGAGGAAGTCGCCCACCAGCACGCTCGGCGCGTTGCCCCACAGGGCGTTGGCGGTGGAGCGGCCACGGCGCATGCCGGACATGTCGACCACGTCGTCATGCAGCAAGGTGGCGGTGTGCAGGAATTCGATGGTCGCCGCCAGCAGGCGCAGGTCGTCGCCTTCGCGACCCAGGGCCTTGCCGCACAGCAGCACCAGCAGCGGGCGCAGGCGTTTGCCGCCGGCGGACGTGATATAGTCGCCGATCTTCGATACCAGCGGCACGCGCGAGGTCAGCTGCTTCTTGATGATCTCGTCGACGGCGCTGAAATCGTCAGCTACCGCGCGGTAGAAAGATTGGGGTTGCATCGGCTGCTCCATTGAGGTTGCGCGGCATGCTAGGTCGCAGGTACCGGTGTGTCAAGGCGCGTGGGCCGTGGCCCGGGGCCGGCACTTGCAAGCATTTCTAGGGTTGCGTACAATCGCGCACCCTAACTTTCCTGGGCAGCACCTGCCTTACGCAATTGCACCGGGCCGTTCCAGCCTTGTGCAGCCATGCCAGCCAATACTCATCATATAAAGCGCTGGGTGAGCAGGATTATCGGAGATTCAAAATGTCTTACGCAGTAATCGTTACCGGCGGCAAGCAGTACAAAGTCGCTGAAGGTGAATTCCTCAAGATCGAAAAGCTGGAAGTCGCCACTGGCGAATCCGTGACCTTCGATCGCGTTCTGCTGGTTGCCAACGGTGAAGAAGTCACCATCGGCGCTCCAGTCGTCGCCGGCGCCAAGGTTGTCGCCGAAGTCGTTTCGCAAGGCCGCCACGACAAGGTTCGTATCATCAAGTTCCGTCGTCGTAAGCACCACATGAAGCGCATGGGCCACCGCCAGTGGTTCACCGAGATCAAAATCACCGGTATCCAGGCTTAAGCCTCGGTCCCCTGAATTTATTAGGAGAATTGAACCATGGCTCACAAGAAGGCTGGTGGTAGTACTCGTAACGGTCGCGACTCAGAATCGAAACGCCTTGGCGTGAAGATGTATGGCGGCCAGGTTATCAAGCCGGGCAACATCATCGTCCGTCAGCGCGGTACCGAATTCCACGCTGGCTACGGCGTTGGCATGGGCAAGGATCACACCTTGTTCGCCAAGATCGAAGGCGTGATCAAGTTCGAGAAGAAAGGCGAGTTCATGCGCCGTTACGTGAGCATCGTCGCCGCTTAATCGCGACGTCGCTCCAGAAGCCCCGTCATGCGACGGGGCTTTTTCGTTTGTGATGAGCCTCTTGCAAAGCTGTTTGTCTGGGCTGCCGGCGTTGGTTTCTGATGGTACGGGGCCGCCGCGCTCATTTTTGCAAGAGCCTCAAGGTTTTCTGGTTTTCGACTCGTCGTCCGACGAGAGGCGGTTTTGAATGAAGTTTGTAGACGAAGTATCGATCCGGGTAAAAGCCGGTGATGGCGGCAACGGTTGCATGAGCTTCCGCCGCGAGAAATTCATCGAGAACGGTGGCCCCAACGGTGGCGACGGCGGCGATGGCGGCTCGGTGTACATGGTGGCCGACGAGAACCTCAACACCCTCGTCGACTACCGCTACACCCGTCACCACGAGGCCCAGCGCGGCCAGAATGGCGGCAGCACCGACTGCACTGGCAAGAAGGGCGAGGACCTGTTCCTGCGCGTGCCGGTCGGCACCACCGTGATCGACGCCTCGACCCAGGAAGTCATCGGCGACCTGATCACCCCCGGGCAGAAGCTGATGGTCGCCCAGGGCGGCTGGCACGGCCTGGGCAACACCCGCTTCAAGTCCAGCACCAACCGTGCGCCGCGCCAGACCACCCCAGGCAAGCCGGGTGACCAGCGCGACCTGAAAATGGAAATGAAAGTGCTGGCCGACGTTGGCCTGCTGGGCCTGCCGAACGCCGGCAAGAGCACCTTCATCCGCTCGGTCTCGGCCGCCAAGCCGAAAGTCGCCGACTACCCGTTCACCACCCTGGTGCCGAACCTGGGCGTGGTCAGCGTCGACCGCTGGAAGAGCTTCGTCATCGCCGACATCCCCGGCCTGATCGAAGGCGCTTCCGAAGGCGCTGGCCTGGGTATCCGCTTCCTCAAGCACCTGGCCCGTACCCGCGTGCTGCTGCACCTGGTCGACCTGGCGCCGCTGGATGGCAGCAGCCCGGCCGACGCCGCCGAGATCATCATCAACGAGCTGGCGCAGTTCAGCCCGGCGCTGGTCGACCGTGAGCGCTGGCTGGTGCTGAACAAGGCCGACATGATCATGGACGACGAGCGCGACGAGCGCGTCAAGGAAGTGGTCGAGCGCCTGAACTGGGACGGCCCGGTCTACGTGATCTCGGCCATCGCCAAGCAGGGCACCGAAAAGCTCAGCCACGACCTGATGCGCTACCTCGAAGACCGCGCCGACCGCCTGGCCAACGACCCGGCCTACGCCGAGGAACTGGCCGAGCTCGACCAGCGCATCGAAGACGAGGCCCGCGCCCAGCTGCAGGCCCTGGACGACGCCCGTACCCTGCGCCGTACCGGCGTCAAGAGCGTGCACGACATCGGCGACGATGACGACTGGGATGATTTCGAGGACGACGAAGACGGCCCGGAAATCATTTACGTGCGCGACTGATCGGTTGCTATACACTAAACGCCGCTCTCTGGAGCGGCGTTTTTGTATCCAAGGTATCTACAGATTCGACATAGGTTGGAAGAGAAGATGCGAAGCAAGGTGACTGGCGCCAAGCGCTGGGTCGTGAAGATCGGCAGCGCGCTGCTGACCGCCGACGGCAAGGGCCTCGACCGGGGCGCCATGGCGGTCTGGGTCGAGCAGATGGTGGCCCTGCGTGAAGCGGGCGTGGAACTGGTGCTGGTCTCCTCCGGGGCCGTGGCGGCGGGCATGAGCCAGCTGGGCTGGACCTCGCGACCGAGTGCGATGAACGAGCTGCAGGCCGCGGCATCGATCGGCCAGATGCGCCTGGTGCAGGCCTGGGAGTCGAGCTTCGGCGAGCACGGCAAGCACACCGCGCAGATCCTCCTGACCCATGACGACCTGTCCGACCGCAAGCGTTACCTCAACGCCCGTAGTACCTTGCGCACCCTGGTCGACCTGGGCGTGGTGCCGGTGATCAACGAGAACGACACCGTGGTCACCGACGAGATCCGCTTCGGCGACAACGACACCCTGGCGGCGCTGGTGGCCAACCTGGTGGAGGCCGACCTGTTGGTGATCCTCACCGACCGCGACGGCATGTTCGATGCCGACCCGCGCAACAACCCCGAAGCCCAGCTCATCTACGAGGCCCGTGCCGACGATCCGGCGCTGGACGCGGTGGCTGGCGGCACCGGTGGCGCCCTTGGCCGCGGCGGCATGCAGACCAAGCTGCGCGCCGCGCGCCTGGCTGCCCGTTCCGGCGCCCACACCATCATCATCGGCGGGCGTATCGAGCGTGTGCTGGATCGCCTGAAGGCCGGCGAGCGCCTGGGCACCTTGCTGTCGCCCGAGCGCGGCATGCTTGCCGCGCGCAAGCAGTGGCTGGCTGGCCACCTGCAGACCCGCGGCACCCTGGTGCTCGACGACGGCGCGGTGAAGGCGCTGCGCGAGTCGAACAAGAGCCTGCTGCCGGTCGGCGTGAAGACCGTGCAGGGCAGCTTCCGCCGTGGCGAGATGGTGGTCTGTGTCGGCCCCGACGGCCTGGAAGTCGCCCGGGGCCTGGCCAACTACAGCGCCCTGGAGGCGCAGAAGATCATCGGCCAGCCGTCCGATGCCATCGAGCAGCTGCTGGGCTACAGCGCGGAGCCCGAGTTGGTGCATCGCGACAACCTGGTCCTGGTCTGAGGGAGAGCACCGTGTTGAAGAGGATGTTTGCCGTGGCGGCGCTGTTGCTGCCGATGCTGGCCGGGGCCGAGGAGATCGGCCAGGTGTCCACCGTGTTCAAGTTTGTCGGGCCGAATGACCGCATTGTGGTCGAGGCATTCGACGACCCGAAGGTGGATGGCGTGACCTGCTACCTGTCGCGGGCCAAGACCGGCGGTATCAAGGGTGGGTTGGGGTTGGCCGAGGACCGTGCCGAGGCGTCGATCGCCTGTCGCCAGGTCGGGCCGATCCACTTCAAGGGTGACTTGAAGGATGGCGAGGAAGTGTTCAAGGAGCGCACCTCGCTGGTGTTCAAGACCATGCAGGTAGTGCGTTTTCTCGACAAGAAGCGCAATACCCTGGTGTACCTGGTGTATAGCGATCGGTTGATCGAAGGTAGCCCGCAGAATGCGGTGACGGCGATTCCGATTGTGCCTTGGGCGCAGCAATAACTTTCTGAATTTTGGGAGGCCTTTGGCCTACTTTCGCGGCACAAGGCCGCTCCTGCAAGGGGTACGCATATCCCTGTAGGAGCGGCCTTGTGCCGCGAAAGGGCCGCAAAGCGGCCCCAATACATCGAATCAGGCCAGCTCCTCGGCCTCATCCTCGCGCACGATGGCCTTTACCTCGTCCAGGCGGCTGATGTACTTCCAGTCCGCCTCGTCGATGTAGATGCCATTCGGCCCGCTGCCGCCTTCCAGGTCGATCGCCACCCGTGCCGACACCTGCGGCTTCACGCTCGCCAGAATCGGCACGAAGCCCAGCTGCTGGCTGGTCTCCAGCAACGCCGCCTGGTTGCGTTCGTCGATGTCAGCCGCCTCGTCGAGGTAGTACGGCAGGCGAATGCGCCCAGCCAGGTCGCGGTCCATCAGGTGCAGCAACAGGTACATGTTGGTCAGCGCCTTGATGGTCATGGTGGTGCCGTTGGACGCCGCGCCGTCGATGTCGGCGTGGATCACCGGCTGGCCGTTGATCTTGGTGATCTCGAAGGCCAGTTCGAACAGGTCCTTCAAGCCCAGCTGGTTGTGGTTGGCCGCCACCAGCCGCGCCAGGTACTCCTTGGCCTCTTCGTTCTTGTGATCCTGCTCGGCGCTTTGCGTGAGGTCGAACACCGACAGGGTCTCGCCTTCCTCGTACTGGCCGGCGCTGTGGATGATCTGGTCGATGTGCTTGAGCGCTTCCTTGTTCGGCGCCAGCACCACGCGGAAGCTCTCCAGGTTCGAGACCTGGCGCTTGTTGATCTCGCGGTTGAACAGCGCCAACTGGTGTTCGAGGCTGTCGTAGTCGCTGCGGATGTTACGCAGGGTCCGGGCGATATCGGTGACCGCCGCGCGGCGGGCCTTGGCCAGGGTCAGCGCTTCCTCGGTGCGGTGCGAGTAGGCGTTGATCAGCAGCTGCAGGCGGCGCTCCATGTCGTCTTCGCTGTCGAACTTGGCCACGCCTTTCAGGCGCACCTGGGCGTACAGCGCTTCGATCTGGTTGTCCACGCGCTGCAGCGCCTGCCAGCTGTCCTGGTAGTCGTTGAGCAGCGGCAGCAGGTTGTCCATGGAGTCGTCGATGGCTTCCATGAACGGCGTGCCGAAGGGCAGGTCGGCCGGTAGCAGCTGGCGACGGCGCAGGGCGTCTTCCAGGGTGCGTTGCTTGGCTTCCAGGTCGGCGATCTGCCGGCCTACCAGTTGCAGCTTGGCCGACAGCTGCTGGACGCGCTCGGTGAAGGCGTCGCTGGAGCGCTTGAGCTCGTCCTGGGCGGCTTCCAGCTGGCTCAGTTGCTCCAGCTTCTCCGGCTCTTCGGCGCTGAGGGTTTCGGTGCGGCGGTAGTCTTCCAGCGCTTTTTGCGCATCCAGCACCTGCTGGTACAGGGCTTCGGTCTGCGCCTTGCTGGCGGCGCGGTCGAGGGCCACGGCCTGCTGGGTCTTGAGCTGCTTGAGCTCTTTTTCCAGGCGTTCTTTCTGGTCGCGCAGGGCGGCGCGGTCGGCCAGGGCCTGCAGCGCGGGTGGGTCGATGTGCGAGATGTCGATGGACAGGCCAGGCACTTCGAAGCGCTCGCCCTTGAAGCGATCGAGCACGCCTTCGAGGGTTTTCACCCAGACGTCGCTGTCGTCCAGCTCGATGCCGCGATCACCCAGCGGCAGGCTGAACAGCGCGCCGTTGAACAGGCGCATGAGGCGGTCGACGTCCTGTTGCGAGAACTCTTCGCGCAGGCGCGCATAGCTGTTGTTGTCGGCGTGGTCGAGCTGCTGCTTGACCGCCTTGACGCGTTTCTCGAGGTCGCGCACGCGCTCGTCGAGGTCCTCGGCGGAGAACTGCCGCGACTGGGCCAGGGCGCCGGCCAGTTCGTCGTGGGCGTCCTTGGCCGCCAGCAGTTGCTGCTCCAGGACCTTGACGTCGTCGACCAGGGCGAAGCGGTGCTTGAGCACCGACAGCTCGCCCAGCCAGCGCTGGATGCCGGTGATTTCACGCTCCAGGCGCATCAGCTCCTGGGTGCCGCCGCGCTGGTCGTTCTGCAGGCGGTCCTGCTCGCCACGGTAGTGCTCGGCCTGGATGGTCAGCTCTTCCTTGCGCGCCATGGCGTACTCCTGCCAGGTGCCCAGCAGGTTGTCGAGCAGCGGCGAGATGCGGTGCAGCTTGCCGCGCAGGATGTCGCGCTGGGCCACGCCGCCGGCCAGGGCCTCGACCAGTGGGCCGGCTGCCACCAGGGCGTTGTAGTCGCCCTCCATGCGCCGCACGTCGCGGAAGGCCTCTTCGCAGGCGGCGATGTAGTCGACGCTGCCCGAGCGCAGGCTGTGCTCGAAAGCGTCGAGGAACAGCTGCTTGAGCTTGGCGGCGGTGATCTCGCGCATGTGCAGCAGGTTGATGAACAGCGCGCGGAAGGTCTTCAGGCTCTGCTCGCTGGTCGAGCGCAGCGGGATCAGGGTCAGGTCCAGCGGCACCGAGGTGTGGCCGCCGACCAGCAGCCGGCGCAGTTCGTCCGGCTTGAGCTCGTAGGCCTTCAGGCCATGGCGCTCGAGGTTGGTGAACAGTTCCTTTTGGCGCAGGCAGGTGTCGTCTTTCTGGTAGTGGGCCAGGTCCAGCTCGCCCTGGTAGGCGAAGAACTGGTGGCCGAAGCCGCCACCCGGGCCGCGGCCGACCACGCCGATCACGTGCGGGCCGTGGGGCAGGTTCAGTTCGCAGAGGATGTAGCTGGTGTCGCTGGCGAAGTAGAAGCGCCGCGACTGTTCCAGGCTGTACTTGCCGAAGCTCATGTCGGACATGCGCGCCAGGATCGGGAACTGCAGGGCGTTGATCGACGCCGATTTACCCAGGTTGTTGGCGCCATAGACCGACAGCGGGTGTTCCAGGGGGAACAGGCCGAGGCTGTAGCCGGCGGTGTTGAGCAGCGCGAAGCGGCGAATGCCGTAGCGTTCCTGGCTCATGCGTCAATCTCCTGTTGCTCTTCGCGGATCGCCCGGGCCAGGGCGTCTTCCTCGCTCTCTTCGCCATCGAAGGGCGACAGGTCGAGCGGGTCGTCGGTGCGGTTGAGTTGTTCGGGGGTTTCTTCCTCGACCAGCACCGGCACCGGCAGCGGCAGGTCGCTGTGCAGGGTGGCGGCCAGGTCGCGGTCCTGCTGCACCGACAGGCACACATCGAGGAAACGGTGCATGGGGGGCAGGAAGCGGTAGATGCCGCCTTCCTCGTGGGCGAAGCCGAGCTGGGTCATGCGCCGCAGGATCTTTTCTTCCAGCTCCTCGACGGTCTGCACTTCGGCCTGCAGGAACAGGTCGCGGTATTTGTCCAGCAGCGACGGCAGCTCGTCGCGGCCGATGCTGCCGCCGTCGAGCACCACCATCGGGTCGCGGCCCTGGTCGGCGAGGTGCTCGACCAGGATGAAGGTGAACAGCGACAGGCGCTGGGCGGTCTTGTTCACCTGCGCGGCGGCCTGCTCGGGGACGAAGTAGTAGAAGCCGCGGGTGTCGCACACCAGCTCGAAGCCCAGGGCCTTGAACAGGGTGCGGTACTGGTCCTGGAAGTTCGACAGCTGGGCGTACAGCTCCGGGTCGCGGCGGCTGACGTGGAAACCCTTGAACAGCTCGCGGAAGATCGGCGCGAGCTGGGACAGTTCGGAAAGATCAAGATGCATGGGTGGTGCTCGCGGTGGATTCGGTCGTGGTGGCCGGCTGGTTTGCGCGGCTGGACGTCAGGGCGAAGGAGCGCAGGCTGACCAGGTGTTCGCGGGTGGTGTATTCCTGGCGGTCGAGGCGCTGGCGGCTGAAGCGCTTTTCCCGCGACAGGCGCGAGAACCAGTACAGCAGCTCGTCGGTGGCGCCTTCGGGCTCCTGCTCCAGCAGCCAGACCATCAGGTCTGGCAGCGGCAGGGCGTCTTCGCAGCGCTCGAGCACTTCCTTGACCGTGCGCGGCGCGCGCGGGATCGGGCCCTTGTGGGTCTTGTGCGCCTTGGGGAAGCGCGCCGGCTTGGGCTCGAAGCGGGCCAGGGCATAGACGTAGGCCTCGACCTGGCTGGCGCTGCCGAGGAAGGTGCTCTGCGGGCGAGTGAACATCGGCATGGCCGCTTGCGGCACGGCGTCGATGCCTTTCTTGCGGATCACCGACAGGGCCAGCGCCGCGCCACGGGTCACGGCGTTGTGCCGGCGGGCCTCCTCGCGCAGCGGCAACAGCAGCTCGCGGGCGTGGCGCAGGGTCAGCTGGGCGCTGGTCTGCATTTCGAGGATGCGCGCGTGGGTACGCAGCAGCATGTCGTCGTCGACCAGGTGGCCCAGGCGCGCCTGCTCGCCCAGCAGGCGCAGCAGCACGGTCTCGACCTTGCGCACGCCCTGTTCGAAGGCGCCGTCGGCGTTGACCAGCTGGATCATCGGCTCGACATATTCGTCCCAGGTCGCCAGGACCTCGGCGTAACGCTGGCGCAAGGGGATCTGCCGGTTGCTGGTCTTGGCCCGCTCGGCCACGGCCTGCAGGGCCTGCTCGTCGTTGTCGAGTTTTTTCAGCACGTCGCGCACGCGCATGTCGAGCAGGCGCAACTGGCGCGCCAGGTCGTCGCTGTCGCGGTTGTCGAAGGCATCCTGGATATGCCCGGCCAGGCGTTCCAGGTGGCGCAGGTAGGCCTCGATCTCCAGGCACAGGCCCAGGCGGTGCTCGCGGCGCAGATAGGCGAGGAAGTCGTGGATCTGCGCGTTGAGCTCGAAGCGGTTCGGGCTCTTGGCCACTGGGACCAGGATGTCCAGGCGGATCCATACGTCGAGCAGCTGGGTGATGTCCTGCGGGGTGCTTTCCACCTGCTGGCGGGCCAGCTGCTGGCGCAGCTCGACCAGGCTCAGGGTGCCCTGGTCGAAGCGCTCGCACAGCGGCTCGATCAAGGCCCAGTGTTCGGCTAGGGCGCGCAGGACGCGCTTGGGTTCGATCATTGGCGGGTCGACTCGTTGCCAAATAAAAGGGGCGATTGTACTGCATCCGGGGGGGAGGATTTCACCCCTTGGTCTGTAATGGGGGATAACCTGAGTTACAGGGTGGCTTGCACTGGCCCATTCGCGGGTAAACCCGCTCCCACAGGCCTTGCGCTGTCTCTGTGGGAGCGGGCTTGCCCGCGAAGAGGCCGGTACAGGCGATAAATTCCGCCCACCTGTTGCAGCGCTATCTGCCCAACGGCGTTAGAATGCCCGACTGTTTCGTCTTCCCCGGATACCCGCGCCTTGCTGATCGAGTCCCGCCGCCGCGCCTACCTGTCCGCCATGCAAGTGGTGCACTGGTTGCCGCGCGCCGAACTGCCGTTCGCCGCACCGTCACGGCCCGAATTGCTGCTGCCGGTGGCGCCGGTCGAGGACCTGGAGTTCGAGGCGTGCCCGGCGCAGCCTGCGCCAAGCGCGGCCCCGGCAGCGCCCCAGGCCCGGGCGGAGCGGCCGAAGATCGAGATCCCAAGGCCGGGCAGCGCGCCCAAGCCTGCCGCCAAGCCGGTCGAGGCCGAAGAGCAGCCTCCCGCGCCACGTCCGGTGCGGGTGCCGCCGCCGCGTTTCGCCCTGCAACTGCTGCGTGCCGGTCGTTGCTTGCTGCTGGTCGAGCTGGCCACCGGCCAGCCGTTCCAGAGCCGCGACCCATCCTACCTGCTGCTCAAGGACATGCTGCGCGCCGCCGGCCTGCCGGACGCGCCGCAGCTCATCGGCGAGCCGGTACGTTGGCCATTGCTGGTGCGCGGCAACATGGACCAGGGCCCCGATGCCGCCCGCGACTTCGTCCAGGGCTTTATCGCCGCGCGCCTGGAAGAGGCGCCCTGCGCCTGCCTGTGGCTGATCGGCCTGCCGGCCATTCGCTATGCCGGCCAGGCCGAAGCCGAGGCCTATTACCAAGAACTCAAGGTCGACCTGCTCGGCGACGCCTGGGCCTTGCCCGGCCTTGAACTGTTGATGGACGAGCCGCAGCGCAAGGCGGACGTCTGGAAAGCCATGCGCCAGCTGATGGCGCGCTGGAAGAGCGTTAAATGAGTGACTCGATCAGTTTCCGCCCGGCGACCGAGGCGGACCTGGATGCCCTGCTTAAGATCGAATATGCCGCGTTCAGTCATCCCTGGACCCGTGGCATCTTCCAGGATGCGTTGAAGTCCTATGAAGTGTGGTTGATGTTCGATGGCCAGCAGCAGGTTGGCCATGGTGTGATCAACGTGATCATTGACGAGGCGCACCTGCTCAATATCACCGTCAAGCCAGAGAACCAGGGGCGCGGGCTGGGCTTGCGGCTGCTCGAGCAACTGATGGCGCGGGCCTACCAGCTCAATGGCCGCGAGTGCTTCCTTGAGGTGCGTGCCAGCAACCAGTCGGCCTATCGGCTGTACGAGCGCTATGGTTTCAACGAGATTGGCCGGCGCCGCGACTACTACCCGCTGGCGGGTGGGCGCGAGGATGCGCTGGTGATGGCCTGTACGTTGCTCGAAGACTGAGCACTATGCCCAGTAGGAGCGGCACGAGGCCGCTCCAGGGGGGCGCGTGAGCAGGCGCCTCAGATCTGCGGATGCTGCACTTCGATCGGCTTGCGCAGATCCCGCAGGCTACGTGTCACCGCCCCGGTATTGCACTTGGCCGCGGCCTGCTCCGGGGTCATCTCGCGGATGGTGCGGTAGAACAGCTCGCAGGTCTGCTTCTTCTGCGTCACCTGCCACTTGCCGCTGCACGCCTCCAGGGTGAGCTTGGCGTCAGCCTTGGGGTTGCGCCCCATGCCGGCCTGCCAGCAAGCGGCCGTCAGGTCCTGGCCCATCATCTTCAGGCCCGCCGCGTCGGCCTTGTCCTGGTCGCCGTCGTAGCTTTTCGGGTCGGCGGCGTACCAGATCGCACTCGGGTGGTTGGCGCCAAGCACCGGCACCTTGGCGCTGCCGGCCTCGGGGCTGATGCTCACCAGCCCCAGCACGTCCACCTTCGGCCCATACTGCTGCTGGATCCAGGCGCGTACCGGCGCGCCGAAGGCGACCATCGGCAGGGCGCTCTTGCCGTTGTGGGTGAGGGCAACCTCCTTGACCATGCGCACCTGATAGTCGCTGAAGTAGCCGTAGACACCCTCCAGATCCTTGCCGGCGCTGGCCGGGGCGGCGATCGGGGCGATGTCGACGATGGTCTGGTAGGCCGGGGTCTGGGTGGCCTCGACGCCGTTGAAGGTGAGCAACTGGGCCCAGCGGTCGGTGGTGTTGGACTTCAGGTAGTCCTGGTAGCGGGTCAGCGAGTAATCCGGCGGGAAGTGCAGCAGTTCGATGCTGCGGCGGTTCTCCAGGGCCATGCCCAGGGGCAGGAACAGGTACCAGCTGTAGTCCCAGCCGCCTTTCTGATTGAGCTGGGTCGCGCCTTGGTAGGCCAGCTCGCCGCTGTCGAGCAGCTTGCGCAAGGGCTCGGTATAGCTGGTCGGCACGCCGCTGATGCGGGCGTGTAGCTGGTCATGTTCGCGGATCACCTTGACCTGAGCGCTGGCGTAGCCGTCGCGTTGCACGCTTTGGCTCAGGTAGTGCTCCACGGTCTGTTCCAGGGTCCAGTCGCGGTAGCAGATGACGTTGCAGTTGTTGGGGTAGGCGAACAGCCGGGTCACGCGCTGGGCGTCGCCCAGGTCGATCTGTGCGTCGGCCATGGCCAGGCCGCTGAAGGTGAGGGCGACCAGCCCCGATACCGCCATCTTGTGCATGCTTAACTCCTTGTCAGTGGCCGCCAGGATGGCGGGCGCTACCCATGGTGGATGAACAGGAGGGGGCATGAAAAGCGCCAAGTACTGGCTACTGGCTATTGCGTTGTCCGGGCTCGGCATGGCCCAGGCGGACGAGCGTGATGTGTG
Organism: Pseudomonas xantholysinigenes; assembly: GCF_014268885.2. Classification (NCBI taxonomy): domain Bacteria; kingdom Pseudomonadati; phylum Pseudomonadota; class Gammaproteobacteria; order Pseudomonadales; family Pseudomonadaceae; genus Pseudomonas; species Pseudomonas xantholysinigenes. The sequence continues at coordinate 4,739,116 of NZ_CP077095.1, read as the reverse complement.
GATGTTCGCCCAGTGGGCGGGGGATCACGAGAATCGCGGGTTTCGCGAGATGCTGGTGGCGGCGCGCTTGTATGGGGTGGTGCCGATCCACCAGCTGTTGCGTTCGGCGTCGGATTGGCGCTTGTGCAAGGCGTCGCCGTTCGCGGTGCCGCCGGCCACCCATTGGCCAGCGGTGCGCTCGACCCTGTCGCTGCTCAAGGTGCTGGGCGAGCAGGGCGTCCTGCGTCAGTTCGAAGTGGTCTCGGCGTACCGCGATCCGCGTCTGAATGCTTGCGCCGGTGGCGCGCCGAGCAGTGCGCACATGCGTGCATTCGCGGTGGACCTGCTGTTGCCGGCCTGGGCCGACCCCAACCCGCTGTGCCAATTCTGGCAGCAGCATGGGCAAACCTGGAACATGGGGCTGGGGCGCTATCCGTCGGGGCGCATCCACCTCGATACGGCGGGTTATCGCACCTGGGGTGGCGATGGCAGCCCGGGCTCGTCGTTCTGCAGCAAGCCCAGGTGAGCCAGGCAGGCCTGGCATTCACCCTGGACCCAATCGGCGAAACGTTGGCGCTTGCCGCCGTCGTTCAGCGGCTGCGGGCTGAGCAGGTGATAGCTGGAGCCCTCCTTCAGGAAGCCGAACGGCGCTTGTAGCTGGCCGCTGTCCAGTTCGTCGCGAACCATCAGCGCCGAGGCCATGGCCAGGCCCAGGCCAGCGCTGGCGGCCTGGATCGACAAATAGAAATGCTCGTAGTCGCTGCGCTCGCCCTGGCTGATGGCCTGGTCACTCAGGCGCAGCCAGGTCGGCCAGGCACTGGGGCGGGTCGCGCTGTGCAGCAGGCGCTGGCCCTGGTAGCCAGGCGCGCGGACCGGGCCGATCCATTCGTCGCAGATTTTCAGGCTGTGCAACTGGCGGTCCCAGTGGAAATCGTCGCGGCGCAGGGCCAGGTCGATGCCGCCACGGCTGAAGTCCACCGGGCCGCCCGCGGCCACCAGGTGCAGTTGCAGGTCGGGGTGGGCGGCGTGGAAGCGCGGCAGGCGCGGGATCAGCCAGCGCATGGCGATGGTCGGCTCGCAGGACAGCACCAGCACGGTGTCGTGGGCTTGCTGGTGCAGGCGCTGCACGGCGTCTTCCAACTGCTCGAAGATCGCCTGGGTGGTGGCCTGCAGGTCACGCCCGGCGTGGGTGAGGAAGATCGCCCGGTTGCGCCGTTCAAACAGCTCCACGCCGAGGCTTTCCTCGAGCAGGCGGACCTGGCGGCTGACGGCGCCGTGGGTGACGTGCAGGTGTTCGGCGGCGCGCACGAAGCTTTCGCTGCGGGCGGCGATATCGAAGTAGCGCAAGGCGGTGAGGGGAGGCAGTTTCATGGGGATGTCGTCCTTGCCGGCCTGTGGGAGCAACTGTCTTGCTCAACTGCTAAAGCTAGCGCGGTCGCTGTGGGAGCGGGTTTACCCGCGAAGAGGCCTGCGCAGCTACAGGAGTCTGTGAGATTAACTAGCGTATTTGTCTCACTATAAATCGATTTTTGCTGGTGAGTACTGCCTCGATAATGACGGGAAAAGTGAATTTTCATCGTCTATTGAGGAACCGTTCGTGAATGAACTCATCGCCGTCGCCCTGTTCACCCTCCTGGCTGTGATCAGCCCTGGCGCCGACTTTGCCATGGTCACCCGCAGCAGTTATGCACAGGGCCGCAAGGCCGGCCTCGCCGCAGCGGTGGGAATCGCCCTGGGTGTGCAGGTGCATGTGCTGTACACCGTGCTTGGCATTGCCGTGATCATCAGCCAGAGCCCGGCCCTGTTCCTGGCCATGAAGGTGGTGGGGGCGGGCTATCTGGTCTACCTGGGCTACAAGTCGCTGACCAACACCACGCGCATCCGCCTCGACGGCCTTGCGCACAGCGAGGCCAGCATGGCGAGCGCCTTGCGCACGGGGTTCCTGACCAACGCGCTGAACCCCAAGACCATGCTTTTCGTGGTCAGCGCCTACACCCAGGTGGTGCAGCCCGGCAGCCCGCTGGCACTGGACTTCGCCTATGGCGCGTTCATGTCGTTCGCCCACTGGGTATGGTTCAGCCTGGTGGCGGTGTTCTTCTCCAATCACTTGCTGCGCCGGGCGATGATCGAGCGGCAGGTGGTGGTCGATCGGGTGATCGGTGTGGCGTTGATAGGGTTGGGGCTGGCTGTGCTGACGGCGGGGGTGCGCTAGGCGTACTTTTTAGCAGGCGAAAAAAAGGGCTTATCTTTCGATAAGCCCTTTTAAAAGATGGTGGCTACACAGGGACTTGAACCCCGGACCCCAGCATTATGAATGCTATGCTCTAACCAACTGAGCTATGTAGCCAACTTGGCGCGCATTATTAGCGTGAATCGCGATCCTGTCAACAACGTTTTTAAAAAAATTTTCCAACCTTTCAAAAACTTAGCGGGAATGCCCGGCTCAGCGCACGAGCAGCCAGTGGCCAAGCACGCCTTGCAGGCGCAGCTGTTGCTCGGCGGCCAGCTTGTCGAGGCTCTGGGCCGGGTGATCCAGGTCGAAGTCCGCGCTGATGCGTCGATGCGCCGCCTGCTCGTCCAGCAACCAGACACGCTGTCCTTGATAACCGGCCAGGCGTTCCAGCACCTCGGTCAACGGCAGGTTCCTGGCCTTGAGTTGGCCGCTGCGCCAGGCATCGACCAGTTGGATATCGACCTTTTCCACCGGGTTGATATGCGCTGCGCTGAAAGTCACGCGCTCGCCCGCGTTGATCATGCGTTGGTCGGCGCCCTGGCTGACGGTGGCCTTGCCCTTGATCACCACCAGTTCGTCATGGTCGCCGTGGCGGGTGATCTGCAGGCGGGTGCCGAACACCTGGATGCGGGTGTCGTCGACCTGCACTTCCAGCGCCCGGCCATCGAGCATTACTTCCAGGTACACCTGGCCTTGGACCAACTGCATTTGGCGGGTACGGCCGCGCAGGTCGACATTCATCGCGCTGGCGCTGTCCAGGTGCAGGGTCGAGCCGTCAGCCAGGCGCACGCTGCGCCGTTCGCCGGCGTCGGTGTGCAGCTCGCTGCCCAGGCGTTGCAGTGTCGGCCAATAGAGCCAGGCCAGCAATGCCAGCAGCAGCAGGAACAACACCCCCAGCATCAGCCCTACCCGGCTGCGCCGGACCTTGACGGCCCGGGGCCGTGGGCGCGGCGCTGGTACCTGCAACTGCTGCCAGTAGGCTTCGAGCGCTGCGTAGGCGCGGGCGTTGAGTGGGTCCTGACACCACAGGGCGAAGGCCTGGCGCAGGCGTTCGTCGCAGCCGGGCTGGCGCAAGCGGGCAAACCATTCCAGAGCTTCGTGTTCGGGATCGGGCGGCGGCTGCAAGGCGGGCATCGGGCTCATAGGGTCGGTCTGCTCGCGGGGGAGGGTGGTTTGGCCCAGTGTTTACGGGGATTGGAGTGCCTGAGATGCTAATTATATTGAGAATTATTTGCAAGTATGTCGTTGGCAGGTCGACCCCGTGAGCGCCAGGGTGCGGGAAATAAAAAGCTAGCTTCGTATCTATTTGTTTCACGATAATCAGGGCCCAACCTGCGCACGGATCTCCAGCCCATGGCCATCAGCAGCTCCCCGACCACCCCTGCGAGCAACCCGGCCACCCCGTTGGTGATGCGCATCATCGGCTTCTGTGCCCTGGCGCACCTGATCAACGACCTGATCCAGTCGGTGCTGCCGGCGATCTACCCGATGCTCAAGGCCAATTACGACCTGAGCTTCGCCCAGATTGGCCTGATCACCCTGACCTTCCAGATCACCGCCTCGTTGCTGCAACCCTGGGTGGGCTTCTTTACCGACAAACGGCCCACGCCGAACCTGCTGCCGATGGGCACCCTGTGCACGCTGGTGGGGATCGTGATGCTGGCATTCGTCGGCAGCTTCCCGATGATCCTGCTGGCCTCGGCGCTGGTGGGCATTGGCTCGTCGACCTTCCACCCCGAGACCTCGCGCATTGCCCGCCTGGCCTCCGGTGGGCGCTTCGGCCTGGCGCAGTCGAGCTTCCAGGTCGGCGGCAACGCCGGCTCAGCCCTCGGCCCGCTGCTGGCGGCGGCGATCGTGATTCCCTTCGGCCAGACCCATGTCGCCTGGTTCGGCGTGGCCGGGCTGTTCTTCTTCGCCGTGACCTTGATGCTGCGCCGCTGGTACAAGGAGCACCTCAACCAGGCCAAGGCGCGCAAGGCGGTGCAGGCCACCCACGGCATCTCGCGCCAGCGGGTGATCCTGGCATTGGTGGTGCTGGGCTTGCTGGTGTTTTCCAAGTACTTCTATATGTCCAGCTTCACCAGCTACTTCACCTTCTACCTGATCGAGAAGTTCCAGCTGTCGGTGGCCAGTTCGCAGCTGCACCTGTTCCTGTTCCTTGGCGCGGTGGCCGCGGGCACCTTCTTCGGCGGGCCGATTGGTGACCGTATCGGGCGCAAGGCGGTGATCTGGTTCTCGATACTCGGGGTGGCGCCGTTCACCCTGGCGCTGCCGTATGCCGACCTGTTCTGGACCACCGTGCTCAGCGTGGTGATCGGTTTCATTCTGGCGTCGGCGTTCTCGGCCATCGTGGTGTATGCCCAGGAACTGGTGCCGGGCAACGTGGGGATGATCGCCGGGATCTTCTTCGGGCTGATGTTCGGCTTCGGCGGCATCGGCGCGGCGCTGCTGGGGTATGTGGCGGATCTGCGTGGGATCGAATACGTGTATGGGGTTTGCTCGTTCCTGCCGTTGTTTGGGTTGCTGGCGGTGTTTTTGCCGGCTACTGGCAAACGCTGAGGACCGAAAGCGCGGGTCAAGCCCGCTTCCACGCTATTTGTCCATCAGGCATGGGAGCGGGCTTGACCCGCGATTGACGAAACATCCATGGCTGGCCTAGAGTGCCGCCTCCTTTCATTGACCTGCGTAGTTCACTTGATGCGCCGTACCGATGTGATCCGCCCACACCGCCAGCCTGTCGCCCCGACAGCGCGCCGCGCGTGGCCGAGCGACACGGTGCTCAAGCGTCGACGCAGCGTGCTGTTCGCCTTCACCTTCTCGCCACACCTTGCCCTGAACTGATCCGCGCCCCTGCACCCAGCGCCTTCCCGGCGTGATCGCGGGCGCCTGCGTTCGAACATCTTTCAGCGGATTTTCCAGTCGGCCAGGGCCAGAGCCCCTGCGCGTCGGCTTGCAAGGAGTGGTACATGAACATGCGTTTGCTGGCGGGCCTGTTGTTCGCCGTGTCGGTGGTCGGTTTCAGCCTTGGGGCGAGCCTGCCGCTGGTGTCGTTGCGCCTGCACGAGGCGGGGGCGGGGACCCTGGAGATCGGCGTCATCTCGGCGATCCCGGCGGCAGGCATGATGCTCTCGGCGTTCATGGTCGACGCCTGCTGCAAGCACCTGACCCGCCGCGTCATCTACCTGCTCAGCTTCAGCCTGTGCACCCTGAGCATCGCCCTGCTGGAGTGGGCCTTCGACTCGATGCTGTGGCTGGCACTGCTGCGCCTGGGGCTGGGCATCGGCATGGGCATCGCGATCATCCTCGGCGAGTCGTGGGTCAACGAGCTGTGCCCGGAGCACAACCGCGGCAAGATCATGGCCCTGTACGCCACCAGTTTCACCGGCTTCCAGGTGCTCGGCCCGGCGTTGCTGGCGCTGCTCGGCGCCAACAGCCCGTGGCTGACCGGGGTGGTCACCGCCTGCTACGGCCTGGCCTTGCTGTGCATCCTGTTCACCGTGCCCAACGACCATGTCGAGCACGAGGAAGATGCCAAGAGCTTCGGCCTGGCCGGCTTCTTCCGGGTGGCCCCGGCGTTGTGCGTGGCGGTGCTGTTCTTCTCGTTCTTCGATGCCGTGGTGCTGTCGCTGCTGCCGGTGTACGCCACCAGCCATGGCTTCGCCGTAGGCGTGGCGGCGCTGATGGTGACCGTGGTCTTCGCCGGCGACATGATCTTCCAGTTGCCCCTGGGCTGGCTCGCCGACCGGGTCGAGCGCACGGGGCTGCACCTGGTGTGCGGGCTGGCGGCCATGGCAATCGGCATCGCCTTGCCGTGGCTGCTGCAGATGACCTGGCTGTTGTGGCCCTTGCTGGTGGTGCTTGGCGCGGTGGCCGGGGGCATCTATACCTTGGCGCTGGTGCTGATCGGCCAGCGCTTCAAGGGCCAGGACCTGGTGACCGCCAATGCCAGCGTCGGTTTGTTGTGGGGCGTGGGTAGCCTGGTCGGGCCGCTGGTCAGCGGCGCGGCGATGGACGTGGCGCCCCATGGCTTGCCGATGGCCCTGGCGCTGATGGCCGGGTTGTTCGTGTGCTTTGCGCGCCAGGCCTACCGGCGGGCGGGCAAGCTGCAGGCAGCAGTGGATTGAACGGCGATGCATTGCGCAAGAAACGGCGTTTGATCGTTCGGGGTCTGGGCTAGGCTGGAGGTTTTGCACGGGGCGCAAACCACCGATGATCCTTGCAGACCTTTCGCCGCAGGCGATCATTCAGGCCACCGAATACCTGAGCGGCCTGGATGCCGACTGGGCCCGCCACATCGCTGCGGTCGGGCCTTGCCTGCACCGTGCCACACCCGGACGCGAGCCCTACGAGGCACTGGTGCGGGCGATTGCCTACCAGCAGTTGCATGCCCGGGCGGCGGAGGCGATCCTCGGCCGCTTGCTGGCGCTGTTTCCCGCAACGGCGTTCCCCACGCCTGCGCAATTGCTGGCCGTGACGCCTGAAACCATGCGTGCCTGCGGGCTTTCCGTGAGCAAGACGGCAACAGTGCACGGCATAGCCCAGGCCAGCCTCGAAGGTAGCGTGCCGAGCCGGGCGCAGGCCTTGGCGCTGGATGACGAGACACTGGTCGAACGCCTGGTGGCCTTGCGCGGGGTCGGACGCTGGACGGTGGAAATGCTGTTGATCTACAGCCTCGAGCGTTCGGATATCCTGCCAGTGGATGATTTTGGCGTGCGCGAGGGGTATCGGCGCATGAAGGGGCTGGACAAGGCGCCGACACCTGCGCGGATGCGGGTGTTGGGCGGGGCGTGGAGCCCTCATCGCACCGTGGCGGCCTGGTACCTGTGGCGGGCCTGACGAGGGTGGGCTGCTGCACTGGCCCTTTCGCGGGCAAGCCCGCTCCCACAGGTCCGGCACAATGCCTGTGGGAGCGGGCTTGCCCGCGAAAGGGCCGTCAAAGACAACGCAAGATTCGGAGTGTTCGCTGCCGGATACCCAGCCAAGCTCATCGCATCACTCAGCAGGAGAGGCGTCATGAAGCCCGCCCCGACCACTTACACCAGCGACGCTGAACGCTGGCATGCCGTGCAGGCTCGCGACACGGCCGCCACCGGCCATTTCGTCTACGCCGTGCGCACCACCGGTGTGTATTGCCAGCCCGCCTGCACCTCGCGCCTGGCCAAGCGCGAGAACGTCGAGTTCTTTGCCGACGCCAGCCAGGCCGAAGCGGCAGGCTACCGCGCCTGCAAGCGCTGCAAGGGCGGGCAGGTCAATCGGCGCACCGAGCTGGTGGCCCGTGCCTGTCGCCTGATCGAGGCCAGTGACACGGCGCCGAACCTCGATCAGCTCGGTGTCGAGCTGAATCTGAGCCCCTTCCACCTGCATCGCCTGTTCAAGGCCGAGACTGGCCTCACGCCCAAGGCCTATGCCTCGGCCTATCGCGCCCGGCGCCTGCGCGAACAGCTGGACACCGGCACCAGCGTTACCGAGGCGATCTACGAGGCCGGCTACAACTCGAACAGCCGGTTCTATGAAAGCGCCGACGCGCGCCTGGGCATGCGCCCACGGCAATACCGCGCCGGCGGCGAGGGCGCGACCATCCGCTTCGCCCTGGCCCAGTGCGCCCTGGGGGCGATCCTGGTGGCCCAGAGCGAGCGGGGCATCTGCGCCATTCTGCTGGGCGACGAGCCCGAGCCCTTGTTGCAGGACTTGCAGGACAAGTTCCCCAAGGCCAGCCTGATCGGTGGCGATGCCACCTTCGAGCGCCTGGTCGCCGAGGTGATCGGCTTTGTCGAGGCGCCGGCGCTGGGCCTGGCGTTGCCATTGGATGTGCAAGGCACGGCGTTCCAGGAGCGGGTCTGGCAGGCCTTGCGCGAGGTGCCGGCAGGCAGCCGGGTCAGCTATACCGAGATCGCCGAGCGCATCGGCGCGCCCAAGGCCGTGCGCGCGGTGGCCCAGGCCTGCGCGGCCAACTGCATTGCCGTGGCCATTCCCTGCCACCGGGTGGTGCGTCGTGACGGTGATCTCAGCGGCTATCGCTGGGGCGTGGAGCGTAAACGCCAGCTGTTGGCCCGAGAAACGGCACACTCCTGACCCTGCGGAACGCGTAGAATTTGCGCCCTGTCGAGTTGTATAGAGGAACATTCGATGAGGCGTGTCAGCCTTGACCGATTTTACGCAAGCGTTCTGGCCCTGTTGCTGTGGGCGGCGCTACCGGCCTGGGCCGCTCCGGTCACGCCGGTGTCGCGCCTGGCCGTGGCCGAGCAGCAGGTGCTGCAAGAAGACGCCAGCCTTGAGCAACTGAGCGAGCACCTCGACCAGATCCGCCAAGGCGTCAGCGCCAATGCCAACGACGACCTGCTGTCGCAGCTTCGCCAGCAGGCCCTGCAGGTGCAGCGCCAGGCCGATGCGCTGGCGACCCAGCGCAGCGCCGATGTCGAGCGCCTGGACGACCAGCTCAATGTCTTTGGCCCGCCACAGCCCGACGAGGCCGAGAGCCTGACCCGCCAACGCCAGCAGCTGGTGGCGGAAAAGAACGCGGTGCTCGCCGAGCAAAAGGAAGCGACGCAACTGACTCAGTCGGCCCGCGACCTCTCCACGCAGATCGTCAACCTGCGCCGCAGCCTGTTCAACTCGCAAGTCACCAGCCGTGCGGCCAGCCCTTTGAGCCCGGCCTTCTGGTCGAGCCTGATCCGGCCCACCGACGAAGACCTGGCGCGCCTGCGGGACCTGCGTGGCGAAGCGGCCGATGCCCTGGCCAGCGCCACCAGCGCCGAGCATCGCTGGTTCTTTTTCGGCACCCTGATTGCCGCGGTGCTGGTCTGGACCTGGGTGCGGCGCATGCTCGAGCGCCTGCTGGCCAATGCCATGGTGCGCTGGCTGCCCGAAGGTCGGTTGCGCCGCAGCGCCCTGGCCCTGAGCGTGAGCCTGGCGACCCTGGGCACCATCGCCGGTTCGGTGTCGCTGCTGCGCTGGGGCCTGGAAAGCAGCGCCGAGCTGGGCACCGATATCGCCAGCCTGACCAACCATGTGCTGACCCTGGTGGTGTTCAGCGCGTTCATTTCCGGCCTGGGGCGCGCCATGCTCATGCTGCAGCGCCCTTCGTGGCGGCTGCCGCCGATCCCTGACGAGGTGGCCAGTGCCCTGGCCTGGTTCCCGAAGGTGTTGGCGTTGGTGCTGATGGTGATGCTGACCCAGGAACGCATCAACAGCGTGATCGGTACCAGCCTGGCATTGACCCTGGCCACCAACGGCCTGACCGCGCTGGTGGTGTCGCTGCTGTTCGTCTTCGCCTTGCTGGGTTACCGCCGGACCTTGCGCCAGCACGAGCTGCCGCGCCCAACTGGCCTGGCCGGGCTGATCCCGGCGGTGATCGTGGTGTGGGTGGGGGTGATCCTGCTGACCCTGCTTGCGGGTTATCTCACCTTGGCGTTCTACCTGACCGGCAAGCTGCTGTGGGTCAGTGTGGTCATCACCTGTGCCTACCTGTTGATCACGGTGTTCGGCGACCTCTGCGAAACCCTGCTGTCACCGCGCCAGCCCGGTGGCCTGGCCCTGGCCTCGGCACTGGGCCTGCAGCAGCGTCACCAGGCCCAGGCCAGCACCATCCTCGCGGGCATCGGTCGTACCCTGCTGCTGTTCGCGGCGGCGTTGCTGGTGTTCATGCCCTCGGGCACCAGCCCCGGCGAGCTGCTGCTGAGCCTGGCCGACTGGGACGCCAGCGGCGGCAAGGTGCTGGGCAACCTGAAGATCGTGCCCCAGGACATCCTCCTGGCCGTGGCGATCTTCCTCGGTGGCTGGTTCGCCATCCGCGTGGTCAAGCGCTGGCTCAGCGAGCGCCTGCTGCCGGAAACCGACATGGACGCCGGCATGCGTGCATCGCTGGTGACCTTGGTCGGGTACCTGGGCTTCCTGTTCCTGGCCATGCTGGTGATGTCCACCCTGCACATCAACCTGACCAGCCTGACCTGGGTGGTCAGTGCGCTGTCGGTGGGTATCGGTTTCGGCCTGCAGCAGATCGTGCAGAACTTCATTTCCGGCCTGATCCTGCTCACCGAGCGTCCGGTAAAGGTCGGTGACTGGGTGAGCCTGGCGGGGGTGGAAGGGGATATCCGCCGAATCAACGTACGTGCCACCGAGATCCAGATGTCCGACCGTTCCACGGTGATCGTCCCCAACTCGCAGTTCATCTCGCAGAACGTGCGCAACGTGACCATGGCCAATGCCCTGGGCGTGGTCGGCATCACCTTGACGCTGCCACTGGAGACCGACGCCAGCCACGTGCGCGAGCTGCTGCTGGCGGCTTACAAGGCGCATGAGTCGATTCTCGACGCGCCCGCGACCTCGGTGACGTTCAAGGACCTGACCAGCAGCGGCATGGTGATCGCGGTCAGCGGTTATGTGGGTTCGCCACGGCAGGTGTCGAGCACGCGCAGCGACCTGCTGTTCACCATTCTCGGGCACCTGCGCGAGGCGGGGATCGCCTTGTCGTCGCCACAGAGCATGGTGTTGGTGCAGGAGAATGGTCGGCCGGCCGACGAGCCCGCTTGATGCCATCGCGGGGGCCGTCGCACCGCCGCTCCCGCGCGCCCTTGTGGAGCGGCCTTGCCGGGGTGCCGGACTGACCGGAAAGGGCCGCTTTGCGGCCCTTTCGCGGCACAAGGCCGCTCCTACAGGGATCGCGCTAGGCAAGTCTCTCTGCGTCAGCACGCAAGTGCAGCCCAAGCTGTTTACCCCAGGCAGCGCGTCACATGCTTCACCGACTGATACCCCGAAAGCCCCCAAGGCCCAAGCTCGCGGCCGATGCCGCTGCCCTTGGTGCCGCCCCACGAGGTTTCGACGAACACCGCCTGCACTGAGTTGATCCATACATGGCCCACCTCCAGTGCGTCAGCCACACGTTCGGCGCGCTCAAGGTCGGCGCTGCAGACCGTGGCAACCAGCCCGAAACGGCTGTCGTTGGCCTGGGCGATGGCCTCGGCTTCGCTGGCGAAGCGCCGGGCGCATAGCACTGGCCCGAAGATCTCCTCGCCCCACAGGCGGCTGCTGTCGGGGACGTCCACGTACAACGTCGGGCTGACGAACCAACCTTCGCGCTCCAGCGCCTTGCCACCGGCCAGGCACTCAAGGCCCTCTTCCCGGGCGGTGGCGAAGTAGCCGGCAACCTTCAACCATTGCGCCTGGCTGGTCAGTGGGCCCATGTCGACTTCTTCCTGCAACGGGTTACCCACCCGCAGCGCTTCCAGTGCCTTGCGCAAGCGCGGCAGCAGTGCATCGGCGATCGTCTCCTGCACCAGCAGGCGCGACGTGGCCGAGCACATCTGCCCGGCATTCCAGGTGATGCCGGCGACGATCCATTCCACCGCCTGGTCGACATCGCAATCGTCGAACACCACGATCGCCGACTTGCCGCCCAACTCCAGCGTCACTGGCCGGCACTGGGCCGCCGCCGCGCGCATCACCTGGCTGCCGACACCGTTGCTGCCGGTGAACGACAGCTTGTCCAGGCCGTTGTGACCGCTCAGGGCAGCGCCGGTCTCGGCCTTGCCGTTGACGATGTTCAGCACGCCGGCCGGCAAGCCCAGCCGCTCGGCGATCTGGCCGTAGGCCTGTTCGATCAGCGGCGTGACTTCCGAGGGCTTGAGCACCACGGTGCAGCCGGCGGCCAGCGCCGGGGCGAGTTTCCAGGCGCTGGTCACCAGCGGGAAATTCCACGGCACGATCAGGCCGACCACGCCCACCGGCTCCAGGCGGGTGCGGGCGCTGAAGCCTGGGGCGGCCAGGGGCACGTCGCGGTTTTTCGCCGGCAACTGCTCGGCCAGGCCTGCGTAGTAGGCGAAGGTGGCGATGGCGTCGTCCAGGTCGATCTCGGCCTCGTGGCGCGGTTTGCCGTTGTTGCGCATCTGCAGGGCGATCAGTTCGTCGCGGCGCTGGCCGAGCTGTTCGGCGAAGCCGCGCAGGTAGCTGGCACGCTCGGCGGCGCTGACCGTCTTCCAGGAGGTCAGGGCACGGCGCGCGGCGGCCACGGCCTGGTCGACCTGGGCGGTGCTGGCGGCCATCAGTTCAGCGAATGGCTGGCCGTCGGACGGGTTGTGGACAACGATGCAGTCGCTGCCCTGGCCTTCGACCCAGTGGCCGTCGATGTAGTGAGAAGTGGTCATGGTCGGATTCCAGTCAGGCCATTTCGGCGGTGGTCACAGGCTTCACGGGCGTGCTTTTGCAGCGCACCCAGCGCGGGCCCTGGGGGCCATACACGCCAGCGGGTTCGGGGAACAGGTTGAGCAGGATCAGGTACAGCACGGCGGCGATGCCCAGGGTCACCGGCAGGCTCAGGTCGATGCCGTCGGCCAGCTCGCCCAGTGGTCCGACGAACTGCCCCGGCAGGTTGACGAAGCACAGGCCGATGGCCGCGCTGGGGATCCACGCGCCCATGCCGCGCCAGTTCCAGCCGTGGTCGAACCAGTAGTGGCCGCCTTGCTGGCCACGGGTGAACACCTGCAGGTCGTCGGCGTGGTAGAAGCCGCGGCGGGTGATCAGGCCGAGGATCATGATTACCATCCACGGGCTGGTGCAGGTGATGATCAGCACGGCGAAGGTCGAGACGCTCTGCACCAGGTTGAAGGTGAAGCGGCCGATGAAGATGAAGCCGATGGCCAGCACGCCGATCAGCAGGGTAGCGGCAGCGCGGCTGAGCAGGCGCGGGAACACGCTGGACATGTCCAGGCCGGTGCCGTACAGCGCCGTGGTGCCGGTGGACATGCCGCCGATCACCGCGATCAGGCACACCGGCAGGAAGAACCAGCCCGGCGAGATCGCCAGCAGGCCGCCGACGTAGTTGTTGGCGGCGATGTAGTCCGGCGCCTGGCTGGCCACCAGGGTGGCTGTGCACAGGCCGAACAGGAACGGAATCAGGGTGGCGGCCTGGGCGAGGATCACTGCCAGCATGATGCGTGACTTGGGGGTTTGCCGCGGGATATAGCGCGACCAGTCGCCGAGGAAGGCGCCGAACGACACCGGGTTGCTCATGGCCAGGATCGCCGCGCCGACGAACGCCGCCCAGAAACCAGCCTGGCCGAGGTTGACGTTGCCGGCATAGCCCGCGTCGAAGGGCCCGGCGAAGGCGACGATGCCCAGCAGGAACAGCAGGCTCGAGGCCCACACGGCGATCTTGTTGACCCACAGCATGAAGCGAAAGCCGAAGATGCACACCACCAGGACCAGCACCGCGAACAGGCCATAGGCCAGGCCCAGGGTCAGGTCGGTTTCCGGCAGGCCGACCAGGCGCTTGGCACCGCCGACCAGGGCATCGCCCGAGCTCCACACCGACAGCGAGAAGAACGCCACGGCGGTGAGCAACGACAGGAACGAGCCGACGATGCGCCCGTGCACGCCGAAGTGCGCGCCGGACGACACCGCGTTGTTGGTGCCGTTGAGCGCGCCGAACAGGCCCATGGGCGCAAGGATCAGCGCGCCCACACCGACCCCCAGCAGGATGGCCCAGAGTCCGGCCTGGAACGACAGGCCGAACAATACCGGGAAGCTGCCCAGCACTGCGGTGGCGAAAGTGTTGGCGCCGCCGAAGATCAGGCGGAACAGGTCCAGCGGGGCGGCGTCGCGTTGATCGTCGGGGATCTGTTCGACGCCATTGGTCTCGATACCGGTCGAGTGGCTCATGGTGGGGCTCCAGCGCGAATGTTGTCGGCCGTCGGGCGGCCTTGTTGTGGGTGCGATGGCAGGGCGGCAGGGCCGCTTGAAAAGTGATCAGCTCAGCGAGACGACCGACAGGTGCTCGTGGCAGGCGATCCAGCGTTCGCCTTGCAGACGGAAGACGATGGTCTCGCGCTCGCTCAGCTCGAGCACTTCACCGGCGACGCGCAGACGCGTGGCTACATCGTGGATGAAGATCGCCACGTCGCCCTGCAGGCTCACCTGGGCGTTGCCGGATTCGCAGCCGAGCACGGCGAAACCGTCCGCCAGCCAGCTGGCCCAGAGGTCTTCATAGGCGCGGCGCGACAACAGCGGTTGCGGCACGGTGTGGAAAAGGAAGGTGGCATCTTCGCTGAAGCAGGCGAAGTAGCGGGCGGTGTCATTGCTGGCGAAGGCGGCGACGAGGTCGGCGGCGGCCTGCCGTACCTGGAGGGTCTGGTCCACGGGAGTGGCCTCACGATTATTGTGATTATGGTGAAGCGATTCTGGTGGGGGCGGGCGAGGAGAAAAATCGCTGCGGGCAAATAATCAGTTCAGGAAATCCTGAACCAAAGGGGTGTGAAATCCAGGTGGTGCGCAATGCCTTTGCCACCTATGAAGCGATGAGCGGCTGGCTGCCCGAGCGTCAGACTGATCTGCTGGCTGCCCACAAGCTGCTGATGATGGGGTTGATCGACGACGCGGGTCAGTTTCGCCGAGGAGGTGTCGGCATCTATCGCGGCCAGCGTCTGTTGCACATGGCACCGCCTGCCAGTCGCTTGCAGCCGCTGATGCATGACCTGCTGCGTTGGCTGGGCGCCAGTGACTGGCACCCGTTGATCAGCAGTTGCATCTTTCACTACGAATTCGAGTTCATCCATCCTTTCGCTGATGGCAACGGGCGAATGGGGCGTCTGTGGCAGACGCTGATACTGAGCCGCTGGCGCCCGGTACTCGCCTACCTGCCGGTGGAGTCGGTGATCTGTGCCCAGCAGGAGGCGTACTACGGTGCCTTGGCGGCTGCGGATCAGGTTGGCGAGGCCACGCCTTTTGTCGAGTTCATGCTCCAGGCACTTCGGCAGGCATTGGCCGAGGCGAGTGAGACCGACCAAGTAACCGACCAAGTAGCACGTCTCCTGGAGGTTCTGAAACCGGGTCTCGCGCTGCGTGCCAATGAACTGATGGAGCGCCTCGAGCTGTCTCATCGGCATACCTTCAGAGCGAACTATCTCAAACCGGCGCTGGCGGCCGGTCTTATCGAGATGACCGATCCGACAGCCCCGCGCAGTCCGATGCAGCAATATCGTCGTACCTCACGATAACGGTGCCCACCTCATTGTTCTCCAGATGGAACGCTGAGGGTTCACCCATGGGCCTACCGGCCCGCGTTCCACCTCTCTACCGTTAGCCCTGTCGCCCGCCTGGCCCCAGGCCGCACGGGCATTTGCCATGGCCCGCCGACTGACGGTCGCTTCGTTCAGCCTGCGTTGCCTACTCTGTTAATCCCACCTGGGAGTTGTGGGGCGCGGTTTGACCGCAGCGGCCAGGATGGCCTGTTCTCCACACCAAGAGGAGAGAACGATGAGCAATTTCGCCCAAGCCGCCAACTTCGAAGGGCAGGTGCCACGCATCGATCCCGACAATGCCACGATGCTGCTGATCGACCATCAGAGCGGTCTGTTCCAGACGGTCAAGGACATGCCCATGACCGAGTTGCGGGCCAATGCCATCACCCTGGCCAAGATCGCCCGCCTGGCGAAGATCCCGGTCATCACCACCGCATCGGTGCCGCAAGGGCCGAACGGCCCGCTGATTCCAGAAATCCACGAGGCCGCGCCCCATGCGCAATACGTCGCGCGCAAGGGCGAGATCAATGCCTGGGACAACCCCGAGTTCGTCGCCGCGGTAAAGGCCACCGGGCGCAAGCAACTGATCATTGCCGGGACCATCACCAGCGTGTGCATGGCCTTCCCCAGCATCAGCGCGGTGGCCGCCGGCTACCAGGTGTTCGCTGTCATCGACGCGTCAGGCACCTACTCCAAGATGGCCCAGGAAATCACCCTGGCCCGGGTGGTCCAGGCCGGCGTGGTGCCGATGGACACCGCCGCCGTGTGCTCCGAGGTCCAGCGCACCTGGAACCGCCCGGATGCCGCCGAGTGGGCCGAGGCCTACAGCGCGGTGTTCCCGCACTACCAGTTGCTGATCGAGAGCTACACCAAGGCCCAGGCCGTGATCAGCCAACACGAACAGCTCGACTCGCAACGCAGTTGAGCTTGCGCTTTCAATCCACGCAAGGAGATCCACCATGACATTCCAATACAAGCGTCTGGACAAGAACGACGCCGCCGTCCTGCTGGTCGACCACCAGACCGGGCTGTTGTCACTGGTGCGCGACATCGATCCGGACCGCTTCAAGAACAACGTGCTGGCGCTGTCCGACCTGGCCAAGTACTTCAAGCTGCCAACCATCCTCACCACCAGCTTCGAGAACGGTCCCAACGGCCCGCTGGTGCCCGAGCTCAAGGAGCAGTTCCCCGACGCGCCGTACATTGCCCGTCCCGGCAACATCAACGCCTGGGACAACGAAGACTTCGTCAAGGCGGTCAAGGCCACCGGCAAGAAGCAACTGATCATCGCCGGTGTGGTCACCGAGGTGTGCGTGGCGTTCCCGGCTTTGTCGGCGCTGGAGGAGGGCTTCGAGGTGTTCGTCGTCACCGACGCCTCCGGCACCTTCAACGAACTGACCCGTGACTCGGCCTGGCGCCGCATGGAAGCGGCCGGGGCGCAACTGATGACCTGGTTCGGCGTGGCCTGCGAGCTGCACCGCGACTGGCGCAACGACATCGAAGGCCTCGGCACGTTGTTCTCCAATCACATCCCGGATTACCGTAACCTGATGACCAGCTTCAACAAGCTGAACAAGTGACAGCCCGCCCGGGCCCGTGCACGGGCCCGGGCGTGTCACCCCGGTTACGAGGTAATGGATGGCCCCACTGATTGCCTATTTCAGGCTGGCGTTCAAGCCCGGTCGCGATGTGCTGCTGTTCGCGCTGCGCACCGTGCTGGCCGGTCTGCTGTGTCTTTACCTGGCGTTCGTGTTCGACCTGGAACAACCCAAGTGGGCGTTGATGACGGTGATCATCATCAGCCTGCCGTTGGCCGGCATGACCCTCAAGCGCAGCCTGGCCCAGGTGCTGGGCACGGTGGTCGGCGCGGCGGTGGCGGTGTTGTTGATGGCGCTGTTCGCGCAGATGCCCTACACCCTGGTGGCCAGCCTGGCCCTGTGGCTGGGGCTGTGTACCGCCGGCGGCACCTTGCTGCGCTATACCGATTCCCATGCCTTCGTGCTCAGTGGTTTTACCGCGGTGGTGGTGGCCATGCTCGCCGTCCCGGAGCCCGAGGGAACCTTCATGCTGGCGGTCACCCGGGTGACCGAGACCTTGCTGGCGGTGGCCTGCGTGGCGGTGGTCAGCCTGCTGACGGCGCGCCCCCAGGCGGTGGCCAAGAGCTACTTCGCCAAGGTCGACAGCCTGCTCAAACTGATTGCCCGGCATGCCGCCGAAGTGGTCCGTACCGAAGAGGACGAGGCCGCGTTTCGCCAGCGCCAGGCCCAGCTGATCGCTGAAATCAGCGCCCTGGAGGGCCTGCGTCGGCACCTGTACTTCGACGCCCCGCACCTGCGCAGCGGTGACGGGCTGGTGCAATTGTTCGCCAACCAGCTGGTATTGCTGGTGTCACGGCTGCTGGTGCTGCGCCAGCAGCGAGAGCTGGTCAAGGCACACTGGCAGGGGCCGTTGCCGACGGATATCCAACTGCTGCGCGATGCCGAGCTGGACAGCCTAGAAGCCTTGGCGCGAGAGGGCATGGCCCTGTCGACGGCAAACCGGCAAACCCTGCGTACCTTGCACAAAGGCTTCGATGAAGCCGCCGACCGCGCCGAGTTCCTCAGCGAACCCTTGCCGCCGAAATTGCGCGCGCTGGCCTGGGCCTTGCGTTGGGAGCAGGCGCGCCTGCTGCAGCAACTGGATGAGCTGATCGAACTCAACGAGGCAATCCAGCAAGGGCGCCTGGCCAGTTGTCCAGCACAGCCCGGGCGCGCCGGTGCGTTGCACCTGGACTGGCCGCTGGCGGGGATGAACGCCGTGCGCGCCTGCCTGGCGCTGTTGCTGATCGGCGGGTTGTGGATCGAGAGCGCCTGGGACGGCGCGCGTTCGGCGGTGATCCTGATGGGGGTGATGTGCTCGCTGATGGCAACCCTGCCGCGCCCGTTGCTGGCCAGCCAGAACTACAACCGCGGGCTGCTGGTGGGCATGGGCTTGTCGGCGCTCTACCAGTTCGCCTTGCTGCCCCTGTTCAGCGATTTTGAAATGTTGGCGCTGTGCCTGGTGCCCTTGCTCTACCTGGCCGCGGTGGGGCTGGCCAACCCAATGACCGCAGGGATTGGCATGGGCATCGGCCTGATCAGCCTGTTGATGATCGGCCCGCAGAATGTCGGCGCCTATCACAACAGCGATATCCAGTGGTTCGAGTTCGCCGGCGGCTACCTGATGGCCGGCGTGCTGGCGATGATCGTGTTTGCCCTGGTGTTCCCGTTCAACCCGCAACGGCGTATCGCCAGGCTGTTCCAATTGACCCGCGAGGATGTCCACCGGCAGGTCGTCGCCCCAGGCACACTGGCCGGGCAGTTCGCCTTCGAGAGCCGCCAGCTCGATCGTCTGTCGGCCATGATCGGCCTGCTGCCGGCGGTCACCGACCCGGCTTCGCGCGAGCGTTTCGACTGTGCGCTGGTGTGCCCGGCACTGGCGATTGCCCTGGCGCAGGCACGCAGCCTGTGCGAGGGCGAGCTGGCCTTGCCGCTGCTGACCCGGCAGCGCCTGCTCGAAGGCTTGCAGGGGATGGCCGAGGTCATCGGCGGTCAAGGCGCGGTCGAACTCGACGCGCTGTTGCAGGACGTCGAGCGCCAGGGCCAGGTGCTCGATACCCTGCACGGCGCGCTGGTGCCCGGTGGGCGCGAAGCGCTGCGCCAGTTGTTCATCCTGCGGGTGGCGCTGGCGGTCGCCGGGCAATTGCTGGCGCGTTATCGCGCTGTACTGGCGACGGATATCCCGGCGCCACTGACGGAGGTGGTGGATGCCCATTGATTTCGAGGTGGGTGGGGTCTACCTGCCGCCCATCGCCCAGGCGCTGCTGCTGGCGCTGCCGTTGTTCCTGCTGGTCGATGCCCTGTTGCGCCGGGTCGGCGTGCTGGCGTTGGTCTGGCACCCGGCGCTGTTCCAGGGCGCCGTGTACGCCGCGATCTGCGCGGCCTTGCTGTTGTGGATGGGAGTGAGCGCCTAGATGCCGTCGATGAAATCCTTGCTGTCGCGCAGCGTGACCTTGGTGGTGGTGGCCGTGGCCATCGTGCTGGGGTGGTTGGCCTGGACGCACTACACCCAGGCCCCCTGGACCCGCGATGCCCGGGTCCGCGCCGATGTGGTGACCCTGGCCGCAGAGGTCAGTGGCCCGATCGTGGCCTTGCCAGTGCGCGACAACCAGTTCGTGCACAAGGGCGACCTGCTGTTGCAGATCGACCCGGCCCGCTATGAGTTGGCGGTACTGCATGCCCAGCGGGCGGTCGAAGTGGCCCGTGCGGCCCTGGGGCAATCGCAGGCGAACATCGTCGCCAACCAGGCGCTGCTCAAGCAACGCGGCAGCGAGGAGCAGCGCCGGCGCAAGTTGCAATCGTTGTCGGCGATCTCTGCCGAGGAGTGGGAGAAGTCGCGCACCGAGGTGGCGGTGGCCCAGGCCGACCTGCTGCGCGAGCAATCCAGCCTCGGCCTGGCGCAGGCCAACGTGCAACTGGCCGAGGCGACCCTGGAGCAGGCGCGCCTGGACCTGCAACGCACCCGCGTAGTGGCGCCGGTGAACGGCCATGTCACCAACCTGTTGACCCGCCAGGGCGACTTCGCCCAGCCAGGCGCGGCGCTGCTGGCCTTGGTGGACAGCGACTCGTTCCATGTCAGCGGTTATTTCGAGGAAACCAAGCTGCCGCGTATCCAGGTCGGCAGCCGGGCCAAGGTGGTGCTGATGAGTGGTGAAACCCTGCATGGGACGGTGGATAGCATCGCCTACGCGATCACCGACCGCGAGAACCAGCCCGGCAGCCGTCTGCTGGCCAACGTCAACCCCAACTACACCTGGGTCAAGCTGGCCCAGCGCGTGCCGGTGCGGCTGCGCCTTGACCCGGTACCAGAGCAGGTGTTGCGTGCCGGCACCACCGCGACCGTGACGATCCTCGAGCCATGACGGAGGATGCCGTGGTGAGCCGTGGACGCGCGTTGCCGATGTTCGATCTGAATGACCTGTACCTCTATGCCAAGGTGGTGGAGTACGGTGGATTCGCGCCGGCCGGGCGTATCCTCGGCCTGCCCAAGTCGCGCCTGAGCCGGCGAGTGGCCAAGCTCGAGGAGCGCCTGGGCGTGCGCCTGATCCAGCGTTCGACCCGGCAGTTCCAGGTCACCGAGGTGGGGCTGGAATACTACCGCCACTGCCTGGGCATGCTCGAACAGGCCGTCGCCGCAGAGGATGCCATCGAGCGCAACCGCGCCGAGCCACGCGGTATCGTGCGCCTGGCCAGCAGCACGGCGTTGCTCGATTCGCGGCTGGCACCGATCCTGGCGCGCTTCATGGCGCAATGCCCGGTGGTCGAGCTGCTGGTCAAGAGCTACAACCGCCGTGTCGATGTCATCGGCGAAGGCTTCGACCTGGTGCTTAGCGTGCGTCATCAGCCGCTGGAAAGCAGTGAGCTGGTCATGCGCCGCCTGGCGCCGAGCCGACAGTGCCTGGTGGCGTCCCCTGGCCTACTGGCCGAGCACGGCCAGCCGCAACAGCCTGAGCAGCTAGAGGCATTGCCCAGCCTGTGCTGGGGCGTCAATGTGCAGGATTTCACCTGGCTGCTGGAGGGCCCCGAGGGCGTCGAGGCCGCCGTGCCGTTTCGCCCACGTATCGTCTCGGATGACTTGGCGGTATTGCGCGAGGGAGCTCTGGCCGGGGTCGGCGTGGTCTTGCTGCCCGAGGAGGCCGTTGCCGCCGATCTTGCCAGCGGGCGGCTGGTCCAGGTGCTCGAAGGCTGGGCGCCACGCGAAGGCGAAGTGGTGGCGCTGTTTCCTTCCCGGCGCGGGCTGATGCCCGCGGTCCGCAAGTTGATAGACTTCCTGGTCGAGGCGTTCGAGCAAGAGCCGGTGGCTACGAAGCCAAGCCGCGCTCGCTGAGCGTGGTCGAGGCCGCAGGGCGCGCCGAGCAGAGCGCCAGGACCGCGGCCACGGCGGTCAGTGCGGCACCCGCCCAGGGGGTGGCCGACAGTGTCGCCGTGCCGATCACCACGCCGCCAATGGCCGAACCCAGGCCGACGCCCAGGTGCATGGCGGACATGTTCAGGCTCATGCCCGCAGGGAAGGTGTCCGGCCCACGGCTTGCCAGGTAGTTCTGCACCACGGGCGAGGTGGTCCAGCTCAAGCCGCCCCACAGCATCATGACCGGCAGGAACAGCCAGGGCGTGCCGGCGCTCAACGGCAACACCAGCAGGCTGGCGAGGTACAGCAGCGGTGCCAGGGCGATGGACTTGCTCGCGCCGAGCCGGTCGGCCATCCAGCCGCCGACATAACCTCCCGAGACCCCGGCGATGCCAAAGGCGGCGAACAGCGCCGCCAGCCAATGCGCGGGTACCTCGGCGACCTGCAGGGCATAGGGCGCGAGGTAGGCGAACACGGTGAAGTGCCCGGCAATCATCAGCAGCGAAACCCCTTGGGCCGCGAGCAGCCGAGTGTTACGCAGGTGACGCAGGTAGCTGCCCAGGGCGATACGCTCGCTGCTTTGCAACTGTTCCAGGCCGCGCCAGGCCATCAGCAGTACGGCCAGTGCCAGCAGGCTCAGCCCGGCGAACACGCCACGCCAGCCAAGCGCGTCGCCCAGCAGCATGCCGGCGGGCACGCCCAGTACCAACGAGCTGCAGATGCCCATGAAAATCACCCCGATCGCTCGGCCGCGCAGGGCCTCGGGGACCATGCGCGTGGCCATCAGGGTGCAGGTCAGGCAGGTCAGGGCACTGGTGACGGCCATGCCGATGCGGGCGAGCAGCAACGCGGTGTAGCCCGGCGCCAGGGCCGCGGCAAGGTTGCACAAGGCGAACAGTGCCAGGGTGATGCACAGCAGGCGCCGCAGGGGCAGGCGAGTGGTCAGCAGGGGCGAGAAGGGGGCGGCGAGGGCGAAGCTCAGGGAGAAGACCGTGGTCAGTTGCCCGGCGACGCCGAGCGGTACGGCCAGGCCAGTGGCCAGGGACGGCAGGATGCCGACGGTGATGTTTTCGGCCATGCCGGTGACGAACGTCGCCAGGGCCAGCAGCCAGATACGCGGTCTCATGTGTTGCCTCCGATAAACGGGCCGGCCAAGGTCCGGACCCATTTGTCCCGACGGTTGACCGGCCAGGGTCAGGTCCATCGGGTTTCGAGGCAGTGCTTCGGTTATCCCGGTTCAAGCAGTGGATGATTGTAGACAGTTGTGTCCGAGCTGTCTGTAGGAGCGGCCTTGTGCCGCGAAAAGGCTGCGCAAGCAGCCCCGGCTTGAGTATGGAGCCGCTCTGCGGCCCTTTCCGGCCGGGCCTGCAAGGGCGCGTACAGGCTGAGCTATTTGAGTTCGGTCTCGATGAACACGATCTCGTGGTCACTGGCATTGATCACGTTGTGCTCGACCCCTGCCTTGCGAAAATAACTCTGCCCCATCACCAGTGCCGCCCGTTTCTCACCTTCCGGGGTCTCCAGCAGCAAGGTGCCGTCGGTCATTGGCACTACCACGTAGTCATGGCCATGCAGGTGACGCCCGGTTTCGGCGCCAGGCGCGAAGCGCCACTCGGTGACTATTACTTCGTCGGTATCCACCTGCACGGTGGGGATAGCCTGGGGGCGAGGGTGCTTCATGAGCGGGTCCTGTCTGCGCAAAAGCGTCTAGCCTGAACCCGGCTGCGCAGGCGATAAATGCAAAACTGCTGGCAGTCAGTCAGTGAAACGCTCACCTGATCCGCAGAAAAAAGAAAGCCCCTTGAACGCGAACGCTCAAGGGGCTTTTCCCATCGTGGCCTGTTGGCTTAGACGTTGAAGCGGAAGTGCATCACGTCACCGTCCTTGACGATGTAGTCCTTGCCTTCCAGGCGCCACTTGCCGGCTTCCTTGGCGCCGCTCTCACCCTTGAACTGGATGAAATCGTCGTAGGCCACCACTTCGGCGCGGATGAAGCCTTTCTCGAAGTCGGTGTGGATCACGCCGGCCGCCTGCGGGGCGGTGGCGCCTACGCGCACGGTCCAGGCACGCACTTCCTGCACGCCGGCAGTGAAGTAGGTCTGCAGGTTGAGCAGCTCGTAACCTGCGCGGATCACGCGGTTCAGGCCCGGCTCTTCCAGGCCCAGGGCCTCGAGGAACATGTCCTTCTCTTCGCCGTCGTCGAGCTCGGCGATCTCGGCTTCGATCTTGTTGCACACCGGCACCACCACCGCGCCTTCTTCCTCGGCGATGGCCTTGACCACGTCCAGGTGCGGGTTGTTGTCGAAGCCGTCTTCGGCGACGTTGGCGATGTACATCACCGGCTTGCTGGTCAGCAGGTGGAAGCCGCGGATCATGGCCTTCTCGTCATCGGCCATGTGCTTCATCAGGCTGCGCGCCGGCTTGCCTTCGGTGAAGTGCGGGATCAGCTTTTCCAGGATGGCCTTCTGCGCCAGGGCGTCCTTGTCGCCGCCCTTGGCATTGCGCGCGACCTTCTGCAGTTGCTTCTCGCAGCTGTCGAGGTCGGCGAAGATCAGTTCGAGGTCGATGATCTCGATGTCGCGCTTGGGGTCGACGCTGTTGGAAACGTGGATCACGTTCTCGTCTTCGAAGCAGCGCACCACGTGGGCGATGGCGTCGGTCTCGCGGATGTTGGCGAGGAACTTGTTGCCCAGGCCTTCACCTTTGGAGGCACCGGCGACCAGGCCGGCGATGTCGACGAACTCCATGGTGGTCGGCAGGATGCGGTTAGGCTTGACGATTTCCGCCAGCGCCGCCAGGCGTGCGTCGGGCATCGGCACGATGCCGCTGTTCGGCTCGATGGTGCAGAAGGGGAAGTTCTCCGCCGCGATGCCTGACTTGGTCAGGGCGTTGAACAGGGTGGACTTGCCGACGTTGGGCAGGCCGACGATGCCGCAATTGAAACCCATGGGAATTCCCCTTTCTAAAGTGTCAGGCCTTCTGGCTGTGCAGCTCGCGCATCGCCTTGGCGAAGTCGCCGGCAAGCACGTCGGGCATCACGCCGAGGGCAAAATCGATGCTGGCGTCGAGCTTCTCCTGCTCGGCGCGCGGCGCGCGGCCCAGGACGAAGTTGGAGACCAGTTTGGCGTCGCCCGGGTGGCCGATGCCAAGCCGCAGGCGGTGGAAGTCGTTCTGGTTGCCGAGCTGCGCGATGATGTCGCGCAGGCCGTTGTGCCCACCGTGGCCGCCGCCCTTCTTGAGCTTGGCGACGCCCGGAGGCAGGTCGAGTTCGTCATGCGCCACCAGGATCGCTTCCGGCTTGATGCGGAAGAAATTGGCCAGAGCCGCCACGGACTGGCCGCTACGGTTCATGTAGGTGGTGGGAATCAGCAGGCGAACATCGTTGCCCTGATGGCTGAACTTAGCCGTCAGGCCGAAATATTTCTTGTCAGCGGACAGCGAGACGCGCTGGGCGCTGGCAAGGCGTTCAACGAAAAGAGCCCCTGCGTTATGCCGGGTCTGTTCGTATTCGGGGCCGGGGTTACCCAGGCCGACGATCAACTGGATGGCGGTCACGTCAGGGGCTCTTCCTTGGAGTTGGTGGGTTACGGTGCGCGCGGCACTGTAACCCGATCAACGCCGGCGTGCGAGTGGATTACTCGGCAGCGCCTTCAGCAGCGTCAGCGGCAACGCGCGGGGCGTGGACGTTGGCAACAGCTTTGTCATCACCGTGGGCCAGAGCGACGAACTCTACGCCTTTCGGAGCTTTCAGGTCCGACAGGTGGATGATGGTGCCGACTTCGGCCTTGGCCAGGTCGACTTCGATGAACTCAGGCAGGTCCTTGGCTTCGCAGGACACTTCGATCTCGGAAACGACGTGCGAGATCTCGCCGCCTTTCTTGACCGGGGCTTCTTCGCCGACGAAGTGAACTGGAACCTTGGCGGTCAGCTTCTGGCCAGCAACGACGCGAACGAAGTCGGCATGCATGATGAAGCCTTTGGCTGGGTGACGTTGCATGGCCTTGACCACGACGTTCTGCTTGGCGCCATCGACGTTCAGTTCGATCACGTGGCTGAAGGCAGCTTCGTTTTCGAACAGCTTGGCGATTTCCTTGGCCACGATGGTCAGGGATTGGGCTTCTTTATCGCCACCGTAGACAACGGCAGGGATGTTGGCGGAGTGACGCAGGCGGCGGCTCGCACCTTTCCCCAGGTCAGTACGCGCTTGGGCGTTCAGGATGAAGTCAGTCATTTTGTTTCTCCAAAATAGCCTCCCGAGGGCGTTTGCGACCAGCGCCAACGGGGATGGCAAAAAAGCCCCGCCCCGACAACCAGTGTCGGGGCGGGGCGCTTTTCGTCAGCGAGTGTTCCGCTTAGCGGAACATCGCGCTGATCGATTCTTCGTTGCTGATGCGGCGTACCGCTTCAGCGACGACCGGTGCGATATCCAGCTGGCGGATACGGTCACAGGCCTGAGCAGCGGCGGACAGCGGAACGGTGTTGGTCACCACCAGCTCGTCCAGTACCGACTTCTCGATGTTCTCGATCGCGCGGCCCGACAGGACAGGGTGCGTGCAGTAGGCATATACCTTGGCCGCGCCGTGTTCTTTCAGGGCCTTGGCCGCGTGGCACAGGGTGCCGGCGGTGTCGACCATGTCGTCTACCAGGATGCAGGTGCGTCCTTCGACGTCGCCGATGATGTGCATCACCTCGGAGTGGTTGGCCTTTTCGCGACGTTTGTCGATGATCCCGAGATCAACGCCCAGGGACTTGGCGACGGCACGGGCACGTACCACGCCACCGATGTCCGGGGAGACGATCATCAGGTTCTCGAAACGCTGGTCTTCGATGTCGTCGACCAGTACGGGCGAGCCGTAGATGTTGTCGACGGGGATATCGAAGAAACCCTGGATCTGGTCAGCGTGCAGGTCGACGGTGAGTACACGGTCGATACCCACGACAGTGAGCATGTCAGCGACGACTTTGGCGCTGATGGCTACACGTGCCGAACGCGGACGGCGGTCCTGGCGGGCGTATCCGAAGTAAGGAATCACGGCGGTGATTCGCGACGCTGAGGAGCGGCGGAAGGCATCGGCCATCACTACCAGTTCCATCAGATTGTCGTTGGTTGGGGCACAGGTGGGCTGAATGATGAAGACGTCCTTACCGCGGACATTTTCATTGATTTCAGCACTGATTTCGCCGTCGGAGAATTTACCGACAGAAACATCACCCAGTGGAATATGCAGCTGACGTACGACACGCCGAGCCAGATCGGGGTTGGCATTCCCCGTGAAGACCATCATCTTGGACACGCGCAGTACCTGAAGGCTGAGGGTAACCTGGATGAGTATAAGAAATGGCAGGGGCGGCTGGATTCGAACCAACGCATGGCAGGATCAAAACCTGCTGCCTTACCGCTTGGCGACGCCCCTGTATCTGTTGCTGCGAATTCTTATGAACTCGACTTCTTGATCAGACTTTGCAGCTTGCGATGCAACATCGAAATATTGCTTCCTTTCGCCACAAACCCTGTTTGGGTCTCTGAAAGAAGGGCCAGAACTCTATCAGCTTCGGCTTTGCTTGGGAAGGCCCCAAACACACAACTTCCAGTGCCGGTCATTCGAGCCTCGGTGTATTTACCCAGTGAATTCAACGCATTGCGAACTTCTGGATACCGTTGCTCAACCACCGGTTGGCAGTCATTTCGACTGTTTCCCTCGGGAACGGGGCGCATCTTAAGGGGGAGGGAATCACGTGTCAACTCTGGATGCGAAAAAATTTCCGCTGTGCTGACAGACACTTGCGGCACCAGCACGAGGTACCAGGGTTCGGCGGGGTCGACCGGGGTGAGTTGCTCGCCGACACCTTGGGCGAACGCGGCGTGGCCACGAACGAACACCGGTACATCGGCGCCGAGCGTCAGGCCCAATGTGGCCAGGCGGTCTGCGCTCCAGTCGAGCTGCCACAGATGAGCCAGGGCCAGCAGGGTGGTCGCCGCATCCGAGCTGCCGCCACCGATGCCGCCGCCCATGGGCAACACCTTGTCCAGCCAGATGTCGGCGCCCAGCGTGGTGCCGGACTGCGCTTGCAGCTGGCGGGCGGCGCGCACGATCAGGTTGCTGTCGTGGGGCACGCCTGCGATTTCCGTCTGCAGGCGGATCTGGCCGTCGTCGCGCAGGGCGAAGCTCAGTTCGTCGCCGTGGTCGAGGAACTGGAACACGGTTTCCAGCTCATGGTAGCCGTCGGCGCGGCGGCCGGTGATGTGCAGCCACAGGTTGAGCTTGGCCGGGGCCGGCAGGGTGAGCTTTTGCATCGCCTCAGTGCCCCAGCTGGCGTGGCTGCCAGTCCTTGACCACCAGGGTGACGTCGATGTTTTCGCCATGCAGCTTCAGGCGTTCGGGCAGCCAGTAGCCGTTCTGCTCTATATAGCTGAGGTATTCCACGCGCCAGCCGTCCTGGGTCAGGCCGGCCAGGCGGCTGTCGCCGTCCAGGGTCAACTGGCTCTTGCTGTCGGGGGCGGGCAGGCCACGCACCCACCACACCAGGTGCGACACCGGCAGGCGCCAGCCGAGCTGTTCTTCCAGCAGCGCCTCGGGGTTCGGCGCCTCGAAACGGCCCTGGTTGGCCACCTCCAGTACCACGCCGCCGGGGCGCCCGGTCAGGCGTGCGGCGCCGCGGCCCAGCGGGCCGGCCAGGCGAATGTCGTAGTAGTCCTGGCGTTGCAGCCAGAACAGGGTGCCGCTGCCGGAGTCGCGCGGGGCGCGGATGCCGACCTTGCCGTTGATCTGCCAGCCGTCGAGGCCGCTGAGCTGTTGCTTGTGTTCGCGCCACAGCTGCGGATTGCCCTGGCCTTGCACGGCTTCCTTGCTGCCGAAACCGGCGCAGCCGGCGAGCAGGGCGATGAGGGTGAAGGTGATGCAATGACGCAGGAACATGGTTTACAGGCTCTCGGATCCGGTCAGGCGCAGGAGGGTCTTGCGCAGGATGGGGCTGTCGGCCTGGGCCGCGAAGCCCTTGGCCCAGACCTGGCGGGCTTCGCGGCGCTTGCCGTTGGCCCACAGGACTTCGCCCAGGTGGGCGGCGACTTCATGGTCGGGGAAGCGCTCGAAGGCCAGGCGCAACTGGCGTTCGGCCTCCTCGAGGTTGCCCATGCGGTAGGCGATCCAGCCCAGGCTGTCGAGCACCGCCGGATCGTCCGGGGTCAACTGGTGGGCCTTGTCGATCAGGGCCTTGGCCTCGGCATAGCGGGTGCTACGGTCGGCCAGGGTGTAGCCGAGGGCGTTGAGGGCCATGGCGTTTTCTGGCTCGCGGGCGAGGATGGCGCGCAGGTCCTTTTCCATTTGCGCCAGGTCGTCGCGTTTCTCGGCGAGCATGGCGCGGGTATAGAGCAGGTTGAGGTCGTCCGGGTAGCGCTTGATGGCTTGTTCCAGCACTTGTCCGGCCTGGGCTTCCTTGCCGTTGTTGCCCAGGCTTTCGGCTTCGATCAGGTACAGCTGGATGGCGTAGTCGGGCTGTGCTTCACGGGCCTCGGCGAGCAGGCGCGAGGCTTCGGCGCTGCGCCCGTTGGCGATGAGGATGTCGGCCTGGCGCAGTTGCGCGGCCAGGTAGTCCGGGCCGGGGCCGACCAGGGCGTATTCGCGCAGGGCGGCGGCCGGCTGGCTGCGTTCCTCGCGGATGCGGCCGAGGTTGAGGTGGGCGGCATCGACGTTGGCGTCGCGCTCGACCAGCTCCTGCAGGTAGCCTTCGGCTTCGTCCCAGTGCTTGGTTTCCAGGCATACCAGGGCCAGGGAATAACGGATCTCGTCGTCTTCCGGGTACTGCTGCAGCATGCTCTCGAATTCGGCCTTGGCGTCGTCGATGCGGTCCTGTTCGACCAGGGTGCGCGCGTAGGTCAGGCGCAGGCGTTTGTCGTCGGGGTTGTCGCGAATGGCGCCGCGCAGCAGTGGCAGGGCCTCGGGGCCGCGGTCCAGCGCTTGCAGCAGGCGCGCTCGGAGCAGCACCGGGGCGATTTCGCCGTTTTGTGGTGGGTGGCTTTCAAGCAGTTCGAGGGCTTGTTCGGGCTTGTCGTCCTGGTTGAGCAGCAGGGCCTTGCCGAATACCAGTTGGCCGTTGTCGGGGTATTTCACCAGCAGGCGATCGAAGCTCTGCATCAGGCCGTCGCGGGTGTGCTGGTCGGTTTCGGCGGCGGACAGGGCGAGGAAGTCGAAGTGGGTGTCGCCCTGGCCCTGGAGGACTTTTTCCATGTAGACCATGGAATCGTCGTAGCGCCCGGCGCGGGCCAGCTGGATGGCGGCGGCGCGTTGGGCGTCGAGGTTCTGTGGGTCGTTGCGGGCCCAGATCAGGGCGCTGTCGAGGGCCGGCTCGTCGGCGCCGAGGTATTCGGCGATACGGTAGGCGCGCTCGGAGACGCCGGGGTCCTGGGTCTTTTCGGCCTGGTCGGCGTAGTTGGCCAGGGCGATGTCGAAGCGGTTGCGCTGGCCGGCCAGCTCAGCCACCAGCAGGCTGTACAGTGTGTCCTGCTTGAACGAGCCATACACCACGGGCTTTTCCGCGCTCTTGCCGGCATCGGCGGCGGGCGTCTGGGCGTCCGTCTTCGGGGCTAGGCTCTGGCAGCCTTGAAGCAGGGCGAGGGCAAGCAGCAATGCGTAGGATTTGTTCATAGAGGCTTATAAAGGGGCTAAACCGGCGGTCGGAGCATGATGACACAAGCGCGATGGCAAACCCACCTGCGAAGGTCGTGGTGTGAAGCGGTGCTTCGGAGTATAGGGACAATGCGTGGCGGTGGTGGTTCGCAAGCGGCCTTGCGACACCCTGCCGTTGCCGTTGCCGTTGCCGTTGCCGTTGCCGTTGCCGTTGCTGTTGCTGTTGCTTTTGCTTTTGCTTCTAAGTGCGCGGTAGTTCAGACGACACCAATTGCGACTTCAGGAGGCCGAGCGGAGTTCTTGCGTAGTGGGGCGACGGCCATGGATGGCCGTCGAGCGCTGCGCCCCAGGATGGGGCGTTCAGCGCGGTCCACACGGGAGCAAGAACGGAGCGAGGGGACCCCGGAGCGCAGCGTAGGGGCCGGATGAATGGAGCGAGGATTTTTGGGTTCCTTTTTGATCCTTCAAAAAGGGACCCGCCGTAAGGGCGGAAAGGTGACTGTGCGTCGCCATCGCCAATGAATGAGCGTATAACTTTCAAGACCCACGCTCTGAAAGTCAAAGTCAAAGTCAAAGTCAAAGTCAAAGTCAAAGTCAAAGTCGGTCGGCGTGGGTTTCTACAGATGTAAGCGCATTCATTTGCGGTGTCGACGCATAGTCACCTTTTCGCCCTTACGTGAACTGACCCCCGAAAGTTGGACGGGGTACGCTATGGGTTCAGCGCTTGGGTCCGAAATTGTACCGGACTCAAGCCATTCAGTCTTAGACTTATACGCTCTTGGTTGTAGTAGGCGATGTAGTCCTCAAGGCCTGACGCCAGTTGTTCAACACTCTCAAACGATTGCAAATAGAAAAACTCGCTCTTGAGTGTGCCAAAGAAGCTTTCCATCGCGGCATTGTCCAGGCAGTTACCCTTACGCGACATACTCTGTTGTATTTTCTTTCTGCCCAGCATATGTCGATAAGCGGGCTGTCGGTATTGCCAGCCCTGATCGGAGTGCAATATCGGTTTGTCATCTGGGTTCAGCCGCTCGAAAGCTTGCTCCAACATCGCCGACACCATCTTGAACTCAGGGCGCGGATTGATCTGATAGGCAAGAATTTCGCCGTTGTACAGGTCCATCACAGGCGAAAGAAACAGCTTCTGCCCTTTCACCTTGAACTCTGTCACATCGGTTACCCATTTCTGATTAGGGGCTTCCGCCTTGAACTCACGCTTGAGCAGATCAGATGCAACAAGCCCTTCGGAACCTCGGTAGGAGCGATATTTCTTCACTTTTACCAGCGATTTCAGATCCATTAACTGCATCAACCGCTGCACCTTCTTGTGATTGATCACCTCGCCATGGCACCCAAGCACGGCGGTGATGCGGCGATAGCCGTACCGCCCCTTATGCCTGTGATAGACACTCTTGATGCGTTCTTTGAGGGCCGCATGCTTGTCGGCCACCAAGGCTTTGCTTTGGTAATAGAAGGTACTGCGTGCCAGCCCTGCAGCACGTAACAGCAGAGCCAGTCGATGTTCATGCCTCAATCCTTGGACAGCCTGCGCTTTCTTGGTTGCGCAGTGCGTGGATCCGCTTGGATCAAGGCATCGAGCTTTTTTAGATAGGCATTCTCCGCACGTAAATACTCCAGCTCTTCGAGCATTTGCTTAGGTGTCAACTCAGCATCTGCAGGCTTAGCAGGGCTTACGTTGGGTTGTTCTGATGCTTTGCGGGGCATACTGGATTCTCGGGCACGATGCGGGTGAAGTGCTTCTAGTCCGCCTTCATCGTACAACCTTTTCCATTGCCTGATGCTACTCGGGCCACGAATATCAAACTGTATGCAGGCTTGCTGGGCTGACAGTCCGTCTTGCTCGATGCACTGCAAAACCTTCAACTTGAACTGGGCGTCGTAGTGGCTGTACTTGGTAGCCAGACCTGCAGCACCGTGTTGCTCATAGCCCTTTATCCAACGGCGCAGCAGCGATGCACTCAGGCTATGCCTCAGTGCCACCTCATGAACACTCCGGGCAGAAAGACACTCCTCGATGAGTGCTTGCTTGAGCGCTAGGTCGTATTTCGTCATGGAACACCCTCCGCTTGGGGTCAGGCGTCCAACTTTCGGGGGTCAGTTCAACGGCGAGTCACTTTTTGTCAAACGCGACAAAAAGTAACCAAAAAACGCTGCGCTCCATTCATCCGGCCCTCCGCTACGCTCCGGGTTCCCTCACTCCGGCCTTGCTCCCGGGAGGACCGCGCTGAACGCCCCATCCTGGGGCGCAGCGCTTGACGGGCATCCATGCCCGTCACCTCCCTCCGCAAGGCCTGCGTTCGGCCTCCTGAAGTCGCGAAAGTACGGGCGGCGCCTGGGCTGGCGCAGCTGTCGCTCGCTGGGTTTGGCGATAGACTCTTGATCGGCAAAGGCAAAGGCAAAGGCAAAGGCAAAGGCAAAGGCAAAGGCAAAGGCAAAGGCAAAGGCAAAGGCAAAGGCAAAGGCAAAGGCAAAGGCAAAGGCAAAGGCAAAGGCAAAGGCAAAGGCGCAAGCAGATGGAGATGGCGGGACGGGCGGCGGGGCGGGCGATAGCCTGGCCTCATCAGCACAATAGCGAACGGTGGTTGTTCTGGAACCTGCGAAGTAGGACAATTACCGGCTTCACGTCCCAATCAGCGACCTTGCATGGCCTTTCTTGCACTTGGTATCAACCATAAGACTGCCTCGGTAGACGTACGCGAGCGCGTGGCGTTTACCCCGGAGCAGCTGGTCGACGCCCTGCAGCAGCTGTGCCGACTGACCGCCAGCCGCGAGGCGGCGATCCTGTCGACCTGCAACCGCAGTGAACTCTACATCGAGCAGGACCACCTTGCCGCCGACGCCGTGCTGCAATGGCTGGCCGACTATCACCAACTGAGTCTCGACGAACTGCGCGCCAGCGCCTACGTCCATGAGGAGCACGACGCGGTCAGGCACATGATGCGCGTGGCCTCGGGCCTCGACTCGCTAGTGCTCGGCGAACCGCAGATCCTCGGCCAGATGAAGTCCGCCTACGCCGTGGCCCGCGAAGCCGGCACCGTCGGCCCACTGCTTGGCCGCCTGTTCCAGGCCACCTTCAGCGCCGCCAAGCAGGTGCGCACCGATACCGCCATCGGCGAGAACCCCGTATCCGTCGCGTTCGCCGCCGTCAGCCTGGCCAAGCAGATCTTCTCCGACCTCGGGCGCAGCCAGGCCTTGCTGATCGGTGCCGGCGAAACCATCACCCTGGTCGCCCGCCACCTGCACGAACAGGGCGTGCGCCGCATCGTCGTGGCCAACCGCACCCTCGAACGCGCCAGCACCCTGGCCGAGCAGTTCGGCGCCCACGCCGTGCTGCTGTCCGATATTCCCCAGGAACTGGCCAACAGCGACATCGTCATCAGCTCCACCGCCAGCCAACTGCCGATCCTCGGTAAGGGCGCGGTGGAAAGCGCGCTGAAACAACGCCGGCACAAGCCGATCTTCATGGTCGATATCGCCGTGCCGCGGGATATCGAACCGCAGGTCGGCGAGCTCGATGACGTCTACCTGTACACCGTCGACGACCTGCACGAAGTGGTCGCGGAGAACCTCAAGAGCCGTCAGGGCGCGGCCCAGGCGGCCGAAGAGCTGGTCTCGGCCGGCGCCGACGACTTCATGGTGCGCCTGCGCGAGTTGGCCGCGGTGGATGTGCTCAAGGCCTATCGCCAGCAAAGCGAGCGCCTGCGCGACGAAGAATTGCAAAAGGCCCAGCGCCTGCTGGCCAACGGCGGCAACCCCGAGGATGTGCTGATGCAACTGGCCCGGGGCCTGACCAACAAACTCCTGCACGCGCCCAGCGTGCAACTGAAAAAGCTCTCCGCCGAAGGCCGCCTCGATGCGCTGGCCATGGCTCAGGAACTCTTTGCCCTCGACGAGGGCTCGACGGATAAAACCCCGCAATGAAAGCGTCGCTGCTGAATAAACTGGACACGCTCCAGGACCGCTTCGAGGAACTCACCGCGCTGCTCGGTGACGCCGAAGTCATTTCCGACCAGACGCGCTTTCGCGCCTACTCCCGCGAGTACGCCGAAGTCGAGCCGGTGATCGGCGCCTATAAAGAGTGGCGCAAGGTGCAGGACGACCTCGAGGGCGCCCAGGCCTTGCTCAAGGACGCCGACCCCGACCTACGCGAGATGGCCGTCGAGGAAGTGCGCGAAGCCAAGGAGCAACTGGTGGGCCTGGAGTCGCAGTTGCAACGCATGCTGCTGCCCAAGGACCCCAACGACGGGCGCAACGTGTTCCTGGAAATCCGCGCCGGTACTGGTGGCGACGAGGCGGCGATCTTCTCCGGCGACCTGTTCCGCATGTATTCGCGCTATGCCGAAAAGCGCGGCTGGCGCCTGGAAATCCTCTCCGAGAACGAGGGCGAGCACGGCGGCTACAAGGAAATCATTGCCCGCGTCGAGGGTGACAGCGTCTACGGCAAGCTCAAGTTCGAGTCCGGCGCGCACCGTGTGCAGCGCGTGCCCGAGACCGAATCCCAGGGCCGTATCCACACCTCGGCCTGCACCGTGGCGGTACTGCCCGAGCCCGACGAGCAGGTGGCGATCGAGATCAACCCGGCCGACCTGCGGGTAGACACCTACCGCGCCTCCGGCGCCGGTGGCCAGCACGTCAACAAGACCGACTCGGCCATCCGCATCACTCACTTGCCCACCGGCATCGTGGTCGAGTGCCAGGAAGAGCGTTCGCAGCACAAGAACCGCGCCCGCGCCATGTCCTGGCTGTCGGCCAAGCTCAACGACATGCAGACCAGCGCCGCGCAGAACGCCATCGCCAGCGAACGCAAGCTGCTGGTGGGCTCGGGCGACCGCTCCGAGCGCATCCGTACCTACAATTATCCACAGGGCCGGGTCACCGACCACCGCATCAACCTCACCCTCTACTCCCTGGACGATATCCTCGCCGGTGGCGTGGACGCCGTGATCGAGCCGCTGCTGGCCGAATACCAGGCCGATCAGTTGGCCGCCCTGGGGGATTGAGATGACCATCATCGCCAGCCTGCTGCGCAATGCGCAGCTGCCGGAGTCACCGACCGAACGGCTGGATGCCGAGCTGCTGCTCGCTGCCGCCCTGGGCAAGTCGCGCAGCTACCTGCATACCTGGCCCGAGCGCATCGTCAGCAGCGAGGCGGCCGAGACCTATGCCGGCTACCTCGAGCGCCGTCGCGCCGGTGAGCCGGTGGCCTATATCCTCGGCCAGCAAGGGTTCTGGAAGCTCGACCTGGAGGTGGCGCCGCACACCCTGATTCCGCGCCCCGATACCGAACTGCTGGTGGAGACCGCGCTCGAGCTGCTGCCTGGCACGCCGGCCCGCGTGCTCGACCTGGGCACTGGTACCGGGGCCATTGCCCTGGCCCTGGCCAGCGAGCGTCCGGCCTGGCAGGTCACCGCGGTCGATCGTATCGCGGAGGCCGTGGCCCTGGCCGAGCGCAATCGCCAGCGCCTGGGCCTGGGCAACGTCCAGGTGCGCACCAGCCACTGGTATGACGCCCTCGAAGGCGAGCATTTCGACCTGATTCTCAGCAACCCCCCTTATATACGCGCCGCCGACCCGCACCTGGTGGCCGGTGACGTGCGCTTCGAGCCCAGCAGTGCGCTGGTGGCCGGCGAGGACGGGCTGGACGACCTGCGCGTGATCGTCGCCCAGGCTCCCCGGCACTTGCTAGCGGGCGGTTGGCTGTTGCTCGAGCACGGCTACGACCAGGCTCCGGCAGTGCGCGAGCTGCTGGCTGCCGGTGGCTTCGTCGACGTGGTCAGCCGCTTCGACCTGGGTGGCCATGAGCGTATCAGCCTGGGGCGCCTGCCATGCTGAGCGACCAGGAGCTGTTGCGCTACAGCCGGCAAATCCTGCTGTCGCAGATAGATATCGACGGCCAGCTGCGCCTGAAACAGAGCAAGGCCCTGGTGATCGGCCTGGGCGGGCTCGGCTCGCCAGTGGCGCTCTACCTGGCCGCGGCGGGTGTTGGCGAACTGCACCTGGCTGACTTCGACACTGTCGACCTGACCAACCTGCAGCGCCAGGTGATCCATGACAGCGCCAGCGTTGGCATGAGTAAGGTCGACTCGGCGATCAAGCGCTTGCAGGCGATCAACCCAGAAATCACGCTGGTCGCCCATCGCCAGGCGCTCGACGAGGACTCGCTGGCCGCCGCCGTGGCGGCGGTCGATGTGGTGCTGGACTGCTCCGACAACTTCGCAACCCGCGAGGCGGTCAACGCGGCCTGCGTTGTGGCCGGCAAGCCTTTGGTCAGCGGCGCGGCGATCCGTCTTGAGGGTCAGCTGTCGGTGTTCGACACCCGCCATGACACCAGCCCGTGCTACCACTGCCTGTATGGCCACGGCAGCGAGGCCGAGCTGACCTGTAGCGAGGCCGGGGTGATCGGCCCGCTGGTCGGCCTGGTCGGCAGCCTGCAGGCGCTCGAGGCGCTGAAGCTGCTGGCGGGCTTTGGCGAGCCGCTGGTGGGCAGGTTGTTGCTGATCGACGCGCTGAGCACGCGCATGCGAGAGCTGCGGGTCAAGCGCGACCCGGCCTGCGCTGTGTGCGCCAACCGCCATGGCTGAGCGTTCGGCGCCAGTGGGCGTGATGGACTCGGGGGTCGGCGGCTTGTCGGTGCTCGCCGAGATCCAGCGCCTGCTGCCCAACGAATCGCTGCTGTACGTTGCCGATAGCGGCCATGTGCCCTATGGCGAGAAGTCGCCGGACTATATTCGCCAACGTCTGCGCCATATCGCCGCATTCTTCCACGAGCAAGGGGCCAAGGCCATGGTCCTGGCCTGCAATACCGCCACTGTGGCGGCAGTGGCCGACCTGCGCGAGTTGTATCCGGATTGGCCATTGGTGGGCATGGAGCCGGCGGTCAAACCGGCTGCGGCGGCGACCCGCTCCGGGGTGGTCGGGGTGCTGGCCACCACCGGCACGCTGCAGAGCGCCAAGTTCGCCGCTTTGCTCGACCGCTTCGCCAATGATGTGCGGGTCGTCACCCAGCCGTGCCCAGGGTTGGTCGAGTGCATCGAGGCCGGCGACTTGAGCAGCCAGCATCTGCGCCAGATGCTCGAGGGGTATGTGCAACCCCTGCTGGCGGCGGGTTGCGACACGTTGATCCTTGGCTGTACCCACTATCCCTTCCTGCGGCCAATGCTGGCCCAGATAGTGCCGGCCCAGACCGCGATCATCGACACGGGCGCCGCCGTGGCGCGGCAGTTGCAGCGGTTGTTGGGCGCGCAGGTGTTGCTGGCTGATGGGCCGTCACGGGATACGGCCTTCTGGAGCAGTGCCGATCCCGATGGCCTGCAGCGCGTGTTGCCGCAGTTGTGGGGCAAGGCTGGCAGCGTGCAGCGTTTTCCACTGTAAGGCCCAGCCCTTTCAAGGTGTTGAGAATTGGCGTCCGACTTAGACTTGCCGGGGTCGCTTTGCGACCCTTTCCGACCGGTCCGACGCCTCGGCAAGGCCGCTCCTACAGGTGACCGCGCCGTCCTGTAGATACCGTCTTGACCCTCACCCCGCAAGAGAGATTTTGGGGTCAAACGGTATCCCCGACTTCACCACCCCGTAAACCAGGTGCAGCAGCTTGCGCATCGCCGCGCAGACGATCTGTTTGTAAGCTTTGTGCCGGCTGC
Source organism: Pseudomonas xantholysinigenes (assembly GCF_014268885.2). NCBI lineage: Bacteria > Pseudomonadati > Pseudomonadota > Gammaproteobacteria > Pseudomonadales > Pseudomonadaceae > Pseudomonas > Pseudomonas xantholysinigenes. The sequence goes on along the minus strand of NZ_CP077095.1, from coordinate 4,701,687 downwards.
TCAACCGCTCTGCCAGTTCCTTCACAACAGGGTTATGTCTGATTGAGACAGTGCCTGACATCCACAAGCCTGCACGCAGCCTTGAGGCGCCTGTACGCGAAATAGTGCTCTTACCTATGAACTCTCCCGATTGCTGCACCACTGGGTTTAAGCCTGAAAACGCGACAATCGCAGAAGGGCTTTGGTATTTCAGTGGATCGCCCAGTTCGGCGAGCAGCAACGTAGCAGTGGTGTCACCCAAACCATCAATCGAGGTAATCAGCTCACGTCGCTTGCGCAGGTCTGGATCATCATCGATCGTCTGCTCGATGGCCTTCCTGGTCTTTTCCAGCTCTTCGTTGATGTGCCCGATTACGTCTTGAATCGACTGCTGTACCGCATCTAGTGCGACATCCAAACGATTCTGCTCCATCTGGCGCATTTCCTTGAGGTCGTCCAGTCGCCGCACCAGAGCACGCAAGCGGCGCTGCGCAGGGGGCTCAGGCTCCCACTGGCGAAGCGAGACAGCCTTTTGTTGGCCATAGGCAGCAATGACTTTGGCGTCAGCCTTATCTGTTTTGACGCGCCGAAGCTCCACGTCAGCGAATTTCGCAATCACCGCCGGGTTCAGAATGCACACCCGATAACCTTGGTTGTGACAGTGCTCGGCCAGCGCTTCGTGATAGATGCCTGTAGCCTCCATAACAATCCAGGCGCCTGGTTCAGCATGGCGCTCAAGCCAGTCGCTAAACTGCCTGAACCCTCCAGGATCATTGGACAGCTTGGCTTTGGTGCGCATCTTGCCATTGGGGAGCGGGATGGCAATGTCGAAAGATTTTTTGGCGACATCAACGCCAACAAAGACGGACATGATCTCCTCCTTCAAACTACGAAAGTCGATCACCCTACACTCAGTTCAACCTTGTTAATGCGTGCTCACGCCGGGGGCGGGCACTAGATACCGTTCGAACTCGTCGAGTGGGGTTGGAAGACCAGAGCGTTATCTACAGTGCGGGCTTGATGCCCTTGGAGCGGCTCTGCTTCAAGGCCTTCCCTCGATGATCAGTCGAGAACTTTCGCCTCTAGGGAGGCGAAAGTCGAGATACAAGGAGCGGCCTTGCCGAGGCGTATGGGCGGCTACGTAGTCAGCGCAGGGCCTCCGGCAAAGGCCACAAGCTGTTCATGCCCAAGGCCTCCAGGGACAATTCGGGCTGGCGCTGATCCAGCTCGGCAATCAGTACCATGGCGGCGGCCTGAGCGGTCCAGGCTTCAGGCATGACGGGGTCCTGTGGCGACGGCGGCGCCACCACCGTCAGGTCGATACCCTGTCTTTTCAAGATGTCGCGTTGGCTTCGTACCCAATGTGGAAGGCTGTTGGCGTCGTTGGCAGGCTGAGTAGGCGCATACAGCTGCAGGGCCGAGTAACGGCTGAATATGGCCATGATCTGCGGTTGACTGCCGTTGACCAGGGCGGGCAGGGCACTGAGCAATGCATGCTCGGTGGCATCCATGTTGCTGTGGACGATCATCTCGAACAGGTTGCCCGGCGTAACGTTGTCCGGCAAATAGTCGCAGGCACCCGCATTGATGATCAAGCCATCGAGCGCGCCCCACTTGTCCAGCAACCGTCGCCTGATGGCATCGGGCTCCTCGGTCAGCAGGCCCGGCAGGCGTAGCAGGGTACCTGCATGGGTTTTACCCAAGGCATCGAGTTCCTGGCTATCCCTGCCACTGGCGGCCACCCGATGCCCCTGATCGAGCAACTGTTCCACCATGGCCAGCCCTAGTCCTTGGCTGGCGCCTGTAACCCAGAAACTGCGTTTCATATTCAAGGCAAGGCCCCCTGATCCTGCCAGCTGGGCAAATCCTTGAAGGCTGCCAAGGCGCGCTGGCGACTGCTGTCGAGATCGACTATCGGACTCGAGTAATAATTAGTAGCAAATAGATCGGAAGATTTCACTGGGTAATGAATCGATTTATCGTCTTTGTCGCTTAGCTCGGGTAGCCAATGACGGATGAACCGCCCGTGCGGATCGAAGCGCTGTGACTGGGTGATCGGGTTGAAGATCCTGAAATAGGGCACTGCGTCGGTGCCGGTCGAGGCGCTCCACTGCCAGCCGCCGTTGTTGGCGGCCAGGTCGCCGTCGATCAGGTGGCGCATGAAGTGACGCTCGCCGTGACGCCAATCGATCAACAGGTTCTTGCTGAGGAACATGGCGACGATCATGCGCAGGCGGTTGTGCATCCAGCCGGTTTCCAGCAATTGGCGCATCGCCGCATCGATGATCGGGAAGCCGGTGCGGCCTTGTTTCCAGGCCTCCAGGTCGTCGGGTGCGTGGCGCCAGGGCAGGGCCTCGGTGTGCGGGCGGAACGCGCGATGCCGCGAGACACGCGGGTAACCCACCAGCACGTGCTTGTAGAACTCACGCCAGAGCAGTTCGTTGATCCAGGTCTGCACGCCGATATTGCCGCTATCGAATTCGCCACGGTTACCGGCCAGCGCCGCGTGCAGGCATTGGCGGGGCGAAAGCACGCCAGCGGCCAGGTACGGCGAGAGCTGGCTGGTGCCGGGCCTGGCCGGGAGATCACGCTGCTGCTGATAGTCCTCGATATGTTCATCGACGAAGCTTTTCAGGCGGTAACGGGCCTGTTCCTCACCTGCGGGCCAGTGTTGGCGCAACGCCTCGGCAGGGGCATCGAAGCCGTCGATATGCGAAGGGATCGGGTCGCTGGGGACCGCGACAGGCGCCTGGCGGCTTACTGGCGGTACCAGGGCGGGCAGGTCTCGGTGCAGGTGCTCCAGGCAGACGCGTTTGAATTGGCTGAACACCTGGAAGTAATGTCCACCGCGAGTCAGGATGCTGCCCGGCTTGAACAGCAACTGGTCGAGATGGCTGGTGGTTTCGATGCCGGCTTGCCGCAGGCACTGGCGGGTGGCCTGGTCGCGTCGGGTTTCGTTGATGCCGTACTCGTCGTTCCAGTGCACCGCTTGCACGCGGTGTTGCTGGCAGACCTCGAGCACACACTGGGGCACTGAGGCCCAGGTATCGGTGGTACGGATCAGCAAGGGAATGTTCAGCGCCTCCAGTGCCTGGCGCAGTTGGCGCAGGTTGCGCAGCCAGAAGTCGACCTTGCACGCCGCATCGTCATGCGCCAGCCACTGGCCGGGGCTGGCAATCCACAGCGCCAGGGTCGGGCCGCGTTGGCAGGCGGCGGCCAAGGCGGTGTTGTCGTCGATGCGCAAGTCGCTGCGCAGCCAGATCAGTTGCATGCTGTTTATGCCCTGTGAAAGATCATGAGTGCTGGAGCGCGCGCAGTGCGGCCGCTGGCGTGTCGAACAGCTCCAGGCCGGGCAGTGCCAGGTCTTTCAGCGCTGCCTCATGTAGCCGGACCGTGGCGCCACCCAGGAGTTTCGGTATCTCGACGGTATGCAGGGCGCGTGCGAGTCCGGGCAGGTCTGGGTGGCGCCCCAGGTGCAGCACCAGTGCCCTGGGTTGCAACTGGTTGATGGCATGCTGCAACTGGCGAGGCTCCACGGCCCATTCGAGGAGCTCCAGGGGCTGGCCACTGCTGCTGAGCAGCCAGGCGCTGAGCCAGAAGTCGGCGTCGAAAGGCGCATCGTCGGTGCGCGCGAGCAGGACACAGGGGCCGGCCAGCGAGTGATGGTCGTGGTACACCCGGGCGCCTAGCTTGCTGCGCAGCCAGGTGTGGAAGAACACTTGCTCCAGGCGTGCGTCGAAATGCGTGCGCCAGCGCAGGTCGAGGGCATCGAGCAGGGGCAGGAGCAGGCGCTCGCAGACGGTAACCGCCGGATACAGGGCCATCGCCTGGTTCAGCAACTGGTCCAGCGGGCGCTGGGCCAGGCGGGCGATGGCATCGATCAATTGTTCGATGCGTTCGCCCCACTCGCCTTGGATTGGCGTCAGCGCATCTGTGGCATGTTCCAGCAGCTCGCGCACCTGGCTCACTGCCGCGCCGCGTTCCAGCCAGCGCAGCACGTCCTGCACGCGCTGCACCTGGTCCTGTGGATAAAGCCGATGCCCCTTGGCCGTGCGCTGGGGTTTGATCAGACCATAGCGACGTTCCCAGGCGCGCAGGGTGACGGGGTTGACCCCGGTCAGGCGGGCGACCTCGCCGATGGGCAGTAGTTCGTCAGATGGCATTGCGCAGTCCCAGCTCCGGTGGGTGAGGGTGCAGGTAGGCCTGTTGCAGCAGGTAGGGGTCGGGATGGTTGCGCAGATGGTGGCGCAACAGCGTCAGCGGTACGACCAGGGGCACTACGCCGTGCTGGTACTGATCGATGATCTGTCGCAGTTCGGCTTTGTCGGCCTGGTCGAGACCGTTGCGCAGGTAGCCGCTCAGGTGCTGCAGCACATTGCCATGGGTGCCGCGGCTGGCGCAGCGGCGCAAGGCCTGCATCAACTGGGTGAAGTAGCGCGGGCCGACCAGCGCGGGGTCGTCGTCGCGGCGCAAGCTGCCGAGCAGTCGGCCCAGGCGGCGGTAGGCCTCAGGGTTGTGGGCCATCAGCAGGTACTTGTAGCGCGAGTGAAAGCGGATCAGCGCGCCGCGGGTCAGGCCTTGGCGCAGCAGCTGTTGCCAGTCGGCGTAGGCATAGACGCGGGCGATGAAGTTCTCCCGCAATACCGGATCGTGCAGGCGTCCCTCTTCCTCGATCGGCAGGTCCGGACGGCGCGCGCAGAACGCTGCGGCGTAGGCGCCGCGACCGCCCTGGTGCGCCGGGCGACCGTCGTCCTGGTAGACCTTGACCCGTTCCAGCCCGCAGGACGGCGACTTCTGCATGAAGATATAGCCGCAGATGTCGTCAGCCTCTTCGGCCATCTGCTCGGCATAGGCGCGCAACGGCCCGGCCAGATCGGTGCCGCCCGTGCGCGTGCCGACCACGGCGGGGTGCTCGGGGTCGCCGACCAGGCGGATGGGTTCGCGCGGGGTGCCAAGCCCTATCGCCATTTCAGGGCACAGTGCCAGCCACTGGAAATGTTCTCCAAGCAGTTCGAGGCACAGGGACGAGGCTTTGTGGCCGGCGTTGTAGCGCACCGGTTGGCCGGTCAGGCAGGCGCTGATGGCCAGGCGTGGCTTGTGGGCGAGCGGGGGCGCGTTCATCGCTGTCTCCGGAGTGACTTGTACAGAGGGTGCTAGTTGTACAAGTCAATTCCAGCACAAGTGCAAACTTATACAAAGCAACTTTTTTGTATAAGTCTGCTGGCGCGCTATTCCAGATGCTCCAGCAGGCGCCTTGCCGCCTCCTGGCCGCTGAGCCATGCCCCTTCGACCCGACCGGACAGGCACCAGTCGCCACAGGCATACAGGCCCAGGTCGGCATCGGCGAGCGCGCCCCATTCGTGATTGCTGGCCGGCCGGGCATACAGCCAACGGTGGGCGAGGGCAAAAGTCGGGGGCGGAACCACACAGCCCACCAGCTCGGCGAACTCGCCCCACAGCTGTTCGATCACTTCTTCTTTGGGCAGGTCGATATGTTGCTTGCTCCAGCTGGAAGTGGCATGCAGCACCCAGGTATCGAGCTGTTCGTCACGGCCTGGCTTGCTGCGATTGCGGGCCAGCCAGTCGAGTGGGTTGTCCTGCACGAAGCAACCTTGCATGGGGGTGTCTAGCGGGGTCTGGAAACCGAGGGCGATGGCCCAGGTCGGCTCCATCTGCACGCCGGCGGCGACGGCGGCGAGTTTCGGCGTGGCGGCCAGCAATGGCGTGGCCTGGGGTGCCGGCACGGCGATGACCACGCGGCTGAACGGACCATGGCTGCACCCTTCGGTGTCCTGCAGGTGCCAGTACTGCTTGCCGCGGAACACCTCGGCGATGCGGCAGCCGAAGTTCACCGTGACGTCCTTGAGCAGGCCACGGGTGATGGCGCTCATGCGTGGCACGCCAACCCAGCGCACCTGTTCATCGGGAGAGGGCGTCAGCTCGCCATCGCGGTAGTTGTACAGCTGTGGCTTCCACTGCGCCGCCCAGCCATCCGCGACCCAATGCTGCACTTGTTCGACGAAGCGCCGGTCGCGGGCGGTGAAGTACTGGGCGCCAAGGTCCAGCGCGCCGGCCTCGCTGCGCTTGCTGGCCATGCGGCCGCCACTGCCGTGGCCTTTGTCGAATAGATGGACGGTCTGCCCGGCCTTTTGCAGGGCCTGGGCGGCGGACAGGCCGGCGATTCCGGCACCGATGATGGCAATAGGTACTGTCATGATGGCCTCTTCGAACCTAGCTGTATGCAGCCTACGCTGCCAGGCAAACCTGTACAATGCACAATCTTTGTATAAGGTTATTCCGCTCGAGTAGGGCAGGTTGGCCTATGTTTATCCGAGAGCGTTCGGTCAAAAAAGTGCCTTGATCTTAAAAATAGACCACGGCCGCGAAGTGTGAGGACACAGCCATGCATATATTGCTGACCGGCGGTACCGGCCTGATCGGCCAACACCTCTGCCAGCTGTGGCGAGGGCAGGGGCATCGGCTGACCGTGTGGAGCCGCCGCCCCGACGAGGTGGCGAAAATCTGTGGCGCCGGTGTGCGCGGCGTTGTCCGGTTGGACGACATTGACGCCGATGACGCGGTGGACGCGGTGGTCAATTTGGCCGGCGCGCCGATTGCCGACCGGCCCTGGACCGCAGCGCGGCGCACCCTTTTGTGGGCCAGTCGGGTGACCCTGACCGAGCAACTGCTGGCCTGGCTGGAGCGCCGCGAACAGCGACCGCAGGTGCTGGTGTCGGGCTCCGCGGTGGGTTGGTATGGCGATGGCGGCGAGCGCGAACTCACCGAGGCTTCTGCGCCGGTGAAGGAGGATTTCGCCAGCCAGCTGTGCATCGCCTGGGAAGAAACCGCGCAGCGCGCTCAGGCCTTGGGCATGCGTGTGGTGCTGGTACGCACCGGGCTGGTGCTGGCCGCCGATGGCGGCTTTTTGTCGCGCCTGCGCCTGCCTTACAAACTGGGGCTGGGCGGGCCGTTGGGCGATGGCCGGCAGTGGATGCCCTGGATCCATATAGAGGACCAGATCGCCCTGATTGATTTTCTTGTGCAGCACAAGGACGCCAGCGGTCCCTATAATGCCTGCGCGCCAGAGCCGGTGCGCAACCGCGCGTTCGCCAAGTGCCTGGGCCGCGCCCTGCGCCGCCCGGCGTTCATGCCGATGCCGGCGTTGTTGCTCAGGGCCGGGCTCGGCGAGCTGTCGACGCTGCTGCTCGGCGGCCAGCGCGCTCGCCCGGTACGCTTGCTGGCGGCGGGTTTCACGTTCCGCTTCAACGATCTGCAATCGGCCCTGGACGACTTGTCCAGCCGCCTCTGACATAGGACGCTGCATGACCGATCACGCCCTGCTGCTGGTCAACCTGGGTTCGCCGGCCTCAACGAAGGTGGCTGACGTGCGCCGTTATCTCAACCAGTTCCTCATGGACCCGTACGTGATCGACCTGCCCTGGCCGGTGCGGCGGCTGCTGGTGTCGCTGATCCTGATCAAGCGCCCGGAGCAGTCGGCCCACGCCTACGCCTCGATCTGGTGGGACGAGGGGTCGCCGCTGGTGGTGCTGACCCGACGCCTGCAACAGGCGATGACCGCCCATTGGCCCCATGGCCCGGTGGAAATCGCCATGCGCTACGGTGAACCGGCGCTGCCGGAGGTGCTTGAGCGCCTGGCCGCCCAGGGTGTGCGCAAGGTGACCCTGGCGCCGCTTTATCCACAATTCGCCGACAGTACCGTGACCACGGTGGTCGAACTGGCCAGGCAGACCATCGCCGAGCGCAAGCTGGCGCTGCAAACACGCATTCTTCAGCCGTTCTACGAGCACCCCGACTACATCGAGGCGTTGGCCGCCAGTGCCCGGCCTTACCTGGAGCAGGACTACGACCACCTGCTGCTGAGCTTCCACGGCTTGCCCGAGCGCCATCTGAAGAAGCTCGACCCTACCGGCAACCACGATTTCCAGGCCGCCGATTGCTGCGCCGGTGCCAGCGCCGAGATGCGCGCGGTGTGCTATCGCGGCCAGTGCCTGGCCACGGCCAAGGCCTTCGCACAGAAGATGGGTATTGCGGATGGCAAGTGGTCGGTGTCGTTCCAGTCGCGCCTGGGGCGGGCCAAGTGGATCGAACCCTATACCGAAACGCGGCTCGACGAGCTGGGCAAGGCGGGCGTAAAGAAGCTGCTGGTGATGTGCCCGGCATTTGTTGCCGACTGCATCGAAACCCTCGAGGAGATCGGCATGCGCGGCAGCGAGCAGTTCATCGAGGCTGGCGGCAAGGAGCTGGTGCTGGTGCCGTGCCTGAATGATCACCCGGAGTGGGTGAAGGTGTTGGCGGGGATGTGCGAGAAGGCTTGAGAAACTCGCCTGGCTTTGAATCTAGGGGCCGCAAGGCGGCCCCAGGATTTCAAGAAAGACTCAAGGCAGCTGATCATCCAGCTTCTTGTTCTTCCAGCCGTCATTGCCCGGCAGGATCAGGTTCAGGGCGATGGCCACCACCGCGCACAGCGCGATGCCTTTCAGGCCCCAGTCGTCCGGGCCGTCACCGCTGCCGATCAGCACGCCACCGATACCGAATACCAGGGTCACCGAGACGATCACCAGGTTGCGCGCTTCGGCCAGGTCGATCTTATGGCGGATCATGGTGTTCATGCCCACCGCCGCGATCGAACCGAACAGCAGGCACAGGATGCCACCCATCACCGGTACCGGAATGCTTTGCAGCAGGGCGCCGAACTTGCCGATGAAGGCCAGGGTGATGGCGAAGATCGCCGCCCAGGTCATGATCTTCGGGTTGTAGTTCTTGGTCAGCATCACCGCGCCGGTCACTTCGGCGTAGGTGGTGTTGGGCGGGCCGCCGAACAGGCCGGCGGCGGTGGTCGCCAGGCCGTCGCCCAGCAGGGTGCGGTGCAGGCCGGGCTTCTTCAGGTAGTCACGACCGGTTACGCTGCCGACCGCGATCACCCCGCCGATATGCTCGATCGCCGGCGCCAGGGCGACCGGGACGATGAACAGGATGGCTTGCCAGTTGAATGCCGGCGCGGTGAAGTTGGGCAGCTCGAGCCAGGGCGCGGCGGCGATCTTGGCGGTGTCGACCACGCCGAAGGCGAACGACAGGGCAAAGCCCACCAGCACGCCGGCGATGATCGGTACCAGGCGGAAGATGCCCTTGCCGAACACGGCGACGATCAAGGTGGTCAGCAACGCTGGCATGGAGATCAGCATGGCGGTCTTGTAGGGCATCAGCGCGGCGCCGTCGCCGCCCTTGCCCATCGCCATGTTGGCGGCGATCGGCGCCATGGCCAGGCCGATGGAGATGATCACCGGGCCGATCACCACCGGCGGCAGCATGCGGTCGATGAAGCCGGTGCCCTTGATCTTCACCATCAGGCCCATGAAGGTGTACACGAAGCCGGCCGCCATCACGCCGCCCATGGTCTCGGCCAGGCCGAACTGGCCTTTGGCGAGAATGATCGGGGTAATGAAGGCAAAGCTCGAGGCCAGGAATACCGGGACCTGACGGCCCGTGACCAACTGGAACAGCAGGGTGCCGATACCGGCGGTGAACAGGGCCACGTTAGGGTCGAGGCCGGTGATCAGCGGCATCAGCACCAGCGCGCCGAATGCCACGAAGAGCATCTGCGCGCCCGAAACGACCTGGCGCCAGAGCGGGTCGTTGAAGCCGTCCTGCATGGTCAGGCGTCCTTCTGCTTGGTGCCGAAGATCTTGTCGCCGGCATCACCCAGGCCCGGCACGATGTAGCCGTGCTCGTTCAGGCGCTGGTCGATCGAGGCGGTGTAGATCTGCACGTCCGGGTGGGCTTTTTCCACCACGGCGATGCCTTCGGGGGCGGCGACCAGGACCATGGCGCGGATCTCTTTGCAGCCGGCTTTCTTCAGCAGGTCGATGGTGGCGACCATCGAGCCGCCGGTGGCCAGCATCGGGTCGATGATCAGGGCCAGGCGCTGGTTGATGTCCGGCGCGAGCTTTTCCAGGTAGGTGTGGGCTTCGAGGGTTTCCTCGTTGCGGGCGACACCGACGGCGCTGACCTTGGCGCCAGGCACCAGGCTGAGCACGCCGTCGAGCATGCCGATACCGGCGCGCAGGATCGGCACCACGGTGATCTTCTTGCCGGCGATTTTCTCGACTTGCACCTTGCCGCACCAGCCGTCGATCTCGTAGGTCTCGAGCGGCAGATCCTGGGTGGCTTCATAGGTCAGCAGTGCACCGACTTCCTGGGCGAGTTCGCGAAAATTCTTGGTGCTGATATCGGCACGGCGCATCAGGCCGAGCTTGTGGCGGATCAGCGGATGGCGGATCTCACGAGTAGGCATAGGGGGAGGGCTCCGGGAGGCGGGCAAAAAAACCGCGCTAGATTAATCTATTCAGTCTTTGCTGTCGTGCAGTCATTGTGCACGTTAGTCCATAAAGGCTTGATCTGAGACGAGCGGATGCGTACCTTTGCCCGCTTTTCCAAAATGCACCCCCTGGAGCGCGCCATGTCCGCCGATCTCGAGCATATCCGTCAAGTGATGCACGAGGCTGATTGCCTGTATAACGAAGCCGAGGTCGAGGTGGCCATCGCCGAGGTCGGCAAACGCATCTGCGTTGATCTGCACGACAAGAACCCGGTTGTGTTCTGCGTGATGAATGGCGGCCTGATCTTCGCCGGCAAACTGCTGACCCACCTGCAGTTCCCGCTGGAAGTCTCGTACATCCACGCCACCCGCTACCGCAACCAGACCAGCGGCGGCGAGTTGTTCTGGAAGGCCAAGCCAGAAGTGTCGTTCATTGACCGCGATGTGCTGATCGTCGATGACATCCTCGACGAAGGCCACACCCTCAGCGCCATCATCGAGTTCTGCAAGCACGCCGGCGCCCGCGCGGTGCACACTGCGGTGCTGATCGACAAGGACCACGACCGCAAGGCCAGCCCGGACCTGAAGGCCAGCTACTTCGGCCTGTCCTGCGTGGACCGCTACATCTTCGGCTATGGCATGGACTACAAGGGCTACTGGCGCAACGCCAACGGCATCTTCGCGGTCAAGGGCCTGTGAGCATGCGCCAGCCCGGGTTCCTCGATCAGTCGTTGTTCGCCGGGCTGGCGCAGAACGCCAGCGAAAGCCCTCGTGGTCGTTACCACCATAACTTCCATGAAATGCATGAACCCTGTCACCGCCTGGCGGTTGGTCTGCAGCCGTCGACGTACATCCCGCCGCACCGGCACCTGAGCGATGACAAGGCCGAAGTGCTGATCGTGCTCAAGGGCTGCCTGGGGTTGCTGATCTTCGATGATCAGGGTGCGCTGCTCGACAAGCGCCTGCTGCAGGCCGGCGGCGACTGCCTGGGGGCCGACCTGGCGCCAGGCACCTACCATGGCCTGGTGGTGCTCGAGCAGGACAGCGTGCTGTTCGAGGGCAAGGCCGGGCCCTATCGCCCCTTGGCCGAGGGTGAGCATGCCCACTGGGCCCCGCGTGAAGGCGAGCCGGGCGTTGCCGAGTACCAGGCCTGGATGCGCGCGCAGTTCGACTGAGCCGGCTTGCCCCATGGGGGAGGCTGTGCGTAGAGTGCCTGCTCATACCAAGGAGCCTCACATGCGCGCGATCGTCCCCCTGCTGCTGGCGGTGAGCCTGCCGTTGTCCGCTGCCCCGCTGCACAGCCAGTTCCTGCCGCCCGACGAGCTGTCCCTGCGCCAGGAAGCACCGACCAGCCAGCAGTTGCTGCAAGTCACCGACTACACCGTGGTGGTCGGCGCCCAGCGCCAGTCCGACCAGCAGCCGATCCCGATCACCGCCTCGCTGCAGATGCGCCTGAAAGGCAAGCCGCTGAGCAAGGGCTCGACCATCGGCCAGGTGCTGATCAACTTCGACGGTGAAGGCGGCAAGAGCCTGAAGAAACCGGCCTACGACGACAAGACCCGCACCCTGACCCTCAACTACCCGCCGGCCGATTACCGGGTGATCATGGACCTGCTGCGCAACGAGACCCTCTACGTGCAGTTCCTCACCTATGCCAATGGCCATATATGGGCCGACCTGCACACCGGCACCGTACGTACGCGTTGAGGCCCGCCGCCGCGCGAGGGTACACTGCCGGCCTTCGAAAATACCCGTGATGGCCCAGTTGGAGTCGGCGATGCGTAAAGACAAGAAACAAGTGATTGGTGACGAGATCAGCGATGACTACATCAAGACCTTCCTGCAGTTCGAGCCGGCCGATGGCCTGACTTCGCCGTCCCATCACAAGCTGATCAAGGGCTACCGCGGCCTGCGGGTCGATGACTTCGAGCGCTATGTGGGCTTCTTCGTCGAAGCGGGTTATGACCTCGATGGCAAGGACGAGCATGGCAAGACCTTTGTCGAGGCAATCGCCGACCAGCGCAATGCGCCGGAGTACATCGAGATCATCGACAAGGCCCGCGGCTGATTTCACCTTTTGGCTTCTCCTGTAGGAGCGGCCTTGCCGAGGCGTCGGACCGGCCGGAAAGGGGCGCGAAGCGGCCCCAGATTTCAGCATTCCTGTAACATTGCCGGGGCTGCTTTGCAGCCCTTTCGCGACACAAGGCCGCTCCTACAAGAGGGAGGTCAGCCTGGCGAGGCAGGTACAAAAAAACGCCCCGAGGGGCGTTTTTTCGTTTCAGCTGGATCAGGCGTAGTGCTTGGCCGGGCTGCTTTCCACCAGTTCCAGCGCCACGTCGTTGTCGGCGCTGATCTTGTGGTACAGGGCAGCGTCGGTGGCCAGGGTCTTCTCGCGCGCCGGGAAGATCTCCTTGAGCTTGGTGGCCCAGGCGCCCTTGGCCTGCTCGGGGAAGCAGCGCTCGATCAGCTCGAGCATGATCGACACCGTTACCGAGGCACCTGGCGAGGCGCCGAGCAGCGCGGCCAGGCTACCGTCCTGAGCCGAGACCAGCTCGGTGCCGAACTGCAGGATACCGCCCTTCTTCGGGTCCTTCTTGATGATCTGCACGCGCTGGCCGGCCACTTCCAGGCGCCAGTCCTCGGCCTTGGCCTCGGGGTAGAAGCGGCGCAGGGACTCCAGGCGCTGTTCCATCGACTGCATCACTTCGCTGACCAGGTACTTGGTCAGGTCCATGTTGTCGCGGGCCACGGCCAGCATCGGGCCGATGTTGCCCATGCGCACCGACAGTGGCAGGTCCATGAACGAGCCGTGCTTGAGGAACTTGGTGGTGAAGCCGGCGTAAGGCCCGAACAGCAGCGATTTCTTGCCATCGACCACGCGGGTATCCAGGTGCGGTACCGACATTGGTGGCGCGCCAACGGCGGCTTGGCTGTAGACCTTGGCCTGGTGTTGCTTGACGATTTCCGGGTTGTCGCAACGCAGCCACTGGCCGCTGACCGGGAAACCACCGAAGCCTTTGCTTTCCGGAATGCCGGACAGCTGCAGCAGCGGCAGGGCGGCGCCGCCGGCACCGAGGAAGACGAAGCGGGCGTCGACTTCACGGCTGCCGCCGCTGTTGACGTCCTTGATGCTCACGGTCCAGCCGCTGCCGTTGCGGCGCAGGCCGACGACCTTCTTGCTGTACTTGACCTGGGCGTTCGGCGTGTCGCCGAGCAGCTTGAGCAGCTTGTTGGTCAGGGCGCCGAAGTTGACGTCGGTGCCCTTGAGCACACGGGTGGCGGCGATGTGCTGGTCGGCCGGGCGGCCTGGCATCATCAGCGGCATCCAGTCCTTCATCACGGCCTTGTCTTCGGTGTATTCCATCTCGGCGAAGGCGTGATGCTGCTTGAGCATCTCGAAACGCTTCTTGAGGAAGGAAACGCCCTTGTCACCTTCGACGTAGCTCAGGTGCGGCACGGGGTTGATGAAGGCGCGCGGCGAGCCGAAGCTGCCCTTCTTGCTCAGGTATGCCCAGAACTGGCGGGAAACCTCGAACTGGGTGTTGATGTGCACGGCCTTCTTGATGTCGATGCTGCCATCGGCGGCCTGCGGGGTATAGTTCAGCTCGCACAGGCCGGCGTGGCCGGTACCGGCGTTGTTCCAGGGGTTGGAACTCTCCGCGGCCCCGGAGTCCATCGCCTCGACGACCTCCAGCTTGAGGGTCGGGTCGAGCTCCTTGAGCAGTACGGCCAGGGTGGCACTCATGATGCCTGCGCCTACCAGTACCACATCAACCGATTCGTTCTGCGCCATTTAACGCGTCTCCACAATCTACAGCACCTAATTGACAGCATAGGATCCCTGGGGTGGCCAGGATCGCCATGTCCGACTCTTCGCAGTTCTTGCAACTTCCGCGGACACCGCCAATCAGTCTTGGGTGTTCAGGTATTGAACGCCGTTTGCCACGGGTGCGGCAATTCGACTTATGGTCAAGTGATCCGTCGTGCGTTATGGAGTGGCCTCAGGCTCCCATCCAGGATGAGCGCTTTTGCCGTCTGTTCAGGGCTGTTCGGGACACATCTGCCGCTTTTACACATGCCAGACTGTTCATTTGCTCGCCACACTCTCGTGAAGTTGTGAAAAACCGTTTTTTCACGCTCTTTTGGAGTCGTGAACCTCAAAAGTGGACTGCGCGATGGCAACCCGCAGGTTCATGCGAAGCAGAAGGCCGGAAACAGCAGGCGCGACAGCCAATGCAAGACCTGAGTGGAAGGCTCTCTGTGGGCGAAGCGTCGAGGGTGCCGGGGTCAAGCGGCGAATGCGGGGCCCGATCAGGAGACGTCCTTATAATCGGGGGGAGATTATAACGATGTCGCGGGCGGAAAGGGCGTACTTGTTGGGTTTTTATTACGGCGTTTGTCAGCTGGCTGGGATGCATTGTTGCCAGTGGCGGCTTGCATGGGCGCAACCCCAGGGCCTGGCATGCAAGGGAACAGCTGGCCACGCGGTCATGATGGCTTTTTCTTGTGGCTTATCGCTTGGCGCTTGTCGCTGGGTATACTGTGCGCCTTTGCGGCTTTTTCTGGAGAAACGCGCATGTTGCAACGTCTGTTGGTCGGTTTGTTCGCGGTGGCCAGCCTGAGCCTGGCCGGGTGTGCCCACAGCCCGCAGCAACTCAGCCCGCAACCCAAGCTTACCCAGCAGCTGGCCCCGGTCGGGCACGGCCAGCCGGTGGTGGTCAAGGTCGTCGATGGGCGCGCTTCGCAGTCGCTGGGCACCCGCGGCGGCATGTACCCTGAGACCAGCACCATCACGGTCAATGGCAATGACGTGGTACCCAAGCTGCAGGCCCAGGCCGAAGCGGCCGTGCGTCTGCTTGGCTTCACCCCGACGCCCAGCGCCTACAATGCCCCGCAGTTGACCGTGACCCTGGCCGAGCTCAAGTACCAGTCGCCCAAGGACAAGATGTACGTGACCGAGGCGACCATCGGTGCCACCTTCCGTGCCGACGTGTCCAACGCCAACCGCCGCTACAGCGGCCGTTACGGTGCCTCCCTGGATCAGCGCTTCGGCATGGCGCCGAACCAGGAAACCAACACCAAGCTGGTGAGCGATGTGCTCAGCGATGCCCTGACCCGCCTGTTCAAGGACCCGACCGTCGGTCAGGTACTGGGCGAGTAAGGCTTTTGCGCTGAAGAAAACCCGCCGCCTGTGATCAGGCCGCGGGTTTTTTGTTGTCTGTACCTAAGTCTTCGCGGGCAGCGCGGTTCAGGCCGCCAGCACATTGAAGTCCAGCAGGCTGATCCCGGTGTGCGGGTCGATTTCCGGCAGGTCGTCGTGGGCATGCCCGCCGAGGGCGCAATAGACCAGCCACTGACGGTCCTGGACATTGATGGCGAAACCATCGATCAACGCCTGCTGCTCGTCGCTCTGGGCAACGAGGTAGAGACGATCCTGGTTTTCGGCGTGCAGCATGACAAGCTCCGATCAGTTGAAGGCCGACAGAGTGGCCTGCCTTGATGACGGGCGTGTGACAGATGAAATTAAATGACAGCTGGTCGCAAAGTCGCGGTGGCGGGCCTGGGCTTGGGTAGAATGCCGGGCTTTGCCGCATGTGATACCGAGGTCGCGCAATGTCGTTGCAAGTGTTCTGGGGCTTTCTGGCCGCCCATCCGGCCAAGCTGATCAACCTGCTGGCGCTGTTCATTACCTGCCCGGGTGGCTTGCTGCTGCACAGCGCGCGGCGTCGCGAGGCGCTGCGCCGGGAAAGTCTGGCGGTGGATGAGGGCGTGGTGGATGGGCTCGAACAGCGGGTGCCGCGCTATTACTACATTCTCGGCTTCTGTTGCCTGGCGATGGCCCTGCTGCTGTCCTGGTTCAGTACCTGGGTCTGAATCGCTGATACCTGCTCTGTGTAGGAGCGGGCTTGTCCCGCGAAGGCGTCATATCAGACCCATCATTGCTTGATCTGACGCCTTCGCGGGACAAGCCCGCTCCTACAGGTGCGTTCTCAGGCTGAAGCCGGCTGGCGCTTCACCTGATACTGGTTGCGCACCGGCGTTGCATACTGCTGCACCAGGTACGGCTGATGCTCGACCGGGCAGGCGTCGAGCCGGCGCTGCCACTCTTGCTTCGCCTTGGTCAGTTCGTCGACCGGGAACAGTTTCTCCGCGCTCGGCACCTCGAGCGTCGCGTCCTTCTCCGCCCACATCGCATACGCCAGGTAATGCACCGGGAACAACCGATAGCCGCCGAGGATCTGTCGGTCGATGGCCTGGGCCAGCTGCTTGGTGTCCTCGTGGTACTCGGTCACCGGTGGCGCGAAGTTGATGTGCACCCGGCCTTTGTAGCCGGTGATGCCCTGGGCGATGCTGTTGTCGTCCTCGCCCGGTGCCTTCTTGTAGCTGCCGGTGGTGGCGCGGATATACAGCTCGCGAGCCTTGGCCAGGTCGCACGGGTCGTATTCGTAGCTGATCGACACCGGCGTCAGGTTCAGGCCCTGGATCACCGCGCCAAACGGCTCGTCCTTGCGGCTCATGTGGAACATCTTGAGGATCGCCGAGTCGGTGCGGTCGTCACCGTCCTTGGCGCGGCCTTCGGCCTGGGCGATCCAGATCGACACGCAGTCGTGGCGGATCGAATGGTTGATGTAGGCCGACAACTGTTGGTAGGCGGCCAGCTTCTCGCGGCGGCCGCTGATCGAGCGGTGCACGATGAAGCTCTTGTTCAGGCGCATCATGTCGCTGACGAACGGCTTTTGCAGCAGGTTGTCGCCGATGGCTATGCGCGGCGTCGGCAGGCCGGCGTGGTAGACCGCGTAGTTGACGAAGGCCGGGTCCATCACGATGTCGCGATGGTTGGCCAGGAACAGGTAGGCGGTACCGGACTTGAGTTGTTCGACGCCGGTGTAGGTGACACCGTCGGTGGCGCGGTCGATGGTGCGGTCGACGTAGTACTCGACCTTGTCCTGCAAGGTGGAGACGCAACTGACGCCGGCGAACTCCTGGCGCAGGCGCCGGGCGATCAGCGGTTTGAGCAGCCAGCCGAAGGCGCCCGCCGCACGCGGGAAGCGGAAGTGGGTGAGGATATCGAGGAATGCCGGGTCGCTGAGCAGGCGTGCCAGAACGGCAGGGACCTCAGCGTCGTCGTACGGTCGGATGGCATCGAATTCGCCCATCATGCTCTCTTGTTGGAAACGGCTAGGGTAATAAGGTAGGGGCGGGCTCCGAAAAACGGCTCGGACACACACAGGCCCTGTAAACAGACCGGCAATTATACGCACAAGTCACCCCGGAGGCCGCGATGCTGGAAACTGCGATCTACGATTGCCCCTATTGTGGCGAAGAAGTCGAAACCACGGTCGACCTGTCCGCGGGCGATCAGGAGTACATCGAGGACTGCCAGGTATGCTGCAAGCCTATCCGCTTCGTGCTGCAGGTACATGGCGAGGAATGGATGCTGGATGTCTACGGCGAGAACGATTGATGCAACGGATCTACGAACCAGAAAGCCTGCTGGAAGCGCAGATGCTGGTGGGCATGCTGGCCAGCGAAGGCATCGAGGTGCACCTGGTGGGGCGCGACCTGATGGGCGCCATGGGTGAGCTGCCGATCCAGGGCTTGCTTGGCCTGGCGGTGGCCGATGAGCAGGCCGAATACGCACGGCAGTTGATCGATGCGTACAATGCCGCCCAGCCACTTGCCGGCGACGAACCGGAGAGTTATCCCGGAACCCTGATCTGCTAGGTTTTGAATTCGCCCATGTGTGGACGCTACGCCCTGTTTCGCTGGTCCCAGGCCTTTGCCGGCCTGCCCGGTTTCCCGGCGGGCCAGCAGGCCCAATGGAACATCTCGCCCGGCGCCTCGGTGCTGATCCAGCGCCAGCTCGACGGCCAGCTGCAACTGGCCAGCGCCCGTTGGGGGCTGACCCCGGCGTGGTTGACCGACCTGTCCCGCACCCCCGCCCAGGCCCGCGCCGAAACCATCGCCGAGCAACCGATGTTCCGTGAGCCTCTGCGCCAGCGGCGCTGCCTGATGCCGGCCAACGGCTTCTATGAGTGGCGTGGCACGGCGCGCAAGCGTCCGTACTGGGTCACGCCGGGGGAGGGCGCGTCGTTGTTCTTCGCGGCGTTGTGGGAAGTCTATCCGGTGCAGGAGCAGCAGTGGCTGAGTTGCGCGGTGGTGACGCAGGCGGCGATGAACCAGCGTCGGCCGCTGATCCTGGACGAGGCCGAGCAGGCGCTGTGGCTGGATCCTGAAACACCGATGGCGAGATTGCACGAGTTGTTGGCCAAGCCGCCGACGGCCCTGCGTGAGCGGGCGCTGGCGTACTTCGTCAACGACCCGCAGCTCAATGGGCCGGAGTGCCTGACGCCGGCGTGAAGGCTGTCGACTCTCGGTGTGTCCGGATACGCAACGCCGTGGGAGCGGCCTTGCCAAGGCGTTGGGCCAGTGGGAGCGGGCTTGCCCGCGAACACCGGCGGAGCCGGTGCCAAGCACTGCGGCGCCTGCTTCGCGGGCAAGCCCGCTCCCACAGGGATAGCCGTTCCCTCGCGGCAGCGCAGCACCAAAGGGTTGGCTGATCTCCTACAGGAGCCCGTTACACCCTGAACTGATTGATCAAGCGCCGCTGCTGCTCCGCCAGCTTGGTCAGCTCGGCACTGGCCTGGCTCGACTCGTCGGCGCCACCGGCCACTTCACCGGCCACCTGGCCGATATTGATCACGTTGCGGTTGATGTCCTCGGCCACGGCGCTCTGCTCCTCGGCGGCGCTGGCGATCTGGGTGTTCATGTCGTTGATCACCGATACCGCCTGGGTGATGCTCTCCAGCGCCTCGGCGGCGCGGCTGGCCTGCAGCACGCTGTCGTCGGTCTTGCCCTGGCTGTCCTCCATCACCTTGACCACTTCGCGGGTGCCTTGCTGCAACTGCTGGATCATCTGCTGGATTTCTTCGGTGGCCTGCTGGGTCTTCTGCGCCAGGTTGCGCACCTCGTCGGCCACCACGGCGAAGCCGCGGCCCTGTTCGCCGGCGCGGGCCGCCTCGATGGCGGCATTGAGCGCCAGCAGGTTGGTCTGCTCGGCGATGGCGCGAATGGCCACCAGGATCGCATTGATGTTCTCGCTGTCGCGGGCCAGGTCCTGGACCACGGTTACCGCCCGGCCGATCTCGCTGGCCAGGGCGCTGATGGCGTGGGAGGTGTCGCGGACGATATCCAGGCCCTGGTTGGCCGCGCGGTCGGCCTCGCTGGCGGCCTGGGCCGCCTGGGTGGCATTGCGCGCCACATCCTGGGCCGTGGCGGTCATTTCGTGCACGGCCGTGGCCACTTGGTCGATCTCGGCCATCTGCTTGTGCACGCCCTGGTTGGTGCGGATGGCGATATCGGCGGTGTGTTCCGAGGAATCGCTGACTTTCTGCACCGAGCTGACCACCTGGCTGATCATCGCCTGCAACTTGGCCAGGAAGGTATTGAAGCCGCTGGCGATGGCGCCCAGTTCGTCGGCGCGGTCGCTGTGCAGGCGGCGGGTCAGGTCGCCTTCGCCCTGGGCGATGTCGTCGAGCATGGCGACCATCTGCTTGAGCGGGCGGGCGATGCCCAGGGCCAGCAGCCAGATCACCAGCAGGCCGACGGCGGCGATGCCCAGGCCGACCAGGGTCATGCCGGTGATATCGGTGCGGCGCTGATCGGCCAGGTCCTGCTGCAACTGCTTGACGTCGGCCATGACGGTGCTCAGCGGCAACTCCAGCAGCAGGGTCCAGCGCGCGTCGGTGCTGGCGACCTTGAACGGCAGGTACAGCTCGATACGGTCCTTGCTGGCGTCCACTTCGTAGTGCAGCTGCTCGCCACTGAGGCTCTTCAGGGTGGCGGCTTCCTCGCTGTCCAGTACGTCGCTGGCTTTTTCGCCGAACTTGGCCGGGTCGCGGGTATAGGCGACCAGGCGCCCGTTGCTGGATACCAGGGCCAGCTCGCCGGCGCCGTCGTACAGCTGGCGATCGGCGTTGTTGAGCAGGTCCTGGATGAAGTTCACCGACAGGTCGGCGCCGGCCATGCCCTGGAACTGGCCGTCGATCATGATCGGTTCGACGAACGACGCCAGCATCACTGTCTTGTCGCCCACTTTATAAGGCGCCGGGTCGATCACGCAGGCTTTCTTCGATTCCTTCGGGCACAGGTAGTATTCGCTGGCGCGCACGCCGGTGGCCAGCACCGTGCGGTCGTCGACATCGGCCAGCTTGTCCTGGCCCAGGCTGCCGTCGGCGTTGCGGAACCACCAGGGCAGGAAACGTCCGCTGGCGCTGTCGATGCCTACCAGCGGGCTGCCGACATAGCGCGCATCGGCGTGGTCGAGGGCGTTTGCCTCCCAGCCCAGGTAGGCGCCGAGCACGCTCGGGTTAGCCTCCACGGTGCGCTTGAGCTGGTTGATCAGGTGTTCGCGGTCAACGCGCATCAACGGCTGGCCGTCGGCGCCCTGCATGCCGATCATCGCATTGCCGGTGGCCAGGCCGCGGGCGATCGCCAGCGGTGCCTCGAGGCCGCGCTGGATCTCGCTGACCTGGGTGCGGGCCAGGGCCGCGAGGCGTTGCTCGATGACGTTCTCGAACTGTTGCTGGGTGCGTTGTTGCACCAGCGCCTGGGTCCGTTGCCCGGCATACACCGCATACAGCACCAGTGCCGCCACAATGCTCAGCACGATGGCACCGGCCAGGGCGGCCACGGAAAACTGGATCGACTTGAACTTCATGGCAAAGCTCCGCGCGCAAGGAGGTCGTTAACCGGGGTTATCGGCGGGGTAATACCAAAGCATGAGGACGCGGCGAGAAATCTTCCCTGCGGCTCTGGCAGGGGCGGGCGACTGGGCCTAGGATACGCGGCATGTAAAAAGGGAGTGTTTTCATGCGTAAGTCATTCGTTGTCAGCCTGCTGGCCGCCGGTGTCCTCCTGGCTGGCTGCCAGGCGGTCAATACCACCAGCGGCGGCGCCGTGGGCGTGCAGCGCCAGCAGTACATGTTCAGCATGCTGTCGACCGACCAGGTCAACCAGATGTACGCCCAGTCGTACCAGCAGACCCTCGGCGAGGCGTCGAACAAGGGCGTGCTGGACAAGACCAGCAACGATGCCAAGCGCGTACAGGCCATCGCCACGCGCCTGATCGCCCAGGCACCACAGTTCCGCCCGGATGCCGCGCAGTGGAACTGGGAAGTCAACGTGATCAAGAGCGACGAGCTCAACGCCAACTGCGGCCCGGGCGGCAAGATCATCGTCTACACCGGCTTGATCGACCAGCTCAAGCTGACCGATGCCGAGATCGCCGCCGTGGTCGGCCACGAGATCGCCCATGCCCTGCGCGAGCACAGCCGCGAGGCGATGTCCAAGGCATATGGCGTAGAGATGGCCCGTCAGGGCGCCACGGCCTTCCTGGGCCTTGGCCAGGACAGCGTCGCTATGGCCGACGCCGTGGTGAACTACGCCATGACCTTGCCCAACAGCCGCGCCAACGAGAACGAGGCCGACCTGATCGGCCTGGAACTGTCGGCCCGCGCCGGCTACGACCCGAACGCCGCGATCACCCTGTGGAACAAGATGAGCCAGGCGTCCGAAGGCGCGCCGCCGGAGTTCATGAGTACCCACCCGGCCTCGAGCAGCCGGATCGCTTCGTTGCAGGCGGCGATCCCCAAGGTGATGCCGTTGTATCAAGCGGCCAAGAAGTAAAAATTAGCCACAAGCCACAAGCCACAAGCCACAAGCTTCAAGCTTCAAGAACAAGCCAATACACTTTTTCTTGCAGCTTGCAGCTTGCAGCTTGCAGCTTGCCGCCGTCTTACCCAATCCAGCCACTGGTCTTCATCGCCGAATACACTGCGACCACGGCCAGCACGAAGAACGCGGCCGCCGCCAGGCGACGGATCAGCGTCAGCGGCAGTTTCTCCGCCGCGAAGTTGCCCGCCAGCACCACCGGCACGTTGGCGATCAGCATGCCCAGCGTCGTGCCGATGATCACCATGATCAGGTGCGGGTACTGTGCCGCCAGCATCACCGTGGCCACCTGGGTCTTGTCACCGATTTCCGCCAGGAAGAATGCGATCAGCGTCGTCACGAACGGCCCGAAACGGCGCGCGTTGCTGGTTTCGTCGTCGTCCATTTTGTCCGGTACCAGGGTCCACAACGCCGTGGCGGTGAAGCTCGCGGCGAGGATCCAGTGCAGCACCGACTCGGTGAAGAAGCTGCTGACCCAGGCGCCTACGGCACCCGCGGCGGCATGGTTGGCCAGGGTCGCGGCGATGATGCCGGCGATGATCGGCCAGGGTTTGCGAAAGCGTGCGGCGAGGATGAGCGCGAGCAATTGCGTCTTGTCGCCGATTTCGGCGAGGGCAACGATGGCGGTGGGGACGAGCAGCGATTCCAGCATCAGGATTCCTACGGGGGCGGGCCGACACGGCTATGACACGTACGACCTCCCCGCCCCGGGTAAGGTGTGCGTGTCATAGGTCTTGTCAAACCCTGGATCCATCTGCGTGGATCGTGGGTCGCACGCGCCATGGCCTGTGGGCCAAGTGTGTTGACGCGTGCCGGGCGAGCAGGGCGCTCGCGGGAGACTACTCCCCTAGGACGGGGCGGATTCTGCCTAGGCGAATCGTTTTCGGCAAGCCCTGTTTTTATCCGCGTGTTGCTCGGTAGATGCGAAAGCCCTGTGCCTCGGCGCGGATCTCGCAGTTGCCCAGGGCCTCTTCGAGCAGCGGCTGGTAGCGCAGGAAGCTGTTGGCAACCAGCCGTATTTCGCCGCCTTTTCGCAGATGTTTGCTGGATTTTTTCAGCAGGTTTTCCGACGCTTGGTAATCGGTGTGCACCCCCGTATGGAAGGGGGGATTGCTCAGGATCAGGTCCAGTTCGGCAGGGGCGGCATCGATGCCGTCACCACTGATCACCTCGCCCTCCAGGCCATTGGCGGCCAGGGTCAGGCGACTGGCGGCAACGGCGAAGGCGTCGACATCGAGCAGGGTCACCCGGCTCTGTGGATAACGACGCTTGAGCGTGGCCCCCAGCACCCCGGCACCGCAGCCAAAGTCCAGCACGGCGCCGCTGGGCAGGTTGTCGAGGTGTTCCAGCAGCAGGGCCGTGCCTTTGTCCAGGCGGCCGTGGCTGAACACGCCTGGCAGGCTGATCACCTGCAGCGGGCCATCCGCCAGCGCCAGTTCGAAACGTTCGGCGAGGCTTTCCAGGGGCTTGGCCTGCGGGGCGTTGTCGACGGTCACTTGCCAGAGCTGGCAATGCCGCGCGCTGTCGAGCTTGCGCGGTTTGCCGAAGGCCTGCAGTTGCTTGGCCGCGCCTTCGATGCCGCCACGTTTCTCGCCCACCAGGTACAGCGTGCGGCCGGCCAGGCGCGAGGCCAGGGCGTTGAGCAGGTAGGCGGCGAGGTCGCGGGACTTGGGCAGGAACAGCACGGCGGTGTCGAACGCCACCTCGGGCACCTCGACCCCGTAGTGGCTGCGTCCGGCGAAACGGCTCTGGAGCAGCGCCTGGTCGCCGGCATGCCAGGTCCAGCCATGGGCTTCGGGCAATTGGCCAAGCAGGCCGTCGGCCTGGGCGCCGGCGATCAGCAGCGGGCCCTGGAACAGGTCCGCCTGGCGGAGCAACACTTCACTGCGCGGGTCCATGGACGACGCCTCCTGAAAAAAGTGGCGCAGTGTACCAGAGGCGCCAGGGCCTCAGCCGACCACTCGCCGTGGCTGGCCGGCGAAGTAGGCCTGGGCGTTTTCGGCGAGCTGGCCGACGATGCGTTGCCGCGACTCCACTGCGCCCCAGGCGCTGTGCGGGGTGATGATCAGGCGTGGGATGTCCGCCGCCAGCAAGGGGTTGCCATTGGCCGGTGGCTCGACGCTGAGCACATCGCTGGCCGCGCCGCCCAGGCGCCCCGCACGCAGGGCGTCGGCCAGGGCCTGTTCGTCGATCAGTCCGCCGCGGGCGGTGTTGACCACCAGCGCGCCGGGCTTGAGCAGGGCCAACTCGCGGGCGCCAAGCATGTGCCGGGTCTGCTCGTTGAGCGGGCAGTGCAGGGTCAGCGCATCGACCTGCGGCAGCAGTTCGTCCAGCGGCAGGCGGTCGGCGCGCGGTGGGCGCCCCGGAATCTGCCCGCTGAGCACGCGCATGCCGAAGGCTTCGGCCAGGCGCGCCACTGCACCGCCCAGCTCGCCGTGGCCGAGCAGGCCGAGGGTCTTGCCCTGCAGCTCGACGATGGGGAAGTCCAGCAGGCAGAACTGGCTGGCCTTGGCCCATTGCCCGGCCTTCACCGCCTGGTTGTAGTCACACAGCCGCGTGGCCAGGGCCAGCAGCAGCGCCAGGGTGTGCTGGGCCACCGAGGGGGTGCCGTAGCCCTGGCAGTTGCACACGGTGATGCCCTGGGCGCGGGCGGCGGCCAGGTCGACGTTGTTGGTGCCGGTGGCGGCGACCAGGATCAGCTTGAGTTGCGGGTTGGCGGCCAGGGTGGCGGCATCGAGCAGCACTTTGTTGCTGATCACTGCCGTTGCGCCTTGCAGGCGCTCGGCGACCTGCTGTGCCGTGGTGGCAGCGTGCAGTAGCAGTTCATCGAACTGGGCATGCAGCGGCGCAAGGTCGAGGTCACCCAGGTCCAGTGACTGGTGATCGAGGAACACGGCGCGACGTGGGCTGGGCATCAGGGGCTCCGGTGATTGGACGGCAAGGTGTCGTCGCAGTGTCTGGCCCGTTGGCGCCCTTCGTCAATGTCGCGGCACTCATACCTCGAGGAGCGCAAATCATTCCTTCGGCTGATTTGACCGGTGCGTCACCGAACTACAGTGGAGGCCTGAACCGTCCTGCCCGCTTTGAAGAAAAGGGATACCCATGTTGCAGACGCGCATCATCAAGCCCGCCGAGGGCGCCTACCAGTACCCACTGCTGATCAAGCGCCTGCTGATGTCCGGCAGCCGTTACGAGAAAACCCGCGAGATCGTCTATCGCGACCAGATCCGTCTGACCTACCCGCAACTGAGCGAGCGCATCGCCCGGTTGGCCAACGTGCTGACCGAAGCCGGGGTCAAGGCCGGGGATACCGTGGCGGTGATGGACTGGGACAGCCACCGTTACCTGGAGTGCATGTTCGCCATCCCGATGATCGGCGCGGTGGTGCACACCATCAACGTGCGCCTGTCGCCCGAGCAAGTCCTCTACACCATGAACCACGCCGAAGACCGTTTCGTGCTGGTCAACAGTGATTTCATCGGTCTCTACCAGGCCATCGCCGGCCAGCTGAGCACGGTCGACAAGACCCTGCTGCTGACCGACGGCCCAGACAAGGCCGCCGAGCTGCCGAACCTGGTGGGCGAGTACGAGCAATTGCTGGCCGCGGCCAGCCCGCACTACGACTTCCCCGACTTCGACGAAAACTCGGTGGCCACCACCTTCTACACCACCGGCACCACCGGCAATCCCAAGGGGGTCTACTTCACCCATCGCCAGCTGGTGCTGCATACCCTGGCCGAAACCTCGGTGCTTGGCAGCCTCGACAGCGTCAGGTTGCTGAGCAGCAACGACGTCTACATGCCGATCACGCCGATGTTCCACGTGCACGCCTGGGGCATCCCCTATGCGGCGACCATGATGGGGATCAAGCAGGTTTATCCTGGGCGCTACGAGCCGGACATGCTGATCAAGCTGTGGCGCGAGGAAAAGGTCACCTTCTCCCACTGCGTGCCGACCATCCTGCAGATGCTGCTCAATTGCCCGTCGGCGGCCGGCCAGGATTTCGGTGGCTGGAAGATCATCATCGGTGGCAGCGCGCTCAATCGCGCCTTGTATCAGGCAGCGCTGGCCCGGGGCATCCAGCTCACCGCCGCCTACGGCATGTCGGAAACCTGCCCGCTGATCAGTGCCGCGCACCTGAACGACGAGCTGCAGGCCGGCAGCGAGGATGAACGCACCAGTTACCGGATCAAGGCGGGCGTGCCGGTGCCACTGGTCGAGGCTGCCATCGTCGATGGCAATGGCAACTTCCTCTCCGCCGATGGCGAAACCCAGGGCGAGCTGGTGCTGCGCGCGCCGTGGCTGACCATGGGCTACTTCCGCGAGCCGGAAAAGGGCGAGGAACTCTGGCAGGGCGGCTGGCTGCACACTGGTGACGTCGCCACCCTCGACGGCATGGGTTACATCGATATTCGCGATCGCATCAAGGATGTGATCAAGACCGGTGGCGAATGGATCTCCTCGCTCGACCTCGAGGACCTGGTCAGCCGCCACCCGGCGGTGCGCGAAGTGGCGGTGGTCGGCGTGCCCGACCCGCAGTGGGGCGAGCGGCCCTTTGCCCTGCTGGTGGCGCGTGACGGCATGCACATCGATGCCCGGGCGCTCAAGGAACACCTCAAGCCCTTTGTCGAACAGGGGCATATCAACAAATGGGCGATTCCCAGCCAGATCGCCCTTGTTACTGAAATTCCCAAGACCAGCGTCGGCAAGCTCGACAAGAAGCGCATCCGCCTGGATATCAGCCAGTGGCAAGCCAGTAACAGCGCCTTCCTCTCTACCCTGTAACCGCTGCGCGGGTCGTGCTACTGCGAGTACGACCCGCAAGCTAGAGGGGATCGCGCCTTGTCAAACGATGAAATTGAGCCATGCTTGAGCACTGCCGGCACGCAGGGCGGCCAATCGGGGTGGGGCTTCACCCAGGCGCGCAAATCACACTTTAGAGGGATCAAGCACCTGTGACCGCTGGCTATAGTCGGGTCAGGGGATTTTCAGGAATGGGGGAGGGTACCGCGCATCCTGCGCGTGGTGCCTTGGGCAGGAGCCTGCTTCAACCAGGCGCTCAAGCCGTTTCTGAAAGGACTCACTGCCATAACAAAAAAGTACATGGAGTAGCGTCGATGACATCTGCAAACCCGTTCTGGCGCCGGGCTCGTCTGCCTCTGGCCGTCAGCCTCGCTTCCACGCTCGCAAGTCCAGCTTTCGCGGTCAGCTTCAACATCGGTGAAATCGAAGGCCAGTTCGACTCGTCGCTCTCCGTTGGCGCCAGCTGGTCGACTGCCAATCCGAACAAGAACCTCATCGGGGTCAACAACGGCGGCAAAGGCTTGTCGCAGACCTCCGACGACGGCCACCTCAACTTCAAGAAGGGCGAAACCTTCTCGAAGATCTTCAAGGGTATCCACGACCTCGAGCTCAAGTACGGCGACACCGGCGTGTTCGTCCGGGGCAAGTACTGGTACGACTTCGAGCTCAAGGACGAAGGCCGCGAGTTCAAGGACATCAGCGACTCCAACCGCAAGGAGGGCGCCAAGTCCTCCGGTGCCGAGCTGCTCGACGCCTTCGTCTATCACAACTACTCCATCGCCGACCTGCCGGGCTCGGTGCGCCTGGGCAAGCAGGTGGTGAGCTGGGGCGAGAGCACCTTCATCGGCGGCGGCATCAACTCGATCAACCCGATCGACGTGTCCGCGTTCCGCCGTCCGGGTTCCGAGGTGAAGGAAGGCCTGATCCCGGTCAACATGTTCTACATCTCCCAGAGCCTCACCGACAACCTGTCGGCCGAAGCGTTCTACCAGATCGAATGGGACCAGACGGTCGTCGACAACTGCGGCACGTTCTTCTCGCAGCCCGACATCATTGCCGACGGTTGCACCAACAACCTGCGCGTGCTGAACAGCAGCCGTACCCTCAATGCCTTGCCGGCCGCCGCGCGGGGCGTGCTCGCGGCCAACAATGTCAACTACAACGAAGAAGGCGTGCTGGTGCGCCGCGGCGCTGACCGCGATGCCCGCGACAGCGGCCAGTGGGGCCTGGCGTTCCGCTACATGTACGAGCCGCTGGACACCGAGTTCGGCGCCTACTTCATGAACTACCACAGCCGGGCACCGATCTTCAGCGCCACCGGCGCCTCGCCTGCCGCCTTCGCCCGCGCCCGTGCGCTGGCGACCACCCCATTGGCGGGGCTTGCGCCACTGGTCGTGGCCGGCAACTCGCAGTACTTCGTCGAATACCCCGAGGACATTCGTCTCTACGGCCTCAGCTTCTCCACCACCCTGCCCACCGGTACCGCCTGGAGCGGCGAGATCAGCTATCGCCCCAACGCACCGGTGCAGTTGAACAGTACCGACATCCTGTTTGCCGGCGTCAAGCCGCTGGGCGGGCCGTTGTTCGGTAATGCCTCGGTACTCAACGGCCAGCCGGGACAAGACCTGCACGGTTATCGTCGCAAGGAAATCACCCAGTTCCAGACCACCTTCACCCACTTCTTCGACCAGGTGATGGGCGCCAGCCGCATGACCCTGGTGGGTGAGGTCGGTGTCACCCATGTCGGTGGCCTGGAAAGCCGTGACAAGGCCCGTTATGGCCGCGATCCGGTTTACGGCCCGGGCGACCTGCCGGGCAATGCCTGCCGCCTGCTCAATGCCAGCACCATCAGTGGCTCCGGCCTGGGCAGCTCGAACGCCAACCTCACGCGCAACTGCGAAGGTGACGGCTTCACCACCAGCACCTCGTGGGGCTACCGCGCACGCGCCATCTGGGACTACAACGACGTCTTCGCCGGGGTCAACCTCAAGCCGAGCGTGGCCTGGTCCCACGACGTCTCCGGTTACTCCCCGGGCCCTGGCGGTAACTTCGAGGAAGGTCGCAAGGCCGTCAGCCTGGGCCTGGACGCCGAGTACCAGAACACCTACACGGCGAGCCTGTCGTACACCAACTTCTTCGATGGCAAGTACACCACCGTGGATGATCGCGACTTCGTCGCCCTCAGCTTCGGCGTGAACTTCTAAGAACTCTGATCCAGGACGACAACAGAATGAAAATGACCACACGTCTGCTGCAAGCCGGGGTACTGGGCATGTCCCTGCTGGCGACCAGCGTCATGGCTGCGGTTTCCGCCGATCAGGCGGCCAAGCTGGGCGCGTCGCTCACACCGATGGGCGCGGAAAAGGCCGGCAACGCCGACGGCTCCATCGGCCCGTGGGAGCCACTGTCCAAGAGTGCCGGCAGCGCCGACAGCAAGGGCTTCCTATCCGACCCATACGGCAGCGAGAAACCGCTGTTCACCATCACCGCGCAGAACGCCGACCAGTACAAGGACAAGCTCTCGCCTGGCCAGCTGGCAATGCTCAAGCGTTATCCAGACAGCTACAAGATTCCGGTGTACAAGACCCACCGCGGCGCCACCGTGCCGGACGATGTGTTCGCGGCGATCAAGGAAAACGCCACCAAAACCACGCTGGTCGCCGGCGGCAACGGCCTGGAGAACTTCCGCACGGCGATTCCGTTCCCGATTCCCAAGGACGGCCTGGAGGTGATCTGGAACCACATCACCCGCTACCGGGGCGGCAGTGTGACCCGTCTGGTCACCCAGGCCACCCCGCAGCAGAATGGCTCCTACAGCCTGGTGTACTTCCAGGACCAGTTCGTCTTCCGCGACAAGATGAAGGACTACGATCCAGCCAACCCTGGCAACATCCTGTTCTACTTCAAGCAGGAAGTGACCGCGCCGGCGCGCCTGGCCGGTACCGTACTGTTGGTCCACGAGACCCTCGACCAGGTCAAGGAACCGCGCAAGGCCTGGATCTACAACGCCGGCCAGCGCCGTGTGCGCCAGGCGCCGCAGGTTTCCTACGATGGCCCGGGTACCGCCGCCGACGGCCTGCGTACCTCCGACAACCTGGACATGTACAACGGCGCGCCGGACCGCTACGACTGGAAGCTCGAAGGCAAGAAGGAGATGTACATCGCCTCCAACGCCTACAAGCTGGATGATCCGAAGCTCAAGTACTCCGACATCATCAAGGCCGGGCACATCAACCAGGACCTGGCACGCTATGAGCTGCGGCGTGTCTGGCACGTGGTCGCCACCCTCAAGCCTGGCCAGCGCCACATCTATGCCAAGCGTGATTTCTACATCGACGAGGACACCTGGCAGGCTGCGGTGATCGACCAGTACGACGGGCGCAACCAGCTGTGGCGTGTATCGGAAGCCCACGCCCAGCCGTACTACAACGTGCAAGTACCGTGGTACACCCTGGAAGCCATCTACGACCTGCAATCGGGCCGTTACCTGGCACTGGGCATGAAGAACGAAGAAAAGAGCGCATACAACTTCGGCTTCAGCGCCAGCAAGGCTGATTTCCAGCCGGCGGCACTGCGTCAGGCTGGTGTGCGTTGACCTGATCGCTGTCCACTCCGTGTGATCCCCCAGAACGCCCCGGCTTGCCGGGGCGTTTCTGTTCTGGCGCGAGGCTTGCGTCAGTGTTGTTTCTTTTTGTTGTAGTCTTTTTGGCGCAATGGGTTTCCATCATCTTCAATTACGCGGCGTTTGCCGCTAGTCTCGCAACATTGCATATCGCCGCATTACTCCAATCAGAACGAGCCGGCCATGACAGACTTGTCCCGTACCCATGGAGTTGCCAGCCAGGCCCTGGGCCTGTTGGACGGGCGTTTCTTCCGGCCGCCTTTGCCGGAGGCGCACGTTCCCCGAGCACGCCTGTGCCAGCGCTTGCACAGCGGGTTGACGGGGCGTCTGTTGCTGGTGAATGCCCCGGCAGGGTTCGGCAAGAGCTCGCTGGCCATCGAGTTCTGCCAGGCGCTGCCCAACCATTGGCGTAGCCTGTGGCTCGGCCTGAGCCAGCGCGATGCCGACCCTGGTCGCTTTCTCGAGCGCCTGCTCGAGGGCCTGCAGCAATTCTGCCCGGCCTTGGGCGGGCAGGCCCTGGGCCTGTTGAAGATGCGCCAGCGCCACCAGCCGTTCGCCTTCGAGGAATGGCTCGATGGCCTGCTCGATGAACTGGCGCTCTATCTGCAAGCCGACACGCCGCTGATGCTGGTGCTCGATGACTACCACCTGGCCCAGGGGCCGGTGCTCGACCGTTGCCTGCAATTCTTCCTCAATCACTTGCCGCCTGGGCTGGTGCTGCTGGTCACCAGCCGTCAGCGCCCCGACTGGCACCTGGCTCGCCTGCGGCTGTCGCGGCAGTTGGTGGAACTCAACGAGCAAGACCTGCGCCTGACCCCGGACGAAGCCCTGGCGGTGATTGGCCGGCAGCCGACCGGCTTGCGTGGCCAGGCCCTCGACAACCTGATCCAGCGCAGCGACGGTTGGGTGGCTGGCCTGCGTTTCTGGCAGCTGGCCGCCAGCGAGTCAGGCGAGGACAACGCCTTGCCCCAGGCCTTGCATGGCGGGGAGGGGTTGATCCGCGACTACCTGCTGGAGGAGGTGATCGAGATCCTGCCGGCAGCGGTGCAGGCCTTCCTCTACGACACCGCCTGCCAGGAGCGATTCTGCGCCGAGCTGTGCGATGCCCTGCGTGAGCGCCATGACAGCGCCGAGGTGCTGCGCTACCTGCAGGCTCACCAGGTGTTCCTGGTGCCGCTGGACGAGCATGGCACCTGGTTCCGGTATCACCACTTGTTCTCCGATCTGTTGCGCAGCCGTCAGGCCAGCGAGCCGCTCGCAGGGCTGCACCTGCGGGCCTGTCGTTGGTTCGAAGGCCAGGGTCTGCTCGACGAGGCCGTTGAACAAGCGCTGCGCGCCGGCCATCTGGATGTGGCGGCGGACCTGGTGCAGAGCCTGTCGGAGGAACAACTGCTGGCGGAACAGAACGTCGGCATGCTGCTGCGCTGGAAGATGGACCTGCCCGACAGCCTACTGATCAGCACCCCACGACTGATCGTGCTTTATAGCTGGGCATTGGGCCTGGCTTGCCAGCTCGATGCCGCCGAAGAGCTGTCGGCCCACCTGAGCCGCTTCTTGCCAGCGCCCTCGGCCACCGCGCAGAAGTCGATGCTGGCCCAGTGGCTGGCCTTGAGCGGGGTGATCGCCCGCGGCCGTGGTGATCGCGCGCGGACGCTGGCTTATTGTGGCGAGGCGTTGCAGAGCCTGCCGTGCAAGCGTTATGGGCAGCGCCTGGTGTGCCTCTCGACATTGTCGAACCTGGCCATTGCCGATGGCGATTTCTGGCGCGCGCGTGGCTGGAACCGTGAGGCGCTGGAACTCGCTCAGCGGGTGGGCAACCCCTTGTTCGAGGCGCTGGCCCACTACGACCGGGCCAGGGTGCTGCACGCCCGTGGTGAAGTCTTGCGGGCGATGGAGGAAGTGCGCCAGGGCTTGCAGCGTCTGCAAGGGCTCTCAGGCCAGCGCCTGTATGCCGTGCGGGCCCGCCTCACACTGTACGAAGGCTACCTGCTGGCTGCGCGCCTGCAGGCTGGGGCGGGGCGCGCGCGTTTGCGGGCGGGCCTGAGCGAGGCGCGCAGTTGCCGTGATATCAGCGTGTTGATCGGCCACTGCGTGATCGCCTCGCTCGACGGGCGCGAGGGGCGTTTCGCCGAGGCCTTTGCGGAACTGGCCGAAGCCGAGCGGCTGATGCATATCTGGGATGTCCCGCCCATCTTCTATCTAGCGATGATCACTCTGGTGAAATGCGAGCTGTGGCTGGCCCAGGGGCGAACCGACCTGGCCGAATCCTGGCTGACGCGGCTCGGCCAGACCTATGGCGGCGAGCAGCCTGCGGCGGCCCCGGAATTCCACCCGTTGCTGCCGCTGCACATTGAATTGCAGCAGGCCTTGCTGGAGCGGGTGCTTGAGCGCCCGGACGCCGCCGAGGCGCGCCTGCGCGCCTTGGTCGAGCGTGGGCAGGCCAGCAGCGGGATGACGCTGGTGGTCAGTGCCTTGTGCCAGTTGATTGGATTGTTGCTGGAGCAAGGGCGGGAAGCCGAGGCTGCGAAGCTGCTGGCCCAAGCGCTGGAGGCCGCCCAGGGTGGCGCCCAGCAAGCCTTCCAGCGACTATTGGACGAGCACCCGCAGTGGTTGCGCGAACAACTGGCAGGGCGCAGCGCCTGTGCCGTGCAGGCAGATCTGCTGGCGCGCCTGCCCGAGACGATCGTCAGCAGCGCCGCCATTGCCGAAGCCCTGAGCGGCCGAGAGTTGGCGGTACTGGCCCTGATCGCCCAGGGCTGCTCCAACCAACAGATCAGCGAGCAGTTGTTCATCTCGCTGCACACCGTCAAGACCCACGCCAGCCATATCAACAGCAAGCTGGGGGTCGAGCGCCGCACCCAGGCGGTCGCCAAGGCCAAGTCGCTCGGCCTGCTGGCCTGAAAGGCGCCTGGGGCTATAAAATAGTGGCATTGAGCCATTGTTCGGTGCTGTCGTGGTGGACTCATCTTTTCTGCAGCGCTGCCGATAAAGGTCTCGGCGGCATGTATCGCTTCGCGCCATTTTCCCTCTTTTCCAGTACAGGTCGTATTGATGCTGCAGTACGGGCAAAAAAGCTTTCTGATCGTCGACGACTACACCGACTTTCGTACCTCGACCCGGTCCATGCTCCGTGAGTTGGGCGTACGCGACGTTGACACGGCCGACAGTGGCGAACAGGCGCTGCGCATGTGCGGGCAGAAGCGCTACGACTTCATCCTCCAGGACTTTCACCTGGGCGATGGCAAGAAGAACGGCCAGCAGGTGCTCGAAGACCTGATCATCGACAAGCTGATCAGCCATGAGTGCGTGTTCATCATGGTCACGGCTGAAAGCAGCCAGGCCATCGTGCTCAGCGCCATCGAGCATGAACCCGACGCCTACCTGACCAAACCTTTCAACCGCGTCGGTCTTGCCCAGCGCCTCGAGAAGCTGACCCAGCGCAAGACGCTGCTCAAGCCGATTCTCCAGGCCCTGGACCGCGGCCGCCCGGCCGAAGTGCTCGCCGCCTGCGCCGAGCTGTGCAAGAAAGACCCGCGTTTCGCGCCGCTGTGCCTGCGTTATCGCGCCGATGCCCTGCGCGACCTCAACCGCTTCGACGAACTGGAGAAGTTCCTCCAGAACATCCTCGCCAGCCGGCCGCAACCCTGGGTATATGCGGCGTTGGGCAGCCTGTTGCACAAGCGCGGGCAGAATGCCCAGGCCCAAGGGGTCTACGAACAGGCCCTGAAGGCTTTTCCGATCATGCCCAACCTGTACGACGGCATGGCCGAAGTGCTGGTGGCCCAGGGCGAGGGCAAGCGCGCACAGCACATGCTCGAGGAAGCCGTGCGCCTGTCGCCGCTGGCCGTGCGCCGTCAAGCCGCGCTGGGCAAGCTGGCGCTGGACAATGCCGACTTCGAGAGTGCGTCCAAGGCCTACCGCCATGCGGTGAACCAGGGGCAGAGTTCGCGCTACAAGGATGCCGAAAGCAACCTGGGCCTGGTCCAGGCGTTGATGAACAAGAATGCCGGCAACGGCCTCGATGCCCGGACCCGGGTCGAGATCAACACCGTGCTCAGTGAAGTGGCCAAGGAAAACGTCGAGGACCAGGGGCTGCAGGTGCGCGCGCGGCTGATGAAAGCCGCCAGCCTGCAGCAGGCCGGCGATCCGGACACCGCGGCCAAGCTCACCGAGCAGGCCATGCAGCGCCTGGAAAAGATGGACCAGTTCTTCTCGGTCGAAGCCGCGCTGACCGTGGCCAAGCAATTGCAGCAGCTGGGGCAGGACTCTGCGGGCACCTCGATTCTCAAAGGCTGCGTGGAGACCTACGGCGACGATCCCAAGGTCATGCAGAGCGTGGCCAAGCTCACTGACGACCCGGCGGTGCTCGGCGCTGTGACCGAGGCCGTGGACCTCAACCGTCAGGGCGTGCGCAGCTACCAGGGCGGCCAGCTCAACGAGGCGCTGGGGATGTTCCGCAAGGCCCTGTCGCTGCAACCGAAGAACATCAGCATCGCCCTGAACACGGCCCAGGCGTTGTTGCGCATCGGAGGTGAAACGCCACCGCCGACGCTGATGCAGGAATGCCGCGACTGCCTCACCAGCGTGGCGGGTATCCCGACCAGCGACAGCCGCTACGATCGCTACCGCAAACTGCACATCCGGGTGTTCGGCGCATGAACCAGGACAACCAGGGGCTGGATTTTTCCACGGTGATCGCCTCCACCGTGCATGACCTGAAGAACTCTTTGGCGGCCCTGACCCATGCCCACAGCCAATGGCTGGCGCGCCTGCCCGAGGAGTTGCGTGGCGGTACCGAACAGGGCGTGGTGGAGCATGAGCTCAGCCACCTGAACGGCATGCTCGTGCAGTTGCTGGGGTTGTACAAGCTGGGGGTCAACCAGCTGCCGATCTGCCCGGACTACCACGAGCTGGACGACTTCATCGAGGCTCAGCTGGCGGCCCAGGAAGATGTGATCAAGCACCGCGACATCCTCGCCACCTGGCGTATCGAGACGCAAAGCCCGCTGGGCTTCTTCGACCGCGAACTGGTCGCCTCGGTGGTGGCCAATGTGCTGACCAATGCCATCCGCTATGCTGGCCACGCCCTGCTGATCAGCATCGAGGAGGAAGGCGAGCAGATGGTGATCAGCGTCAACGACGACGGCACCGGTTATCCACAGCGCATGCTCGAACGTCAGCATGACTATGTGCAGGGTATCGATTCGCAGAGCGGCAGCACCGGGCTGGGCCTGTACTTCGCGGCGCGAATCGCCGCCTTGCACGAGCGCAACGGCGTGCGTGGGCGGATCGAGATTGCCAACGGCGGAGCGTTGGGGGGCGGGTTGTTCCGCCTGTACCTGCCTTGATGACGATGTTGTCCTTTGTCGCCAAACAGGGATCGCTTCCCAAGGTCAAGTAAGGCATTTCCCGTTGGCATCAAGTGGTCTTTCTTGGGCGCTGGAGGGGTGGCAGTGTAGATACCTGGTCTCTACATTTCACTTGCTATCGCTGGGAGGGTTTCTACTATGTATCTACCGTGGGAGATACTTATGCAGATCAAGATTCAGCAGTGGGGAAACAGCGCCGCTATTCGAATTCCCTCCACAGTCCTCAAGCAGATGCGTCTTGAAGTAGGGTCAACACTGAGTCTGGACACGGCTGGCGAAAGCATGGTGCTCAAGCCTGTCAGGGCGAAGCCTAAATACACGCTTGAAGAGCTGATGGCGCAATGTGATCTGAACGCGCCAGAACCAGAGGACATGGCCGCCTGGAATACCCTGCGTCCGGTTGGACGTGAAATGTGAGGCGTGCCAAGTTCGCCAGAGGGGACATCGTCAGGGGCAATCTGGACCCTACGGTCGGTTGGGAGCAGCAGGGCGCAGCGCGACCTGCGTTGGTTCTGACGCCTAACACGTTCAACATTAGCGGGCTTGCGGTGATCGCGCCGATCTCTCAGGGCGGGGACTTTGCGCGGCACGCGGGTTTCGCAGTGACGCTAAGCGGTGCCGGTACGCAGACGCAAGGCGTCATGCTATGCAATCAGATACGCATCGTCGATCTGGAGGCGAGAAACGCCAAGCGTATCGAGTCTGTTCCCGAAGCTGTCGTCCTGGATGCGCTGGCCCGCGTTCAAACACTATTCGAGTAATTGGTTATCCCTCCATGGCAAATCCTGCGACAGCGCTCATCCGCGAAACCTTCCCCGTCGGCCCCTTGCAGTGCAACTGCACCCTGATCGGCGATCCGCTGAGCAAGAAGGCCATCGTCGTCGACCCAGGCGGTGACGAACAAAAGATCCTCGCTCGCTTGCAGCACCATGGACTGACCCTGGTGAGCATCATCCACACCCATGCCCATTTCGACCATTTCCTCGCCTCGGGCAAGCTCAAGGCACTGACCGGCGCCACGCTGCACCTGCACAAGGCCGACCAGCCGCTGTGGGACAACCTCGAGATGCAGTGCCAGATGTTCGGCATGCCCTACACGCCGGTGCCGTCGCCAGACCGCTGGCTGAGCGATGACGAGGAACTGGCCTGTGGCTGCGGCGTGGCCCTGCACACACCGGGACACACTCCCGGCTCGATGAGTTTCTGGTTCGCCGAACACAAGCTGCTGATCGCCGGCGATACCCTGTTCCGCCGTGGCGTCGGCCGCACCGATTTGTGGGGTGGCGATCAACGGGCTATCGTTCGTTCCATCAAGGAGCGGCTGTACCGCCTGGATGAAGAGGCCATCGTGGTGACCGGCCATGGTCCGGAAACCCGCCTCGGCGATGAAATGCGCGAGAACCCCTTCGTGCGTGCCTGAGGTTTCATGGAATTTTTCTGCTGCGCTGTAATCCAAGGCTGGCATAGATCCGTATGTGATCCGTTGCACTAATGAATTTCAGTAGGAGCTTGTCCATGTTCACCATGCGTCGTCTGATTATCGTCGCTACCGCCGCTGCCCTGATGTCTGGTTGTGCCAGCCCCAACCCCTACGACAGCCAGGGCCAGGCGCAGGGCTCCACAGGGATGAGCAAGACCGCCAAGTATGGTGGCCTGGGCGCGTTGGCCGGGGCCATCGCCGGTGCCGCCATCGACCACAACAACCGTGGCAAGGGCGCGCTGATCGGTGCTGCCGCGGTGGGGGCCGCCGCCGCAGGCTACGGCTACTACGCCGACAAGCAGGAAGCCGAGCTGCGCGCGAAGATGGCCAACACCGGTGTCGAGGTGCAGCGCCAGGGCGACCAGATCAAGCTGATCATGCCGGGCAACATCACCTTCGCCACTGACTCGGCGAATATCTCTCCAAGCTTCTATGCGCCGCTGAACAACCTGGCCGGTTCGTTCAAGCAGTTCAACCAGAACACCATCGAAGTGGTCGGCTTCACCGACAGCACCGGCAGCCGCCAGCACAACATGGACCTGTCGCAGCGCCGTGCCCAGGCGGTCAGCACCTACCTGACCTCCCAGGGTGTCGACCCGTCGCGGGTCAGCGTGCGCGGCATGGGCCCGGACCAGCCGATCGCCAGCAACGCCGATGCCAATGGCCGTGCGCAGAACCGTCGAGTCGAGGTCAACCTCAAGCCGATCCCCGGCCAGCAGTATGACCAGCAAGGCACCGTGCAGCAGTACCCCTGAGTCGTTGGTCTAGCGAAGAGTCTTCAATTGGGGCTGCCTTGCAGCCCATTCGCGGGCAAGCCCGCTCCCCCAGGTACGTGCGCTCGAAGCCTGTGGGAGCGGGCTTGCCCGCGAATGGGCCTGAGTCGCGGTTACGCGACGTGGCGGCGTTTCCAGAAGGGTTGGTCGGCGTAGCGCGACTCGACCTTGTAATACCCACGTTTCAGCGCCTGGTACTCCATGACGTGGCGCTGTATGTCGTTGCGGTAGGCCTGGCACTGCTCGGCCTCGTGGCTGGTGTCGGCGAGGCTGATGGCGGCCAGCCGGGCGCTCTGGATGCCGGTGCTCAAGGCATAGCCGATGCCCATCGACGACAGCGGGTCGAACGCCGCCACGGCGTCGCCGGCCGCCGCCCAGCCACTGCCGCAACAGGGCTCGAGATGCTGCGAGTGAGCCGGCCAGACGCGCAGGTTGCCCGCCATCGGCCGTTCGCCCAGGCGGGCACGGGTGTTGGGCGCCTGGGCGAGCGCCGTGGACCAGAAGTATTCCCGGTCGTCGTGCGAGGCCTGGAGCAGGTCGGCGTCGGTCATCAATACGCTGATCAACCGTCCATCCGGCACCGGAGCGCTGTACCACCAGCCTGAGGCGACGGCCTCGACCAGCGAGCATCCTTCGACAACACTGGCGCTGGCAGCGTAGTACGCCGAAATACCCACCAGGCGGTCCTGCTGCAGACGGCTGGCGCCTATTGCCCGGGCCAGCCAGGCGCTGCGCCCGGTGGCGTCGATCAGGTAGCGGCAGTGCACCTCTGGCGCACCCTCCAGGCCATCGACCCGCAACCGCCAGGTATCGCCCTCGCGCACCACCTCGCGTACCCGCACGCCGGTCAGCAGTTGTGCGCCCATGCTGCGGGCGGCGTTGGCCAGCCCGGCATCGAAACGCGTGCGGTCCAGGTGCCAACCATGCCCGCGACCGGTGAACAGGAAGTCCCGGGCACGCACCTCGCTGTCGCCCCAGGCGGCAGTGAAGGCGAACGACGGACTGAAGCCGGCCTGGCGGAAATGCTCGCCCACGCCGAGGTAGTCGAGCAGCGGCAAGACGCTGGGCGACAGGGTTTCCCCGACTTTCTCCCGGGCATATTCGCGTTGTTCCAATAGCATCACCGAGTGACCGCCGTGGCGCCGCAGGGTGAGGGCGGCCGCGCTACCGGCCGGCCCTCCCCCGACGACTACCACATCCACGGTCCTCGGTTGTTCAGCGAACAAGATGCCCTCGCGCGGTGACCACTTGCCGCGCATCGATGCTCGGCAGTTTCTCGTCCGGCTTGAGGTACCAGGTGTTGAAGAAGTTGCCGCTGGCGCCATTCAACACATACTCGGCCGGGCCGATGGCAAAGCTGGCCGCCACGAAGCGGTCGTTGTTGCGCTCGGTCTCGACGAAATACGGGTACAGGTCGCGCAGCGGTCCCTGGGCTTCATTGGTGATGAAGCCCAGGTAGTGCCAGGCCTGGATCATCTCGGTGTAGCCGTTGATGCCGCGGCTGTAGATCGACTGCATGCCGGCGGAAATCCCCGAAGCCTGTTGGGCGGCGGCGGTCATGTCGGCGGGGATGACGTTCCACGGGCTTTGTGGTGGCCACCAGTAGGCGTAGTAGGACGGCGCCTTCGGTACGCTGTCTTCCTTGTTGACCGCCGGGTCGGTGAAGTTCACGTTCTGCACCGTGCACTGGTAGAAGTCGGCCTGCCATGGAATGGCCATGCGCTTGGTCAGGTCGCCCGGCTCGCAGCCTTGGAACGGGCCTTCCGGATCGGTCTCGTTCTCGGTGGTGCTCAGGCCGTGGGCATAGTAGTAGTCGCTGTCGTGACGGTGCCTGATCTGGTATGGCTTGGCGTAGAGCGAGGGGCTATAGAGGCTCCAGGTCACCTCGATGCCCGGGCACAGTGGGCCGCCCACGCAGTTGCCGATACTGGCCTGGTCCAGCGCACTGACCCCCGGCAGCGGCTTGGGCGGTTCCACGGTGAACTGGCCTGCCGCCCATTGTCCCAGCAGGAAGTATTGGGTTCGGGTCAGGGTGAGGAACTTGTCCAGCAGGTCGTTGCTGACCGAGTTCGAACCCGAGTTCAGGGGCATCAAGGGGATCCCGGATTTCTGGTCGAACAACTGTGCCTGGGCGCCGTCGGTGAAGCCATTGCTGCCTGGGTTGCGGAACAGCGAGAAATAATCCTGGCGCTTGCCCTGGTTGGCCTGGGTGTTGTCCTTGGCATCGAACGGTGGCGGCGAGAAGCTGTTGAGCGACGGAATGGCGGCGACCCAGCGATAGCCGGCGGGGCGGCGCAGGATCGGTTCGATGTCACGTTCGTAGTTGGCGATGTAGCTCTTCTGGTACTGGCCGTCGCGGTACAGCTCGGGCAGCAGGTTGAGCTCGCGCACGGCGACATCGAAAGCCAGGTCGTCGAGGGTGACGATGTTCTCCAGCTCTGGGGCGAATTTCGGCGAACCGACGATGCACCAGGCGGTGAGGGTCTGCTCGGGCTGGTTGGCCAGCTTGAGGGTGCAGGTGACGGGGCCGTCGGACACATCGTCATGCCAGGTATCGGCGCCGGCAAAGCTGCTGATCGGTTCGTTGCCCCCGGCGTGGCCATGGCCGCCGAGCACCAGCAGGCGCCCCTTGGCGTCGGTGCGCAGGGTCCCCAGCGTGTTGATCTGCTGGCCCTGGGTGGCGCGTGCCGGGAACGAGCGGAAGCGGTAGTCGTTGCTGGTGTTGTCCCGCGACAGCTCGACCTTGCCCTGACGGCCGGACAGCTGGTAAGGGCCCGGGTCGATGATCAGTTTCTGCCGATCGGCCTCGTCGGTAACGCTGTCGTTGCGCAGCGAGACGTGCCGTTGCTTGTAACTGTTGTGCGCACCCAGCAGCAGGTTGCCTTCCAGTTCGGCGAAGTTGTACCAGATGGCCTTTTTGTTGGCCAGGTGCACCGACCAGGTCATGGACTCGACACCAGGGCTGTCGAGGGTGAGCTCGGTGGCCTTGCCGTTGTCGTCCACGGCGAAGATACAGAAGCGCGCGGCCTGGCGTTTGACGCTGCCGTTGGCATCCTTGTAGCGGGTGACGTACACCGGTTGCTGCTGCGGGTCGAGCGTCTGGTTGCCATACCCATCGCATTCCAGCGGTCGGCCGCCGATTTTTTCCGGGGCGAGATAGAAGCCCGTCTCGCTGTTACCCACACGTGCAACCCCTATGCTGGGGCCTATGACGTAT
Source organism: Pseudomonas xantholysinigenes (assembly GCF_014268885.2). Lineage (NCBI taxonomy): Bacteria > Pseudomonadati > Pseudomonadota > Gammaproteobacteria > Pseudomonadales > Pseudomonadaceae > Pseudomonas > Pseudomonas xantholysinigenes. The sequence continues at coordinate 4,660,375 of NZ_CP077095.1, read as the reverse complement.
TTCATGACCACTCTCCTTGTCGTGCCTTTCCTTCACTGCGCGATCACGCCCGATCGCCTGGGCCTTGCGAGGTGACGCAAGCCGGTGCGTCCCGCCCGGTCGAACCGGGAAGGGCGAGTAGAGGACGGGATCAATGGCAGGGGAATGGCGGAGGGCGGATGCAATGCTCGCGCGTTCGTCACAGGCATGATCGAACGCTGCGCTTCCTTGACGCCTGCTGTGATTTCATCCTGACAGCATTGAACGCTAGCCCTGGCCAAGGGGAAGTCAAATGACGTTGGTCGGGCCGCCGACGAGGGGTGATGCGACGTCCCGGCCGGGGCCGGGACGGTGTCGCTAGGCGGAAGTTTTTTCGCCTTGGTGGGCCTGGATCGCGGTCAGCGCGATGGTATGGACGATGTCCTCGACCTGCGCCCCGCGCGGCAAGTCGTTGACCGGCTTGCGCAGCCCTTGCAGCATCGGCCCGAGGCTGACGCAGTCGGCGCTGCGCTGCACCGCTTTGTGGGTGGTGTTGCCGGTGTTCAGGTCGGGGAACACGAAGACCGTGGCACGTCCGGCCACCGGGCTCGAGGGTGCCAGTTGCCGAGCGATCTCCGGGTTGGCGGCGGCGTCATATTGCAGCGGCCCGTCGATCAGCAGGTCGTGCTCGGCCTGCTGGGCCAGGCGCGTGGCTGCGCGGACCTTTTCCACTTCCTCGTCGCTGGCCGCCGAATCGCTGGAGTAGCTGAGCATCGCCACCCGCGCGGCGATGCCGAACGACTCGGCCGACTCCGCGCTCTGCCGGGCGATCTCGGCCAGTTCCGCGGCGCTGGGGTGCGGGTTCATCACGCAGTCGCCGTAGACCAGCACCTGGTCGGGGAACAGCATGAAGAACACCGAGGACACCAGGCTGCTGCCCGGCGCGGTCTTGATCAGCTGCAGGGCCGGGCGAATGGTATTGGCGGTGGAATGCACCAGGCCCGAGACCAGGCCATCGACCTCGCCCAGGGCGAGCATCATGGTGCCGATCACCACCGGGTCTTCGAGCTGTTGCTCGGCCATCGGCGCATTGAGGTTCTTGCTCTTGCGCAGGTCGACCATCGGCTCGACGTAGCGGCCGCGAATCAGCTCCGGGTCGAGCACTTCGAGGTCCGGCGGCAGGCTGATGCCCTGGGCCCGGGCTACCGCCTCGACCTCCTCGGGCTTGGCCAGCAGCACACAGCGGGCGATGCCGCGGGCCTGGCACAGGGCGGCGGCCTGCACCAGCAGCGGCTGCGCGCCCTCAGGCAGCACGATGCGCTTGTTGGCCTGCTGGGCGCGCTGGATCAGCTGGTAGCGGAATACCGCTGGCGACAGGCGCAGCTCGCGTGGCGTGCCGCAGCGCTGGTGCAGCCAGGCGGCGTCCAGGTGGCTGGCGACGAAGTCGGTGATGAACTCGGCGCGTTCGCGGTCGTCCACCGGGATCTCGCGGTTAAGCGAATTGAGCTGGTTGGCTGTGTCGTAGGAGCCGGTGCTTACCGAGAGGATCGGCAGGCCGGCCTGCAGGGCGCCACGGCACAGCTCGAGGATGCGCGGGTCGGGCTTGCTGTCGCTGGTCAGCAGCAGCCCGGCCAGGGGCACGCCGTTGATCGCCGCCATGCACACGGCGAGGATGATGTCGTCGCGATCGCCCGGAGTCACCACCAGGGTGCCGGAGGTGAGCAGCGGCACGGTGTTGGCCACGGTGCGGGCGCAGATGATGATCTTGTTCATGCGCCGCTGATCGTAGTCACCGGCGTTGAGCACCTGGGCACCGAGCAGTTCGGCCACGTCACGGGTGCGCGGGGCGTTCAGGTCGGCTTGGTAGGGAATGCAGCCGAGCAGGCGGAAATCGTTGCCGCGCAGCAGCGGCGAGTGCTCGCGCAGGCGCGTGGCGAATTCGGCCATGCTTTCCTCGGTGCGCACCTTGTTGAGGATCACCCCGAGCACCTTCGGGTCGCGCGGGCCGCCGAACAGCTGGGCCTGCAGCTCGACGCGGCCGGACAACTCGCTGAGCACTTCGTTTTCCGGCGCCGACACCAGGATCACCTCGGCATCAAGGCTCTTGGCCAGGTGCAGGTTGACCCGCGCGGCATAGCTGGCGTGGCGGGTCGGCACCATGCCCTCGACCACCACCACGTCCTTGCCGACGCAGGCTTGCTGGTACAGGCGGATGATCTGTTCGAGCAGTTCGTCGAGCTGGCCATCACCGAGCATGCGCTCGACATGGGTCAGGCTCAGCGGCGTGGGTGGCTTGATGCCATGGGTGCGGGCAACCAGTTCGCTGGAGCGTTCCGGGCCGGTGTCGCCGGGGTGCGGCTGGGCGATCGGCTTGAAGAAGCCGACCTTGAGCCCGGCGCGTTCCAGGGTGCGGACCAGGCCCAGGCTGATGGAGGTCAGGCCGACACCGAAGTCGGTCGGCGCGATGAAAAATGTCTGCATGCGTGCTTCTCGAAATAAGCGGTGCAAGGAATTCAGCGGCCAAGGGTATCGCTAACCGCACCCTGAGCGCACCAGCCGCAGGCGAAGGCCTGGCCGACCCGCTGGGCGCGCTGCTCGGCGTCGAGCACCCAGGGGCGGGCCTGCCAGGGTGGTTGGTGGCGCAGGTGCTGGGTATGCCCGCACGACAACGCGACCACCCAGTGGCCTTCTTCGTCCTGGTGAAAGCCGACGATCCGACTGATGGGCCGTGCATTGTCGGAGCCGCGTTCGCAATCACGCGATGCGTTGGTTACACTGGTGCGCTCTACATTCTTTTGCAAAAGGTCTCGCCCCCATGCTGATCGCCGCCAACAAGGCTGTCTCCATCGACTATACCCTCACCAACGACGCAGGTGAGGTCATCGACAGCTCCGCCGGTGGTGCGCCGCTGGTCTACCTGCACGGTGCCGCCAACATCATCCCGGGCCTGGAAAAAGCCCTGGAAGGCAAACAGGCCGGTGACGAACTGACCGTGGCCATCGAGCCGGAAGAGGCCTACGGCGAGTACTCGGCCGAGCTGGTCAGCACCCTGAACCGCAGCATGTTCGAAGGCGTCGACCAACTGGAAGTCGGCATGCAGTTCCACGCCTCGGCGCCGGATGGCCAGATGCAGATCGTCACCATCCGCGACATCGACGGCGACGACGTGACCGTCGACGGCAACCACCCGCTGGCCGGCCAGCGCCTGAACTTCAAGGTCAAGGTGGTCGACGTGCGTGACGCCAGCGAAGAAGAAATCGCCCACCGTCACATCCACGGCGAAGGTGGTCATCACCACTGATTTTCTGCGCTAAGCTCAGAGAGTCGCCAGGCGCTCGGGCAAGCCGGACTTGCCCTCCTCGGGAGGGTGGACGGTTTGGCCGCGCGCCTTTTTAGTGGGCGGGATTCGCCCCAGCGACAATCGGCAACCTGAGAGGGGATTTCATCATGAGTGCATTTCACGACCTGACGTTGAAGGCGCTGAACGGCGAGGACCTGCCCCTTGCCCCGTTCAAGGGCCAGGTGGTGCTGGTGGTCAATGTCGCCTCCAAGTGTGGCCTGACGCCGCAATACGCGTCGCTGGAGAAACTGCACCAGCAGTTCAAGGGCCAGGGTTTCAACGTGCTTGGGTTGCCGTGCAACCAGTTTGCCGGCCAGGAGCCGGGCAGCGAAAAAGACATCCAGGACTTCTGCAGCCTCAACTATGGGGTGAGCTTCCCGCTGGGCGCCAAGCTCGAGGTCAATGGCCCGCAACGCCATGCGCTGTACCGCTTGCTGGCAGGCGAGGGCGCCGAGTTCCCCGGCGACATCACCTGGAACTTCGAGAAGTTCCTGGTCGGCAAGGATGGCCGGGTACTGGCGCGTTTCGCACCGCGTACCGCGCCGGACGATCCGACCGTGGTCCAGGCCATCGAGAAGGCCCTGGCCTGATCCGCCGAGGGCCGCACCGCGGCCCATCGGCGATACCCTTCGATCACTGCAATCAATAATGCTGTGCCCACCCTTCGACGGGCCCTAAGCTCAGGCGCATTTCCTCACCGAGTCGGGAGCGCCGCATGTCCAGCAACCCTCTGTTCCAGCCTTTCCGTCTAGGTCGCCTCGAACTGCCGAGCCGTGTGGTCATGGCGCCGATGACCCGCACCTTCTGCCCGGGCGGCGTGCCCCATGACGCTGTGGTCGAGTACTACCGTCGCCGCGCCGCCGCCGGTGTCGGCCTGATCATCACTGAAGGCACCACGGTCGGGCACAAGGCCGCCAATGGCTACCCCAACGTGCCGCGTTTCCATGGCGGGGACGCCTTGGCCGGCTGGCAGCGCGTGGTCGAGGCGGTGCACGCCGAAGGCGGGCGCATCGTGCCGCAGCTGTGGCATGTGGGCAGTGTGCGGCGCCTGGGCACCGAGCCTGATGGCAGCGTGCCGGGCCACGGCCCGAGCGGCAAGGAGAAGGACGGCAAGGTACTGGTGCAGGGTATGAGCCACGCGGATATCCGCGAGGTCATCGCGGCCTTCGCCCAGGCCGCGCGCGATGCCCAGGCCATCGGCATGGACGGCGTGGAGATCCATGGCGCCCATGGCTACCTGATCGACCAGTTCTTCTGGGAGGCCAGCAATCGCCGCGACGACGAATACGGCGGGGACCTGGCCGGGCGTTCACGCTTTGCCATCGAGCTGATCCAGGCGGTGCGCGCCGCAGTCGGGCCGGACTTCCCGATCATCTTCCGCTTCTCGCAATGGAAGCAGCAGGACTACAGTGCGCGCCTGGTGCAAACCCCCGAGGCGTTGGCCGCGTTCCTCAAGCCGCTGAGCGAGGCGGGTGTGGATATCTTCCATTGCTCCACCCGGCGTTTCTGGGAGCCCGAGTTCGATGGCAGCGCGCTGAACCTAGCCGGCTGGACGCGCCAGCTTACCGGCAAACCGACCATCACCGTGGGCAGCGTGGGCCTGGACGGCGAGTTCCTGCAGTTCATGGTCGATACCGACAAGGTGGCCAAGCCGGCCAGTCTGGAAGGTTTGCTGCGCCGCCTGCAAGACCAGGAATTCGACCTGGTGGCCGTGGGCCGGGCATTGCTGGTGGATGCACAGTGGGCGCAGAAGGTGCGTGATGGCCGCGAAGCCGATGTGTTGCCGTTCAGCCGCGAGGCGTTGACGACTCTGGCTTGATCAGCAGCGGCGCCGGTGCATCCACCGGGTGCCCGCCCCGGCAGGCGTTGTACAGGTAGCCCTCGAACTGCTCGATGATTGCCGGCCAGCCTTGGCGGCTGGCGTGCTGACGGGCGTTCAGACGCACCCGGCGCAGGGTTTCCTGCTCTTCCAGCAACCAGCAGGCGGCATCGATGAACGCCGCCTGATCGCCTGGCATGGCCAAGGCGCCGCTGTGGCCATGGCGAATATGCTGGGCCGCGGCGGCCTCGTCATAGGCGACCACCGCCAGGCCCGAGGCGAGGGCTTCGAGCACCACATTGCCGAAGGTCTCGGTCAGGCTCGGGAACAGGAACAGGTCGCCGCTGGCGAAGTGCTCGGCCAGCACCTCGCCACGCTGCGCGCCACAGAACACCGCCTCGGGTAGTTGTTGTTCAAGCTGGGCGCGCGCCGGACCGTCGCCGACAATCACCAGGCGCAGGCGTTTGTGTGGATAACTGTCGTGCAGGGCCGCCATGCAGGGGCGCAGCAGGGCCAGGTTTTTTTCCGCCGCCAGGCGGCCGACGTGCAGCACGGCGATGTCATCCGCCGCCAACCCCCACTGCTCCCGCAGGGCCTGGCTGCGCCGCGCCGGGTTGAACAGCGTGGCATCGACGCCGCGGGCCATCAGCCCCAGGCGTTCGAAGCCGCGACGCTCCAGCTCCAGGCGCTGGCTGGCGCTGGGCACCAGGGTGATCGCGGTACGCCGGTGGAACCAGCGCAGGTAATGGGTGAGCAGCCGCGACAGCAGGCCCAGGCCGTATTGGCCGGAGTACTGCGGGAAATTGGTGTGGAAACCACTGACCACCGCCACCCCGAGGCGCCGGGCGGCGCGCAGGGCGCTCAGCCCTAGCGGGCCCTCGGTGGCGATGTACAGCACATCCGGGCGCTGCCGACGCCAGCGCCGCCACAGTTTGTGCATCGACACCTCGCCCCACTGCAAGCCGGGGTAGCCGGGCAGCGGCCAGCCGCGGCACAGCAGCAATTGGTCAGGGTTGTCCGGCGTCGTGTCGGCAGCCTGGCGCGGGCGGATCAGCTCCACCTGATGGCCGCGTTGACGCAGCCCGTCGCTCAAGCGACCAAGGGTGTTGGCCACGCCGTTGATCTCGGGTGGGAAGGTTTCGCTGACCAGGGTGATACGCAAGGACGGTGTGCTCATGGGAAAAGTGTCCTGCCGCCATGTGACGCCCGTGTGACGGGGATATGACGCCTGATTTTCGGCACTTTCACCCGTTTGAATATTTCCTTGCAAAGCACTCAAGAACTCGCCGCAGGCAGCCGATGCAGTTGCATTCGACTACAGGAATACGCTCCGGGAGAGCGGCCATGTTCAACAGCAAACTGAAGCAAGAAATCCAGCAACTGCGCGAAGAGTTGATGTCCATCGAGCAGGTCAAGAACAGCCTGGACAGCGAGATGCTGGTCCTCCAGCTCGACCCCCAGGGGCGCATCGAGTCGGTCAACGGCAACTTCGAGACTGAGATGCTCTACCGCGCCGAGCAGCTGATCGGCCGCAATATCGAGGACATCGTCCCGTCCCACGTGAAGAAGCTCGACTTCTACCAGCGCATGAAGCAGGCCATTACCCGTGGCGAGCACCTCAACGGCGCGTTTCGCCTGTTGCGCGGCAACGGCGAGGAGGCCTGGCTGCGCTCGATCCTGCAGCCGGTGAAGAACAGCGAAGGGCGGATCAAGTATTTCTCCCTGCACTCCAGCGACCTGACCCGCACCATCGAGACGTCCCGCGAGCATGAGAGCCTGATCAAGGCGCTGATGCGCTCCACCGCGGTGATCGAGTTCAACCTCGACGGCCAGGTGCTGACCGCCAACGATCGCTTCCTGCAGACCATGGGCTACAGCCTCGACCAGGTGCGTGGCAAACCCCACCGCATGTTCTGTGAGCCGGAAGAAGCCAATTCGACGGCCTACCAGGCATTCTGGGACAGGCTGCGCCGTGGCGAGTTCGTCGCCGACCGCTTTAAGCGCATCGACGCCCATGGCCGCGTGGTGTGGCTGGAAGCCTCGTACAACCCGATCATCGATGCCCATGACGTGCTGTACAAAGTCGTCAAGTTCGCCACGGTGATCACCGACCAGGTCAATCAGGAACTGGCCGTGGCCCAAGCCGCGGACATCGCCTACACCACCTCGCTGGAGACCGACAGCAGTGCGCGCAAGGCCACTGACGTGGTGACCCAGACCGTCGAGGTGATGCGTGGCCTGGAAGGTTCGATGCAGGACGCCGCCGATGGCATCCAGGCGCTGGACAAGCAGTCGAAGGTGATCGGTGCGATCATCAAGACCATCAGTGACATCGCCGGGCAGACCAACCTGCTGGCGCTCAACGCCGCCATCGAGGCCGCCCGCGCCGGCGAGCAGGGCCGGGGCTTCGCCGTGGTCGCCGACGAAGTGCGCCAGCTCGCCTCGCGCACCAGCAGCGCCACCGAGGAGATCGCCAAGGTGGTGCAGCAGAACGAGCAGCTGGCCCAGGCCGCGGTGGATATCATCGACACCAGCAAGCGCCAGGCCGAGCAAGGCTTGGCCCTGGCCGCCGATACCGGCGGGGTGATCGTGGAGATCCAGGAAGGGGCGAAGAAGGTGGTGGATGCGGTGGGGCAGTTTTCCAGCCAGCTGAGTCACTGACCGGCTTGACACCGCTTGTGTAGGAGCCTTGTGTCGCGAAAGGGGGGCGAAGCGCCCCCAGGATTCGTGCATCAAGCTGATATCGCCGGGGCCGCTTTGCGGCCCTTTCGCGACACAAGGCCGCTCCTACAGGTTTATGGGGGCTCAGGTGCGTTCACGCACCCAGAACAACGTCGCCCCGGCCACCGCCGCCGGCATCATCAGCACGTTGACCCCCGGAATCAGCAGCGCCAGGTAGGTGATCCCGCCAAAGCCCATGGACTGCCAGCGCTTCTGCCGCAGCCAGGCGAGCATGTCCTGCCAGCTCATCTTGTTGTTGTCCGCCGGGTAGTCGATGTACTGGATCGCCATCATCCAGATACCGAACACCAGCCACAGCGGCGCGGCGACCACGTTGACCACCGGGATGAACGACAGGATGAACAGGCCGATGGCCCGTGGCAGGAAGTAGCCCAGCTTGCGCATTTCGCGGCTGAAGGTGCGCGGCACCATGGCCGCCAGCTCAGCCCAGCTGAACGGCGGGAAGGTGTCCTGGCCACGTACCACCACCTCGACCTTTTCGGCGAGGAAGCCGTTGAACGGCGCGGCGATGACGTTGGCCAGCAAGGTGAAGGTGAAGAACACCATCAGCACCACCAGCGCCACGAACAACGGCCAGAGGATATAGGTGAGGAAGCTCAGCCAGTCGGGCAGGGTGGGCATCAGCGCATCGACCCACAGGCTGAACTGATGTCCGGCGAAGTAGATCAGCCCGCCGAACAGCAGCAGGTTGACCGCCAGGGGCAGCAGCACGAACAACCGCAGGCTCGGGCTGAGGATCAGTTTCAGGCCTTCGCGCAGGTACTGTGGGCCGGAAAGGACAGGGGCTTGCATCGGAATGCTCCACAAAAGGAAAACGCGCTGACCTTACCGAGTTTGGCGCGGCGACGAAAGGCACGGCACTTGGCGGAAACGGCCTGTAACAAAGCGGCTGCACAATCCCTATCGATTTATTCCAAACATAGAGACTGTCTATAAGGTGGATTGTCGAAGGATATTTCCTTAATCTCTGCGGCCTCGCTACAGTGCGCTCATCTTTTTCGGTTTTGGGCCAACGCGTTGTAGCCTTCCCCAAGTGCTGCGTGGGTCCGTTTTAATTCCAGCTGGCGCAGCCGGTACCCCGATGCCGGCCCCGTGCGGCCCGCTCGACAGGAGTTCGACATGTCTGAAGTACGTCATTCGCGCGTCATCATTCTCGGTTCCGGCCCTGCCGGTTACAGCGCCGCGGTCTATGCCGCCCGCGCCAACCTCAAGCCGCTGCTGATCACCGGCATGCAGGCCGGCGGCCAGCTGACCACCACCACCGAAGTCGACAACTGGCCGGGCGATCCCCATGGCCTGACCGGCCCGGCCCTGATGCAACGCATGCAGGAGCACGCCGAGCGTTTCGAGACCGAGATCGTCTTCGACCACATCAACGCCGTTGACCTGGCCAACAAGCCGTTCACCCTGCAGGGTGACAGCGGCACCTACACCTGCGACGCGCTGATCGTCGCCACTGGTGCCAGCGCTCGCTACCTGGGCCTGCCGTCGGAAGAGACCTTCATGGGCAAGGGCGTGTCGGCCTGCGCCACCTGCGACGGTTTCTTCTACCGCAACAAGCCGGTCGCCGTGGTCGGCGGCGGCAACACCGCCGTGGAAGAAGCGCTGTACCTGGCCAACATCGCCAGCAAGGTGACCCTGGTGCACCGCCGCGATACCTTCCGTGCCGAGAAGATCCTGATCGACAAGCTGCACGCCCGTGTCGCCGAAGGCAAGATCGAGCTCAAGCTCAATGCCACCCTGGACGAAGTGCTGGGTGACAACATGGGCGTGACCGGCGCGCGCCTGAAGAACAACGATGGCAGCTTCGACGAGATCAAGGTCGACGGCGTGTTCATCGCCATCGGCCACACCCCGAACACCTCGCTGTTCGAAGGCCAGCTGACCCTCAAGGACGGCTACCTGGTGGTTCACGGCGGCCGTGAAGGCAATGCCACCGCCACCAACGTCGAGGGCGTGTTCGCCGCCGGCGACGTGGCCGACCATGTCTACCGCCAGGCAATCACCTCGGCCGGTGCGGGCTGCATGGCGGCCCTGGACGTCGAGCGCTACCTGGACGGCCTGGCCAACGCCTGAGTCTGTACCGCAGCATGAAAAAACCGGCCACTGGCCGGTTTTTTCATGCCTGGAACCTTGCTGTACCTGTGCTTGCCTCTTCGCGGGCAAGCCCGCTCCCACAGGTGTGGTGCATGCCCTGAGGTCGGCGGAGTCCCTGTGGGAGCAACTGTCTTGCTCAACTGCTAAAGCTAGCGCGATCCCTGTGGGAGCGGGCTTGCCCGCGAAGAGGCCAGTACAAGCGCCAGATCCCTTAAAGGCTCAAGCGCATCGACAGGTCCACTGCCTTCACATCCTTGGTCATCGCACCAATGGAGATGTAGTCCACGCCGGTCTCGGCGATCACCCGCAACGTGGTCTCGTTCACCCCGCCGCTGGCCTCGAGCTTGGCCTTGCCGGCATTGATCCGCACCGCTTCGCGCATCTCGTCCAGGGTCAGCTCGTCGAGCATGACGATATCGGCGCCCGCCGCCAGCGCCTGGCGCAGCTCATCCAGGCTCTCCACTTCGATTTCCACCGGCTTGCCCGGGGCGATGCGGTGCGCCGCCGCCACGGCCTCGGCCACGCCACCGCTGGCGGCGATGTGGTTTTCCTTGATCAGGAAGGCGTCGTACAGGCCAATGCGGTGGTTGTGGCAGCCGCCGCAGGTCACGGCGTACTTCTGGGCCAGGCGCAGGCCGGGCAAGGTCTTGCGGGTATCGAGCAGGCGCACTTGGGTGCCTTCGACCAGGTCGGCCAGAAAGCGCGCGCGGGTGGCCACGCCCGAGAGCATCTGCAGGAAGTTCAGTGCCGAGCGTTCGCCGCTGAGCAGCGAGCGCGCCGGCCCTTCGAGGTGGAACAGCGCCTGGTTGGCCGTGGCCCGCTCGCCGTCCGCCACCTGCCAGTGCACCGCGACCCGCGGGTCGAGCTGGCGGAATACCGCATCCACCCAGGCGGTGCCGGCGATCACGCAGTCCTCGCGGGTGATGATGGTCGCCTTGGCCAGGCGCTCGGCCGGGATCAGCTGGGCGGTGATGTCGCCGCTGCCGATGTCCTCGAGCAACGCGCGGCGCACGTTGGCTTCGATTTCGGCAGTCAGGTCGGCGAGGCGTAGGTTCGGCATGGTCGGCTCCACAAGCTAGGTGCCGGCGATTATAGGGCAGGGGGCCGGTGTGTACAGCCGCTGAGCCAACGACCTTTGGTCGGGGCGGGTGAGCATTTGCCCGAATGCGGGGTCAGTTGGGGGCGTGCGAATGCGCGCTGGCAGCTGTCAACGTTTTCCCTGATAATGGCGCCTTGTATTTGGCGTCATAGCTTTGACGATTTTACGCCAATGGCGCAACGTAACATCCAGCAAGGAGTCCGGGATGCACAAAGAAGGCAAGGTGGTGCCCCTGGCAACCACCCTCGACCGAGGTGCCCGGGCACCCTCTCCATGCCTTCCAGTGTTGCTCCTGCAGGTGCGTGACAAGGCCGCCCTGCAATTGCGCCAAGGTCTGCAGGCGTTGTTCGACAACGCTGACGACACCCTCTTTGAAATGGCCGACAAGGCCAGTGGCCGCCTCGACCAAAACCTGTATTTCGAAGCCATGCGCGACGTACGGCTCAAGCGCAAGAGCATCGAGCGTGGGTTTCTCGATACCTTCTATGATGCCTTCGCCCGCATTGGCCAATGCGATGCCCTCGCGTCGCTGGTCAGCGCCCAATTGGCGCAGCAAGACCCGGCGCTGGAGCGCTCGGTGGCGGTGCAGGCCATGGTCGACCGTGTGCTGTCCCGCGACGGCTTCCTGCTCGAACAGTTGAGCCTGCGTTTCGAAACCTTGCTCGAGCTGACCATCGAACTGCCACGCAATCCCTTGGGGCCTGGCAGCCTGTGTGGTTTCTTCCTGCAGGCCGGACGCGACCTGGGCGTGGGGCCAAACGTCAAGCTGGTGCTGCTCAAGCTGTTCGAGCGTTATGTCCTGCGTGACCTCGACCTGCTCTATGGCGAGGCCAATCTGTTGCTGGCCAGTGCTGGCGTTTTGCCGGAGTTGATGCCGGCGCCGCGGCGCCGTGCCGAGGACCGCCGGCATATTGCCCGGCGTGCGCCGAGTAGTTCCGCCTTGCACGAATCGGACGCCGACAGCGCCGGCCAGGCCTTTTTCTGCTCGTTGCAGGCGCTGCTCGAACCCAGTCGCGGTCGCGTTGCGCCGCGCTTGCAAACGACCCGCGCGGCCCAGCCGATCAGCACCGACGACCTGCTGCGTCTGCTGACCCATCTGCAGCACTATGTGCCGGCGCCTGGCGAGCCCGACGACTTCAAGCTCGGCCAGCAGCTCGAACAACTGCTGTTGCGCGTCAGCGTGCGCAGCGGCACGCGCCGACGCATTGCCACCGCCGACGAGGACATGATCAACCTGGTCGAGCTGCTGTTCGCCTTCATCCAGGCCGACGACAACCTGCCGGCGAGCCTGCGCGCGCTGATCGGGCGCCTGCATATCCCGCTGCTGAAGGTGGCCCTGATCGACAAGGGGCTGCTGAGCCGGGGCAGCCATCCGGCGCGCCGCCTGCTCAACGAAATCGCCGCGGTGGCGATCGGCTGGGACAGCGAGGGCGACGAGCAGCGTGACAGCCTGCACCTGCGGGTCGAGCGGATCGTCCAGCGCCTGCTCAATGATTTTTCCGAAGACTGCGGGTTGTTCAGCGAACTGCTCGATGAGTTTCTGTCGTTCAGCCAGGACGAACGCCGTCGCAACGAGCTGCTCGAGCAGCGCACCCGTGACGCCGAGGAAGGTCGGGCGCGTACCTTGCTGGCCCGTGAACGGGTGCAGCAGGTGCTGAACCTGCGCCTGCGCGGCCAGGTATTGCCGCAGGTGGTGGTGCAGATGCTGGTGCAGGCCTGGAGTCAGGTACTGCTGCTGGCCTGGTTGAAGCAGGGCGAAGATTCGCAGGCTTGGGCGCAAGGCGTGGCGACGATGGATGGCTTGCTGGGCAGCCTGGTGCCGACCGCCGATCCGGCCCGTCTGCTGGAGCAGGTGCCAGGGCTGCTCAAGGCGTTGCGCGAGGGCTTGGCCGGCGTGGCGCTGGACTCGACGGCCACTCGCGACTTCTTCCTGCAACTGGAGAAACTGCACCTGCGCGCCTGTGGCGGCGTGCTCGAGCCTGAACAGGCCCTGGCCGAGGTGCGGGTGGAGGATGACATCGTGTTGGCCATCGCCGACGAGTCGACCCATGTACCCTGCTCGCCAGTGGATGATCAGGAGCCGGCCCTGCGTCAGGTAGAGCGCCTGCGCCTGGGCTCCTGGGTCGAGGTGATGGATGATGACGAGCCGCTGCGCTGCAAGCTGGTGGCGCGCATCGACAGCCATGACCGCTTCGTATTCGCCAACCGTACTGGGCTGAAGGTGCGTGAGTGGAGCCGCCATGGGCTGGCGGTGGCCTTGCGTCGGGGCGAGGTGCGCTTGCTCGATGACGGTTTGTTGTTCGAGCGCGCGCTGGATGCCGTGCTCGAACAGTTGCGCCTGCAGCAGGCCCGCTGATGCCGAGGACACTACTGCGCGCCGACACACCGCGTCGTTTGCTTCGCGGGTAAACCCGCTCCCACAGGTATAGGGCATGGCGTGAGCCCAGCTGAACTCCACAGGCAATAGGGCATGGTTGAATCCAGCTCGATCCCTGTGGGAGCGGGTTTATCGGACCGCCGCACCGCCCCGAACACCGGCGAAGCCGGTGCCAGGCACCACGAAGCAAGCCACGCAGCGCTAAGTTTTCCACACAATCATTTACATGCACCGGCGTTACAGGCACGGCATACTGACCGCCTGCCCGTGGCGTCATTCAGGATCTGCCTTCATGCAATTGGACCGTGCGACCGGCTGGTTTTCCGGCGTCAGCCACTGCCCCTCGCCAAACTGCAACGCCCGCCCCGACGGCGAGGCCATCTCGCTGCTGGTGATCCACAACATCAGCCTGCCGCCAGCGTGCTTCGGCACCGGCAAGGTCCAGCAGTTCTTCCAGAACCGCCTCGACCCGGACGAGCATCCCTATTTCGCGACCATCAACCACCTGACCGTATCGGCGCACCTGTTCGTCGAGCGCGACGGCGCGGTGACCCAGTTCGTCTCGTTGCTCGAGCGCGCCTGGCATGCCGGCGTGTCGCGTTTCGGTGACCGCGAGGGCTGCAATGATTTCTCCATCGGCATCGAGCTCGAAGGCACCGATGAGCTGCCCTACACCGATGCCCAGTACGCCACCCTGGAGCAACTGACCCGCGAGATTCGCCGGGCCTGGCCGGTGATCGACAGCCAGCGCATCTGCGGCCACAGCGACATTGCCCCACAGCGCAAGACCGATCCGGGCCCGGCCTTCGACTGGCCACGTTACCGGGCCGCCCTGCAACGCAACGAGGACAAGGCATGAGTTTCCTGGTGCTGGTGTTGGCGCTGTGGGTCGAGAAGTTCTCGGCCCTGCGCCAACAGGTGCAACGTGATGGTTTCTACCTGGGCGAACTGGTGCGCCTGGCGCGCAGCGGCAAGGTCCACCCGTGGTGGACCCTGGCGATCCTGATCCTGGCGCCGGTGGCGCTGCTGGTGCTGCTGTTGCATGTGCTGGAGCCGGTGGCCTATGGCCTGCTGGCGCTGCCCGTACACCTGCTGGTGCTGATCTACAGCCTGGGACGTGGCGATGTGAAGGCGGCCCTGGGGCCGTTTCGCGATGCCTGGCGCCGAGGTGACGAGCAAGCCGCCCTGCACGTGGCCGAACGCGACCTGGGGTTGGCCGCGGAGGACGCCCCGGGGTTGATCAACCGGGTCCAGGGGCATCTGCTGTGGCAGGCCTACCAGAGTTTCTTCGCCGTGATCTTCTGGTATTTCCTGCTGGGGCCGGGCGCCGCACTGGCCTACAGGCTGCTGGCCTTGACCTGCGATAACAGCGATCAGCCCGCGCTCAAGACCCTGGCCGGCCAGTTGCGCCATGCCATGGACTGGCTGCCGGTACGGGTACTGACGCTGAGCTTCGCCCTGGTCGGCAACTTCGTCGCGGTCACCCGGGTGATGCTCCACGAACTGCTCGACTGGCACATCAGTGCCGCGCATCTGGTGGCCAAGGTTGGCCGGGTGGCGGACGACATTAGCGAAGACGAAGACCACCAGCGTGGCCTGGAGCGCCTCGACAGCCTGTGGGAACTGCTGCTGCGTTGCGCGGTGCTGTGGTACGCCTGCTTTGCCTTGTGGACCGTGCTGATCTGAACGGTGCAGGAGCCAGCCACCGCGTTACCTGCTTCGCGCTTAACCTTAAGTTACAAACCTTGCGTTCATTCTGCGCTATACAAGGCACGGGCCCGAAGATGGCCTAGTGCTACCCCGCAGAACAACAAGAATTCAAGGAGGTGACCTGTGAAGCGTCTGCTCTATCCGGCCATCGCACTGATGAACCGGCTGAGCTTCGGCATGAAGTTCAGCTTGATCAGCGTCCTGTTCTTCCTGCCCATGCTGGTCACCAGCTTCTATCTGGTGCGCGATGCCTACCAGCAGCTCCAGGCCGCCCGTGGCGAGTTGCAGGGCTTGGCACCCTTGGCTGAGAGCCTGGCCCTGCGCGGCGACCTGGAAACCCTGGGCAACCTGCTGCAGATCAACGCCGTGCTCGGCCAGTCGGGCCAGGCCGGGGACATCGAGACGCGCATCGCCGCCTTGCAGGACAAGGTCCAGGGCCAGCTCGACTCACTCAGGAGCAGCGACCCGGCGCTCGAGGCCAAGCGCGGCGAACTGGCGGACGCCTTTGCCGCCGCACGGGGCGAGACCTCGCTGCAGAACAAGGCGGCGCTGTTCGACAAACTGCTGGCCCAGGCCCAGGTACTGGGCAAGCTGATCGCCAGCCAGTCGGGCCTGAGCCAGGATCGCCAGGCGTCGGTGCGCCAACTCAGCGAGCTGATCGGCGGCGCCACGGCGCAGGTCACCCAGGCCCTCGGCGAGGGCCGGGCAATGGGCGCGGTGGCCCTGGGGCGTGGTTTCATGGATTCCTCCGGCAGCGCCCGCTTCGAAGACCTGCTGCAGCGCCTGGAGCGGTTGTCCGCCGACTATGGCCTGCGCCTGGGCGATGCCCTGGCCGCCGACAGCCAGGCCAAGGCCGCGCTGGAGGCCAGTGCCCAGGCCAGCCAGGCCACGGTCAAGCAGGCCGCGACGCTGTTCGAGGACCAGGTAGTGGTGGCCGAGACCCTGGATGCGCCCTGGTCCGGCTTCTACCAGCAGACCAGCACGCTGATGGAACAGACCTACCGCCTCAATGACGCCGTGCTCGCCCACCTGCACGGGCAGCTGGAAGAACGCCTGGGCGAGCACCGCCTGCGCACGATCGCGCTGGTCGCGGCCCTGGCCACGGTGTTTGCGCTGATCATCTACCTGTACGGCGGCTTCTACGTTTCCACCCGTGAAACCCTGGGCAAGCTCGGCAGTGCCATGGACAAGGTGGCCGCCGGTGACATGACCGTCAGCTTCCAGGCCAGCAGCCGGGACGAACTAGGCGAGCTGGGGCGCGGTTTCAACGAGACCGTGCGCCGCATTCGTGGCCTGATCGAGCAGGTGGGCAAGACCGTGACCACGGTCGAGGACCAGGCCGGCCAGGTGCTGTCGGTATCGAGCCGCAGCAACCAGGCGGTCAGCGGCCAGCGCGAGCAGATCGAGCAGGTGGCCACGGCGATGAACCAGATGAGCGCCACCGCCCTGGAGGTGGCCCGCAGCGCCGCGCTGGCCGCCGAGGGCGCGCAACGGGTCAACCACGAAAGCGCGTCGGGCCGTGACCTGGTGCAAAGCCAGCAGGGCAGCATCGCCCGCCTGGCCAGCGAGATCGACCAGAGCGTGGCCGCGGTGAATCAGTTGGCCGGTGACAGCCAGGCCATTGGTCGGGTGCTGGAGGTGATCCGCAGTATTGCCGAGCAGACCAACCTGTTGGCGCTCAACGCTGCCATCGAGGCGGCGCGGGCCGGAGAGCAGGGGCGCGGCTTTGCCGTGGTCGCCGACGAGGTTCGCACCCTGGCCAAGCGCACCCAGGATTCCACCGAAGAGATCGCGCAGATGATCCAACGCCTGCGTGAAGGCGTGGGCGCTGCGGTGCGGGTAATGGGCAGCAGTCACCAGATGGCCGCCGGCACCGTCGACGAGGCGCGCCAGGTGCAGCAGGCGCTGGGCAATATCCTGGGCGCGGTGGGCGGGATCGTCGAGCAGAACCAGCAGATCGCCGCCGCGGTGGAGCAGCAGACGGCCGTGGCCCATGACATCGACCAGAACATCGTGGCGATCAATCGCGCCGCCCAGGACACCACCGACGGCGCCTGCCAGACCGAGGACGCCAGCCGGGCGTTGTCGGCGCAGGTGGTGGAGCTCAAGCGCTTGATCGGCGCGTTCAGGGTGTGATCAAGGACGACTTGCCCCTGTAGGGGCTCGGGGGCTTACCAGCCAAACAACTCGCAGGCATTGCGGCTGCTGGCCTCGGCCAGCAGATCGGCGTCGATCCCCATCACTTCGGCCAGTGCCTGGGCGATTTCCGGCAGATGTTCCGGGCTGTTGCGCTGGCCGGGGTACATGGCCGGGGCCATGTCCGGCGCGTCGGTCTCCAGCACCACGCTGTCCAGCGGCAGGCGCGGCAAGGTCTTGCGCAGACGCAGCGCCTGCGGCCAGGTGGCGGCGCCACCGAGGCCGAGGCGAAAGCCCAGCTTGATGTACTCGCGTGCTTCTTCGTAACTACCGGCGAAGGCATGGATGATCCCTGCCCGTGCCGGCCTGTAGCGCTTGAGCGTGGCGATCACCTGGGCATGGCTGCGGCGCACATGCAGCAGCGCCGGCAGCTCGAAGTCGCAGGCCATCTGCAATTGCGCCTCGAACAACGCCTGCTGGCGATCCGGGCCCAGCTCCGGCAGGTAATAGTCCAGGCCGAACTCGCCCACCGCGCACAGCCGCGAGTCGCCGCGCAGACGCTCCAGCCACTGGCGCAACTGGTCCAGGTGCTCGGGGCGGTGCTGTTCCAGGTAGACCGGATGCAGGCCCAATGCCGCATGGATACGGTCATCGGCACAGGCCAGGTCCCAGACCCGCTGGAAATTGCCCTCGTACACACCCAGCACCACCATGCGTTCCACCCCGCGCGCCGTCGCGTTGGCCAACAGGCGCGAGCGGTCGGCGTCGAAGTCGGGAAAGTCCAGGTGCGTGTGGGTGTCGATCAGGCGCATGTTCAGGCCTTGTCGATCCGTTGCTTGAAGGTGCGACCGATGGCATGCACGCCAGGTTCGTAGCGATTTTCTTCGATGGCGGCCAGGGCCAGTTCCAGCGCGGTGGCGGCGATCAGGCCGTGCTGCTGGGCCATGGCGTTGACCGGCAGTGGCAGGAAGTCCAGCAGCTGGTTGTCGCCGAAGGTACCCAGTTGCAACTGGCGCGAGCCTTCAGGGTGTGTCTGCAGGGTATCGAACACCCCTTGCAGCAGCACATAGGAGGTGGTCACCAGGGCATCCGGCAGGCCACCCAGTTCGTCGATCAGTTGCGCCATCAACTGCTGGCCGCATTCGCGGCTGAACGCTTCGCCCTGGTAGCGGCGCACTTCGCCGTCGAACTGCAGCAGCGCTTCGTCGAAGCCGCCGGCGCGGGCCTGGCTGACCGACAGTTCCGGGCGCGCGCCGATCAGGGCGATGCTGCGTGGCTGGGTCTTGAGCAGGCTTTGGGTCAGCTGGCGGCTGGCGTCGCGGTCGTCGCTGATCACCGAGCAGAAGTGCGCCGGATCCAGGCGCCGGTCGATGGCGATCACCGGCAGGCCCTTGGCCTGCAAGGCACGGTAGCTGTCGTCCTGCGGCGGCAGGCAACTGGCGACGAACAGTGCGTCGCAACGGCGGGCGCGGAACAGTTGCTGGAGTTGGCGTTCGCTGTCGGGCTGGTCGTCGCTGCTGGCGATCAGCAGCTGGTAGCCACGGGCCCGGGCGCCCTGTTCCAGCTGTTTGGCGATGCGGGCGTAGCTGGGGTTCTCCAGATCCGGGAGAATGAAGCCCAGTGTCCGCGTGTGGCGGCTGCGCAGGCCGGCGGCCTGGGGGTTGGGCGTGAAGCCGTGGGCCTCAACCACCGCGCGCACGCGCTCGACGGTGGCGTTGCTGATGCGCTGCTGTTCGGCCTTGCCATTGATGACGTAACTGGCGGTGGTCACGGACACACCGGCCAGACGGGCGATATCGCTGAGTTTCACCGAATTTTCCTTGTTATTTCCGGGGCTGGCTGCGTGGCTTGACCGGGTAGTTTCACCCATTGGCGAGCCCGCGCGCAGACGACCATTGTCGCAATTGTCCGACAGGATGGGGCTTTTTCGTCGGCAGATTATCGAGTAACGTGGCCGCTTGGTCAGATTAAACGTTTCAGCAAGGCGAAATTTCCTGCCCTGCATAGCTGAAATCGCCACTGGCGCTGGACGTTGTCACGACTTTGGCCAGTCAATTTCACAACAATACCTAGGCGCCCGGTGTGGGCGTCGCAAAAGGAGAGGGTCATGCTCGAGCTTGCCGTGGAGCAAATTGCCATGGGCCAGCGCGCCGCCGACAAGGGCGAGGCACTGGCATTGCTGGCCGACCGGCTGGTCGCCGATGGCCTGGTGGCCGAGGGCTATTTGGCCGGGCTGCAAGCCCGCGAGGCACAAGGCTCGACCTTCCTCGGCCAGGGCATCGCCATCCCCCACGGCACGCCGCAGACTCGCGACCTGGTGTTCGCCACCGGAGTGCGCCTGTTGCAGTTCCCCGAGGGGGTGGACTGGGGCGACGGCCAGACCGTCTACCTGGCCATCGGCATCGCTGCCCGTTCCGATGAACACCTGCGCCTCCTGCAATTGCTCACCCGCGCCCTGGGCGAAACCGACCTGGCCGAGGCGCTGCGCCGGGCCAGCAGCGCCGAGGCGCTGCTCAAGCTGCTGCAAGGCGCGCCGCAGGCCTTGGCGCTGGACGCGCAACTGGTCGGCCTGAACCTGGCCGCCGAGGATTTCGACGAACTGGCCTGGCGCGGTGCGCGCCTGCTGCAACGCGCAGGCTGTGTCGACAGCGGTTTCGCCGCAGTGCTGCAACAGGCCGAACCACTGCCCCTGGGCGAAGGCCTGTGGTGGCTGCACAGTGAACGTCAGGTGCGCCAGCCGGGCCTGGCCTTCCTCACCCCGCAGCAGCCGTTGCGCTACCGTGAGCAACCGCTCAATGGCCTGTTCTGCCTGGCCAGCCTCGGCGCGGCCCACGAGGCGTTGCTCGAGCGGCTGTGCGAGGTGCTGATCGAAGGCCGTGGGCAGATGCTCTACCAGGCCACCAGCAGCCGCGCGGTGCTCGAAGTGCTGGGCGGCGAAGTGCCGGCCGATTGGCCGAGCGTGCGCGTGGTGCTGGCCAATGCCCATGGCCTGCACGCCCGCCCGGCCAAGGTGCTGGCGCAGTTGGCCAAGGGTTTTGCCGGCGAAGTCCGCGTGCGCTTGCAGGACAGCCCCCAGCCTGCAGTGTCGGTGAAGAGCCTGAGCAAGCTGCTCAGCCTCGGCGCACGGCGTGGCCAGGTGCTGGAACTGATCGCAGAGCCGGAGATCGCCGCCGAGGCGCTGCCGGTGTTGCTGGCGGCCATCGAACAAGGCCTGGGCGAGGAGGTCGAGCCGTTGCCGCAGGCGCATCAGGCGCAGGCGTTGCCCGCCGAAGCCCTGCGCGCGCCGTTGCCGGGCAGCACGCTGCAAGGCGTCGCGGCGGCACCGGGCATCGCCAGCGGCCCCGCCCATGTATGCGTCGAGCGCGAGATCGACTACCCGCTGCGTGGCGCGTCCCCGGCCCAGGAGCGGGCCAGGCTGCGCCAGGCCATCGACCAGGTGCACAGCGAATTGCATGGGCTGGTGCAGCGCAGTGCGGCGGCCATCGGCGAAATTTTCGTCACTCACCAGGAAATGCTCGCCGACCCGGCGCTGACCGATGAAGTCGAATTGCGCCTGGCCCAGGGCGAAAGCGCCGCTGCCGCGTGGATGGCGGTGATCGAGGCCGCCGCCCGCCAGCAGGAGGCGCTGCACGACGCGCTGCTGGCCGAGCGTGCCGCCGACCTGCGCGACATCGGCCGCCGGGTGTTGGCGCAACTGTGTGGCGTGCAGGGCGCCGCCGAACCTGAGCAACCCTACGTGCTGGTGATGGCCGAGGTCGGCCCGTCCGATGTGGCGCGCCTGGACCCGGCGCGGGTCGCCGGCATCGTTACCGCCCAGGGCGGCGCCACTGCCCACAGTGCCATCGTTGCTCGCGCCCTGGGCATCCCCGCCGTGGTCGGCGCTGGCGCTGCGGTACTGTTGCTGGACAACGGCACGCCGTTGCTGCTCGACGGCCAGCGTGGCCGGGTCGCTGTCGATCCGCCCGCCGATGAGCTGCAACGGGCGTTGGCCGAGCGTGATGCCCGCGAGCGGCGCTTGCAGATCGCCTGGGCCAACCGCCATGAACCGGCGCTGACCCGCGACGGCCATGCGGTCGAAGTGTTCGCCAACATCGGCGAGAGCAATGGCATCGACAAGGTGGTGGAGCAGGGCGCCGAAGGCATCGGCCTGCTGCGTACCGAACTGATCTTCATGGCCCACCCGCAACTGCCCGATGTGGCCACCCAGGAGGCCGAGTACCGCCGCGTGCTCGACGGCCTGGGCGGGCGCCCGCTGGTGGTGCGCACCCTCGATGTCGGCGGAGACAAACCCTTGCCCTACTGGCCGATCGCGGTCGAGGAAAACCCGTTTCTTGGCGTGCGTGGCGTGCGCCTGACCTTGCAGCGTCCCCAGGTGATGGAGGACCAGTTGCGAGCGTTGCTGCGCGCCGCCGATGATCGGCCGCTGCGCATCATGTTCCCCATGGTCGGGCAGATGCAGGAGTGGCGCGCCGCCAAGGCCATGGTCGAGCGCCTGCGCGAAGAGATCCCGGTGGCCGACCTGCAGGTGGGCATCATGGTCGAGGTGCCGTCCGCTGCCTTGCTGGCGCCGCAGCTGGCCCGCGAGGTGGATTTCTTCAGCATCGGCACCAACGACCTGACCCAATACACCCTGGCCATCGACCGTGGTCACCCGAGCCTGTCGGCCCAGGCCGACGGCCTGCACCCGGCAGTGCTCAACCTGATCGACATGACCGTGCGCGCCGCCCATGCCCAGGGCAAGTGGGTGGGCGTATGCGGTGAGCTGGCGGCCGACCCGCAGGCGGTCGCCGTGCTGCTGGGGCTGGAGGTGGACGAGTTGAGCGTCGCCGCCCGCAGCGTCGCCGAAGTCAAGGCCCTGGTGCGCCAGGCCGACCTTTCCACGGCCCGCGCCCTGGCGCGCGAGGCCCTGCAACAAGACAGCGCCGAGGCAGTGCGGGCGTTGCTGGAGCGTTACTGAGATGGCCAAGATCCTCACCCTTACCCTCAACCCGGCGCTGGATATCACCATCAGCCTCGACCAGTTGCGCGCTGGCGCGGTCAATCGCAGCCAGGCCCAGCAGAGTCACGCCGCCGGCAAAGGCCTGAACGTCGCCCAGGTACTGGCCGACCTGGGTCATAAAGTGACGGTCGGCGGCTTCCTCGGGCAGGACAACCTGGCGCCGTTCGAGGCGCTGATCGCTTGGCGCGGATTCGTCGACTGCTTCGTCCGCGTGCCGGGCGAGACCCGCAGCAACATCAAGTTGGTCGAGGCCGACGGCCGGGTCACCGATATCAACGGGCCTGGGCCGCAGGTCGACGAGGCTGCCCGCGAGGCCTTGCTGCAACGTCTGGCCCAGCTGGCCCCAGGGCATGACGCGGTGGTGGTGGCCGGCAGCTTGCCGCGCGGAATCAGCCCCGAGTGGCTGCGCGAGCTGCTGCTGATGCTCAAGTCGCAGGGCCTGAAGGTGGCCCTGGACAGTAGCGGCGAAGCCTTGCGCGCCGGCCTTGAGGCCGCGCCGTGGCTGGTCAAGCCCAACACCGAGGAGCTGGGCGAGGTGCTCGGGCTGCCTGTGCATGATCTGGCCGGCCAGCGTGCCGCCGCGCAGCGGTTGCTGGCCAGCGGTGTCGAGCATGTGGTGGTGTCCCAGGGCGAGCAGGGCGTGACCTGGTTCGCCGCTGACCTGGTACTGCATGCGCAACCGTCGAAAGTGCGCATCGCCAGCACCGTCGGCGCCGGTGATTCCCTGGTTGCCGGCATGGTTCATGGCTTGCTCCAGGCCGAGGCGCCCGCCGCCACCCTGCGCCGGGCCACGGCGATTGCCGCGCAAGCGGTGACCCAGGTCGGCTTCGGTATCCACGACCGCGAACAACTGGCGCGCCTGGAAGCCGCCGTGTGCCTGACAGAACAACAAGAGGGCCGCTGATGAACATTGCCATTGTCACCGCCTGCCCCAACGGCCAGGTGTCCAGCGTGCTCAGCGCGCGCCTGCTGGCCGCCGCGGCCCAGCGCCGCGGCTGGCAAACCTGCGTCGAAGTGCACGATGCCGAACACCCCGAACGGCAGCTGACTCCGGCGCAGATCATGGAAGCCGACTGGGTGCTGGTGGTTTGCACCGGTTCAGTCGACCTGGCGCGTTTCAGCGGCAAGCGTGTGTACCAGAGCACGCCGGCCCAGGCCCTGGCCGACCGTGACAGTTTCCTTGACCAGGCGGCGCGCCAGGCGACCTTGCATGTGGCAAGCCCGCAAGCGGTTGCCACGGCGCCGAAGATCGTCGCGGTCACTGCCTGTCCAACCGGTGTGGCCCACACCTTCATGGCCGCCGAGGCGCTGCAGCAGGCGGCGCAGGCCATGGGCTACCAGCTCACCGTCGAGACCCAGGGCTCGGTCGGTGCGCGCAACCCCTTGCCTGCCGAGGCCATTGCCGAGGCCGACGTGGTGTTGCTGGCCGCCGATATCGAAGTGCCCGCCGCGCGCTTTGCCGGCAAGCGCATCTACCGCTGCGGCACCGGCATCGCCCTCAAGCAGGCCCGCGCCACGCTGGACAAAGCCCTGGCCGAAGGCAAGGTGGAAACTGCCGGTGCTACGCCCGGCGCGGGGCAAAAGGCGGAGAAAACCGGTGTGTACAAGCACCTGCTGACCGGGGTGTCGTTCATGCTGCCGATGGTGGTGGCGGGTGGTTTGCTGATCGCGCTGTCATTCGTGTTCGGCATCGAGGCTTACAAGGAGCCCGGAACCTTGCCTGCCGCGTTGATGCAGATCGGCGGCGAAGCGGCGTTCAAGCTGATGGTGCCGTTGCTGGCCGGCTACATCGCCTGGTCCATCGCCGACCGTCCTGGCCTGGCGCCGGGGATGATTGGCGGCCTGTTGGCCAGTACCCTGGGTGCAGGATTCATCGGCGGTATCGTCGCCGGGTTCCTCGCAGGCTACAGCGCCAAGGCCATCGCCCGCTGGGTGCGTTTGCCAAGCAGTCTTGACGCGCTCAAGCCGATCCTGATCATCCCGTTGCTGGCCAGCCTGTTCACCGGCCTGGTGATGATCTACGTGGTCGGCCAGCCGGTGGCGGCGATGCTTGCAGGGCTCACGCAGTTCCTCGACAGCATGGGCACCGCCAACGCGGTGCTGCTCGGGCTGCTGCTTGGCGGCATGATGTGCGTGGACCTCGGTGGGCCGATCAACAAGGCGGCCTACGCGTTCTCGGTGGGCTTGCTGGCATCGTCCAGCTATGCACCGATGGCCGCGACCATGGCTGCCGGCATGGTGCCGCCGATCGGCCTGGGCCTGGCGACTTTCATGGCCCGGCGCAAGTTCGCCCAGAGCGAGCGCGAGGCTGGCAAGGCGGCGCTGGCGCTGGGGCTGTGCTTCATTTCCGAAGGGGCGATCCCGTTTGCCGCCAAGGACCCGTTGCGAGTGATTCCGGCGAGCATCGTCGGCGGCGCGCTGACCGGCGCGTTGTCGATGTACTTCGGCTGCAAGCTGATGGCGCCCCACGGCGGCTTGTTCGTGCTGCTGATCCCCAACGCGATCAACCATGCGCTGCTGTACCTGCTGGCGATCGTCGCCGGCAGCCTGCTGACGGCGGTGGTGTACGCGGTGATCAAGAAGAGCGAACAGGCAGAGATGGTGGTGGCACCGGCCAAGGGGTAGGTACGCCTACCCAGGCCCTGTGCTGTCCCTGTAGGAGCGGCCTTGTGTCGCGAAAGGGGCGCGAAGCGGCCCCGGCGATTGTTGCATGAACGCTGAAATCCAGGGGCCGCTTTGCGGCCCGATCGCGACACAAGGCCGCTCCTACAGAGGGTGCGGTCAGCCCCGCGTCTTGCCCCGTAACGGCTTCAACAGATCACCCAACCCGTTGTGGTCAATCTCATGCATCAACGCCAACAACCCGCCCAGCTCCCCGGGCGGAAAGCCCTTGCGCGCGAACCATGCCAGGTAATCGCCGGGCAGGTCGGCGATGATCCGCCCCTGGTACTTGCCGAAGGGCATGGTGCGGATGACCAGCAGTTGCAGGGATTCGGGTTTCATCGGGCATCGGCCTGTGGCAGGTGAAGCACGGACCATACTGCAAACTGCACGACGACCCAAGCGACAATCATGCAGAACACCGTTTCTCGGCTGTGTTTTGTTTTTTATATGTAACTGATTTTTAAGGATATTTTTTCTTTATATGGCTTGGCATGAAGCCTGCTCCGGTAAAGGTGTCTATCACCTGCCAAGGAGTTGTAGCCATGAGCAATCCCAACAAAGACACGATCGACGTACTCAACGACCTGATCGAGTACAGCAAGGATGGTGAGAAGGGTTTCAAGGCGTCTGCGGATGATGTGAAGAACCCCCAACTGAAGGCGTTCTTCGTACAGCGCGCCGGGGAATGTGCCAGCGCCGCGGCCGAGTTGCAGGGCGAAGTGCGGCGCCTGGGTGGCGATCCGGAAACCAGTACCAGCATCAGCGGCGACCTGCACCGTGGCTGGGTCAACCTCAAGTCGATGGTGACCGGCAAGGATGAAGAGGCCGTGCTCAACGAGGTGGAGCGCGGTGAGGACCACGCGCTCAAGGCCTACAAGGATGGGCGTGAGAAGCTGGTCAAGCTGGGCCGTACGGCCAATGATTCTTCCTACGCGCTGGTGGAGAAGCAACTGCAAGGCGTGCAGCGCAATCATGACCAGGTGAAGGCGCTGCGTAACGCGGCCCGCGCGCGCTCGTAAGATTGCAGGGTGCTGGGTGTTCTCAGCCTGACGCGATTCCTGTAGGAGCGGCTTTAGCCGCGAACACCGGCGCAGCCGGTGCCAAGCACCGCTGAACCCGCTCCCACAGGTTGCTACATAAGCCGGCTTGCCGGCCCCAATCGCTCAAACCTGCGGCCCTTCCACCCGATTGCGGCCATTGGCCTTGGCCCGGTACAGTGCCTCGTCGGCATCCCCCAGCAATCCCGCCAGGTCCTGCGCGCTACCCGGTATATGCAGGCCAATCCCCACGCTCACGGTCACCGAACGCTCATCATCACCGAACGGCGGCATCGCCTCGACACTGGCGCGAACGCGCTCGGCCAGCAGCAGCGCGCCGGCCAGTTCGGTCTCCGGCAGCACCACTTGGAACTCCTCGCCACCATAGCGTGCCGCTAGGTCGGCCGGCCGGCGGATGCACAGCTCCAGGGTGGTGGCCACCTCGCGCAGCACATGGTCGCCGCCGGCGTGGCCATGGCGCTGGTTGAACGCCTTGAAATGGTCCACATCCACCATCAGCACGGCCAGCGGCTTACGGTTGCGCTGGGCGCGAGCCCATTCCTGGCGCAGCACCTGGTCGAGTCGGCGGCGGTTGGCAAGGCCGGTGAGGCTGTCGGTGGCGGCCAGCGCCGCCAGGCCCTGCTCGGCGTCGTGGCGACGGCGCAGTTCGCGGCCCAGCAGCAGGGTCAGCCAAAGGATGCCGATGCACAGCACGCCGGTGGCGGCGCTGACCACGATCGCGGTGCGTCGCCATGACTGGAACACTTCGTCGGCCGAGTGCGCCACCAGCACGATCAGCGGCAGGTCGGCGACCCGGGCGAAGGTGTAGAGGCGCTGGCCTTCGTAGGCTGTCGAGCGGGCGGTGAAGCTGCCGCTGCGCTCGCCGAGGATGCGCTTGAAGTTGGGACGCTCGCTGAAGCTGCTGCCGATCAACGGATCCTGCGCTCGGGTCGGTTGGCGCGCCAGCAGTTGGCCGTCGCTGTTGAGCAGGTTGATGCTGCTGTCCACGCCGATGTCCAGGCGCTGGAACAACGCGTTGAAGTAGGACAGGCGCAGGGCTCCGGCGGCCAGGCCCTGGAACTCGCCGTTGGGCCCGGAGATGCGCCGGCTGAAACTGATGCACCAGTCCAGGTTGCCCAGCCGCGCCTTGAACGGTGGGCTGATCAACAGGCCCAGGCCGGGGTGATCGCGGTGGGCCTGGAAGGGGGTGGTGTCGGCGAAATTGGCCTGGCGCGGCACGACGCTGGTGGAATCGCCCAGTACGTCGCCCTTGGCGTCGAGCCAGAGGATGTCGCCGCGTACGGGTGCGGAGAAGGCCTGGTTGAAAAGGATCTGCTGGCGCAGCATGGGCGGCACGTTGAGCAGCTCGGGGTGCTGCACGGCCCAGATCAGGCCCTTGAGCGACTGGTCGTAGAGTTCGACGTTGCGCAGGATGTCGCTTTCGATCAGTTGCACGATATTGCTCGACGAGCGTATGGCCGATTGTTCGACGCTGTCGCGTTCGCGAACCAGCAGGTAGCTGACGATGGCCACGATGGCGAGCACGGCAAGGCAGCTGCCCAGGTTGAGGACCAGCTCGGGGTGTGACTTGTACAGGGCGGATCGGGGTGATCGGGTGGGCAACGTCATGCTCGCAACTGCATAAGCCCCGGGATCCATGGGGAGTGGGCCGGAAAGCGGCGGCGATATTCTAGGCAAGCAGGGATTGTCGGACAAGATCAAAGGTGTTCCGCTCGACGGAAATGATTCAGTCGGAGCAGTTACAAGCGGGCCTGCGCCAACCGCGAGATTGCGTAGCGCAACGTGCAGGTTTGGATACGTAGGGGTACTCGGCCCCAATGGCCTGGTATTTCTATCAGTTGTCAGCGGCAAGTTTGGCGAGCAGAGTCCAACGACCTCTGTTCAATGGTGCATGTCCGTGACTCTTCTAGCCAAAGCTAATCAGACGATTGCGTTGCTTGCAACCGACCGCCAGCATTCTATTCAGCAACACGTTTTAGAGGCGGGGCGCCCGGCGTTTGTCTATACATGCTATGGATTTGAAGCGGTTGGCAACAGCATGGGGGCGTTGCTCGGTTTCGATGGATACCCACGTACACCACTTTTCGATTCTTATTTTTTGGGGCGGGGGCACCGTATCTATAACCCTCAGCTCATGCGTTTTATCTCAGCGGATAGTCTGAGCCCGTTTGATGCGGGTGGGACCAATGCCTATGCGTACTGTGCCGGTGACCCTGTGAACTATCGGGATGATTCTGGGCAGTCGCGTAACCTAAGGGACCAACTGCATAAAGATGCACTACTCAAGAATCCGCTTCAGTACCATCCTGATTGGAAAAACTACCCAACCTTGAGCAAGGATGCTAAACGCCACATTGGCAAGCTGACGAGTAGGATTGAGAAAGCCAAAAAGTTCGCCAAGCACGTAGATGATCATCCAGATCACCACCTATCTATGGATACATCGAATTCATGGCGGCGATTCGAGCGAAACAAAAACAAGATCGCCAAGAGTTTCGACAAGCTTGAAAAGGCTCGATTCGACTACGCTGTTGAGTTTGTACAGCGCGGTTTACCGCTGCCCGACTGGGGGACTGCGGGTGATCAAAGCTCAATGGACCCGCCTCATCGAAATGTCGCGGAGACTATTGACCCGCCACCGGGTTACGCCGACCGGCCTTCCTATGATGAAGCCATGGGCATGATTCGAACTGCCCTGTAGCAGAGCATTCGCCCGAAATTTTTCGAGATGGAGTGTTTTGAGCTTTTTGTGTGATTTGTCGTACGACATTTCCGAATCTGAAACCAACTGCTTCAGTTGGGCTGTGCTTGGGACCTATCCTACGCGCTTGCCGGAAGGGTCTGGATAGGCCGGGAAATGCATCAGGGCTAACGTCGTCGGGTCGCCAAATTTGGTGACCGGGCGTGAGAAACCCGAACGATGTTGGTTCCGCATTCTGTTACGGCAGCCGTGCATGGGCAGACCTCGGTCTGGCCGGGTTCCAATGTCCTCGGTTTTCTCACCCCGTGTACGGCTGCCACCCTTATCTGGTGAGAAAGGATGTGCTGGCGGTTTCCTTTAACGACATTGGAAATTGCTTATGAAAAAGCTGGTACCTGATCCCCCCATCCCCTACATCTCCATCATCGACCACCTGCCGCTGGCCGAAGTCTGGGAGCATGCCGCTGTCCTGATGACCATGATGACCCGCACCTGCGACGTCTACATGGCCTTTCCCGTGGATGAGCGTCCCGAGATCCTGGTGGATAACATTTCCATCCTCAGCCGGCTGCTGAGCTGCCTGATGGCCCACGCCAGGTCGCTGGAGGTGCAGCCATGAGCGAGCAGCCCGATATGCCCGTCACCGCGGGCGACGAGACGTTCCTGGAGTGTTATCGCGTGCTGCCGGGTGTGCCCTTGAGCCGGGCATTCGATGAGCTGTCGGTGTTGCAGGACTGCATCCTGCACCTGACCACCGAGGCGGAAATGGAAGGGGACCTTAAAGCGGGGAGTGCGGCGCGGATGCTCAGCGCCATGGCCAAGGCGCTGATCAATGACCTGGAGATCGGCTTGAACAGAAACTGTTGAAGCAGGGAGCGCTGGTGTAGGAGCGGCCTTGCGTCGCGAAAGGGCTGCGAAGCAGCCCCAGCATTCTGTGCATCACTTTGGAAGCTGGGGCCGCGTTGCGGCCCTTTCGCGACACAAGGCCGCTCCTACTCCCACAGGGGCCGCGTTAGAACACGTTCAGCGGGTAATCCACGATCACGCGGAATTCGTCGTTGTCCTGCTCACTGGCATACGCCGCGTTGGCCCGGTGCGTGGCATAGCGCAGCAGCACCGACAGGTCCTTGAGCTGGCCTTCCTGGAACACGTACTTCAGGTCGAAGTCACGTTCCCAGTGCCGGCCGTTCTTGCCGTCGGGATTGTAGAAGTCATAGAACTCGGTGTTCTGGCTGGCCTTGGTCAGGTCGGCCTTGCCGCGCGAGTACGACAGCGACGAGGTCAGGCCTGGCACGCCAAGGCCGGCGAAGTCGTAGTCGTACTGCAGTTTCCACGAGCGTTCGTTCGGCGCGTTGAAGTCCGAGTACATGCGCGAGTTGTCGAGGAAGATGCTGTCGCCCAGGTTGATGTAGTCGAACGGGGTGTTGCCGTTGACCCGCTGGTAGGCGGCGGTGACGCTGTGGTACCCGGCGGCCACGGTGAAGTGCACGCTCCAGGTGTTGTTGTCGATGCTGCCCAGCTTCGACTGGCCGGTGTCCTGGGTGTGGTAGAAGTGCACGCCTGGGTTCAGGCTGACCAGGTCGTTGACCGCGTAGGTGTAGTCGAAGTCGGCATAGTACTGGTTCCAGATGTCCTTCAGCTCGGCGGCGTAGACATTGGCGGTGATGTTCTCGGTGCCGCTCCACGATGCGCCGGCCCAGCTCAGGTTCTGGCTGTCCTGCTCAGGCGTCTGGTTGCTGTAGTAGGTGTTGATGCGGCGGTGGCCGCTCTGGTTGTACGGCTTGGTGAAGCTGACCTTGCCGCCTTCGAGCATCAGCCCGTCGATGCTGTTGTTGGTCACCGCGACGCCGCGGAAGGTCTGCGGCAGCATGCGCGTCTCGCCACCGGCGATCACCGGGTTGGTGAGGAACAGGTCACCGGCCTTGAACTCGGTGTCGAAGCCCTTGATCTTGATCGCGCCGCCAGCGGTGGAGAAGGCATGGCGGGCTTTGTCGCCAGGCTCGCTCGGCAGGATCGAGGTGCCGGCGTGGCCGGAGCCACCGTCGAGCTTCAGGCCGATCATGGCGTGGGCGTCGAGGCCAAAGCCGATGGTGCCTGGGGTGTAGCCGGACTCGAAGCGCGCCACGGCGCCCTGGCCCCACTCACGTTTGTCCTCTACCTGGCGGTTCTTCTCGTTGCGATTGAAGTACGCATTGCGAAAATGCAGGTTGAGCGAAGACCCTTCGATGAAACCTTCGGCCTTCTCTTCTTCGGCCTGGGCGGCGACGGGAATCGTTGCGGCCAACGCAACGAACAACGGGGTGAAACGAAACGCGGAAAGCACCGGTACAAACTCCTTTGGTCAAGCGATGGGGCAGTTTTTATTGTCGTGTCTGTGAGCTTCTAATGAGAGACGTAATAGCCTGGCTGATATTTTCGACACATAAAAAAAGCCGCTGATTGGCAGCGGCTTTGAAAGGCTAACATATCGTCACAGGCGGTGCCCATGGTGTAGCCAAGGGAAAACTTCGAAATCGGCGGTGGTGCTTCAGCTATCGGCATCGCTGTTGGCGGAAACCTTGGAAGCTGTCTGCTGCGAGTCTTTGACCGTGTCGGCCTGCTTCGCGGCATAGGCTTCGCGCGCCTCTTGATGGACGGCGGCAAGTTCGGCGTTACGGGCGACGAAGGCCGGGGATTCTTCGGCCATGGCCAGGGGCGACAACAACAGGGAAGACAGGACGAATACGCTGGCAATACCCATACTGTTGGACATTTGATGCAACCTTCTTGCAAAGCAAGTGCGAGTGATGACGGGGCTAAAGTTAGTCCTGTAAATACCCGGGAAACAGCGTCTGTTTGGATAAGCACTGTTGCATAAAAGGTAATGGTGGCCGGTAAATGTTTCAGATTTTTACCGCAAACCCGCGTAGTTGAGCGTTCGGCAGGCTGATGCCGAAGGTATTGGCACCGGCCTGGCTGCGCACGAAAACATCGCCGCCATGCATCCGCGCGATGGCCTTGACGATCGCCAGGCCCAAGCCGTGGTTACCTCCGCCACTGTTGCTTCGGGCGGCATCGACCCGGTAGAAGCGCTCGAACAGCAGCGCCAGGTGTTCGTCGGCGATCGCCGGGCCGGGGTTGCTGACGGCGATGTTCACCTCCTGCTCACCGGCATCGATGCGCACCTCGATCACCTGGTGCGGCGCGGTGTGCTGCACGGCGTTGTTCAGCAGGTTGATCAGCGCCCGGCGCAACTGGGCTTTTTCGATACAGGCCTGGGCGTCGCCGCTGACCCGGACACTGACCTGGGCGTCCTCAAGGATAAAGTCGAGGTAGTCCAGGGTGGTGGCCACTTCCTCGGCCAGCGACGCCTGGGTCAGCGCGGTGGCCTTGCTGCCCTGGTCGGCGCTGGCCAGGAACAGCATGTCGTTGATGATGCTGCGCAGGCGCTCCAGCTCCTCGAGGTTCGATTGCAGCACCTCGAAGTAATGCTCGGCGCTACGTCCGCGGGTCAGGGCGACCTGGGTCTGGCCGATCAGGTTGGTCAGTGGCGAGCGCAGTTCGTGGGCGACGTCGGCATTGAACGCCTCCAGTTGCGTGTAGGCCTGGCTGACCCGGTCGAGGGCGGCGTTGAAGGCACCGGCGAACTGCGCCAGTTCCGGCGGCAGGTCGTGGGTTTGCAGGCGTCCGTCCAGGCGTGGCGGGGCCAGGGTCTGGGCCTCGTCCGAGAGGGCCTGCAAGGGCTTGAGACCGATGCGCGCGACCCAGTAGCTGAGCAGCGAGGCCAGCAGCACGCCCAGCACCGCCAGGCCGACGATGGCCACCAGCAGGCTGTGCTGGGCCTGCCAGAAGGTTTCGGTGTCGATGCCGATCAGAAAGCGCAGCGGCGGGCGCTCGCCCAGCGCCGGCAGCTCGCTGACCAGCACCTTGTAGGGGTAGGGGCTGTCGCTCAGGCGCAGGTCGCGCATGCCCGGCGCGCCCTCGGCGAAGCCGCGCACCTGCTCGGTGGGATGACCGTACTCGAAGGCCGGGTCGCTGCTCACTACCCAGAAGCGAATGCGCCGGTCTTCTTCGCTGAGCAGGTTGAGCTTGTTGTTGATCTTGGCCCAGTGCTCGGCGGTGCCGTAGCGGTTGAGGGTGGATTCGAGCACGCTGAAGCGTGCGTCCAGCTCGGCTTCGGGCAGCAGGTCGAGGCTGCGGTCGACCTGGCGGTACAAGGCGCTGCCGATCAGCACGAACACGGCCAGCGCCACCAGGGTGAACAGCGCCGACAGGCGCAGGGCGATGGAGTTGCCGGGTTTGCTGGGCAAAAGGCTTGGAATCATCATTTACCGCCTACTCGCTGGATGCCGTGGCGCAGCCCCTGTGGGAGCGGGTTTACCCGCGAACACCGGCGCAGCCGGTGCCAGGCGCCGAGGAGGCCTCTTCGCGGGTAAACCCGCTCCCACAGGACCGTCACTGGCCACGGTTCTCAAGGACATAACCCATGCCTCGAATGGTATGCAGCAGCTTGTTGTCGAACGGCCCGTCGAGCTTGGCGCGCAGGCGCTTGATGGCCACCTCGACGACATTGGCGTCGCTGTCGAAGTTGATGTCCCAGACCAGT
This sequence comes from Pseudomonas xantholysinigenes, assembly GCF_014268885.2. Classification (NCBI taxonomy): domain Bacteria; kingdom Pseudomonadati; phylum Pseudomonadota; class Gammaproteobacteria; order Pseudomonadales; family Pseudomonadaceae; genus Pseudomonas; species Pseudomonas xantholysinigenes. Next base: position 4,627,090 of record NZ_CP077095.1, on the reverse strand, counting down.
TCGGCGATGGCGGTCTTGGACAGGATCTCGCCCTGGCGCCGGGCCAGCACGCTGAGCAGCGAGAACTCCTTGGCGGTCAGTTCCAGGCGCGATCCCGCACGGGTAGCCTTGCGCGCCATCAGGTCGATCCACAGGTCGGCAACCTGGATCTGCAAGGGTTCGTGGATCGCGCTGCGCCGGGTCAGGGCCTGCAGCCGGGCGACCAGTTCGAGGAACGAGAACGGCTTGCCCAGGTAGTCGTCGGCGCCTTCGCGCAGGCCGTGGATGCGGTCCTCGACCCGCTCGCGGGCAGTGAGCATGATCACCGGCGTCTGCTTGCGCGCGCGCAGCGCGCGCAGTACGCCGTAGCCATCCAGGCCCGGCAGCATGACGTCGAGCACGATCACCGCGTAGTCGCCTTCCAGGGCCAGGTGCAGGCCGTCGATACCGTCGCGCGCCAGGTCGACGGTAAAGCCCTGCTCGGTGAGGCCGCGATGCAGGTAATCGGCGGTTTTTTCTTCGTCTTCGATGATCAGCACACGCATGGTCTTGTCTCAACTGGCGGTCGGCGCGGGGGCAACGGCGGCCCGGCGGCGGTGGAACAGGCGCTCCAGGGCCAAGTATATGACCGGGGTGGTGAACAGCGTCAGCGCCTGGCTCACCAGCAGCCCGCCGACCACGGCGATGCCCAGTGGCTGGCGCAGCTCGGCGCCGGTGCCGAAGCCGAACATCAGCGGCACGGCGCCGAGCAGCGCGGCCAGGGTGGTCATGATGATCGGCCGGAAGCGTACCAGGCATGCCTGGCGAATCGCCTGCTCAGGCGTCAGGCCCTGGTGGCGCTGGGCGTCGAGGGCAAAGTCGATCAGCAGGATGCCGTTCTTCTTGACGATGCCGATCAGCAGCACCACGCCGATCAAGCCCATGATGGTGAAGTCCTGGCCCATGGCCCATAGCAATATCAGCGCGCCGAGGCCTGCCGAGGGCAGGGTGGAGATGATGGTCAGCGGGTGCACGAAGCTCTCGTAGAGCACGCCGAGGATGATGTACACCGCCACCAGCGCGGCGAGGATCAGGTAGGGCTGGCTCGACAGCGAGCTTTGGAAGGCCTGGGCCGCGCCCTGGAAGTTGCCGGCGATGGAATCGGGCATGCCCAGCTCGCGCTGGGTGCGTTCGAGGATCTGCACCGCATCGCCCAAGGCCACGCCCGGGGCCAGGTTGAACGACAGGTTGGCCGCCGGGAACAGGCCGTCGTGGCTGATCGACAGCGGCCCGGTGCTGGGCGGCGCGACATGGGCCAGGGCCGACAGCGGCACCATTTCGCCGGACAGCGGCGAGCGCAGGTAGAAGTAGTTGAGGCTCTCGGCCTTGCCGCGCTGGCGCGCATCAAGCTCGAGGATCACCTTGTACTGGTTGGTTTCGGTCTGGAATTCGCTGATCTGCCGTTGGCCGAACGCGTCGTACAGCGCCTGGTCGACGTCGGTGGTGGTCAGGCCAAAGCGCGCGGCGGCCTGGCGGTCGATGTCGATGCGGGTGACGCTGGCGCCCAGTTGCAGGTCGTTGGACAGGTCGCGAAATGCCGGGTTGGCGCGCAGGCGCTCGGTCAGGCGCTGGGTCCATAGGTTAAGCGCCACGCCGTCGTTGCTCTTGAGCACATACTGGTACTGGGTGCGCGAAGGGCCGGAGCTGAGGTTGATGTCCTGGCCGGCACGCAGGTACAGGACGATGCCGGGGATCTGCATGAGTTTCGGGCGCATGCGGTCGATCCATTCGCTGGCCGACACATCGCGTTCGCCTCGGGGCTTGAGGGCGATCCAGAAGCGGCCGTTGGCGATGGTCTGATTGCTGCCGGTGACGCCGACCGAGTGGGAGAAGGCGCGCACCGCAGGATCGGCCTCGATGATCTTGGCCAGGGCCTGGTGTTTCTCGATCATCGCCGGGTAGGACACGTCCGCCGCCGCCTCGCTGGTGCCGAGGATGAAGCCGGTGTCCTGCAGGGGGAAGAAGCCTTTGGGGATCGCCACGTAGCCGGCCACCGCCAGCGCCAGGGTGACGCCGAACACCGCGAGGGTGATGCGCTGGTGGGCCAGTGCCCGGACCAAGCCTTTTTCGTACCAGCGCACCAGGCGCTGGCCAAGGCCGCCGTGCTGCTCGGCGGGCGGGCGACGCATGCACAGCGCGGCGAGGGTCGGCGCCAGGGTCAGCGACACCAGCACCGAAATCAGGATGGTCGCGGTGGCGGTCAGGGCGAACTCCTTGAACAGCCGGCCGACCACCCCGCCCATGAACAGCAGTGGGATGAACGCGGCGATCAGCGAGAAGCTGATCGACACCACGGTGAAGCCGATCTCGCCGGCGCCCTTGAGCGCGGCGGTGCGGCTGTCGTCGCCGGCCTCCAGGTGACGGTGGATGTTCTCCACCACGACGATGGCGTCGTCCACCACGAAGCCCACGGCGATGACGATGGCCACCAGGGTGAGGTTGTTGAGGCTGAAACCGAACACGTACATCAGCGCGCAACTGGCGATCAGCGACACGCCGAGCACGCTGGAGACGATGAAGGTCGCCGACCACTGGCGCAGGAACAGCGCCATCACCCCGATCACCAGGGCCACGGCGATCATCAGGGTCAGCTCGACTTCGTGCAGCGAGGCGCGGATGGTCTGGGTGCGATCCTGCAACACCGACACCTCGACCGCGGCTGGCAGCATCTGCTGCAGGCGGGGCAGGGCCTCCATCACCCGGTCCACGGTATCGACGATATTGGCCCCGGGCTGGCGGAAGATCACCAGGTTCAGCCCCGGCTGCTCGCCAGACCAGGCCTTGACGTAGGCATTCTCGGCGCCCTGGATCACCTTGGCGACATCAGACAGGTGCACCGGCGCGCCATTGCGGTAGCTGACGATCAGCCGTGCGTAGTCCTCGGGGTGGAACAACTGGTCGTTGGCGGCCAGGGTCGACACGCTGTGTTCGCCGTACAGCGCGCCCTTGGCCAGGTTGAGGCTGGTCTGCTGGATGGCCTGGCGGATATCGGCCAGGGTCAGGCCGATGGCGGCGAGCTTCTCGGGTTGCGCCTGCACGCGGATCGCCGGGCGCAGCTGGCCGGTGATGTTGATCAGTCCGACCCCGTCGATCTGGCTGAGCTGGCGGGCCAGAAGGGTTTCGGCGTAGTCGCTCAGTTCGTTGCCGGGCATTTGCGTCGAGCTGACGGTGAGGATCAGCACCGGGCTGTCGGCGGGGTTGACTTTGCGCCAGGTCGGCGGGCTGGGCAGGTCCTGAGGCAGGCGCGCGGTGGCGGTGTTGATCGCCGCTTGCACTTCCTGGGCGGCGGTGTCGATGTTCTTGTCGAGGGTGAACTGCAGGATCAGTGTGGTCGAGCCCAGGGCGCTGCTGCTGGTCATCTGGGTCATGCCGGGGATGGCGCTGAACTGCACTTCCAAGGGCGTCGCGACTGACGAAGCCATGGTTTCCGGGCTGGCGCCGGGCAGTTGGGCGGTGACCTGGATGGTCGGGAAGTCCGCTTCGGGCAGTGGCGCCACCGGCAGGCGCGGGAAGGCGATGGCGCCGAGCAGCACCAGGGCGAAGGTCAGCAGCAGGGTGGCGATGGGGTGATCGATGCACCAGGCCGAGACGCCGTTGCGGGTGTTCATGGCTGGCTCCCACGGTCGGCCATTTCCGCCTGTGCGGGGGCGTCTGGCGCGACTTCCACGGTGGCGCCGGGCTTGAGCCGCGACTGGCCGTCGAGCACCAGGCGGTCGCCGGCCTTGACCCCGGCGACGATGTTCAAGGCGCTGTCCTGGTACAGCACCTTGACTGGCACGGCGCTCACCTTGTCGCCTTCGAGGCGGTAGACGAAGTGGCCGTCGAGGCTGCGCTGCACCACCGGTGGCGGCACCACCAGGGCGTCCTCGTCCACCGCCGTGCGCAGGCGCACGGTCACCAGTTGGCCCGGCCACAGGCGGCCGTCCTTGTTGTCGAACTGCGCCTTGACCCGCACCGTGCCGGTGTTGGCCGAGACCTGGTTGTCGATCAGCATCAGCTGGCCGGTGCCGAGCAGGCTGCGTTCGCCGTTGGCGTCCATGTAGGCCTCGACTTCAGCGGGCGTGGCCGATTTCAGCAGGCCCTGCAGGACCGGCAGTTGCTGTTGGGGCAGGGCGAACTCCACGGCGATCGGGTCGATCTGGGTCACGCTGAACAGGCTCTGGGTGTCGCTGCTGCGCACCAGGTTGCCGGGGTCGACGTTGCGGATGCCGACGCGGCCGGTCACTGGCGAGCGGATCTGCGTGTAGCTGAGTTGTACCGCGGCATTGTCGATGGCCGCCTGGTTGCCCTTGAGGGTTGCCTGCAGTTGGTTCACCAACGCCTGTTGCTGGTCGAGGGTCTGTTTCGACACGCCGTCGTCGCTGCTCAGCAGTTGGTAGCGCTTGAGGTTGACGTTGGCCACCTGCAACTGCGCCTGGGTCTGGCCGAGACTGGCGCGGGCTTGGTCGAGATTGGCGCTGATCGCCCGGTCGTCGAGGCTGGCCAGCAGGTCGCCGGCCTTGACCCACTGGCCTTCCTTGACCAGCACCTGGTTCAGCACCCCTTCCACCTGCGGGCGTACTTCGACGCTGTGCAGCGACAGCACCGCGCCGATGGCGCTGAGATAGCGCGGCACATCCTGCTGAGCCACGGTCACCACCCGTACCGGCACTGCATTGGCGATGTGGTTGGGCGGCGCGACGCGGCGTTGGCTGAGCCAGAAGCCGACAGCAGCCAGGATCACCAGGACCAGGGCGGCAAGAACGAGGGGGCGAGACGGACGTCGCATCGGGGCGGGTACCTTGGCCGGGGGCTGGAAAACGGTCTGGGCTAGCCAAGGTTATAGCGCGCCTATCGGGTCGGCAGCGTGACGCCTGGCTGTCACGGCTGTCAGTTTCGGCGGATTGATGGCCAAGTGCCAATATCCTGCCGTGGATCAATATTGCCCCGGCGTTTGCCCCTAGAGTCGTACGCCCTGCCGATTTTCCCGTACAACAACGAGAGCCTCCGATGAAGTGCAATATGCCTGTTACCGGTCGCGAAGTGGATTACCCCGGCGACGCCAACATCCTGTCCACCACCGACCTGGACAGCCGTATCACCTATGCCAACGACGATTTTGTCCGGGTCAGCGGTTTTACCCGCGAGCAACTGCTGGGCAACGCCCACCATATCGTCCGCCACCCGGACATGCCGCCCGAGGCTTTCGCCCAGATGTGGCAGACGCTCAAGGCCGGGCGTTCGTGGATGGGGTTGGTGAAGAACCGCTGCTACAACGGCGATCACTACTGGGTGAGCGCCTTTGTCTCGCCGATCAGCAGCGGCGGGCAGGTGCTGGAGTACCAGTCGGTGCGGACCAAGCCTGGCAGGGCTCAGGTCGAGGCCGCCGAACGCTGCTACGCACGCTTGCGCCAGGGGCGGCGCGACTGGCGCGCGCGTTTGCCGGTGGCCGGGCTGGCCGCGCGGTTGTCGCTGGCAGTGGCAGCGGTGTGCGCGCTGGTGATTGGTGCCGGGCAGTGGTGGCATGGCGCCTCGTGGCTGGTGACACTGGTGCAGATGGCCTTGGCCGCCGGTCTTAGCGGCCTGGCGATCCAGCTGCTGTTGCGCCCTTACGAGCGCCTGCGCCGCCAGGCCCTGGCCATCGCCGACAACCCATTGAGCCAGCAGTTGTACACAGGCCGCCGCGATGGCCTGGGCCAGATCGAGTTCGCCATGCGCATGCTCAAGGCGCAGTTGGGCGCGGTAGTCGGGCGTATCGGTGATACCTCGTCACGCCTGGCCGGGCATTCCGGCGCCTTGGCCGAGGCGTTGCACAGCAGCCATGCCAACAGCCTGGAACAACAGGGCGAAGCGGACCAGGTGGCCACCGCGATCCAGCAGATGAGTGCCAGTGTCGCCCAGGTGGCCAGCAGCGCGCAGATGGCTTCGATGGCCGCCGACCAGGCCGAGGACGAGACCCAGGCCGGGCATCAACTGGTCGACCGCAACCGCTGTGCGATCCAGGACCTGGCCGGCTCGCTGGTGGAGGCCAGCGAAGTGATCGCGCAACTGGAGAACCACAGCAGCGAAATCTCCGGGGTGCTCGATGTGATCCGCGGCATTGCCGAGCAGACCAACCTGCTGGCGCTCAACGCCGCCATCGAGGCGGCGCGGGCTGGTGACCAGGGCCGTGGTTTCGCGGTGGTGGCCGACGAAGTGCGCGGCCTGGCCCAGCGCACCGCGCAGTCGACCCACGATATCCAGCGCATGATCGCCGCGCTGCAGGACGGCGCCCGTGCCGCGGTGCAGGTGATGCAGCAGAGCAGCGCCCATGCCGGGCACAGCGTCGAGCAGGCGCAGTTGGCCAGCGACGCGCTGGACAGCATCAGCGTGCGGGTCAACCAGATCAACGAGATGAGCTTGCAGATCGCCGCGGCGGTGGAGCAGCAGAGCCAGGTCAGCGAGAACATCAACCGCAACATCACCAGCATTCGCCAGGCCAGCGAGGCGACGGTGAGCATGGGCCAGCGCAGCCACGGCAGCGCCAGTGACGTGGCCGACCTGGCCACGGACCTGCGGCGGTTGGCGGATGAGTTCTGGCGCCGTTGTCAGTGACGTTTTGCTTGGATTCCTGTGGGAGCGGTGCCATGTACCGCAGCGCCTGCTTCGCGGGTAAACCCGCTCCCACAGGTGTGGTGCATGCCCTGAAGCCGGCGCGGTCGCTGTGGGAGCAACTGTTTTGCTCAACTGCTAAAGCTAGCGCGATCCCTGTGGGAGCGGGTTTACCCGCGAACACCGGCGTAGCCGGTGCCAGGCACCGCGTCGCTTGCTTCGCGGCGGTGCGGCGGTCCGACAAGCCCGCTCCCACAGGTGCAGTACATGCCCCGAGGTGCCCGGGCGAGCGCGATGAACTAGAACCCGATGAAGGCGTAATAAAGCGGAGTATCAGCGGTGAGTTGCAGTCCATGCTGGTGCAATTGGGCTGTCAGCTCGGCGTCTTGCACATGCACTGACCAAGGGGCATCAACCGCAGTTGGCACCTGTTCCAGCACCGCCGAAAACGCCGCCATGTCCGGCAACCAGGCGGTGAAGCCGTTGCCCTTCAACGCACTGGTGGTGATCCCCAGCGCCTCGCAGATCGCCACCTTGGCCGCGATATCCTCACGGTCCGCCTGGCGCGAGGCCTCGATCAAGGCGCGCAGGCCCTCATCCACCAGCAGCTTGCCATGGATCAGCTCTGGCCCTTGTTCCCAGGCTTCTGGCGGGCAGTCTTTGTTTTCCGGTCGCAGCGGCAGGTGCGGGTTGATCTCCGCCGGGTAGATCCGGCAGACGAGTGGCCGGTTGTCGTAGATGCTGCACAGGTCATCGGCGTCGAGGTTGCGGCAGCGCCCCGGGTTGAACGCGGCGAAGGTCACCGATACGTGCAACTGCCCGGCGCCACAGGACACCGGGTATGAGCGGCGCAGCACATGCTCGCGTTGGTCGGCTGGAATGCCCGGGCCATCGGCGATGAAGCCTTCGATCAACACGATCACCTGGCCACCGGACAGCGCCCATTGCCGGGCTTCGGCCAGGGTCAGTGGTACGTGGTGGCCGGTGCAGCATCTACCGCATCCGGTGCAAGCGAAACGAATGCTGTCGCTCACGGCTTGCCTGGGTTCCACTCGGTGACGACCGCATGCTGTTGCTGGCGGCTGTACAGGCACAGCTCGGTACCGCTGCGGTTGTTCATGTGCTTCTGTGGGTAGACACCTTCGATCAGCAGCGCGCTGTAGCCGACCTGGTCGTCGAACTCGGCGGGCTTGCCCAGGGCGTGGGCGTCCTTGAACTGGCTGGCGGCGAGGCAGGCCTTGAGCATCTGCTGGCGCTGGTCGTTCCAGGCCTGGCTACTGGAGGCATGGGCTGCGGTGCTGGTGAGCAGGGCGCAGGTGATCAGGACGGAGCTGAGATATTTCATACGCGATACCGGCAATGAACATCCGAAGGGCGCGAATTATGCCCGAACATTTTCCTGCATCAAGCCAGGAAAATCCTGACTGGATATGTCAGCGCTCTTCGAACACCACTGCTCGCGCCGCCGTTACCAGGCAGTTGGTCAGCTCGGGCGAAGAGAACTTGGTGAGGATTGCATTGGCTCCGGCCGCCTTGGCTTTGTCGCCGCTCATCGCACTGTCCAGCGAGGTGTGCAGGAGAATGTACAGATGCTGGAAATCGGGCGTTTCGCGCAGGGTTCGGGTGAAGGCGAAGCCATCCATCTCGGACATCTCGATGTCGGAGACGATGATGTTGATCTCCCTGTCGGTGCCTTGCAGCTCCAGCAGCACGTTGATCGCATCCTTGGCGCTGCGCGCGGTATGGCAGTCGATGCCGAGGTTGCGCAGGGTGTGCACCGACTGCTGCAGGGCCACTTGGCTGTCGTCCACCACCAGGATGTTGGCGGCGGCCAACAGGCTGGCATCTTCCTCGCTGACTTCGCCCGGGTGCGGCTCGTGCGGCGGCGGGGCGATGCCGTGGATGACCTTCTCGATGTCCAGCACCTGCACCAGGGTGTTGTCGACCCGGGTCACGCCGGTGATGAACGAGCGGTTGCCCGAGCCGTAGGGCGGCGGCTTGATGTCGGTGCTCAGGCAATGAACGATACGACTCACCGCCTGTACATGCAGGCCCTGGCGCGAGCGGCTGATCTCGGTGACGATCAGGCAGCCGCCGTCGGGGTCGGCCAGGGGCATTTCGCCGATGGCGCGGGACAGGTCGATCACCGACAGCGAGTTGCCGCGCAGGGTGGCCACGCCTTTGACGTGCGGGTGGGCCTCCGGCAGCTTGGTCAGCGGCGGGCAGGGAATGATCTCGCTGACCTTGAGCAGGTTGATTGCCATCAGCTTGCCGCTGCGCAGGGTGAACAGCAGCAGGGACAAGGAGTCCGCGCGGGCTTTTTGCGTGGCCATGGGCAACCTTCGCTATAAATGAGGGGGAGGATGCCGGGTTATCGGCTTTTTGGCGTCAGGCTTTAGCTTAGTTTGCTATTTGCGGTGCATCGCGAAGCTGTAACTGGAGCGGCCTTGTGTCGCGAAAGGGCCGCGAAGCGGCCCCGGCAGTTTCAGCGTTTCATCGATATAGGGGCCGCTGCGCAGCCCTTTCGCGACACAAGGCCGCTCCTACAGGGACTGCGCATGGCCTGAAGCTAGCGCAGTCCCAATCGCTTGGCCAACCGGCTCAGGTTGGCCCGGTCCAGCCCCAGCTCCCGCGCCGCGGCAGCCCAGTTGTCGCCGTGGCGATTCAGGCAGGCCTCGACGATCTGCCGCTGATAGTCATCCACCGCCTCGCGCAACCCGCCCTCGGGCAATGGCACGTCGAGCGACGGCACCTCGGTTTCTACCTGCGGGGTTGGCGCCACGTTGCGCAGGTCGAGATCGGCCGCCTCCAGGGTGAGGATCTTCGGCCGCTGTCCGTGTTGCCCCAGGGCCTTGAGCGCCGAGCGACCGATCAGGTGTTCCAGCTCGCGCACGTTGCCCGGCCAGTCGTACGCCAACAGCGCGGCCTGGGCCTCGCTCGACAGGCGCAGGCTGCCAAGGCCCAGGCGTGAGCGGTTCTGTTCGAGGAAATACCCGGCCAGCAGCAACACATCGCGGCCGCGCTCGCGCAGCGGCGGTACTTGCAGCGGGTATACGCTCAGGCGGTGATAGAAGTCGGCGCGGAAGTGGCCGCTGCGCACCTCTTCGGCGAGGTCGCGGTTGGTCGCCGCGATCAGGCGCACATCCACCTGGTGGTCACGGTCCGAGCCCAGGCGCTGCAACTGCCCGCTCTGCAAGACCCGCAGCAGCTTGGCCTGTACCGCCAGCGGCAATTCGCCAACCTCATCCAGGAACAGTGTGCCGCCATTGGCCAGTTCGAACTTGCCCCGGCGCTCGCCGTGGGCGCCGGTAAAGGCGCCACGCACGTGGCCGAACAGTTCGCTCTCGACCAGGGTGTCGGGCAGGGCGGCGCAGTTGAGGCTGATCAGTGGTTTGTCAGCCCGGCTGCTGGCGCGGTGCAGGGCCTGGGCCACCAACTCCTTGCCCACGCCGGTCTCGCCGGTGATCAACACGGTCAGGTCGCTGCCGCCGACCAGGCGGATTTCTTCAACCAGGCGCTTGTGCGCCTTGCTCTGGCCAATCAGTTCCTTGTCCTGGCCGCTGGCCTGGCGATACACCTCGGCGCGCTGGTGCTCGTCCTCGGCGCGCAGGGCCAGGTGCTCGATGCGCTCGGCCACGGTGACCGTGGCAGCGGCGAGGCTGGCGAAGGCTTGCAGGGCCTCGAGCTCAAGGCTCTGGAATTGGCCGGCGGTGAGGGCGTCGAGGGTCAGCAGGCCCCAGGGCCGTTCATCGACCATCAGCGGGCAACCCATGCAGTCGTGGACCTCAAGGTCCACATGGGCGGCGTCGACCAGCCCGTCGTAGGGGTCGGGCAGCGGGCTGTCGCTGGGGAAGCGGGTGGGCTCGGGACGGCTGAGCAGGGCCTGGAAACGTGGGTGCTCGCTGACCCGGAAGCGCCGGCCGAGGGTATCCGTCGACAGGCCGTCCACTGCCAGCGGTACCAGCCATTCACCGTCCAGGCGCAGCAACGCCGCGGCATCGCACGGCAGCAGGCCGCGCATGGCCTGGAGCAGTCGGCGGTAGCGTTCCTGGTCGGGGAGGTCGCGGGACAGGTCGCTCACCAGGGGGAGGAGGGCGGTGAGCAGGGGTTTTGCAGTCATATGGACTCCTGTTGGTCGTAATGACTATACGCCTGGGTGTGTCCTTTTGACACCGGTCAATGAAAACCCCCGGTTTCATTGACGATCAAAGTTGGCACGATTGCTGAAATAGCCTACGCAACCATTCGAAGCCATAGGCTCAGGAGTTGTCGTAATGCTCAATGCCGAACAACGTGCAATCATCAAAGCCACCGTGCCCCTGCTGGAAAGCGGCGGCGAGGCCCTGACCACCCACTTCTACAAGATGATGCTCAGCGAGTTCCCCGAAGTACGCCCGCTGTTCAACCAGGCTCACCAGGCCAGCGGTGACCAACCCCGCGCCCTGGCCAATGGCGTGCTGATGTACGCCCGCCACATCGACCAGCTCGAGCAGCTGGGCGGCCTGGTCGGGCAGATCATCAACAAGCACGTGGCCTTGCAGATTCTCCCCGAGCACTACCCGATCGTCGGCAGCTGCCTGCTGCGCGCCATCGAGGAAGTGTTGGGCAAGGAGATCGCCACTGCTGAAGTGATCGCGGCCTGGGCCGCTGCCTATGGCCAGCTGGCCGACATCCTCATCGGCGCCGAGGAGAACCTGTACCAGCAGAAGGAAGAGGCCGTCGGCGGCTGGCGCGGTGCCCGCGAATTCCGCCTGGTGCGCCGCGAGCAGGAAAGCAGCGAGATCGTCTCGTTCTACTTCGCCCCGGTCGATGGCAAGCCGGTGCTCAAGGCCGAGCCGGGCCAGTACATTGGCCTCAAGCTGGACATCGATGGGCAGGAACAGCGCCGCAACTACTCGCTGTCGGCCCTGTGCGACGGCGAACAGTACCGCATCAGCGTCAAGCGCGAGGCGGGTGGCAAGGTCTCGAACTACCTGCACGACGGGTTGATGGTGGGCGACACCCTGCAACTGTTCCCGCCGTCCGGTGACTTCACCCTGGCCGCCAGCGCCAAGCCGTTGGTGCTGATCAGTGGCGGCGTGGGTATCACCCCGACCCTGGCGATGCTCGAGGCCGCGCTCAAGACCGAGCGTCCGGTGCACTTCATCCACTGTGCGCGCAATGGCGCGGTGCATGCGTTCCGCGACTGGATCGACGGCCTGGCGGCGCGTCACCCGCAGCTCAAGCGCTTCTATTGCTACGCCGAGGAAGATGGCAGCCAGGCCGCCGACGCCGTGGGCCTGCTGGACCAGGCGCTGCTGGCCGAGTGGCTGCCGCGTGAGCGTGACATCGATGCCTACTTCCTTGGGCCGAAGGGCTTCATGGCCGCGATCAAGCGCCAGCTCAAGGGGTTGGGGGTGCCGGAAGGGCAAGCTCGCTACGAGTTCTTCGGGCCGGCGGCGGCGCTGGAGTAACCGGTTCGGCTGGAAATTGTCGGGGCTGCTGCGCAGCCCTTTCGCGACGCAAGGCCGCTCAGGGATTGCGCACTCCTGTAGGAGCGGCCTTGTGCCGCGAACGGGGCGCAAAGCGCCCCCGGACTCCGACATCCCAATTGCTCGCAAGCCAGCTCTCGTACCGGATGCTCCCAACCGTGGGTAATCGAGAACGAAGCGGGCGGTTGCATTCCCCGTGCGGGGGCTGGCTTGCCAGCCATTGGGCCTACCACCCTTCTCTATATAGAAAGAGATGAACGCACCTACACCGGCGTTCATCTTTAATCCTCCTTTAATCACTGTATCCTTCACTCCCGAGTGTCGAGGGGCCTGCCCCTGTCCGGCGCTCGGGTTGCCGTGTTTTTCACGCGCGGCCGTTGAACCGAAACCGACCCGCTCGGTCCTAGGTCAGCAGTGGATAGCGCACACGTCCTTCCTCGATGCATTCAAAGGTCATCTCCAGCGTGTAGACTTGGCGCCCCCCGGGCAGCCCACGCTGCCACACTTCATCGAAGGAATCGGCAATGAACGAACTCTCATCGCGCCTGAATCGGGAACGGCGCTTTCTGGTGCTCCTCGGCGTGATCTGCCTGGCGCTGATCGGTGGCGCCCTGTACATGCAGGTGGTGTTGGGCGAGGCGCCATGCCCGCTGTGCATCCTGCAGCGCTACGCCTTGCTGTTCATCGCCGTGTTCGCCTTCATTGCCGCGGCCATGCCGGGGCGGCGCAGCCTGACCTTCTTCGAGGCACTGGTGGTACTCAGCGCCATTGGCGGCATCGTTGCAGCCGGCAACCATGTGTATATACTCGCCAACCCGATGGTCAGCTGCGGTATCGATACCCTGCAGCCCATCGTCGATGACCTGCCGCTGGCCAAGCTGTGGCCGCTGGCGTTCCAGGTCGATGGCTTCTGCGCCACTCCGTATCCGCCGATTCTCGGCCTGTCCCTCGCCCAATGGGCCCTGGTGGCCTTCGTGCTGACCGCGCTGCTGGTGCCGCTGGGGATCTACCGGAACCGCCGTCGCGCTTAGACCAAAGTCCCGAATTGACCTGGGTCTATTGCGCGGCGAGATAAGCCGCAAAACGCTCGCGCCGGTTGATCCAGGTCAGGCTTCGGCCCTTGCGCTACAAGGGGTTCAGGGCTATCAAGCGGGGTGCGACAAACTGTCGCGAAGTTGATTTTTTGAGCAGTATTGTTACGCATCCTGTAAAAGACTGTTGCTCAATAAGTCATAGTCAAGGTCTATTGACCTATCTACAATCGCCCCCAATTTCCGTTCGGCACTGCTTGCGAGTCGCAGGATTGATGGGAGCCGCAGCGCTTTCCCATTTGCTGACTTCGACAAGTTTCGCCCAACGGCGATACCGGGCGGACACCCCTCCGCGTTTTCCCGCACCAAATGGACTTGGTCTGAAGTACAGGCCTGTTGCCTACGAAACCATAAGCACCGCTAACCCGCTTGACGCCAAGATCCTGCAGTCGGATCCCAGGCAGGGGCGAGTACGGGCGCCAATTGCCGCACTTGGCAGGACGAAGTGTTGGCTACCAAAACACAAATTGCATTGAAGCAAGCTGATCTAGAGGTCGTGAGATGAGTAAAAAGCGTTACCCCAGACTGTTTGGCATATTGCCCTTTTTAGGCATGCTTTTACTCAGTGGGTGCAACTGGACCCTGCTCGATCCGAAGGGCCAGGTGGGCATTGAGCAGAAGAACCTGATCCTGATCGCCACCGGTCTGATGCTGCTGGTGGTCGTGCCCGTGATCATCATGACCCTGGCGTTCGCCTGGAAGTACCGTGCTTCCAACAAGGCTGCCACCTACACCCCCGACTGGTCGCACTCGACCAAGATCGAAGCCGCGGTGTGGATCATCCCGATCCTGATCATCATCGCCCTGGGCTACTTCACCTACCACTCCACCCACAAGCTGGACCCGTATCGTCCACTGGATTCCGATGTGAAGCCGGTGCAGATCGATGTGGTCGCGCTGGACTGGAAATGGCTGTTCATCTACCCGGAACAGGGCATCGCCACGGTCAACAAGATCGTCTTCCCGGCCAACACCCCGGTCAACTTCCGTGTCACCTCCGACGCCGTGATGAACTCCTTCTTCATCCCGGGCCTGGGTGGCCAGATCTACGCAATGGCTGGCATGACCACCAAACTGCACCTGATCGCCAACGAGAACGGTGAGTTCGACGGTATCTCCGCCAACTACAGCGGTGCCGGCTTCACCGGTATGAAATTCAAGGCAACCGCCACTTCGCAAGCCGACTTCGATGCATGGGTCGCTGAAGTGAAGGCCTCGCCGAAGAAGCTGGACAAGGCCGAATACGACGCCTTGGCCAAACCAAGCGAAAACAACCCGGTCGCGCTGTACAGCGAGGCTTCGCCTGAGCAGTTCCAGCTGATCGTCGACAAGTACGAAGGCATGAACCGTGGTCGTCCGAGCCACGAAGAAGCAGGCAGCAAAGACCTGGCCACGACCAAGGGTGTGGAATCGAGTATGCAACCAGCTGCCGGTGCAGAGGAGTAAGAGATGTTCGGTAAATTAAGCCTGGAGGCGATACCCTATCACGAGCCGATAGTCATGGTGACGCTTGCCATGATCGCGCTCGGTGGTATCGCCGTCGTTGGTGCCATCACCTATTTCCGCAAGTGGACCTACTTGTGGACCGAGTGGCTGACCACGGTCGACCACAAGAAAATCGGCGTGATGTACATCATCGTCGCTATGGTCATGCTGCTGCGCGGCTTCGCCGACGCCATCATGATGCGTACCCAGCTGGCCGCCGCCACCGGTGGCTCCGAAGGCTACCTGCCGCCTGAACACTATGACCAGATCTTCACCGCCCACGGTGTGATCATGATCATCTTCATGGCGATGCCGTTCTTCACCGGCCTGATGAACCTCGCGGTTCCGCTGCAGATCGGTGCGCGTGACGTTGCCTTCCCGTTCCTGAACTCCCTGAGCTTCTACCTGCTGCTGGCAGGCGTGCTGCTGGTCAACATCTCGCTGGGCGTTGGTGAATTCGCCAAGACCGGCTGGGTTGCCTATCCGCCGCTCGCGGGCATTCAGTACAGCCCTGGTGTGGGTGTCGACTACTACATCTGGGCGCTACAGCTCTCAGGCTTGGGTACGACATTGACCGGCGTGAACTTCCTCGTCACCGTGATGAAGATGCGCGCACCTGGCATGAAGCTGATGGACATGCCGATCTTCACCTGGACCTGCACCTGGGCCAACGTGCTGATCGTCGCTTCCTTCCCGATCCTGACCGCCGCACTCGCCCTGCTGACTGTTGACCGTTATCTGGACTTCCACATCTTCACCAACGAGCTTGGTGGGAACCCGATGATGTACGTCAACCTGTTCTGGGCATGGGGTCACCCTGAGGTCTACATCCTGATCCTGCCGGCCTTCGGCGTGTTCTCGGAAGTTACCTCGACCTTCGCGGGCAAGCGCCTGTTCGGTCACCACTCGATGATCTACGCCTCGGGCGCGATCGCCATCCTCGGCTTCGCGGTCTGGCTGCACCACTTCTTCACCATGGGTGCCGGCGCCAGCGTCAACACCTTCTTCGGCCTGGCGACGATGCTGATCTCCATTCCGACCGGTGTGAAGCTGTTCAACTGGCTGTTCACCATCTACCAGGGCCGTCTGCGCTTCACCGCGCCGATCATGTGGACCCTGGGCTTCATGGTCACCTTCTCGATCGGTGGCATGACCGGCGTTCTGCTGGCTGTTCCGGGTGCCGACTTCGTTCTGCACAACAGCCTGTTCGTGATCGCCCACTTCCACAACGTGATCATCGGTGGCGCGGTATTCGGCTACATCGCTGGCTTCGCCTTCTGGTTCCCGAAAGCCTTCGGTTTCACCCTGAACGAGAAGTGGGGCAAGGCTGCCTTCTGGTTCTGGATCTCCGGCTTCTACGTAGCGTTCATGCCGCTGTACGCCCTGGGCTTCATGGGCATGACCCGTCGTCTGAACCACTCCGACAACCCGCTGTGGGAACCCTACCTGTACGTGGCCGTGGTCGGCGCCGTGCTGATCCTGTTCGGTATCGCCTGCCAGCTGATCCAGATCTACGTCTCGGTTCGCGATCGCAAGGACAACATGGACGTCACCGGCGACCCATGGGGCGGCCGTACCCTGGAATGGTCGACTTCGTCGCCACCTCCGTTCTACAACTTCGCTCACATGCCTGAGCATGTCGGCCTGGACGCCTGGCACGAAGCCAAGCAAGCCGGTGCCGCCTACAAGGCGCCTGCCAAGTACGAAGCGATCCACATGCCGAGCAACACCTCCACCGGTCTGTTCATGGGTCTGCTGCTGACCGTGTTCGGCTTCGCCTTCATCTGGCACATCTGGTGGCTGGTGGGTGCGAGCCTGGTTGCGACCATCGCTGTCTTCGTTCGCCACGCCGCGCGTGACGACCAGGGCTACATGGTTCCGGCCGAAGAAGTGGCGCGCATCGAAGGCGAGCGCATGAAAGCGCTGGCCCAGGCTGGTGTACTGCCTGCCGGCGGCGCACGTGTCGAATCGTTTGAACGGGTGTAATCAATGTCCAGTCAAGTAATGCACGGTGCTGCTCATGGTCACGACCATGGGCATGATGACCACCACCACGACTCGGGCCAGATGACCGTCCTCGGTTTCTGGCTCTACCTGATGACCGACTGCATCCTGTTTGCGTCGCTCTTCGCCACCTACGCGGTGCTGTCCGGCGGTTTCGCCGGCGGCCCGTCGGGTCACGACATCTTCCAGCTCGACTTCGTGCTGGTCGAAACCGCGTTCCTGCTGCTGTCCTCGATCACCTTCGGCTTCGCCATGCTGAAGATGTTCGCCGGCAACAAGGCAGGCGTGCTGGGCTGGTTGGCCGTG
Source organism: Pseudomonas xantholysinigenes (assembly GCF_014268885.2). Lineage (NCBI taxonomy): Bacteria > Pseudomonadati > Pseudomonadota > Gammaproteobacteria > Pseudomonadales > Pseudomonadaceae > Pseudomonas > Pseudomonas xantholysinigenes. The sequence goes on along the minus strand of NZ_CP077095.1, from coordinate 4,610,145 downwards.
ACCTTCCTGTTCGGTGCCGGCTTCATCGCGATGGAAATCTATGAATTCCATCACCTGATCGCCGAGGGCTACGGCCCGCAGCGCAGTGGTTTCCTGTCGGCGTTCTTCGCGCTGGTCGGTACCCACGGCCTGCACGTGACTGCCGGCCTGATCTGGATGGCAATCATGATGTACCAGATCAACAAGCACGGCATCACGCCGACCGCCAAGACCCGCATGAGCTGCCTGAGCCTGTTCTGGCACTTCCTGGACGTGGTCTGGATCTGCGTGTTCACCGTCGTCTACCTGCTGGGAGTTCTGTAATGGCTAGCGCACACGACACTCATCACGAGGGTAACCACGGTAGCGTGAAGTCGTACATGATCGGCTTCGTGCTCTCGATCATCCTGACCGCGATTCCGTTCGGCCTGGTGATGTTCCCGAGCCTGCCGAAGAACCTGACCGTCCTGATCGTGGTGGCCATGGCCGTCATCCAGGTGGTTGTGCACCTTGTGTACTTCCTGCACATGGACCGCTCGAAAGAGCAGCGTTCCAATGTGTCGACGTTCCTGTTCACCGTTCTGGTAATTGCACTGCTGGTCGGCCTGTCGCTGTGGATCATGTTCAGCATCCACTTCGAAATGTTGGCCAAGTGAGGTAAGACTGCATGTCCGTGAAGCACTTTATCCAAATCACCAAACCGGGGATCATTTTCGGTAACGTGCTTTCCGTGGCAGGCGGTTTCTTCCTTGCCGCGAAGGGCCATGTGGACTTCGCCCTGTTCCTGGCGGTGGTGGTAGGTACTTCCCTGGTGGTGGCGTCCGGTTGCGTGTTCAACAACTGCATCGACCGTGACATCGACCACAAGATGGAGCGCACCAAGAACCGCGTCATGGTGCAGGGTGGCATGTCGCTGCCCCTCGCGCTGATCTACGCCACCCTGCTCGGGGTGGCGGGTTTCAGCCTGCTGTATGTGCAAGCCAATCCGCTCGCGGCGTTCTGCGCCCTGGTCGGCTTCGTGGTCTACGTCGGCTTCTACAGCCTGTGGCTCAAGCGTAAATCGGTGCACGGCACCTTGGTTGGCAGCCTGTCCGGTGCCATGCCTCCGGTGATCGGCTACTGCGCCGTGAGCAACAGCTTCGACCTGGCCGCGGTGACCCTGCTGGTGATGTTCAGCCTGTGGCAGATGCCGCACAGCTTCGCCATCGCCATCTTCCGCTTCAAGGACTACAGCGCCGCCAACATTCCGGTATTGCCGGTGGCGCGCGGTATCCTCGCGGCGAAGAAGCAGATCGTCCTGTACGTGCTGGCCTTCGTGCTGGCGACCCTGATGCTGACCCTGGGCGGCTATGCCGGTCTGGGTTACCTCGCCGTGGCGGCTGCCATGGGCCTGTACTGGCTGTACATGGCCTGGGGTGGCTACAAGGCCGAGGATGACAGCAAGTGGGCGCGCAAGGTATTCGGTTTTTCCATCCTCACCGTCACTGCCTTGAGCGTGATGATGGGCGTGGACAGCCAGACCGCGGCCGATGTGCTGATGACCTACGCGCGCTGATACAGCGGGCTGCTACACCAAGAACCCCGGCCATGTGCCGGGGTTTTTTATGCCTGTTTTCCAGTACCGGCCTCTTCGCGGGCAAGCCCGCTTCCACAGGATTCTCGCAGCCTTTGAGGCGTGCACTGTACCTGTGGGAGCGGGCTTGCCCGCGAAGAGGCCGGTGTTGCAAACATGGATCTAAAATTTTCAAAAAAAACATCTAAAAAATCTATAAAAACAGGAAATTATCTTTTGCATTAATGGTGTTTCGGCACTATCTTCTGATTCAGGCCGCCACATCGGCCAACGTCGCTCGGACGGTTCCGGGCGCTTACGTCTTCAGAGGAAACCATGGCCAACCCAGGTTCGCCGCGCCGTTTCGCGCGCATCGATCGTCTTCCCCCCTACGTCTTCAACATCACCGCCGAACTCAAGATGGCCGCTCGCCGCCGTGGCGAGGACATCATCGACTTGAGTATGGGCAACCCCGACGGCGCCACGCCGCCGCACATCGTCGATAAACTGGTGCAGGTCGCCCAGCGCGACGATACTCATGGCTACTCCACCTCCCGCGGCATTCCGCGCCTGCGCCGGGCCATTTCCAACTGGTACCAGGAACGCTACGAGGTCGACATCGACCCGGAAAGCGAAGCCATCGTCACCATCGGCTCGAAAGAGGGCCTGGCGCACCTGATGCTTGGCACCCTCGATCACGGCGACACGGTGCTGGTGCCCAACCCCAGCTACCCGATCCACATCTACGGCGCGGTGATCGCCGGTGCCCAGGTGCGTTCCGTGCCGCTGGTGCCGGGCGTGGATTTCTTCAACGAGCTGGAACGGGCGATCCGCGAGTCGATCCCCAAGCCGAAGATGATGATCCTCGGCTTCCCGTCCAACCCCACCGCACAGTGCGTCGAACTGGACTTCTTCGAGCGCGTGGTGGCTCTGGCCAAGCAGTACGATGTGCTGGTGGTGCACGACCTGGCCTATGCCGACATCGTCTATGACGGCTGGAAGGCGCCGTCGATCATGCAGGTGCCCGGCGCCAAGGACATCGCGGTGGAGTTCTTCACCCTGTCCAAGAGCTACAACATGGCCGGCTGGCGGATCGGTTTCATGGTCGGCAACCCCGAGCTGGTCAGCGCCCTGGCGCGGATCAAGAGCTACCACGACTACGGCACCTTCACCCCGCTGCAGGTGGCGGCGATTGCCGCGCTGGAAGGCGACCAGCAGTGCGTGCGCGATATCGCCGAGCAGTACCGCCAGCGCCGCAACCTGCTGGTCAAGGGCCTGCACGAACTGGGCTGGATGGTCGAGAACCCCAAGGCGTCGATGTACGTCTGGGCCAAGATCCCCGAGCAGTATGCGCACCTGGGGTCGCTGGAGTTTTCCAAGAAGCTGCTGGCCGAGGCCAAGGTCTGTGTGTCGCCGGGGATTGGCTTTGGTGACTATGGCGATGACCACGTGCGCTTCGCCCTGATCGAGAACCAGGACCGCATCCGCCAGGCCATTCGCGGCATTCGCCAGATGTTCCGGGCCGATGGGTTGACCAGCAAGTAAGCTGCAAGCCGCAAGCCGCAAGCTGACCTGTGCAATACAGTCGTCTTGCGGCCTCCCATATGAGCGGGGCAGGGAAGACGCAAAGCTTTTTCTTGCCGCTTGCCGCTTGCCGCTTGCCGCTTGCCGCTAACAGCTTGAGGCCGCGACCAGCGGCCGTCTTTTTTTCATCGCCCCTCTTCTCAGCCGATCGCGCCTGGATTACAAATAGCGCCGCGGGCGCTCGCCCGGATAACAACAACCTCCCTTCCTGGCCATCATGTCCGAACAGAATCCTTGCCTGACCTGCGGCGCCTGCTGCGGCTACTTTCGTGTGTCTTTCTTCTGGGGTGAATGCCAGTCCGCCGGCGGCGTGGTGCCCGACGATCTGGTGGTACAGATCAACCCGACCCGGGTCGCGATGATCGGCACCGACGCCAAGCCTTGCCGTTGCGTGAGCCTCGGCGGCGAGATCGGCACGCAAGTGGCGTGCTCCATCTACGAGAATCGCTCCAGCCCCTGCCGCGAGTTCGAGGCCTCGTGGGAAAACGGCGTGCACAACCCCAGCTGTGACGATGCCCGGGCCGCCTATGGCTTGCCGCCATTGACCCCGCCTGGGGCCAACGAGCCACATTGGCCAGAGGAGGGCGCTGAGGTTGCCTGAGGGGCTTCAGCCCTCGGCAACTTGTCAGGTTCTGGCCATTCGCCATGACCGTTCGTCGGTTGGATCCAACCTGTGCCGGGCTGAAACCCGCGAAACACGTGCCGCCTCGACAAAGTATTAACACCATTTGACCGGCGCCAACGCCCTGCCACGCGGCTGCGAGCGGCTACACATTTCTGCAAAGGAAAATTTGTAGCCATGGTCAGGTGTTTCGCCGTTCGCGTGCTCAGATTCACTGCAACAAGCGCTGTTCACGCATTCAGGGACCGAATCGCCTGATCCACGAAGGAGCTCTCCGTGGACAGAATTGTCGCCGCACGCTTGCCTGCCCGTTTCTCCCAATTGTCCCTGGCCGTCAGTCTGGCGGTGGGGGGCATGGCCCTAGGTCTGACCAGTGAGCAGGCGCTTGCCGTGTGCAGCGCGGCCGGGTCGATAATCACCTGCAACGGCGCGGCCAACCCCTTGGCGCCGAGCTATACCAATGGCGGCAGCGGCCTGACCGTGAACGTCAACCCGGGCGCTTCCCTAGGCACCTTGCTGGGCGTGGGCGGCACCTCGCTGTCGCTGGCTGGCAACAACAACACCCTGAACAACTCCGGCACCATCGACCCGACCTTGCTCGGGCTGTTGAGCATCCAGTCTTCCGCCGTGCTGATCGGCAATACCGGTACCGGCAGCACGCTCACCATCAACAACAATGCCACGGGCGTGATCAAGGGTACCGGCGCCTTGCTCGGCGCCAACCTGCTGAACCTGACCGGCATGGCGCTGGACGCCCGCAATGGCAGCAGCGGCACTACCACCATCAGCAACGCCGGCAGCATCGGCTCTTCGGCGCTGGCCAGCCTGACCCTGGTCAGCGAGGATACCCCGGTGATCGCCGTCACCGGCGGCAGCAAGGTGGACTTCACCAACACCGGCACCATCCTTGGTCGGGCAGCCTTCGAGGCGTCCACGGCGGGCAACACCTTCACTAACGCCGGCAGCATCACCGGCAGCCTGTCGATGGGGGCCAACAGCAGCAACCGTTTCAACGCCATTACCGGTTCCAGCGTCAGTGCCGGGCTCGGTATCGGCGTGGCCCTGCTGGTCACCAGCAACCCCAACCTCGCCTATGCGGCGGCGGGCAAGATCGACGGCGGTGCCGGTGGCACCAACACCCTGGCCCTGCAGAACACCATCGGCGGCGGTAGCGGTACCAGTGGCAGCGGCACGATCAACGCCAACAACTACATCAACTTCAATCGCCTGATCGTCGACAGCGGTACTTGGTCGCTGATTGGCCAGGTGCTCAACGGCACCACCCTGACCACCCTCAACGGTGGCCAGGTCAACTTCGACAACTCCAATGCCTTCGGCGCCGGTGCCATCACTGTCAACGGCGGCGGGCTGGCGGGAACCGTCGGTGGGGTGAGCCTGGCCAATGCCTTGATCCTCAACGCCGGGCTGAGCGTTGGTGGGGCCACCGACATGGCCCTCAACGGCGTGGTCTCGGGTGTCGGTGGCCTGACCAAGACCGGTACCGGGCTGCTCACCCTCGGCGGCAGCAACACCTACAGCGGCGGCACCAACCTGACGGCCGGTGGCCTCAACCTGACCAGCGCGGCGGCGCTCGGCAGTGGCGGCTTGACCGTCAGCGGCGCCGGTAGCCTGCAAGGCAGCGGGCCATTGGTGCTGAACAACGGCATCACCCTGAATGCGGCCTTGACCCTGCCCGGCAGCAATGCCCTGGCCCTTGGTGGCCTGATCAGCGGTACCGGATCGCTGGTCAAGAGCGGCAGCGGCAACCTGACCCTCAACGGTATTAACACCTACTCCGGCGGCACCTCCCTGGCCGGCGGCACGCTCACCCTGGGCAATGACAGCGCGCTCGGCGCGGGCGCCCTGACCCTGACCGGCAACGGCAGCCTGGACAGCACTGCGGCATTGACCTTGAGCAACGCCGTCAACCTGGGCGCCAATACCCTCACGCTGGCGGGCACCAACGCCGCCATCTTGAACGGTGTGATCAGCGGCACCGGGGCACTGGCCAAGAACGGCAGCGCCGACCTCACCCTCAATGGCGTCAACACCTACAGCGGTGGCACCAGCCTGGCCGGCGGCAAGCTCACCCTCGGCAACAGCGCCGCGCTGGGCACCGGCGCGCTGACCCTGGGGGGCAACAGCACCCTCGATGCCAGCGCCGCGCTGAGCCTGGGCAACGCCATCAACCTGGCCGGCAACACCCTGACCCTGCCGGGCAACAATGCCACCACGCTGGGAGGCGTGATCAGCGGCACCGGCGCGCTGATCAAGAACGGCGCCGGCGCGCTCACCCTCAATGGCAACAGCACCTTCAGTGGCGGCACCACCCTCAACGGCGGCGCGCTCAGCGTTGGCCACAGCAATGCCCTGGGGACCGGCGCGCTGACCCTGGGCGCCAATGCCAGTCTCGATGCCAGTACCGCGGTCAGCCTGGCCAATGCGATCAACCTGGGGGCCAACACCCTCAACCTGCTGGGCACCAGCGCCACCACCCTCGGTGGCGTGATCAGCGGCACCGGGGCACTGGTCAAGAACGGCAGCGCCGGGCTGACCCTCAATGGCAGCAACACCTTCAGCGGCGGCACCACCCTCAACGGTGGCGTGCTGACCGTGGGCAACAACAATGCCCTGGGCACCGGCGCACTGAGCCTGGGCGGCAATGCCAGCCTCGATGCCGGCGTGGCGGTGAACCTGGGCAACGCCATCGACCTGGGCGGCAACACCTTGACCCTGCCGGGCACCAGCGCCACCACCCTGGGCGGTGTGATCAGCGGTACCGGTGCGTTGATCAAGAACGGCAGCAGCAACCTCACCCTGGGCGGCAGCAATACCTTCAGCGGTGGGCTGACGCTCAACGCCGGGACCCTGACCCTGGCCAGTGCCGCGGCCCTGGGCACGGGCGCGCTCAGCGTGGGCGGCGCCGCGACGCTGGCCAACAGCGTGGCGATGACCCTGACCAATGGCGTCAACCTGGGCGCTACCCTGACCCTGAGCGGGGCCAACAACCTCAACCTGGCCGGCAACCTCAGCGGTACCGGCGGCCTGACCAAGAACGGCAGCGCCAGCCTGACGCTCGGCGGCAACAACACCCACAGCGGCGCCACGCTGCTGAATGCCGGCACACTGGTGCTGGGCAGCAACACCGCCCTGGGCACCGGCGCGCTGAGCGCCGCCGCCAACACCACCCTCGACACCAGCGTCGCTGGCCTGAACATCGCCAATGCCGTGAACCTGGGCGGCAACCTCAACCTGCCGGGCAGCAACGACCTGACCTTGAGTGGTGCCATCGCCGGCACCGGCGGTATCACCAAGAGTGGCAACACCACGCTGACCTTGAGCGGTGCCAACAGCAACAGCGGTTCGACCTTCCTCAACGGCGGCACCCTGGTAGTCGGCAGCAACACCGCGCTGGGCACGGGCATCCTCAACACGGCTGCCGGCACCCACCTGGATGCCAGCACCGCGGTCAGCCTGGCCAACGATGTGATCATCGCCGGGCCGCTGACTATCGATGGCACCGCCAACCTGGGCCTGAGCGGCCAGCTCAGCGGCCTTGGTTCGCTGGTCAAGAACGGCAACGCCAGCCTGACCTTGAGCGGCAACAACATCTTCAGCAACGGCACCCAGCTCAACGCCGGCACCCTGGTACTGGGCAGCAATACCGCGCTGGGGATCGGCGGCCTGGCCCTGGGTGGCAACGCCAACCTCGACACCAGCACCGCCGTCGCCGCAACCAACACCATCAGCCTGGGCGGCAACACCCTGACCGTGCTGGGTAGCAACGCCACCACCCTGACCGGGCAAATCAGTGGCACCGGTGCGCTGGTCAAGAGCGGCAGCGCCGGCCTGACCCTCAACGGCAACAACACTTTCAGTGGCGGCACCACCCTCAATGCCGGCCTGCTGACCCTGGGCAACAGCAACGCCCTGGGCACCGGCGGCCTGACCTTGGGCGGCAATGCCAGCCTTGACTCTAGCGGCACCCTCAACCTGGGCAATGCCATCAACCTGGCCGGCAACACCCTGACCCTGGCAGGCAGCAACACCACCAACCTGAGCGGGGTGATCAGCGGTACCGGCGCGCTGACCAAGAATGGCAGCACCAACCTGACCCTCAGTGGCGCCAATACCTTCAGCGGCGGTCTGAACCTCAACGCCGGCACCTTGACCCTGGCCAGCGCCGCCGCCCTTGGTAGCGGCGCGCTCAATGTTGGCGGTGCCGCGACCCTGGCCAACTCGGCGGCGATGACCTTGAACAACGCGGTCAACCTCGCGGCTGACCTGACACTGCCCACTACCAGCAACCTGACCCTGGCCGGTACGCTCAGCGGCACCGGCGGCCTGGTCAAGAACGGCAGCGCCACCCTGACCCTGACCGGCAACAACACCCACAGCGGCGCCACCGCGCTCAACGCCGGCACCCTGGTGGTCGGCAGCAATACCGCGCTGGGCAGCGGCGCGCTGAACGCCGCCAACAACACGACCCTGGACACCAGCGCCGCCGGCCTGAACCTTGCCAATGCCCTGAACCTGGCCGGCAACTTCATCCTGCCCGGCAGCAACGACCTGACCCTCAGCGGCGCCATCGCCGGCAACGGCGGCATCACCAAGAACGGCGCCACCACCCTGACCCTCACCGGCAACAACAGCAACAGCGGTATCACCCGTCTGAACGCCGGCACTATCGTGGTCGGCAGCAACACCGCGCTGGGCACCGGCACCCTAAATACCCTGGCGGGCACCCACCTGGACGCCAGCACCGCCGTCAGCCTGACCAACGATGTGACCATTGCCGGCCCACTGACCCTCGACGGCAGCGCCGACCTGGCCCTGAACGGGGTGGTCAGCGGCATTGGCTCGCTGGTCAAGAATGGCAACGCCAACCTGACCCTGAGTGGCAACAACCTCTACACCAACGGCACCCAGCTCAATGCCGGCACCCTGACCCTGGGCAGCAACACCGCGCTCGGCCTCGGCGCCCTGACCCTGGGTGGCAATGCCAACCTCGATGCCAGCACCGCGGTCGCCGTCACCAACGGCATCAACCTGGGCGGCAACACCCTGACCGTGCTGGGCAGCAACGCCACCACCCTTGGCGGCCTGATCAGCGGCAGCGGCGCCCTGGTCAAAAATGGCAACGCCGGCCTGACCCTCAACGGCAACAACACCTACAGCGGCGGCACCACCCTCAATGCCGGCCTGCTGACCCTGGGCAACAACAACGCCATCGGCAGCGGCGCCCTGAGCGTGGGTGGCAACGCCAGCCTCGACGCCAGCGCCTCGCTCAACCTGGGCAACGCCATCAACCTCGCCGCTGGCGCCACCCTGACCTTGCCAGGCAGCAACACCACTACCCTCAGCGGCGTAATCAGCGGCGCCGGCGCATTGACCAAGAATGGCAGCAGCAACTTGACCCTGTCGGGGGCCAACACCTTCAGCGGCGGGCTCAACCTCAACGCCGGTACCTTGACCCTGGCCAGCGCCGCCGCGCTGGGCAGCGGTGCATTGAATGTCGGTGGCGCGTCGACTTTGTCCAACGCCACGGCGATGACCTTGAACAACGCCGTCAACCTCGGCGACAACCTGACGCTGGCCGGTGCCAACAACCTCAACCTGGCCGGCACGGTCAGCGGTGCCGGTGGCCTGATCAAGAACGGCGCCGGTAGCCTGACCCTCAGTGGCAACAACACCCAGAGCGGCGACACCACGCTCAACGCCGGTACGCTGGTGCTGGGCAGCAACACTGCGCTGGGCACCGGCGCGCTCAATGCCAGCGCCAACACGTCGCTGGACACCAGTGTCACGGGCCTGAACATCGGCAATGCGATCAACCTGAGCGGCAACCTGAGCCTGCCTGGCAGCAACAACCTGACCCTCGGCGGCGTCATCGCCGGTGTCGGCGGCCTGGTCAAGAACGGCAACACCACCCTGACCCTGAGCGGTGCCAACACTTACCTGGGCAACACCGCGCTCAATGCTGGCGGCATCGTCGTCGGCAGCAACACCGCACTGGGCAGCGGCGCCCTGAACGCCGCCGCCGGCACCAGCCTCGATGCCAGCACGGCGGTCAACCTGGGCAACGCGGTCAACCTCGCCGGCGCGCTGACCATCGGCGGTACCGCTGATCTTGGGCTCGGCGGGCTGGTCAGTGGCATCGGCAGCCTGATCAAGAACGGCAACGCGACCCTGACCCTGTCCGGCCCCAACGTCTATGTGGGCGGCACCATCCTCAACGCTGGCGGCCTGGTGCTGGGCAACGGTGCCGCGCTGGGTACCGGCAAGCTCACCGTGGCCGGGGCCGGCAGCCTCGACACCAGTGCCGCGCTGAGCGTCGGCAATGCCATCACCCTGGGCGCCGACCTGACCCTGGGCGGCAGCAACGACCTGACCCTTGGCGGCCTGATCGACGGCACTGGCCGGCTGATCAAGAATGGCAGCGCCACGGTCACCCTCAGCGGCCTGAACACCTATTCTGGCGGCACCGTGCTCAATGCCGGTGGCCTGGTGCTGGGCAACGCCAGTGCCATCGGCAGCGGTGCCCTGACCGTCGGTGGTGCCGCGAGCCTGGACAGCAGCGCCGCCGTCAACCTGGGCAACAACATCGCCTTGAACGCCGACCTCACCCTGGCCGGCAGCAATGCCATGACCCTCGGTGGCGTGGTCAGCGGCACGGGCCAGCTGATCAAGAACGGCGGCACCACCCTGACCCTCAACGGTGTCAACACCTACAGCGGCGGCACCACCCTCAATGCCGGTGGGCTGGTGGTCGGCAACGGCGCCGCGCTGGGCACCGGCACCTTGAACGTGGCCGGCCCCGGCAGCCTGGACAACAGCACCGCGCTGAGCCTGGGCAACAACGTCAACCTGGGCGCCGACCTGACCCTCGGCGGCAGCAACAACCTGACCCTCGCTGGTGTGATCAGCGGCAACGGCGGCTTGATCAAGAATGGCCTGGCCGACCTGACACTCAGCGGCAACAACAGCTTCACCGGCGCTGTCGACCTGATCGGCGGCAGCCTGACCACCGTTAGTGGCACGGCCCTGGGCAATACCTCCGGGGTCAATGTCGGCGCCGGCGCCAGCCTCAATCTTGGCGCCAGTGCCAGCATCGGCGGCCTGACCGGCGCCGGCACGGTGAACGTGGCCGGCGGCAGCAACCTGAGCGTCGGCAGCAACAACCTCAACGGTGTGTTCAGCGGCGTGCTGGCCGGCAGCGGCGGCCTGATCAAGCAAGGCAGTGGCAGCCTCGAGCTGTCCGGGGTCAACGTGCTCGCGGGCAACACCACGGTCAATGGCGGCCTGCTCAACGTCACCGGCACCCTGGCCAGTGCCGGCGTGCAGGTCAACAGTGGCGCCAGCCTGGGCGGCACCGGCAGCCTGCTCGGCGCGGTCGATATCGCCAACGGCGCGCATTTGCTGGCCAACAGTGGCGCGACCCTCAACACCGGGGCACTGACCCTGCACAGCGGCTCGATCCTCGATTTCGGCCTGGGCTCGCCTGCCACCGGCGGCACCGCGCTGGTCAACGTCAACGGCAACCTGACCCTCGACGGCACCCTCAACGTCACCGATATCGGCGGCTTCGGCACCGGTATCTACCGGTTGTTCGACTACACCGGCGCGCTGGTCGACAACGGCGTGCTGGTCGGCAACGTGCCAGGTACCATGCTGCCTGGCGACCTGCAGGTGCAGACCTCCATCGGCAGTCAGATCAACCTGCTGGTCGGTGGCGCCACCGGCACCGTGCAGTTCTGGGACGGCGCGCAGAGCGTGCCCAACGGCGTGATCGACGGCGGCACCGGCACCTGGGACTCGACCAACACCAACTGGACGGACGTCAACGGCGTGCTCAACGGCAGCTGGGCCAGCGACTTCGCGGTGTTCCAGGGCACAGCGGGCGATGTCACCGTGGTCGGCACCCAGGCCGCCACCGGCCTGCAGTTCGTCAGCAACGGCTATCGCCTGATCGGCAGCGGCGGCCTGAACCTGGTCAACGGCAGCAACGGCGCCTTCGCCGTGCGGGTCGACCCGGGCGTCACCGCGACCCTCAACGTCGGCCTCTCGGGCAGCGGCCAGCTGGCCAAGCTCGACAGCGGCACCCTGGTGCTCAATGGCGCCAACAGCTACACCGGTGGCACCCTGTTCAACGGCGGCACGGTGGTGGTCGGCAACAACACCGCCTTCGGCAGCGGCGCGGTCAGCACTGCCAACGGCACCACGCTGGACAGCAACACCGCGGTCACCCTCGGCAACGCCTTCACCTTGGCCGGGGCCCTGAGCGTTGCTGGCTCCGCCGACCTGGGCCTGTCGGGCGTGGTCTCTGGCACTGGCAGCCTGGTCAAGAACGGCGGCGCCAACCTGACCCTGGGCAACGCCAACACCTACAGTGGCGGCACCACCCTGGGCGCCGGCACCCTGACCCTGGGCAACGCCGCCGCCCTGGGCAGCGGTGGCCTGGCCGTGACGGGCGCCGCCAGCCTGGACACCACGGCCAACCTGACCCTGGGCAACACCATCGCCCTGAACGCCAACCTGAGCCTGCCGGGCAGCAATGACCTTACCCTCAACGGCGCGCTCAGCGGCACCGCTGGCCTGGTCAAGGGCGGCACCGGCACGCTCACCCTCAACGGCAGCAACAGTCAGCAGGGCGCCACCAGCCTCAACGGCGGCACCCTGGTGGTGGGCAGCAACACGGCGCTGGGCAGCGGTGCGCTCAATGCCGTAGGTGGCACCACCCTGAGCAGCAACGCCAACGTCACCCTGGCCAACCAGCTCAACCTGGCCGGCAACCTGACCATCGCCGGGGCACAGAACCTGACCCTGGGCGGCAACGTCAACGGTGTCGGCGGCCTGACCAAGACCGGCAGTGGCACCCTGACCCTGAACGGCATCAATGGGAATCTGGGCAACACCAACCTCAATGCCGGCACCCTGGTGCTCGGCAGCGCCAACGCCCTCGGTCTCGGCCAGCTCAACGCGGCGGCCGGCACCACGCTGGACAGCAACACCGCGCTGAGCATCGGCAACACCGTCAACCTGGGCGGCAACCTCATCATCGCCGGCAGCAACGACCTGGGCCTGGGCGGGCTGGTCACCGGGGCCGGCAGCCTGACCAAGAACGGTGCCAGCAATCTTACGCTCAGCGGTGCCAACACCCTGACCGGCGGCGTGACTCTCAATGCCGGCACCCTGACCCTGGGCAACAACCAGGCGCTGGGTACCGGTACCCTGACCGTCGGCGGCGCCAGCAACCTGGCCACCAGCGGCCCCCTGACCCTGGCCAACCAGGTGACGCTGAACGACACCCTGAGCCTGCCCGGCAACAACGACCTGGCCCTCAACGGTGTGATCAGCGGCAGCGGCGGCCTGACCAAGACCGGCAGCGGCAACCTGACCCTGGGCGCCGCCAACACCTACCAGGGCACCACCGCCCTTGGCGCCGGCACCCTGACCCTGGGCAACAACACCGCCCTGGGCAGCGGCAACCTGTCGGTGACCGGTAACAGCACCTTGGCGACCCTTGGCGTACTGCAGTTGGCCAATGCCATCGGCCTTGGCACGAACGCCACGCTGGCGCTGAACAATACCCAGGCACTGACCCTCGACGGTGTGATCAGCGGCGCCGGTGCGCTGAACAAACTGGGCACCGGGCAACTTGTGCTCAACGGCAACAACACCTACGCAGGCGGTACCTCGCTGCAGACCGGCAGCTTGCTGCTGGGCAATGCCGGGGCCCTGGGCGGCGGTGCGCTGACCGTCACTGGCGCCGCCAGCCTCGATACCAGCCTGGCGCTGGCGCTGAGCAATGCCATCAACCTTGCCGGTGGCAACCTGACTCTCGACGGCAGCCAGGCGCTGACCCTCGACGGCGTGGTGTCCGGCAACAACGGCCTGGTCAAGAACGGCGCCGCCAGCCTGACCCTCAACGGCAACAACACCTACAGCGGCGGCACCAGCCTCAACGGCGGCACCCTGGTGGTGGGCAGCAATACCGCCCTGGGCACCGGCGCTCTGAGCACCGGCGCCAACACCAGCCTCGATGCCAGCGGCGCGGGCGTCACCCTGGGCAACGCCGTGCACCTGGGCGGTACGCTCAACGTGCCGGGCAGCGCCAACCTCACCCTCAATGGCGTGCTCGACGGCGTCGGCGGCCTGAACAAATCGGGTGCCGCCACGCTGACCCTCAACGGCGCCAACAACTATCTCGGCGGCACTACCCTCGGCGCTGGCCAGCTCGTGGTCGGCAACGACAACGCACTGGGGCAGGGCGCCCTGACCGTCGCCGGGGCCTCGACCTTGAGCGCAGGCAGCAATGTCACCCTGGCCAACAACGTCACCCTCAACGCTGGTCTCAGCGTCGATGGCGTCAACGACCTGACCCTCAATGGCGTGCTCAATGGCACCGCCGGCCTGACCAAGAACGGCAGTGGCAACCTGACCCTCAACGGCAACAACGGCTACCAGGGCGGCACCCAGCTCAACGCCGGGCGCCTGACCGTGGGCAACAGCGGCGCGCTGGGCACCGGCACCCTGTCGGTCACCGCCGATGCCACCTTGGCCAACTCCGCGCCGATGGCCCTGGGCAACACCATTGCCCTGAGCAACGGCGCCAACCTGACCGTCGAAGCCGCCAACGCGCTGATCCTCAGCGGCGACCTCGGCGGTACCGGCAACCTGGTCAAGACCGGCGTCGACGACCTGACCCTGGTTGGCGTCAAGACCTTCACCGGCAACGTCGATATCCAGGCCGGCTCCCTGACCACCCTGGGCAGCGGTGTACTGGCCAACGTCGACACCCTCAACGTCGGCGCCAGCGGCCAGCTCAACCTCAACGGCAATGCCAGCCTCGGCAGCCTGACCGGCAGCGGCCAGGTCGATATCGGCATCGGCAGTACCCTGAGCCTGGGCAGCAACAACCTTGACGGCACCTTCGCCGGTGGCCTCAACGGCCTGGGCGGCCTGACCAAGGTCGGCAGCGGCACCCTGACCCTCACCGGCACCAGCAACCTGGCCGACAACACCCTGGTCAACGCTGGCACCTTGAAGGTCGACGGCACGCTGGGCAGCAACCTGCTGACAGTGGCCAGCGGCGCCACCCTGACCGGCAGCGGCAATGCCAACGCCTCGGTGATCATCGACAATGGTGGCCACCTGGCCGGGCAGAGCGGCAGCACCCTGGGCCTCGGCAGCCTGCTGCTCAACAGCGGCTCGATCGTCGATGTCGGCCTCGGCGCACCGTCCACCGGCACCACCGCAGTGTTCAACGTCGGCGGCAACCTGACCCTCGACGGTACCCTCAACGTCAGCAATATCGGCGGCTTCGGCAACGGCGTGTACCGGATCTTCGACTACGCCGGCACGCTCACCGACAACGGCCTGGACTTCGGCAGCCTGCCGCTGGGCGTGGGCCTGGGCGACGTGAGCCTGCAGACCGCCCTGGCCAACCAGGTCAACCTGCTGGTCAGTGCCGCGGGCCTGAACATCCAGTTCTGGGATGGCAGCCAGACCGTGCCCAACGGCCAGGTCGATGGCGGCAGCGGCGTGTGGAATGCCGGCAACACCAACTGGACCGACCTCAACGGCGTGACCAACGGCACCTGGGGCAGCACCTTCGCGGTGTTCCAGGGCACCGCGGGCGATGTCACCGTCGACGGCAGCCAGACCCTCAACGGCATGCAGTTCGTCAGCGACGGCTATCGCCTGCTGGCCGGCACCGGCGGCGTGCTCGACCTGGTCAATGGCAGTGGCGGCGATACCAGCGTGCGAGTCGACCCCGGTGTGACCGCCACCCTCGATGTCGGCCTGACCGGCAGCGGCAAGCTCAACAAGCTCGACAGCGGCACCTTGGTGCTCAACGGCAGCAACAGCTACAGCGGTGGCACCACCCTGAGCGGCGGCACGATCGTACTGGGCAGCGACAGCGCCCTGGGCAGCGGCGCGCTCGACACTGCTGCCGGCACCACGCTGGACGCCAACAAGGCTGTCGCCCTGGGCAATGCCATCACGCTGGCCGGCCCGCTGAACATCGCCGGCAGCAATGACCTGGCCCTGAGTGGCGCCATCGGTGGCGCCGGAGGCCTGGTCAAGGCCGGCGCAGCGCGCCTGGCGCTGTCCGGCAACAACAGCTTCGCCGGCAATACCGCGCTCAACGGCGGCACCCTGGTGCTGGGTTCCAACACCGCGCTCGGCACCGGCGTGCTCAACGCAGCTGCCGGGACCAGCCTCGACAGCAGCCAGGCCGTGACCCTGGCCAACAACGTCAACCTGGCCGGCGCCTTCAACGTGCTGGGCAGCAACCCGCTGACCCTCAACGGCGTCCTGGCCGGTGCCGGTCGCTTGATCAAGGCCGGCGCTGCCAGCCTGACCCTCAACGGCGTCAACACCTACAGCGGTGGCACCGAGCTGCAGGCCGGCACGCTGATGCTCGGCAACAACGCTGCCCTTGGCAGTGGTGGCCTGGATGTCACCGGCAATGCCAACCTCGACACCAGCGGCGTGGTTACCCTGGCCAATCCGGTGAACGTCAGTGGCGTGCTCAATGTGCTGGGCAGCAACGACCTGCACCTGGCCGGCGTGCTCAGCGGCGGCGGCACCCTGAACAAGAGCGGCCTGGCCGACCTGACGCTGTCGGGCAACAACACCTTCAGCGGTATCCTCAACCTGCTGTCCGGCAGCCTCAGCACCATCGGCACCACCGCCCTGGGTAGCCAGAGCGAGCTGAACGTGAGCAGCGGCGCCACCCTCAACCTCGACGGCAACACCACCCTCGGCGACATCGGCGGCAACGGCGCGATCGACATCGCCGCCGGCAACAGCCTCAACGTCGAAGGCGGCAACTTTGCCGGCAACATCGGTGGCAGCGGCACCCTCAACAAGCTCGGCAGCGGCGTGCTGGCGCTCAGCGCCAGCAACAGCCACAGCGGCATCACCAACGTGCAGGCCGGCAGCCTGCAGGTCGATGGCAGCCTGGCCAGCAACACGGTCAACGTCGCCAGCGGCGCCAACCTGGCCGGCGCCGGCAGCCTGGGCGGCACGGTAGCGGTGGCCAGCGGCGGCAACCTCAATGTCATCTCTGGCAGCACCCTCAGCGCCGGCAACCTGACGCTGGACAACGGCGCCAACTTCAACGCCTCGCTCGGCGCGCCGGGCAGTGGTGGTGGCCCGCTGGTGAACGTGGCCAACAACCTGACCCTCGGCGGCACCCTCAATGTCACCGACATCGGCGGCTTCGGCGCCGGGGTGTACAACCTGATCAGCTACGGCGGCAGCCTGGTCAACAATGGCATGACCATCGGCACCACGCCGGTGCCGGCCAGCGACCTGACCGTGCAGACCGCCATTGCCAACCAGGTCAACCTGGTGGTCGGCGGGGCCAGCAACGTGCTGTTCTGGGATGGCAGCCAAAGCGTCGCCAACGGCCTGATCGACGGCGGCAGCGGCACCTGGAATGCCACCAACACCAACTGGACCGACGCCAACGGTGTGCTCAACAGCACCTGGAACGACACCTTCGCGGTGTTCCAGGGCGCCGCTGGCACCGTCACCGTGGACGGCAGCCATACCATCACCGGCCTGCAGTTCGTCACCGATGGCTATGTGCTCAACGCTGGCGCCGCGGGTGAACTGCTCGGCAATGGCACCACCAACCTGCGGGTCGACCCCAACGTCACCGCCACCCTCAACGTTGCTCTCAACGGCACCGGCAGCGTGGCCAAGCAGGATGCCGGCACCCTGGTGCTCAACGCCGCCAACGGCTACAGCGGTGGCACCGCCCTCAACGGCGGCACCCTGGTGGTCGGCAACAACAGCGCCCTGGGCAGCGGCACCCTGACCGCCGCCGCCGGCACCACCCTGGACAGCAACACCGCGGTGACCCTGGCCAACAACGCCGTGCTCAACGGCGCCCTGGCCATCGCCGGCAGCAACGCCCTGACCCTCAACGGCGCCATCAGCGGCGCCGGTGGCCTAGTCAAGAACGGTGCCGGCCTGCTGACCCTCGGCGGTACCAACAGCTACAGCGGCGGCACCCAGATCAACGCCGGCAGCGTGGTGGGCAACACCGGCAGCCTGCAGGGAGCGATCGTCAACAACGCAGCGCTGAGCTTCGAGCAGAACAGCAACGGCACCTACGCAGGCAACCTGTCCGGCAGCGGTACCCTGGCCAAGAACGGCACTGGCGAGTTGCTGCTGACCGGCGTCAACAGCCTGACCGGCGCCACCAGCGTCAACGCCGGCAGCCTGCTGGTCAACGGCCGCCTCGACAGCGCCAGCGTGCAGGTCGCCACCGGTGCCCGCCTGGGCGGCAGCGGCACCTACGGCGGCGCGGTGCAGATCGCCAATGGCGCTACCCTGGCCGCCGGGCAGAGCGCCACGCCACTCACCGTCGGCAGCCTCGACCTGGCCTCGGGCAGCGCCCTGGACTTCACCCTCGGTGCTCCGGCGGCCTCTACCACCGTGGTCAAGGTCAACGGCAACCTGGTGCTCGACGGCACGCTGAACATCACCGATGCCGGCGGCTTCGGCACCGGGGTTTACCAGCTGTTCAACTACGGCGGCACGCTGACCGACAACGGCTTGGTGTTCGGCGCCATTCCAGGCAGCGTGGTGCTGGGCGACCTCAGCCTGCAGACCGCCATCGCCAACCAGATCAACCTGGTGGTGCAGAACTACGGTGAGACCTTGCAGTTCTGGAACGGCAGCAAGACCACCCCGGACGGCACCATCGCCGGCGGCAGCGGCACTTGGGGCCCGGGCAGCAACTGGACCAACGCCACCGGCACCACGGCCGAAGGTTGGAGCGGCGAGTACGCCGTGTTTGGCGGCGCGCCAGGCACCGTCACGGTGGCCGGCAACCAGGCCTTCGAAGGGCTGCAGTTCCTCAGCAACGGTTACCAGCTGGTCGCCGCTGCCGATGGCAGCCTGACCCCGGTCAACGCCACCGATGGCAGCCTGGCGTCGGTGCGGGTCAATGCCGGCGCCAGCGCCACGGTCAGCGCGCCGCTGGTGGGCAACGGTGGTATCGAGAAACTCGATGCCGGTACCCTGGTGCTCGCCGGTGCCAATACCTACAGCGGTGGCACCACCGTCAGCGGCGGTACTCTGGTCGGCAACACCACCAGCCTGCAGGGCAACATCGCCAACAACGCCAGCCTGGTCTTCGCCCAAGGCAGCAACGGCACCTTCAACGGCACCCTCAGCGGCACCGGCACCACCACCAAGCAAGGTGGCGGCAGCCTGTTGCTGACCGGCAACCAGCCGTTCAGCGGCGCCTTCAACGTCAACCAGGGCGTGCTCCAGGTCGGCGATGCGGCCCACCCCGGCAGTAACCTCGGTGCCCAGGTAACGGTCGCCAATGGCGCCGCGTTGACCGGCAACGGCACCGTCGCCAGCTTGACCAACAACGGTACCGTGCTGCCGGGGCCTGCCGGCAACCTGAACGTGTCGGGCAACTTCACCAATGGTTCCAGCGGGACCCTGGTGGTCGACCTCGGCGCCTCGCCGGTGAACTACCTGAACGTCGGCGGTACCGCCAACCTGGGCGGCAGCCTGCAAGTGGCCAACCTCGCCAGTGGCAACGGCCAGTACACCGTGGTCAATGCCGCAGGCGGGGTGAACGGCACCTTCGCCACCACCAACCTGGCCAACTCGGCGTTCCTCAACAGTTCGCTGGGCTACGGCGCCAACCAGGTGACCCTGTCGGTCAGCCGCAACGGCAATTCGTTCGCCGATGTCGCCGCCACCGGCAACCAGCGCGGCGTGGCCAATGCCCTGAGCAGTGCCGGGGCACCGACGACGCTGGTCAACAACCTGCTGCCGCTTGACCGTCAGGGCGCCCAGGCCGCGTTCGACAGCTTGTCCGGCGAGATCCACGCCAGTACCGCGACCGTGCTGATCGAGGATTCGCGCTATGTCCGCGACGCGGTCAACGACCGTCTGCGCCAGGCTGACTGCAGCAATCAGGACGACCCACGTCGGACCCTGGCGCCGACCGCCAACCAGCAACTCACCAGCGAAGGCTGCCAAGGCCAGGCGGTGGGCTGGATCCGCGCCATCGGCGGCTGGGGTACCTACGACGGCAGCAGCAGCCATGCCAGTGTCGACCGCGACCTGTCCGGCTTCATGCTCGGCGCCGACCGCGCCCTGGATGACCAGTGGAAAGTCGGCGCCGCCGCTGGCTACACCCGCTCGAGCATCGACGCGCACCGTCGCCGTTCCGACGCCACGGTGGACAGCTACCACCTGACCACCTACCTCGGTTACCAGCTGGATGCCTTCGCCGCTCGCCTGGGCGTGGCCTACAGCTGGCATGACATCGACAGCAAGCGCGATGTCGAAGTGGGCAGCTACAGCGACCGCCTGAAAGCCAAGTACAAGGCGCGCAGCGCCCAGGTGTTCGGCGAGGTGGGCTATGCCATCGACGCCGGCGGTATCGCCCTGGAGCCATTCGCTGGGTTGGCCTATGTCAACTACGACAGCGACACCGCCCATGAGAAGGGTGGGGCAGGGCGCCTGCAGGGCAAGGTCAAGCAGGATGTGACCTTCTCCACCCTTGGCGTGCGCGCCGGCAAGCGCATCACCCTCGACAACGGCAGCCAGATCACCCCGCGCGTGTCGCTGGGCTGGCGCCATGCCTTCGGTGATGACAAGCCCGATGCCGACCTGCGCTTCATCGACGGTGGCGCCGGGTTCAGCACCGAGGGCGTGCCGATTGCCAAGGACGCGGCGGTGGTCGAGGCCGGGGTCGACCTGTCGGTGGGCGCGAGCGGCAAGCTTGGGGTTGGCTACTCTGGGCAGCTGTCCAATGAGAACCGCGACCATGGGGTAGTGGTGAGCTTCAGCATGGGGTTCTGAGGTAGATCGCCGGGGCTGCGTTGCAGCCCTTTCGCGGCACAAGGCCGCTCCTACAGATACAGCAATGCCCTTGAGGGTTGTGCTGTATCTGTAGGAGCGGCCTTGCCGAGGCGTCGGATCGGCCGGAAAGGGGCGCAAAGCGCCCCTGGCATTCTCAAGCCCGGCCTTTTCTTGGTCTTTGGGGGCGAGACCGCATCAGGGCCACCAGGTGTTCGCCGCAAATCTTGTAGCGCTTATCAGATCGAGCGCCGCCCGCGCGGCGCATCGCGACGCAAGGCCGCTCCTACATCTGTTTCGGGCCAGTCAATCCTGTGCCATGACCTGGGCCGCCTTGTTGGTCCGACGAAATTTCAGCATGGGCACCACTGCCGCTGCGCACGACTTGAGGCATGCACCAAGGCGGGCGCCGCCTCATTCACAGGAATAATTGGCCCGAAACAAATGTCGGAGCAACTGTCTTGCTCAACTGCTAAAGCTAGCGCGAACCCTGTGGGAGCGGGCTTGCCCGCGAACACCGGCACAGCCGGTGCCAGGCACCGCTTCGCTTGCTTCGCGGGTAAACCCGCTCCCACAGGTATGGTGCATGCCCCAAGGTTGGCGCGGTCGCTGTGGGAGCGGCTGTCTTGCTCAACTGCTAAAGCTAGCGGGGTCGTTGCGGGAGCGGCGCTCGATCTTGTAGGCGCTGCAAGACCATCGCCAAGCACCTGGTCGCCATAACGCGATCAAAAACTCGCCCCAAACCCCGTAAGATATTTCCGAATTTGAAACTAAATTCTTCAGCCAGCCAGTGCTCCGGCCCTATCCTGCGCGCTAGCCGGAAGGCTCTGAATTGGCCGGGAAATACATCAGGGGTACCGTCACTGGGTCGTCACATTTGGCGACCGGGTGTGAGAAGCCCGTCCATGTCCAGATTCAGGTTGCCTATTATGGCAGCCGTGCGCGCGCAGACTTCGGTCTGGCCGTGGTGTCAGGACACGGTCTTCTCACCTCGCGTACGGCTGCCACCCTTGTCTGTGAGAAGGATGCTGGTGGTTGCTCTAGAAACCATTATCAAGCGCCCCCTGATTTTATGCTTGGAAAATCACGCCGGGCGAGTACTGTCTTGAAGTATCTTTATTCTGAAGAATGGAGTAGCTACTGCAGACGGTTCTACCTTTATCTGCCGTCAGCCAGTTCTTGGGGATGGATACATAGTAATATTTTCCATCAGGGGTTATCGTAAGCTCTGTTTGTCTTGGCGCGCTACCCTCTGCATGCCAGTAGACCTGAACCTTACTGCCTACGCTAATGCCATGGTAAGACAAATTATATCTGGGGGCGGTGTCTGCGAATGACAGGTAGGCTGGCGGTGCTAAATTTGTGCGGTGACCAATTATCTGTATATTCAGTGGGTGTGAGGTCCACGTCTTTTATTGTTCTCATCTATCTGGCGGCAGACATGGTAATGAACGATTGCAGTCGTGCTCAGGGGGGCTATGAAAACACCAAAGGGTATCTCAAATGCCTGATCTTCCAGCTTGCTGGCTTCTTTTTGCGATGAACGATAGCTCAAGTGTGGCAGATCAATAGATATCGCTATCTTGTCTCCCTTCATACCCGTGTATTTGGGCACGATTATCTTGACGGGAGCGCCTTGCGGTGGATGTAGTTCACCTTCAAGTTTTGGAGGAATGATTCCGTAGTCAACGCTTAATTCCAAAGTCGGTGAGGTTTCTCCTTTTATTGTATAGCGGAGTGTTAGCGAGCCTCCGACGATCGCTTCGACCAGGCCCTTGGCAATGCTGAATGCTGTATGTTGTGCTCCCGCTTCAGCCATTGGTTTAAGTTCAATAGGCGCTCCAGTACCATCGGTTGCGACGACGGTCAGCAGGATTTCATCACCCTCCACGATAGGTGCTACTGTCTTGATCATTACGGTCGCCCCGTCTTCTTTCACTCGGTCCGGACTCAAAACTGAGCCAATGGCTTCTATGACTTCAGGGGCGTTGAGTTCTGGTTCGGGTGTGCCATCGATCACAGTGATGTCCAGTGGATAGGACTTGAGGTTAGGTGCGATTTCATAGTCAATTACCGCGCTCCCGCCCACTACAGCTTTTGCGAGATCATTTTCCAGTTCGATCTTGAGACCGTTGAAGATGTCAGGCCATTGTACGAGATGCTTTTTGTGTTCGGGGTCTAGCTCTTCTTCGTCAGAGGTGGTGCCCAGCCATGTCAGTTTCAGTTCTTTGTCGACGGCGTCGGAGGGGAGGTTTTTAATGATGACATTGAAATTTTTGCCATTTAGAGCGTGCCAGTCTAACTCCCCGCTGAGCGCTTCTTCTATCTCCGGTTTTTCCAGGAATTGGAGGTTGGCTTCCTCAGTAGACATGGCAGTTCCCCTCATAGGTTAATGCAATTCAATGATTGAATACGTCACACCGGTGTGGGTAGTCTGTACTGTACCCACGCATCAATACATGTAACAGAGTCCCTTATGTCTGACACCTGGCAGAAGTGCTAGGCTCTGTACGAAATGTATCTGCACCCGCCCATACTGCGTTGAAGCAGGGCTCGGAATGCTCATGTACTCCAAGTAATGAAATCTGCTTCGCGGGGGGGGGGCTACTCAATGTTTCCGATGCTTGGGTTACAGATTTTCCTGGAGCCACCGAGGCAGGCGCTATCGGGGGTATGAGTAGATAACTGTCTTTATCCACCATTCCTTTCGGCCTATCTCGCACGCGTGCGTCCGGGTACCCACTGACGCTAAACTGTCATCCTCCCCACCACCGGACAGGAGTCCCGGCGTGCCCGACCCCCGCAGTTTCCCCAGCGACCTGTGCCTCGATAGCCCACGCCTGCAACTGCGCCCCATGCGCCACGGCGATGCGCAGCAGTGGCTGACCATCATGGCCGACCCCGAGGTGATGCGTTACTGGTACCACGCCCCCTGGCAGACCCTGGCCGAAGCCGAAAGCGCCCTGGCCGCCGACCGCGAAGCCTATGCCGCCGGCCAGTTGCTCAAGCTGGGCATGTACCGCCGCGACAATGGCGAGCTGATCGGCATGGTCCAACTGTTCAACCTCGAAGAGGGCTCGCGCCGTGGCGAGATCGGCTACTGCCTGGCCAAGTCGGCCCAGGGCCGTGGCTACATGGACGAAGCCCTGACCTGCTTTATCGACTACCTTGCCCACACCCTGCACCTGCGCCGCCTGGAGGCGGAAATCGACCCGCGCAATCAGGGGTCGGCACGCACCCTCGAACGCCAGGGCTTTGTCCTCGAAGGCACCTTGCGCGCACGCTGGTGCGTGGCCGGCGAGTTGTCTGACTCGGGGCTTTACGGCCTGCTACTAGAGCCGCCTGTCGCCTGACGCCCGGGTGCGCTATGGTCGGCGTTCGATATTGGACTGACGGAGTTCGCGGTTGCCTGCCTTCTATTTGACCTGCAGCCTGGCGCTGTACCTGCTGAGCCTGGCCTTCGATGGCGCGCTGACTGGCGCCGGGCGGCACATGCCGGCGTTGCAGATGTTGCTCTACGGGCCTTGGGGGATTGCCTTCGGCCTGTACCAATGGTTCGCCAATCCCCTGCTGGCGCTGGCGATCCTGGCCCATCGGCGCTTTCGCCGGCTGGCCCTTGGCTTCGGCCTGGCGGCCCTGTACCTGGCGGCCAGCAGCTTCACCATCGAGCGTTTGCCCGACAACCAAAGCTACGGCTTCCAGGATCTCACCGGGTTTGGCGCAGGGTTTTACCTGTGGTTGCTGGCGATGCTGGTGTTCTGCGCGGGGCAGGCCTGGTGGTGCTGGAAGGCGCGCTCGGCCGATGACATGCCGGGCTGGCGCTGGCTCGACGTGGCCCTGATCGCGGCCCTGGGCGTGACGCTGTATGCCGCGACACAAATGCCCTCGCTGCGCTTCGAGCCGCACAAGGTGATCGTGCCGCCGGAGCAGCCCCACACATTGTGATCGTACAAGGCTAGCGCGCCGTCCCCCACTGCACCACGGCCATCCCTGCCACGATCATCCCCACCCCGAGCAGGCGCGCCAGGTTCACCGGCCGTTCCGGCAGCCCCATCAAGCCGAACTGGTCGATCAGCAACGACGACAACACCTGCCCGGCCACCACGCAGACGATGAACCCCGCCGCGCCCAGGCGCGGCGTGAGGACCAGCGCGGCGGTGATGTACAGCACCCCGGCAATCCCGCCGCTCCAGGCCCACCACGGCGCCTGCGCCAACGCCTGCACCTGGGGCAACGGTGCGCGCATCAGCAACAACGCCGGTACCAGCATCAACAGGCTGACCAGCAGCGACACCCCCGCCGCCCACAATGGATGCCCCAGCAGGCGACCCAGCGCCGCATTGCTGCCGGCCTGGAAGGGCACGGCGGCGCCAGCCAGCACGGCAATGAGCAAGGGCAGGGTGGCGAAGAGGTTGGCGGGCATGGCGATGTACTCCTGGTCTGAACACTGGCTTCAGTCTCGGTTATGCATTTCAATGATGGAAATTCGAACTTCGCACAGGCTTTATTCGCCCCATGGATGACTTGCGCCGTATCGACCTCAACCTGTTGCTCACCTTGCACGCGCTGCTCAGCGAGCAACATGTCTCCCGCGCCGCCGTGCGCCTGCACCGCAGCCAACCGGCCGTCAGCCACGCCCTGGCACAGTTGCGCGAAATCTTTGCCGACCCGCTGTTGCTGCGTCGGGGCGGTCGGTTGCAACTCAGTGCCCGCGCCGAGGCCCTGCGCGAACCATTGCAACAGGCGTTGCAGCAACTCGATGGCCTGCTCGGCAGCCCTGGCTTCGAGCCAGGCAAAGCCCGGCGTACCTTTCGCCTGGCGATGTCCGACTACGGTGCGCGGGTGGTGCTGCCGGCGCTGATGCGCCTGCTGCGCCGCGAGGCGCCGGGCATCGATGTGGTGGTGGCGCAGGGCAGCCGCGAGGCGATGCTCGGGCAGCTGATCGATGGCGAAGCGGACCTGGCGCTGGGCGTGTTCCCGGAGTTACCGGGAGAAATGGCCCAGCAGGTGCTGTTCGAGGAGTCTTTCGTCTGCCTGGCCGACCGTGCCAGCCTGCCGGCGCGCGGCGGGCTGGACTTGCCCCAGTGGTTGGCCCGGCCCCACGTGCTGGTGGCGGTGCGGGCGGGTATCGACAATGAGATCGACCTGGCCCTTGGCGCCTTGGGCGAGCGTCGCCGTATCGCCTTGACCCTGCCCCATTGGGGCGTGGCCCAGGGCGTGATCGTCGGCACCGACCTGATCCTCACCGTCGCCCGCCGCAGCCTGGCCGGCGCGCGCCTGGACCCAGCCTTGCGCCAGTTTTCGCCGCCCTTGGCCATTGCGCCTTTTGCCTTCGCCCAGGCCTGGCACCCACGCCGCGATGGCGACGCTGGGCACCGCTGGTTGCGCGCGCAGATCGCCGCCTTGTGCGTGAATGAAAGCGCGGCAAGGTGCTAGGCTGTGCCGCGATCACCCAATAAAGGAATGCCCATGTTCAAGCACTATCTGCTCGGCGCCGGTGCCTTGCTGGCGATGGCCTGCGCCCAGGCCGACGACTATTCGTCCACCTACACCCAGTGCATGGACAAGGCCTCCAGTACCTTGGCCATGGGCGCCTGCATCCAGGCCGAGACCAAGTTGCAGGATGACCGTCTCAACCGGGTGTACAAGCAGTTGATGGCCAAGCTCGACGCCCAGCAGCAGAAAGACCTGCGCGAGGTGCAACGCACCTGGATGAAGTACCGCGACGGCAACTGCGCGTTCCACGGCAAGCTGAGCAACGGCAGCATCTACCGTATCGAAGGGGCGATGTGCGAAATGGACATGAGCAAGGACCGCGCCGCCGAGCTGGAGCGAATTCTCAGCCCGGGGCAGTGACCGTCATGCGCTGCGCTGTTGGCGTTTGGCCCGGGCCTTGAGGTACTCGCGCACCTCCACGCCATCGCCGGCAAACTCGATACGGCTCGACTTGGCTTCGCGCTGGTAGGCGTACATCGGGTCGTAGTACTCCTTGAGCAAGCCTTCGATCCAGCTCCGGTGCAGGCTTACATCGCCACTGCGCAGTTGCTCGTCCAGGGCTTGCCCCAGCAGCTCGGACAGGCGCTGGAAGCGCTCGCCGCCGAGGCGCTTGTGGATATTGGCCATGCTCTGGCGCATGCGCTCGGCGAACAGCCGACGGCCATCTTCCTCGCCATTTACCGCTACGAATTCGGCGCACAGGTTGATCACGTAGTCGCGCAGGATGCGTTCCACGCGGTTGGCGAAGCTGTCTTCCAGCCATACCAGCGGGTACTGCTGCATGCCCTGGTACAGCTCCAGCGGCACCGAGCAACTGCCGACGATGCGTCCTTCGTCCTCGAGCACGAACTGCTCTATCCCACGGTCGCGCTTTTTCAGCACATCGATGGCCAGGGTGTTCTCGAAGTCGATCTGCGCCGGCTGCGCCGTGGCACGTTTGCCGAAGCTGGAGCCACGGTGGTTGGCATGGCCTTCGAGGTCGAGCACGTTGTCCAGCTGGTGCAGCACGTCGGTCTTGCCGGTGCCGGTGAGCCCACCCACCAGCACGAAGTCGCACTGCTCGACGGCTTGCTGGGTGGTTTCCAGTAGCAGGGTACGCATGGCCTTGTAGCCGCCGACGACTTTCGGGTACTGGATGCCGGCTTCCTTGAGCCAGCCCTGGACGATCTGCGAACGCAGGCCGCCACGGAAGCAGTACAGGTAGCCTTCGGGGTGGGCCTGGGCGAAGGCCGCCCAGGCGTCCAGGCGTTGCTGCTTGAGCACGCCGTTGACCAGTTGGTGGCCCAGGGCGATGGCGGCGGCCTGGCCCTGCTGCTTGTAGCAGGTACCGACCTTCTGCCGCTCCTGGTCGGTCATCAGCGGCAGGTTGACCACGCCGGGGAAGGCGCCTTTGGCAAACTCGATTGGGGCGCGCATGTCCATAAGCGGCACATCGTCGAGGAACAGCTGTTTCAGCTCGGTGCAGTCGGGGCGCATCAGATCACCTCGACCGCGTGGCTCTGTCGCTCGACCAGCGCGCCGATGGGCGCCAGGTCCAGGCCCAGTTCCCGGGCCACGGCGAGGAACTCGGCCTCACCTTCGGGGCTGACCGCCACCAGCAGGCCACCGCTGGTCTGCGGGTCGCACAGCAGGTGCTTCTGGTCGTCGCTCAGGGCCCCGATCTTGTGCCCATAGCTTTCGTAGTTGCGCAGGGTCCCGCCGGGAATGCAGCCCTCGGCCAGGTAGTAGTCGACGCTGGACAGGCGTGGCACGGCGTCGAACTGCAAGCGCGCGGTCAGGCCGCTGCCTTCGGCGACTTCGACCAGGTGGCCGAGCAGGCCGAAACCGGTGACGTCGGTCATCGCCAGCACGCCATCGAGCTTGCCGAAGCGGCTGCCCGGGGTGTTGAGGGTGCACATCCAGTCACGGGCCAGGCCCTGGTCCTGCTCGCGCAGCTTGGCCTTCTTCTCGGCGGTGGTGAGAATGCCGATGCCCAGCGGCTTGGTCAGGTACAGCTTGCAGCCGACACGGGCGGTGTCGTTGCGCTTGAGGTGGCGCTTGCTGACCACGCCGGTGACGGCCAGGCCGAAGATCGGCTCGGGGGCGTCGATGGAGTGGCCGCCGGCCAGCGGAATGCCGGCTTCGGCGCACACCGCGCGGCCACCACGGATCACTTCGCGGGCCACTTCCGGCGGCAGCAGGTTGACGGGCCAGCCGAGGATGGCGATGGCCATCAGCGGATCGCCGCCCATGGCGTAGATGTCGCTGATGGCGTTGGTGGCGGCGATGCGGCCGAAGTCGTACGGGTCATCGACGATGGGCATGAAGAAGTCGGTGGTCGAGACCACGCCGCGTTCGTCGTCCAGGGCATAGACCGCGGCGTCGTCGCGCGAGGCGTTGCCGACCCAGAGTTTCGGGTCCAGGGCCTGGGTGCCGCTCTCGGCGAGGATCACATCCAGCACCTTGGGGGAAATCTTGCAGCCACAGCCAGCGCCGTGGCTGTACTGGGTCAGACGAATCGGCTCGCTCATACGCACCTCGGATTTTCGTGATGGGCGATTGTAGCAAAGCTGACCTTTGCGCCTGCGCCTCTTATAATTCCACTCCGTCGGCGTCTTGCCGCACCTTCCCCGCTATTGAACCGGAGAACCCCCATGTTCAAACGCCCCCTGGCACTTGCTGCCGGCCTCGCGCTGTCCTGCTGCGCCGTTTTCGCCCAGGCTGCCGAGGTACTGCGCGTCAGCGCCATTCCCGACGAAGCGCCGACCGAGCTGCTGCGCAAGTTCAAGCCGTTGGGTGAATACCTCGAGCAGCAGTTGGGCATGAAGGTGCAGTTCGTGCCGGTGGCCGACTATCCGGCAGTGGTCGAGTCGCTGGCCAGCAACCGTCTGGACATGGCCTGGCTCGGCGGTTTCACCTTCGTCCAGGTGCACCTGAAAGACCCGACCGCGACGCCGCTGGTGCAGCGTGAGCAGGACGCCCAGTTCACCTCCAAGTTCATCACCGCCAACCCGGACGTGAAGAGCCTGGCCGACCTCAAGGGCAAGACCTTCGCCTTCGGCTCGATCTCGTCCACCTCCGGCAGCCTGATGCCGCGCTACTTCATGTTGAAGCAAGACAACATCAAGCCCGAGAGCTACTTCAGCCGCGTCGCCTATTCCGGCGCCCACGATGCCACCGTGGCCTGGGTGCAGGCAGGCAAGGTCGATGCCGGCGTGCTCAACGCCAGCGTGTGGCAGAAGCTGGTCGATGCCGGCAAGGTCGATACCAGCAAGGTCAAGGTGTTCGCCACCACGCCGACCTACTACGACTACAACTGGACCGTGCGCGGCAATATGGACCCGGCGCTCAAAGACAAGATCAAGCAGGCGTTCCTCGCCCTGGACCCGGCCAAGCCTGCCGACAAGGCGATCCTCGACCTGCAGGCCGCCAGCCGCTTCATCGAGACCCAGCCCGAGAACTACCAGGGCACCGAGCAAGCCGCGCGTGAGGCCGGCCTGCTCAAGTGACTATTCGTCTGCAAGGGGCCAGCCTGCGCCACGGCCAGGTCCAGGCCCTGAACACCGTTGACCTGCGGATCGACCAGGGTGAGCGGGTGGCAATCATCGGCCCGTCCGGGGCGGGCAAGTCGAGCCTGCTGCACCTGATGGCCACCGCCGTGCAACCCAGCGCCGGGCAACTGACGCTGCTCGACGCCCAGCCCTGGGCGTTGTCGGCATCTGCGCGGCAACGCTTGCGGGCACGGGTGGCACTGGTGCACCAGGCGCCGCCCTTGCCGCCGCGTCAGCGGGTGGTGACGGCGGTGCTGGCCGGGCGCCTGGGGCAATGGGGCACCCTGCGCGGGTTGCTCAACCTGCTGCACCCAAGTGATGTGCCGGGCGCGCGCCAGGCCCTTGCCGAACTGGGGCTGGCGGACAAGCTGTTCGTCCAGTGCGGGCAGTTGTCCGGCGGCCAGTTGCAGCGAGTCGGCATCGCCCGGGCGCTGTACCAGCGCCCGCAGGTGCTGCTGGCCGACGAGCCGGTCTCGGCGATGGACCCGGTGCTGGCCGAGCACAGCCTGGCACTGCTCAACCGCCATGCCCAGGCCCACGGCGTGACCCTGGTCGCCAGCCTGCACGCGGTGGAGCTGGCGTTGGCGCACTTCCCCCGCATTATTGGTATCCGCGAAGGGCAGGTGGTCTTCGATTGCCCGGCTGACGCGGTGAGCGAAAGCTTGCTGGATGCGCTGTACGCCAATGAACAGTTGGCTGCGCCGGTCAGCGCCGGCGCGACCCTGACGGTGCAGATCCCGCGATGCTGAGTGCCGATGCCCGCGACCCAGCAGCGTTACCTCGCCTGTTGTTGACCTTGCTGTGCCTGGCGTTGCTGTGGCCCGGCTTGCAATTGAGCGAACTGAACCCCGGTGTGTTGTTGCAGGCGGATAACCGTCAGCAGATGGCCGGTTTCGTCAGTGGTTTCTGGCCGCCGGCTCACGATCACGACTTCCTTGGCCTGCTGTGGCAGGCCACCTTGCAGACCTTGGCCGTGGCCACTGCCGGCATGGCCCTGGCACTGCTGCTGGCGGTGCCGGCCAGCCTGCTGGCCAGCCGCGCCCTGTCGCTGCGCGCCGCCTCGCGCGGCGGGCGCCCGGGGTTCTGGTCGCGCGCCGTGCGCTTGCCGGTGCGCGGCTTGCTGGTGTTCTTGCGTAGCGTGCCGGAGATTGTCTGGGCGTTGCTGTTCGTCCGTGCCGTGGGCCTGGGCCCGACTGCAGGGGTGCTGGCCATCGCCATCACCTACAGCGGCATGCTCGGCAAGGTCTATGCGGAAATCTTCGAGTCAGTCGACCAACGCCCGGCCCATGCCTTGCTGCAGGCCGGCAGCGGCCGCTTGGCGGCCTTCTGCTACGGCATCCTGCCCAATGCCGCGGCCGAGGTGGTGTCGTACACCGTCTACCGCTGGGAATGCGCGGTGCGCGCCTCGGTGGTGATGGGCTTCGTCGGTGCCGGTGGCCTGGGGCAACAGATCGACCTGTCGATGCGCATGTTCGCCGGCGACCAGGTGGCGAGCATGCTGCTGGCGTTCCTGCTGCTGGTGGTGCTGGCTGATCTGCTCAGCCGCTTCCTGCGTGGGAGGCTGGCATGAACCGGGCAATCAACTTGCTGGTGCTGCTGGGCATCGTCGTGGCGGTGGTGGCCTCGTTCGCCTACCTGGAGCTGGACCTGCATGCCGTGGTCGGCGATGGCGGGCTGGGGCAGATGGCCGAGTACGCGGGGCGCTTCCTGCAACCGGACCTATCACTCGAGCACCTGCGCGCGGTGGGCCGGGGCGCGCTGGAGACCCTGGCGATGTCCGGGCTTGGCACCTTGCTGGCGATGCTGCTGGGCATGTTGCTGGCACTGCCGGCGGCCGGCCGATTCGGTTGGCCGCTGCAAGGGGCGGCGCGCTTGTTGCTCAATGCGCTGCGGGCGATTCCCGAGCTGGTGTGGGCGGCATTGACCGTGCTCGCTGCCGGGCTTGGGCCCAACGCCGGCACGCTGGCCTTGGCGCTGCATACCGCCGGGGTGCTCGGTCGCCTGTTCGCCGAGGCCTTGGAAAACGCCCCGCCGGAGCCGGCGGCGGCGATTCGCCTGCAGGGCGGCAGCCAGGTGGCGGCGTTCTGTTTCGGCACCTTGCCCAACCTGTGGCCGCAGCTGCTGGCCTACAGCCTGTACCGCTGGGAGAACAACATCCGCATGGCCAGCGTGCTCGGTTTTGTAGGTGCGGGTGGCTTGGGGCAGATGCTCTACACCACCCTGAGCCTGTTCCAGGAGGCCCAGGCCAGCACGGTGATCATCGCCATGTTGGTGTTGGTGTTGGTGGTGGATGCCTTCAGCGACGTGCTGCGCCAGCGGTATGTGAGGGCTTGATGGGGCTTGGGGCTGCTGTGGGCGTGACGCAGTCTCTGTGGGAGCAACTGTCTGGCTGATATTGCGCAATCTGGCGCGATCTCTGTGGGAGCGGGCTCGCCCGCGAAGCAAGCGACGCAGTGTCTGGCACCGGCTGTGCCGGTGTTCGCGGCTGAAGCCGCTCCCACAGCGACCGCGCTAGCTTTAGCAGTTGAGCAAGACAGTTGCTCCCACAGGGTTATTCGTTCCAACTTTGCTTCATTTGCACCAGTGCCACCCGGCTGCCATCCGGTGCTCGCCGCTCTTCGATCGCGAACGGCACAAAGCCCAGCTGTGGATAAAGCAGCAACCCTGCGGTGTTGTGATTGAAGCAAGACACCCACACCTCTCGCGCGGCGAACTGGTCACGGGCCAAGGCGATCATGCTTTGCACCAGGTAACGCGCCACGCCCTTGCCCCGTGCCGCCGGTGCCACCACCACGTTGCCGAGCGCGCAGATGCCGCCGTGTTCGGCTTTGTAGAAGTTGGCGAAGCCTACGAGCACGCCATCGGCCTCGACCACCGTCGAGCCGCTGCGCTGGGCGATGGCGTCGTTCAGTTGTGCGGGGGTTAGGGGGTAGGTGGCCTTGGGGAACATGTAGAACAGTTCGTCTGGGCCGTGTGGAAAGCAGCAAAGGGCAGGAATATCGGCACTCGCGACGGGGCGGTTGTGCAATTTCATTGGCTGACTACCTTCGCAAACATTGTGCGGTGAGCTGTATGGGCTCTATTTGAGCTCCATTGAGCTGGGTTGGGCAACACCCCATCGCGGTAGATTTGGTAGCAAATCCCAGGCACAAAAAAACCGACCATAAGGTCGGTTTTTTCTGGATCTTGGTGCCCCGAGGGAGACTCGAACTCCCACTCCTTTCGAAAACGGATTTTGAATCCGCCGCGTCTACCAATTCCGCCATCAGGGCTTGTGGCGCCGCAGTATAGAGAGGTCGCCCAAGTCGGTCAATCGGCTTTCATGGTCAATTTTCATGCATTGGGCTAAACTTCCCGGCCCTGTCGAACCGAACATCATCATGCGCGTCGCCGATTTCTCCTTCGAACTTCCAGACTCCCTCATCGCCCGCCACCCCCTGGCCGAGCGTCACGGCAGCCGCCTGCTCGTGCTCGACGGCCCCAGCGGCGAGCTGGCCCACAAGCAGTTCACCGACCTGCTCGACTACCTGCGCCCCGGCGACCTGATGGTGTTCAACAACACCCGGGTGATCCCGGCGCGGCTGTTCGGCCAGAAAGCCTCCGGCGGCAAGCTGGAAGTGCTGGTCGAGCGGGTGCTCGACAGCCATCGCGTGCTGGCCCATGTGCGCGCCAGCAAGGCGCCGAAAGAGGGCGCGCAGATCCTCATCGACGGCGGTGGCGAGGCCGAGATGGTCGCTCGCCACGAGACGCTGTTCGAGCTGCGCTTCAACGAAGAAGTGCTGCCGCTGCTCGAGCGCGTTGGCCACATGCCGCTGCCGCCGTACATCGACCGCCCCGACGAGGGCGCCGACCGCGAGCGCTACCAGACCGTCTACGCCGAGCGCGCCGGCGCGGTCGCCGCGCCCACTGCCGGGCTGCACTTCGATGAGTCGCTGCTGGAGAAGATCGCCGCCAAGGGCGTCGAGCGGGCCTTCGTCACCCTGCACGTGGGCGCGGGCACCTTCCAGCCGGTGCGGGTCGACAAGATCGAAGACCACACCATGCATAAAGAGTGGCTCGAAGTGAGCCAGGACGTGGTCGACGCGGTGCAAGCCTGTCGCGCCCGGGGCGGGCGGGTCATCGCCGTGGGCACCACCAGCGTGCGCTCGCTGGAAAGCGCGGCGCGCGATGGCGAGCTCAAGGCCTTCAGTGGCGATACCGATATCTTCATCTTCCCGGGCCGGCCGTTCCATGTGGTCGATTGCCTGGTCACCAATTTCCACCTGCCGGAGTCCACGCTGCTGATGCTGGTCTCGGCCTTCGCCGGTTACCCCGAGACCATGGCTGCCTACGCGGCGGCGGTCGAGCACGGTTACCGCTTCTTCAGTTACGGTGATGCCATGTTCATCACCCGCAATCCGGCGCCACGCGGCCCAGAGGATCAAGCATGAGTCGCACCTGTCGAATGTCGTTCGAACTGCTGGCCACCGACGGCAAGGCCCGTCGTGGCCGCCTGACCTTCCCCCGTGGCACCGTCGAGACCCCGGCCTTCATGCCGGTGGGCACCTACGGCACGGTTAAGGGCATGCTGCCGCGCGATATCGAGGCCATCGGCGCCGAGATCATCCTCGGCAACACCTTCCACCTGTGGCTGCGCCCAGGCACCGAGGTCATCAAGAAACACAACGGCCTGCACGACTTCATGCAATGGAAAGGCCCTATCCTCACCGATTCCGGTGGTTTCCAGGTGTTCAGCCTGGGCGCCATGCGCAAGATCAAGGAGGAGGGCGTGACTTTCGCCTCGCCGGTGGATGGCTCTAAAGTGTTCATGGGCCCGGAAGAGTCCATGCAGGTCCAGCGCGACCTGGGCTCGGACATCGTGATGATCTTCGACGAGTGCACGCCGTATCCGGCTGAGCACGACGTGGCGCGCACCTCGATGGAGCTGTCGCTGCGCTGGGCCCAGCGTTCGAAGAATGCCCACGGCGACAACACCGCGGCGCTGTTCGGTATCGTCCAGGGCGGTATGTACCAGGACCTGCGCATGCGCTCGCTGGAAGCGCTGGTCAACATCGACTTCGACGGCCTGGCCATCGGCGGCCTGTCGGTGGGCGAGCCCAAGCACGAGATGATCAAGGTGCTGGACTACCTGCCGGCGCAAATGCCCGCTGACAAACCTCGTTACCTTATGGGGGTAGGCAAGCCGGAAGATCTTGTAGAGGGTGTGCGCCGCGGCGTCGACATGTTCGACTGCGTGATGCCTACCCGCAATGCGCGCAACGGCCACCTGTTCGTCGATACAGGGGTGATCAAGATCCGCAACGCCTTCCATCGCCACGATGAATCGCCGCTGGATCCGACCTGCGATTGCTATACCTGCAGCAACTTCTCCCGCGCTTATCTGCACCATCTGGACAAGTGCGGCGAAATGCTGAGCAGCATGCTGAATACCATCCACAACTTGCGCCATTACCAGCGCTTGATGGCCGGTTTACGCGAAGCTATCCAACAAGGTAAATTGGCCGCCTTTGTCGACGCCTTCTACGCCAAGCGCGGGCTGCCTGTGCCGCCCTTGGACTGACTGTTCGCATCCATTATTAGAAAATTAGCATTAGGAGTGCCCAATGAGCTTCTTGATCCCCGCCGCTTACGCGGACGCAGCAGCCCCAGCCGCCGGCCCAGCCGGTACCGGCTTCGAGTGGATTTTCCTGGTCGGTTTCCTGGTCATCTTCTACCTGATGATCTGGCGCCCGCAGGCCAAGCGTGCCAAAGAGCAGAAAAACCTGCTGAGCAACCTGCAAAAAGGTGACGAAGTGGTTACCAACGGCGGCATCGCCGGCAAGATCGTCAAGGTCGCCGATGACTTCGTGGTGCTGGAAGTGTCCGACAATGTCGAACTGAAGTTCCAGAAGGGCGCCGTTGCCGCGACCCTGCCAAAAGGTACGCTCAAGGCTATCTGAGTTACCGGTTTCATTTTTCCAGTCGGGGCGCGCAAAGCGCCCCGCGTCTTGAACGGGCGGCGTGATGCTGAACAAATACCCTCTGTGGAAATACCTGCTGATCGTGGTGGTACTGGCGGTCGGCTTCATTTATTCCGCACCCAACCTCTACCCGGATGATCCGGCGGTGCAGATCAGCGGCGCCAGTTCCGCCCTGCATGTCAGCCAGGCCGACCTCGACCGCGTCACCAAGGCGCTGGGCGATGCCGGCATCACCGTCAAGGGCGGCAGCCTGGGCGAGAAGGGCAGTGCCCTGGTGCGCCTGACCAACCAGGAAGACCAGCTGCCAGCCAAGGATGTGGCGCGCAAGGCCCTCGGCGACGACTATGTCGTGGCCCTGAACCTGGCCCAGACCACCCCGCAGTGGCTGCGCAACCTGGGTGCCAGCCCGATGAAGCTCGGCCTGGACCTGTCCGGTGGCGTGCACTTCCTGCTGGAAGTGGACATGGACAAGGCCATGACCGCGCGCATGAAAGTCTACGAAGGCGAGGTCAAGACCTTGCTGCGCAAAGAGCGCGTCCGCTACCGCAGCCTGCCCCAGCAGGACGGCGGCATCATGCTGGGCTTCGCCGACGATGCGACCCGCGAGCAGGCCCGCAGCCTGATCCGCAAGAATTTCAATGATTTCGACCTGACCACCACCGAGCGCAGCGAACTTGCTGTGCTGCGCCTGGCCCTGACCCAGGCCAAGGTCGCCGAAATCCGCGAATACTCCATCAAGCAGAACCTGACCACCGTTCGCAACCGTGTGAACGAGCTGGGCGTGGCCGAGCCGCTGGTCCAGCGCCAGGGCGCCAACCGCATCGTGGTCGAGCTGCCGGGCGTGCAGGACACCGCCGAGGCCAAGCGTATCCTCGGCAAGACCGCCAACCTGGAGTTCCGCTTCGGCGCCGAGCCGGGTGCCTCCAAGGCCACCACCGAGGTGTTCGAGTTCCGCGAAGGCGGCCGCTCCGCCGCGGTCGAGCGCGGCCTGATCATCACTGGTGACCAGGTGACCGACGCCCAGGCCAGCTTCGACGAGCACGGTCGCCCGCAGGTGAACATTCGCCTCGACGGCCACGGCGGCGAGCTGATGAGCCGCGCCACCCGCAGCAACGTCGGGCGCAGCATGGCGGTGATCTTCATCGAGCAGAAGCCGGTCACCCGCTACCAGAAGCAGACCGTCGACGGTGTCGAGAAAGAAGTCGCGGTGCAGACCTTCCAGGAAGAGAAGAAGATCATCAGCCTGGCGACCATCCAGTCGCCGCTGGGCAGCCAGTTCCGCATCACCGGCCTGAACGGCCAGGGTGAGTCGTCCGAACTGGCCCTGCTGCTGCGTGCTGGTGGCCTGGCCGCGCCGATGTACTTCGCCGAAGAACGTACCATCGGCCCAAGCCTGGGTGCCGACAACATCACCAAGGGTATCGATGCGTCCCTGTGGGGCATGCTGTTCGTCTCGCTGTTCATCATCGCCATCTATCGCGCCTTCGGTGTGCTGGCGACCATCGCCCTGGCGGGCAACATGGTCCTGCTGCTGGCGCTGATGTCGCTGCTGGGCGCTACCCTGACCCTGCCGGGTATCGCCGGTATCGTGTTGACCATGGGCATGGCGGTGGACGCCAACGTGCTGATCTTCTCGCGTATCCGCGAAGAGATCGCCGCCGGCATGTCGGTGCAGCGCGCCATCCACGAAGGCTTCAACCGTGCCTACTCGGCGATCGTCGACGCCAACCTGACCACCCTGCTGGTCGGCGGTATCCTGTTCGCCATGGGTACCGGCCCGGTCAAGGGCTTCGCGGTCACCATGTCCCTCGGGATTTTCACCTCGATGTTCACCGCCGTCATGGTGACCCGCGCACTGGTCAACCTGACCTGCGGCGGGCGTGACATCAAGAAGCTGTGGGTTTGAGGGAGCTGCGATGAAAACCATCAACTTCATGGGCGTGCGCAATGTCGCGTTCGCCATCACCGTGCTGCTGACCGTGCTGGCGCTGTTCAGCTGGTGGCACAAGGGCCTGAACTTCGGTCTGGACTTCACCGGCGGCACGCTGATCGAGCTCACCTACGAGCGCCCGGCGGACCTGGAAAAGGTGCGTACCGAGCTGGTCGGCTCCGGCTTCCACGATGCCGTGGTGCAAAGCTTTGGCGCCACCACCGACCTGCTGGTGCGCATGCCGGGTGATGACGCGCAGCTGGGCAACAAGGTCGCCGCAGCGCTGCAAAAGATCGGCGGCGACAACCCAGCTACGGTCAAGCGCGTCGAGTTCGTCGGCCCGCAGGTGGGTGAAGAGCTGCGCGACCAGGGCGGCCTCGGCATGCTCCTGGCCCTGGGCGGCATCCTCATCTACCTGGCCTTCCGCTTCCAGTGGAAGTTCGCCGTGGGCGCGATCATCTCGCTGATCCACGACGTGGTGGTGACCCTGGGCATCCTGTCGTTCTTCCAGATCACCTTCGACCTCACCGTACTCGCGGCGGTACTGGCGATCATTGGTTACTCGCTCAACGACACCATCGTCGTGTTCGACCGGGTGCGCGAGAACTTCCGCGTGATGCGCAAGGCCTCGCTGATCGAGAACATCAACATCTCGACCACCCAGACCCTGCTGCGTACGGTCGCCACTTCGGTATCGACCCTGCTGGCGATCGCCGCGTTGCTGTTCTTCGGCGGCGACAACCTGTTCGGCTTCTCCCTGGCGCTGTTCATCGGCGTCATGGCGGGTACCTACTCGTCGATCTACATCGCCAACGTGGTGCTGATCTGGCTGAACCTGAACAGCGAAGACCTGATCCCGCCGGTGAAGAACGAGGGCGTGGACGAGCGTCCGTAAGGCTTCGTCCTGCGCCGCCCGGCGCAAAGAAAGGCGCGAGTGTTGAACTCGCGCCTTTTTTTTTGCTCCAAGGCAGGGAGAAGGCGGGCCAAGACCCCGCGGGTATGACTAGGAGGTTCGCGTGAACAAATCAATGCTGGTGGGTGCGGTACTGGGTGCTGTCGGTGTAACCGCCGGAGGTGCTGTGGCGACCTACAGCTTGGTCAACAAGGGGCCTGAATACGCCCAGGTCACTGACGTGCAGCCGATCAAGGAAACCATCAAGACGCCGCGCCAGGTGTGCAAGGACGTGGCCGTGACGCGCCAGGCGCCGGTCAAGGACCAGCACCAGATCGCCGGCACCGTGGTTGGTGCCCTCGCTGGCGGCCTGCTGGGCAACCAGATCGGCGGCGGTACCGGCAAGAAGATCGCCACGGTGGCCGGTGCGGTCGGTGGTGGTTATGCGGGCAACAAGGCCCAGGAGTACATGCAGGAGCGTGACACCTACACCACCACCCAGACGCGCTGCAACACGGTCAATGACCTGAGCGAGAAGGTAGTGGGGTACAACGTGACCTATTCCATCGGTGACCAGGTGGGCAAGGTGAAGATGGACCGGGATCCGGGTTCGACCATTCCGTTGGACAAGAATGGCAAGCTGGTACTGAGCCAGAATCAGCCGGGGCAGTGAGCCTTTTGCAGGCTGCTTTTCTGTAGGAGCGGCCTTGTGTCGCGAAAGGGGTGCGAAGCGCCCCCAGGATCTTCGCTCTACCTGAAACCCCTGGGGCTGCTTTGCAGCCCTTTCGCGACACAAGGTCGCTCCTACAGGGGATCGCATTCCTGGCTGGATTGCAGGCACAAAAAAAGCACCTCGGGAGGTGCTTTTTTTGTGTTCGCAATCGGCGCTTAGCGCTTCATGTGCTCCGGCAGGTGCGGCTGGATGGCAGTCAGCACGGCCTTGAAGCACTTGATGTTGCCGGCAACGATGTGGCCCTTCTCGAGGTGGTCGTGGCCGCCGTTGAAGTCGCTCACCAGGCCGCCTGCTTCCTGGATCAGCAGCACGCCCGCAGCCATGTCCCACTCCGACAGGCCCGACTCCCAGAAGGCGTCGAATCGGCCGGCGGCGACGTAGGCCAGGTCCAGGCTGGCGGAGCCGGCACGGCGGATGCCGGCGGTCTGGCCGGTCAGGGCGCGGAACATGCCGAGGTAGTTGTCCAGGTCGGCCATCTGGCTGTCGCGGAACGGGAAGCCGGTGCCCAGCAGGGCGCCGTCGAGGCTGGTACGCGAACTGACGCGGATACGGCGGCCATTGACCTGGGCGCCACGGCCACGGCTGGCGGTGAATTCTTCCTGGCGAACCGGATCGACGATCACCGCGTGCTCGAGGCGACCGCGATATTTGCAGGCGATGCTGACCGCAAAGTGAGGAACGCCACGCAGGAAGTTGGTGGTGCCATCGAGCGGGTCGATGATCCACAGGTAGTCCTTGCCTTCTTCACCGGAACCGGCGTGCAGGCCGGTCTCTTCACCCTGGATGGAGTGGTTCGGATAGGCCTTGCGCAGGGCCTCGACGATGACCTTCTCGGCGGCGCGATCGACCTCGGAGACGTAGTCCTTGGCCTGCTTTTCGTCGACTTTGATGCTATCCAGGCGTTCGATGGAGCGGAAAATCAGTTCACTGGCGCTGCGAGCGGCGCGCAGGGCGATATTCAGCATAGGCTGCATGGGCGTTTCACCTGGGATGTTAAAGAGGAAAGCCGCATAGTCTATCAGAAATCCACGACGGCAGAAGGGTCAGATGCGCTTTCGTGGCGTTACGTCCGTCGCTTCTGTAAGATCGTTTGCCCCTTTATCCCTTACTCCGTGAGCTCAACACCTTGTTGCAGAATATTCGTGTTGTTCTGGTCAATACCAGCCACCCCGGCAATATCGGCGGCGCTGCGCGTGCCATGAAAAACATGGGCCTGTCGCGCCTGGTGCTGGTACAGCCGAAAGAGTTTCCGTCTGGCGATGCCACCGCGCGCGCCTCGGGCGCCGACGACATCCTGGCCAATGCCCAGGTGGTCGACAGCCTCGAAGACGCGCTGGTCGGTTGCAGCTTGGTAATGGGCACCAGCGCCCGCGAGCGCAGCATCCCCTGGCCACTGATCGACCCGCGCGAGTGCGGGGCCAAGGCCGTGGAGCACGCCCGTGGCGGCGAGGAGATCGCCCTGGTGTTCGGGCGCGAGCACGCCGGCCTGACCAACGAAGAACTGCAGCGATGTCACTTCCACGTGCACATTCCCTCGAACCCCGACTTCAGCTCGCTGAACCTTGCCGCGGCGGTCCAGGTGCTCTCCTACGAGGTGCGCATGGCCTGGCTGGCGGCAGAAGGCGCGCCGTCGAAAGTCGAGAAGTTCGATGCCAACTCGTTGCGCAGCAACGAGCCGGCAACCATGGACGAAATGGAGCTGTTCTACGAACACCTGGAAAAGACCCTGGTGGACATCGGCTTCCTCGACCCGGAAAAGCCCAAGCACTTGATGCCGCGCCTGCGCCGGCTCTACGGGCGCAGCGCGGTCAATCGTTCGGAAATGAGCATTTTGCGCGGCATCCTCACCGAGACCCAGAAAGTCGCACGGGGCGAGCCGCATAAACGGAAGGACTGAAAGATGTTCGAGCGTCTGCGTGAAGATATCCAGAGCGTTTTCCATCGCGACCCAGCGGCGCGCAACGCCTTCGAGGTGCTGACCTGCTACCCCGGCATGCACGCGATCTGGCTGCACCGCCTCGGTAATGCGCTGTGGAAGCGTGATCTCAAGTGGCTGGCGCGGCTGGTGTCGAACTTCGGTCGCTGGCTGACCGGCATCGAGATCCATCCGGGCGCGACCATTGGCCGGCGCTTCTTCATCGACCACGGCATGGGTATCGTCATCGGCGAGACCGCCGAGATCGGCGACGACGTGACCCTGTATCAGGGCGTGACCCTGGGCGGCACCAGTTGGAACAAAGGCAAGCGCCATCCGACCCTGGAAAACGGCGTGGTGGTCGGTGCCGGCGCCAAGGTGCTGGGGCCGTTCACTGTGGGGGCAGGGGCCAAGATCGGTTCCAACGCCGTGGTCACCAAGGCCGTGCCGGCCGGCGCCACCGCGGTGGGCATTCCCGGGCGGATCATCGTCAAGAGCGAGGATGACGCGGTCGAGGCCAAGCGCAAGGCCATGGCCGAGAAGATCGGCTTCGACGCCTACGGTGTCAGTGGCGACATGCCTGACCCGGTGGCCCGCGCCATCGGCCAGATGCTCGATCACTTGCAGGCCGTCGACGAGCGCCTGGAGGGCATGTGTGGCGCGTTGACCCGGATGGGCAGTGACTACTGCGCCAAGGAGCTGCCGGCGTTGCCCGCCGATGACTTCGCCGAAGCCTGTGCCGAGGCGAAGCAGGGCGACACTCAGTCGCATTGATTACGCCGGCCCGACACAAGGGGCGTGTGCTCGCGCCCCTTGTCTGCTACACTCGCGCCCGCCTCCCGCATGCATACCCGACTAAAGCACTAGGTCTAATAGTTGACTTAAATGCTCGGGAATCGCATACTCGCACACATCCTGTAACTCCCGTGGTACCCATACGCCATGCGACTGACTACCAAAGGCCGATACGCCGTGACTGCCATGCTTGACCTGGCGTTGCACGCGCAGCATGGGCCGGTGTCTCTGGCCGATATTTCCGAGCGCCAGGGCATTTCCCTCTCTTATCTGGAGCAGCTGTTCGCCAAGCTGCGCCGCAGCAGCCTGGTTTCCAGCGTTCGCGGCCCGGGCGGCGGCTACCAGCTGTCGCGAGGCATGGAAACCATCCAGGTGGCCCAGGTCATCGATGCGGTCAACGAATCGGTCGATGCCACCCGTTGCCAGGGCCTGGGGGACTGCCATGCCGGTGATACCTGCCTGACCCACCACCTGTGGTGCGATCTCAGCCAGCAGATCCATGAATTCCTCAGTGGCATCAGCCTGGCCGACCTCGTCATGCGCCGCGAGGTGCAGGAAGTCGCCCAGCGCCAGGACCTGCGTCGCGTCGCAGGCCGTACCGCCCAGCTGGACAAGATTGAGACGTCCGCCGTCGACTGATAGCAGCGATGAGCGACGCCACCGCCTGATAGGAGATACTCAATGAAGTTGCCGATCTACCTCGATTACTCCGCGACCACCCCGGTCGACCCGCGCGTTGCCCAGAAAATGGCCGAGTGCCTGCTGGTCGACGGGAACTTCGGTAACCCGGCCTCGCGTTCCCACGTGTTCGGCTGGAAGGCCGAGGAAGCGGTGGAGAACGGTCGCCGCCAGGTGGCCGAGCTGATCAACGCCGACCCACGCGAGATCGTCTGGACCAGCGGTGCCACCGAGTCCGACAACCTCGCCCTGAAAGGCGTGGCGCACTTCTATCAGACCAAGGGCAAGCACATCATCACCTCCAAGATCGAGCACAAGGCGGTCCTGGATACCGCTCGCCAGCTCGAGCGTGAAGGTTTCGAAGTGACCTATCTGGAACCGGGCGAAGACGGCATCGTCACCCCGGCCATGGTCGAGGCCGTCCTGCGTGACGACACCATCCTGGTCTCGCTGATGCACGTGAACAACGAAGTCGGCTCGATCAACGACATCGCCGCAATCGGTGAACTGACCCGTTCGCGCGGCGTGCTGTTCCATGTCGACGCCGCCCAGTCGGCCGGCAAGGTCGAGATCGATGTGCAGAAGCTCAAGGTCGACCTGATGTCGTTCTCGGCGCACAAGGTCTACGGCCCCAAAGGTATCGGCGCGCTGTACGTCAGCCGCAAGCCGCGGGTGCGCCTGGAAGCCATCATCCACGGCGGTGGCCATGAGCGCGGCATGCGTTCGGGCACCCTGCCGACCCACCAGATCGTCGGCATGGGCGAGGCCTTCGCCATCGCCAAGCAGGAAATGGCCGCCGAGAACGTGCGTATCAAGGCCCTGAGCGACCGCTTCTTCAAGCAGGTCTCGGACCTCGAAGAGCTGTACGTCAACGGCAGCCAGACCCAGCGCGTACCGCACAACCTGAACCTGAGCTTCAACTACGTCGAAGGCGAGTCGCTGCTGATGTCGCTGAAAGACATCGCCGTGTCGTCGGGTTCGGCCTGTACCTCCGCTTCGCTCGAGCCGTCCTACGTCCTGCGCGCCCTGGGCCGCAACGACGAACTGGCGCACAGCTCGATCCGCTTCTCCTTCGGCCGCTTCACCACCGAAGAAGAAGTCGACTACGCCGCGCAGGAAGTCTGCAAGGCGGTCAACAAGCTGCGTGAATTGTCGCCGCTGTGGGACATGTACAAAGACGGCGTCGACATCTCCAAGATCGAGTGGGCCGCCCACTAAGCAGTCGCCGGCAAGAGCGGCTCCCTGATGAGGAAGGAATTGCACCATGGCATACAGTGAAAAGGTCATCGACCACTACGAAAACCCACGCAACGTCGGCAAGATGAATGCCGAGGACCCGGATGTCGGGACCGGCATGGTCGGCGCTCCGGCGTGTGGCGACGTGATGCGTCTGCAGATCAAGGTCAACGAGCAAGGCATCATCGAAGACGCCAAGTTCAAGACCTACGGCTGCGGTTCGGCCATCGCTTCCAGCTCCCTGGCCACCGAGTGGATGAAGGGCAAGACCCTGGACGAAGCCGAGACCATCAAGAACACCCAGCTGGCTGAAGAGCTGGCGTTGCCGCCGGTCAAGATCCACTGCTCGGTACTCGCCGAAGATGCCATCAAGGCCGCTGTTCGCGATTACAAGCAGAAGAAAGGCTTGATCTGAGTCGACTGACGCAAGGTAAGGAGTTCCGATGGCTATCAGCATGACAGAAGCCGCCGCCAACCACATTCGCCGCTCCCTCGACGGGCGCGGCAAGGGTGAGGGCATTCGCCTGGGCGTGCGCACCACCGGCTGCTCGGGCCTGGCCTACGTCCTGGAGTTCGTCGACGAGCTGGCCGCAGAGGACCAGGTGTTCGAGAACCATGGCGTGAAGGTCATCATCGACCCGAAAAGCCTGGTGTACCTCGATGGCACCGAGCTGGACTTCGTCAAGGAAGGGTTGAACGAAGGCTTCAAGTTCAACAACCCCAACGTGCGCGGTGAGTGTGGCTGCGGCGAAAGCTTCAACGTCTGAGGCTGGCTGTGGGTACTCTTTGTCATTTCGCCTTGTTTGACCTGCAGCCGGGTTTCCGCCTGGACCTCGACCAGTTGGCCGCGCGTTATCGCGAGCTGGCCCGCGAGGTCCATCCGGACCGCTTCGCCGAT
Source organism: Pseudomonas xantholysinigenes (assembly GCF_014268885.2). Taxonomy (NCBI): domain Bacteria; kingdom Pseudomonadati; phylum Pseudomonadota; class Gammaproteobacteria; order Pseudomonadales; family Pseudomonadaceae; genus Pseudomonas; species Pseudomonas xantholysinigenes. Next base: position 4,565,494 of record NZ_CP077095.1, on the reverse strand, counting down.
GCTTCCGAGCGCGAGCAACGCGTCGCCCTGGAAAAGTCGGCGGCCCTCAACGACGCCTACCAGACCTTACGCAGCGCCCCGCGCCGGGCTCGCTACCTGTTGGCCATCGGTGGCCACGAAGTGCCCCAGGAAGTCACGGTGCATGACCCGGACTTCCTGCTGCAGCAGATGCAGTGGCGCGAAGAGCTCGAAGAGCTGCAGGACGAAGCCGATCTCGACGGTGTCGCCGTGTTCAAGAAGCGCCTCAAGGCCGCCCAGGACACGCTCAACGAGGATTTCGCCGCCTGCTGGGACGTGGCTGCCGAGCGCGACCAGGCCGAGCGCCTGATGCGCCGCATGCAGTTCCTCGACAAGCTCGCCCAAGAAGTGCGCCAACTCGAAGAGCGCCTCGACGATTAACCCCGGCGTCGCCCGTGATGACGCCTAAGGTACTCAGATAAGCATGGCCCTACTGCAGATCGCCGAACCCGGTCAGAGCCCCCAGCCGCACCAGCGCCGCCTGGCGGTGGGCATCGACCTGGGCACCACCAATTCTCTCGTCGCCGCCGTGCGCAGCGGGCGCAGCGAACCGCTGCCCGATGCCCAGGGCAACGTCATACTGCCGTCCGCCGTGCGCTATCTCGACGGCGCCATCGAAGTCGGCCTGGCTGCGCGCGAGGCCGCGCCCAGCGACCCGCTCAACAGCATTCTCTCGGTCAAGCGCCTGATGGGGCGTGGCCTGGCGGACGTCAAGCAACTGGGCGAGCAGCTGCCGTACCGGTTTGTCGGTGGCGAGTCGCACATGCCGTTCATCGACACTGTCCAGGGGCCGAAGAGCCCGGTGGAGGTGTCGGCCGACATTCTCAAGGTGCTGCGTCAGCGTGCCGAGCAAACCCTCGGTGGCGAGCTGGTCGGTGCGGTGATCACCGTGCCTGCTTATTTCGACGACGCTCAACGCCAGGCCACCAAGGATGCCGCCAAGCTGGCCGGCCTCAATGTCCTGCGGTTGCTCAACGAACCGACCGCGGCGGCCGTAGCCTATGGCCTGGACCAGGATGCCGAAGGCGTGGTGGCGATTTTCGACCTGGGCGGCGGCACCTTCGATATTTCCATCCTGCGCCTGACCGCAGGTGTCTTCGAAGTGCTGGCCACCGGCGGCGACACGGCCCTGGGTGGGGATGACTTCGACCACGCGATCGCTGGCTGGATCATCGAGCAGGCCGGTTTGTCCGCCGACCTCGACCCCGCCACCCAGCGCCTGCTGCTGCAGACCGCTTGCGCCGCCAAGGAAGCCTTGACCGACCGTGACGCGGTCAGCGTCCAGCATGGCGCCTGGCAGGGCGAACTGACCCGTAGCGCTTTCGAAGCCATGATCGAACCCATGATCGCCCGCAGCCTCAAAGCTTGCCGCCGCGCCGTGCGCGACAGCGGCATCGAGCTGGAGGACGTCGGCGCGGTGGTGATGGTCGGTGGTTCGACCCGCGTGCCGCGTGTGCGTGAAGCCGTCGGCACGCTGTTTGGCCGCACCCCGCTGACCTCGATCGACCCGGACCAGGTAGTTGCCATCGGCGCCGCCATCCAGGCCGACACCCTGGCCGGCAATCGCCGCGAGGGTGGCGAGCTGCTGCTGCTCGACGTCATCCCGCTGTCGCTCGGTCTCGAGACCATGGGCGGGCTGATGGAGAAGGTGATCCCGCGCAACACCACGATTCCGGTGGCCCGTGCCCAGGAATTCACCACGTATAAAGATGGCCAGTCGGCCATGATGATCCACGTGCTGCAAGGCGAGCGCGAGCTGATCAGCGATTGCCGTTCGCTGGCGCGCTTCGAGCTGCGCGGCATCCCGGCCATGGTGGCGGGCGCTGCGAAGATCCGCGTGACCTTCCAGGTCGACGCCGATGGCCTGCTCAGCGTCGCGGCCCGCGAACTGGGGTCGGGCGTGGAGTCGAGCATCCAGGTCAAGCCGTCCTACGGCCTGACCGACGGCGAGATCGCGCGCATGCTCAAGGACTCCTTCGAGCACGCAGGCTCCGACAAGCACGCCCGCCAGCTGCGCGAGCACCAGGTCGACGCCGAGCGCCTGCTCGAAGCCGTGCAGGGCGCCCTGGACGCCGATGGCGAGCGCCTGCTCAGCAGTGACGAGCGCGAGGCTATCGCGTTCCAGATGCAAGAATTGCGTGATTTGCTCACCGGCACCGATGGCGCCGCCATCGAACAACAGACCAAGCGCCTGTCGCAGGTGACCGATGCATTTGCCGCCCGTCGCCTTGATTCGACGGTCAAAGCCGCACTGGCCGGGCGCAACCTGAATGAGATCGAGGAGTAACCGATGCCCCAGGTGATTTTCCTGCCGCACGAGAAGTTCTGCCCGGATGGGCTGGTGGTTGAAGTGGAACCGGGCACCAATATCCTGGAGCTGGCCCACGAGCATCACATCGAAATGGAAAGCGCCTGTGGTGGCGTGTGCGCCTGCACTACCTGCCACTGCATCGTGCGTGAGGGCTTCGATTCGCTCGAAGAGGCCGATGAGCTCGAGGAAGACATGCTGGACAAGGCGTGGGGCCTGGAAGCGCAGTCGCGCCTGGCCTGCCAGGTGATCGTCGGCGACGAAGACCTGACCATCGAGATCCCCAAGTACTCGCTCAACCACGCCGCCGAAGCGCCGCACTGAGGTTTGCCCCATGAGCCTGAAATGGATTGATGTACTTGAGATCGCCATCCAGCTTGCGGAAAGCAAGCCTGAGGTCGATCCTCGTTACGTGAATTTCGTCGATCTGCACCGCTGGGTGCTGGCCCTGCCAGAGTTCAGCGACGATCCGTCACGCGGCGGTGAGAAAGTGCTGGAGGCCATCCAGGCGGCCTGGATCGAAGAAGCCGACTGAGCGCACGCTGCAGGTTAGGCAATCCCCTGGAACCCGCGTATAATTCGCGGGTTTAATTTTTCGCAACACTCAATATTCTGGAGTTTTCCATGGCTGTTCAACGTACTTTCTCGATCATCAAGCCTGACGCCGTCGCCAAAAACGTCATCGGCAAGATCACCACTCGCTTCGAAGAAGCCGGCCTGAAAATCGTTGCCTCGAAAATCAAGCAACTGTCCAAAGCCGAAGCCGAAGGCTTCTACGCCGAGCACAGCGCTCGTGGTTTCTTCGGTGACCTGGTTGCCTTCATGACTTCCGGTCCGGTTGTCGTTCAGGTTCTGGAAGGCGAAAACGCCATCGCTCTGAACCGTGAGCTGATGGGCGCCACCAACCCTAAAGAAGCTGCTCCAGGCACCATCCGTGCTGACTTCGCCGAGTCGATCGACGCCAACGCCGTTCACGGTTCGGACTCCGAAGCCGCCGCTGCTCGCGAAATCGCTTACTTCTTCGCTGCTACCGAGGTAACCACTCGCTAAGCGAAAGCTTACGGGTGAGGGTGAATCCATGACGACATCTACTGGCAAGATCAACCTGCTGGGGCTGACCCTGGCGGAAATGGAACAGTTTTTCGACTCAATCGGGGAGAAACGCTTCCGTGCCGGTCAGGTGATGAAATGGATTCACCACTATGGCGTCGATGATTTCGCCGCCATGACCAATGTCGGCAAGGTCTTGCGCGAAAAGCTCGAGGCCGTTGCCGAGATTCGTGGTCCGGAGGTGGTCAGTGAAGACATTTCCGCCGACGGTACCCGCAAGTGGGTGGTCCGCGTTGCCTCCGGCAGCTGCGTCGAGACCGTCTACATCCCCACCGACGATCGCGGCACCCTGTGCGTGTCGTCGCAAGCCGGCTGTGCCCTGGATTGCAGCTTCTGCTCCACCGGCAAGCAAGGCTTCAACAGCAACCTCACCGCCGCCGAAGTGATCGGCCAGGTGTGGCTTGCCAACAAATCCTTCGGGACTGTCCCGGCCAAGATCGACCGCGCGATTACCAACGTGGTCATGATGGGCATGGGCGAACCCCTGCTGAATTTCGACAATGTCATCGCCGCCATGAAGATCATGATGGAAGATCTGGGTTATGGCATTTCCAAGCGCCGCGTCACCCTGTCCACCTCGGGCGTGGTGCCGATGATCGACGAACTGGCCAAGCACATCGATGTGTCGCTGGCCTTGTCGCTGCACGCGCCGAACGACGAACTGCGCAACCAGCTGGTGCCGATCAACAAGAAGTACCCGCTGAAGATGCTGCTGGAATCGTGCATGGGCTACATGTCCACCCTGGGCGGCAAGCGTGTGCTGACCATCGAGTACACCCTGCTCAAGGACGTCAACGACCAGCCCGAGCACGCTGCGCAAATGATCGAACTGCTGCGCGATGTGCCGTGCAAGATCAACCTGATCCCGTTCAACCCGTTCCCGCATTCGGGCTACGAGCGCCCGAGCAACAACGCCATCCGGCGTTTCCAGGACCTGCTGCACCACGGTGGTTTCAACGTCACCACCCGCACCACCCGCGGTGACGACATCGACGCCGCCTGTGGTCAGTTGGTCGGGCAGGTCAACGACCGTACCCGCCGCAGCGAGCGTTACATCGCCGTGCGCCAATTGGCCGCCGACGAGTCGCAAGACAACGCCGCGCGCACCTGACGAGCACTTGCCCATGACCTTGCGCGCCGCGCTGTCGATCCTGACGCTTTCGCTGCTGGCCGGCTGCGTGTCCGGCGGCGCGGGCGATCCCCTGGCCAGCCGCCAGGGGCGCGAGGATGCGGGCAGGGCGTACGTGCAACTGGGGCTGGGGTATTTGCAACAAGGTTTGACCGAGCAGGCCAAGGCGCCGTTGGGCAAGGCCCTGGCCCTCGATGGCCGCGATGCCGATGCACACGCCGCCCTGGCGCTGGTATTCCAGGCCGAAGGCGAGCCGGCATTGGCCGACCAGCACTTCCAGAAGGCCCTGGCCGCCCGCCCGAATGACACACGAATCCGCAACAATTACGGCAGTTTCCTATATGCTCAGGGCCGTTTCGCTGAAGCCCAGGCGAACTTTCGTCAGGCTGGCGCCGATACCCTGTATCCTGAGCGGTCCCGGGTCTACGAGAACCTGGGGCTGACCGCCCTGAAGCTGGGGCAGGCAGGGCAAGCGCGCGACTATCTGGAAAAGGCCCTTCGGCTCAATCAGCGGCAACCGAAGGCTTTGCTCGAAATGGCTGAGTTGTCCTACGAAAACAGGCATTATGTGCCGGCCCGGGACTACTACGATCGATTCAGCCAGCTGAGCGACCAGAACGCCCGTAGCCTGCTGCTGGGCAGTCGCCTGGCCCGCGCCCTCGACGAACAGGGCACCGCGGCCCGGTTGGGCCAGCAATTACAACGACTTTATCCCGGTACGCCGGAATATCAGCAATACCTGTCGGAGCAACGATGAAAGCCGCGCACACCGAAGTAGCAGCAGCGACTGGTCAGAACCCCGGTGACGTCCTGCGCCAGGCCCGCGAGAAGCGGGACTGGAGCCAGGCCGAGGTCGCTCGAAAGCTCAACCTCACGGTAACTTCGCTGAACAACCTGGAAAACGGCGCCTTCGACAAGCTGCCGGGGCATACCTTCGCCCGTGGCTATATCCGCGCCTACGCCAAGCTGATGGACATGGACCAGGCGCCGCTGGTCGAGGCTTTCGACCAGATCACCGGGACCCATGCCAAGGGCAGCGAAGTGCACGCGCTGGGCCGTATCGAAGAGCCGGTGCGCCTGTCCCACAATATTCTGCGGGTGGTCAGCCTGTTGCTGCTGGTGGCCGTGGTCGGCGGTGGCTTCTTCTGGTGGCAGGACCAGAGCAGCCAGCGAGGCAAGGACCTGGCCAAGATTGCCCTGGAGCACGTCGAGGTCGAGAGCGCCGACGGCACCACCCAGATTCACCCGCTGGACGAGCCGGAAGACCAGGCCGTGAGCGAGGGACAGCAAACCGACGAACAGGCCCTGCCACTGCAGCCGGCCGGCAGCGAAACCGCCCCGGCCGAGGCCGCGCCAGCGCCCGCCGCCGCGGCTGGCGGCAGCGCGCCGGTTGCCCCGGTAGCGCCGGTCGTCAGCGCCCCGGCCCCGGCTGTCGCCAGCACACCTGCTGCACCCGTTGTCCCGGTAGCGCCCGTTGCGCCCGTGGTCGCGGCCCCGGCCCCGGCCCCGGCCAGCGAGGCCGCCCCGGCGCCTGCCGGTAGCGCCAATGTACACATCCAGTTCACCGCCGATTGCTGGACCCAGGTCACCGACGGCAACGGCAAGGTGCTGTTCAGCGCCATCAAGCGCAAGGGCGACAGCCTGGAACTGACCGGCAAGCCACCGTTCGCGGTGCGCCTGGGCTTCGCCCGCGGCGCCCAGGTGAGCTACAACGGCCAGGCGGTCGATGTCGCCCCGTTCACCAGTGGCGAAACCGCTCGCCTGAAGTTGGGACAGTAAGTCATGCACGGCGAATCTCCGATCAAACGTCGCGAATCCCGCAAAATCTGGGTCGGCAATGTACCGGTGGGCGGCGATGCGCCCATCGCGGTGCAGAGCATGACCAACACCGACACCAACGACGTGGCCGCCACCGTGGCGCAGATCCAGCGCTTGGTCGATGCCGGCGTGGACATCGTTCGCGTCTCGGTGCCGGACATGGACGCCGCCGAGGCATTCGGCCGTATCAAACAGCTGGTCAGCGTGCCGCTGGTCGCCGACATCCACTTCGACTACAAGATCGCCCTGCGCGTGGCTGAGCTTGGCGTCGATTGCCTGCGCATCAACCCAGGCAACATCGGCCGTGAAGACCGTGTGCGCGCGGTGGTCGATGCCGCCCGCGACCGCGGTATCCCGATCCGTATCGGCGTCAACGCCGGCTCCCTGGAAAAGGACCTGCAGAAGAAGTACGGCGAGCCTACGCCGGCGGCGCTGGTCGAGTCGGCGCTGCGCCATGTCGAGCACCTCGATCGCCTCGACTTCCAGGACTTCAAGGTCAGCGTCAAGGCCTCCGACGTGTTCATGGCCGTCGAAGCCTACCGCCTGCTGGCCAAGCAGATCATCCAGCCGCTGCACCTGGGGATCACCGAAGCCGGTGGCCTGCGCTCGGGGACGGTGAAATCCGCCGTCGGCCTCGGTATGCTGCTGGCCGAAGGCATCGGCGACACCATTCGCATTTCGCTGGCGGCCGACCCGGTCGAGGAAGTGAAGGTCGGCTACGACATCCTCAAGTCGCTGCACCTGCGTTCGCGTGGCATCAACTTCATCGCCTGCCCGAGCTGCTCGCGGCAGAACTTCGATGTGGTCAAGACCATGAACGAGCTGGAAGGGCGCCTGGAAGACCTGCTGGTGCCGCTGGACGTGGCGGTGATCGGTTGCGTGGTCAACGGCCCGGGCGAAGCCAAGGAGTCGCACGTGGGCCTGACCGGCGGCACGCCGAACCTGGTCTACATCGATGGCAAGCCGTCGCAGAAGCTGAACAACGACAACCTGGTCGATGAGCTGGAAAAGCTCATCCGCCAGAAAGCGGCCGAGAAGGCCGAGGCCGACGCGGCGCTGATCGCCCGCGGCTGACACAGATTCGTAAGGACTATTCGTGAGCAAATCGCTGCAAGCCATTCGTGGCATGAACGACATCCTGCCCGACCAGTCGCCGCTGTGGCGCTACTTCGAGGGCACCGTGGCCGGCCTGCTGGACAGCTACGGCTACAGCCAGATCCGCACGCCGATCGTCGAGTTCACCGAGCTGTTCAAGCGCTCCATCGGTGAAGTCACCGACATCGTCGAAAAAGAGATGTACACCTTCGAGGACCGCAACGGCGATTCGCTGACCCTGCGTCCCGAAGGTACCGCCGCCTGCGTGCGTGCCGTGCTCGAGCACGGCATCACCGGCAACGGCCAGGTGCAGAAGCTCTGGTACATCGGCCAGATGTTCCGCCACGAGCGCCCGCAAAAGGGCCGCTACCGCCAGTTCCACCAGATCGGCGTGGAGGTGTTCAACCTCGACGGCCCGGACGTCGACGCCGAGCTGATCATGCTGACCTGGCGCCTGTGGGGCCTGCTCGGCATCCAGGACGCGGTCGAGCTGCAGCTCAACAGCCTGGGCACCAGCGAAGCCCGCGCGCGCTACCGCGACGCGCTGGTCGACTACCTCAGCGCCCGCCTCGAGCAGCTGGACGAAGACAGCCAGCGCCGCCTGAAGAGCAACCCGCTGCGCATCCTCGACAGCAAGGACCAGAACACCCAGGCGGTGCTGGTCGGCGCGCCGAAGCTGGAAGACTACCTGGACGAAGAATCCCGCGTGCACTTCGAGGGCCTCAAGGCTCGCCTCGATGCCGCCGGCATTCCGTTCGTGATCAACACCAAGCTGGTGCGTGGCCTGGACTACTACAGCAAGACCGTGTTCGAGTGGGTCACCGACAAGCTCGGCGCCCAGGGTACCGTCTGCGCCGGTGGCCGCTATGACGGCCTGGTCGAGCAGATGGGCGGCAAGCCGACCCCGGGCGTTGGTTTCGCCATGGGCATCGAGCGCCTGATCCTGCTGCTGGAGACCCTGGGCAAGGTGCCCGAGTCGCTCAGCCGTACCCTCGATGTCTACCTGTGCGCCTTCGGCGAGCCGGCTGAGCTGGCCGGCCTGCGCCTGAGCGAAAGCCTGCGCGATCGCCTGCCGGGCCTGCGCCTGGCGGTCAACGCCGGTGGCGGCAGCTTCAAGAGCCAGTTCAAGAAAGCCGACAAGAGCGGCGCGCTGTTCGCCCTGATCCTGGGCGACGACGAACTGGCCAAGCAAGAGATCGGCCTCAAGCCCCTGCGTGGCCAGGGCGAACAACAGAACATTGCCTGGGCTGCTCTGGCTGAGCACCTGGAAACCGCGATCGCGCAAGCGTAACGCGGTTCAACAAGCGAATAGGCGAAAAGGAGTATTGGGGTGTCGAGTACCGATGATGATGATCTGGCAGGGATCAAGGACTGGTGGAACCGCAACGGCAAGCCGCTGCTGACCGGTGCCTTGCTGGCCGGCGTGGTGGTGATGGGCTGGCAGACCTGGCACAAGTACCAGGCCAACCAGTCGCAAGGTGCCTCGGCGCTGTACCAGGCCCTGCTGGAGACGTCGCTGACCCCGGACGGCAAGCCTGACGCGACCAAGGTCGCGGAACTGTCGGGCAAGCTCAAGAGCGAGTTCGGCGGCACCGCCTATGCCCAGTACGGCAGCCTGTTCGTGGCCAAGGTCGCGGTCGAGAGCGGCAAGCTGGACGACGCGGCCAGCGAGCTCAAGGGCGTGATGGACAAACCGGCCGATGCCACCCTGGGCGAGATCTCGCGCCAGCGCCTGGCCCGCGTGCTCGCGGCCCAGGACAAGGCCGAGGACGCGCTCAAGCTGCTGGCCGGTGACACCGACAAGGCCTTCCAGGCCAGCCGTGAAGAACTCAAGGGCGACCTGCTGGTCCAGCTGGGCCGCGTCGACGATGCGCACAGCGCCTACGAAAAAGCCAAGGCCGCGCTGTCCGACGACGCCGCGATCGGTGGCCTGCAACTGAAGCTGGATGACCTGGCCAAAGGGGACGCTTGAAGTGAAGGGTTGGAAAACAGCAGCAGTGCTCACCCTCGCCGTGCTGGCAGCGGGTTGCAGCAGCAACAGCAAGAAGGAACTGCCCCCGGCCGAGCTGACCAAGTTCACCGAGGAAGTGGTGCTGAAGAAGCAGTGGAGCCGTTCGATCGGTGACGGCCAGGGCGAAACCTACAACACCCTGGTACCGGCCATCGAGAACGACCGCATCTACGCCGCCGACGTCAATGGCAAGGTGTTCGCACTGAACCGCATCAACGGCGACGTGGTGTGGAAGCAGGACCTGGAGCTGCCGGTGTCCGGCGCGGTCGGTGTCGGCTATGGCCTGGTCATGCTCGGTACCCTCAAAGGTGAAGTGGTTGCCCTGGACGCCAGCACCGGTGAGGAACGCTGGCGTTCCCGCGTCACCAGCGAAGTGCTGGCGCCGCCGGCCAACAACGGCGACGTGGTGGTGGTGCAGACCCAGGACGATCGCCTGATCGGCCTGGACGCCGCCACTGGCGATCGTCGCTGGATCTACGAGAACAGCCCGGCGGTACTGACCCTGCGCGGTACTGGCGCCCCTGTGGTGACCAACCGTCTGGCTATCGCTGGCCTGTCCACCGGCAAGGTAGTGGCGGTGGACATCAGCAACGGCGTGCCGGTGTGGGAAGCCCGTGTGGCGATTCCGCAGGGCCGTTCCGAGCTGGACCGCGTGGTGGACATCGACGGCGGCCTGCTGCTGTCCGGTGGCACCCTGTACGTCAGCACCTATCAAGGCCGCGTCGCTGGCCTGGATCTGGACAGTGGTCGAGTGCTTTGGCAGCGCGATGCCAGCAGCTATGTCGGCGTCGCCCAGGGCTTCGGCAACGTCTACGTGAGCCTGGCTTCGGGCACCGTCGAGGGTGTCGATGAGCGTTCCTCCAGCGCGCTGTGGAGCAACGACAGCATGGCTCGCCGTCAGCTGTCGGCGCCGGAAGTGTTCTCCAGCTACGTGGCGGTGGGTGACTTCGAGGGTTACCTGCACCTGCTGAGCCAGGTCGATGGCCGCTTCGTCGGTCGTGAGCGTATCGACAGCGATGGCCTGCGCGCCCGGCCCCTGGTGGTCGGCGACACCATCTATGTCTTCGGCAACAGCGGTAAGCTCGAGGCATTGACCATCCGCTGAAGCTAAGCTTGGGGCTCTGACCGGCCCCGGGCTGCGGCGCACGACGCGCCGCCCGAATACCGGCCGCTGCCTTGCAGCGGCCTTTGCATTTTCAAGAATTCAAGAGTGGAGAGCCGCATGGTTCCCGTAATCGCCCTGGTGGGCCGGCCGAACGTCGGCAAATCCACCATGTTCAACCGCCTGACCAAGACCCGCGACGCGATCGTCGGCGACCTGTCTGGCCTGACCCGTGACCGCCAGTACGGCGACGCCTCCTGGCAGGGTCGTTCCTACATCCTCATCGACACTGGCGGTATCACCGGTGACGAAGTGGGCATGGACGAGAAGATGGCCGAGCAGTCGCTGATGGCCATCGAGGAAGCCGACTACGTGCTGTTCCTGGTCGATGCCCGCGCCGGCATGACCGCCGCCGACCAGATGATCGCCGACCACCTGCGCAAGCGGAACAAGGAAGCGGTGCTGGTCGCCAACAAGATCGACAACATCGACCCTGATATCGCCCGCGCCGAGTTCTCGCCGCTGGGCATGGGCAACGCCATCCCGGTGGCCGGTTCCCAGGGCCGTGGCATCAACGCCCTGATGGAGTCGTTGCTCGGCCACATTCCTCGCGACCCCGAGGAAGAAGCCCTCGACGAGGACGTCGCCGAAGGCGAGGAAGCCACGCGCATTCCTGGCCCAAGCGAAAAGGATGGCATCAAGATCGCCATCATCGGCCGTCCCAACGTCGGCAAGTCGACCCTGGTCAACCGCATGCTCGGCGAAGAGCGCGTGGTGGTGTACGACCAGCCGGGCACCACCCGCGACAGTATCTACATCCCGTTCGAGCGTGATGGCGAGAAGTACACCTTCATCGACACCGCCGGCGTGCGCAAGCGCGGCAAGATCCACGAGGAAGTCGAGAAGTTCTCGGTGGTCAAGACGCTGCAGGCGATCAAGGACGCCAACGTGGTGATCTTCGTCATGGACGCCCGCGAAGGCGTGGTCGACCACGACCTCAACCTGCTGGGCTTCGCCCTGGACGCCGGCCGCGCCGTGGTCATCGCCCTGAACAAGTGGGATGGCATGGAGTCGGGTGAACGCGACTACGTGAAGACCGAGCTGGAGCGCCGGCTGTTCTTCGTCGACTTCGCCGACATCCACTTCATCTCGGCGCTGCACGGCACTGGCGTGGGCCACCTGTACAAGTCGGTGCAGGCCGCGTTCAAGTCGGCGGTCACCCGCTGGCCGACCAGCCGCCTGACACAGATCCTCGAAGACGCCATCAGCGTGCACCAGCCGCCGCTGGTCAACGGGCGTCGGATCAAGCTGCGCTATGCCCACCTCGGTGGCGCCAACCCGCCGCTGATCGTGATCCATGGCAACCAGACCGACAAGATCCCCAACTCGTACTCGCGCTACCTGGAGAACACCTATCGCCGGGTGCTCAAGCTGGTCGGCACGCCGATCCGCATCGAGTACAAGGGCGGTGACAACCCTTACGAGGGTAAGAAGAACACCCTCACCGATCGCCAGGTCAACAAGAAGCGCCGCTTGATGTCGCACCACAAGAAGGCCGAGAAGAAGCGCCGCGACAAGCGCTAGTATTCTTGCTGGCCATTCGCGGGTAAACCCGCTCCCACAGGAACGGCGCTGTCCCTGTGGGAGCGGGTTTACCCGCGAAGTGGTCAGTTGACCCACCGCAATCCCCCTATTGTTTCAACCTTTTTCCTGACTGCTCGATCCGCTATGCTCGGACTCCCCCGTGCCGGACAAACCCCAGGAAAGAGGGCTCCATGATCCGCAGCAAACTGCCGAACGTCGGCACGACCATCTTCACCACCATGTCGCAACTGGCCATGCAGACCGGTGCGCTGAACCTTTCCCAGGGCTTCCCTGACTTCAACGGCCCCCAGGCCTTGCTCGATGCCGTTGGCCGCCACGTGGCCGCCGGGCACAACCAGTATTCGCCCATGACCGGCTTGCCGGCCCTGCGCCAGCAGGTGGCGGCGAAGATCGCCCGGTTGTATGGCGCGCAGGTGGACGCCGATCAGGAAGTCACCATCACCCCCGGCGCCACCGAAGCGATCTTCTGCGCCATCCAGGCGGTGATCCACCCCGGTGACGAGGTGATCGTCTTCGACCCCAGCTACGACAGCTACGAACCCTCGGTGGAGCTGGCCGGCGGGCGCTGCGTGCATGTACCGCTGCGCGACGGCAGCTTCAGTATCGACTGGCAGCGTTTCAGCGATGCGCTGAGCCCGCGTACGCGCATGGTCATCCTCAACTCGCCGCACAACCCCAGCGGCGCGCTGATCAGCCGCGACGACCTGGACCAGCTGGCGAGGCTGATCGCCGACCGCGACATCTACCTGGTCAGCGACGAAGTGTACGAACACCTGATCTACGACGGCGTGCGCCATGCCAGCGTGCTGGCCCACGCGCAGCTCTATGCACGGGCATTCGTCATCAGTTCGTTCGGCAAGACCTACCACGTTACTGGCTGGAAGACCGGCTACGTGGTCGCCCCGCCGGCCTTGACCGCAGAACTGCGCAAGGTGCACCAGTACGTCAACTTCTGCGGTGTCACGCCGTTGCAGTGCGCCCTGGCCGACTTCATGGCCGAACACCCCGAGCACATCGATGAGCTGCCGGGCTTCTACCAGGCCAAGCGCGATTTGTTCTGCGACCTGCTGCAAGGCTCGCGTTTCACCTTCACCCGCACCCCGGGTACCTATTTCCAACTGGTCGACTATTCACAGATCCGCCCCGACCTCAACGATGTCGACATGGCCCTGTGGCTGACCCGCGAGCATGGCGTGGCCAGCATCCCGGTGTCGGTGTTCTACCAGCAACCCATCCCCGAGCAACGCCTGGTACGCCTGTGCTTTGCCAAACGTGAGGAGACGCTGCGACAGGCGGCGGAACGACTATGCGCGATCTGAGCGAACTACCGAACCTGAAAATCGCCCTGGTGCAGACCACCCTGGCCTGGCACGACCGCGAAGCGAACTACGCGCACTTCGAGGAAATGATCGCGCAGGCCGGTGAGGTTGACCTGGTGATCCTGCCGGAGATGTTCACCACTGGCTTCTCGATGGAGTCCGAGCAGCTTGCCGAGCCGGAAAACGGCCCGACCTACAAGTGGCTCAAGGCCCAGGCAAAGAAGGCCAACGCGGTGATCACCGGCAGCGTGATCATCCAGGCCGCCGATGGCAGCCACCGCAACCGCCTGTTGTGGGCTCGCCCGGACGGCGAGGTCCTGCACTACGACAAGCGCCACCTGTTCCGCATGGCCGGCGAACACAAGCACTACACCTCGGGCGAGCGCCAGGTGCAGTTCGAACTCAAGGGATGGCGTATCCGCCCGCTGATCTGCTACGACCTGCGTTTCCCGGTGTGGAGCCGCGATGCCCAGGACACCGACCTGCTGCTGTACACCGCCAACTGGCCGGCGGCGCGGCGCCTGCATTGGAACCGGCTGTTGCCGGCGCGTGGGATCGAGAACCTGTGTTTTGTCGCGGCGGTGAACCGGGTGGGCACCGACGGCAAGGGCTTCGCCTATTCAGGCGACAGCCAGGTGCTGGACTTCCAGGGCGAGAGCTTGTTGAGCGCGGGCGAGGCCGACGGTGTGTTCACCGTGGTGTTGCGCGCGGCGGAACTGGCGGCGTACCGCGCGCGCTTCCCGGCCAACCTGGATGCCGATACCTTCGAATTGCATTGAAGGTCATGAGGCACTTTCGCGGCACAAGGCCGCTCCTACAGGAGATCGCAACCCCATGTAGGAGCGGCCTTGTGCCGCGAAAGGGGCGCAACGCGCCCCCGGGGATGTGACTGTTCAATACACGTCCCGCCGATACCGCCCATCCTCGATCAGCTGCTGCACGACAGCTTCACCGAGGATTCCCCGCAACGCCGCATCCACCCCAGCGGCCATCCCTTGCAGGTTGCCGCAGACATACACGCACGCGCCGCCCTCGATCCAACGCTTGAACTCGGCGGCCTGCTGCAACAGCACATCCTGCACATAGACCTTCTCGGCCTGGTCCCGCGAGAACGCCAGGTCCAGTCGTTGCAGATCGCCGCTTTCCAGCCAGCCGTGCAACTCGTCAGCACACAGCAGGTCGTGGGCGCGGTTGCGCTCGCCGAACAGCAGCCAGTTGCGCTGCTCGCCGGCAGCGATGCGCGCCTTGAGCAGGCTGCGCAGACCAGCCAGGCCGGTGCCATTGCCGATCAGCACCAAGGGCGCCGACTCGGCGGGCAAGTGGAAGCCGCTATTGCGACGCAAGCGTGCGCTGACACTGCCTTCCAATGGTAGGTGCTCGGTCAGCCAGCCGGAGCCCAGGCCCAGGTTGCCATCGGCGTGGCGCTCCTGGCGCACGATCAGCTCCAGCACGCCATCGCTGGCGATGGAGGCAATCGAATATTCACGGGCGGTCAGCGGGATCAGGGCATCGACCAGTGCCTGGGCGTGCAGGCCGACCAGGTGTTCGCGACTGACCGGCAACTGGCGGGTGGCCAGGGCCTGCGCCAGGGTCTCCTGCAGACCTTCGAGCCGCACCGGGCTGCCTGGGTCGAGGCCCAGGCCGGCCAGGAAGGCATCGACACGGGGCTGGCCGTTGCGTGGCAGGATCTCGATCAGGTCACCGGCATCCCACGTGCAGGGTGTTTCGGCTTGCAGGCCCAGCAGGTATACCGGGGCGCCCTGGCTGCCAGGGTTCAGCAAGTCGCGGCGCACCAGGCGCCAGTTGCCGAAGCTTGGCGGTTGCCAGGCGGCGACCGGGCGGGCTCCGGTCAATTGCGCCAGTTCTTGTTGCCACAGTTGCAGCGCGGCGGGGTCGGCGTTGTCCACCTCCACCGGGCTGAAGGCATTGCTGGCGCCGCGCTCGCCGAGCCAGGCCTGGAGCCGCCGGGCGAAGCCGCAGAAGTGCGGATACTGGCGGTCGCCCAGGGCCAGCAGGGCGTAGTTGAGGTGTTCCAGCGTCCAGGGTTGGCCCAGCACCTTGCGTTCAAAGCCGCGAGCGCTGTCCGGCGCTTCGCCGTCGCCGAAGGTGCTGACCACGAACAAGGCGCGCTTGGCCTGGCGCAACTCGGGCTCGCCCAGTTCGGCCAGTGGGCGCACCTGGACCGGCAAGCCTGCGGCCTGCAACTGGCCGGCGCTCTGCCAGGCCAGTTGCTCGGCCAGCCCGCTCTGGCTGGCGAAGCCGATCAACCAGCTGTCACCAGTGCTGGCCGTGCTCCCCACCGCGCCACGGGCGGCACGGACCTGGCGTTTCTTGCGGCGGCGGTCGAGGTACAGCAGCCAGCCGGTGACGAAGAACAACGGCATGGTCAGGCTGGCCACGGTGACGATGATGCGCCCCGGCAGGCCGAAGTAGCTGCCCACGTGCAGGGCGTAGACGCTCTGCAGCAACTGGGCCTTGAACGATTTGTCGGTATAGCGCTCGTGGCGCTTGATCACGCCGGTGGCCGGATCAAGGGTGAGGGTGTTGAAGGCCCGCTCATGCTCGGCGCCTTGCAACAGGTAGAACAGGGTCGCCGGTTGGCCGCCAACCGGCGGCAGGCGCAGGTTATAGCTGGCAAGGTTCGGGCCGGCGGCCTCCTTGAGGTTGGCCCAGATGGCGTCGTAGTCGACCAGCAACGGCGGCGCGTTGTTGTCCGCCTTGGGTGGCCCATGGCGTCCGCCACGGCCTTCACCGCGTTTCTGCGCCCCGGCGGCTGGCTGGTCGGCCAGCAGGCGGTTCAGGCCTTCGCGGTACCACTCGTAGGACCAGAACAGCCCGGTCAAGGCGAACAGCAGGTAGAACAGCAGGCACCAGGTGCCGAATACCGCATGCAGGTCCCAGTTGAAGGCGCGACCTTTCTTGGCCCAGTCCAGGGTCAGCCAGGCGTGCCAGTTCAAGGCCTGGCGTGGCCAGCGCAGGTACAGGCCAGACAGGCAGAAGAAGATCAGCATCAGCGTGCAGGCGCCGGTGATCTGCCGGCCGCTGTCACCCATGGCCAGGAAGCGGTGCAGGTTGAGCATGAGGTTGAAGAATCCCAGCCCGGCGACCTCGCCCTTGAGCTCGCCGGTATAGGGGTCGGCATAGCGCAGCTGGCCGCGGCGCTCGCCGGGCGCGGGCATGAAGAAGATCCGCGCGGCGTTGCCTTCGCGGGTGTCGACCCAGAGCATCGACACCTTGTCACCTTCGGCGGCCTCGACCCGGCGTACCAGCTCGGCCGGTGGCAGCACGCCTTGCTGGCGTACCTCGACCTTGAGCACTTCGGCGTTGAACGCACGCAGCAGCTCTTCCTGGAATGACCAGATCGCCCCGGTGATGCCCATCAGCGCCAGCACCAGGCCGGCGCTGATGCCAAAGAACCAGTGCACTTGGAACAGCGTCTTCTTCACCACATCGATTACCTTGTCTGGCCGCCTGGTGCGCGGCGTGCATTATGCCTTGATATGCGAAAGCCCCGTTCATGGGGATGAACGGGGCTTGGGTGCCAGCCTTTAGAAGTGGAAGCTGGTGGTCAGCAATGCCGTGCGGCCTGCCGCCTGGTTGGCGAAGTGGGCGGCGTAGGCCTTGTCGTAGTAAACCTCGTTGGTGAGGTTTTGCACGTTCAGCTGCAGGTCGATGTTCTTGGTCAGCTTGTAGGCGGCCATGGCGTCATAGCGTACGTAGGACGGTACGTAGACGGTGTTGTTCAGGTCACCCCAGACTTCGTCGACATAGAACGCGCCGCCGCCGAGGGTGAATCGATCGGTGACTGCGTAGGTGGTCCACAGGCTGAAGCTGTTCTTCGGCGTGTTGGGCAGTTCGTTGCCTTTGGCCGGGTTGGCGCCACCGGTCAGCTTGCCGTTGCGGTCACCGGCCTGGCCTGGGTCGACGGCCTCGCTCTTGAGGTAGCTGTAACCGGCGAACACTTGCCACTTGTCGGTGATCTTGCCGCTGGCGCCCAGTTCGAAACCGTCGACGCGGGTGGTGCCCGAGTTGGCGTAGGTGCCGTTGTCCACCAGGACGCGGGTGTTCTCTTTCTCGGTGCGGAAGATCGCGGCGGTCAGCGCCAGGCGGTCGTGGAACAGGTCCCACTTGGTGCCGATTTCATAGTTCTTGGTGGTTTCTGGTTCCAGGTCGCTCTTGATTGTGCTGTTGCCCGGGGTATATGGGTTGGTATCGACACCATCGACCACGCCGCCTGGCGGGGTCGCCGAGGTGGCGAACGACGCATAGATCGAGCCGTTTTCAGCTGGTTTCCATACCAAGCCTGCTTGCCAGCTCCAGAAGTTCGTGTCGTTGGTGGCCTTGCCGGTGGTGGTGCTGTCGGCCTTGGTACGGAACGAATCGTAGCGGGTGCCGAGGTTCAACAGCCACTGTGGGTCGAGCTCGATGGTGTCGAACACATAGGCGGCGCGGGTGGTGGACTCGGTGTCGGTCACGGTCGCGTAGTCGCGGGTGATCGAGCCGGTCCACGGATCGTTTGGCGTCGGGTTCGACAGCGAGGTACAGGTCGGCGCGCTGCCTGGATTGCAGGTCAGTTTGCTGTTGGGGTTGACGTTGTAGCGGCTGACCATGGTGTCTTCGCGGGTGAACTCGATACCGGTCGAGTAGCTGTGCTTGAAGCCCAGGGCCTGGAAGTCACCATACAGGTCGGTCTGGTTGGTGGTAGTGCTGGTGTTGCTGATGCGCGAGTTGGCCCGGCGCCAGACGGTGCCGAACTGGCTGACGTTGTGGGCGCTGTCGTCTGGCTGGGTCAGGACGTAGTCTTGGCTGGTGTTGCCGTGGCGCAGGGTATTCTTGATGGTCATCGAGTCGTTGATGTCGTGCTCGACGGCGAAGGTGCTGATGTCGGCGCGGGTCTTGCGGAAGTCGCGGTCCTTCAACCCATAGAAGTTGTCGCTGTCACCACCGTCGGTGGGCTTGTCGTGCTTGTGCGGGGCGCTCGCGCCGGCGATCTTGTAGCCGTATGGAATGCCCGAATCCGGCAGGTCGTCGCTTTCCATATGGTAGTAGTTCAGGTTGACCCGGGTCGGCGTGCCGAGGCCGAAGGTCACCGAAGGCGCGACACCCCAGCGGTCGTAGTTGACCGAGTCGCGACCGGCGACGTTCTGCTCGTGGCTCATCAGGTTGAGGCGGAACGCGGCCGTGTCGAGGAATTGGCGGTTGACGTCGAGGGTGTAGCGACGGGTCTGGTCCGAGCCGTAGGTGAAGCCGCCGTTGAGGAAGTCTTCCTGTTTGGGCGCCTTGCTCACCAGGTTGAGGGTACCACCGGCACCACCACGTCCGCCGACCGCCGAGTTTGGCCCCTTGCTGACTTCGATGGATTCGACGGCGAAGATTTCGCGGGTCTGCGCGCCGGTATCACGGACGCCGTCCAGGAAGGTGTCGCCCTGGGCATCGAAACCACGAATGAACGGGCGATCACCTTGCGGGTTGCCGCCTTCGCCCGCGCCAAAGGTAATGCCGGGCACGGTGCGCAGGGCGTCCTGCAGGGACACGGCGCCGGTGTCCTTGAGTACCTGTTGTGGGACCACGGTGACCGAGCGCGGAGTGTCCACCAACGGTGCGGTGTATTTCTGCGAAGAGGCCTTTTCGACCTTGTACTCGGTGTTCGCTTCGGCCTTGCCGTTGACGCTGGTGGCGTCGAGGGTGACGGCGTTGCTGGCGGCGGGATCCGCGGCATAGGCGGAAGTGGCGGTGATTGCCATGCCAATGGCGGAAACGAGCAGGCGTGGTGAACTCACAGCGGTTGGCACGTGACGCATGGTGATGGACCTTCCCCAAGGTATGAAGGCCGCGGATGATAATGTAAGCGAATGTAAGGAACAATTGAGAAGCGTTACCATTCGCTATAAATTTACATTCTTTACAATTTCACCTTACGGTTTTTAAGGTGTCATACGTCGTGGATCAATGTCGGGGGCTTGTCCTACGTAAAAGGTAATCAATATCATTGCCGCCTCACTCCTCGCGCATCAGGTGCCGCTGTCATGCTGCTTCACATTCCCGGGCTGTTCGACGCCGACGAAATCCTGCGCATTCGCCAGGCCCTGGAGCAGGCCGACTGGGCCGACGGCAAGGTCACCGCGGGCTATCAGTCGGCCAAGGCCAAGCACAACCTGCAACTGCCCGAGGGCCATGCGCTGGCCAAGGAAATCGGCGGCGCGTTGATCGATCGCCTGTGGCGCAACCCGCTGTTCATGTCGGCGGCATTGCCGCACAAGGTGTTCCCGCCGCTGGTCAACTGCTACCGCGAGGGCGGCAGCTTCGACTTTCATATCGACAATGCCCTGCGCCAGCCCAAGGGCAGCGCCGAGCGGGTGCGTACCGACCTGTCCTCGACCCTGTTCCTGAGCGACCCTGACAGCTACGATGGCGGCGAGCTGGTGATCCAGGACACCTATGGCGTGCAGCAGGTCAAGCTGGCTGCCGGCGACCTGGTGCTGTACCCCGGCAGCAGCCTGCACAAGGTCAACCCGGTTACCCGTGGGGCGCGCTACGCGGCGTTCTTCTGGACCCAGAGCCTGGTGCGCGAGGACAGCCAGCGCACCTTGCTGTTCGAGATGGACAACGCCATTCGCCAGCTCACTGCCGATGTGCCCGAACACCCGTCGCTGCTGCAGCTGACCGGTACCTATCACAACCTGCTGCGCCGCTGGGCCGAGGTCTGAGTCATGTCCTATCAGTTGCGTCGTGAAGAGGTGGTGGACCTGGCCGGGTTACAAGCCATGCTCGAACACAGCCCCGGCCAGGCCGCCCAGGCCATCCTCGCCGCGGCAGGGCAGGGCGTGGTCGAGGCACAGTTGCTGTTGGGGCAGATCCTGCTCGACGGGCGCGGTATCGAGCAGGATGCCGAGGTAGCCCGGCGCTGGTTCCAGATTGCCGCCCAAGGGGGCAATGGCATGGCGCACAACATGCTAGGGCGCTGTCTGGAGCATGGCTGGGGCGGTGCGGTGGACCTGGCCCAGGCGGCCATTCACTACGCGCGAGCGGCCGACAGCGGGCTGGACTGGGGCATGTACAACTTGGGCAACCTGCTGGCCACCGGGCGCGGACTGCCGGCCGATCAGGTCCAGGCGCTGGCCTGCTACGAAAAGGCGGCGCACCTGGGACATGCCAAGTCGATGAACCTTTACGGGCGTTACATTGAACAGGGTATCGCTACTGCTTGCAGCCCGGCACGTGCGCTACGCTGGTACCGGCGCTCCGCCGAGTCCGGCGATTTTCGCGGAATGTTCAGCCTGGCGATGGTGCTGGTCGAGCGGGGGGAGCTGGAGGCGGCGGGCCGGTGGCTCGACAAGGCGCGATTGTCGGGCAATGGCAACTTCCTGCGTTCGGCCTTGGCGTCCTTGCAGGCGGCGGGGCCGATGATGACCACTCACGCGCTTGCCTATGCACAGGCGTTGAAAGCGAGCGACCCCCTGTAGGAAGCCTGACCTTCTGCACGTGCGATTCGGTTCTCGAGAACATGGCGCTGCAGGCCTGGTGCCTGCGTCATGATTTCAGACTGAAGAGGCACTACAAATGAAGTACGTACAAGCACGCTCGTTCATCGGCAGATTGTCGTCGATGATGCCCGGCAAAGAAGGTATTCTCGACTCGGTTGAGTGGGATACCGGAGCCAGCGTTCGCAAGAACAACTGGCTGACATTGAGCTCCAATTGGTCGGTAGCGCACCAGCAACGTTTCTGGTTCGGCTATTACGAAGGCAAAGATCCTGGGTATGTGATCAGAACCGTTAGGATCGAAGACAGCGATGACTATTTCAGCCCCTGGGACCTCAGCCGCAATGGCTATGTCGGTTATTACCCGACTTCCAAGAACCCTGTGCGCTGGCGTATTTGGAACGATGGGCAGGCGCTCGGCCTTCCGCTTGCTGGCCGCTCCGAGAAAATTACGATTGCAGCAGTCGGCAGCACGTTCCTGGGTATTCGTAACCGGCCGTCCTACGAGGAGCAATTCGTACAGGCAGGGGCGTCGAACAAGCTGATCATGTGCCTGGACATCGAGCATACGGATGTCCCCGAGTTCAATCATGTCAGCGCGCTCAGCGCATACCGCCGGCGCTGAAGCGACGGGCAGGTACGCCTGATCTCGCCGGTGATTGCTGGCACCTATGAAAACGGGGCCTTGCGGCCCCGTCTTGCATTACAGGTAGTAGGCCTTCAACGGCGGGAAGCCATTGAACTCCACCGCGCTGTAGCTGGTGGTGTAGGCACCGGTCGACAACCAGTACAGACGGTCACCGATGGCCAGGTTCAGCGGCAGGCCGTACTTGTAGTTTTCGTACATGATGTCGGCGCTGTCGCAGGTTGGGCCGGCGATCACCACTTCCTCGGTTTCACCCTTCTTCTCGGTCCAGATCGGGAACTTGATCGCCTCGTCCATGGTTTCGATCAGGCCGGAGAACTTGCCCACGTCGGTGTAGATCCAGCGCTCGACGGCGGTGCGCGACTTGCGCGCGACCAGCACCACTTCGCTGACCAGGATGCCGGCGTTGGCGATCAGCGAGCGGCCAGGCTCGAGGATGATTTCCGGCAGGTCGTCGCCGAAGTCTTCCTTGAGGAAGCGGATGATTTCCTCGGCGTAGGTCTCGAGGCTGTTGGTGCGGGTGATGTAGTTGGCCGGGAAGCCACCGCCCATGTTGATCAGCTTCAGCTCGATGCCGTCTTCTTCCTTCAGGCGCTCGAAGATCACTTTGACCTTGGCGATGGCCGCGTCCCACACGCTGATGTCGCGCTGTTGCGAGCCGACGTGGAAGGAAAGGCCGTAGGGCACCAGGCCCAGGTCGCGGGCGAGGATCAGCAGGTCCATGGCCATGTCGGTCTGGCAGCCGAACTTGCGCGACAGCGGCCAGTCGGCAGTGGTCGAGCCTTCGGTGAGGATGCGCACATAGACCTTCGAACCCGGCGCGGCCTTGGCGATGTTGCGCAGGTCGGCTTCGGAGTCGGTGGCGTACAGGCGCACGCCCTTGTCGTAGAAGTAGCGGATGTCCTTGGACTTCTTGATGGTGTTGCCGTAGCTGATACGGTCGGCGCTGACGCCGCGGCCAAGCACCTTGTCCAGTTCGTAGATCGAGGCGATGTCGAAGCTCGAGCCCTTTTCCTTGAGCAGGTCGATGATCTCGACCGCCGGGTTGGCCTTGACCGCGTAGTAGACCTTGGCGAATTCGAACCCGGCGCGCAGGTCGTCGTAGGCCTGGCTGATCATCTGGGTATCGATGAGTACGAACGGGGTTTCCTGCTTGTCGGCGAACGCCTTCATCTTCTGGAAGGTGTCACGCGCGAAATAGTCTTCGACCTGGATCGACATGCTCGAGGGCTCCATGGGCAAACTGAAAAGGTAAGTGGCAGCACACTGAACGTCCTCCGTATCCCCACTTTGGTTCGCCTACTTCCCAAGGCATGTCGCCGAAAGCAAAAAGGCCAACCGTGCCGGTAAAGGGCGGCGGGTGACCTTGCTGTCTCGTCGTCAGTACTTGAGCCGGATGGATCGTTTCCAGCATGGACGTTCGGCGCGCACTTTAGGGCGTGAAAACCGCAAGATCAACAGGCAAACCCGGTGGTTTCGCCGTGGATCGATGAGCTGTTACCTGAGTAACCGACCCATATGACCGGTAGATGTTCCCCGGGCTCTGGCAAGCGTAAAAAATTGTGGAATGGACCGTGCCGAGCGCTTCGCCGGCAAGCCCTATCCCACAGGGGCGAGCGTTTTTCCGTGGCTGCGGGCTCGCCCGCCAAGGTCCCTGGAGTGTTCATATTTATGGCCACGCCGGGACGCGCGGTTTTTTTTCCAATCAGCCATAAATTTTTTGTTACCAACACCGGAAAATGCCCTTGGTCGGCTCGGGCAAGGGCCGATTGCCGGTATTGATGAGAAACATTACTATTCGCGACCTCATCTGCCTCCCTGACGACCCCGAACGTGTCCGGACACAAAGGCTTCCTCGACCACTACCACGAGCTGATCGGCACCTGGACGCGCAAGTTGCGCAGTCGTCAGCAGGCCGAGGACCTCACCCACGATGCCTTCGTCCGCGTGTTGGAAAACCCGCGCGAGCAGGTCGAGCAGCCCCGCGCCTACCTGCACCAGACCGCACGCAATATCGCGGTGGACGGCTATCGCCGCGAGGACCGGCGCCAGGCCTTGGAGCAGCAGGTCTTCAGCGAGGATGCCGGGGCGCACGACCCGGAGGCCTATGTGCATGCCCTGGAGCTGGCCGACAGGGTCGAGCGGGCCCTGGCTGAGTTGCCACTGAACTGCCGGCGGGTGTTCATCTGGCAGAAACTGGAGGGCCTGACCCAGGCAGAGATCGCCGAGCGCATGGGTTTGACCAAGAACATGGTCGAAAAGTATATGATCCGCACGCTCCGACATCTGCGTGAGCACCTGGATGTGTCGGCCGGATGAGTCAGGAGACCCCATTGATGAAACAGCACGTGCCCGACGCCGTGGGCGAGCAGGCGGCCGCATGGTTCGCCCGGGTCCAGGACGCGCCGCAGGATCGCGCCTTGCAGGTGGCCTTGGAGCAGTGGCTGGCGCTGGACCTGCGGCATGCCGAGGAATACCAGCGCTTGGCGAGCCTGTGGCGGGCGGTCGACTTCATTCCACGTCAGCGCCTGGCAGCCCTGTGCCAGGCCGAGCCGGTACGCCAGTTGCCACGGCGCCGGCTGTTGCGCCAGGCCTTGGCGGCCGGTATCGCGCTGGCCGCGCTGGGGCTGGGCTGGAGCGGTTGGCAGTACCAGCAACTCAATTACCACGACACGCTGAGCACGGTGTTGGGCGAGCGGCGTCAGGTCGAGTTGCCGGACGGTTCGCACCTGGAGCTCAACAGCGCCACGCAGTTGCAGGTGTCGTTCTCCGCAGGTCGCCGCCACGTTCAGCTGAAGGGGGGCGAGGCGATGTTCATCGTTGTCCATGACCAAAGCCGGCCGTTCGTGGTCAGTACCGCGCAGGGCGAGGTGACGGTCACCGGTACCCGTTTCGATGTGCGCCAGGATATGGACAGTACCCGGGTGGCGGTGGAGCAGGGATCGGTGCATGTGCAGGGCGCCGGTGCGTCGCAGGCGCAACTGACGGCCGGGCAGGGCGCGCATATCGACCCGCGGGGCAAGGTCGCCGCGCCCTATGCCATCGATGCCAATGCCCTGACCGCCTGGCGCCATGGCAAGCTGGTGTTCGACAACGCCACGCTTGGCGAGGTGGTGGCCGAAGTCTCGCGCTACCGTGCCCAGCCGTTGCGCGTGGCACCGGGCAAGGTGGCCAACCTGCGCCTGTCGAGCACCTTCAGCGCGGATGATCCTGATGCCTTGTTGCGGGCCTTGCCAAGCATCTTGCCGGTGGCCGTGCGCCAGCACGCGGATGGCTCCAGCGAAATAATCGCGAAATAGATTCAGGTTTTTTTCCGCTCGTTCGTCTTCCCCGCCAGCTGCAACTGCCAAGCATTTACATTTGCATGCAGTTGGCGTTTATCCGACTCTCAGGACCTCTCGAAGACGTGAACAACAATAAGCCCCTTCTCCCGCTGCGCCGAATGGCGCTGGCCCTGGCGGTCAGTGTCGCCGCTGGTCACAGCTACGCCGATACCCTGCAGATCCCGGCCCAGCCTCTGGGCAGTGCCTTGAAGCAACTGGGCCAGCAGTCCAACCTGCAACTGTTCTTCAGCCCGGAACTGGTGGCCGGCAAGCAGGCCCCGGCGGTGTCCGGCGACCTGGCGCCGGAGCAGGCCTTGCAACAACTGCTGCAGGGCAGCGGATTGACCTTCGAGCAGTCCGCCGACACCGTGGTGGTCAAGCCGGCCGCAAGTGCCGGGACCATGACCAGCGGCAGCCTGGAACTGGCCCCCACGGACGTCAAGGTGGTGGGTGACTGGCTCGGCGATGCCGACCAGAGCGTGGTGCAGAACCATCCCGGCGCGCGTACCGTGATCCGTCGCGAGGCCATGGTGGAGCAGGGCGCGATGAACGTGCGCGACGTGCTGCGCGGCATACCGGGTGTGCAGGTGCAGGACTCCAACGGCACCGGTGGCAGCGACCTGTCACTCAACGTTGGCGTGCGTGGCCTGACCTCGCGCCTGTCGCCGCGCTCCACGGTGCTGATCGATGGCATTCCGGCCGCCTTCGCACCCTATGGCCAGCCACAGCTGTCGATGGCACCGATCTCCTCGGGCAACCTCGACAGCATCGATGTGGTCCGTGGCGCCGGCTCCGTGCGCTATGGCCCGCAGAACGTCGGCGGGGTGATCAACTTCGTCACCCGAGCTATCCCCGAGAAGGCCACCGGCGAGCTGTCGACCACGATGGAAACCTCGCGTCATGGTGGCTGGAAACACACCGAGTCGGCCTTCGTCGGTGGCACCGCCGACAACGGCATGGGCGTGGCCTTGCTGTATACCGGGGTCAACGGCAATGGCTACCGTGAGCGCAACAACGGCAACGACATCGACGATGTGATGCTCAAGACCCACTGGGCGCCGACCGACGTCGACGAGTTCTGGCTCAACTTCCACTATTACGACGGGCGCGCCGACATGCCTGGCGGCCTGACCCAGGCCCAGTACGACCACAATCCTTACCAGTCGCTGCGCGACTACGACTACTTCAGCGGCCGACGCAAGGATGTGTCGTTCAAGTGGCTGCGCCAGATCGACGACGCCACCCAGTTCGAGGTGCTGACCTACTACACCGACAGCTTCCGCGGCAGCGCCATCGCCGCCCGCGACATGAAGACCCTGTCGTTCTACCCGCGCAACTACCACACCTTCGCCATCGAGCCGCGGCTGTCGCGGATCTTCTTCGTCGGCCCGACCACCCAGGAAGTCAGCGTCGGCTATCGCTACCTGAAAGAAGCGATGCGAGAGCAGTCCAGCCGCCTGGCCTTGATCGACAACGTGCCCACCGTGACCCCGACTTCCGACGGCCACGTGTTCCAGGACCGCAGCGGCGGCACCGAGGCCAGCGCCTACTACATCGATGACAAGATCGATGTGGGCAATTGGACCATCACCCCGGGCATTCGCTTCGAGCACATCAACACCGACTGGCGCGACCGCCCGGTGCCGGATGCCAACTACCGCACGGTGCCGGAGAAGAACCGCAGCATCACCAGCAACGAGCCGCTGCCGGCACTGAGCGTGATGTACCACCTGTCCGACGCCTGGAAGCTGTTCGCCAACTACGAGACCTCGTTCGGCAGCCTGCAGTACTTCCAGCTCGGCCAGGGAGGCGTTGGCGACAGCACCGCCAACGGCCTGGAGCCGGAGAAGGCCAAGACCTACGAGATCGGCACCCGCTATGACAACGGCCATTGGGCGGGCGAGTTGACCGCGTTCTACATCGACTTCGACGACGAACTGCAGTACATCAGCAACGATGTCGGCTGGACCAACCTGGGGGCGACCAAGCACCAGGGCCTCGAGGCCTCGGTGCGCTACGACCTGGCTGGGCTCGATCCACGCCTGGAAGGGCTGTCGGTCAATGGTGGCTACACCTACACCCGCGCCACCTATGAAGGGGAGATTCCCGGCTTCAAGGGCCGCGACCTGCCGTTCTACTCGCGCCAGGTGGCCACTGCTGGGCTGCGTTACGCCGTCAACCGCTGGACCTGGAACCTCGACGCCTACGCCCAATCCAAGCAGCGCGCGCCGGGTACCGGGATGAACGCCAATGGCAGCTTCAATGGCAACTACATCACCGAGCCGAGTGCCGACGGGCAGTATGGCGATATTCCGGGGTACGTGACCTGGCATGCCCGCGGCGGGTATGACTTCGGGCCGCAGCTGTCGAACCTGAAGCTGGCCGCCGGGGTGAAGAACCTGTTCGACAAGCAGTATTTCACCCGTTCCAGCGACAACAACGCTGGCATCTATGTGGGTGAGCCGCGCACGTTCTATGTGCAGGCCAGTGTAGGGTTCTGAATGGGACCGCTTTGCGGTCCTTTCGCGGCACAAGGCCGCTCCTACAGGAGATCGCATTCCTCTGTAGGAGCGGCCTTGTGCCGCGAAAGGGGCGCACAGCGCCCCCGGCTTTCTATCAGGAGGTCACTGCCTCGGCTGGCGACACAATACTGGTCTTGGCCCCCCGCGATCTGCCCGAGCTCAGGTAGGCCGCAA
This sequence comes from Pseudomonas xantholysinigenes, assembly GCF_014268885.2. NCBI lineage: Bacteria > Pseudomonadati > Pseudomonadota > Gammaproteobacteria > Pseudomonadales > Pseudomonadaceae > Pseudomonas > Pseudomonas xantholysinigenes. The sequence goes on along the minus strand of NZ_CP077095.1, from coordinate 4,537,833 downwards.
TCGACTCCTGCGTCACCTCCCCCAGGAACACCTGCTCACCATCCAGCACCGGCAACCATGCGCGGTTGAACTCGTACATCCGTGACAGCAGGATGCGCAGATGCTCGTCATGCGCCGCCGTGGCATTGAACGGCCGCAGGAAATCCCCGCACGTCCCCTGCTGGCGGTGCATGTCGCGCCGACGCACATAGCCCAGCGCCTTGTTCTGCCCATCGGTGACCACCACGTAGCGCCGGTCATGCTCGTCCAGCAGTTCCAGCGCGTCGCTCACCGGCGTTTCCGGGCTCACCGATGGCGCGTTGTCGGCGGCGTCCTCGGCACGTACCAACAGCAGGCGTTTGAGCGTGCTGTCCTGGCCAACGAAATTGCTGACGAAGTCGTCCACCGGATGTGCCAGCAGGGTATCGGGATGGTCGAGCTGCAGCAGCTTGCCGGCGCGGAAGATGGCGATCTTGTCGCCGAGCTTGATCGCTTCGTCGATGTCGTGGCTGACCATGATCACGGTCTTGTTCAGGGCCCGCTGCATCTCGAAGAATTCGTTCTGGATCATCTCGCGGTTGATCGGGTCGACGGCGCCGAAGGGTTCGTCCATCAACAGCAGCGGTGCTTCTGCCGCGAGTGCGCGGATCACGCCGATCCGCTGCTGCTGGCCCCCGGACAACTCGCGAGGGTAGCGCTGCAGGTATTGCTTGGGCTCGAGCTTGATCATGCTCATCAGCTCGCGGGCGCGCTCGTGGCAGCGCTGCTTGTCCCAGCCCAGCAGGCGCGGGACCACGGTGATGTTCTCTTCGATGGTCATGTTGGGGAACAGGCCGATCTGCTGGATCACATAGCCGATGTGCCGACGCAGGGTGACTTCGTCCAGGCCGCTGGTGTCCTCGCCATTGATGAACACCTGGCCCGAGGTCGGGGTGATCAGCCGGTTGATCATCTTCAGCGTGGTGCTCTTGCCGCAGCCCGAGGGGCCGAGGAACACGCAGATTTCGCCTTCATTGACGGTGAGGCTTACCGAGTCAACGGCTTTGACGTCCTTGCCGTTGACGTTGAAGGTCTTGCTGAGGTTCTTCAATTCGATCATGAGCGCAGTCCTTCCGGAGTCAGGGCACGTTGCAGGATTTGCAGCAGCAGGTCGGCGATGATCGCCAGCAGGCTGACCAGCACGGCGCCGACCAGCAGCATCGACATGTCGCTGCGGCTGATGGCGGTGAGGATCAGCACGCCGAGGCCACCGGCGCCGATGGTGGCGGCGATGGTCATCACACCGATGTTCATCACCACGGCGGTGCGCACCCCGGCGAGGATCACCGGCACGGCGATGGGCAGCTCGACCATGCGCAGGCGCTGGCCGAAGGTCATGCCGATGCCTCGGGCAGCCTCGCGTATGCCGGGTTCGACGTTGGTCAGGGCCAGGTAGGTGTTGCGCAGGATCGGCAGCAGCGAATAGAGGAACACCGCGGTGATCGCCGGCAGTGGGCCTAGGCCTTGGCCGAACTTGGAATAGAACGGCAGCAGCAGGCCGAACAGGGCGATGGATGGAATGGTCAGCAGCACGGTGGCGCTGGCCTGCAGGGGGCCGGCGAACACCGGGAAGCGAGTCATCAGGATGCCTAGCGGCACGCCGACGACGATGGCCAGGCCCACGGCGACGCCGACCAGGGTGATGTGCTGCCCAGTCAGTTGCAGGACCTGGGCCCAGTCGAGGTGGGCGAAGGTGTCGAGCAGGTTCATGGCTGTACCTCGCCGAGTGGATGCTCACGCAGGAAGGTGGCGGCCACGACCGCCGGGCTCTGGTGCTCGACATCGACCTTGGCGTTGAGCTGGCGCATGGTCTGGTCGTCCAGTCGTTCGGCCAGCGGCTTGAGCAGGTCGGCCAGTTGCGGATGAGCGTCGAGTACCGCCTGGCGCAGCACGGGGGCGGCGGTGTAGTCGGGGAAGTAGTGCTTGTCGTCGTCCAGCAGCTTGAGGTCGAAGGCGTCCAGGCGGCCGTCGGTGGTGTACACCAACCCGGCGAACACCTGGTTATTGCGCATCGCGGTGTACACCAGGCCGCCGTCCATCTGGCGGATATTGCGCCGATCCAGCGGCAGGCCGTACAGCTCACGCAGGCCGACCAGGCCATCGGGACGATTGGCGAACTCGGTGTCCAGCGCGACCAGGTGCTTGCGCTGCTGCTCGTCATGCAGCACCTGGTTGAGGTCGCTGATCGAGTTGATCTGCGGATAGGCCGTGGCGACCGCCTTGGGCAGGCCCAGGGCGTAGGTGTTGCTGAACCGTGACGGTGTCAGCCAGACCAGGCCCTTCTGCGCATCCAGTGCCTTGACCCGGGCGTAGGTGGCCGCGGCATTGGGCATGCGCTCGTCGACATGGTTGTACGACACCAGCGAGACCCCGGTGTATTCCCACATCAGGTCGAGCTGGCCGGTTTCCTGGGCCTGGCGGGCGATATTGCTGCCAAGGCCGGAGGTGACCCGCACCTCGAAGCCGTTGGCGCGCAGGTACTGGGCGGTGATTTCGGCGAGCACGGTCTGTTCGGTGAACACCCGGGCGCCGATGCGGATCAGCGGTTTTTCCATGGCCTGGGCTAAGCCTGCGCAAAGCAGGGCCGCGCCCAGGAGCAAGGCGATTGTCTTCTTCATCGTTTGCCTCTTGTTATCGGGCCAGGCCAGCTTCCAGCCAGCGCTTGCTGGCGACACTCACCAGCGCGTCGAGCGCCAGGGCCAGCAGCGCGGTGCACGCGGCACCCAGCAACAGCTGCGGCTGGTTGTTCAGGGCGATGCCGGGGAAGATCAGGCTGCCCAGGCTGTTGGCGCCGATCAGGAACGCCAGGGGCGCGGTGCCGACGTTCAGCGCCAGGGCCACGCGCACGCCGCCGACAATGATCGGCATGGCATTGGGCAGCTCCACTTGCCACAACTGCTGGCGCGGGGTCATGCCGATACCGGTGGCGGCTTCCTTGAGCGAGGCGGGGACGTTTTTCAGGCCTTCGTAGGTGTTGCGCACGATGGGCAGCAGGGAGGCGAGGAACAGCGCGAAGATCGCAGGGCCGGCGCCGATGCCCAGGATACTCAGGGCGATGGCCAGGACGGCCAGGGGAGGGATGGTGTTGCCTACGTTGAAAAACTGCATGAAGCGTTCGGCTTTGTCGACCCTGTGCGGTCGACTCAAGGCAATGCCGGCAGGGATGCCCACGGCCAACGCCGCCGCCATCGAAGCCAGCACCAGAACCAGGTGCGCTTGCAGGTAGAACCCAAGATCGTCGCGATAGCGGGCGATCGTGTCGATGCCGATCCAGTGGACCAGCAGGGCCAGGATGACGAGCACGGCGGCCCATCCCATCAGCCCTTTTCCGTAGCGTGCAGCCACAGGCGGACTCCTTTTTTATAGTCGGCGATCACACCCCCGTGCGGCCGGCCATTCCTGGCGGCGGGCAGCGTGATCGCGAGTAGCAGCCCGATGCGCGGCATCAGGCCATGAGCCGAACCCCGTCGGGCTCGTGAAGCAGGTGAAACCAGCCCTGAACCGAAGCGGGTTGCAGGGGAGTGGACGTCTCCGTGGGGGTAAAGGTTCCCATCTGGCGCGGCATTTGGCCAGTGCTAATCACTGGGCTGTAGGAATTTTCACGCGAAAAACAAGCGTAGATATTACGTTGAGGCGTTGAAGTACCTGCTATCGAGGCGTTTCACAGATGTTCAGAATTTCTTCTCGAATCATCTTGGTATGCGCTTGAGGGAATATTCCCTTAGAGGTATTTTAATGCGGTGGTCAATTGGAATGTGCCGAGAGTTCAGCGCTGAACTGCAAGCGCTGACCAAGGTAGTCCAGGATGAATTGCTGGCTCAGCTTCATCTGCTCAAGCATTTTGGCCCCGCATTGGGTCGTCCACATGTGGACACGCTGAAGGGCTCGAGGCATTCGAACATGAAAGAGTTGAGGTTCAACGCAGATGGTGGGGTATGGCGAGTCGCATTCGCTTTCGACCGTTCGCGCGCTGCATTGTTGCTCGTCGCGGGAGACAAGGCTGGCATCAGTGAGCGCAGATTTTATGGAAACCTGATTACCCGTGCCGATGAACGGTTTGATCGACATTTGTCCAGAGGTTGAAAAATGTACAAGACGCTTGAAGACGTGATGAGCGAGCTGACGCCTGAGCGCAGGGCCAGAATCGAAGAGCGTGGTCGCGAACTGATTCGTGAGGAAATGACGCTTCAGGCCTTGCGTAAACAACTCGAGATCACCCAGGAAAGCATGGCCGAGCGCCTGGACGTTCGTCAGGGCAATGTTTCCAGGTTTGAGAACCGTAGCGATATGTTGATCTCTACGTTGCGTGACTATCTGGAAGCCATGGGCGCAAGATTGGAGCTGGTCGCTCATCTGCCTGGCCGAGCCCCGATAACCATCGAGGGGCTTGCTGGCGATTCGCATATCGATGGTTAAGCAATGCGGCAGGGGCGAACTGGGTCGAGCCGTTGGGGCTTGTTTTGGCCTGTCGCCCGACTTCAGGTATGATATCGCCCCTTTTTGAATCCCCAGTCAGGCGATTTCCCATGACCAACCAGGCCGCCGAAGTCGCGAAGCGCCGCACTTTCGCAATCATTTCCCACCCCGACGCCGGTAAGACCACCATCACCGAGAAGCTCCTGCTGATGGGCAAGGCGATCTCCGTCGCGGGGACCGTGAAGTCGCGCAAGTCCGACCGCCACGCGACCTCCGACTGGATGGAAATGGAGAAGCAGCGCGGCATCTCCATCACCACCTCGGTGATGCAGTTCCCCTACCGCGAGCACATGATCAACCTGCTCGACACCCCCGGCCACGAGGACTTCTCGGAAGACACCTACCGCACCCTGACCGCGGTGGACTCGGCGCTGATGGTGCTCGACGGCGGTAAAGGTGTAGAGCCACGGACCATCGCCCTGATGGACGTGTGCCGCCTGCGTGACACACCAATCGTCAGCTTCATCAACAAACTCGACCGTGACATCCGCGACCCGATCGAACTGCTCGACGAAATCGAGGCGGTGTTGAAGATCAAGGCCGCGCCGATCACCTGGCCAATCGGGTGCTACCGCGACTTCAAGGGCGTGTACCACCTCACCGGCGACTACATCATCGTCTACACCCCGGGCCACGGCCACGAGCGCACCGAGGCCAAGATCATCCAGAAGCTGGATTCCGACGAGGCCCGCGCGCACCTGGGCGACCAGTACGACAGCTTCGTCGAACAGCTGGAGCTGGTGCAGGGCGCCTGCCATGAGTTCGACCAGGACGAGTTCATCAACGGCCAGCTGACCCCGGTGTTCTTCGGTACTGCCCTGGGCAACTTCGGTGTCGACCATGTACTCGACGCGGTCGTCGACTGGGCACCGCGCCCGCTGGGCCGGGTCGCCCACGAGCGGACCGTGGAACCGGTGGAAGAGAAGTTCACCGGCTTCGTGTTCAAGATCCAGGCGAACATGGACCCGAAACACCGCGACCGCATCGCCTTCATGCGCATCTGCTCGGGCAAGTACGAGAAAGGCATGAAGATGCGCCATGTGCGCCTGAACAAGGACCTGCGCATCGGCGACGCGCTGACGTTCTTCTCCTCCGAGCGTGAACAGCTCGAAGAAGCCTTCGCCGGCGACATCATCGGCCTGCACAACCATGGCACTATCCAGATCGGCGACACCTTCACCGAAGGCGAGGCGCTGGGCTTCACCGGCATCCCGCACTTCGCCCCGGAGCTGTTCCGTCGCGTGCGCCTGAAGGACCCGCTGAAATCCAAGCAACTGCGCCAGGGCCTGCAACAGCTGGCCGAAGAGGGCGCGACCCAGGTGTTCTTCCCCGAACGCAGCAACGACATCATCCTCGGTGCGGTCGGTGTGCTGCAGTTCGACGTGGTCGCCAGCCGCCTGAAGGAAGAGTACAAGGTCGAGTGCGCCTATGAGCCGATCACCGTCTGGTCGGCGCGTTGGATTGCCTGCGACGACAAGAAGAAGCTCGAGGAATTCCAGAACAAGGCCATGGAGAACCTGGCCATCGACGGTGGCGGTCACCTGACCTACCTGGCGCCGACCCGGGTCAACCTGTCGTTGATGGAAGAGCGCTGGCCGGACATCAAGTTCCGCGCGACCCGCGAGCATCACTGACAGCAGTAACAAGTTTCAAGCTGCAAGCTACAAGAAAAAGCGGGTTCGCATTGGCCCGCTTTTTTCTTGCCGCTTGCAGCTTGAGGCTTTGCAACTGACGAATGTCAGTTGCCTGCTTTTATGCTGGTCCAGATCCGCGTCCTGATCCGGTCGATCTTCGCCGGCATCGCCTCCAGCGCATACAGCTTGTCCATCACATCCGCGCTCGGGTAGATCATCGTGTTGCCCTTCAGCGCCGGGTCGACCAGGGCGTCTGCCTGCTGGTTGCCATTGGCGTACTGCACGAAGTTGCTGATGTTCGCCATCACCTCGGGCTGCAGCAGATAGTTCATGTACGCGTACCCAGCTTTCTCGTTGGGCGCATCGGCGGGCATGGCAACCATGTCGAACCACATCGGCGCACCTTCCTTCGGGATCGAATAACCCACCTTCACGCCGTTGTTCGCCTCTTCGGCACGGTTCTTCGCCTGCAGCACATCGCCCGAGAAGCCCACCACCAGGCACACATCGCCATTGGCCAGGTCGCCGGTGTACTTCGAGGAGTGGAAGTAGCTGATGTACGGGCGCACCTTCATCAGCAACGCTTTGGCCTTGTCGTAGTCCGCCGGGTTCTGGCTGTGGTGCGGCAGGCCCAGGTAGTGCAGGGCGATCGGCAGCAGTTCGGGGCCATTGTCGAGCACCGCCACGCCGCAGCCCTTGAGCTTGGACAGGTACTCGGGCTTGAAGAACAGGTCCCACGAATCGACGGGCGCATGGTCGCCGAGCACCGCCTTGACCTTGTCGATGTTGTAGCCGATGCCGGTGCTGCCCCACAGGTAGGGGAAACCGTACTGGTTGCCTGGGTCGTTCACCTCCAGCGCCTTGAGCAACACGGGGTTGAGGTTCTTCCAGTTCGGCAGCTGCGACTTGTCCAGTTTCTTCAGGGCCTTGCCCTGGATCTGCCGGGCCATGAAGTGGTTGGACGGAAACACCACGTCATAGCCTGAGTTGCCGGTCATCAGCTTGCCGTCGAGGGTTTCGTTGCTGTCGAACACATCGTAGGTGGGCACGATGCCGGTGGCCTGCTGGAACTGCTTCAAGGTGTCGGGGGCGATGTAGCTCGACCAGTTGTAGATCTTCACCGAGTCGGCGGCGCTGGCAACGCTTGCGGCCAGCATCAAGGGGGCGAGAAGGTAGGTGCGCATGTCGGGGTTACCTTGCTTTGTCTGTTGTTATCGAAGGCAGGCGATCAGCGGATCAGAAAATCAGGACGTAGGTCTTGCGCACGGTCTCCTGGATATCCCAGGTGCCGAGGCTGTTGGCCGGTAGCATCAGGGCATCTCCGGCTTCTATGAGTAGCGGTTCGCCACCGTCTGGGGTGAAGGTGCAGCGGCCCTTGATGAAATGGCAGAACTCCTGTTGCACGATCTGCCGTCGCCAGCGCCCGGGGGTGCATTCCCATATGCCGGTCTCGACGCCGTCACTGCGTTCGACGCAAGTGACCGAGGTGACCGCGACCGGTTCGCCGAGCGGTACGGCGACCGGGTTGGAACTGTCCAGGATGGCACTGTCGGTGCGCTTGAACTGGGTGATGCTCATGGCCGGTGGATCCTGTGTGGTGATGAAGGGAAGTCAGTGCATGAAGCCTTCCATGAAGTCGGCCAACCCACTGGCCAGGCGCCGCTGCCACAGGGCGCTGGCCGGGTTGGCGAGGGTCCGGTCCTCGTGGACGAAACTCTGGATGATCGCGTTGTAGCCCAGCCAGCGGCAGGGCTCGGGCGGCCAGCTGGCCAGGCTCGACAGCGGGCGGTTGTCGTGTACCCAGGGCTGGGCGGTCAGGGCGTTGTGCTGGCCGAGAATCAACGCCGCCAAGGTGCGTCCACCCAGGTTGCTGGCGCCGACACCTTCGCCGCCGTAGCCGCCGGACAGGGCGATGCCGCGTTGGCGGTCGCACAACATGTGCGGGCGAAAGCGCCGGGCCATGCCCAGGTTGCCACCCCATGAGTGGGTGATGCGCACGTGCTTGAGCTGCGGGAACAGTTCGCCGAACAGGTAGCGACGCAATTCGACTTCGTTGCCGGTGAGGGTGAAGTCCTCGCGCAAGCGACCGCCAAAGCGATAACCGCCGCGCGCGCCGAACACCAGGCGATTATCGGCGCTGCGCTGGCCGTAGGTGACCTGGCGGCTGCTCTCGCTGAAGGCCTGGCCCTGGCTCAGGCCGATCTGTTCCCAGGTCGATTCCGGCAAGGGCTCGGTGGCCACCAGCAGGCTCTGCACCGGCAACTGGTGCCGCCCAAGTGGTGGCAGGCTGGCGGCATAGCCTTCGACGGCGGGCACCACCCAGTGGCTGCGGATGCGCGCCAGTGGGGTGCGCACTTCACCGGCCTGCCAGTCGATGGCCGGGGTGTTTTCGTAGATTGGCACGCCCATGGCCTCGACCGCTCGCGCCAGGCCGCGTACCAGTTTGGCCGGCTGGATCGTGGCGACATGCGGATTGAAGATGGCGCCATAGGGCGTGCTGATCTTCAGCTGGGCCTCCAGCTGTTCGGGACGCAGCCAGCGATAGTCGTCCTCGGTCATGCCCAGTCGATAGAGGTCATCGAGCCAGGCGCGCAGGCTGCGCTCCTGTTCCGGGTAGCGCGCGGCGCAATACAGCACGCCGCCCTTGCGGTAGTCGCAGGCGATGCCTTCACGCAGCAGCACCTCATGGACCTCGTCGGGGATGCCATGCAGCAGGTCGATGCTTTCACGCCGTTGCTGCGGCGAGAGGGTGGCGAGCAGGCGGTCCTCGCCGAGCAAATTGCCCATCAGCCAGCCGCCGTTGCGCCCGGAGGCGCCGAAACCGGCAATGTTGGCCTCGATCACCGCGATGTTCAGCTGGGGCGCCTGGCGCTTGAGGTAATAGGCGGTCCACAGGCCGGTGTAGCCGGCGCCGATGATGCACACATCGACATCCAGGTCCTGGCGCAGGGCTGGGCGCGCGCATAGCGGCTCGTCGAGCTGGTCCATCCACAGGCTGATCGTGCGCAGGGGTTGCATCGGGTCGGGCTCCACATCCACTTGGGTCTGTGGGCGATCCTAGTGAAGCGCTGGCAGGGCTGTCTTACGTGCGTGCACGCAGGGAAATTTGCTTGAGATAGGCCTTGGGTGACAGGCCGGTGTGTTCGCGGAAGCACTTGTAGAAGGCCGACAGCGAGTTGAAGCCGGCGTTGAATGCCAGTTCGTCGATCGGCGTACGCAGGCTTTCATCACCCAGGCTGGCCATCAGGTGTTGCAGGCGGGCCTGGTTGACGTAGCGGTAAAAGCTCTGGCCGAGCACCTGGTTGAGCAGGTAGGAGATCTGGTTGCGGCTGTAGCCGCTGGCGTCGGCGACCTGCTGCAGGTCGAGTTCCGGGTCGAGATAGGGGTGTTGGGCCTGGAAGTAATGCTCCAGGTCCTGGGCCATGGTCGACAGTTGCCGTGGCGACAGGCCCAGGCGGCTGGTGGCCGGGCGTGGGCCGCCCGGCAGGCTGGCGTTGCCGCCCTGGCGTACCAGGGTGGCGTACTCGTTGACCCGCCAGATCAGCCCGTCCTTGACCGTGATCGCCTCGCTGGATTGGAACGCCACCAGGCCATCCCCGCCCTGTACCGTGACCTGGTACTGGATGAACGCGGTGCAGCCATCAACGCGGATGCGGTCGCTGTGGACAATGTCCTCGCCGGCCTCATGGGGCAGGCAGGCGCGCACGTAGTCGCGCAGCTCGTCGAAGCCGAGCACGCGGTTCTGGAAGAAGTCGTGGTACTGGATGTGCGGATGGTACAGCGCCATTACCCCGTCGAGGTCGCGATGCTTCCAGCACAGGTGGTAGCGCATGACGGTGTCGGCGGTGAGCGGGGTTTGCCCGGGGCCGTCTGGGAGGGGAGTGGCGGTCATGGGTTCGATAGTGCATTGCAGAAAACCCAGGTGCAAGGACGTGGACCCGGCATTTTGCACGGTTTTCCTGAGCGGTTACCGGCTAAGGGCTTGATTCGTATGTATGTAATTTTTTGATACAGCTGGCATGGGGGCTGCACCTCTTTTGTTCAACACCGAACGAGGAGAACGGCCATGCGCTCGATACTGCTGTGGATGATTGGAGTGCCGATTCCGGTGATCATCCTGATCTGGTTCTTTATGCATTGAGATCCCCGGGGCCGCAGGGCGGCCCCGGCTTTCTAAAGGCTAAAGAAATTGCTCGGCATAGTGGCAAGCCACCTGCCGCGTGCTCACCTGCCGCAACGCCGGCACTTCCTTGGCACAGCGCTCGGTGGCATGCGGGCAACGCTTGTGGAACGCGCAGCCATCCGGCGGATTCAGCGGGTTGGGCAATTCACCGGCAATGCGGATCTTCGGCTTCAGCGGGTCCGGGTGGATCGCCGGGGTCGCCGACAGCAGCGCTTGGGTGTACGGATGCAGAGGCTTCTCGTAGATATCCTCCTTCGGCCCCATTTCCGCCGGCCGTCCCAGGTACATCACCAGCACCTGGTCCGCCACATGGCGTACCACCGCCAGGTTGTGGGAGATGAACACGTAGGCGGTGTTGAATTCCTTCTGCAGGTCCATGAACAGGTTCAGCACCTGGGCCTGGATCGACACATCCAGCGCCGAGGTCGGTTCGTCCGCCACCAGCACCTTGGGTTGCAGCATCATCGCCCGGGCCAGGGCGATCCGCTGGCGCTGCCCGCCAGAGAACATGTGCGGATAGCGCTGGTAGTGCTCGGGGCGCAGGCCCACCTGCTCCATCATCTTCTGCACTTTTTCGCGGCGCTCGGCCTTGCTCAGCGAGGTGTTGATCAGCAGCGGCTCGGCCAGCTGGTCACCGATCTTCTGCCGAGGGTTGAGCGAGGCATACGGGCTCTGGAACACCATCTGCACGTCGCGGCGCAGTTGCTTGCGCTGGTCCTTACTGGCGCCCTTGACCTCATGGCCGGCGATCTGCAGCGAGCCGGAAGACGGTTCCTCGATCAGGGTCAACGCACGGGCCAGGGTGGACTTGCCACAACCCGACTCGCCGACCACGGCCAGGGTCTTGCCGGCCTCCAGCTCGAACGACACGCCGTTGAGCGCGCGCACCAGGGCGTGGCCCTTGAACAAGCCGCGGGAGACTTCGTAGTGGCGGGTCAGCTCGCGGGCGGAAAGTACGACGGCCATCACGCCACCTCCTGGTTCAGCGGATAGAAGCAACGCACCAGGCTATGGGCCTGGGGATCGAGGGCCGGGCGCTGCCGGCGGCAGTTTTCCTGGACATAGGGGCAGCGCGGCGACAGCAGGCAGCCCTGTGGGCGGTCATAGCGGCCAGGAACGATGCCGGGCAGGGTGGCCAGGCGCTCGGCGCCGATGCTGTGCTCGGGGATTGCCGCCAGCAGTGCTTCGCTGTACGGGTGGGCAGGGATGTCGAACAGCTCTGGTACCTGGCCGACCTCGACCGCTTGGCCGGCGTACATCACGCACACCCGCTTGGCGGTTTCGGCGACCACCGCCAGGTCGTGGGTGATCAGGATGAGCGCCATGTTGCGCTCCTTCTGCAGGTTGACCAGCAGTTCCATGATCTGCGCCTGGATGGTCACATCCAGCGCGGTGGTCGGTTCGTCGGCGATCAGCAGCTTCGGCTCGCCGGCGATGGCCATGGCAATCGCCACGCGCTGGCTCATGCCGCCGGACAGCTGGTGCGGGTAGGCGTCCAGGCGGCTTTCGGCGGCCGGAATCTCGACCTTCTTCAGCAGCTCCAGGGCGCGCTGGCGCGCGGCCTTGCCCTTCAGCCCGAGGTGCTGGCGCAGCACTTCCTCGATCTGGTAGCCCACGGTATAGCTGGGGTTGAGCGCGGTCATCGGGTCCTGGAAGACCATGGCGATGTCCTTGCCCACCACTTTGCGTCGTTGCCGGCCGCTGAGCTTGAGCATGTCGATGCCGTCGAAATTGAGCACATCGGCGGTGATGCGCCCGGGGGCGTCGATCAGGCCCATCAGGGCCATCATGGTGACCGACTTGCCAGAGCCCGACTCGCCGACGATGGCGAGGATCTCGCCGGCGTCCACCGAGAGCTCCAGGCCGTCGACCACGGGTACGGCATTGGCGTCGCCGAAGCGCACATTCAGGTTGTTGATCTGCAACAGTGACATGGCGGTCTCCTCAGGCGGCATTCTTGAGTTTCGGGTCCAGCGCATCGCGCAGTCCGTCGCCCATCAGGTTGATTGCCAGCACACTGAGCAAAATGGTCAGGCCAGGCAGGCTCACTACCCACCAGGCGCGTTCGATATAGTCGCGGGCCGAGGCCAGCATGGTGCCCCACTCGGGAGTTGGCGGCTGCACGCCGAGGCCGAGGAAGCCCAGGGCGGCGGCGTCGAGGATCGCCGAGGAGAAGCTCAGCGTCGCCTGCACGATCAGTGGCGCCATGCAGTTGGGCAGCACGGTGACGAACATCAGCCGTGGCAGGCCGGCACCGGCCAGACGCGCGGCGGTGACGTAGTCGCGGTTCAGTTCGCCCATCACCGCGGCGCGGGTCAGACGCACATAGGACGGCAGCGAAACGATGGCGATGGCGATCACGGTGTTGATCAGGCCTGGGCCGAGGATGGCGACGATGGCCACGGCCAGCAGCAGCGAGGGCAGGGCCAGCATCACGTCCATCAGGCGCATGATCGACGGGCCGAGGATCTGCGGGAAGAAACCGGCCAGCAGGCCGAGCAGGATGCCAGGGATCAGCGACATCACCACCGACGACAGGCCGATCAGCAGCGACAGGCGCGAGCCCTGGATCAGGCGTGACAGCAAGTCACGGCCCAGTTCGTCGGTGCCGAGGATGAACTGCCAGGTGCCGCCTTCGAGCCAGACCGGTGGGGTCAGCAGGAAGTCGCGATACTGCTCGCTGGGGTTGTGCGGTGCCACCCAAGGGGCGAACAGCGCGCAGAACACGATCAGGCACATGAAGGCCAGGCCGGCCACCGCGCCTTTGTTGCGCGAGAAGGCCTGCCAGAATTCCTTGTAGGGCGAGGGGTAGAGCAAGCTTTGGTCAACCGCGCTGGACGGGGTGACGGATTTCGGGATCGGGCTGGTCATGATGGAATCCTCAGCGCTGGTGACGGATGCGTGGGTTGGCCAGGCCGTAGAGGATGTCCACGACGAAGTTGACCAGGATCACCAGGCAGGCGATCAACAGGATGCCGTTCTGCACCACGGGGTAGTCACGGGCGCCGATGGCTTCGATCAGCCATTTGCCGATGCCCGGCCAGGAGAAGATGGTTTCGGTGAGCACGGCGCCGGCCAGCAGTGTGCCGACTTGCAGGCCGAACACGGTGAGCACCGGGATCAGCGCGTTGCGCAGGCCGTGGATGAACACCACGCGCGACGGCGACAGGCCTTTGGCGCGGGCGGTGCGGATGTAGTCCTCGCGCAGTACCTCGAGCATCGACGAGCGGGTCATGCGGGCGATTACCGCCAGCGGGATGGTACCCAGCACGATGGCCGGCAGGATCAGGTGCATCACCGCGTCCTTGAAGGCACCTTCCTCGTCGCTGAGCAGGGTGTCGATGAGCATGAAGCCGGTCTTCGGCTCGATGTCGTAGAGCAGGTCGATACGCCCGGACACCGGGGTCCAGCCCAGACTCACCGAGAAGAACATGATCAGGATCAGGCCCCACCAGAAAATCGGCATCGAGTAGCCGGCCAGGGAGATGCCCATCACTCCGTGGTCGAACAGCGAACCGCGCTTGAGCGCGGCGATCACCCCGGCCAGCAGGCCGATGACCCCGGCGAACAGCAGGGCGGCCATGGCCAGCTCCAGCGTGGCGGGGAACAGGGTGAGGAATTCGTTCCAGACGCTTTCGCGGGTGCGCAGGGACTCGCCGAGATCACCCTGGGCAAGCTTGCCGACGTAGTCCAGGTACTGGACTGGCAGGGGCTTGTTCAGGCCCAGGCGCTCCATGGCCTGGGCATGCATTTCGGGGTCGACCCGGCGTTCGCCCATCATCACTTCGACCGGGTCGCCGGGGATCAGGCGTATGAGCGCGAAGGTAAGCAGGGTGATACCGAAGAAGGTCGGGATCAGCAGACCCAGGCGTCGGGCAATAAAACTCAACATTGTCGGGGGTACCTCATCAGCCGGAACGGCGGCGCCGCCGGACCTCTTGCACAAGGTCCGGCGGCTGTTGTTGTTCTACTTCACCTTGGTGGTGGCGAAGTTGTTGTTGGTCAGTGGGTTGATCACATAGCCTTCGACGTTCTCGCGCATGGCGGTGAACATTTTCGGGTGGGCCATGCTGATCCACGGTTGGTCTTCATCGTACACCGCCAAAGCCTGGTTATAGAGCTTGGCGCGTTCGTCGTTGTCGATCACTTCACGGGCGCGGCTGATCAGTTCCTGGAATTTCGGATTGCACCAGCGCGCGTAGTTCTCGCCACTCTTCGCCGCGTCGCAGCTGAGCATCGGTGTGAGGAAGTTGTCCGGGTCGCCGTTGTCGCCGGCCCAGCCCGCCGAAACCAGGTCGGCTTCGCCCTTCTTGGCGCGGCGCAGCATCTCGGCCCACTCCATCACTCGGATATCGAGCTTGATGCCGATCTTGGCCAGGTCGGCTTGCAGCATCTCGGCGGACAACCGCGGGTTGGGGTTGGTCGGGCCGCCGCCATTGCGGGTGAACAGGGTGATCACCGTGCCTTCGGGGACGCCGGCTTCCTTGAGCAGGGCGCGGGCCTTGTCCAGGTCGTACGGCGGGTTCTTGTTGTCGGTGTTGTAGCCGATCATGGTCGGCGGATAGGGGTTGACCCCGACCAGGGCGTTGCCTTTGCCGAACAGCTGGTCGACGTGGGTCTGGCGGTCGAAGGCCATGTTGATCGCCTTGCGCACGCGCACGTCGCTCAGGTACTTGTGCTGGGTGTTCATGGAGATGTAGCCGGTGACCAGCGCCTCGATCTCGACGACCTTCAGTTTGGGATCGCTCTTCATGCTCGGCACGTCGTCAGGCTTGGGGTACAGGGCGATCTGGCATTCATTGGCGCGCAGCTTCTGCAGGCGCACGTTGCTGTCGGTGGCGATGGCGAAGATCAGCGCGTCGGCCGGCGGCTTGCCACGGAAATAGTCCGGGTTCGGCTTGTAGCGGACCTGGGCGTCCTTGTTGTAGCGCTGGAAGATGAACGGCCCGGTGCCGATCGGCTTGCTGTTCAGATCGCCGGTCTTGCCGGCCTTGAGCAGCTGGTCGCCGTACTCGGCGGAATAGATCGAGGTGAAGGCCATGGCCATGTCGCGCAGGAAGGGAGCTTCCGGGCGGGTCAGGGTGATCACCACGGTGTGGTCGTCGGTCTTCTCGACCGACTTGAGCAGGTCCTTGAAGGCCATGCTCTCGAAATAGGGGTAGCCGACGCTGGTCTTGTCGTGCCAGGGATGGTCTTTGCGCAGTTGCCGGTTCAGGCTCCACAGCACGTCATCGGCGTTGAAGTCGCGCGTGGGGGTGAAGTAGTCGGTGGTGTGGAACTTGACGCCTTCACGCAGGTGGAAGGTGTAGACCAGCCCGTCGGGGCTGATGTCCCAGCGCTCGGCCAGCGCTGGCTGGATCTCGGTGGTGCCGGGCTTGAAGTCGACCAGGCGGTTGAAGATGGCCTCGGCCGTGGCATCGGCGGTGACGGCGGTGGTGTACTGGACGATGTCGAAGCCTTCCGGGCTGGCCTCGGTGCACACCACCAGCGGCTTGGCCGCCAGGCTCGATGCGGCGCCCAGGATGACCGCTGCCAGGGCAGCGCGTAGCGGTAGCGATTTCATGGAACCTCCCTGCAATGCTAGTTCCAGCGTAGCCGCCACGACCCGTGGGGAGTCGGACCGTGGCGGCGACGGTCAGAGGATGTTGAACGGAATGGTGGTCACGATCCGCAGTTCGTCCAGGCTGCCATCGGCCTGGGCCTTGCTGGCGCGGTGCGCGGTGTAGGTGGCGCGGATGGTGGTGTCCTTGAGCATGCCGCTCTGCACCGCATAGCTGGTGCCGATACCCCATTCATAATGGGTTTCGCCGTCCATGCCGCGCACGTCGTAGGCGGTGCCCTTGTAGTGGGTACCGTCGATGCCCCAGCCACGGGCGTTGTACAGGTTGAACTTGAGGCCCGGCACGCCGTACGGCGCCATGTTCAGCACATAGCTGATCTGCAGCGATTTCTCGTTCGGGCCGTTGAAGTCCGACAGCAGGGAGTTGGCCAGGTAGATGCCGTTGGTTTCGTGCAGGTAGTCGAAGTACTCGTTGCCGTTGACCTGCTGCCAGGAGGCGCTGAGTGTGTGGGCCTGGTGCGTCAGGCCCAGCGACAGGCTGTAGGTATCGTTGTCGATCTCGCCCATCTTCTTGCTGCCGGCGTCGACCGTCTTGTAGTAGTTCAGGCCGGTGGTCAGGCTCAGCACCGCGCTGTCGCCCAGCACATGGTTGGCGCCGAAGTAGTACTGGTTCCAGAAGTCCTCGACCTTGGTGGCGTAGAGGCTGGTGGTCAGGCTCTTGAACGGCTGGTAGTTGATACCAGCGGTGCTGGCGCGGTCGGTCTCGACCCCGGCGGCGCCGTATTCGCTGCGGAACTTGCTCAGGCTCTGTTCGGTACGCGGCGAGACGCGGTCGAAGGTCCCCAGGTCGAACGACAGGTTGTCGAACTCGGCACTGTGCAGGAACGCACCCTGGAAGCTCGACGGCAATGCGCGGTTGCCGATATAGGCGATCATCGGCGTGTCCACCGATTGGCGACCGACCGTCAGGGTGGTGTTGGAGATCCGGGCCTTGACGTTGCCCAGGCCCATCTTGCTCCACTGGCCGATCACATCGCCGTCGCTGTGGGTGAGCGTGCGGTTGTTCGGCCCGGCGACCGCGGCGCGGCCGCGCTCCAGGGCGATGGCGTTGTAGGCCGCGGCCTCGACGGCGAAGCCCACGGTGCCTTCGGTGAAGCCCGAGCTGTAGTTGAGGATGGTGCCCTGCAGCCAGTTGTCGCGGCTGTGGGTGGGGTGGCGGCTGCCGTCGCTCTTGGTGTATTTCCACAGCGGCGCGCGGGTGGCGCGCTCGCGGGCATACCAGTTACGGGTGGTGCCAGACAGGCTCTGCCCGTCGATGAAGCCTTTGGCCTCGGCCTGCTCGCTGCCGGACTTGAGCGTGATCGGCACATAGTCCTGGCTGGCGGGTTCGGCCTGGGCGAGGGCGCAGAAGGCGCCGACGGACAAGGCCAGTGCGGTGGTTGCGGTACGTCTCGACATGAAAGCTCCCTTTCTTTTTTTTAGTTATCACCCGGCTTCGTGGGCCGGGCTTGTCACGGTGACGCGGTACTGCGGGTATCTGCCTGGGGGGTGCCAGGCAAATCCGGGCTGCACGCGGTCGCGGGAGTGGGTTGCACGCCCGACCCGACGTTGCAGGGTCAATCGATACTGACGCCGGAAAATACGTTGCGTCCGAAGGGGCTGACCTTGAAGTCTTTCACGCTGATGCTCAGTGGCTGGTTGACTGTCGAGTGGGCCACCGGGGTGATCGGTACCTGCTGCTTGAGGCGCTGCTGGGCCTGTTGGTAAAGGGTGGTGCGCTGTTCGCGATCGGTGACTTGCTTGGCTTTTTTCACCAGCGCGTCGTACTGCGGGTCGCACCACAAGGAATAGTTGTTACTGCCGATGGCGTCGCAGCTGAACAGGGTGCCGAGCCAGTTGTCCGGGTCACCGTTGTCGCCGGTCCAGCCGATCAGGGCGATGTCGTGCTCGCCGCTCTTCATGCGCTTGAGGTATTCGCCCCATTCGTAGCTGACGATGCGTACCTTGAAGCCGAGCTTGTTCCAGTCGGCCTGGAGCATCTCGGCCATGAGCTTGGCGTTGGGGTTGTAGGGGCGTTGCACCGGCATGGCCCAGAGGGTGATTTCGGTGCCGTCCTTGACCCCGGCCTGGGTGAGCAACTGCTTGGCCTGTTCCGGGTCGTACCGGGCGTCCTTGATGGTGCTGTCGTAGGACCATTGGGTCGGCGGCATGGCATTGGTCGCGGGTTGCCCGGCGTCCTGGTACACGGCCTGGATGATCGCCTGCTTGTTCACCGCCATGTCCATGGCCTGGCGCACTTCGAGGCGGTCGAACGGCGGGTGCTGGGTGTTGTAGGCGATGTAGCCGAGGTTGAAGCCGGGTTGGCTCATCACCTGCAACTGCTTGTCCTGCTTGAGTGCCGGCAGGTCGGCGGGGCGTGGGTGCAGGGTGACCTGGCATTCGTTCTTGCGCAGCTTCTGGATGCGCACCGACGGGTCGACGTTGATGGAGAAGATCAGGTTGTCGATTTTCACCCGCTCCGGGGCCCAGTAGTCCTTGTTGCCCTTGAAGCGGATCTGCGAGTCCTTTTGGTAGCGCTGGAACACGAACGGCCCGGTGCCGATCGGCTTCTGGTTGATGTCGCTGGGCTTGCCGTCGGCCAGCAGGTGCTCGGCGTATTCAGCGGAGAGAATCGAGGCGAACGCCATGGCGAGGTTCTGGATGAACGCGGCGTCGACGCTGTTGAGGGTGAAGACCACGGTCAGTGGGTCGGTCTTCTCGACCTTGGCGATGTTCTTGTCCAGGCCCATGCTGACGAAGTACGGAAACTCGGTGGGGTAGGCCTTGCGGAACGGCTGGCCCTTGTCGAGCATGCGGTTGAAGGTGAACAGCACGTCGTCGGCGTTGAAGTCACGGCTGGGCTTGAAGTCCTTGTTGCTGTGGAACTTCACGCCGGGGCGCAGGTGGAAGCTGTACTTCAGGCCGTCGTCGGACACCTGCCAGTCGGTGGCCAGGCCAGGCTGCACGGCGGTGCCGCCGCGCTCGAACTCGACCAGGCGGTTGTAGATCGGCTCGGCCGCGTCGTTGTCGGTGGCGCTGGTGTACTGGGCGGTATCGAAGCCCGCCGGGCTGCCCTCGGAGCAGAACACCAGGTTGTTGGCCAGGCTGACCGGGGCCTGGCTCAGCAGGCCGAGGGCGATCAGGGTGGAACTCAGCGTGGTGAAGCGCATGGCAAATCCTTTGTCCGTGTCGTCGAAACCGGCCGCGTGGGCAACACACGGCTGTGGCGTCCCAGTCCCGACGATAAAGGCGTCGGGAAGTGGGAACCATGGGTTAGGTACTGGTATGGGGGCGGGGAAATTCTGGCGAGCGTGAGGGAATAGCCCTACGTATCGCCCGGTCCTGTCATCGTCCTGTCGCCAACCGCGGCGACAGGACGATCACGGCCGTTACTTCTCCACGCTGACCCCGTAGAAGGAGTTCAGGCCGAAGGGGCTGATCTTGAAGTCCTTCACGGACGTGCTCATGGGCTGATACACGGTGGAGTGGGCGATCGGGGTGATCGGCAGTTGTTCCTTGAGGATGTGCTGCGCCTGCTTGTACAGCTCGGTGCGCTTGGCTTGGTCGGAGGTCGCCTTGGCCTGCTTGATCAGGTCGTCATAAGGCTTGTAGCACCACTTGGAGAAGTTGTTGCCGTCCATGGCGTCGCAGCCATAGAGGGTGCCGAGCCAGTTGTCCGGGTCACCGTTGTCGCCGCTCCAGCCAATCAGCATGGCGCCTTGTTCGCCGCCCTTGGAGCGCTTGATGTACTCGCCCCACTCGTAGCTGACGATCTTGGCCTTGATACCGATCTTGGCCCAGTCAGCCTGGAGCATTTCGGCCATCAGCTTGGCGTTGGGGTTGTACGGGCGCTGCACCGGCATGGCCCACAGGGTGATCTCGGTGCCTTCCTTGATGCCGGCTTCCTTGAGCAGCTGCTTGGCTTTCTCAGGGTCGTACTTGGCGTCCTTGATGGTGGTGTCGTAGGACCACTGGGTCGGCGGCATGGCATTGACCGCCAGCTGGCCCGCGCCCTGGTACACCGATTCTATGATCTGTGGCTTGTTCACCGCCATGTCGAGGGCCTGGCGGACCTTGAGCTGCGACAGCGGGTTGGGCTGGTCGCTGCCCTTGACCTTGTCCATCACGTTGTAGGCGATGTAGCCGAGGTTGAAGCCGGCCTGTTCAGGCATCTGCAGCTTCTTGTCTTCCTGCAGCGGCTTGATGTCGGCCGGGCGCGGGAACAGGGTGACCTGGCACTCGTTTTTCTTGAGCTTCTGCATGCGCACCGAGGCGTCGGTGCTGATGGCGAAGATCAGGTTGTCGATCTTGACGTCCTCGGGCTTCCAGTAGTCCTTGTTGCCCTTGTAGCGGATCTGCGCGTCCTTCTGGTACTTGCTGAACACGAACGGGCCGGTGCCGATCGGCTTCTGGTTGATGTCGGCGGCCTTGCCCTGCTTGAGCAGCTGGTCGGCGTACTCGGCGGACTGGATGGAGGCGAAGCTCATGGCCAGGTTCTGGATGAACGCGGCGTCCACTTCGTTGAGGGCGAAACGCACGGTGTGGTCGTCGACCTTCTCCACCTTGGCGATGTTCTTGTCCATGCCCATGTCGGTGAAGTAGGGGAATTCGGTGGGGTAGGCTTTGCGGAACGGATGGTTCTTGTCGAGCATGCGGTTGAAGGTGAACAGCACGTCGTCGGCGTTGAACGCCCGGGTGGGCTTGAAGTACTCGGTGGTATGGAACTTCACGCCTTCGCGCAGGTGGAAGGTGTAGGTCTTGCCGTCATCGGAGACCTCCCAGCTGGTGGCCAGGCCGGGAATGACCTTGGTACCGCCGCGCTCGAACTGGGTCAGGCGGTTGAACATGGTCTCGGCGGAGGCGTCGAAGTCGGTTCCGGTGGTGTACTGCCCCGGGTCGAAACCGGCCGGGCTGCCTTCGGAGCAGAACACCAGGTTGGTCGCGGCGAGGGCGGACGGTGCGCCGGCTAGCAAGCCTGCGCCGACCAGGAACGGAATGACTGCGTGTTTGAGCATGGTGGCCTCATTGTTGTCATTTTTCGAATTGAGGCGGCCTCGTGAGCCGACCTGCGGATACTTATGCAGGGGCTATTCCCAATGCAACACTCAGCAGGATGGTTGACGCCAAAAACGTGGTACGGACGTACATGGATGTCGCATCCATATAACTTTGGCGAATGTTGATCGTTTGCGCAGGCAAAAGGCGCGAAATTTTCAGGATATTTCGCACTTTTTGTGACAAGCAGATGCACCCGTTTGGTGCGTAGGAAGGGTCTGAAACGGCTGTCCGAGACGGTTTTGACCGCCTCGGACATTCAACTGGAGGTGTCAGGGCACCTGGACTTCGATCAGGCCGTCGGCGCTCATGCTGACTTCGCTGGTACCGGCTTCGATATCGGGTGCTGGCGCGGCTTCGTCAGCAGCCCCCTTGGCCATCATCGCCATGGGCGCATTGCGCAGGTACGGGCGCGGGTAGCCACTGCTGTTGAGGTTCAGGCTGACCACTTTGTAGCCTTTGCCGCCGAGGGCCTCGGTGGCCAGCTGGGCGCGGGCCTTGAAGGCGGCGACGGCGTCCTTGAGCAGGTCGTCCTCGCTGGCTTTGCGGGTGGCCGGGGCGATCGAGAAGTCCATGCCGCCCATCTTCAGGTCCTGCAGCAGGTCGCCGGTGAGCTTGGACAAGGCGGGGAAGTCGGCGCTTTCCAGGCGTAGTTCGGCGCGTTCGCGCCAGCCAGTGATCTTCTGGCCCTTGGTGTCGTAGATCGGGTAGCTGTTGCGGCTGCCCTGGCTGATTTTCACCTCCTTGACCTGGCGGGCTTGCTGCACGGCCTTGTTCATGGTCTCGGTGATGTCCTTGGCGAGCTTGCCCGGGTCGGTGTTCTGCGCTTCGCTGTAGAGCGTCACGACCATCAGGTCGCGGGCCACTTCCTTGCTCACTTCGGCACGCAGCGACACCTGGTTGTAGCGCGGTTCGTCGGCCGCCAGGGCGGGCAGGCTGGCGAGTAGGCCGCAGGACAGGGCGACGGCGGCGGTGGCGCGACGGGGAATATGCATGTGGAGCTCCTTGGCAGTGTAAGACGTGGCATCGAGACCACGCATGGCCGATCAGACCGTGAAACAGTGTAGTGGGTTCAACAGTGCCATCATGAACCTGTGACAAAGTGTGGCGCTTTGCCGCATCGCTGCAGCGAGGTGCCCGGCTTCGGTATACTCCAGCCGATTTTTCTGGAGCACCCATCGGGAGAGCTCATGCTCGTTGCCGCACATCCGTTGTCCGCCACCCGCCAGAACCTTTGGCGTCTGACCTTCATCCGCATCCTCGTCCTCGCTGCCCAGGCCGGCTCGGTCGGCGTGGCCTACTGGACCGAGCTGCTGCCGCTGCCCTGGTTCTCGCTGGCGGTCACCTTGGCTCTGTCGTCGCTGCTGTGCGCCTTCACCGCCCTGCGCCTGCGCCTGTCGCTGCCGGTCACCGAGCTCGAGTATGCCTTGCAGCTGGCCTGCGACCTGCTGATCCACAGTGCCCTGCTGTATTACTCGGGAGGCTCGACCAACCCGTTCGTTTCCTATTACCTGGTGCCGTTGGCGATTGCCGCGGTGACGCTGCCGTGGATCTATTCGCTGGTGCTCTCGGGTATTGCCCTGGTGGCCTACAGCCTGCTGCTGGTGCAGTACTACCCGCTGGAAACGCTGCCGATGGCGCGTGACACCATGCAGGTCTATGGCATGTGGCTGAGCATCGCCCTGGCCGCGGCGGTGATCACCTTCTTCGCCGCGCGCATGGCCGAGGAACTGCGCCGGCAGGAAAACCTGCGCGCCGAGCGCCGCGAAGAAAGCCTGCGCGACGAACAACTGCTGGCGGTAGCCACCCAGGCTGCCGGCGCGGCTCATGAGTTGGGCACGCCGTTGGCGACCATGAGCGTGCTGCTCAACGAAATGCGCCAGGACCACGCCGACCCGATGTTGCAGGAGGACCTGCAGATCCTTCAGGACCAGGTCAAGCTGTGCAAGGAAACCTTGCAGCAGCTGGTGCGTGCCGCCGAGGCCAACCGCCGCCTGGCGATCGTCGAGCAGGATGTCACCGCCTGGCTCGACGAGGCGCTCAACCGCTGGCACCTGATGCGCCCCGAGGCCAGCTACCGCTTCCAGCGTCTGCGCGACGGCGAGGTGCCGCGGCTGACCCCGCCGCCAGACCTGACCCAGGCGCTGCTGAACCTGTTGAACAATGCCGCCGATGCCTGCCCCGACGACCTGGAGGTGCGCCTGGATTGGGACGCCCAGGACATCGTCATCAGCATCCGCGATCATGGCCCCGGCATGCCGCCGGCGATTGCCGAGGCCATTGGCAAACCCTTCATTACCACCAAGGGCAAAGGCTTCGGCCTGGGCCTGTTCTTGAGCAAGGCCAGCGTGACCCGTGCGGGCGGTTCGGTGAAACTCTATAGTCATGAGCAGGGTGGCACCCTGACCGAATTGCGCCTGCCCCATGGCAAGCGAGGAGATGAACGATGAGCGAAGAAATCCAGGTCGAAGGCGAAGAACTGCCGCACCTGCTGCTGGTGGACGACGACGCCACCTTTACCCGGGTCATGGCGCGCGCCATGAGCCGTCGTGGGTTCCGCGTGAGCACCGCGGGTTCCGCCGAAGAGGGCTTGAAACTGGCCGAGCAGGACCTGCCGGACTACGCCACGCTGGACCTGAAGATGGAAGGCGACTCGGGCCTGGTGCTGCTGCCCAAGCTGCTGGAGCTGGACCCGGAGATGCGCGTGGTGATCCTGACCGGCTACTCGAGCATCGCCACGGCGGTCGAGGCGGTCAAGCGCGGGGCCTGCAATTACCTGTGCAAGCCGGCCGACGCCGATGACGTGCTGGCGGCGTTGCTCTCGGAGCACACCGACCTGGATACCCTGGTGCCGGAAAACCCGATGTCGGTGGACCGCCTGCAGTGGGAGCACATCCAGCGCGTGCTGGGCGAGCACGAGGGCAATATCTCCGCCACCGCGCGGGCGCTGGGCATGCACCGGCGCACCTTGCAGCGCAAGTTGCAGAAGCGCCCGGTACGGCGCTGAGATCCTCCCTTTCGGCAAGCTGTCTTGCCTGGTGAGCAGGTGGCACGCACCCGTGTAGGAGCGGCCTTGTGCCGCGAAAGGGCCGCGTAGCGGCCCCGCCTTCAATCAGGCTTTTACTCCCGAGCGGTCAACCCGCACCGCCAACTGCCCCGCACCTGCTGGCGCTTCGAACGCCACCAGCCCGCCCGCCGGCACCTTGGCCCGGCTGATCACTTTGCCATCACGCAGCAATTCCAGCGGCATTCCTGCCATCGACTGGCCCGACGCCAGTTCCAGCTTGATCTTGATTGTCATGAGTGACCTCCCTGTCACGCGTTGCGATCGATGTAAGTGCTTGTCGCGCCATCCAGGCTGGCGATCAGCTCCGGCGAGCCACCACGGAACTGACGGAACAGGTTGCGCCCGCGCTGCTTGCCGTCCAGCGGCACCTGCAGGGTCGGGTGGAACTTGTCGGTCAGTTCGGCATAGGCGCTCCAAGGGCCGATGTACGACTCGTTGAGCGTATCGGTGATGCTGAAGGCATAGCGCACCGAATTGCCCGGCTGCCAGTTCAGGCCATCCGGCTCATGGCGTTGCCAGCCGGTGATCGCCGCGGACCCGGCTGGCGGCTCGATGAAGCCGGCCGGCTTGTTCGGCTGGTAGTCCTTGAGCAGCAGGTAGGTGCTCCAGCCCCACCAGTCGGCGGTGCGCTTGCGATCGTTGAGGTCGTTGACATCCTTGCGCCGCAGCACCGTTTTGCCATCCAGGAAATACAGCGGGGCGAAGTTGCCCGGCACCAGGTCCTGCTCGGCGGCGCGCAGGTCCGGGGCCAGGCGCAGGGCGCCATAGTCCTTGGCCTGTGGCAGGCGACCGTCGACGGAGGCCTGGAACACTTCGTCGGCCGAGCGTTGCACGGCACGGCTCACCTGGCGGCGGTTGGCCACATCCACCGTGTCGAAGTAGCGTTTGTCTCCGTAGGCACGCCATTGCTCGCCTTCCGCGTTGCGCACGGCCAGGCCGTACTTGCTGTCCTCGTCGTGCATGAAGCGCGAGATCAGTGAGCCGACATCGCTCGGTGTCACCGTGTCGGCCAGGGCCTTGCGTGGCACCCGCAGGTGGCCGGCGGAGAACAGGTCGGTGAGGAAGTGGTCGGCGAAGGCGTTCATCGCATAGGCCAGTTGCAGGTCGCGTTCGCTACCGCTGGCGCGGGCCTTCACGGCTTGCTGCAGGGCGGCGGCATGGCCTGCCTGGTAGGCCAGCAGCGCCCAGGGGCCGAAGTGGTCCCAGTTGCTGGCGGCCAGCTTCAGGTAGCGGCCCAGGGGGAACAGGTCGGAGGCGAAGCTGCCGCCACCGGTGATGCGGTTCCAGCGCGCCGACAGGCTGTCGCCCAGCGCATCGTAGGCTTCGTGCGGCTGACGTCCGTCCTTGATGGCCTGGTTGGCGGCGCGAATTTCTTCCTGCATCACCGCAAGGATTTGCTCGGCCTCGCTCTTGGCTGCCGGCAAGCGGGCCAGCGAGTCGAACGCCTGGGTGAAGCGCTCGATGCGTTCGGCGTCGCTGGCGCCGTCGGCGATGGGGCGCTCCGGCAGGCCGAAGAAGTCACCGCCCAGGGCGATCACCTGGCCATAGGTGAGGGTCAGGCCGTTGGGCAGCGGCAGCGGCGCCTCGTGGGCGACGATGGCCGGCTGGCCGGCCTCGAAGCGCAGCAGGGTATTGTCACCGATGGCGGTGTGCTCGGCGCCTTCGAAGTATTGCTCGGCGTCGCGTTGGCCGGCCTTGTCATTGTTCGCCGGGACGGCGAAGTGGTGGTACTTGAGGGTGTGGTGGCCATGCATGACCAGCACCAGATGGCTGTCCGGGCCGGGGAGGGCAATACCCTGCGGGTCGAACAACTGGTCGAGGTCGGCGACCACCAGGTTGGCCTGGGCCTGGGCGGCCACGGGCGCAGTGTGCATTCCTGACATGATTTGCTCCTTGCAATGTCGGGATAATCCATTTTTATACTGTACGCATATACAGTAATGGTTATCATAGGCAGGAAATTTCCTACGTCAAGGTCTGTTTGTGCTGGCAACTGGCAGCTGCGGCGGGCGCAAGCCCCCGGCACTGGCGTATGATTGCCCCCTTCAACGCCCAGCCTCAGGATCGCGCTGCATGCTCGCCCTTCTTATCCAGACACTGAACATCACGGCCCCTGTGTTCGCCATGCTGTTCATGGGCGTGTGGCTCAAGCGCATTGGCTTGATCGACGACAACTTCAACCGGGTCGCCTCCAAGCTGGTGTTCAACGTATGCATGCCGGCGCTGCTGTTCCTCGGTATCTACCACGCCGACCTGGCGACGGCGGTGCAACCCGGGGTGATCCTGTACTTCGTCATCGCCACCCTGGCGTGCTTCGGCCTGGCCTGGGGCCTGGCAATCTGGCGCTGCCCGCGGGCCGACCGCGGCATCTACACCCAGGGCGCATTTCGCGGCAACAACGGGGTCATTGGCCTGGCCCTGGCGGCCAGCCTGTACGGCGACTACGGTATTTCCCTTGGCGCGGTGCTCGCCGGGCTGGTGATCCTTCTGTACAACTCGCTGTCGGCGGTGGTGCTGGCGGTGTATAGCCCGGACCTGAAGTCCGACCCTTGGAGTATCTGCAAGAACATCCTCAGCAATCCGCTGATCATCAGCGTGCTGCTGGCCACGCCCATGGCTTATGGCCAGGTGCCGTTGCCCAATTGGCTGCTGACTTCGGGCGATTACCTGGCACAGATGACCCTGCCGCTGGCGCTGATCTGCATCGGTGGCACGCTGTCGCTGGCCGCCCTGCGCGACAGTGGCCGGCTGGCGCTGGACGTCAGCCTGGTGAAGATGGTCTGGCTGCCGGTACTGGGTACCCTGGGCGCTTGGCTGTGCGGTTTTCGCGGCGCCGAGCTGGGCATCCTGTTCCTGTACATCGGCAGCCCGACCGCTGCGGCCAGCTATGTGATGGCGCGCGAGGCCAACGGCAACCACGAACTGGCGGCGTCGATCATCGTGGTCACTACACTGATGGCGGCCATCACCACCAACATCGGTATTTTCGTCTTGCAGTGGGGCGGTTGGATCTAGACCCTCACTGCACACAAATCCAACAATACGGCCTCACTTAAAGGACACTTCATGCAAGACCAGAGCACGCCCGAGCGCTTGCAGCGCGGGCTGAAGAATCGCCATATCCAGCTGATCGCGCTGGGTGGCGCCATCGGCACCGGGCTGTTCCTGGGCATCGCCCAGACCATCCAGCTGGCCGGCCCCTCGGTGTTGCTGGGCTATGCCATCGCCGGTCTGATGGCTTTCCTGATCATGCGCCAGCTTGGCGAGATGGTGGTCGAGGAGCCGGTCGCCGGCAGCTTCAGCCACTTCGCCCATCAGTACTGGAGCGAGTTCGCCGGGTTTGTCTCGGGTTGGAACTACTGGGTGGTGTACGTGCTGGTCGGCATGGCCGAGCTCACCGCCGTGGGCATCTACGTGCAGTACTGGTGGCCGGACTTCCCCACCTGGGCCACGGCGGCGATCTTCTTCGTGGTGATCAACGCCATCAACCTGACCCAGGTGAAGGTCTATGGCGAGATGGAGTTCTGGTTCGCCCTGGTCAAGGTGGTGGCGATCGTCAGCATGATCGCCTTCGGCGCCTGGCTGCTGGCCAGCGGTGACGGCGGGCCGGATGCCAGTGTTGCCAACCTGTGGCAGTACGGCGGCTTCTTCCCTAATGGCGTGGTCGGGCTGGTCATGGCACTGGCGGTGATCATGTTCTCGTTCGGTGGCCTGGAGCTGGTGGGCATTACCGCCGCCGAAGCCGCCAACCCGCGTGAAAGCATTCCCAAGGCCACCAACCAGGTGGTTTATCGCATCCTGATCTTTTATATCGGCGCGCTGGCGGTGCTGCTGTCGTTGTACCCATGGCAAAAGGTGGTGCAGGGCGGCAGCCCGTTCGTGATGATCTTCCACAACCTCGACAGCGATCTGGTGGCGACCATCCTCAATATCGTGGTGCTGACGGCGGCGCTGTCGGTGTACAACAGCTGCGTCTATGCCAACAGCCGCATGCTGTTCGGCCTGGCTACCCAGGGCGATGCGCCGCGCCAACTGCTCAAGGTCAGCCGTCGCGGCGTACCGCTGACTGCGCTTGGGGTGTCGGCGTTCGCCACGGGCCTGTGCGTGCTGATCAACTACCTCATGCCGGGTGAGGCGTTTGGCCTGTTGATGGCACTGGCGGTGTCGGCGCTGGTGATCAACTGGGCGAGCATCAGTATTACCCACCTCAAGTTCCGCAAGGCCAAGTTGGCGGCCGGGATCACGCCGTTCTACCAGAGTCTGTGGCATCCGCTGAGCAACTACCTGTGTCTGGCGTTCATTGTGCTGATCCTGGTGGTGATGTACCTGACACCGCCGATTCGTATTTCGGTGATGTTGATTCCGGCGTGGATTGCTGTGTTGTGGGTGGCGTTTCGGATGAAGAAGGCACGGCAGGCCTGATTTGATCTTGTTCGGTTTCGGGATATGTTCGGTGTCCTGAAACCGAGCAGGCTTGGAAGGCGTATTATTCAAGTCTGCTTTCAATCTCTCGGTTGCCATGGCAGGCAGTCAACACATTGCCAATTATCTAACTTCCAACTTCGCATCTCTTGATCTTGATCTTGATCTTGATCTTGATCTTGATCTTGATCTTGATCTTGATCTTGCTGCTAAGCGCGCGATAGTTCAGGCGCCACCAATTGCGACTTCAGGAGGCCGAGCGCAGGTCTTGCGGAGGGAGGTGACGGGCATGGATGCCCGTCAAGCGCTGCGCCCCAGGATGGGGCGTTCAGCGCGGTCCTCCCGGGAGCAAGAACGGAGTGAGGGGACCCCGGAGCGAAGCGTAGGGGCCGGATGAATGGAGCGAGGATTTTTTGGTTCCTTTTTGATCCTTCAAAAAGGGACCCGCCGTAAGGGCGGAAAGGTGACTGTGCGTCGCCATCGCCAATGAATGAGCGTATAACTTTCAATACCCATACTTTGAAAGTCAAAGTCAAAGTCAAAGTCAAAGTCAAAGTCGGTCGGCGTGGGTTTCTACAGATGTATGCGCATTCATTTGCCGTGTTGACGCATAGTCACCTTTTCGCCTTTACGTGAACTGACCCCCGAAAGTTGGACGGGGTACGCTATGGGTTCAGCGCTTGGGTCCGAAATTGTACCGGACTCAAGCCATTCAGTCTTAGACTTATACGCTCTTGGTTGTAGTAGGCGATGTAGTCCTCAAGGCCTGACGCCAGTTGTTCAACACTCTCAAACGATTGCAAATAGAAAAACTCGCTCTTGAGTGTGCCAAAGAAGCTTTCCATCGCGGCATTGTCCAGGCAGTTACCCTTACGCGACATACTCTGTTGTATTTTCTTTCTGCCCAGCATATGTCGATAAGCGGGCTGTCGGTATTGCCAGCCCTGATCGGAGTGCAATATCGGTTTGTCATCTGGGTTCAGCCGCTCGAAAGCTTGCTCCAACATCGCCGACACCATCTTGAACTCAGGGCGCGGATTGATCTGATAGGCAAGAATTTCGCCGTTGTACAGGTCCATCACAGGCGAAAGAAACAGCTTCTGCCCTTTCACCTTGAACTCTGTCACATCGGTTACCCATTTCTGATTAGGGGCTTCCGCCTTGAACTCACGCTTGAGCAGATCAGATGCAACAAGCCCTTCGGAACCTCGGTAGGAGCGATATTTCTTCACTTTTACCAGCGATTTCAGATCCATTAACTGCATCAACCGCTGCACCTTCTTGTGATTGATCACCTCGCCATGGCACCCAAGCACGGCGGTGATGCGGCGATAGCCGTACCGCCCCTTATGCCTGTGATAGACACTCTTGATGCGTTCTTTGAGGGCCGCATGCTTGTCGGCCACCAAGGCTTTGCTTTGGTAATAGAAGGTACTGCGTGCCAGCCCTGCAGCACGTAACAGCAGAGCCAGTCGATGTTCATGCCTCAATCCTTGGACAGCCTGCGCTTTCTTGGTTGCGCAGTGCGTGGATCCGCTTGGATCAAGGCATCGAGCTTTTTTAGATAGGCATTCTCCGCACGTAAATACTCCAGCTCTTCGAGCATTTGCTTAGGTGTCAACTCAGCATCTGCAGGCTTAGCAGGGCTTACGTTGGGTTGTTCTGATGCTTTGCGGGGCATACTGGATTCTCGGGCACGATGCGGGTGAAGTGCTTCTAGTCCGCCTTCATCGTACAACCTTTTCCATTGCCTGATGCTACTCGGGCCACGAATATCAAACTGTATGCAGGCTTGCTGGGCTGACAGTCCGTCTTGCTCGATGCACTGCAAAACCTTCAACTTGAACTGGGCGTCGTAGTGGCTGTACTTGGTAGCCAGACCTGCAGCACCGTGTTGCTCATAGCCCTTTATCCAACGGCGCAGCAGCGATGCACTCAGGCTATGCCTCAGTGCCACCTCATGAACACTCCGGGCAGAAAGACACTCCTCGATGAGTGCTTGCTTGAGCGCTAGGTCGTATTTCGTCATGGAACACCCTCCGCTTGGGGTCAGGCGTCCAACTTTCGGGGGTCAGTTCAACGGCGAGTCACTTTTTGTCAAACGCGACAAAAAGTAACCAAAAAACGCTGCGCTCCATTCATCCGGCCCTCCGCTACGCTCCGGGTCCCCTCACTCCGGTCTTGCTCCCGGGAGGACCGCGCTGAACGCCCCATCCTGGGGCGCAGCGCTTGACGGGCATCCATGCCCGTCACCTCCCTCCGCAAGACCTGCGTTCGGCCTCCTGAAGTCGCGAAGGTACGGGCGGCGCCTGGGCTTGCGCAGCTGTCGCTATTTGCAACTGTGTGATCGCAAGGTCGCCTTCGCGGGCAAGCCCGCTCCCACAGGGTCATATGCATCCCTGTGGGGGCGGGCTTGCACGTGAAAATATCTGGATCGCCCACATGGGTTACACAAGCGTTCACTCACATAGGTAACAGTCACGGCGCCTGGGCTTGCGCAGCTGTCGCTAGTTGCAACTGTGTGATCTCAAGGTCGCCTTCGCGGGCAAGCCCGCACCCACAGGGTCTTATGCATCCTTGTGGGGGCGGGCTTGCACGTGAAAATATCTGGATCGCCCACATGGGTTACACAAGCGTTCACTCACATAGGTAACAGTCACGGCGCCTGGGCTTGCGCAGCTGTCGCTAGTTGCAACTGTGTGATCTCAAGGTCGCCTTCGCGGGCAAGCCCGCTCCCACAGGGTCTTATGCATCCTTGTGGGGGCGGGCTTGCACGTGAAAATATCTGGATCACCCACATGGGTTACTCAGGCGTTCACTCACATAGGTAACAGTCACGGCGCCTGGGCTTGCACAGCTGTCGCTAGTTGCAACTGTGTGATCGCAAGGTCGCCTTCGCGGGCAAGCCCGCTCCCACAGGGTCATATGCATCCCTGTGGGGGCGGGCTTGCACGTGAAAATATCTGGATCACCCACATGGGTTACACAGGCGTTCACTCACATAGGTAACAGTCACGGCGCCTGGGCTTGCGCAGCTGTCGCTAGTTGCAACTGTGTGATCTTAAGGTCGCCTTCGCGGGCAAGCCCGCCCCCACAGGGTCATATGCATCCCTGTGGGGGCGGGCTTGCACGTGAAAATATTTGAATCACCCACATGGGTTACACAGGTGTTCACTCACATAGGTAACAGTCACGAGGCCAGGGCGCCCGCCCTTAATCGCTAGGGCTCGCCTGATAACTATCAATCACTTCCTGCGCCGCCCGAAACGCATCGACCGCCGCCGGCACCCCGGCATACACCGCGCAATGCAGCAATGCCTCGCGGATTTCCTCAACGGTGCAGCCATTGTTCAACGCTCCACGCACATGCCCCTTGAGCTCCTGCGGGCACTTGAGCGCGGTCAGTGTGGCCAGGGTGATCAGGCTGCGGGTCTTCAGCGGCAGGCCATCGCGAGCCCAGACGCTGCCCCAGGCATGCTCGTTGACGAAGTCCTGAAGCGGTTGGCTGAACTCGGTCGCGTTGCCCAAGGCACGGTCGACGAAGGCATCGCCCATGACCTGGCGGCGCATACGTTCGCCGGTGGATTTCGAATCTGCCATGTTGTTTTCCTTAGTGTTGGCGACGCCAGGCGCGGATCGTGGTGTACAACAACACGATGCCGAGCACCGGCAGGACGTAGTACAGCATCCAGCGTTCGAGGCGCCCGGCCAGCGGCATGCCGGTGGTGAAGGTCACCACGTGCAGGCCATAGGCCAGGTACAGGCACAGGAACACCAAACCTTCGGCGCGGGTGACCCGGTAACCGGAATAGAACACCGGCAGGCACAGCGCGGCGACGCCGAGCATCACTGGCAGGTCGAAGTCCAGGGCGTTGGGCGAGATCGACAGCGGCTCGGGGGTGACCACGGCGGTCAGGCCCAGCACCGCCAGCAGGTTGAACAGGTTGCTGCCGATCACCGTGCCCACGGCGATTTCCCGTTCGCCGCGCAGGGCGGCGATCAGCGCGGCGGCCAGTTCCGGCAGCGAGGTGCACACGGCCACCACGGTCAGGCCGATGATGCGTTCGGACAAGCCCAGGTCGGTGGCCACCTCGACGGCAGCCTCGAGCAATAGATGCCCGGCCAGGCTCAACAGGCCCAGGCCCAGCAGGATCAACAGCAGCGCGCCACTCCAGAAGCGCCCCGCAGAGGCGTGCGCGGCACTGGGCGCTGGGTAGGTGCGGGCATAGTGGCGCGACTGGTGCCAGAGCATGCCCAGATAGGCGAGCAGGCCGAGCAGCAGCAGGCCACCTTCCAGGCGCCCAAGCTGGCCATTGAGCGCGAGCAGGTAGACCAGGGCGCTGGCCAGGATCATCAACGGGATATCCAGGCGTACCAGCTGACGAGACACGCGCAGCGGAATGATCAGTGCCGCCAGGCCGAGAATCACCAGCACGTTGAAGATATTGCTGCCCACGACACTGCCCACGGCCACATCCGGCGCGCCTTGGTAGGCGGCCTGCAGGCTGACGGTCAGTTGCGGCGCGGTGCTGCCGAAGGCGACCAGGCTCAGGCCGATGATCAGCGGGCGCACATGCAGGCGCCCGGCCAGGCGCAGGGCCGCGCGTACCAGCAGTTCGGCACCGATGATCAGCAACAGCAAGCCCAGGCCCAGTTGCAGCAGGCTGAAGGCGGGAAGGGTGGCCAGGTCGAAAATGGTGAAGGCTCCAGTCAGGTCAGTCGCTCAGACCTTGTACCCGGACGCGCGCGGTTCCGCTACGGAGCATGCCGATTTTTTCTGCGGCGGCGCGTGACAGGTCGATCAGCCGGCCCCTTGTGTGCGGGCCGCGGTCGTTGATGCGCACCACGACGCTGCGCTGGTTGTCGAGGTTGGTGACCAGCACCCGGCTGCCAAAAGGCAGGCTGCGGTGGGCGGCGGTCAGGCCGTGCTGGTTGAAGGGCTCGCCGCTGGCAGTGCGTTTGCCATGGTGGCGGGCGCCGTAATAGGAGGCGGTGCCGGTTTCGTCGTAACCGCGTGGGTCGATATCGTGGCTGGCGCAGCCGGCCAGGAGGGAGAAGAGGGTGAGGGTGGTGAGGGATCGTTTTAGCAAGTCGGGTGCTCCGATTCAGGCACTGGGACCGCGTTGCGGTCCTTTCGCGACACAAGGCCGCTCCTACAGGTACTGCGCCATCCTGTGGGAGCGGCCTTGTCCGGCGATCGAGATCACCCTTCGAGCTTGGCCTTGAGCAATTGGTTCACTTGCCCCGGGTTGGCCTTGCCCTTGGAGGCCTTCATCGCCTGGCCGACGAAGAAGCCGAACATCTTGCCGCGCTTGGCCTCGTCGGCGGCGCGGTACTGTTCGACCTGTTCGGCGTTGGCGGCCAGGACCTCGTCGAGCATCTTGTCGATCGCACCGGTGTCGGTGACCTGCTTGAGGCCTTTGCTTTCGATGATGCTGTCGGCGTCACCCTCACCGGCGGCCATGGCCTCGAACACGGTCTTGGCGATCTTGCCGCTGATGGTGTTGTCGCGGATGCGCAGCAACATGCCACCGAGGTGCTCGGCGCTGACCGGCGACTGGTCGATGTCCAGGCCCAGCTTGTTCAGCAGGCTGCCCAGCTCGACCATGACCCAGTTGGCCGCCAGCTTGGCGTCGCCGCCAATCTTCACCACCTGCTCGAAGTAGTCGGCCTGTTCGCGGCTGGAGGCCAGCACGTTGGCGTCGTAGGCCGACAGCGCGTACTGCTGCTGGAAGCGCTCGACCTTTTGTGTCGGCAGCTCCGGCAGCGCGGCACGCACGGATTCGAGGAAGCTCGGCTCGATGACCACCGGCAGCAGGTCCGGGTCGGGGAAGTAACGGTAGTCGTTGGCTTCCTCCTTGCTGCGCATCGAGCGGGTCTCGTCCTTGTTCGGGTCGTACAGGCGGGTTTCCTGTGTCACCGTGCCGCCGTCCTCGATCAGCTCGATCTGGCGCTGGACCTCGTAGTTGATCGCTTTTTCGACGAAACGGAA
Source organism: Pseudomonas xantholysinigenes (assembly GCF_014268885.2). Classification (NCBI taxonomy): domain Bacteria; kingdom Pseudomonadati; phylum Pseudomonadota; class Gammaproteobacteria; order Pseudomonadales; family Pseudomonadaceae; genus Pseudomonas; species Pseudomonas xantholysinigenes. The sequence goes on along the minus strand of NZ_CP077095.1, from coordinate 4,503,387 downwards.
CGAGTTGACGTTCTTGATCTCGCAGCGGGTGCCGAACTCGGCCTGGCCTTTCGGGCGCACCGAGACGTTGCAATCGCAACGCAGCGAGCCTTCGGCCATGTTGCCGTCGCAGATGCCGAGGTAGCGCACCAGGGCGTGGATCGCCTTGACGTAGGCCACGGCTTCCTTGGCGCTGCGCATGTCCGGCTCGGAGACGATCTCCAGCAGCGGGGTGCCGGCGCGGTTCAGGTCGATGCCGCTGGCGCCGTTGAAGTCTTCGTGCAGGCTCTTGCCGGCGTCTTCTTCAAGGTGCGCGCGGGTCACGCCGATGCGCTTGATGGTGCCGTCTTCCAGGGCGATGTCCAGGTGGCCCTTGCCGACGATCGGCAGGTCCATCTGGCTGATCTGGTAGCCCTTGGGCAGGTCGGGGTAGAAGTAGTTCTTGCGCGCGAACACGTTGCGCGGGCCGATCTCGGCATCGATCGCCAGGCCGAACATGCACGCCATGCGCACGGCTTCCTGGTTGAGCACCGGCAGTACGCCCGGCATCCCTAAGTCAACCAGGCTGGCCTGGGTGTTCGGCTCGGAGCCGAAGGTGGTGGCGCTGCCGGAGAAGATCTTCGACTGGGTGGCGAGCTGGGTATGAATCTCCAGCCCGATCACAACTTCCCATTGCATGTGTGAACTCCTCAGAAGCCGTTGGGGGCGCGGGTGTGCCAGTCGGTGACTTGCTGGTACCGATGCGCGATGTTGAGCAGGCGGCCTTCCTGGAAGTACGGGGCCAGCAGCTGCACGCCCACCGGCAGGCCATCGACGAAGCCGGCCGGCATCGACAGGCCCGGCAGGCCCGCCAGGTTGGCGGTGATGGTGTAGACGTCCTCGAGATAGGCGGCGACCGGGTCGCTGCTCTTGGCGCCGAGCTTCCAGGCCGGGTTCGGCGTGGTCGGGCCGAGGATCACGTCGACGTCGTGGAAGGCGGCCATGAAGTCATTCTTGACCAGGCGACGGATTTGCTGCGCCTTGATGTAGTAGGCGTCGTAGTAGCCGGCCGACAGGGCGTAGGTACCGACCATGATGCGTCGCTGCACTTCCGCGCCGAAGCCTTCGCCGCGCGAACGCTCGTACAGATCGGTCAGGTTCGCCGGGTTCGCGCAGCGGTGGCCGAAGCGCACGCCGTCGAAGCGCGACAGGTTGGAGGAGGCTTCCGCCGGGGCGATCACGTAGTACGCCGGGATGGCGTGCTGCATGTTCGGCAGGCTGATTTCCTTGACCACCGCGCCGAGCTTTTCCAGCTCCTTGACGCTGGCCTGGACCAGTTCGGCAATGCGTGGGTCGAGGCCGGCACCGAAGTACTCCTTCGGCAGGCCGATGCGCAGGCCCTGCAGCGAGGCGTTGAGGTTGGCGCTGTAGTCCGGCACCGGCTCATCGACGCTGGTCGAGTCCTTGGCGTCGAAACCGGCCATGCCTTGCAGCAGCAGGGCGCAGTCCTCGGCGGTGCGGGCCAGCGGGCCGCCCTGGTCGAGGCTCGAGGCGTAGGCGATCATGCCCCAGCGCGAGACGCGGCCGTAGGTTGGCTTGAGGCCGGTGAGGTTGGTCAGCGCCGCCGGCTGGCGGATCGAGCCGCCGGTGTCGGTGCCGGTGGTGGCCGGCAGCAGGCGCGCGGCCACGGCGGCGGCCGAACCACCGGACGAGCCGCCCGGCACGTGTTCGAGGTTCCACGGGTTCTTCACCGGGCCATAGTGGCTGGACTCGTTGGCCGAGCCCATGGCGAATTCGTCCATGTTGGTCTTGCCCAGAGTGACCATGCCGGCCTCGGCCAGCTTGGCGACCACGGTGGCGTCGTACGGCGCGTTGAAGTTGTCGAGCATCTTCGAGCCGCAGCTGGTGCGCACGCCGTTGGTGCAGAACAGGTCCTTGTGGGCGATCGGCGCCCCCAGCAGCGCGCCGGTGTCACCGGCGGCGCGCCGGGCATCGGCGGCACGCGCCTGGTCCAGGGCCTGGTCTTCGGTGACGGTGATGAAGCTGTTGAGCTGCGGGTCGAGCTGCTTGATGCGCGACAGCAGGGCGCCGGTCAGTTCTTCCGAGGAGAACGATTTGTCGGCGAGGCCACGGGCGATCTCGGCCAGAGTGAGTTGATGCATGGCAGGCGCAATCCCTTATTCGATGACTTTCGGAACCAGGTACAGACCGTTCTCGGTCGACGGGGCGACGGCTTGGTAGCGGTCGCGCTGGTTGCTTTCGGTGACTTGGTCGGGGCGCAGGCGCTGGGTGGTCTCCAGCGGGTGGGCGAGAGGTTCGATGCCGGTGGTGTCGACGGCTTGCATCTGGTCGACCAGCCCGAGAATGCTGTTCAGGGCATCGGTGATGCGTGGCAATTCGCCTTCATTCAGGCCCAGGCGGGCCAGATGGGCGATCTTTTCCACGTCGGAGCGTTGCAGCGCCATGGGGATCTCCGGGAATTCGAGGAACGGAATGGGTCCGTGATGGGGAACATGCCGGGATTCCGGCGGTCAAAGGGCCGCGATCATCGGCAGGCATGCTCGGAAAAACCGCCAATTTAACATATTGGCTCCTTGCCCAAAATCCCTGCCATTGTTAGAGTTTGCCGCACTTTTTTACCCACGCTTTCCCCAGGGTCACTTTCCCATGTTCAAGAAACTGCGTGGCATGTTTTCCAGCGATCTGTCCATCGACCTGGGTACTGCCAACACCCTTATCTACGTGCGTGAGCGCGGTATCGTTCTGAATGAGCCCTCGGTTGTTGCCATCCGTACCCACGGCAACCAGAAAAGCGTCGTCGCAGTCGGTACCGAAGCCAAGCGCATGCTCGGCCGCACCCCGGGCAATATCGCTGCCATTCGTCCGATGAAGGACGGCGTGATCGCCGACTTCAGCGTTTGCGAAAAAATGCTGCAGTACTTCATCAACAAGGTCCACGAAAACAGCTTCCTGCAGCCCAGCCCCCGGGTGCTGATCTGCGTGCCGTGCAAGTCGACCCAGGTCGAGCGCCGCGCCATCCGTGAATCGGCCCTCGGCGCCGGTGCCCGTGAAGTGTTCCTCATCGAAGAGCCGATGGCCGCCGCCATCGGTGCCGGCCTGCCGGTCGAAGAGGCCCGTGGCTCGATGGTCGTTGACATCGGTGGCGGTACCACCGAAATCGCCCTGATCTCGCTCAACGGCGTGGTCTACGCCGAATCCGTGCGGGTCGGCGGCGACCGCTTCGACGAAGCCATCGTCACCTACGTGCGCCGCAACTACGGCAGCCTGATCGGCGAATCCACCGCCGAGCGCATCAAGCAGGAAATCGGCACCGCCTATCCGGGCGGCGAAGTACGCGAAGTCGACGTCCGTGGCCGCAACCTGGCCGAGGGCGTGCCGCGTGCCTTCACCCTGAACTCCAACGAAGTGCTCGAAGCGCTGCAGGAATCCCTGGCGACCATCGTCCAGGCGGTCAAGAGCGCCCTGGAGCAGTCGCCGCCCGAGCTGGCGTCCGACATCGCCGAGCGCGGCCTGGTACTGACCGGTGGTGGCGCGCTGCTGCGCGACCTGGACAAGCTGCTGGCCCAGGAAACCGGCCTGCCGGTGATCGTCGCCGAAGACCCGCTGACCTGCGTCGCCCGCGGTGGTGGTCGTGCGCTGGAAATGATGGACAAGCACGCCATGGACCTGCTCTCCAGCGAGTGATCGCCGGCGAGTCGTGTAGCTCCAGGTTTACAGGTGGTACGCACAGTGCTACCTGTATGTGCTGTCGACGCCCGCTCGGGCGTCGTTTCCGTCAATCCGCAAACAGGCCGGTGCATTGCCCATGTCCAATGACCTCCTGAGTCGTCCACGAGGAACGGCCCATTAAACCGCTTTTCTCCAAGGGCCCCTCGCTGGGCGTTCGCTTGCTCGTGCTGGTGGTGATGTCGGTCGCGCTGATGGTGGTCGACTCGCGTTTCGACCTGCTCAAGCCCGTGCGCAGCCAGATGGGCCTGGTCCTGATGGAATCCTACTGGATCACCGACCTGCCGCAGCGCCTGTGGCAAGGGGTGGCGGGCCAATTTGGCAGCCGCACCGAGCTGATCGCCGAGAACGAGAAACTCAAGACCGAGGCCCTGTTGCTGCAGGGGCGCCTGCAGAAGCTGGCGGCCCTGACCGAGCAGAACGTGCGCCTGCGCGAGTTGCTCAACTCATCGGCGCTGGTCAACGAGAAGGTCGAGGTCGCCGAGCTGATCGGTGTCGATCCCAATCCGTTCACCCACCGTATCCTGATCAACAAGGGCGAGCGCGATGGCGTGTTCCTCGGCCAACCGGTGCTCGATGCCCGTGGCCTGATGGGCCAGGTGGTCGAACTGATGCCCTACACCTCGCGGGTGCTGTTGCTCACCGACACCACCCACAGCATTCCGGTGCAGGTCAACCGCAACGGCCTGCGCGCCATCGCCAGCGGCACCGGCAACCCGGAACGCCTGGAACTGCGCCATGTGGCCGACACCGCCGACATCAAGGAAGGCGACCTGCTGGTCAGCTCCGGCATGGGCCAACGCTTCCCGGCCGGCTACCCGGTGGCCACGGTCAACGAAGTGATTCACGACTCCGGCCAGCCGTTCGCCATCGTTCGCGCGATCCCCACCGCCGCGCTCAACCGCAGTCGCTACATGCTGCTGGTGTTCAGCGATCGACGCACCCCTGAGGAACGCGCCACCGAGGCGGCCATCGCCCAGGAAGAGGCCGACCGCCAGGGCGCCGGCCACAGCCAGGCAGCGGCCAGCCCGACAGCCCCGGCCAGCGCCGCTCCCGCGACCCCGGCGCCTGCCGCAAACGGCGCGGCCCCGACGCCGCCGGCCAGCGCCCCTGCCCAACCCCGGAGACAATAATGGCCAGCACCCGTAGCAGAAACGGCTGGGCCATCTGGCTGACCTTCGCCCTCGGCCTGTTGCTCAGCGTCTCGCCCATGCCGCAGTTCATGGAAGTGTTCCGGCCTATGTGGCTGGCGCTGCTGCTGGCCTTCTGGACCCTGGCCGTGCCGAGCAAGGTCGGCATGACCACTGCGTTCGTACTGGGCCTGGCCGAAGATGTGCTGTACGGCACCTTGCTGGGGCAGAACGCCCTGATCCTGACCCTGATCACCTTCCTGGTGCTGTCGTTGCAGCAGCGCCTGCGCATGTTCCCGATGTGGCAGCAGAGCCTGGTGATCCTGGTGATCTTCGGCATAGCCCAGCTGATCCAGCTGTGGCTCAGCGCCCTGACCGGCAATCGCTTGCCGACCCTGGCCCTGGTCTGGTCGGCGGTGATCAGCGCCTTGCTCTGGCCCTGGGTCAGCTTCGCCCTGCGCGGCCTGCGCCGTCGCCTGCATATTCACTGATGCGCCGCGCCACTGACCGGGAGATGTCCATATGACACAGCTGTACCTGGCCTCCGGCTCGCCGCGCCGGCGTGAACTGCTGACCCAGATCGGCGTGCCGTTCATCGTGGTCAGCGCTCCCATCGACGAAACCCCGATGCCGGACGAGGCTCCGGCAGCCTATGTCGAGCGCCTGGCCCAGGCCAAGGCCGTGGCCGGCTTCGCCCATACCGACGGCGCTGGCGTGGTGCTGGGCGCCGACACCACCGTGGTGCTCGATGGCCAGATCCTCGGCAAGCCGGAGAACCGCGAGCAGGCCTTGGCCATGCTCGGCGACCTGTCCAAGCGCGAGCACCAGGTGCTCACCGCTGTGGCGCTGACCGATGGCCGGCGCAGTGTCAGCCGTTGTGTCAGCACCACCGTGCGTTTTCGCACCATCTCCTTCGAGGAGGCGCTGCGCTACTGGGATAGCGGCGAGCCCGCTGACAAGGCTGGTGGCTATGCCATCCAGGGCCTGGGCGCGGTGTTCGTCAGTGCCATCGACGGCAGCTATTCGGCCGTGGTCGGCCTGCCCCTGAGTGAAACCGCCGAAATGCTCGAGCAATTCGGCGTGCCTTGCTGGCAATTGCAAGAGGGTTCCGCACAGCGCTAGCCAGCCGCACCGCAGCAATCCATCATTACCCCAGACCCCTGACGAGAGCGCGCCATGAGTGAAGAGATCCTGATCAACATCACCCCGATGGAATCCCGCGTGGCAGTGGTGGAGAACGGTGTCCTGCAAGAGGTGCATGTCGAGCGCACCCAGCGTCGCGGTATCGTCGGCAATATCTACAAGGGCAAGGTGGTGCGGGTGTTGCCCGGCATGCAGGCAGCATTCGTCGACATCGGCCTGGAGCGCGCGGCGTTCATCCATGCCTCGGAAATCTCCCAGCGCGAAGGCTCGGCGGTGGAAACCATCACCGCGCTGGTCCATGAGGGCCAGGCACTGGTGGTGCAGGTCACCAAGGACCCGATCGGCACCAAGGGCGCGCGCCTGACCACCCAGCTGTCGATCCCGTCGCGCTACCTGGTGTACATGCCGCGCAGCAGCCATGTCGGTATTTCCCTGAAGATCGAGGAAGAAGCCGAGCGCGAGCGCCTCAAGCAGGTGGTCACCGACTGCATGGCCCAGGAAGACATGAAGGACGCCGGCGGCTTCATCCTGCGCACTGCCGCCGAAGGCGCACGGGCCGAAGACATCCTCCAGGACATCCGCTACCTGCGCCGCCTGTGGGAGCAGATCGGCTCGCAGATCAAGACCTGCGGCGCGCCCACGGTCATCTACGAGGACCTGGGCTTGGCGCTGCGCACCCTGCGCGACCTGGTCAACCCGAAGATCGAGAAGATCCGCATCGACTCGCGGGAAAACTTCCAGAAAACCACGCAGTTCGTCGCCGAACTGATGCCGGAAATCGCTGATCGCCTGGAGCACTACCCCGGCGAACGGCCGATCTTTGACCTGTATGGCGTCGAAGACGAGATCCAGCGTGCCCTGGAGCGCAAGGTGCCGCTCAAGTCCGGAGGCTACCTGGTGGTCGACCCGGCCGAGGCTATGACCACCATCGACGTCAACACTGGTGCCTTCGTTGGCCACCGCAACCTCGAAGAGACCATCTTCAAGACCAATCTCGAGGCGGCCACTGCCATTGCCCGGCAACTGCGCCTGCGCAACATCGGCGGGATCATCATCATCGACTTCATCGACATGGAGGACGAGGAGCATCAGCGCCAGGTCCTGCGGACCCTGGAGAAGCAACTCGAGCGTGATCATGCCAAGACCAACATCATCGGCATCACCGAGTTGGGCCTGGTGCAGATGACCCGCAAGCGTACCCGTGAAAGCCTCGAACAGGTGCTGTGCGAACCCTGCGCGGCCTGCCAGGGGCGCGGCAAGCTGAAGACCCCCGAGACGATCTGTTACGAAATTTTCCGCGAGATCCTCCGCGAGGCCCGTGCCTACCAGGCCGAAGGCTATCGTGTGCTGGCCAACCAGAAGGTGGTGGACCGCCTGCTCGATGAAGAATCGGGCAACGTCGCCGAGCTGGAGACCTTCATCGGGCGAACCATTCGCTTCCAGGTCGAGTCCATGTATTCCCAGGAACAATACGATGTGGTGCTGCTCTGACCCTGCATGAAAGCGGTTGCCCCAAGGACGGGCTGGCAAAGCGCTATACACCGGCCATAGTTAAGGGACGACTTGGAGGGCCATGGCCATGGAACGTCTGACCCGCGTTCTGGGCGCCTTGACCCGCTGGGGGCTGGGAATCTGCGCCCTGCTGGCGGTGCTGGTGGCGCTGTATGTCAGCCTCGGTCGGCAACTGGTGCCACTGGTCGCCGAATACCGCGCCGACGCCGAGCTCAAGGCCGAACAGGCCCTGGGCCTGCCTGTGCATGTCGGTGCCCTGGAGGGCCGCTGGAGCGGCCTGGCGCCGGTGTTGCGCGTGCGCGACCTGCAATTGGGCGATGGCGCCGCGTCCTTGCGCCTGGATGACGTCAGGCTGGTGCCGGACCTGTGGGCCAGCCTCAAGGCCCGCGAAGTGCGCCTGGCGCGTATCCAGCTCAGTGGCCTGCAACTGATCCTGCGCGAAGACGAACAGGGCGCCTGGGCGCTCGAAGGCCTGCCGAGCCAGGACGACAAGCCCCTCGACCCGGCCGAGGCGCTCAAGCGCCTGCGCCAGTTGGGTCGGATCGATGTGTTTGACAGCCAGGTCACCCTGCATCCCTGGCAGCGCGACCCTTTGACCCTCACCTATGTCAGCCTTGGCCTGCAGGCCGGGGCCTTGCGCCAGAGTGTCGATCTGCGCGCCACCTTGCCCGATGGCCAGCCCCTGGCCCTGAGCCTGGACAGCCGCGCCAGCGCCAAGGCGTGGCGCGACGGGCGCCTGCAAGCCTACCTGAGCCTGCCGCAAAGTGACTGGGGGCGCTGGTTGCCACCCAAGCTCCTGGGGCAGTGGCAGGCCAGCACCTTGCGTGCCGGTGGTGAGTTCTGGATCGACTGGAACAAGGGCCAGTTGCAGCAGGCCGTGGTACGCCTGAATGCCCCGCAACTCAAGGGCGCCTACACCGGGCGCAAGGCCATAACCCTGGACAACCTGGCCGTGTCGGCGTGGTTCCAGCGCCAGGAGCAAGGCTTCGATGTCACCGTCGACTCATTGGCCATGAGCCTCGGCAAGACCCGCTGGGAGTCCCACCTGCAACTGGCGCAACGCGCAGGCCAGAGCCCGGCCGAGGAAAGCTGGCAGGTGCAGGCCGACCGCCTCGACCTGACCCCGTTGACGCCGTTGATCGACGCCCTGGCGCCGTTGCCGGAAAAACTCATGACCGTGGTCGACGCGCTCAAGGTTACCGGCGCCCTGCGCAACGTGAAGCTGGACATCCGGCCCAAGGCCGAGGGCGACCAGCGCGTGCAGTTCGCCGCCAACCTGGAGAAGGTCGGCTTCGACGCCTATCACGGCGCGCCGGCCGCAGGCAACGTCAGCGGGGCCATCAGCGGCGACCTCGGCCACGGCGAGCTGCGCCTGGATACCCAGGCGTTCATGCTGCACCTGTACCCGATCTTCGGCAAACCCTGGCATTACCCCAAGGCCAACGCACGCTTGACCTGGACCCTGGACAAGCGGGCCTTCACCCTGGTTGCCCCCTACATCAAGGTGCTGGGGGACGAAGGCAAGATCGCCGCCGACTTCCTCATCCGCATCCACCTGGAGCCGGGCCACGAGGACTACATGGACTTGCGCGTCGGCCTCACCGAGGGCGATGGGCGCTATACCGCCAAGTACCTGCCCGAGGTGCTCAGCCCGGCACTGGACGAATGGCTGCGCAGTGCCATCGTCAAGGGCAATGTCGACGAGGGTTACTTCCAGTACCAGGGATCGCTGCACCACAACGCCCCGCCCCACGCCCGTGACATCAGCCTGTTCTTCAAGGTCCACGACGCCGCGCTGGACTTCCAGCCGGGCTGGCCGCAAGTGCAGGAGGTCGATGGCAACGTCTATATCGAAGACACCGGCGTGCGCATCCAGGCCAATCATGGGCGGTTGCTGGATACCCAGGTCAGTGATGTCAGCGTCAACATTCCCCATGTCGACGGCGACCAGCACAGCCACCTGTTCCTCGATGGCGATTTCGACGGCAGTCTCGGCGATGGCCTGAAGATCCTCAAGGAAGCGCCCATCGGTACCGGCGAGATCTTCGCCGGCTGGGAGGGCGAGGGCCCGCTCAAGGGCAAGGTCAAGCTGGACATTCCCCTGGTCCACGGCCAGCGCCCCAAGGTGCTGGTGGACTTCGCCACCCAGGACGCGACGCTGAAAGTAGCGCCGCCGACCCTGGAACTGAGCCGCCTGAAAGGCGACTTCAGCTTCGATTTCGACAAGGGCCTGAGCGGCAAGGACATCACCCTGTACGCTTTCGGCAAACCGGTGACCGCGCAGATCGTCGCCGAAGGGCAGGGCGGGAACATCCAGTCACGCATCAACGCCAATGGTCAGGTCGGCCTCAAGACGCTTACCGACTGGCTGCAGTTCAAGCAGGCGCTGCCGGTGTCGGGTGACCTGCCATACCAGTTGCAAGTGACCCTGGGCAGCCGTGACAACCGCCTGAGCGTCAACTCGTCGCTCAAGGGGCTGGCGATCGACCTGCCAGCGCCGTTCGGCAAGGCCAGCGGGGAAACCCGTGACAGCCGCTTCAGCCTGACCCTGCAAGGCCCCGAGCGGCGCATCGATGCCAGCTACGGCGAGCTTGCCCGCTTTGCCTATGCCGCCCCTGCCGACAAACTTGGCCAGGGCCGCGGCGAGCTGCTGCTGGGCACGGGCGACGCCAGCCTGCCAGCAGGCCAGGGGCTGCGTGTGCGTGGCCGGCTCGAGGCGCTGGACCTGGCGCCATGGCAGCAGCAGATGGAGCGCCTTGGTGGCCAGGATCCGAGCGGCAATGCCCGGCAGAACCTGCAAAGCGTCGATCTGAGCATCGGCCAGCTCAAGGCCTTCGGCATGGACCTCAACCAGAGCGTGATCCGCCTGGCCCGCGGCGGCCCAGCCTGGGACTTGCGCCTGGACAGCAAGGAAGTCATAGGCAATGCGCGGATCCCCGATGCCAAGACCACGCCGATGACCATTCGCTTGCAGACTCTGCGCCTACCGCCGGCCGATCCCGCCGAGGCCGAAAGTGAGCACGGGCCTGATCCGCTGGCCAGCGTCGATCCGCGCAAGGTGCCGCCACTGGACCTGAGCATCGACAAGCTGTACCGCGGCGACGACCTGTTCGGCAGCGCCAGCCTGAAGCTGCGCCAGACCGCCAGGGGCATGGCCATGAGTGATGTCGACCTCGACCTCAAGGGCTTGCACATTGACGGCAGCGGCGGCTGGGAAGGCGAGCCGGGCAAGACCGCGAGCTGGTACAAGGGACGCATCGACGGCAAGAACCTGGGCGATGTGCTCAAGGCCTGGGGCTTTGCCCCCACCGTCACCAGCCGCGACTTCCGCATGGATGTCGATGGCCGTTGGCCGGGCTCGCCGGCCTGGGTCAGCCTCAACCGGTATTCCGGCAGCCTCGATGCGGCGCTGCGCTCGGGCCAGTTCGTCGAGGTCGAGGGCAGCGCCCAGGCGCTGCGGGTATTCGGCCTGCTCAACTTCAACTCCATCGGTCGGCGCCTGCGCCTGGACTTCTCCGACCTGTTCAGCAAGGGCCTGGCCTATGACCGGGTCAAGGGCTTGCTGGTGGCCAGCGAAGGCGTCTACGTGACCCGCGAGCCGATCGCCGTCACCGGCCCTTCGAGCAATTTCGAGCTCGATGGCACCATGGACTTCGTGCGCGACCGCGTCGATGCCAAGCTGCTGGTGACCTTGCCGGTGACCAACAACCTGCCGCTGGCGGCCCTGATCGTCGGTGCGCCGGCGGTCGGCGGCGCGCTGTTCCTGGTCGATCGGCTGATCGGCGACCGCGTGGCGCGCTTCGCCAGCGTGCATTATCGGGTCGAAGGTCCGATCAAAGAGCCTAAAATCACTTTTGTAAAACCTTTCGACAAATAAGCCCGGGGTGGTCATGACGTCAGCGGTGATCCAGATGGTCAGCCAGGACGATATCCTGGGCAACCTGCAACGCGCCTCGGCGCTGTTGGAACAGGCCGCCGCCGGTGGCGCGCGCCTGGCCGTGTTGCCAGAGAACTTCGCCGCCATGGGCCGGCGCGACGCGGCGGCCATCGGCCGGGCCGAGGCTGTGGGCGAGGGGCCGATCCTGCCCTGGTTGAAACGCACCGCCCGCGACCTCAAGTTATGGATTGTCGCCGGCACCTTGCCGCTACCGCCGGTCGACCAGCCAGAAGCCAAGGCGCATGCCTGCTCGCTGCTGGTCGACGAGCACGGCGAGATCGCCGCGCGCTACGACAAGCTGCACCTGTTCGATGTGGATGTGGCCGACAACCGTGGGCGATACCGCGAATCGGACGACTATGCCCACGGCAGCCAGGTGGTGGTGGCCGACACGCCGGTCGGGCGTCTGGGCCTGTCGGTGTGCTACGACCTGCGCTTCCCCGAGCTGTACAGCGCCTTGCGCGCCGCCGGGGCCGAACTGATCAGCGCGCCGGCGGCGTTCACCGCGGTGACCGGCGCGGCGCATTGGGAAGTGCTGATTCGCGCGCGGGCCATCGAGACCCAGTGCTATGTGCTGGCGGCGGCCCAGGGCGGCCAGCACCCAGGGCCACGGGAAACCCATGGCCAGGCGGCGATCGTCGACCCTTGGGGGCGGATCGTCGCGCAACAGGCGCGGGGCGAGGCGGTACTGCTCGCCAGCCGCGACCTTGAAGAACAGGCGTCCATCCGGGCGCGCATGCCGGTGCTGAGCCACCGGCGCTTTTTCTCGCAGGACGCCTTGCGCCCTGCGCTCACCTCGGAGTGACTATGAGCGAGATTCTATCCACCGTCAGCGAGCAGCTCCTGGGCCCCGGCGGTTTGACCCTTGATAGCCTGCAGACGGTGCTGGGCGAGCTGGCCGGCCCCGGCATTGATGCCGCCGACCTGTATTTCCAGGGCCAGATCTCGGAAACCTGGGCATTGGAAGACGGCATCGTCAAAGAGGGCAGTTTCAACCTCGACCAGGGCGTCGGCGTGCGTGCCCAGGCCGGCGAGAAGACCGGCTTCGCCTACAGTAACGCGATCAACCTCGAAGCCCTGACCTCGGCGGCGCGTGCCGCCCGCTCGATCTCCCGTGCCGGGCAGCATGGCACGGTGCAGGCCTTCCGTAGCCAGGAGGTGACCGCGCTGTACGGCCAGGACAACCCGCTGGACGTGTTGACCCGTGCCGAGAAGGTCGACCTGCTCAAGCGTGTCGATGCCGCCACGCGTGCCCTTGATCCGCGCATCCAGCAGGTCAGCGTGAGCATGGCCGGGGTCTGGGAGCGTATTCTGGTCGCCGCCGCCGATGGCAGCCTGGCCGCTGATGTGCGTCCACTGGTGCGCTTTAATGTCAGCGTGATCGTCGAGCACAACGGCCGTCGCGAGCGTGGCGGGCAGGGCGGTGGCGGACGCACCGACTACCGCTTCTTCACCGAGGAGCGGGTCATGGGGTATGCCCGCGAAGCGCTGCGCCAGGCACTGGTCAATCTCGAGGCGATCCCGGCGCCGGCCGGCACGCTGCCGGTGGTGCTCGGCCCGGGTTGGTCCGGGGTGCTGCTGCACGAGGCGGTCGGTCATGGCTTGGAAGGCGACTTCAACCGCAAGGGCAGCTCGGCGTTCAGTGGCCGGATCGGCGAGAAAGTCGCCTCGAGCCTGTGCACCATCGTCGATGACGGCACGCTCGAAGGCCGTCGCGGCTCGCTGAGTGTCGATGACGAAGGCACGCCGACCGAGTGCACCACACTGATCGAGAACGGCATCCTCAAGGGCTACATGCAGGACAAGCTCAATGCTCGCCTGATGGGCATGGCGGTGACCGGTAACGGCCGACGCGAATCCTACGCCCACCTGCCGATGCCGCGCATGACCAACACCTACATGCGCGCCGGCGACAGCGACCCCGAGGAAATCATCCGGTCGGTGAAAAAAGGCATCTACTGCGCCAATCTCGGCGGTGGCCAGGTGGATATCACCAGTGGCAAGTTCGTGTTCTCGACCAGCGAGGCCTACCTGATCGAGGACGGCAAGATCACCGCGCCAGTCAAGGGCGCGACCCTGATCGGCAACGGGCCGGAGGCGATGAGCCGGGTATCGATGGTCGGCAACGACCTGGCGCTGGACAGTGGCGTGGGAACGTGCGGCAAGGATGGGCAGTCGGTGCCGGTGGGCGTTGGCCAGCCGACCCTCAAGCTGGATGCGATTACCGTGGGCGGTACCGGCGCTTGATGGCGAACCTTGTGGGAGCGGGTTCGCCCGCGAAGCAGGCGACGCGGTGCATGGCACCGGCTGCGCCGGTGTTCGCGGGTGAACCCGCTCCCACAAGGACATTGTTTTGCCAGCCGGCCATGCTTGCCTGTGAGGGCGAGCCGGTTCTGGCCTTAGGCTTTGTACGAAAAGTGCCTGCGCGACGATCATGCTGCGTTGAAAACAGGCTCGGAATGCTCATTGACAGCCAGTCAACTCCGCTTCCTCGCCTGTTTTCGCCTTGCCTGATCGCCGCTCGGCGACTTTTCGTACAAACCCTAACGCAACCCGCGCTGGACCTCGTCGAGGTCGCGGATGTACTTGAACACCTTGCGCGCGGCGGCTGGCGGTTTGTTCCGCGCCTTTTCGTGCTGGGCATGACGGATCAGCGAGCGCAGGTGCTGGCGATCGGTGTCGGGGTACTCGTTGACGAAGCGCTCGAGGTCCTCGTCGTTGCCGTCGATCAGACGGTCGCGCCAGCGCTCAAGGCCGTGGAAGCGTTCGTTGTACTGGCGGGTCGAACTGTCGACCTGCTCGAGCACGGCATGGATGGCGTCCAGGTCCTGTACGCGCATCAGCTTGCCGACGAACGACATGTGGCGTTTGCGGGCACCGTGGGCGGTGTGCTTGCTGGCTTCGTCCAGAGCTTTGCGCAGTTCGTCAGTCAACGGCAGGCGCGCCAGGGTATCGGCCTTGAGCGTGGTCAGGCGCTCGCCGAGTTCGACCAGCGCATGCAGCTCGCGCTTGATCTGGGTTTTGCTTTTTTCGCCATCGAAGGCGTCGTCGTAAGAATCAACCATGGGGGCAGTCCGCAGGAAATCGCCGCCATGATAACCAGTCGGGGGCCGCTTGTCCGGCCCGGTCGTAGAATGACCCAAGCCGTACGCAGAATTTTCAGTGGAGAGAACCATGAGTGCAGTCCAGAGCGTAGGCCCCAAGGACCTGCCGGCGTTGCAGGAACAGGTCGAGGCGATCGTCGCCGAGGCGCGCCGCCAGGGCGCCAGCGCCTGCGAAGTGGCGGTGTCGCTGGAGCAGGGCCTGTCCACCACGGTGCGCCAGCGTGAAGTCGAGACGGTCGAGTTCAATCGCGATCAGGGCTTCGGCATCACCCTGTACGTTGGCCAGCGCAAAGGCTCGGCCAGCACCTCGGCCAGCGGCCCTGATGCCATTCGTGAAACCGTCGCCGCGGCCCTGGCGATTGCCAAACACACCTCCGAGGACGAGTGCTCGGGCCTTGCCGATGCGGCGCTGATGGCCCGTGAAATCCCCGACCTGGACCTGTACCACGACTGGGATGTCGAGCCGGAGAAGGCCATCGAGATGGCGCTGGCCTGCGAAGCCGCAGCGTTCGACGCCGACACGCGCATTCGCAATGCCGACGGCACCACCCTCAACACCCACCAGGGCGTGCGGGTATATGGCAATAGCCACGGTTTCATCGGCGGCTACGCCTCCACTCGGCACAGCCTGAGCTGCGTGATGATCGCCGAGGCCGACGGGCAGATGCAGCGCGACTACTGGTATGACGTCAACCGCCAGGGCGGCTTGCTGGCGGATCCGCGCAGCATTGGCCAGCGCGCCGCGCAGCGTGCCGCCAGCCGCCTGGGCGCGCGCCCGGTGCCAACCTGCGAGGTGCCGGTGCTGTTCTCGGCGGAGCTGGCCGGGGGGCTGTTCGGCAGTTTCCTCTCGGCGATTTCCGGCGGCAATCTGTACCGCAAATCGTCGTTCCTCGAAGGCACCCTCGGCCAGCGCCTGTTCCCCACCTGGCTGAGCCTCGACGAGCGCCCGCACATCCCGCGCGCGCTGGGCAGTGCGGCATTCGATGGTGACGGCCTGGCGACCTATGCCAAGCCGTTCGTCGACAAGGGTGAGCTGGTGTCCTATATCCTCGGCACCTACTCGGGGCGCAAGCTGCAGTTGCCCAGCACCGCCAACGCCGGGGGCGTGCACAACCTGTTCGTCACCCATGGCGTGGAAGACCAGGCCGCGCTGATCCGGCGCATGGGCCGTGGCCTGCTGGTCACTGAGCTGATGGGGCACGGCCTGAACATGGTCACCGGGGATTATTCCCGTGGCGCCGCAGGTTTCTGGGTGGAAAACGGCGAGATCCAGTTCCCGGTCCAGGAAGTGACCATCGCCGGCAATATGAAAGACATGTTCCAGCAAATCGTAGCGATTGGCAGCGATATCGAGACCCGCAGCAACATCCATAGCGGCTCGGTGCTGATCGAGCGGATGACGGTGGCAGGCAGCTGACCGACGTTCATTCAGGGTGTGCAAGCAACCCGGCCATCGCGCCGGGTTTTTATTTGCCCTTCGTCTACCTTGAACTGATTCTAATTATCAACTAATAATGAATATCATTATCCAGTAACCCGGCGATGATGTTCATGAAACCTGTCCTCCACGAACTGCCCTACCTGGAAAACTGGCGCTGGCTCAGCCGCCGCATCCGCTGCGCGCTCGAGCCTGACGAGCCGCGCTTGATCGACCACTACCTGGCCGAGGGGCGTTACCTGGTGTGCTGCACCGAAACCTCGCCCTGGACGGTCGCCATGACCGCCTTCCGCCTGCTGCTGGATACCGCCAACGACCGCATGCTGCCCTGGCATTGGCGCTGCCTGTGCCTGGACCAGGCCTGGCGGCCCTTGCTTGACCTGCGCAACCTCGACCGCTGCGAACACAACCAGCGCTGGCAACCCTATGCGATGCAGCTCGCCAACTGCGTGCTGCTGCCGTCGATTTCTCCCGAAGAACTGATGCAAGGACTTGAAGAAGATGAGTGATACCCGTATCGAGCGCGACAGCATGGGCGAACTGCAGGTACCGGCCCAGGCCCTGTACGGCGCCCAGACCCAGCGCGCGGTCGACAACTTCCCGGTCAGCGGCCAGCCGATGCCGGCCCAGTTCATTCGCGCCCTGCTGCTGGCCAAGGCCGCCGCGGCCAAGGCCAACGTCGAACTGGCGCAACTGAGCGCGGGGCAGGGCGAGGCGATCGTCAAGGCGGTGGATCAACTGCTGGCCGAAGACTTCATCCGCCACTTCCCGGTGGATGTGTTCCAGACCGGTTCCGGCACCAGTTCCAACATGAACGCCAATGAGGTGATCGCCACCCTGGCCAGCCGCGTGCTGGGCGAGCCGGTCAATGCCAACGACCACGTCAACTGTGGCCAGAGCAGCAACGACATCATCCCGACCACCATTCACGTCAGCGCCGCCCTGGCCCTGCACGAGCAATTGCTGCCGGCCTTGGGTCACCTGACCCAGGTGATCGAAGCCAAGGCCATCGAGGTACACAAGTACGTTAAGACCGGCCGCACCCACCTGATGGATGCCATGCCCGTGCGCATGAGCCAGGTGCTCGGTGGCTGGGCCGCGCAGATCAAAGGCGCCCAGGCGCATCTGCAGGCCACCTTGCCGAGCCTGCAGGCGCTGGCCCAGGGCGGTACCGCGGTCGGCACCGGGATCAACGCCCACCCGCAGTTCGCGGCCGGCTTCGCCCGCCAGCTCAGCGGCCTGACCGGCGTCACCTTCACCCCCGGTGACAACCTGTTTGCCCTGATCGGCTCGCAGGACACCGCCGTGGCCCTGTCCGGCCAGCTCAAGACCACCGCCGTGGCGCTGATGAAGATCGCCAACGACCTGCGCTGGATGAACTCCGGCCCGCTGGCCGGCCTCGGCGAGATCGAGCTGCAAGGCTTGCAACCGGGCTCCTCGATCATGCCGGGCAAGGTCAACCCGGTGATTCCGGAGGCCACTGCCATGGTCGCCGCGCAGGTGATCGGCAACGACGCCACCATTGCCGTTGCTGGCCAGTCGGGCAACTTCGAGCTGAACGTGATGCTGCCGGTGATCGCCCGCAACCTGCTGGAGAGCATCGAGCTGATGGCCAATGTCAGCCGGCTGTTGGCCGACAAGGCCATCGCCAGCTTCAAGGTCAACGAAGGCAAGCTCAAGGAAGCGTTGTCGCGCAACCCGATCCTGGTGACCGCGCTCAACCCGATCATCGGTTACCTCAAGGCCGCCGAGATCGCCAAGACCGCCTACAAGCAGGGGCGCCCGATCATCGAGGTAGCGCTGGAGCACACCGACCTGTCGCGTGACCAGCTCGAGGCGCTGCTGGATCCGGAAAAACTCACCGCCGGCGGCATCTGAGCCCGGGCCGCCCAGGAGGCATGTCATGCAGCACTGGAAACGCACCACGCAAAATGCCAATCGCCTGTTCGAACAGGGCGAGCTGGTCGACGCCCGCGAGCACTACCTGCAAGCGCTGGCCTTGGCCCAGGTGTTGTTCGAGCGCTGGCATGACGTCGACGAAGCGGTGGCCGCACTGGTCGTCGCCCACCACAACCTGGCCGACCTGCACCTGCGCCTGAACCAACCCCACGAAAGCGCCGACTACCTGTGCGCCGCCCATCAGCGGCTATTGCAGGCCAGCCAGGACGCGCGTCTGCCCCAGGCGCTGCGTGACGCCGCGTTGCGCCACAGCGCGCGGACCTACACCGAGTTGCTGAGTTTCATCGCCGAATATGGCCAATACCCGCGTACCGAACGCCTGCTCAATCGCCAGGCGCCGGCGGCCAGCGAGCTGGCCGTGCACGCGGATATCACTGATCGCACACCTGCCTACGGAATCCACTGATATGCCGCATACCTTGCCTGCGTTGCCCTATGCCTACGATGCACTGGAACCGCACATCGACACCCAGACCATGGAGATCCACCACAGCAAGCACCACCAGACCTACATCAACAACCTCAATGCCGCCATCGATGGCACCGAGTGGGCCGAATGGCCTGTTGAGCAGTTGGTCGGCGCCGTCCGGCAGCTGCCCGAGAAGCTGCAGGGCGCGGTGATCAATCAAGGGGGCGGGCACGCCAACCACACCCTGTTCTGGACCGTGATGTCGCCCAAGGGCGGCGGCCAGCCCGAGGGCGAGGTAGCCAAGGCCATCGCTGCCCAGCTCGGCGGCTTCGAGGCCTTCAAGGAGGCGTTCACCAAGGCCGCGCTGAGCCGTTTCGGCAGCGGCTGGGCCTGGCTCAGCGTCACCCCGGACAAACACCTGGTGGTGGAGAGCAGTGGCAACCAGGACAGCCCGCTGATGCATGGCAACACCCCCATCCTCGGCCTGGACGTGTGGGAGCATGCCTACTACCTGAAGTACCAGAACCGTCGTCCGGAATACATCGGTGCCTTCTACAACGTGGTCGACTGGGCCGAAGTGGAACGTCGCTACCTTGAAGCCCTGAAGTGAGTCTGGCCGGCATGCGCTCCGAGGTGATGTCTGTCAGCAGTGTGCGCCTGTTCCGCCTGGCGCTGGGGACCTTGCTGTTGCTGGTCGGCACCGCGTTGCTGGTAGCGCGTGGCATCGCCTGGCTGGACCTGGAGCCGCGCATGCTGCGGGCCCTCGAAGGGGGCGCCTTGTGCGCGCTGGGGACGGCCTTGGGCGCGGTACCGGTGCTGGTGATCCGCAACATGCCGGTGGCGGTTGCCGACACCTTGCTCGGTTTTGGTGCCGGGGTGATGCTGGCGGCCACGGCGTTCTCGTTGATCATCCCGGGGCTGGATGCCGCGCAATCCATCGGCTTCAGCCCTTGGGGCGCCGGTGGCGTCATCAGCGCCGGTCTGCTGTTTGGCGCGCTGTGCCTGTTTCTGGTCGATCTCAAGGTCTCTGGCGCCTCGCCGGAGGCTTTGGTCGGCAACGATCAGCAGCCAGTGATCGCTGCACGGATCTGGTTGTTTGTGATCGCCATCATTGCCCACAACATCCCCGAAGGGATGGCCATCGGCGTGTCCGCAGGGGGCGGCATGCCCGATGCCGATAGCCTGGCCATGGGTATCGCGCTGCAGGATGTGCCGGAGGGGCTGGTGATCGCACTGGTGTTGGCCGGGGCGGGGATGCCGCGGTTCAAGGCGTTTCTGATCGACGCCGCGTCGGGGCTGGTCGAGCCGTTGGCCGCGGTGATCTGCGCCTGGTTGGTCAACATCGCCGAACTGCTGTTGCCGTTGGGTTTGGCCTGCGCGGCGGGAGCGATGCTGCTGGTGGTGACCCAGGAGATCATCCCCGAGTCACGCAGCAATGGGCATCACCGCCTGGCGAGCCTGGGGCTGTGTGTCGGGTTCTGCTTGATGATGGTGATGGATACGGCGATGTCCTGAGGCCACACGGCCCCTGTAGCCCCGGCAATCGCGCAGTTGTGCTGAAGTCCCGGGGCCGCTACGCAGCCCTTTCGCGACACAAGGCCGCTCCTACACGAAGCGCGCAGTTGCTTGCGGCGTTCACTCGCCTTCGTCGAAGAAGTTCTCGATCAACGCGACCAGTGCATCCATGGCTTCAGCGTCCTGCTCGCCCTCGGTGTGCAGGTGCACCGGCGTGCCCTTGCCGGCGGCGAGCATCATCACCGCCATGATGCTCTTGCCATCCACCAGCTTGTCCGGTGCGCGGCCCACCCGTACCTGGCAGGGGAAGCGTCCGGCCACGCCGACGAACTTGGCGGCTGCCCGGGCGTGCAGGCCCAGCTTGTTGATGATGGTGATTTCGCGGGCGGGCATCGTGGGGCGGATATCCTGTGGGCTAGAGGTCGCGGTGACGGACCTGGACGTTTTTCAGGGATTGCTGGAGCAACTGGCCAAGCCGCTCGGTGATGTAAACCGAACGGTGATGGCCGCCGGTGCAACCGATGGCGATGGTGACATAGGCGCGATTGCTGGCGGCGAAGCGCGGCAGCCACTTGAGCAGGTAGCTGGAGATATCCTGGAACATCTCCTCGACGTCCGGCTGGGCTGCCAGGTAGTCGATCACCGGCTGTTCGAGGCCGGAATGCTCGCGAAGTTCCGGCTTCCAGTACGGGTTGGGCAGGCAGCGCACGTCGAACACCAGGTCGGCGTCCACCGGCATGCCGCGCTTGAAACCGAACGACTCGACCAGGAAAGCGGTACCTGGCTCGGGTTGGTTGAGCAGGCGCAGCTTGATCGAATCGCGCAGCTGGTAGAGGTTCAGGCTGGTGGTGTCGATCTTGAGGTCGGCCAGGTCGGCGATCGGCCCCAACAGTTCGCTTTCGACGCGGATGGCTTCGGCCAGCGAGCGGCTGTCGTTGGTCAGCGGATGGCGCCGGCGGGTTTCCGAGAAGCGCTTGAGCAGGGTTTCTTCGTCGGCGTCCAGGTACAGCACATCACACTGGATGTGTCGTGCGCGCGCCTCTTGCAGCAGTTCCGGAAAACGCGACAGGTGGCTGGGCAGGTTGCGTGCGTCGATGGACACGGCGACCTTGGGCTGCAGCAGCTCGGTATTGATCAGGGCGTTTTCCGCCAACTGCGGCAACAGGCCCGCGGGCAGGTTGTCGATGCAGTAGTAGCCGTTGTCTTCCAGCACGTCGAGGGCGGTGCTCTTGCCGGAGCCGGAGCGGCCGCTGACGATGATCAGGCGCATGTTCAGTGCTCGTTCTGTACGTCCAGGACAACCTGGTACAGGGTCTCGCTGCTGTCGGCGGCACGCAGGCGATCGCGAACCTCCTTGCGATCGAGCATGCTGGCGATCTGGCGCAGCAGTTCCAGGTGCGCATCGGTGGCGGCTTCCGGGACCAGCAGGACGAACAGCAGGTCGACCGGGGCGCCGTCGATGGCATCGTAATCGATGGGGGCATCCAGGTGCAGCAGGGCGCTGACTGGCGCCACGCAACCTTCGAGCCGGCAGTGGGGAATGGCGATGCCATTGCCAAAACCGGTGGATCCCAGTTTCTCGCGAGCGATGAGCTTGTCGAAGACGTCCTGCATCTCCAGCTCGGGGACTTGCTCGGCGATCAGGTTGGCGACCTTTTCCAGGGCGCGCTTTTTACTGCCGCCCGGCACGTTCACGAGGGAACGGCCGGGGGTCAGGATGGTTTCAAGTCGGATCATGGATGAGGGGTATCAGCGGGCGGCCGCACCTTGCAGCAGGCTTTGCTGTTTTTCCTTGTGTTTTTTCAGTTGGCGGTCGAGCTTGTCAGCCAGGGCGTCGATCGCGGCATACATGTCTTGGTGTTCGGCATTGGCGACCACTTCGCCACCGGGAATCTGGAGTGTGGCTTCAATCTTCTGCTGCAGCTTCTCGACTTTCATGATCACCGTCGCGTTGGTGATCTTGTCGAAATGACCCTCCACGCGGGCGAGCTTCTCGAGCACGTAATCGCGCAGTGGCTGGGTGACTTCTACATGCTGTCCACTGATGTTGACTTGCATACAGCTTCTCCTTTGTTGCCCGTGCATAAAGAGGCAGGTCTTGCACCTGCCACTGAAACGCGGTGGCACATCCCGGGGCTACATCAGTCGCTTGCGCTCGCTCGAGGGGGCGATCCCCAACGACTCGCGGTACTTGGCGACGGTGCGACGGGCTACCTGGATGCCTTGTGCCTCCAGTAAACCAGCGATCTTGCTGTCACTCAATGGCTTTTTCTGATTTTCCGCCGCCACCAGTTTCTTGATGATCGCGCGAATCGCCGTGGACGAGCATTCGCCGCCTTCGGCGGTGCTCACATGGCTCGAGAAAAAGTATTTCAGTTCGTAGATGCCACGCGGGGTGTGCATGTATTTCTGCGTGGTCACCCGGGAAATGGTCGACTCGTGCATGCCTACCGCCTCGGCGATGTCGTGCAGCACCAGTGGCTTCATGGCCTCGTCGCCGTGGTCGAGGAAGCCGCGCTGGTGCTCGACGATCTGCGTCGCCACCTTCATCAGCGTTTCGTTGCGGCTCTGCAGGCTCTTGATGAACCAGCGCGCCTCCTGCAGCTGGTTGCGCATGAAGGTGTTGTCGGCGCTGGTGTCGGCGCGGCGCACGAAGCCGGCATACTGCGGGTTGACGCGCAGGCGCGGCACGGCCTCCTGGTTGAGCTCGACCAGCCAGCGTTCGCTGTCCTTGCGCACGATCACGTCGGGCACCACATACTCGGGCTCGCTGGACTCGATCTGTGAGCCGGGGCGCGGGTTCAGGGTCTGTACGAGCTCGATGACCTGGCGCAGCTCGTCTTCCTTGAGCTTCATGCGCCGCATCAGCTGGCTGTAGTCGCGGCTGCCGAGCAGGTCGATGAAGTCGGTGACCAGGCGCTGGGCCTCGCTCATCCACGGCGTCGAGGCCGGCAGTTGACGCAATTGCAGCAGCAGGCACTCACCCAAGGAGCGGGCGCCGATACCGGCGGGCTCGAACTGCTGGATGCGGTGCAGCACCGCCTCGACCTCGTCCAGCTCGATGTCGAGCTCTGGGTCGAAGCCTGCGCAGATCTCCTCGAGGGTGTCTTCCAGGTAGCCCTGTTCGTTGATGCTGTCGATCAGGGTGACCGCGATCAGGCGGTCGGTGTCGGACATCGGCGCCAGGTTGAGTTGCCAGAGCAGGTGGCTTTGCAGGCTCTCGCCCACCGAGGTGCGGGTGGTGAAGTCCCACTCGTCGTCATCGTTGCTGGGCAGGCTGCTGGCGCTGGTCTGGTAGATGTCTTCCCAGGCGGTGTCGACCGGCAGTTCGTTGGGAATGCGTTCGGCCCATTCGCCGTCTTCCTGGCTCTCGGCGTTGGCGCTCGGCTCCTGGAAGCTGTTGTCCTGGACTTCGGCGACCGGTTTGCTCTCGGCGTTGTCCGCCATCGGGTCGCTGTTGTCGAAATCGTCGCCGTCTTCCTGACGTTCGAGCATCGGATTGGATTCCAGCGCTTCCTGGATTTCCTGCTGGAGGTCCAGGGTGGAGAGCTGGAGCAGACGGATGGCCTGTTGCAACTGCGGGGTCATCGTCAGTTGCTGGCCCATTTTTAGGACGAGCGATGGTTTCATGGCAGGGGCTTAATACCTTGTTTGCCGGCGCGCATGCGCCATCCACTACACGTAGGGCGCGTGGGCGCCGAATTTAAGCAAGTTATATGCCTGAAATTGCAGCGTTTGCCTAGAGCACTGTAACAACTTAAGCCTCGATCAGGCTTGTGCGCCAGTGCTCCGGGCAGACCGGGGTCAGAGTCGGAACTCGTGCCCCAGGTACACTTCCTTGACCAGCTGGTTGGCCAGGATGGTCTCGGCATCGCCTTCGGCGATCAGTTGGCCATCGTTGACGATGTAGGCGGTCTCGCAGATGTCCAGGGTCTCGCGAACGTTGTGGTCGGTGATCAGTACACCGATGCCCTTGTTCTTGAGGTGGTGGATGATCTGCTTGATGTCGCCGACGGAGATCGGGTCGACACCGGCGAAGGGTTCGTCCAGCAGGATGAACTTGGGCGCGGTGGCCAGGGCACGGGCAATTTCGACCCGGCGGCGTTCACCACCGGACAGGCTCATGCCCAGGTTGTCGCGAATGTGGCTGATGTGGAATTCCTGCAGCAGGCTTTCCAGTTCCTTGCGCCGGCCCTCGCGGTCGAGGTCCTTGCGGGTCTCGAGGATCGCCATGATGTTGTCGGCCACCGACAGCTTGCGGAAGATCGAGGCTTCCTGCGGCAGATAGCCGATGCCGGCCTGTGCGCGGCCGTGCATGGGCTGGTGGCTGACGTCGAGGTTGTCGATCAGGACGCGGCCCTGATCGGCCTGGACCAGGCCGACGATCATGTAGAAGCAGGTGGTCTTGCCGGCGCCGTTGGGGCCGAGCAGGCCGACGATCTGGCCGCTGTCGATGGACAGGCTGACGTCGCGCACGACTTGCCGGCCTTTGTAGCTCTTGGCCAGGTGCTGGGCTTTGAGGGTTGCCATTTACTCGGCCTTTTTCTTCGGTTGAATGACCATGTCGATACGCTGACGCGGTGCAGTCACGTTGCCGCCACGACCGGCGGTCGCCACCTGGGACTTGGTGTTGTAGACGATCTTCTCGCCTTCGGTGGTGTTGCCTTCGTTCTCGACCTTGGCGCGGTCGGTCAGGATTACCGTGTCCTTCTGCGCCTGGTACTGGATGGTCACGGCCCAGCCTTTCATCTTGTCCGGCTTGGCGGCGCTCTGCTGCTGCTCGAAGTAGGCCAGGTTGCCCACCGAGGTGACCACGTCGATGTCGCCGTTGGCGGCACGGGTCATGGTCACGGTGTTGCCTTTGATCATCATCGAGCCTTGGGTGATGATCACGTCGCCGGTGTAGGTGGCAACGCCCTGTTTGTCGTCCAGGTGGGCGTTGTCCGCCTGGATGCGGATCGGCTGGTCACGGTCGTTCGGCAGGGCGAAGGCGCTCGCGCTTCCCAGTGCTACGCCCAGGCTGAGCAGAAGGGGGATGGTTTTAACGAGCCTCATACTGTCCTCTTACGTTAGAGAGCAGGTCCATCCTGCCTTCTTTCAAATACGCTTTCATTCCTTTGCCCGTAGTTGTGCCACCGGCGCCGTCGATTCTAACGGCTTGCTCGGTCTGCGCATATTGCTTCTGCGGGAACACGGTCATGCGTGTGCTGGTGATGATGGTTTCGCGTTGCTTCTCGTCGGTGCGCGCCACGCGCACATCGTCGATCAGTTCCACCTCGCTGCCGTCCGGGTTGACCTCGGCGCGCTTGCTCTGCACGTGCCACGGGTACTCGGTGCCACGGTACATGTGCAGGTCGGGCGTGGTCACCAGGGTGACCTCGCTGGCCTTCAGGTGCTCGACCTTGGCGGCGGTCATTTCGTACTGCAGCTTGCCATCGGGCAGGAACTGCAGGCTGTGGGCGTTGATGGCGTAGTAGTCGATGGCGCTTTCGTCGACCTGTGCCGTGGGCTGGTCGAGGAAGCTCTCGGGGCTGATGTTCCAGTAGCCGACCGCTGCCAGTACGGCGGCGATCACGCCAAGCAGCGCAAAATTGCGAACCTTCTTGCTGAACATGGGGGGCCTTACAGGTAGTTGGCGTTGGCAGCGTCCAGGGTGTCCTGGGCCTGCATGATCAGTTCGCAGAATTCGCGGGCGGCGCCTTCGCCGCCGCGTGCCTGCGTCACACCGTGGGCGTGCTGGCGCACGAACGGCGCGGCATTGTGCACGGCCATGCCCAGGCCCACGCGGCGGATGACCGGCAGGTCGGGCAGGTCGTCGCCCAGGTAGGCGACCTGTTCATAGCTTAGATTGAGTTCGGCGAGCAGGCCGTCGAGCACCACCAGTTTATCCTCGCGGCCCTGGAACAGGTGCGGGATGCCGAGGTTCTTGGCCCGGCGCTCGACCACTGGGGTCTTGCGCCCGCTGATGATCGCGGTGGTCACGCCCGAGGCCATGAGCATCTTGATGCCCTGGCCGTCGAGGGTGTTGAAGGTCTTGAACTCGCTGCCATCCTCGAGGAAATACAGGCGCCCGTCGGTGAGCACGCCATCGACGTCGAACACCGCCAGTTTGATGGCCTTGCCGCGTTGCATCAGGTCCTGGTTCATTTACATCACTCCGGCGCGCAGCAGGTCGTGCATGTTCAGGGCGCCGGTCGGGCGGTCGTCCTGATCGACGACCACCAGCGCGCTGATCTTGTGGTCTTCCATGATCTTCAGTGCCTCGGCGGCGAGCATCTCGGCGCGGGCGGTCTTGCCGTGCACGGTCATGACCTCGTCGATGAGCGTCTTGTGCACGTCGATGTTGCGATCCAGGCTGCGGCGCAGGTCGCCATCGGTGAACACGCCGGCCAGCTTGTCGTCGTTGCCCAGGACCACGGTCATGCCCAGGCCTTTGCGAGACATTTCCAGCAGCGCGTCCTTGAGCAGGGTGCCGGTCCTGACCACTGGCAATTCGTCGCCGGCGTGCATGACGTTTTCGACCTTCAGCAACAGGCGACGGCCCAGCGCGCCACCGGGGTGGGAGAACGCGAAGTCCTCGGCGGTGAAACCGCGAGCCTCGAGCAGGGCGATGGCCAGGGCATCGCCCAGTGCCAGCGCCGCGGTGGTCGAGGAGGTTGGCGCCAGGTTGAGCGGGCAGGCTTCCTGGGCGACGCTGGCGTCGAGGTTGACCTCGGCGGCCTGGGCCAGGGGCGAGTCCGGATTGCCGGTCAGGCTGATCATCTGGATGCCCAGGCGCTTGATCAGCGGCAGCAGGGTGACGATCTCGGCGGTGCTGCCGGAATTGGACAGGGCCAGAATGACATCGTCACGGGTGATCATGCCCATGTCGCCATGGCTGGCCTCGGCCGGATGCACGAAGAACGCCGGGGTGCCGGTGCTGGCCAGGGTGGCGGCAATCTTGTTGCCGATGTGCCCCGACTTGCCCATGCCCACCACCACGACCCGGCCCTTGCTGGCCAGGATCAGCTCGCAAGCTTTGACGAAATCGCCGTCGATGCGGGCCAGCAGGGCCTCCACGGCCTCGACTTCGAGGCGCAGGGTGCGCTGGGCGGATTGGATCAGCTCGCTGGATTGGGTCATGTCGGAACGCAATGCCTGATGAAAAGGCGGCGATTATAGCCGCAATGTGTGAAACGCTCATCCATCGAATGTCATATGTCTGTCGTGCCAGCCTGTCTATGCCCTGAACGAGTCGGGTGATGGCCTTGGGGCGGGCCTATCAGCGGTGCTATAGTTCGCCGCTATTCGGCCTGCCACAGGCGCGTGTGCCTTCCTGACGAAGGCCGGCGTCAACTAGGCGAGGCTGCACTAGCAAGGAGTCTAGATGAGTGTGGATAGCGCCTGTGCGGTCGAGTTGAAGGGCGTCACCTTCAAGCGCGGTTCGCGCAGCATTTTCAGCAACGTGGACATTCGTATTCCCCGCGGCAAGGTCACCGGCATCATGGGGCCTTCGGGGTGTGGCAAAACCACCCTGCTGCGCCTGATGGGCGCGCAGTTGCGCCCGTCCAGCGGTGAAGTCTGGGTCAACGGCCAGAACCTGCCGGCGCTTTCGCGCAGCGACCTGTTCGATGCGCGCAAGCAGATGGGCGTCCTGTTCCAGAGTGGTGCATTGTTCACCGACCTCGATGTCTTCGAGAACGTCGCCTTCCCCTTGCGCGTGCATACGCAGCTGTCGGACGAGATGATCCGCGACATCGTGCTCATGAAGCTGCAGGCCGTGGGCCTGCGTGGCGCCATCGACCTGATGCCCGACGAGCTGTCCGGTGGCATGAAGCGCCGCGTGGCATTGGCCCGGGCGATTGCGCTGGATCCGCAGATCCTCATGTATGACGAGCCGTTCGTCGGCCAGGACCCGATCGCCATGGGCGTGCTGGTGCGCCTGATCCGCCTGCTCAACGATGCCCTGGGCATCACCAGCATCGTGGTTTCCCACGACCTGGCGGAAACCGCCAGCATCGCCGACTACATCTATGTGGTGGGTGATGGCCAGGTGCTGGGGCAGGGCACGCCGGCCGAGCTGATGGGCTCGGACAACCCGCGCATCCGCCAGTTCATGAAGGGCGACCCGGACGGTCCGGTACCTTTCCATTTCCCTGCGCCTGACTACCGCGCCGATCTGCTGGGGACGCGTTGATGCGCAGAAAATCCTTACTCGAACGTATCCGCCTGTTTGGCCGCTCGGCCATCGATGTGCTGGCCGTGCTGGGGCGCTCCTGCCTGTTCCTCGGGCACGCGCTGATTGGTCGCGGCGGCATCGGCGGCAGCTTCCAGTTGCTGGTCAAGCAGCTGTATTCGGTCGGCGTGCTGTCGCTGGCGATCATCGTCGTGTCCGGTGTGTTCATCGGCATGGTGCTGGCCCTGCAGGGCTACAGCATTCTCACCAAGTACGGCTCGGAGCAGGCCGTGGGGCAAATGGTCGCCCTGACCCTGCTGCGCGAACTGGGCCCGGTGGTTACCGCCTTGCTGTTCGCCGGGCGCGCGGGTTCCGCGCTGACCGCCGAGATCGGCAACATGAAATCCACCGAGCAGCTGTCCAGCCTCGAGATGATCGGCGTCGACCCGCTCAAGTACATCGTCGCCCCGCGCCTGTGGGCCGGCTTCATCTCGCTGCCGCTGCTGGCGCTGATCTTCAGTGTGGTCGGCATCTGGGGTGGTTCGTGGGTCGCCGTGGACTGGCTGGGTGTCTATGAGGGCTCGTTCTGGGCCAACATGCAGAACAGTGTTTCTTTCAGCGACGACGTGATCAACGGCTTGATCAAGAGCCTGGTGTTCGCCTTCGTCGTGACCTGGATCGCCGTATTCCAGGGGTATGACTGTGAGCCCACCTCAGAGGGGATCAGCCGTGCCACCACCAAGACCGTGGTCTATGCCTCGTTGGCAGTCCTGGGTCTGGACTTTATTCTGACCGCCTTGATGTTTGGAGATTTCTGATGCAAAACCGCACCCTGGAAATCGGTGTCGGCCTGTTCCTCCTGGCCGGGATCCTGGCGCTGCTGCTGCTGGCCCTGCGTGTCAGCGGGCTGTCGGCCAGCCCGAGCAGCGACACGTACAAAGTTTACGCCTACTTCGACAATATCGCCGGTTTGACGGTCAGAGCTAAAGTGACCATGGCCGGTGTGACCATCGGCAAGGTCACGGCCATCGATCTGGACCGTGATTCGTACACTGGTCGGGTAACGCTGCAACTGGACAAGAGCGTCGACAACCTGCCGACCGACTCCACGGCCTCGATCCTGACCGCTGGCCTGCTGGGCGAGAAGTACATCGGCATCAGCGTGGGCGGTGAAGACGCGGTGCTCAAGGATGGCAGCACCATCCACGACACCCAGTCGGCGCTGGTGCTGGAAGATCTGATTGGCAAGTTCCTGCTCAATACAGTGGGCAAGGAACCGAAAGAAGCGCAACCGGCTAACTAAGGAGTTTCCATGATTTCGATCCTGCGACGTGGCTTGCTGGTCTTGCTGGCGGCCTTCCCCCTGCTGGCCCTGGCGGCGCCAGGGCAATCCGCCCGCGACGTGATCCAGGGCACCACCACCCAGTTGCTCAGCGACCTGAAGGCCAACAAGGCGCAGTACAAGGCCAACCCCGAGGCGTTCTACAACGCCCTGAACGACAACCTCGGGCCGGTGGTCGATGCCGATGGCATTTCCAAGAGCATCATGACCGTCAAGTACTCGCGCAAGGCGACGCCTGAGCAGATGCAGCGCTTCCAGGAAAACTTCAAGCGCAGCCTGATGCAGTTCTATGGCAATGCCTTGCTGGAGTACAACAACCAGGGCATCACCGTCGACCCGGCGCGCGCCGAGGACGGCGACCGCACCAGCGTCGGCATGAAGATCACCGGCAACAACGGCGCGGTCTACCCGGTGCAGTACACCATGCAGAAGCTCGATGGCCAGTGGAAAGTGCGCAACGTCATCGTCAACGGCATCAATATCGGCAAGCTGTTCCGCGACCAGTTCCAGGATGCCATGCAGCGCAACGGCAACAACCTGGACAAGACCATCGACGGCTGGGCCGGCGAAGTGGCGAAGGCCAAGGCCACCGCCGACAGCTCGCCGGATAAGGAAGTCAAATGAGCGACGCCGCCGTGAGCATGGCCGAGCCGGGGATACTCGCCCTGGCCGGCGTGCTGGACTACCGCAGCGGCCCGGCCCTGCGCAAGCAGGGCAAGGCGTTGATCGCCGCGAGCCGCGAGTCGCGCCTGGTGCTCGATTGCACCGCGGTGGTCAAGTCGAGCAGTGTCGGCCTGTCGCTGCTGCTGGCGTTCATGCGTGATGCCCAGGCGGCTGGCAAGGCCTGGGAGCTGCGCGGGATCCCCGACGACATGCGGGAAATCGCCGAGGTCTACGACCTCGCTGAAGTACTGGCAGGCTGATGGCCTGGGCCAAGGTGAAAGCCCCTCGGTCAGCGAGCCCGCGCATGGGCTTCGCAGGCGAGGGGCTTTTTTGTATGATGGCCGACCCGCGCGCGTTGGGCGCCGATCGAGGTTGAGCATGCAGGCCGTAGAAGTTAAAAGCTTTCTGGAAGAAAAAATGCCGGGAACCCGGGTTGAAGTTGAAGGCGAAGGCTGCAACTTCCAGTTGAACGTGATCAGCGACGAGCTGGCGGGCCAGAGCCCGGTCAAGCGTCAGCAGGCGATCTATGCTCACCTCAATCCCTGGATCGCCGACGGCAGCATCCACGCGGTAACCATGAAATTCTTCAGCAGCGCAGCCTGGGCTGAGCGCACCTGAGCCAACTTGGCGGCGAGATACGTATGGACAAACTGATTATCACTGGCGGCCCGCGCCTCGACGGCGAGATCCGCATTTCCGGCGCGAAGAACGCGGCCCTGCCGATTCTCTCGGCCACCCTGCTGGCCGATGGCCCGGTCACGGTCGGTAACCTGCCGCACCTGCACGACATCACCACCATGATCGAGCTGTTCGGGCGCATGGGCATCGAGCCTGTGATCGACGAAAAGCTCTCGGTGGAAATTGATCCGCGCACCATCAAGACCCTGGTCGCTCCGTACGAGCTGGTCAAGACCATGCGCGCCTCGATCCTGGTGCTCGGGCCGATGGTCGCTCGTTTCGGCGAGGCCGAAGTGGCCCTGCCCGGCGGTTGCGCCATTGGCTCGCGCCCGGTCGACCTGCACATCCGTGGCCTGGAAGCCATGGGCGCGAAGATCGAAGTCGAAGGCGGCTACATCAAGGCCAAGGCGCCTGAAGGCGGCCTGCGCGGCGCGCACTTCTTCTTCGACACCGTCAGTGTCACCGGTACCGAGAACATCATGATGGCCGCCGCCCTGGCCAAGGGGCGCAGCGTGCTGCAAAACGCCGCCCGCGAGCCGGAGGTGGTCGATCTGGCCAACTTCATCAACGCCATGGGCGGCAAGGTCCAGGGCGCCGGCACCGATACCATCACCATCGATGGCGTCGAGCGCCTGGGTTCGGCCACCTACCGTGTCATGCCCGACCGCATCGAGACCGGCACCTACCTGGTTGCCGCTGCCGTGACCGGTGGTCGCGTCAAGGTCAAGGACACCGATCCGACCATTCTTGAAGCGGTCCTCGAGAAGCTCAAGGAAGCCGGCGCCGACATCACCACCGGTGAAGACTGGATCGAGTTGGACATGCACGGCAAGCGTCCTAAGGCCGTGAACCTGCGCACCGCGCCGTACCCGGCGTTCCCGACCGACATGCAGGCGCAGTTCATCTCGCTGAACGCCATCGGCGAAGGCACTGGCGCGGTGATCGAGACCATCTTCGAAAACCGCTTCATGCACGTGTACGAGATGCACCGCATGGGCGCGCAGATCCAGGTCGAAGGCAACACCGCCATCGTCACTGGCGTCGACAAGCTCAAGGGCGCCCCGGTGATGGCCACCGACCTGCGCGCTTCCGCCAGCCTGGTGCTGTCGGCGCTGGTTGCCGAGGGTGATACCCTGATCGACCGCATCTACCACATCGACCGTGGTTACGAGTGCATCGAGGAAAAACTGCAGATGCTGGGCGCGAAGATCCGTCGCGTGCCGGGCTAGTCTGCATGGCGCAGGGACGCGCCCCGAATTTTATGCGGCCGGGCTGTGCCCGGCTGGCTATAGCTGCTTAAGGACCGACGTTCCAATGTTGACCATCGCGCTATCCAAGGGCCGCATTCTCGACGATACCCTGCCGTTGCTGGCCGAAGCCGGTATCGTGCCGACCGAGAATCCGGACAAGAGCCGCAAGCTGATCATTCCCACCACGCAGGACGACGTACGCCTGCTCATCGTGCGTGCCACCGACGTGCCGACCTATGTCGAGCATGGTGCCGCCGACCTTGGGGTGGCTGGCAAGGACGTGCTGATGGAATACGGCGGCCAGGGCCTGTACGAGCCCCTGGACCTGCAGATCGCCCAATGCAAGCTGATGACAGCCGGCGTCACCGGCGCCCCTGAGCCCAAGGGTCGCCTGCGGGTGGCCACCAAGTTCGTCAATGTAGCCAAGCGCTACTATGCCGAGCAGGGCCGCCAGGTCGACATCATCAAGCTGTACGGCTCCATGGAGCTGGCCCCGCTGATCAACCTTGCCGACAAGATCATCGACGTGGTTGACACCGGCAACACCCTGCGTGCCAATGGCCTCGAGCCACAGGAACTGATCGCCACGATCAGCTCGCGCCTGGTGGTCAACAAGGCCTCCATGAAGATGCAGCACGCCCGTATCCAGAATCTGATCGACACCCTGCGCAACGCTGTCGAATCGCGACACCGCGGCTGACTTCTGCGCGCGACCTCCGCTGTCGCGCCCGTCTATCCGCGTCATAGCCTTCTTTCTCAGGTGCCCGCGCGGATGGAGTGGTAGCTTTAGGGCGCCTGAACATCCGCTAATAACGAGGCCCTCGCCATGACCGTGTCCACTGCAATTGCCCGTCTCAACGCCGCTGACCAGGATTTCGCCCGACATCTGGATCATCTGCTGAGCTGGGAAAGTGTGTCCGATGACGCGGTCAACCAGCGCGTACTCGACATCATCAAGGCCGTGCGTGAGCGCGGCGATGCGGCGCTGGTGGAATTCACCCAACGTTTCGACGGTGTCGATGCCGCATCGATCAATGATCTGATCCTGGATCGCGCGCGCCTGGAACTGGCCCTGACCCGCATCACCCCGGTGCAGCGCGAAGCCCTGGAAAAAGCCGCCAATCGCGTTCGCATCTACCACGAGCGGCAGAAGCAGGACTCCTGGCAGTACACCGAGGCCGACGGCACCGTGCTCGGCCAGAAGGTCACTCCGCTTGATCGCGCCGGCCTGTACGTGCCGGGTGGCAAGGCGTCGTACCCCTCGTCGGTGCTGATGAACGCGATTCCGGCGAAGGTGGCTGGCGTGGCCGAGGTGGTGATGGTGGTGCCGACCCCGCGTGGCGAGGTCAACGAACTGGTGCTGGCTGCCGCCTGCATCGCCGGTGTCGACCGGGTGTTCACCATCGGTGGCGCCCAGGCGGTCGCGGCCTTGGCCTACGGCACCGAAAGCGTGCCGCAGGTGGACAAGATCGTCGGCCCGGGCAACATCTACGTGGCTACCGCCAAGCGCCATGTGTTCGGCCAGGTCGGCATCGACATGATCGCCGGCCCTTCGGAGATCCTGGTGGTCTGCGACGGCCAGACCGATCCGGACTGGATCGCCATGGACCTGTTCTCCCAAGCCGAGCACGACGAAGACGCCCAGGCGATTCTGGTCAGCCCGGATGCCGAGTTTCTTGATCGTGTGGCCGCCAGCATCGACAAACTGCTGCCGACCATGGAGCGTGCCGAGATCATCGAGAAATCGATCAACGGCCGCGGCGCGCTGATCCAGGTGCGTGACATGCAGCAGGCCATCGAGGTGGCCAACCGCATCGCCCCCGAGCACCTGGAGCTGTCGGTGGCTGACCCGCAGGCCTGGCTGCCGCAGATCCGCCACGCTGGCGCGATCTTCATGGGCCGCCACACCAGCGAGGCGCTGGGAGACTACTGCGCTGGCCCCAACCACGTGCTGCCGACTTCCGGCACCGCGCGCTTCTCTTCGCCGTTGGGCGTGTATGACTTCCAGAAGCGTTCGTCGATCATTTTCTGCTCCGAGCAGGGCGCGTCCGAGCTGGGTCACACCGCTTCGGTGCTGGCCCGGGGCGAATCGCTGACCGCCCACGCGCGCAGCGCCGAATACCGCATCCTCAACGAGAAGGGGAACTGAGCATGAGTCGTTTCTGGAGTCCCTTCGTCAAGGACCTGGTGCCTTACGTGCCGGGCGAGCAGCCCAAGCTGGCGCGGCTGGTCAAGCTGAACACCAACGAGAACCCCTATGGTCCGTCGCCCAAGGCGCTGGAGGCCATGCGTGGCGAGCTCAACGACAACCTGCGGTTGTACCCGGACCCGAACGGTGATCGGCTCAAGCAGGCGGTGGCCGAGTATTACGGCGTGACGTCGGCGCAGGTGTTCGTTGGCAACGGCTCGGATGAGGTGTTGGCGCATATCTTCCACGGTCTGTTCCAGCATGACCGTGGGCCGCTGTTGTTCCCGGACATCAGCTACAGCTTCTACCCGGTGTATTGCGGCCTGTATGGCATTGCGTTCGAGCAGGTGGCGCTGGATGAGCAGTTCCAGATTCGGGTTTCGGACTACGGCAAGCCCAATGCCGGGATCATCTTCCCCAACCCTAATGCGCCGACCGGCTGCCTGTTGCCGCTGGAAGCAGTCGAGCAGTTGTTGCAGGCCAACCGGGATTCGGTGGTGGTGGTCGATGAGGCCTACATCGATTTCGGCGGCGAGACGGCCATCAGCCTGGTGGATAGCTATGACAACCTGCTGGTGACCCAGACTTTGTCCAAGTCGCGTTCGCTGGCGGGGCTCAGGGTTGGCCTGGCGGTTGGGCATCCTGACCTGATCGAGGCGTTGGAGCGGATCAAGAACAGCTTCAACTCCTACCCGTTGGATCGCATGGCGATTGTCGGGGCGGCGGCGGCGTTCGATGACCGGGAGTATTTCGCTGAGACCTGCCGTAAGGTTATCGACAGCCGGGAGGTGTTGGTTGCCGAGTTGCTGGCGCGTGGGTTCGAGGTGTTGCCTTCGGCGGCGAACTTCATCTTTGCCCGGCATCCCGGGGAGGATGCTGCGGGGATCGCGGCGCGGCTTCGTGAGCAGGGGGTGATTGTTCGGCACTTCAAGCAGGAGCGGATTGCGCAGTTCCTGAGGATTACCGTTGGGACGCCGGAGATGAACCAGGCTTTGCTTGATGCTTTGAATTGATTTCAGGGGGGTGACTGGGGGTGGATTGGAAGTGGTTGTACTGACTTCTGATTCACCCCTTGTTGTTGTTGTTGTTGTTGTTGGGTGGTTTTGAGAGTTTTATGCGCATTCATTTGCGATGTCGACACATAGTCACCTTTCCGCCCTTACGGCGGGTAACTTTTTGAAGGATCAAAAAGTCACCAAAAAATCCTCGCTCCATTCATCCGGCCCTACGCTTCGCTCCGGGTTCCCTCACTCCGGCCTTGCTCCCGGGAGGACCGCGCTGTAGGGCCCATCCTGGGCCCCAGCGCTTGACGGGCATCCATGCCCGTCACCTCCCTCCGCAAGGCCTGCGTTCGGCCTCCTGAAGTCGCGAAGTTAGGGGCGGCGCCTGCACTGGCGCAGCTGTCGCTAGTTGCATATCTGTGATCTCCAGGGCCCTTTCGCGGGCAAGCCCGCTCCCACAGGAGAGTGGTGGAAGTTGAAAATATACATAACCCTGTGGGAGCGGGTTTACCCGCGAAAGGGCCGGAGCAGTCAATATTTAAACAACTGCCAGAAATCAATTTAAAACTTCTGCTCTTGCTCTTGCTCTTGCTCTTGCTCTTGCTCTTGCTCTTGCTCTTGCTCTTGCTCTTGCTTCTAAGCGCGCAATAGTTCAGGCGCCATCAATTGCGACTTCAGGAGGCCGAGCGGAGTTCTTGCGTAGGGAGGTGACGGGCATGGATGCCCGTCAAGCGCTGCGCCCCAGGATGGGGCGTTCAACGCGGTCCTCCCGGGAGCAAGAACGGAGCGAGGGGACCCCGAAGCGAAGCGCAGGGGCCGGATGAATGGAGCGAGCGGTTTTTGCCTACTTTTGCCCGCGTGCAAAAGTAGGTCGCCGTAAGGGCGAAAAGGTGACTAAATGTCGGCATCGTCTACGAATGCGCATAAAGAAATCAAAACCCACGCTAGAAAACCCGAACCCGAACCCGAACCCGAACCCTTGCCCCACCCCCCAACACTCCGCTATCCTCCCTCCCCAAGAAAATTCATCCGATGACTGGACGTAACCCCAATGACCCCGCTCATCAAGCGCTCCCTGGTAGAACAAGCCGTAGACCAGCTCCGCGCCCGCATCGCCGAAGGCGCCTGGTCGGTAGGCCAGCGCCTGCCCACCGAACCTGAGCTGGCCAGCGACCTGGGCATCAGCCGCAACACCGTCCGCGAGGCCATGCGCGTCCTGGCCTTCAGCGGCCTGGTGGAGATCCGCCAGGGCGACGGCAGTTACCTGCGCACCGCCGTGGACCCATTGCAGGCGGTGCAAGCCATGTCCCGCTGCGCCGTCGAACACGCCCGCGAAACCCGCCATATCCTCGAGGCAGAGGCCATCGGCCTGGCGGCACTGCGCCGTACCGAAGCCGACCTCCAGGCCCTGCGCGAGGCCCTGCACCATAGCGAGCAGCACTTCCATGGCGATGTGGATACCTACGTCGCATGCGACCTGGTCTTCCACCAGCGCCTGGTGGACGCCGCCCACAACCCCGCCCTGAGCGAGTTGTACCGCTACTTCTCCAGCGTGGTCGGCGCGGCCCTGCAGCACAACATGACCACCGTGCCTCGCTGCCAGGTCGTGTTCGATCTGCACGGGCAGATCCTCGACGCCCTAGAGCAACGCGATCCGCAACGGGCCAAGCACCTGAGCCGGACCCTCATCGAATCCTGACAACGAGCGAGCCATGGCCGAACAATCGAACTACGACACCGCCCCACGTGAGGCGGAACTCGAAGAACTGCTGATCGACGCCGAAGCCGACGACGAGCAGGTCCAGCAACAGCCGGTACTGCTACGCCGGCCTTGGTTGCTGCTGCTGGGGCTGGTGCTGGTGGCGCTGAACCTGCGCCCGGCACTGTCGAGCATGGCCCCAGTGCTCGGCCAGGTTTCCGAGGGCCTTGGCCTGAATGCCTCGCAAGCAGGTCTGCTGACCACATTGCCAGTATTGTGCCTGGGGCTCTTCGCGCCCCTGGCGCCGATCCTGGCGCGTCGGTTTGGCAGCGAGCGGGTGATTCTCGGCATCCTGCTGACCCTGGCCCTGGGCATCCTGGTGCGCAGCGCGCTGGGGAGCGCCGGGGTGTTTCTCGGCAGCCTGATGGCCGGTGCCAGTATCGGCATCATTGGCGTACTGCTGCCGGGGATCGTCAAGCGCGACTTCCCGCAACACGCCGGCACCCTGACCGGGGTCTACACCATGGCGCTTTGCCTGGGCGCGGCAATGGCCGCCGGGGCCACGGTGCCCTTGACCCGGCACTTCGACGACAGCTGGGCCATCGGCCTGGGGTTCTGGCTGCTGCCGGCGTTGTTGGCGATGCTGGTCTGGCTGCCCCAGGCTCGTCAGGGGCACGGGCAGCACAAGGTGGCCTACCGCGTGCGTGGCTTGTGGCGCGATCCACTGGCCTGGCAGGTCACCCTATACATGGGGCTGCAGTCGTCGCTGGCCTATATCGTGTTCGGCTGGCTGCCATCGATCCTGATCGGCCGTGGCCTGAGCCCCACCGAGGCGGGGCTGGTACTGTCGGGCTCGGTGATCGTGCAACTGGTCAGCGCGTTGAGCGCGCCTTGGCTGGCGACACGCGGCAAGGACCAGCGCCTGGCGATCGTACTGGTGATGCTGGTGACCCTGGGCGGATTGTTCGGCTGCCTGTATGCGCCGCTCGATGGGCTGTGGGGCTGGGCGATCCTGCTCGGGCTGGGGCAGGGCGGCACCTTTGCCCTGGCGTTGACCCTGATCGTGCTGCGCTCCAAGGACGCCCATGTCGCCGCCAACCTGTCGAGCATGGCCCAGGGCGTCGGTTACACCCTGGCATCCATGGGGCCGTTCGCCGTGGGCCTGGTGCACGACCTGACCGGTGGCTGGGCGGCCGTGGGCTGGATTTTCGCAGTGCTGGGTGTTGGCGCCATCTTCTTTGGCCTGGGCGCGGGGCGTTCGCTGCATGTGCAGGTGAGCAGCGAGCGGATCTGACAGCCCCACGCTGGTCATTCATGACGCGAATGGGCATGGTGCGGCGGCCGGCCAGGCAGTATCTTGCGAGTTCCGACTTGTGCAGGAACAGCCCATGAGTGATGCCAACAGCGCCCTGATCAGCCGTTTCTACCAGGCCTTCCAGCGCCTGGATGCCGAGGCCATGGTGGCCTGCTACAGCGCCGACATCAGCTTCAGCGATCCGGTGTTCGGCACATTGCGTGGCCAGGACGCGGGTGACATGTGGCGCATGCTCACCCAGCGGGCCAAGGACTTCAGCCTGACCTTCGACAGCGTTCGCAGCGATGAGCGCGGCGGCGGCGCGCACTGGGTGGCAACCTACCTGTTCAGCCAGACTGGCCGAGTGGTGGTCAACGATATCCAGGCACGCTTCGTGATTCGCGACGGCTTGATCTGCCAGCATGACGACAGCTTCGACCTGTGGCGCTGGGCACGCCAGGCCCTGGGCATGCCCGGGGTGCTGCTGGGCTGGTCGCCGATGTTGCAGAACAAGGTGCGCCAGCAGGCGTTCAAGGGCTTGCGCGCATTCCAGCAGGGGCGTTGAACAGGTAAGCTGGCGCGCACCTTCAGCTGTATCGAACCGAGCCGTGAGCGAACGACCTGCAACCGCCGAGAGCAAGCCCTGGTACGTCTACCTGGTGCGCGCCGCCAACGGCTCGCTGTACTGCGGGATCAGCGATGATCCGCAGCGGCGCTTCATCAAGCATCAAAAAGGGCAGGGCGCGCGCTATTTCAAGACCAGCCCGGCGCAGGCACTGGTGTACGTCGAGCAATGGCCCGACAAGGGCGAGGCATTGCGCCAGGAACGCTTGGTGAAGAAGCTGCGCAAGGCGGCGAAGGAGGCATTGGTGGCGTCCTATGCGCTAGCCAGCCGCTAGGCGCCAGCCTTGCTGGCTCCCGCACCGACCTCAAGCCCTGCCTTTTGTCTGTGGGAGCAACTGTCTTGCTCAACTGCTAAAGCTAGCGGGGTTGCTGTGGGAGCGGCTTCAGCCGCGAACACCGGCGCAGCCGGTGCCAGGCACCGCGTCGCTTGCTTCGCGGCGGTGCGGCGGTCCGACAAGCCCGCTCCCACAGGTGTGGTGCATGCCCTGAGGTCGGCGCGATCCCTGTGGGAGCGGCTTTAGCCGCGAACACCGGCGCAGCCGGTGCCAGGCACCGTGTTGCTTGCTTCGCGGCGGTGCGGCGGTCCGACAAGCCCGCTCCCTCAGAATCAGTCCTTGCGACGCTTGAGCTGGTCGATCAGCTGGGTCGGCAAGCCCTTGATCACCAGCGTCCCAGCCTCTTCGTCATACTCCACCTTCGAACCGAGCAAATGCGCCTCGAAGCTGATCGACAACCCCTCGGCGCGCCCGGTAAAGCGGCGGAACTGGTTGAGGGTACGCTTGTCGGCCGGAATCTCCGGCGACAGGCCGTAGTCGCTGTTGCGGATGTGATCGAAGAACGCCTCGGGGCGGTCCTCGTCGATCAGGCTGGAGAGTTCTTCCAGTGCCATGGGTTCGCCCAGCTTGGTCTGGGTGGTGGCGTAGTCGACCAGGGTCTGAGTCTTTTCCCGGGCCGCTTCCTCCGGCAGGTCTTCTTTTTCGACGAAGTCGCTGAACGCCTTGAGTAGCGTGCGGGTTTCGCCCGGGCCGTCGACGCCCTCCTGGCAGCCGATGAAGTCGCGGAAATAGTCCGAGACCTTCTTGCCATTCTTGCCCTTGATGAACGAGATGTACTGCTTGGAGTGCTGGTTGTTCTTCCACTCCGACAGGTTGACCCGTGCCGCCAGGTGCAACTGGCCCAGGTCCAGGTGGCGCGAGGGGGTCACGTCCAGTTCGGCGTTCACCGCCACGCCTTCGCTGTGGTGCAGCAGGGCGATGGCCAGGTACTCGGTCATGCCTTGCTGGTAGTGGGCGAACAGCACGTGGCCGCCGGTGGACAGGTTGGATTCTTCCATCAGCTTCTGCAGGTGCTCGACCGCGACGCGGCTGAAGGCGGCGAAGTCCTTTTCCTCATCCAGGTACTGCTTGAGCCAGCCGCTGAATGGATAGGCGCCGGACTCGCCATGGAAGAACCCCCAGGCTTTGCCTTGCTTGGCGTTGTAGCTGTCGTTGAGGTCGGCCAGCAGGTTCTCGATGGCATCGGAGGCTGCCAGTTCGCTGTCGCGGGCGTGGAGCACGGCGGGGCTGCCATCGGGCTTCTTGTCGATCAGGTGAACGATGCAATGACGGATTGGCATGGAATTCTCGGTGGTCTATGGCGGCCTGGGGCCACGCTGCAAAAGGCGTTAAGTTTACCCCAGGGTGAGGACGCTGCAGTGGCCAGATGTTGGCGTAAATGCCGGTTGTTCGTTTTTTGTTCAATTTTTTGCGGTTTTTTCTGAAACCCCCGAAAAACCTGCACAAAATCAATGTCGGGAGCGGATATTTATCGATTCCTGTGGTAGCTTTGCGCGGTCTTGCGCCCCGTGAGTGGCGCATTGCTGGCAGATCGCTTGCGGTGTGTCGAACCAAACGCCGATTTGCGTATCTACATACGCGATCGACGCGGCCTCTGGAATGTCCCGGGCTGGCCCGACCAACGACAAGCACGCTGCACAACCTCTGATTTGATAGGGAAGGAACACCACCATGGCACTGACCAAAGACCAACTGATTGCCGATATCGCTGAATCCATCGACGCGCCGAAAACCACCGCGCGCGCTGCTCTGGAGCAACTGGGCCAGATCGTTGCCGACCAACTGGAAAACGGCGCCGAAATCACCCTGCCAGGCATCGGCAAACTGAAAGTCTCCGAGCGTCCTGCCCGTACCGGCCGCAACCCTTCGACTGGCGCCGCCATCGAAATCGCTGCCAAGAAAGTCGTCAAGTTCGTACCTGCCAAGGTCCTGAGCGACGCTATCAACAAGTAATTGTTGCTGCGTGACAAGAACCGCGCCCGGCTTGCCCGGGCGCGGTTTTTTCATGCCTGTGATTTGCGCGCGGCATGCCACTGCTGGCGTGCGCTGTCGTCCTGGAAGCTCCAGGCGACCATGCGGCTTTGCTTCTGCCCTTGGCCCATCTCGGTGATGCGCAGGGCTTTCACCCCGGCCTTTTTCAAGGCCGCCTCGATACCCGGCAGATTGCTCGCCTTGGACACCAGGCTGGTGAACCACAGCACCTGGGCTGAGTACTGCACGCTCTCGGCGACCAGCTGGCTGACGAAGCGGATCTCGCCGCCTTCGCACCACAGTTCGTTGTTCTGCCCACCAAAGTTCAGCACCGGCAGCTTGCGCTTGGGGTCCTGCTTGCCGAGGTTTTTCCATTTGCGCTGGCTGCCGCGGGTGGCTTCCTCGCGGGAGGCGTGGAACGGCGGGTTGCACAAGCTCAGGTCGAAGCGTTCGTTGGCCAGCAGCAGGCCACTGAGAATGTGCTTGGGCTGCGCTTGCTGGCGCAGGCTGATGGCCTTGTCGAGCTTGTTGGCCTGGACGATGGCCTTGGCCGAGGCCAGGGCGACAGGGTCGATGTCCGAGCCAAGGAAGCGCCAGCGGTAGTCGCTGTGGCCCAGCAGTGGGTAGATGCAGTTGGCGCCGACGCCGATGTCCAGGGCGCGTACCTGGGCGCCACGGGGGATCTCGCCGCCGTTGTCCTCGGCCAGCAGGTCGGCCAGCACGTGGATGTAGTCGGCCCGCCCGGGAATCGGAGGGCACAGGTAGTCGGCGGGGATATCCCAGTGCTGGATGCCGTATTGGGCCTTGAGTAGGGCGCGGTTGAACACCCGTACCGCTTCAGGGTTGGCGAAGTCGATGCTGGGCTTGCCGTGGGGGTTGGTGATGGTGAAGCGGGCCAGGTCCGGGTGGACCTTGATCAGGGCGGGAAAGTCGTAGCGGCCCTGGTGGCGGTTGCGCGGGTGCAGGGTGGGTTTTTCGGTCATGGTCGGATCCGGTGTTGCCGGCATTGGGGCTGCTTTGCAGCCCTTTCGCGACACAAGGCCGCTCCTACAGGATAGCGGCGCCTTTCAAGCTGGCGCCGTCCCTGTAGGAGCGGCCTTGTGTCGCGAAAGGGCCGCAACGCGGCCCCAGCGGTCTATCAGGTTGTTACAGCGCAGCAATCCGCGCATGCTGCTCGGTGAAGTTGGCCAGGGCCTGCTCCGACTCCGCCAGCTTGGCGCGTTCCTTCTCGATCACCGCGGGCGGTGCCTTGTCGACGAAGGCGGCATTGGACAGCTTGCCACCCACGCGCTGGACTTCACCCTGCAGGCGCTGGATCTCCTTGCTCAGGCGAGCCAGCTCGGCGTCCTTGTCGATCAGGCCGGCCATCGGCACCAGCACTTGCAGGTCACCCACCAGGGCGGTGGCCGATAGTGGTGCTTCGTCCTGTTCGCTCAGTACGGTGAACGACTCGACCTTGGCCAGTTTCTTCAGCAGGGCTTCGTTTTCCAGCAGGCGACGCTGGTCGTCGGCGTTGGCGTTCTTCAGGAACAGCGGCAGCGGCTTGCCAGGGCCGATGTTCATCTCGGCGCGGATGTTGCGCAGGCCGACCATCAGTTCCTTGAGCCACTCGATATCGCCTTCGGCGGCGGCATCGATGCGGGCCTCGACGGCCACCGGCCATGGCTGCAGCATGATGGTCTTGCCTTCGATGCCGGCCAGCGGCGCGATGCGCTGCCAGATCTCTTCGGTGATGAACGGCATGAACGGATGGGCCAGGCGCAGCGCGACTTCCAGCACACGCACCAGGGTGCGACGGGTGCCTCTGGCACGCTCGACCGGAGCGTTTTCGTCCCACAGCACCGGCTTGGACAGTTCCAGGTACCAGTCGCAGTACTGGTTCCAGATGAACTCGTACAGCGCCTGGCTGGCCAGGTCGAAGCGGAACTGCTCGAGCTGGCGGGTCACTTCGGCCTCGGTGCGCTGCAGCTGCGAGATGATCCAGCGGTCGGCCAGCGACAGCTCGTAGGCCTCGCCGTTCTGGCCGCAGTCCTCGCCTTTGTCGAGCACGTAGCGGGCGGCGTTCCAGATCTTGTTGCAGAAGTTGCGGTAGCCTTCGACGCGGCCCATGTCGAACTTGATGTCACGACCGGTGGAGGCCAGCGAGCAGAAGGTGAAGCGCAGCGCGTCGGTGCCGTAGCTGGCAATGCCTTCAGGGAACTCGGCCTTGGTCTGCTTGGCGATCTTCTCGGCAAGCTTGGGCTGCATCATGCCGCTGGTGCGTTTTTCCAGCAGGGCATCGAGGGTGATGCCGTCGACGATGTCCAGCGGGTCGAGGACGTTGCCCTTGGACTTGGACATCTTCTGGCCCTGGCCGTCGCGCACCAGGCCATGGACATAGACGGTCTTGAACGGTACCTGCGGGGTGCCGTCCTCGTTCTTGATCAGGTGCATCGTCAACATGATCATCCGGGCGACCCAGAAGAAGATGATGTCAAAGCCGGTGACCAGTACGTCGGTGGAGTGGAATTTCTTCAGGAACTCGGTCTGTTCCGGCCAGCCCAGGGTGGAGAAGGTCCACAGGCCCGAGCTGAACCAGGTGTCGAGCACGTCGTCGTCCTGGCGCAGTTTCACTTCGCTGCCCAGGTTGTGCTTGGCGCGCACTTCGGCTTCGTCGCGGCCGACGTAGACCTGGCCGGCCTCGTCGTACCAGGCCGGGATGCGGTGGCCCCACCACAGCTGGCGGCTGATGCACCAGTCCTGGATGTCGCGCATCCAGGAAAAGTACATGTTTTCGTACTGCTTGGGCACGAATTGGATGCGGCCGTCTTCCACGGCGGCGATGGCAGGCTCGGCCAGCGGCTTGGTGGATACGTACCATTGGTCGGTCAGCCACGGCTCGATGACGGTGCCGGAACGGTCGCCCTTCGGTACCTTCAGGGCGTGGTCGTCGATGCTGACCAGCAGGCCTTGGGCGTCGAGGTCGGCAACCATCTGCTTGCGCGCGACGAAGCGGTCGAGGCCGGCGTACTGGGCCGGCAGCGAGGTGTCGATGCCTTCGTTGACGCTGCCGTCGAGGTTGAACGCCTGCACGGCGGCCAGCACGGTGGCGTTCTTGTCGAAGATGTTGAGCAGCGGCAGGTTGTGGCGCTTGCCGACTTCATAGTCGTTGAAGTCGTGAGCCGGGGTGATCTTCACGCAGCCGGTGCCGAACTCGGGGTCGCAGTAGTCGTCGGCGACGATCGGGATGCGCCGGCCGACCAGCGGCAGTTCGACGAACTTGCCGATCAGTGCCTGATAGCGCTCGTCGCTCGGGTTGACGGCAACGGCGACGTCA
The DNA here is from genome assembly GCF_014268885.2 of Pseudomonas xantholysinigenes. Taxonomy (NCBI): domain Bacteria; kingdom Pseudomonadati; phylum Pseudomonadota; class Gammaproteobacteria; order Pseudomonadales; family Pseudomonadaceae; genus Pseudomonas; species Pseudomonas xantholysinigenes. The sequence goes on along the minus strand of NZ_CP077095.1, from coordinate 4,459,019 downwards.
CCGAGCAGGGTTTCCGGACGCGTGGTGGCGACCACCAGGTGGTCCTTGCCTTCGGCGGTCTTGGCGCCGTCGGCCAGCGGATAGCGCAGGTTCCACAGGTGGCCCTTCTCGTCGTGGTTTTCCACTTCGAGGTCGGAAATTGCCGTGTGCAACTTGGTATCCCAGTTGACCAGGCGCTTGCCGCGGTAGATCAGGCCATCCTCGTGCAGGCGCACGAAGGCTTCCTTGACCGCTTCGGACAGGCCATCGTCCATGGTGAAGCGCTCGCGGCTCCAATCCACCGAAGAGCCCAGGCGACGGATCTGGCGGCTGATGTTGCCACCCGACTGGTCCTTCCACTCCCAGACCTTCTCCAGGAATTTCTCACGACCCAGGTCGTGGCGGTTCTGGCCTTTCGCCTCGAGCTGGCGTTCCACCAGCATCTGGGTGGCGATACCGGCGTGGTCGGTGCCTGGCTGCCACAGGGTGTCGCGACCCTGCATGCGGCGGAAACGGATCAGGGCGTCCATGATCGCGTTGTTGAAGCCGTGGCCCATGTGCAGGCTGCCGGTCACGTTCGGCGGCGGAATCATGATGGTGTAGGACTCGCCTGCACCTTGTGGAGCGAAGTAGTTCTCGGACTCCCAGGTGTTGTACCAGGAAGTTTCGATGGCGTGCGGCTGGTAGGTCTTATCCATGCGCGGCGGGACCCTTAGGCATTAATTCGGGAAAGCCGGGAAGTATACAACGCGCAGGCGGTGGGCGACATGGTGTCGTTATCTTGTACGCAGGTGATGGCCTCTTCGCGGGCAAGCCCGCTCCCACAGATTTGGCGCTGCTATCAAGGACAGCGCTGTACCTGTGGGAGCGGGCTTGCCCGCGAAGAGGATGCGGCGAAGGACCCTGCTTACTCGGAACGCTTGAGCAAGCGCTCCAGCCGCGCATCGAGGCGCCGTTTGATCTCGGTTTCGATATGCGGGGTGAAGTCGTTGATCACGTCCTGCATGATCTGCTGTGCGGCGGTGCGCAGCTCGGCGTCCAGGTGCAGCAGAGTGTCCTGGCGGCGGGTCTGGGCATCTTCTTCGGGCGCGGGTGCTGGCGTGGCGGCCGGCGCGGTGCCGGCAGGCTCGTCGAGCAGCAACGGGATCTGCTCCACCGTCTCGGTCAGCAGGGGCGGTTGCAGGTCGGCGTCACCCAGCAGCTCGCGAATCGATTCGAGGTCGTCGAGCAGGTGGGCGGAATGGGTGAGGGAGTTCAGCTGCTTGTCCATCGTCGTCAAAGTCGCTGTAAGCGGTGGTCTTGCAGAGCATAGCCCTGTTCACGGTAGAAACGGAATCGCTCGCGGGCGGCTTGGCGGATGGCCGGCGCCTCGACGACGATCTCGGCGACCCGCTCGAACTGCCCGACGAAGCCTGGCACGTCAGTGCCCAGGTTGATCAACAGGTCGCGGTGCTCGCCAGTGCTGTCGCCAATTCCCAGGGCGACCTGGGCATCGGCTTGCGCCTCGGCGTGGTCGTGGGGGATGAAGGCTTCGCCCTTGAAACACCAGAGGCGTTCATCCAGCTCGGCGCGTTGTGCGTCGTCCGCGCAGTGCAGGTAGACCCGGTGGCCGAGGCGCCAGGCCTTTTCGCACAGCTTGCAGGCAAAATCCAGCCGCGCCGACAGCGCGTCGGTGGGCAGGATATAGAAATCGACTTGGCTCATGATTTTCCAGTGCAATCGGGTGGCGCGGCAGGGCGCCACCCGATCGGCGCCATCAGGCGCCTGCGCGGTCCAGCAGGTACTGGGTGAGCAGTGGCACCGGGCGGCCCGAGGCGCCCTTGTCCTTGCCGCCGCTGACCCAGGCGGTACCGGCGATGTCCAGGTGCGCCCAGTTGTACTGTTTGGCGAAGCGCGACAGGAAGCAGCCGGCAGTGATGGTGCCGGCTTTCGGTCCACCGATGTTGGCGATGTCGGCGAACGGGCTGTCCAGCTGCTCCTGGTACTCATCGAACAGCGGCAGTTGCCAGGCGCGGTCGTCGGCGCGCTTGCCGGCGTCCAGCAATTGGCCGACCAGCGCGTCGCTGTTGCCCATCAGGCCGGAGGTGTGGCTGCCCAGGGCGACGATGCAGGCGCCGGTCAGGGTGGCGATGTCGATCACTGCCTGTGGCTTGAAGCGCTCGGCGTAGGTCAGTGCGTCGCACAGCACCAGACGGCCTTCGGCGTCGGTGTTGAGGATCTCGACGGTCTGCCCGCTCATGGTGGTGACGATGTCGCCCGGGCGGGTAGCGCCGCCGCTCGGCATGTTCTCGGCGCAGGCCAGCAGGCACACCAGGTTGATCGGCAGCTGCAGCTCGAGCACCGCGCGCAGGGTGCCGAACACGCTGGCGGCGCCGCACATGTCGTACTTCATCTCGTCCATGCCGGCGCCCGGCTTGAGGCTGATGCCGCCGGTGTCGAAGGTGATGCCCTTGCCGACCAGCACGAACGGCTTCTCGCTCTTCTTGCCGCCCTGGTAGTTGAGCACGATCAGCCGTGGCGGCTGGTCGCTGCCCTGGCCCACGGCATAGAACGCGCCCATGCCCAGGTCCTTGATCTTCTTCTCGTCCAGCACTTCGACCTTGAGGCCCTTGTGGGCCTTGCCCAGGTCCTTGGCCTGTTCGGCGAGGAAGCTGGGGTGGCAGACGTTCGGCGGCAGGTTGCCCAGGTCGCGGGTGAAGGCCATGCCGGCGGCGATGGCGCTGGCATGCTTGACCGCGCGCTCGACCTCGGCCTGACCGGCCTTGACGGTGAGCACGGTGATTTTCTTCAGGGCACGTGGCTCGGCCTTCTGGCTCTTGTAGCGGTCGAACACATAGGCGCTGTCGAGCAGGGTTTCCGCCAGCAGGCGGTACTTGCCGTAGTTACCATCGCGGCCGCTGACGGCCAGGTCGTCCAGGGCCAGCACCGCGTCGCTGCCGCCCAGGCCCTTGAGCACGCCGGCGACGCTGGCGGCCAGCTTGCGCCAGGTACGATCACCGAGGGCTTCGTCCTTGCCGCTGCCGACCAGCAGCACGCGTTCGGCTTTCAGGCCCGGCAGGTTGTGCAACAGCAGGGTCTGGCCCGGCTTGCCAGCCAGGTCGCCGCGTTTGAGCAGGGCGCTGATGGCGCCTGCGCAGGCTTCGTCGACGGCCTTGGCGGTGGCCCCGAGCTTGCGGTTTTCACCGACCGGTACGACCAGGGTGGCGGTCTTGACGGATACAGCGGCTACGCTTTTTACAACCAGTTCCATGTCTGGAGTCCCCGAATGATCTGTCAGTTGGCGCTGTCTTGTGAACGCGCCCGGAAAACCGCCCCGGCGGCCTTTGCCGGGCTGCGGAAAAGCTGCCAGTTTGAGCCTGCGGCGACCTTCGTGACAACCCCGACATGCGGCGTCATGCGCCGCCAAGTGACAGGCGCGGTCAATCACAGGATAATGCGCGCACTTTTACATGGAGGTTCGCCTTGGCGAACCGGCATGGGGCTTGGCTGCCCGCATCGTTCGTCTGGCTTTGAGCCCCTGACAACCCAGGAGTGTCTGGTTTGATCGTCTTCCGTTATCTGTCCCGCGAGGTCCTGGTGACCTTGAGCGCCGTCAGCGCCGTGCTGCTGGTGATCATCATGAGCGGGCGCTTCATCAAGTACCTGGCCCAGGCGGCCCAGGGCGTGCTCGATCCGAGCGTGCTGTTCATGATCATGGGCTTCCGCCTGCCGGGGTTCCTGCAACTGATCCTGCCGCTGGGGCTGTTCCTCGGTATCCTGCTTGCCTACGGCCGGCTTTATCTCGAAAGCGAGATGACCGTGCTCTCGGCGACCGGCATGAGCCAGCAACGCCTGCTGGCGATGACTCTGGCGCCGGCGGCGCTGGTCGCCCTGCTGGTGGCCTGGCTGAGCCTGAGCCTGGCGCCCCTGGGCGTGGCCCAGGTGCAGAAGATCATCGCCCAGCAGGACGCCCTGACCGAGTTCGACACCCTGGTGCCGGGCCGCTTCCAGACGCTGCGCGACGGTTCGCGGGTGACCTACACCGAGCAGCTGTCCGATGACCGCATCAACCTGGCCGGGGTGTTCATCTCCGAGAAGCGCTTCAACCAGGACAAGACCAAGGACCGTGCGCCTTCGGTGCTGGTCGCCGAGAAAGGCCACCAGGAAGTGCAGGCCGACGGCAATCGCTACCTGGTGCTGGAAAACGGCTACCGTTACGACGGCAACCCCGGCCAGGCCGACTACCGCGCGATCAAGTACGACACCTACGGCGTGCTGCTGCCCAAGCCTGAGGTCGCCGAAGAGGTGACCGAGCGTGAGGCTATCCCGACCCGCGACCTGATAGGTCATGACGGTGTGCGTGAGCGTGCCGAGCTGCAGTGGCGCCTGTCGCTGCCGCTGCTGGTGTTCGTGGTGACCCTGCTGGCGGTGCCGCTGTCGCGCGTCAATCCTCGCCAGGGCCGCTTCCTCAAGCTGCTGCCGGCGATCCTCCTGTACATGGCTTATCTGACAATGCTGATTTCCGTGCGCGGCGCTCTGGAGAAGGGCAAGCTGCCGCTTTCGCTGGGTATCTGGTGGGTCCATGCCCTGTTCCTGTTGATCGGCCTCGGGCTGATGTACTGGGAGCCGCTGCGCCTCAAGCGCGCGGCCCGTCGTGCGGAGGTGGCCCGTGGTTAAACTGGATAGCTATATCGGCAAGAGCGTGCTGCTGGCGATTCTCGCCGTGCTCGGCATCATCCTCGGCCTGGCCTCGCTGTTCGCCTTCATCGACGAGATGAGCGACCTGAGCAATACCTATTCGGTGATGGACGCCAGTGCCTACGTGCTGCTCACGGCGCCGCGCCGGTTGTACGACATGCTGCCGATGGCCGCGCTTATCGGCTGCCTGATCGGCCTGGGCAGCCTGGCCAGTAGCAGTGAACTGACCATCATGCGCGCCGCTGGCGTGTCGATCGGGCGTATCGTCTGGGCAGTGATGAAACCGATGCTGGTGCTGATGCTGGTCGGCCTGCTGATTGGCGAGTACGTGGCTCCGGTCACCGAGAACAAGGCCCAGGCCGACCGTTCCCTGGCCCAGGGCGGCGGCGAGGCGCAAAGCTCCAAGCGTGGCATGTGGCACCGCCAGGGCGAGGAGTTCGTGCACATCAACTCGGTGCAGCCCAACGGCCTGCTGCTGGGCGTGACCCGCTACCGCTTCGATGACGAGCGCAAGATCCAGACCTCGAGCTTTGCCCGACGGGCACAGTATCAGGACGGCAAGTGGATACTGAACGATGTGGCCACCACCTACTTCCGTGGCGACCACACCGAAGTGGTCAATGCGCCTGAAGAAGTCTGGGATGTGTCGGTGACCCCGGAATTGCTCAATACCGTGGTGCTGGCACCGGAGTCGCTGTCGATCACCGGGCTGTGGGACTACATTCATTACCTGTCCGACCAGGGCCTGAACAACTCCCGTTACTGGCTGGCGTTCTGGACCAAGGTGCTGCAGCCGGCAGTGACCGCGGCGCTGGTGTTGATGGCGATTTCCTTCATCTTCGGGCCACTGCGTTCGGTGACCCTCGGCCAACGGGTGTTCACCGGTGTGCTGGTGGGCTTCGTGTTCCGTATTGCCGGTGATTTGCTGGGCCCATCGAGCCAGGTGTTCGGCTTCCCGCCGCTGCTGGCGGTGGTGATCCCGGCGGGGATCTGTGCGCTGGCGGGCTTGTGGTTGATGCGTCGGGCGGGTTGATGGCCTGAGCTGCACAAAGAAGCCGACCCTTGGGTCGGCTTTTTTGTGCGTAACAGGAAGAGCAGGATTACCCTTGCTCTTGTAGGAGCGGCCTTGCCGAGGCGTCGGACCGGTCGGAAAGGGGCGCGAAGCGGCCCCAGGGTCTGCGCCACAAGTCAGATCACCGGGGCCGCTTTGCGGCCCTTTCGCGACACAAGGCCGCTCCTACACGATCCTTGTTGGCCCAGGCTACTTCTTGCGCTTGGGCAGGCGCACCAGCTGTGTCTCGGAGTAGATGTCGTGCCAGCTGCGCTGGCGCTTGTCGATCAGCGACCAGAAGAACCCCAGCCCCAGGCACAGCCACGAGGCGATCGACACCACGAAGCGCAGCAGCGCCTGCCACAGGCTGATGGCGCTGCCGTCGGCGTTCTGTACCCGCATGCCCCACACCTGCATGCCCAGGGTCTGGCCGCCATGGGTCCAGAACTTGGCGAAGAAGCCGAACAGGGCGAACAGCAGGATGGTCGAAAGCAGCGGGTCGCCATCCAGCGCGCCGGCCTCGGTCAGTTCACGCATGCGCGCCTCGCCGATGATCGCCATCTGGATCATTTTGTAAGCGCCGGCGGTGACGATCAGCAGGGCGGTGCACAGCAGGAAGTCGTAGAACATGGCGGCCAGGCGCCGGCCCAGGCCGACCGGTGGGAAGTCACCCTGAGGATTGAGCAGAGGCTTGGACATGCAGGACGGCTCCAGATGGCAAAGGCCCATTTTATGGAATTGCGCGCACAAAAAAGCCCCTGTGGGTCAACACAGGGGCTTTTTTGTACGGAATATCAGGCTTCTGGCTGGACTTCGTCAGCCTGCATGCCCTTCTGGCCCTGGACAGCAACGAAGGTCACTTTCTGGCCTTCTTTCAGGCTCTTGAAGCCGTTGCCCTGGATGGCGCGGAAGTGTACGAACAGATCCGGACCGCTTTCTGGGGTGATGAAACCGTAACCTTTCTCGTCATTGAACCACTTGACGGTACCGTTCTGACGTTGGGACATTGTCTTATTTCCTATGAAACTTGAATTTTGATGACAGTTTCTTTCACGCTTTTGTAAGTGAAAGACTACTGGGCTGGGTTGCAGGAAAGTAAGAGACGTCGAACGGGTTGTAGCAGATTGCGGCTACTGGCCCAGGTCACGAACTGTTGCGACCCATGCAAACACAGTGCGATGACTCTACGCCAACTGCCGAGCGAAAAACAAGCCCTTCCAGCGGGTGAAAACCAGGCTTTTTTCTATAACCTAGCAATTTGTCGGAAACGGCGTGGCGCCTGGCCTGGCGCTATGTTCAGAAGTTATTGGACAGGTTCGAAAACGAATATGTCGAACCTGTCCAACCCCCTCATTCAGCCACGGTAGTAACGTTGTGCCACGAAAGGCATTTTGCTGACTTTAAGGGCAACTTGCTTGCCACGGACGACGGCGAACAGTGCCGTGTCGAGGGCCGCATGTTCGTTATCGACATAGCCCATGGCCACGGGCGCGCCGAGCGTCGGGCCGAAGCCGCCACTGCACACTTCGCCGACCACCTTGCCGGCCTCGTCGACAATCTGCGCGCCTTCACGTACAGGTGTGCGTTCCTGGGGCAGCAGGCCGACCCGCTTGCGTGCCACACCGGCTTGTTGCTGGGCGAACACTACATCAGCGCCGGGGAAGCCGCCCGCGCGCGCGCCATCGGCACGGCGCACCTTGGAGATGGCCCACAGCAGGCTGGCTTCGATTGGGGTAGTGGTCGTGTCCATGTCGTGGCCGTACAGGCACAGCCCAGCTTCCAGGCGCAGCGAGTCGCGGGCGCCCAGGCCGATCGGTTGAACCTCAGGCTCGGCCAGCAGGCGGCGGGCCAGGGCTTCGGCCGCGGCGGCCGGCACCGAGATCTCGTAGCCATCCTCGCCGGTGTAGCCCGAGCGGCTGACGAAACAATCCTCGCCAAGCAGCGTAACCGGGCGGAACTGCATGAAGGTCATGTTGGCCACTTCCGGGGCCAGGCGCTCCAAGACCTTGACCGCCGCCGGGCCTTGCAGGGCGAGCAGGGCGCGCTCTTCGAACAGCGGCTGGATCTCGCAGCGATCACCAAGATGCTTGCGCAGGTGCGCCAGGTCCTGGTCTTTGCAGGCCGCGTTGACCACCAGGAACAGCGTGTCGTCACCGAGGTTGGCGACCATCAGGTCGTCGAGGATGCCACCTTGCGCGTTGGTGAACATGGCGTAGCGCTGCATGCCTACCGGCAGGTCGACGATGTCCACCGGCACCAGGGTTTCCAGGGCACGGGTGGCATCGATGCCACGCAGGATGATCTGGCCCATGTGCGATACGTCGAACAGACCGGCCTGTTCGCGGGTGTGCAGGTGCTCCTTGAGCACGCCCAACGGGTACTGCACCGGCATGTCGTAGCCGGCGAAGGGCACCATGCGCGCGCCCAGTTCCAGGTGCAGGGCGTGCAGCGGGGTCTTGTGCAGTGTTTCGGACATCGGTGACTCCTCGTTTTTTGTTCGGGTCAACATTCGATGATGTTGACGGCCAGACCGCCGCGGGCGGTCTCCTTGTATTTGCTTTTCATGTCGGCGCCGGTTTGGCGCATGGTGCGGATGACCTTGTCGAGGGACACATAGTGCTGCCCGTCGCCGCGCAGGGCCATGCGCACCGCGTTGATCGCCTTCACCGAGCCCATGGCGTTGCGCTCGATGCAGGGCACCTGGACCAGGCCGCCAATGGGATCGCAGGTCAGGCCCAGGTTGTGTTCCATGCCGATCTCGGCAGCGTTCTCCACCTGTTGCGGGGTGCCGCCCATCACTTCGCACAAGGCGCCGGCGGCCATCGAGCAGGCCACGCCGACTTCACCCTGGCAGCCCACCTCGGCGCCGGAGATCGAGGCGTTTTCCTTGTAGAGGATGCCGATGGCCGCGGCAGTGAGCAGGAAGCGCACCACGCCGTCCTCGCTGGCGCCGGGGACGAAGCGCATGTAGTAGTGCAGTACTGCCGGGACGATGCCCGCCGCGCCGTTGGTCGGTGCGGTGACCACGCGGCCGCCGTAGGCGTTTTCCTCATTCACCGCCAGGGCGTAGAGGTTGACCCAGTCGAGCACCGACAGCGCATCGCGCAGGCTGGCCTCCGGATGACGGCTGAGCTGGCGATACAGCGCCGGCGCCCGGCGCTTGACCTTGAGTCCGCCAGGCAGGATGCCCTCGTGGCGGCAACCGGCTTCGACGCAGTCCTGCATCACCTGCCAGATGCGCAGCAGGCCGGCACGGGTCTCGGCCTCCGGGCGCCAGGCCGCCTCGTTGGCCAGCATTACCTGGCTGAACGACAGCTGTTGCGCGGTGCAATGGGCCAGCAGTTCCTTGCCGGTCTTGAACGGGTAGGCCAGCACGGTGCTGTCCTCGACGATGCGGTCGTGGCCCGCGGCTTCTTCGTCGACCACGAAGCCACCACCCACCGAGTAGTACTCGCGGCTGCGGATCTGCAGGCCGGCGGCGTCGAAGGCGCGGAAGATCATGCCGTTGGGGTGGTAGTCCAACGGTTTGCGGATCATCGCCAGGTGCTGTTTCTCGACGAAATTTATGCCGTGCTCACCGAGCAGGCTGAGCCTGCCGCTGTCACGAATGGCTTGCAGGCGAGCTGGGATGGATTCGGTGTCGACCGTGTCCGGGTGTTCACCCTCGAGCCCCAGCAGCACGGCCTTGTCGCTGCCGTGGCCTTTGCCGGTGGCGCCGAGCGAGCCATACAGTTCGGCCTTGACGCTGGCCGTGCTGGCCAGCAGGCCATCGCGGCGCAGCCCTTCGGCAAAGCGCGCGGCGGCACGCATCGGCCCGACCGTATGCGAGCTGGAGGGGCCGATGCCGATCTTGAACAGGTCAAAGACGCTCAGGGACATGGTGATCTCCTAACCGGCTCTTGGGGTTGATGGTGACCCTGTGGGAGCGGGTTTACCCGCGAATGCGTCGGTGAATTCACTATCGCATTCGCGGGTAAACCCGCTCCCACAGGGGCCGAGGCCCGCCTCACAATGTGGGCGGGCCTGAGCGCTATCAGACGTCCTGATAGCTCTCGATCGACGGGCAGGCGCAGACCAGGTTGCGGTCGCCGAACACGTTGTCGACCCGGCCAACCGGCGGCCAGTACTTGCCTTCCACCAGGCTTGGCAGCGGGTATACCGCTTGCTCGCGGCTGTAGCCGTGGGTCCACTCGCCGGCCAGTTCCGCCGCGGTGTGCGGGGCGTTCTTCAGCGGGTTGTCGTCCTTGTCCAGGCTGCCGTTCTCGACGGCGCGAATCTCTTCGCGGATCTGGATCATGGCGTTGCAGAAACGGTCCAGCTCCTCCTTGGACTCACTTTCGGTCGGCTCGATCATCAGCGTGCCGGCCACCGGGAAGGACATGGTCGGAGCATGGAAGCCGAAGTCGATCAGGCGCTTGGCGACGTCGTCGACGCTGATGCCGCTGGTGTCCTTGAGCGGGCGCAGGTCGAGGATGCATTCATGCGCCACCAAGCCGTTGCCACCGGTGTACAGCACAGGATAGTGCTCTTCCAGGCGTCGGGCGATGTAGTTGGCGTTGAGGATCGCCATCTGCGAGGCGCGCTTGAGGCCGGCGCCACCCATCATGCGAATGTACATCCAGGTGATCGGCAGGATGCTGGCGCTGCCGAACGGCGCGGCGCAGACCGCGCCGCTGGTGTTTTCCAGCGTTGCGTGGCCAGGCAGGAACGGCGCCAGGTGCGATTTGACGCCAATCGGGCCGACGCCCGGGCCGCCACCGCCGTGGGGGATGCAGAAGGTCTTGTGCAGGTTCAGGTGTGAGACGTCGCCGCCGAACTTGCCCGGGGCGCACAGGCCGACCATGGCGTTCATGTTGGCGCCGTCGATGTACACCTGGCCACCGTTGTCGTGGATGATCGCGCAGATCTCGCCGATGGCTTCCTCGAACACACCGTGGGTCGACGGGTAGGTGATCATGATCGCCGCCAGGCGCTCGCGGTGCTCGATGGCCTTGGCGCGCAGGTCGTCGATGTCGACGTTGCCGCGGGCGTCGCAGGCGGTGACCACCACGCGCATGCCGGCCATGTGCGCGGTGGCGGGGTTGGTGCCGTGGGCCGAGGACGGGATCAGGCAGATGTCGCGGTGGCTGTCGCCGCGGCTGCGATGGTAGGCGCGGATTGCCAGGAGGCCCGCGTATTCGCCTTGCGAGCCGGCGTTCGGTTGCAGCGATACGGCGTCATAGCCGGTGGCGGCGCAGAGCATGGCTTCCAGTTCGGTGGTCATCTGCAGGTAGCCCTGGCTCTGTTCGGCCGGGGCGAACGGGTGCAGGTTGCCGAACTCGGCCCAGGTCACCGGGATCATCTCGCTGGCAGCGTTGAGCTTCATGGTGCACGAGCCCAGTGGGATCATGCTGCGGTCCAGGGCCAGGTCCTTGTCGGCCAGGCGGCGCAGGTAGCGCATCAGCTCGGTTTCGCTATGGTAGCGATTGAATACCGGGTGCTCGAGGATCGCTGACTGGCGCAGCAGGTTGGCCGGCAGGCGCTTGGCGATGTGGCTGGCCAGGGCGGCGAAGTCCGGGGTGGCCTGGCCGTTGGCGAACAGTTGCCAGAGGCTTTCGACATCGGCCTGGCTGCTGGTTTCGTCCAGCGACAGGCCCAGCTGGGCAGTGTCGATTTGGCGCAGGTTGATGCCTTGGGCGCGGGCCTTGTCGTGCAGCTCGCTGGTGCTGGCGCCGGTGGCCAGGGTCAGGGTGTCGAAGAACTCACCGGTGATGACCTTGACGCCCAGCTTGGTCAGGCCGGTGGCCAGGATCGCGGTCAGCGCGTGGGTGCGCTCGGCGATGCGCTTGAGGCCGGCCGGGCCGTGGTACACGGCGTACATGCTGGCGATGTTGGCCAGCAGCACCTGGGCGGTGCAGATGTTGCTGGTGGCCTTCTCGCGGCGGATGTGCTGCTCGCGGGTCTGCATGGCCAGGCGCAGGGCGCTCTTGCCGAAGCGGTCGATCGACACGCCAACCAGGCGCCCCGGCATGTCGCGCTTGAAGGCGTCGCGGGTGGCGAAATAGGCCGCGTGCGGGCCGCCGAAGCCCAGCGGCACGCCGAAGCGCTGGGCGCTGCCGATGGCCACGTCGGCATCGAACTCGCCCGGCGGGGTGAGCAGGGTCAGGGCCAGCAGGTCGGCGGCCACGGCCACCAAGGCGCCTGCGGCGTGGAAGCGCTGCACCACTTCGCGGTAGTCGAACACCTCGCCGTTGCTGGCTGGGTATTGCAGCAGGGCGCCGAAGTAGGCGCTGACGTCGCCCAGTTCACGCTCGTCGCCCACCACTACCTCGATGCCCAGTGGCTCGGCACGGGTACGCAGTACGTCGAGGGTCTGGGGGTGGCAGTGCACGGAGGCGAAGAAGGCGTGGCTGGCCTTGTTCTTCGACAGGCGCTTGCAGAAGGTCATGGCCTCGGCCGCGGCGGTGGCTTCGTCGAGCAGCGAGGCGTTGGCGATCGGCAGGCCGGTGAGGTCGCTGATCAGGGTCTGGAAGTTCAGCAGTGCTTCCAGGCGGCCTTGGGAAATCTCTGGCTGGTAGGGGGTGTAGGCGGTGTACCAGGCCGGGTTTTCCAACAGGTTGCGCAGGATCGGCGCTGGCGTGTGGGTGTTGTAGTAGCCCTGCCCGATGTAGCTCTTGAACAGCTGGTTCTTGCCGGCGATGGCTTTCAATGCGGCGAGGGCGTCGGCCTCGCTCTGGCCGTCTTCGCTGCCGAGCACGCTGGTGCCCTTGATGCTGTCGGGGATGACCGCGGCGGTCATCGCTTCCAGCGAGTCGAAGCCCAGGGTGGCAAGCATGGCCTGCTCGTCAGCGGCGCGCGGGCCGATGTGACGGGCGATGAATTCGTTGGCGGTGCCGAGGTTGATGGTCATGGTGCGGTACCTCAGGCGTCGTCGTTGGCTTTGAGCAGGCGGTCGTAGGTGTCCTGGTCGAGCAGGGCGCTTACTTCGTTCATGTCAGCGGGGATGAAACGGAAGAACCAGCCTTCGCCCAGCGGGTCTTCGTTGACCAGCTCGGGGCTGTCGTTGAGGCCTTCGTTGACTGCGACCACTTCACCGGTCAGCGGCATATACACGCCACTGGCGGCTTTTACCGATTCCACGGTTGAGGCTTCGGCGCCCTTGTCGTACTGCTGCAGCTCCGGCAGTTGCACGTAGACCACGTCGCCGAGGGCGTTCTGGGCGTAGGCGGTGATGCCCACGGTGACGCTGCCATCGGCTTCGACGCGCAGCCATTCGTGATCTTCGGTGAAACGCAACTCGCTCATGGGAATTCCTCGGGAAGCAGGGGGCGTTGGGCGCGGTAGGCTCCGCGCTCTTAAGGTTGGAATTCCCTTAGCAAAAATGCGGCCAGATAATAAAAGTCCTTATTAATCAGTAGTTTGAAATTATTCTGTAGATTGTTTGTCATTCCATTGGAATGAAATCGATACAGCTAGATGGGGAATGAAAAGCGTTGCGGGATCAAACCCTTGCAAAGGCGCATGCAAATGGGTGTGTATCGATATGAATACAGTGGAATGAATTCGTTACTGTGGGTGGCGCTTGGTTCAGCCTTTGCTTGGAATGCCGTATTTGCGCAAGCGCTGGGCAATTGCCGTATGTGAGGTTTGCAAGCGCCCGGCCAGCTGCCGGGTCGAGGGGTAGCTGGCATACAGGCGTTGCAGCAACTCCCGCTCGAAGTCGCCGACGGCCTGTTCCAGGCTGGCGACCTCGCCATCCTGGCCGCGTGCCACCGAGGTGCCGGCGATATCCAGGTCGCCAATATCCACCAGGTTGCTTTCGCAGATGGCCGCGGCGCGGAAAATCACGTTCTGCAACTGGCGTACGTTGCCCGGCCAGGGGTTGGCCAGCAGTGCCGGGTGCGTGGCCGGAGCGAGGCGGCAGGCTGGGCGCTGGATCTGGGTGCAGGCCTGCTGCATGAAGAAATGCGCCAGCGAAAGGATGTCCTGGCCACGCTCGCGCAGTGGCGGCACCTGCAGGTTGAGCACGTTGAGGCGATAGAACAGGTCTTCGCGGAAGGTGCCTTCGCCAACCATGCGCTCCAGGTCGCGGTGGGTGGCGCTGATGATGCGCACGTCCACCTTCACTTCGCGGTCGCCACCAACCCGGCGGAAGCTGCCGTCGCTCAAAAAACGCAGCAGCTTGGCTTGCAGGTAGGGCGACATCTCGCCGATCTCGTCGAGGAACACCGTGCCCTGGTTGGCCAGCTCCATCAGACCCGGCTTGCCACCGCGTTGCGCGCCTGTGAAAGCGCCGGGGGCATAGCCGAACAGCTCGCTCTCGGCCAGGCTCTCGGGCAGCGCCGCGCAGTTCAAGGCCAGGAACGGCGCGGCATGGCGGCTGCTGATGGCATGGCAGGCGCGGGCCACCAGTTCCTTGCCGGTGCCGGTCTCGCCGTGCACCAGCAGTGGCGCGTCGAGGGTGGCCACGCGCAGGGCGCGGGCCTTGAGAGTGCGGATGGCCGGGGAGTCGCCGAGCATGGCGTCGAAACCTTCGGCATGGTCGTGGTGCAGGGCCGACAGGCGTTCGCCCATGCGGTTCGGTGGATACAGGGTCAGCAGGCCGCCGGCGTGGGTGATCGGCGTGGCATCGAGCAGCAGGCTCTGGCCGTTGAGCTGCATCTCGCGCATGGGCAGGTGAAAGTTGTTGTCCTGCAGGGCTTGCAGCAGGTCGGGGTCGCCGAACAGCTCGCCCACCGAGCGTCCGGCCGATTCACGGCCGCACAGGGCGATCAGTGCCGGGTTGGCCAGCAATATCTTGCCGGCGCTGTCCACGGCCAGTACCGGGTCGCTCATGGCGGCGAGCAGGGCATCGAGTTGCAGGTGGCGGCGCTGGCCGGGCAGGATGTCGACCACTTCCACCGACTGCACGCCGTGCACCTCGAAGAGGGCGTCGTGCAGTTCTTCGAGCACGGCCGGGCTGAGAGTTGGCGCATCGATGTAGACGTTCGGCGGGACCATCTCCACCGCATCGAGGTTGAGGTTGCGGGCGCCGAGCAGGGCCAGGACTTCCTGGGTGATGCCGACGCGGTCGATGAAGCTGACGTGGATGCGCATGATGAGCGAGGCGTAAGTAGCCGGGGAGGTCGACAGTATGCCCCGAGACGGCGCTCAGGCCCAAGGTCAGCACTGGGCCATTCGCGGGTAAACCCGCTCCCACAGGGACCGCGAGGTCTCAGGGGTAACGGGATACCTGTGGGAGCGGGTTTACCCGCGAATGCTTCACTCTAGATGTTCAGGCTTGATCGGGTCGCCCGACTTCACATCCAGCTTGGTGCGGATGTCTTCGAACATGTAGTCATACAGCTTATGCGGCGAGCCGAGGTTCTCGAACTTCTTCGGCGGTGGCAGGAACGATTGGGCCTTGCGGCTCAACTGCATCAGAAAGCTCGGCAGCACCTGGTCCTTGGCCAGGAAGAATTTCTCGTCGACGGTCTTGCCCTCGATGTGGCCGTGCATGCGGAACTGGATACCTCTGCCTTCCTTGGGATCGGTCGCCGCCTCGTAGTCGATATTGAGGTCGTAGCTGTGGTCGTTGCTGTTCAGCGCGGTGCGCTCAATGTGTACATGACCGGGCGCGTACTGGGCCATGGCAAACTCCTTCGGAAGGTTGAAAACGGCGGGCGCCAGGCACCCGCCAACTGCATTCAACGGTAGCTGATACCGGGCTTGGCCGTGGAAACCCGGGTACCGGCGGTGCCCTTGACGATGTCCTCGATGTTCTCCAGCGAGCTGATCACCGCCACTTTGCCGGTGTGGCGGGCGAAATCGCAGGCGGCCTGGACCTTCGGCCCCATGGAGCCGGCGGCGAAGCCCAGCCGCTCAAGCTCGTCGGGGTGCGCCTGGGCGATGGCTTTCTGCGTCGGCTTGCCGAAATCGACGTACGCCGCATCGACGTCGGTGGCGATGATCAGCAGGTCGGCGTCCAGCTGCTCGGCCAGCAGGGCTGAGCACAGGTCCTTGTCGATCACGGCTTCGATGCCCTTGAGTTTGCGGTTTTCGTCATACATGGTGGGGATACCGCCGCCACCGGCACAGATCACGATGCTGCTCTTTTCCAGCAGCCACTTGATCGGGCGGATTTCAAAGATGCGTTTGGGTTTCGGGCTGGCCACCACGCGGCGGTACTTGTCGCCGTCGGGCTTGACCACCCAGCCTTTCTCCTTGGCCAGGCGCTCGGCTTCGTCCTTGGCGTAGACCGGGCCGATGAACTTGGTCGGGTCCTTGAACGCCGGGTCGTTGGCGTCCACTTCGACTTGGGTGAGCAGGGTGGCGAACGGCACCTCGAAGTCCAGCAGGTTGCCCAGTTCCTGTTCGATCATGTAGCCGATCATGCCTTCGGTCTCGGCGCCGAGCACGTCCAGCGGATAGGCTTCATCCGGCTTGTACGACAGCCCTTGCAACGACAGCAGGCCTACCTGCGGGCCGTTGCCGTGGGCGATGACCAGTTCGTTGCCGGGGTGGATCTTGGCGATCTGCTCGGTGGCGGTGCGGATATTGGCGCGCTGATTGTCGGCGGTCATCGGCTCGCCGCGGCGCAGCAGGGCGTTGCCGCCCAAAGCAACAACGATACGCATGGGGAATGTCCTTGTCTGGTTGGAGCTTCAAGCTTCAAGCTTCAAGCTACAAGAAAAAGCGGATCGCACGCGGTCTAGCTTCTTCTTGCAGCTTGCAGCTTGCAGCTTGCAGCGTGCAGCTACTGGGTGTTCAGAGATCAGCCAGGGTCGACACCAGGATCGCCTTGATCGTGTGCATGCGGTTTTCCGCCTGCTCGAAGGCGATGCACGCCGGCGACTCGAACACGTCATCGGTCACTTCGATGCCGTTGGCCAGGTGCGGATACTGTTCGGCGATCTGTTTGCCGACCTTGGTCTCGGAGTTATGGAACGCCGGCAGGCAGTGCATGAACTTGGTCCGTGGGTTGCCGGTGGATTTCATCAGCTCCTTGTTCACCTGGTACGGCAGCAGTTGCTGGATACGCTCGCCCCAGGCCTCGACCGGCTCGCCCATCGACACCCAGACGTCGGTGTGGACAAAGTCGACGCCCTTGACCGCGGCTTTCGG
Source organism: Pseudomonas xantholysinigenes (assembly GCF_014268885.2). NCBI lineage: Bacteria > Pseudomonadati > Pseudomonadota > Gammaproteobacteria > Pseudomonadales > Pseudomonadaceae > Pseudomonas > Pseudomonas xantholysinigenes. Next base: position 4,442,230 of record NZ_CP077095.1, on the reverse strand, counting down.
GTCTTCGGTCAGGGTGATGCGTGCGCCGCTCTCTTCTGCGTACTTCTTGCAACGCTCGACCAGGTCGTCATGGGGCCACAGGGCCTTGGGCGCGGCGATGCGCACGTCCATGCCGAGCTTGGCGCCAATCAGCAGCAGCGAGTTGCCCATGTTGTTGCGGGCGTCGCCCAGGTAGGCGTAGCTGATGTCGTGCAGCGGCTTGTCGCTGTGCTCGCGCATGGTCAGCACGTCGGCGATCATCTGGGTCGGGTGGTACTCGTCGGTCAGGCCGTTGAACACTGGCACGCCTGCGAACTTGGCGAGTTCCTCGACGATCTCCTGCTTGAAGCCACGGTACTCGATGGCGTCGTACATGCGCCCGAGCACGCGGGCGGTGTCCTTCATGCTCTCCTTGTGGCCGATCTGCGAGGAGTTGGGGTCGATGTAGGTGACGTTGGCACCCTGGTCATAGGCGGCGACTTCGAAGGCGCAGCGGGTGCGGGTCGAGGTCTTCTCGAAGATCAGGGCGATGTTGTTGCCCTTCAGGTGCTGCTGCTCGGTGCCGGTGTACTTGGCGCGCTTGAGGTCGCGGGACAGGTCGAGCAGGTAGCGCAGCTCGCGGGTGCTGTGGTGTTCGAGGCTGAGCAGGTTGCGGTTGTGGATGTTGAACGCCATGACGGTTCTCCTTGGATTCGGTGAGGTATGCCCGGCCGCTGTCTGTTGGACGCGACCGGGTGCAATGGGCGTTAGTAATCGATAGGGTCGCGCACGATCGGGCAGGTCATGCAGTGGCCGCCGCCGCGGCCACGGCCCAGTTCGCCGGCGCTGATGGTGATGACTTCGATGCCGGCCTTGCGCAGCAGGGTGTTGGTGTAGGTGTTGCGGTCGTAGCCGATGACCACGCCGGGCTCGATGGCCACCACGTTGTTGCCGTCATCCCACTGTTCGCGCTCGGCGGCGAAGCTGTTGCCGCCGGTCTCGACCACGCGCAGCTTGACCCCCAGGTGTTCGCCGACCACTTCGATGAACGATTTGTTCTCGCGGCGCACATCCATGCCATACGGCTTGCTTTCGTCCGGGCGGATGATGAACGGCACGATTTCCCTGACCACTTCCGGGAAGACCGTGACCAGGTCGCGGTCGCAGAAGCTGAACACGGTGTCCAGGTGCATCGCCGCACGGGATTTAGGCAGGCCGGCGACGATGACTTTCTCCACCGCGCCCTTGGCGAACAGGTTCTGCGCCAGCTGGCCGATGGCCTGGCGCGAGGTGCGCTCGCCCATGCCGATCAGGACCACGCCCTTGCCGATCGGCATCACGTCGCCGCCTTCGAGGGTGGCGTTGCCGTGGTCCTTGTCCGGGTCGCCGTACCAGACCTGGAAGTCGGCGTTGGTGAACTCCTTGTGGAACTTGTAGATGGCGGTGGTCAGTAGGGTTTCCTGGCGTCGCGCCGGCCAGTACATCGGGTTCAGGGTCACACCGCCGTAGATCCAGCATGTGGTGTCGCGGGTGAACTGGGTGTTGGGCAGCGGTGGCAGGATGAAGCTGGAGTGGCCAAGGTAGTCGTTGTACATCTTGATCACGTCGGCGCCTTCGCTTTGCGGCAGGTCCTGACCGGCCACGCCGCCAATCAGGAACTCGGCCAGGTGGCGTGGTTCCAGGCCTTCGAGCCAGCTGCGCACTTCATTGGTGAGGCCAACGCCGACGGTGTCGGAGGTGATCTTGCGGTCGAGAATCCACTTCAGCGCCTCGGGCTGCTGGACGATGTCGGTCAGCAGGTTGTGCATTTCCAGCACGTCGACGCCGCGCTCGCGCATCTTGGTGACGAAGTCGAAGTGGTCGCGCTTGGCCTGGTCGACCCAGATCACGTCATCGAACAGCAGCTCGTCGCAGTTGCTCGGGGTCAGGCGTTTGTGCGCCAGGCCCGGGCTGCAGACCATCACTTTGCGCAGCTTGCCGGCTTCGGAATGAACGCCGTATTTCTGTTTCTCAGTGGACATGGTGAATCCTCCTGTAAAGCGAAGACGTGGGGTTCAGAGAGTCAGGAAGCCGTCGTACAGGCCGTAGGCCGCCACCAGGGCGCCCGCGACCACGGCGGCGAAGATCAGTTTCTCGACGCTGGTGAAGATCGGTTGGCCGACCTCGCGCTTGGCCTTGGCGAACAGGATCGCGCCAGGGGCATAGAGCAGGGCCGAGAGCAGCAGGTATTTGACGCCGCCGGCGTACAGCAGCCAGATCGCATAGAGCAGGGCGATGCCGCCGATGATCAGGTCTTTCTTGCGTTCGGCCAGGGCCTGTTCGTAGGTCTCGCTGCGCCAGGCCAGCAGGAAGGCATAGGCCGCCGACCACAGGTAGGGCACCAGGATCATCGAGGTGGCGAGGTAGATCAGCGACAGGTAGGTGCTGTTGGAGAACAGGGTGATGACCAGGAAGATCTGCACCATGGCGTTGGTCAGCCACAGGGCATTGGCCGGCACATGGTTGGCGTTCTCGCGGCGCAGGAACTCCGGCATGGTGTGGTCCTTGGCGGCGGCGAACATGATCTCGGCGCACAGCAGCACCCACGACAGCAGGGCACCGAGCAGCGAGATGATCAGGCCGACGCTGATCAGCACCGCGCCCCAGTGGCCGACCACGTGTTCCAGCACCGCGGCCATCGACGGGTTCTGCAGCTTGGCCAGTTCCGGTTGAGTCATAACCCCCAGCGACAGCACGTTGACCAGCACCAGGAACAGCAGCACGGTGACGAAGCCGATGACCGTGGCCTTGCCCACATCGGAGCGTTTTTCCGCACGGGAGGAAAAGATGCTCGCACCCTCGATGCCGATGAACACCCACACGGTGACCAGCATCATGTTGCGCACCTGGTTCATCACGCTGCCCAGTTCCGGCGTGCCAACGGCCCAGATGTCGGCGGTGAACACATCGAGCTTGAAGGCGAACAGGCAGATCAGCGCGAACAGCACCAGCGGCACGACCTTGGCCACGGTGGTGACCAGGTTGATGAACGCCGCTTCTTTAATGCCGCGCAGCACCAGGAAGTGCACCGCCCACAGCAGGATCGACGCACCGATCACCGCCGCCGGGGTGTTGCCTTCGCCGAATACCGGGAAGAAGTACCCCAGGGTGCTGAACAGCAGCACGAAGTAACCGACGTTACCCAGCCAGGCACTGATCCAGTAGCCCCAGGCCGAGGAAAAGCCCATGTAGTCGCCGAAACCGGCCTTGGCGTAGGCGTACACCCCGCCGTCGAGGTCAGGCTTGCGGTTGGCCAAGGTCTGGAACACGAAGGCCAGGGTGAGCATGCCCACCGCGGTGATGGCCCAGCCGATCAGCACGGCGCCGACGCCTGCGCTGGCGGCCATGTTTTGCGGTAACGAGAAGATCCCGCCGCCAATCATCGAACCGACGACAAGTGCAACAAGTGCACCCAGTTTTAGTTTTCCGGAAGAATCAGACATTTAACGACTCCGTACCAGGAGAAAGTTGACCTCAGAATAAATCTGACGCCTGGAGCATTCGCTGACTTAGATCAGTTCATGCCCGCATTGAAGGTAAGAAAAATCCCTCAAGCGTCTCCTGGAGGATGCCGACTTCTGGTCCGCAGGCCTTGTGCGCTGGCACCTCCATGTCCTTCTAGAGCAAACGCTCCGTTTCGCCTGCGAACTGTGAAGTTAGTCTCTTTTAGGGTTTTCGCAAATTTTTCACAGTAAACAGCGACAGGTTTAGTCGAGCCGCGAGACACTTCGCAACTGTCATAATTAACAGGCGCCGGCTATAGACATTTCGGTTATGAGTGCTATAGGTTTAATGGCTCGATTCAATAAAGAATTTGTAACATTTTTGTTGGTTAATACGTTCACGCGCACGCGCGCGCAAGGAGCCCCATGAGCGAACCGGGACAGAAGTTGCGCCTTGGCGCGCTGATCGCACTGGTGGTCGGATCGATGATTGGCGGGGGGATCTTCTCGCTGCCACAGAACATGGCGGCGCGGGCCGATGTGGGGGCGGTGTTGATCGGCTGGGGTATCACCGCGGTGGGCATGCTGGCACTGGCCTTCGTGTTCCAGACCTTGGCCAACCGCAAGCCCGAACTGGATTCGGGGGTGTATGCCTACGCCAAGGCCGGGTTTGGCGACTACATGGGCTTTTCCTCGGCCTGGGGCTACTGGATCAGCGCCTGGCTGGGCAACGTCGGCTATTTCGTGCTGTTGTTCAGCACCTTGGGTTTCTACTTTCCGGTGTTCGGCCAGGGCAATACCCCGGTGGCCATTGGCTGCGCCTCGCTGCTGCTGTGGGCGGTGCATTTTCTGGTACTGCGCGGCATCAAGGAGGCGGCGTTCATCAACCAGGTGACCACCGTGGCCAAGGTGGTGCCGTTGCTGATCTTCATCGTCATTGCTGCGCTGGCCTTTCGCGCCGATATCTTCACCCGCGACATCTGGGGCCTGAGCAATCCGCAGTTCGGCAGTGTGCTGGAGCAGGTGCGCAACATGATGCTGGTGACGGTGTTCGTGTTCATCGGCATCGAGGGCGCGAGCGTCTACTCGGGGCGCGCGTTGCGCCGCTCGGATGTGGGCAAGGCCACGGTGATCGGTTTCATCGGGGTGCTGGCGCTGCTGGTGCTGGTCAACGTGTTGTCTCTGGGGGTGATGACCCAACCTGAGCTGGCCGGCTTGCAGAACCCGTCGCTGGCCTCGGTGCTGGAGCATATCGTCGGGCCATGGGGGGCGCTGCTGATCAGCATCGGCCTGGCGGTTTCGTTATTGGGGGCCTTGTTGTCGTGGGCGCTGCTGTGTGCCGAGATCCTGTTCGCCACCGCGCGTGACAAGACCATGCCGCGGTTCCTGGCGCAGGAGAACGCCAACCATGTGCCGGCCAATGCCTTGTGGCTGACCAATGTGATGATCCAGGGCTTCCTGCTGATCACCCTGTTTTCGGCCGGGACTTATACCAGCCTGATCTACCTGGCGTCGTCGATGATCCTGGTGCCGTACTTCTGGTCGGCGGCCTATGCGGTGTTGCTGACGTTGCGCGGCGAAGGTTACCAGGGGCAGGCGGGGCTGCGGCGCAAGGACCTGCTGGTGGCGCTGGTCGCTCTGCTGTATGCGGTGTGGCTGCTGTATGCCGGCGGGCTGAAGTATGTGCTGCTGTCAGCCTTGCTCTATGCGCCGGGGGCGATCCTGTTCGCCCAGGCCAAGCGTGAGCAGGGCCAGGCGTTGTTCAGCGCGTGGGAGAAGTTGATCTTCGCGGCGGTGCTGGTAGGGGCGGGCTTGGCGGCGTATGCGTTGTACTCGGGGTTGTTGAGCCTGTAGGCACCGTGTTGCATGCTTCGCGGGTAAACCCGCTCCCACAGGTGTGGTGCATGCCATGAAGCCGGCGCGGTCGCTGTGGGAGCGGCTTCAGCCGCGAACACCGGCGTAGCCGGTGCCAGGCACCGCGTCGCCTGCTTCGCGGGCAAGCCCGCTCCCACTGGTGTGGTGCATGCCCCGAGGTCAGCGCGGTCGCTGTGGGAGCGGCTTTAGCCGCGAACACCGGCGTAGCCGGTGCCAGGCACTGTGTTGCTTGCTTCGCGGGTAGACCCGCCTCGACAGGCTTGGCGCGCGGCTGATAAGGGCTTGCCCGCGATCATGGCAGCCACCGTGCTGGCACCGAGCCCAGTTGCGCGGCCCCTGAGCCCCAGCCCATCAATGTTTCGCCCACCCTCAGCGGTGCCTTGAGCCGCTGCGCCTCGCCCCAGGGCGTGTGCTCGATGGGCTGGGCAAGATCGTCGAGCGATTCCGCTGCCAGCGGCAGGTCTTCCTCCACTGTCCCATGCTCGACCAGCAACTTGGCGGTACGCGCCAGCGACAACCGGCTGTCGCAACCTTCGCCGTTGCGCAGCCGTGCGGCCAGCGCCCGTATGGCCTCCGCCGCCATCAGGTAACCCGTGGCATGGTCCAGGGCCTGCACCGGCAATGGCACCGGCCGCTCGGCCTGCTGCCAGCGCATGCCTTCACGGGCAATGCCGGTGCTCATCTGCACCAGGCTGTCGAAGCCGCGCCGATGCTGCCAGGGGCCGCTCCAGCCGTAGGCATTGAGGCTTACATCGATCAGCCCGGGGTTGAGCTGGCGGCGCCGCTCGGTGCCCAGGTCCAGGCGTTCGAGGGCATCGGCGCGGTAGCCGTGCACCAGGATATCGGCGTCGGCCAGCAAGGCTTCGAAGCGCTGATGGTCCTCCCTGGTGCGCAGGTCCAGACGCGCGCAGCGCTTGCCCAGTGTCACTTCCGGCGCCACCGCCGGCTCGTCCCAACCCGGTGGATCAATGCGCAGCACCTCGGCGCCGAAGCTGGCCAGCAAGCGTGTGGCAATGGGGCCGGCGAGGATGCGGGTGAGATCAAGTACCTTGACCCCGGCAAGCGGCCTGCTGGCGTTGCCGAGCCAGCGGCCGGGCTGTCCTGGGTAGCGCTCGCGCAGGATCAACGGCTCATGGTTGACCGCGCGGCCCTGCGGGTGCAGGCACCAGTCCAGCCAGGCGCGCATCTGCGCCGCGCAACCGCCTGCCTTGACCACGGCAGCCTCGAGGGTCTCGCCATCCCAGTTAGCGACCCTGCTGGCCACGCTCGCCCGATCGGCAGGGCTGCCAAGCACCTGCAAGGCGGCGTCGCGATGGTGCGGGGCATTGGTATGCAGGCGAATCCAGCCGTCGCGGGTGCGGTAGTCGCCGGCGATGGCATCCCACAGCGGCGGCGTTTGCCAGCCATGGGGGCGCAGGCTGGTGGCGAACCAGAACGAGGCCAGGCGCCGATCGACGCTGACCAACGGGCAGCTGTGCTGCTGGCTTTCCAGCAGGTGCGCCAGGGCCAGGCCGCAGGCGGCAATGCTGGCACCGGCCAGTTCGGTCACGGCGAAGGTCGAGGGCAGGGCGCCAATGCCCTGCCAGCGTATCGGGGCGCAGTCGAGGCCCAGGGCCTGGGCGATGGTGTCGAGCAACGTTGGCATGCAGGATCCTCCTTCGTGGATCCCATTTCAGTCTATTCGCCGGCGCGGTGCAAACCCCTCAGCGCTGCAGCTCGATGGACGCCGTCGGCACAGGCCGTTCCGGGCGCGACCAGATCCACAGGTTGCCCAGGGCCATGCCGCTGATGGCGAGGAACACCGGCCAGCGGTGTTCGAGGAAGGTCAGCATCAACCCGGCGCACAGCAGCATGCTGATCGTCGCGCTGACCTTGGCGCGGCGTTGGATCACTTTGCCATTGCGCCAGTTGTACAGGATCGGCCCGAACAGTCGGTGGTTCTCCAGCCAGGCGGACAGGCGCGGCGAACTGCGGGTGGCGGCCCAGGCGGCGAGGAGGATGAACTCGGTGGTCGGCAAGCCGGGGATGACGATGGCGACCAGACCTATCCCCAGGCTGACATAGGCCAGGATCGCATACAGCAGGCGGGATACTTTGGAGCGGGCGATTCGGGTCATGGTCTCACTGCAACGGTGCGGCCGCCCGCAGGCGGCCGGGTAAAGCGTGTCAGGCCAGTGCCGCGTCGGCGGCGTAGGCATGCTTGAGCAGCTCGGTGAAGCGCTCGAAGGCGGCAACCGCGCCACGTTCGGCAGCGGCGTCTTCCTCGGGCGACAGTTCCAGGCTGTCGAGAATACGGGTGAACTGTTTCCAGCCCTCGGCACGGCCACCGGCCGGCTCGCCCAGGTGGCGGGCACCGAAGGTCTCGGACAGTTCCAGGGCCACGGCACGCTTGATCAGGAACGCGGCGCCCAGTTTGGAGCCTTCGGAGACGAAGATCCAGCCCAGGGCTTCACCCAGGCTCGGGTTGCCCAGGGCTCCGCCGAACGGCGCAGGGACTTCGGTGTCCAGATCGGCCAGGTCCAGGCGGGCCTGTTCGGCGCGGCAGCGTTCGGCCAGGTCAGGCACGATGGCGATCAGATTCGGGTCGGTGTACAGCGCCTGCAGCTCGGACTGGAACAGGTACTGGGCGACGACGAAGCGGGCGAAGCTTTCGCGGCTGTCGAACGGCTTGTGCGACTTGACCAGGGCGTCCAGCTCGGTGTGCGGGGCGTGGGTGACCTGGTTCAGGCGTTGGGAGCGCAGGGCGGCGCGTTCGGAGGAAGGGGCGGTCATGGGGGCATCCTTGGAAAATGGGGCTGTCTAGTGACAAGACGAAAGAGAAGACGCGGAACAGTAAAAAAACCTCACCTGCGAAGTGAAATCATTCTCACGGGGGCAGCGCATCGCGGGGCAAGCCCGCGATGGCGGCCTCAGCCGATCAGATGTCCCACACCAGGTTGATGGCGAAGTTACGGCCCGGGGCGGTCAGGCGGTCGAGGTTGGCCGGCTGGGTAACGGCCGCTTCACTGATGCCGGTGTTGTTGCCGACGCTGGCGTATTTGCGCACATCGTCCCACTGCCAGTATTTCTTGTCGGTCAGGTTGTACAGGCCGCCGTTGATGGTCAGGTCGTCGGTGATCCGGTAGAACCCGGTCAGGTCGAGCACGCCATAGCCTGGAGTACGGAACTCGGAGCTGGAGCCATCGGGGGCGAAGAACTGGGTGTCGTCCACGCGGTTCTTGCGTTTGACCACGGTCCAGCTGAGCTGGGTGCCGTAGTCCACCTGCTCGTAGCCAAGGCCGAACACGCCTGTCAGCGGGTTGACGCTGTTGAGTGGCTGGCCGGTGTCATTGTTGCGGCCATAGGCATAGGCCACCGAGGCGATCGAGTACAGGCCTTCAGGCGCGCCGAAGCGATCGAGGTTCAAGCGTCCCTTGATTTCCGCGCCCTTGATGGTTGCATGCTTGATGTTGTTGGCCTGGAACGTCGAACCCAGGTTGCTGGACTGTACGGCGTCTTCGTTGATGAAGTCCCGGTACTTGTTGTAGAACACCGCCACATCGAAGCTGCCGGCGTCGAAGTTGCCGCGCAGCCCGGTCTCGTAGCTCTTGCTCTTTTCCGGCTCCAGGCTCGAGTTGGGCTCGACCACGTAGCCACCGGCAAGGTTTTCGAAGCGGCCGTACAGCGCCTTGGCGGTCGGTGTACGGAAGCCCTCGGCGTATTGGCCGTACCAGGTGTAGTGGTCATTGAAGGCGTAGGTGACGCCCAGCTTGGGCGAAAGGCGGTGCCATTTCTTTTCTGCGTCGTCTACCCGGCGTGCCGGGGCGGTGCCGCCATTTTGCAGACCCAGCAGGTACTCGTCGGTCATGCGTGGGTCGAGCCGGGTGTAGTCGTAGCGAAGGCCGGGCAGGAAGGTCCACTGGTTCCAACGGATTTCGTCCTGGGCGAACAGGCTGTAGGTGTCGACGGTCGGATCCGGGAAATCGCTGACACGCGCCTGGGTGTCATCGGTGCTGATCTGGCCGATCGCGCGGCAGCTTCCGCCGATGTTGAGGCAGGTGCCGGTGCCACTGCGCGAGCCGGTGATCTTCTCGCGCTTGAGTGTGGTGCCGTAGGTCAGCAGGTGGTCGGTGGCCGCAATGCTGAAGGCCTTGTCCAGTTGCGCATCGAACACCCACTGGCGGTCCTTGTAGGTGGTCTGGCGGTCGCGGGCGACCTGACGGCCTCGGGCGAAATAGAGCTCGTCGGTGGTCTGGTCGGTCTTGGCGATCTGGTAGTTCAGGCTCCATTTCACGGTGTCAGCCAGCAGGCTGTCGAGGCCGAACTCATGATTGATGCCGAACCGCTCGCGGGTGACGGTATCGTTGCCTTGGCGCCCGCGGTAGGAGTTCATCGCCGGAATGCCAGGAATGAAGGGGCCGCCAACGGCGCTCAGGACGTTCTGGTCGCGGTCGTCCTTGTAGCGCTCGTAGGTCAGCCCCAGGCGTGCGTCGTCGGCGTAGTTCCAACCCAGCTTGGCCAGCACGTTGGTGGTACGTACGTCTTCGGGGTTGGCCTCGCTGCGGGACAGGCCGGTGCCGCCATGCTCGCCGTACGCGTCGGTTTCATGACCGTTGCGTTGGCTCAGGTGCAGCAGGCCATCGAAATCGCCGTGGCGTCCGGCGATGGTGGCGGAGGTCAGCCAGCTTTCATCGGCCGAGCTGTAGCCGGTCTTCAGGCGCGCGCCGACGTCCTTGCCGGGTTTGATGATGTCCTCGGGGTCGAGGGTGAAGTAGCTGACCGCGCCGCCGATGGCGTTGCTGCCGTACAGCACCGAGGCCGGGCCACGCAGGATCTCCACGCGCTTGACGATCTCGGGGTCGACGTAGTTGCGCTGGGTCTGGGCGTAAGGCCCGTAGAAGAAACTGTCGGGGACCGACACGCCGTCCACCTGGGTCAGTACCCGGTCGCCGTCGATACCGCGGATGTTGTAGCCGTTCAGGCCGCTGCGCTGGCCGGTGCCGGACACCGAAACACCCGGTTCGTAGCGCACCAACTGCTTGATGTCGTTGACGTTCTGGTGGTCCAGTTGCTCACGGGTCTGCACGCTGACGGTGCTCGGCACCTGGCTGACGTCCTGGGCGCTGCGGGTGGCGCTGACGGTCATCTGTTGCAGGGCGATGGCATTGCCGGCGGACTGGCGCTCGAGCACCACATTGCCGTTGCCGATCTTGCGATAGCCCAGGCCGGTGCCGCGCAGCAGGCGCTGCAGCGCCGCTTCCGGTGCAAGCGCGCCCTGCACACCGGGCGAGGCCACGCCGTCGGCGAGCTCGGCGCTGAAGCCGACCTGCCAGCCGGTGACCTTGCTGAAGGCGTTGATTGCTTCGACCAGCGGCTGCTGGCCAATGGCAAAGCGATAGTCACCCATGCGTGGGCTGCTGGCCTGGGCCGGTTCCGCGGCCAGGGCCGGCAGGCTGCAGGCGCCGCTGGCGAGCAGCGCCAGGGTCAACAGGGACAATTGCCCGCGGCGGCGGGAAGAAGAGGACGGGCGGGTTTGACCTGTGGGCATCGAGAGCGCTCCCTGTCGCGCGAAGTGTCATAGGCAAGTGGCTGTTCTCGTTTTCGAACGAGAATCAATCGTATTGGCTATAACGAGACGGGCTAGGCAGGGTGATCGCGTAAAAAAACTTTGCCGTCAGTTGAGAATGACCAGCGCCGGGTACTCGTGCAGTTGCGCCGAGGTGATGTGGGCGAGGGCGCGCAGGGTTTCCAGCGGCTGGTCGAGGCGGTAGTTGCCGGTGACCGCGACCTGCTCCAGTTGCGCGTTGCGGCTGATGATCCAGCCCGGGTAATAGCGGCGGACCTCGGCGAGCACCTGGCTCAGCGGGCAGTTCTCGAACACCAGGCGGCCTTCGATCCAGGCCAGGTCGTGGCGCAGGTCGGGGCGCTGGCGCTGACCGAAGCCCTGGGGGCCGACGCTGATGCTGTCACCGGCACTGAGGCGGATGCGCTGGTCGCGCGCGCCTTGCAGGTCGACATCGCCGCGTTGCACGCGGACCTGGGCCTCGCCGTCGAGGTAACGCACGGCGAAGTCGGTATCGTGCACGCTGGCGCGCAACGGCCCGGCTTGTACCTCCAGTACCGACTGGCTGCTGGCTGGCACCTGGAAATACGCCTCGCCTTGCAGCAGACGGGCGACCTGGCGGCCTTCGCGCACATCGCTGGCAAAGGCCGAATTGGTGTTGAGCAGCACCTTGGCGCCGTCCTCCAACTGCAGGCGCTGGCGCTCGCCGACCACGGTCAGGTGGTCGGCCTGCAAGCGCACCGGCAGGTTGCCGAAGGTGAACAGCCCGACCAGCAGCACCGCGGCGCTGGCCAGTGGTTTCCAGTGGCGGCGCAGGCGCCCGCCCAGCGAGTGTCTGCGCCGCTGGTGCAACTGGCCGGCGGCCTGGCGCAGCGGTGCGCCGTTCCACAATGCCTCGGCCTCGACATAGGCCTCGGCGTTTTCGGCATTGGCGCCGAGCCAGTGTTCGAAGGCTTGGGTGTCGTGCGCGTCGGCGCATTGCAGGCGGATCAACCAGTCCAGCGCTTCTTCGCGGGCACGGGCGCGGGCGTCAGGCGCGGCGGCTGTCGGGCGAGGCGGGGACGGCTGAGTCACGGGGGATCCTTGCGGGGTGCGTTTTTTGCGCATGATCGGTGCAGGCCCGGCGCATGGCAAGGGCTTTGCGCATGCCAGCGGCGAGCGGTCGCGTCACTGGTGACGATCGGCCACGCCCATGCAGATGGCCATGATCAGTTTCAGCTCCTTCTGCACCGTGCTGGCGGAGACCTGCAATTGTTCGGCGATCTCCAGGTAGCTGGCGCCGTGCAGGCGGCTGAGGATGAAGATGCGTTGCTGGCGCTCGCTGAGTTGGCCCAGGCTCACGCTCAGGTGCTTGAGCAGTTGTTCGGCGTGGGCGGCATCTTCGCTGCTGCCCGCCGGGGCTGCGACGTTGTGCAGCACCTGTTCGGGCACGTCGTCGACCAGGGTGCGGGCCTGCACACGGCGCGCGCGCAGGTGGTCCAGGGCGAGGTTGCGCGCGGTCTGGAAGACGAACGGCTCAAGGTGCTCGATGGGGCGTTCACCCAGGGCGCGGGTCACCCGCAGGTAGGTTTCCTGCAGCAGGTCCTCGGCCGTGCTCGGATTGCCTACCATGCGTTGCAGGGTACGCAGCAGGCTGAGGCGCTGGACGAGGAAAATCGAGTTGAACCGGGACTGACTCACGGGGAAACCTGGGGCGCTTTTCGGGTGAATGATAATGCTTATCATCCATGCTGAAGGTCAAGCGCGGAAATGTCACGAACAGGTAAATATTGCGGTCAACGCGATCCGTGTAGGAGCGGCCTTGCCGAGGCGTCGGACCGGCCGCTCCCACAGGGGCCGCGCAAGTATTCACCTGGCGTTGAACAACGCCAGGCAGTTGTCCAGCATGCGGTTGGAGAAGCCCCACTCGTTGTCGTACCAGGCCAAGACCTTGAGCATGCGCCCGTTGGCGCGGGTATGGTTGGCGTCGAAGATCGACGACAGCGGGTTGTGGTTGAAGTCGCACGACACCAGCGGCAGGGCGTTGTAGCCCAGCACCCGCGAATGCCGGCTGGCTTCGAGGAACAGCTGGTTGACCTCATCGACCGTGGTTTCGCGCTGCAGGTTCACGGTGAGGTCGACCAACGACACATTGATCACCGGCACCCGCACCGCCATGCCGGTGAGCTTGCCGGCCAGCTCTGGCAGCACCAGGCCCACCGCCTCGGCGGCGCCGGTCTTGCTCGGGATCATCGACTGGGTGGCCGAACGCGCGCGGTAGGGGTCGCTGTGGTAGACGTCGGTGAGCACCTGGTCGTTGGTGTAGGCATGGATGGTGGTCATCAGGCCCTGCTCGATACCGAACTCGCGGTGCAGCACCTGGGCGATCGGCGCCAGGCAGTTGGTGGTGCACGAGGCGTTGGAAATGACCTGGTGCGAGGCCCGCAGCACGTCGTGGTTGACGCCGTAGACCACGGTGGCGTCGGCGCCCTTGGCCGGGGCGCTGACGATCACCTTGCCGGCGCCAGCGGCCAGGTGCGCGGCCGCCTTGGCGCGTTCGGTGAACAGCCCGGTGCACTCGAACACCACATCGATGCCCAGGGCTTTCCATGGCAGTTCGGCGGGATTGCGGATGGCGCTGACGGCGATGCGGTCGCCGTTGACGGTGAGGCTTTCGTGGTCGGCCTCGACACTGGCGTCGAAGATGCCGTGGACGCTGTCGAACTTGAGCAGGTGGGCGTTCATCGCGCTGTCGCCCAGGTCGTTGATGGCGACGACCTGCAGGTCCTGGCGGTAGCCGTGGGTGTAGAGTGCGCGCAGAACGTTGCGTCCGATGCGGCCGAATCCGTTGATGGCGATGCGTAGGGTCATGACGTTACCTCTGGCAGTCGGGTGAAGGCTGTGGCACAAAGGACAGCTTCACTGAAACGGTTTTGTTGTTGGAATAACAAGATTATTCACCGAGAGATAGAAAACAAGCCTTTTTGCTGGCAGTATTTTGTTTAAACATACAACGAGTGGTCGGATTACACCGTCGCAAACGGACCAGAAGCCTCTATCCAGAGCCTAGGTCGCAATCGTTTGGAGGGACAGTCCCTGGTAAAACCACCCTTACCGTTAGCCTGGAGTCCAGTACATGCACCCGCGCATCCTTGAGGTCACCGAACGGCTCATCGCCCGCAGCCGCCGTACCCGTGAACGCTACCTTGAGCTGATCCGCGGCGCGGCCAGTGACGGACCCATGCGCGCCCACCTGCAGTGCGCCAACTTCGCCCATGGCGTGGCGGGTTGCGGCGGGGACGACAAGCAGACCCTGCGGTTGATGAACGCCGCCAACGTGGCCATCGTCTCGGCCTACAACGACATGCTCTCGGCCCACCAGCCGTACCAGCACTTCCCCGAACAAATCAAACAGGCGCTGCGCGAGATCGGCTCGGTCGGCCAGTTCGCCGGTGGCGTGCCAGCCATGTGCGACGGCGTGACCCAGGGCGAGCCGGGCATGGAACTGGCCATCGCCAGCCGCGAAGTGATCGCCATGTCTACCGCCATCGCCCTGTCGCACAACATGTTCGACGCTGCCCTGATGCTGGGCATCTGCGACAAGATCGTGCCTGGGCTGATGATGGGCGCGCTGCGTTTCGGCCACCTGCCCACCGTTTTCGTGCCGGGCGGGCCGATGGTGTCGGGCATCTCCAACAAGGAGAAGGCCGATGTGCGCCAGCGCTACGCCGAGGGCAAGGCGAGCCGCGAGGAACTGCTCGAATCGGAAATGAAGAGCTACCACGGCCCGGGCACCTGTACCTTCTACGGTACCGCCAACACCAACCAGCTGGTGATGGAAGTGATGGGCCTGCACCTGCCGGGCGCTTCGTTCGTCAATCCCTACACGCCGCTGCGCGACGCCCTCACCGCCGAGGCCGCGCGTCAGGTCACGCGCATGACCAAGGCCAGCGGCAACTTCATGCCCATCGGCGAGATCGTCGATGAGAAGGCGCTGGTCAACTCGATCGTTGCCCTGCACGCCACTGGCGGCTCGACCAACCACACCCTGCACATTCCAGCCATCGCCCAGGCCGCCGGCATCCAGCTGACCTGGCAAGACATGGCCGACCTGTCCGAGGTGGTGCCGACGCTGTCCCACGTCTATCCGAACGGCAAGGCCGACATCAACCACTTCCAGGCCTCCGGCGGCATGGCCTTCCTCATTCGCGAACTGCTCGACGCCGGGTTGCTGCACGAGGACGTCAACACCGTGGCCGGGCATGGCCTGCGCCACTACACCCAGGAGCCGTTCCTCGAGGATGGCCAACTGGTCTGGCGCGAAGGGCCTAAGGACAGCCTCGACGAAAGCATCCTGCGCCCGGTGGCGCGGCCATTCTCCGCCGAGGGTGGCCTGCGGGTGATGGATGGCAACCTCGGGCGCGGGGTGATGAAAGTTTCTGCCGTGGCGCCCGAGCATCGGGTGGTCGAGGCGCCGGCCCGGGTGTTCCATGACCAGCAGGCCCTGGCCGATGCATTCAAGGCCGGCGAGCTTGAGCGCGACTTCGTCGCCGTGGTGCGTTTCCAGGGCCCGCGTTGCAATGGCATGCCTGAGTTGCACAAGCTCACACCGTTCCTCGGCGTGCTGCAGGACCGTGGCTTCAAGGTGGCGCTGGTTACCGACGGGCGCATGTCTGGCGCCTCGGGCAAGATCCCGGCGGCCATCCACGTGTGCCCGGAAGCCTTCGACGGCGGCCCGCTGGCGCGGGTGCGCGATGGTGATATCGTGCGTGTCGATGGTGCCGAAGGCACGCTGCGGATCATGGTTTCGGCCGAGGAACTGGCCAGCCGTGAGCTGCCCGAGCCACCCAAGGGTAACGACCTGGGATGCGGGCGCGAGCTGTTCGGCTTCATGCGCGTGGCGTTCAGTTCCGCCGAAAAGGGCGCGAGCGCCTTTACCTCGGCTCTGGAGCACCTTGAATGAATGCCCTGCTGGTTGGTGATATCGGGGGTACCAACGCACGTTTCGCCTTGTGGCGGGACAATGATCTGCATGCGGTGCAAGTGTTGGCCACCGCCGACTTCACCAGCCCCGAGCAGGCCATCGAGGCCTACCTGGCCGATCAGGGCATCGCCCGTGGCGGCCTGGCGGCGGTATGCCTGGCGGTGGCCGGGCCGGTGGATGGCGATGAGTTCCGCTTTACCAACAACCACTGGCGGCTCAGCCGCAGCGCCTTCTGCCAGGCGCTGCAGGTCGAGCGGCTGTTGCTGATCAACGATTTCTCCGCCATGGCCCTGGGCATGACCCGCCTGCGTGACGCTGAGTGCCGCGAGGTCTGCGCCGGTAAGGCCGACTCGTCGCGCCCGGCGCTGGTGATCGGCCCCGGCACCGGCCTGGGCGTGGGCAGCCTGCTGCGCCTGGGCGAGCAGTGGCTGGCGCTGCCGGGGGAGGGCGGGCATGTCGACCTGCCGGTGGGCAATGCCCGCGAGGCGGCGATCCACCAGGAGATCCATCGGCAGATCGGCCATGTCAGCGCCGAGACCGTGCTCAGTGGTGGCGGGCTGGTGCGCTTGTACCAGGCTATCTGCACGCTCGATGGCGCCACGCCGACGCACAAGAGCCCGGCGCAGCTCACTGACGCGGCCCTGGCCGGCGAGCCTCGGGCGTTGGCGGTGATCGAGCAGTTCTGCCGGTTTCTTGGGCGGGTGGCGGGCAACAATGTGCTCACCCTGGGCGCTCGAGGCGGGGTGTACATCGTCGGCGGGGTGATCCCGCGTTTTGCCGAGCTGTTCCTGCGCAGTGGGTTCGCCGCGAGTTTCGCCGACAAGGGCTGCATGAGCGGCTATTTCGCCGGGGTGCCGGTATGGCTGGTGACGGCGGAGTTTTCCGGGTTGCTGGGCGCCGGGGTGGCACTGCAGCAGTCAATGCAACACTGAGCCCTGCGGGAGCAGGTAAACCGGCTCCCACAGCAGCCCGTACAGCAGGCATGAAGACCTGCGTTTACAAGAGGACTGACCATTGTGAGCACTGCCGGCAAATCGATTCTGATGGTCGATGACGATCAGGACATCCGCGAATTACTGCAGAGCTACCTGGCCCGCTGCGGCCTGCAGGTCCATGCCGAACCCGATGGCCAGGGCTTTCGCCGCGCCCTGGACGCCAGCCCCTACGACCTGGTGATCCTCGACGTGATGCTGCC
Source organism: Pseudomonas xantholysinigenes (assembly GCF_014268885.2). Classification (NCBI taxonomy): domain Bacteria; kingdom Pseudomonadati; phylum Pseudomonadota; class Gammaproteobacteria; order Pseudomonadales; family Pseudomonadaceae; genus Pseudomonas; species Pseudomonas xantholysinigenes. The sequence continues at coordinate 4,425,215 of NZ_CP077095.1, read as the reverse complement.
CGACGAGGACGGTTTCAGCCTGTGCCGCTGGGTGCGCGAGCACCCACGCCAGGCGCGGGTGCCGATCATTATGCTCACCGCCAGCTCCGATGAGGCCGATCGGGTCATTGGCCTGGAACTGGGCGCCGACGACTATCTGGGCAAACCCTTCAGCCCGCGCGAATTGCAGGCACGCATCAAGGCGCTGCTGCGCCGCGCCGATTTCGGCCAGGCAGTGCCGGCCAGCGCGGTGCTGGCCTTCGACGACTGGCGCCTGGACACGGTCAGCCATCGCCTGTTCCACCGCGATGGCGAGGAGGTGATTCTCTCCGGCGCCGATTTCGCCTTGCTCAAGCTGTTCCTCGACCACCCGCAGCAGATTCTCGACCGCGACACCATCGGCAACGCCACCCGTGGCCGCGAACCGATGCCGCTGGACCGGATCGTCGACATGGCGGTCAGCCGTTTGCGCCAGCGCCTGCGCGACACCGAAAAGCCCCCTCGGCTGATACGCACCGTGCGTGGCAGCGGCTACCTGCTGGCGGCCAATGTCTGCCCGGCCTAGCGAGCGCCGCTGGCGCCTGCTGCCGCGCTCGCTGCTGGGGCGCATGCTGCTGCTGACCCTGCTGGTGGTGTTGCTGGCACAGGGGCTGTCCAGCCTGATCTGGGTGGCCCAGCTGCGCGCCAGCCAGCTGCAAGGCCTGCGCGCCAGCGCCGGCAGCCTGGCCCACTCGATGAGCGCCAGCGTCAGTTACTTCCGCTCGCTACCGGTGGCCTACCGGCCCATGGTCCTTGACCAATTGCGCAGCATGGGTGGCACGCGCTTTTTCGTCTCGCTCAACGTCAAGCCCCTGGATATGCCGGTTTTACCGGTCACGCCGCGCAAGCAGGCGGTGATCGAGGTGTTCCAGCAAGTGCTGCACGAACGCCTTGGGCAACAGATGGACATTTCCGTCGAATTCGTCCGCCCGGACGACCTGCGTATCTTCAACAGTGGCCTGAAGCTCGACGAACTGCCGCGCTCCTGGGCGCATTACTCGTTGACCCTGGAGCCGCTCAATCCGCCGGTGCTGGTGACCCAGATCCGCCTGGACGAAGGCGAGTGGCTGTACATCGCCTCGTTGCTGCCCGAGCCCTACACCAGCCTCGAGGCCGAGCGCCTGCCGCGCCAGCAGATCGGCTTCATGGCCATGACCACGGTAATGCTGCTGGTGTTCATCGGCCTGCTGGTGCATTGGCAGAGCCGGCCGCTCAAGCGCCTGGCGCGGGCGGCGCGGGAGTTGTCGCTGGGTGCCGATGTGGCGCCGGTGGCCGAGGGCGGCGGCAGCGAGGTGGTCGAGGTCGGGCGGGCGTTCAACAGCATGCGCGAGCGCATCAGCCGCTACCTGACCGAACGTGCGCAGTTGTTCAGCGCGGTGTCCCACGACCTGCGCACGCCGATCACACGCCTGCGCCTGCGGGTCGAACTGCTCGAGGACGAGCAGCTGCAAGCGAAGTTCAGCCGTGACCTCGACGAGCTGGAGCTGCTGGTCAAGGGCGCCTTGCAGTGCGTGAAGGACACCGACATCCACGAGAACATCGAGCCTATCGACCTCAACCAGGTGCTGGAGATGTTGGCCGAGCCTTACCTGGGCGATGGCCGCATCACCCTGGAGGGGCGCGCCTTGGCGCCTTATCCGGGCAAGTCGCTGGCGTTGCGCCGCTGCATCGGCAACCTGATCGACAATGCCATCAAGTACGGCGAGCGGGCGCACTTGCGGATCCTCGACAGTGCCGACAGCTTCGTCCTGCAGGTGGACGACCAGGGGCCGGGGGTGCCGGAGCAGCGTCTGGAGCAGGTGTTCGAGCCGCACTTCCGACTGGCCGGGCAGCAGCAGGGTTATGGGTTGGGGCTGGGGATCGCGCGCAACATCGCCCACAGTCATGGGGGGGAGGTGAGCCTGTTGAACCTGCGCGAGGGTGGGTTGCGGGTGACCTTGTACCTACCCCGTACAGCCGAATGACGCGATCCCCTGTAGGAGCGGCCTTGCGCCGCGAAAGGGCCGCAGAGCGGCCCCAGGGATCTCGGCGCAGAGCTGAAATTGCCGGGGCTGCTTTGCAGCCCTTTCCGGCCGGTCCGACGCCTCGGCAAGGCCGCTCCTACACGGGACTGATGTCACTAAATGGTGACAATCGAGCCAGTCTTCGTGACATGCCAGCCAGGACGGCTGACTAGAATCGGCTGACAACAACAAGGAAGACCAAGCCCATGGCCCACCACTGGCTCGATTCCCCGACACACCATGCCTGGCTCGACGCCGAGGCCCTGCGCCTGCTGGCGTTCGCCCGGGCATCCCGTCTGCCCCAAGGCTTCGGCAACCTCGACGATGAAGGTCGGCTGCCCCGCTGCGCCCTGGCCGAGACCATGAACACCGCGCGCATGACCCACAGCTTTGCCCTGGCCCATCTCCAGGGCGTTCCGGGGTGTCGCGAGCTGGTCGAGCATGGCGTCGGCGCCCTGCTAGGGCCGCTGCGCGATCAGGAACACGACGGCTGGTACGCGCGGCCCGAAGGCCACGGCGACAGTGGCAAGGCCGCCTACCTGCACGCCTTCGTCGCCCTGGCCGCCAGCTCGGCGGTGGTAGTGGGCGTCGGCCAGGCCCAGGCGCTGCTGGACGCGGTGATCCGGGTGATCGAACAGCGCTTCTGGTGCGAGCAGGAAGGGGGCTTGCGCGAGTCGTTCTCCCGTGACTGGCAACAGGCCGAAGCCTACCGTGGCGCCAACAGCAACATGCACGGCGTCGAGGCGTTTCTCGCCCTGGCCGATGTGACCGGCGACAGCCGCTGGCTGGCCCGCGCCCTGCGGATGGTCGAGCGTTTGATCCTCAACCAGGCCGCCGCCGACGGTTTCCGGGTCAGCGAGCATTTTGACGAGCATTGGCAGGCATTGCCCGACTACAACCGAGACAACCCCGCCGACGGCTTCCGCCCCTACGGCACCACGCCGGGCCATGCCTTCGAGTGGGCGCGCCTGGTGCTGCACCTGGAGGCGGCGCTGCAACGGGCGCAACAGCCTGCTCCGGAGTCCTTGCTGCCCGCCGCCAGGGGGCTGTTCGACAGTGCCTGCCGCCATGCCTGGCAGGTCGACGGCGCGCCGGGGCTGGTCTACACCCTCGACTGGCACGACCGCCCGGTGGTGCGCGAGCGGCTGCACTGGGTGCATGCCGAGGCCAGCGCTTGCGCCGCCGCCTTGCTCCAGCGCACGGGCGAGGCGCGCTACGAGGGCTGGTATCGCTGCTTCTGGGATTTCATTGGCGAGCATTTCATCGATCGTGCCCAGGGCAGCTGGCACCACGAGCTCGACCCAACTAACCAGCCCAGCGCGCGGATCTGGGGCGGCAAGCCCGATCTCTATCACGCCTACCAGGCCCTTCTGCTGCCACGCCTGCCGTTGGCGCCGAGCCTGGCCAGTGCCCTGGCTATGTAACCAGACGATGACAATCGCGCATCCGTTCGTTACCTGGCGCCGGGCGCGCGCTCCCTACACTGCATGCCATGCAAGCGACAGTCTTGCCTCGCATAACAACAAGAAAGGTATTCCCATGTATCCGACGCTTCGTCTCGCCGCTGCGATTTCCCTCGCTTCCCTGTTCTCCCTCAGCGCCCAGGCCGCCGACTCCAAAGGCAGCGTGGAGGTCGTCCATTGGTGGACCTCCGGTGGCGAAAAAGCCGCGGTCGATGTGCTCAAGGCCCAGGTCGAGAAGGACGGCTTCACCTGGAAGGACGGCGCCGTGGCCGGTGGCGGTGGCGCCACCGCCATGACCGTGCTCAAGAGCCGCGCAGTGGCCGGCAACCCACCGGGGGTGGCGCAGATCAAGGGCCCGGATATCCAGGACTGGGCCGCCACCGGACTGCTTGATCCCGATGTGCTCAAGGATGTGGCCAAGGACGAAAAGTGGGACAGCCTGCTCGACAAGAAAGTGGCCGATACCGTGAAGTACGACGGTGACTACGTGGCGGTGCCGGTGAACATCCACCGCATCAACTGGCTGTGGATCAACCCCGAGGTGTTCAAGAAGGCCGGCATCGACAAGGCGCCGACCACCCTCGCGGAATTCTATGCCGCCGGTGACAAGCTCAAGGCCGCTGGCTTCATCCCGCTCGCCCACGGTGGCCAGCCGTGGCAGGACAGCACCGTGTTCGAGAGCGTGGTGCTCTCGGTGATGGGCGTCGACGGCTACAAGAAGGCGCTGGTCGAGCTGGACGAAAAGGCCCTGACCGGCCCTGAGATGGTCAAGGCGCTCACCGAGCTGAAGAAAGTCGCCACCTACATGGACCCCGACGGCAAGGGCCAGGACTGGAACCTGGAGGCGGCCAAGGTGATCAACGGCAAGGCCGGCATGCAGATCATGGGCGACTGGGCCAAAAGCGAATGGACCCTGGCCAGGAAGACTGCCGGCAAGGACTACCAATGTGTAGCCTTCCCCGGCACCGACCAGGCCTTCCTCTACAACATCGACTCGCTGGTGGTGTTCAAGCAGAAGGACAAGGGCACCGCGGCGGGCCAGCAGGATATCGCACGCAAGGTGCTGGGCGAGGATTTCCAGAAGGTCTTCAGCATCAACAAGGGCTCGATCCCGGTACGCAACGACATGCTCGCCGACATGGGCAAGTACGGCTTCGACAGCTGCGCCCAGACTGCGGCCAAGGACTTCCTGGCCGACGCCAAGACTGGCGGCCTGCAACCGAGCATGGCGCACAACATGGCCACCACGCTGGCGGTGCAGGGCGCGTTCTTCGATGTGGTGACTAACTACATCAACGACCCGAAGGCTGATCCGGCGGATGCGGCGAAGAAACTCTACGCCGCAGTCAAAGCCGCCCAATAGCCAACGCCGAGGCTGGCGAAATCCTTGTGGGAGCGGGTTTACCCGCGAACACCGGCATGGCCGGTGCCAGGCACCGCGGTGTCTGCTTCGCGGGTAAACCCGCTCCCACAGGTGATGTGTTGGCCCTCTTTTCCGGTATCTGACCATGACCACAGCAACCGCCCGCCTGCGGGCCTCCCCCCTGGATGCGCTGCAGCGCTGGCTACCGAAGCTGGTGCTGGCGCCAAGCATGTTCATCGTGCTGGTGGGCTTCTACGGCTACATCCTGTGGACCTTCGTCCTCTCGTTCACCACCTCGACCTTCCTGCCCACCTACAAGTGGGCGGGCCTGGCACAGTACGCCCGCTTGTTCGACAACGACCGCTGGTGGGTGGCGAGCAAGAACCTGCTGCTGTTCGGCGGGCTGTTCATCGGCATCACCCTGGCCATCGGCGTGTTCCTCGCCGTGCTGCTCGACCAACGCATCCGCCGCGAAGGCTTTATCCGCACCATCTACCTGTACCCCATGGCCTTGTCGATGATCGTCACCGGCACCGCCTGGAAGTGGCTGCTCAACCCCGGCATGGGCCTGGACAAGCTGCTGCGTGACTGGGGCTGGGAAGGCTTTCGCCTGGACTGGCTGATCGATCCGGACCGCGTGGTCTATTGCCTGGTGATCGCCGCGGTGTGGCAGGCCTCGGGCTTCATCATGGCGATGTTCCTGGCCGGGCTCAGGGGCGTCGATCCGTCGATCATCCGCGCCGCCCAGCTCGATGGCGCCAGCCTGCCGCGCATCTACTGGACCGTGGTGCTGCCCAGCCTGCGCCCGGTGTTCTTCAGCTCGCTGATGATCCTCGCGCACATCGCCATCAAGAGCTTCGACCTGGTGGCGGCAATGACCGCCGGCGGCCCGGGCTATTCCTCGGACCTTCCGGCGATGTTCATGTACTCGTTCACCTTCAGTCGCGGGCAGATGGGCATGGGCTCGGCCAGCGCGATCCTGATGCTGGGGGCGATCCTGGCCATCCTGGTGCCGTACCTGTATTCCGAACTGCGGGGTAAACGCCATGACTAGCCTGGCCGACAAACCAGCGCTGAACCTGAGCCGCATTGCCATCCACGGCGTGCTGCTGCTGGCCGTGCTGCTGTACCTGGTGCCGCTGGTGGTGATGCTGCTGACCAGCTTCAAGACCCCCGAGGACATCGGCAGCGGCAACCTGCTGAGCTGGCCCACCGAATTCACCGCCATTGGCTGGAGCAAGGCCTGGGCCACGGTCAGCGGCTACTTCGTCAACTCGATCCTGATCACCGTGCCGGCGGTGCTGATCTCCACCGCCATTGGCGCGCTCAACGGCTACGTGCTGTCGATGTGGCGCTTCCGTGGTTCGCAGCTGTTCTTCGGGCTGCTGCTGTTCGGTTGTTTCCTGCCGTTCCAGACCGTGCTGCTGCCGGCCTCGTTCACCCTCGGCAAACTGGGCCTGGCCAGCACCACCGGCGGCCTGGTGCTGGTGCACGTGGTGTACGGCCTGGCCTTCACCACACTGTTCTTCCGCAACTACTACGTGAGCATTCCCGAGGCGCTGGTCAAGGCCGCGCGCTTGGACGGTGCCGGGTTCTTCACCATCTTCGGGCGGATCATCCTGCCGATGTCGACGCCGATCATCATGGTCTGCCTGATCTGGCAGTTCACCCAGATCTGGAACGATTTCCTGTTTGGCGTGGTGTTCTCCAGTGGCGATTCGCAACCGATCACCGTGGCCCTGAACAACCTGGTCAACACCAGCACCGGGGCCAAGGAATACAACGTCGACATGGCCGCGGCGATGATCGCCGGGCTGCCGACGCTGCTGGTCTACGTGGTCGCGGGCAAGTATTTCGTGCGCGGGCTGACTGCCGGCGCGGTCAAGGGGTAAGTCATGGCAACACTTGAACTTCGCAATGTGCACAAGACCTACGGCGCGGGCTTGCCCGACACGCTCAAGGATATCCAGCTGGCGATCAAGGACGGCGAGTTCCTGATCCTGGTCGGCCCCTCGGGCTGTGGCAAGTCGACGCTGATGAACTGCATCGCCGGGCTAGAGAACATCAGCGGCGGGGCGATCCTCATCGATGAAGAGGATGTCAGCGGCATGAGCCCCAAGGACCGCGACATCGCCATGGTGTTCCAGTCCTATGCGCTGTACCCGACCATGAATGTGCGCGACAACATCGCTTTCGGCCTGAAGATCCGCAAGCTGCCCCAGGCGGCCATCGACGAGGAAGTGGCGCGGGTGGCCAAGCTGCTGCAGATCGAGCACCTGCTCGCACGCAAGCCTGGCCAGCTTTCCGGTGGCCAGCAGCAGCGGGTGGCCATGGGCCGGGCGCTGGCTAGGCGGCCGAAGATCTACCTGTTCGACGAGCCGCTGTCGAACCTCGACGCCAAGCTGCGGGTGGAGATGCGCACCGAGATCAAGCTGATGCACCAGCGCCTGAAGACCACCACGGTGTACGTCACCCACGACCAGATCGAGGCGATGACGCTCGGTGACAAAGTGGCGGTGATGAAGGACGGCATCATCCAGCAGTTCGGCACCCCGCAGCAGATCTACAACGATCCGGCCAACCTGTTCGTCGCCAGCTTCATCGGCTCGCCGCCGATGAATTTCATCCCCGTGCGCCTGACCAAGCAGGACGGGCGCGTGCTGGCGCTGCTCGACAGCGGCCAGGCGCGCTGCGAGCTGCCGTTGGGCGTGGCGGCGGATGAGCTGGAAGGCCGCGAGATCATTCTCGGCGTGCGCCCCGAGCAGATCGCGCTGGGGGCGGAGCAGGGCAATGGCCTGCCCGGTATTCGCGCCGAAATCCAGGTCACCGAGCCCACCGGCCCGGACCTGCTGGTGTTCGTCACCCTCAACCAGACCAAGGTCTGTTGCCGCCTGGCGCCGGATGTGGCGTGCCGGGTCGGCGACAGCCTCAACCTGCAGTTCGACCCGGCACGGGTGCTGCTGTTCGACGCCAGCAGCGGCGAACGCCTGGACCTGGTCACTACTGCCGTAAAGGACAACGTGACACGCTTCAAAGGCCGTTAAACCGGACACGGTCCCTGTAGGAGCGGCCTTGTGTCGCGAAAGGGCTGCGTAACGGCCCCAGGATCTGAGCAACGCCCACAATCGCAGGGGCTGCTCTGCAGCCCTTTCGCGACACAAGGCCGCTCCTACAGAAAAGACCTGGCCGTTGATTCGTTCTGTTAATAACAAGAAAAGAGGACGCAAAGGGATGGAACAGCGCAATCGCATCAGGACGTTGGGCTCGCTGGCACTGCTGGCCGTGGTCGGCAGCAGCGGAGCCCAGGCCGCCGAGGCTTTCTCGTCGGAATCGAAATGGATGACCGGCGACTGGGGCGGCACCCGCACCGAGCTGCTGGAGAAGGGCTACGACTTCACCCTCGACTACGTCGGTGAGGTGGCCGGCAACCTGCACGGGGGCTACAACAACGACAAGACCGCGCGCTACAGCGACCAGTTCGCCCTGGGCGCGCACCTGGACCTGGAGAAGATCTTCGGCTGGAAGGACACCGAGTTCAAATTGGCGATCACCGAGCGTAGCGGTCGCAACCTGTCCAACGACCGCATCAGCGACCCGCGCGCCGGGCAGTTCAGCTCGGTGCAGGAGGTGTGGGGCCGGGGCCAGACCTGGCGCCTGACCCAGATGTGGATCAAGCAGAAGTACTTCGACGGCGCGCTGGATGTGAAATTCGGCCGCTTCGGCGAGGGCGAGGACTTCAACAGCTTCCCCTGCGATTTCCAGAACCTGGCGTTCTGCGGCTCGCAGGTGGGCAACTGGGTGGGCGGCATCTGGTACAACTGGCCGGTCAGCCAGTGGGCGCTGCGGGTCAAGTACAACATCACCCCGGAATTCTTCGTCCAGGTCGGCGCCTTCGAGCAGAACCCGTCGAACCTGGAGACCGGCAACGGCTTCAAGCTCAGCGGCAGCGGCACCAAGGGCGCCATCCTGCCGGTGGAGGCGGTGTGGTCGCCCAAGGTCAATGGCCTGCCCGGCGAGTACCGCCTGGGCTACTACTACAGCACCGCCAAGGCCGACGATGTGTACGACGACATCAACGGCAACCCGCAGGCACTGACGGGCGCGGCGTTCAAGTCGCACTCCAGCAAGCACGGCTGGTGGGTGGTGGCGCAGCAGCAGGTCACCGCCCAGGCCGGTGACGTCAACCGCGGCCTGAGCCTGTTCGCCAACTTCACCGTGCACGACAAAGCCACCAACGTGGTCGACAACTACCAGCAGGTTGGCCTGGTCTACAAAGGTGCCTTCGATGCCCGGCCCAAGGATGACATTGGCTTTGGTATCGCCCGTATCCACGTCAACGACGACGTGAAGAAGCGCGCCGAACTGCTCAATGCCCAGAGCGGCATCGACGACTACGACAACCCGGGCTTCGTGCCGCTGCAGCGCACTGAATACAACGCCGAGCTCTACTACGGCTTCCACGTCACCAACTGGCTGACCGTGCGGCCCAACTTGCAGTACATCAAGAGCCCGGGCGGCGTGGATCAGGTGGATAACGCGCTGGTCGCCGGCCTGAAGATTCAGTCGTCATTCTGAGAAAAATTGTTGTAAATTTACGCCATCCATTTGGCCTCCCGCTCACCACTGGTTCGCAGTGGTGAGCGAGCACAGGTCAAGACAGCGCTATCTCGAACAACAAAAGAGCTTGGAACCATGCCTGAACATCCGCTACATCGCTTCTTCACCTCGCAACGGCCCAGGCCGACCTTCGAGTGGGAGCGTTACCAGCAGCGCGATGTCCTGATCATCGACCATCCGCGCTGCCAGGCGGTGTTCAGCCGCCAGGGCGGCCAGTTGCTGCACTTTCAGCCGGCCGGCGAAAAGCCCTGGCTATGGTGCGCCGAGCAATGGCCGCAAGTCGGTGCCATCCGCGGTGGCGTGCCGGTGTGCTGGCCTTGGTATGGCCGCCATCCCAGTGAAGACCTGTGGCCGGCCCATGGCTGGGCGCGGTTGCTGGACTGGAAGTTGATCGACAGCAGCGAGGACGAGCAGGGCGTGTCCTTGCAGTGGCGCCTGGACCTGTGCGACTGGCAGGTCGACCTGCACGCCCGGCTGGGCGCAAGCATGGAACTGCGCTTGAGCACCGAGCACCAGGACAGCCAACCCTGCCAGCTGAGCCACGCGTTGCTGGCCTACTGGCGCATCAGCGACGTGTCGAAGATAGCGCTGTCTGGGCTCGAGGATATCCAAGGCTATGACCGCCTCAATCGCCAGGCCTGCCGCGAAGATGGCGCGCTGACGCTCAAGGGCGGATGCCAGAAGGTCTACCCGGGCACGCCCCGGGTGCAACTGCAGGACCCGGCCTGGCAACGCGCGCTGTGCATTGATACCGGCGACAGCGACGACACCGTGGTCTGGCACCCGGGCAATCGCCCACTGATGGGCGTGAGCGGGCGTGAGTGCCAGGGGTTCGTCTGCGTGGAAGCCGCCAGCGGCAGCGACGAAGGCTTGAGCCTGGCCCCGGGCGAGCGGGCGCACCTGCGCTTGCAGGCGCACCGGCTCAGTTGAGGTCGTCGTCGACGACCGGATAGCGGCTGGCGTTGAGGCTTTCCTTGATCTTGCGCAGGTGCGGCTGGAAGTCCACGCCGCGGCGCAGGGTCATGCCGGTGGCCAGTACATCGAGCACGGTGAGTTGGATGATTCGCGAGGTCATCGGCATGTAGATGTCGGTGTCTTCCGGCAGCGGGATATGCAGGCTCATGCTGCAGGCCTGGGACAGCGGCGAACCGGCGGCGGTAAGGCCGAGCACCGAGGCGCCATTTTCCCGCGCCAGGCGCGCCACCTCGACCAGTTCGCGGGTGCGCCCGGTGTAGGAGATGATCACGAACAAGTCGCCGGTATGGGCCACCGAGGCCAGCATGCGCTGCATCAGCACGTCGGCATGGGCCGACACGGCCAGGTTGAAGCGGAAGAACTTGTGCTGGGCGTCGAGGGCCACCGGGGCCGAGGCGCCGAGGCCGAAGAAATGAATCTGCCGGGCCTGGATCATCATGTCCACGGCGCGGCTGACCTGTTGCGGGTCGAGCGCCTGGCAGGCGCTGTCCAGCGAGGCGATGGCGCTGCCGAAGATCTTCTGGGTGTAGGCGGCCGGATCATCGTCGGCCTCCACCGCGCGGCTGACGTAGGCGGCGCCGCTGGCCAGGCTCTGGGCCAACTGCAGCTTGAGCTCGGGGTAGCCGCTGACGCCGAACGAGCGGCAGAAACGGTTGACGGTCGGCTCACTGACCTTGGCCGCCTGGGCCAGGGCGGCGATGCTGAAGCGGGTGGCCTGTTGCGGGTTGAGCAGGATGACTTCGGCGACTTTGCGTTCGGCCTTGTTCAGCTCGTCGAGGCGGCCCTGGATCTGTTCCAGGAGGTTGCGCACGCGGTCCATGGTGTGTCCTTGGGTCGGGAAGCAGGCTTTTTGCGATGGCGTGTATCGTACTGTCGGTAAGATTGTCACACCACTTGTCTGTAATGGCTGTATTGGATGTTGTGGTTTTTACTACATTAGCCCTTGAAAAGCAGGGTTGAAACCGGTATTTCTAGTCCAACATTTATAAAAGAACCAACATCATGGCTGCGATCAGTGTCGAACCCTGCACCTTCGCCCTCTTTGGCGCCCTCGGCGACCTGGCATTGCGCAAGCTGTTCCCCGCGCTCTACCAGCTCGACCGCGCCGACCTCCTGCACCCAGATACCCGACTGCTGGCCCTGGCACGCGAGTCGGGCAGCGCGCAGGAACACCTGAACAGCATCGAAGCCCACTTGCGCCGCCACGTGCCGGAGGCGGAGATCGATGCCGCCTCCCTGGGCCGTTTCCTCGGTCGCCTGAGCTACCTGCACCTGGACTTCGTCGAGCCCGAGGGTTACCAGGCCCTGGCCGAACAGGCGCCGGGCGAACAGCCGCTGATTGCCTATTTCGCCACGGCGGCGGCGGTCTATGGCGCGATCTGCGAGAACCTCGACAAGGCCGGCCTGGCGTCGCGCACCCGGGTGGTGCTGGAGAAGCCCATCGGCCATGACCTGGAGTCGTCGCGTCGGGTCAACGACGCGGTGGCGCGGTTCTTCCCCGAAAGCCGGGTCTACCGCATCGACCATTACCTGGGCAAGGAGACGGTGCAGAACCTGATCGCCCTGCGTTTCGCCAATAGCCTGTTCGAGACCCAGTGGAACCAGAACTCCATTTCCCATGTGGAGATCACCGTCGCCGAGAAGGTCGGTATCGAGGGCCGCTGGGGCTACTTCGACAAGGCTGGCCAGCTGCGCGACATGATCCAGAACCACCTGCTGCAGCTGCTCTGCCTGATCGCCATGGACCCGCCCAGCGACCTGTCGGCCGACAGCATCCGCGACGAGAAGGTCAAGGTGCTCAAGGCCCTGGCACCGATCACCGGCGAAGGCCTGAGCACCCATGTGGTGCGCGGCCAGTACATCGCTGGCTTCAGTGATGGCAAGCCGGTGCCGGGCTATCTGGAAGAGGACAACGCCAACGCCCAGAGCGACACCGAGACCTTCGTCGCCCTGCGCGCCGACATCCGCAACTGGCGCTGGTCGGGCGTGCCGTTCTATCTGCGCACCGGCAAGCGCATGCCACAGAAACTGTCGCAGATCGTCATCCATTTCAAGGAAACCCCGCACTACATCTTCGCCCCGGAACAGCGCTTGCAGATCGGCAACAAGCTGATCATTCGCCTGCAGCCGGACGAAGGCATTTCACTGCGGGTGATGACCAAGGAGCAGGGCCTGGACAAAGGCATGCAGTTGCGCAGCGGTCCGCTGCAGCTGAATTTCTCCGACACCTGGCGCAGCGCGCGGATCCCGGACGCCTATGAACGTCTGCTGCTGGAAGTGATGCGTGGCAACCAGAACCTGTTCGTGCGCAAGGACGAGATCGAGTACGCCTGGAAATGGTGCGACCAGCTGATCGCCGGCTGGAAGCACACCGGCGACGCGCCCAAGCCCTACGCGGCAGGTTCCTGGGGGCCGATGAGCTCGATTGCACTGATCACCCGTGATGGGAGGGCCTGGTATGGCGATATCTGAACTGCAACTGCCGGCGACCGTGAAGGTTCACGCGCTGGCCGATTCGAAAACCCTGGCGACCACGCAAGCCCATGATGTGGCCGAGCGCTTGCGCCAGGCCATCGCCAGCAAGGGCCAGGCCTGCCTGGTGCTGTCGGGTGGACGCAGCCCGGTGCCGTTCCTCGAGAAACTGGCCGCCGAAGTGTTGGACTGGTCCAAGGTGACCGTCAGCCTGGCCGACGAACGCTGGGTACCGGTGGCGCACGACGACAGCAACGCCGGCCTGCTGGCCCGCCACCTGTTCAAGGGCGCGGCGGCCAAGGCGCGGTTCATCGGGCTCTACCAGCCTGCCGCCACGCTTGAGGCCGCTGCCGAGCAAGCCGACCAGGTCTTGGCCGACCTGCCGCCGATCGACGTGCTGGTGCTGGGCATGGGCGACGATGGCCATACCGCCTCGCTGTTCCCGGCCAGCCCCAACCTGCGCCAGGGCCTGGCCAAGGTCGGTGAGCGCCGCTGCCTGGCGATGCTGGCGCCGAGCGTGCCGCACCAGCGCCTGAGCATGACCCGTGCGTTGCTGGCCACTGCCGGCCTTACCCTGCTGTCGGTGCAAGGCGCGGGCAAGCTCGCCACCCTGCGCACCGCGCTGGCGGCCGAAGACCCTACCGAAATGCCGATTCGCGCCTTTCTTCACGACCCTCTGCACATCTACTGGTGCCCATGAGCCAAGGACCCATTGTCATGACCACCCTCGAACGCCCCCAGCCTTTGCTCTCGATGGCCGAGAAAGCCGACCGCATCGATGCGATCTGCGACAAGGCGCGCATCCTGCCGGTGATCACCATCGCCCGTGAGGAAGACATCCTGCCCCTGGCCGACGCCCTGGCCGCTGGCGGCATCCGCACCCTGGAAGTGACCCTGCGCTCGCAGCATGGCCTGAAGGCCATCCAGGTGCTGCGCGAGCAGCGCCCGGAGCTGTGCGTCGGTGCCGGAACCGTGCTCGACCGCGGCATGTTCGCTGCCGTGGAGGCAGCAGGCGCGCAGTTCGTGGTGACCCCGGGCATCACCCCGGACGTTCTCCAGGCCGGCGTGGAAAGCGACATTCCGCTGCTGCCCGGCATCAGTACGCCGTCGGAAATCATGCTGGGCTATGCCCTGGGCTACCGCCGCTTCAAGCTGTTCCCGGCGGAGATCAGCGGTGGCGTGGCGGCGATCAAGGCCTTTGCCGGCCCGTTCGGCGACATTCGTTTCTGCCCCACCGGTGGGGTGAGCCCGGCCAACGTGCGCAACTACATGGCCTTGCCCAATGTGATGTGCGTGGGCGGCACCTGGATGCTCGACAGCAGCTGGATCAAGAACGGCGACTGGGCGCGGATCGAGGCGTGCAGCGCTGAGGCGATGGCGTTGCTGGACTGACCGATTTCGTTGTGTGCTACACGGTTATGGGGCGCTTGGTCGGCGCCCCTTTTTTTGCCTGAAATGTTTGTAGCGCTTGTGCCGGCCTCTTCGCGGGTAAACCCGCTCCCACAGGGGGCGCCTGGTGCCTGTGGGAGCGGGTTTACCCGCGAAAGGGCCGGGACAGGCAAAAAAAACCCGCATCAAGGATGCGGGCTTTGTTTTTCTGCGATGGCTTACGCCGCCTTGGCCTGCTGCTGGCTCAGCGAGCGGTTCAGCGCGCTGAACAGCGCCTTGAAGCTGGCGGTGGTGATGTTCTCGTCGATGCCCACGCCGTGCACCGGACGCCCACCGGCCACGCGCAGTTCGATGTAGGCCGCCGCCTTGGCGTTGGTGCCGGCACCGATGGCGTGCTCGTTGTAGTCCATGATCTCGACGTTGACCGGCAAGCCGGCGACCAGCGCTTCCAGGGCGCCGTTGCCCTTGCCGTGCCAGTGCAGGGTGGTTTCGCCTTCACCGGAGACTTCCACCTGTACATGGCTGCTGCCGTTCTCTTCCTGCAGGCGGTGGCTGACCAGTGCATACGGCGCGTTGGCCTGCAGATACTCCTTCTGCAACAGCTTGTAGATCTGCTCGGCGGTCATTTCCAGGCCAAGACGGTCGGTCTCGCCCTGCACCACCTGGCTGAACTCGATCTGCATGCGCCGTGGCAGGCTGATGCCGTACTCCTGCTCGAGCAGGTAAGTGATGCCGCCCTTGCCCGACTGGCTGTTGACGCGGATCACCGCCTCGTAGCTGCGGCCGATGTCGGCCGGGTCGATCGGCAGGTATGGCACTTCCCACAGTTCGCCATCCTTCTGCTGGGCGAAGCCCTTGCGGATGGCGTCCTGGTGCGAGCCGGAGAACGCGGTGTGGACCAGGTCGCCGACATACGGGTGACGCGGGTGTACCGGCAGTTGGTTGCACTCCTCGACGACCTTGCGCACGCCGTCGATGTCGGAGAAGTCCAGCTGCGGGTCGATGCCCTGGGTGTAGAGGTTCAGCGCCAGGGTCACCAGGTCGACGTTGCCGGTACGCTCGCCATTGCCGAACAGGCAGCCTTCGGCACGGTCGGCACCGGCCATCAAGCCCAGCTCGGTGGCGGCGATGCCGGTGCCACGGTCGTTGTGGGTGTGCAGGCTGATGATCACGCTGTCGCGACGGTTGATGTTGCGGCAGAACCACTCGATCTGATCGGCGTAGACGTTCGGCGTGGCGACTTCGACGGTGGCCGGCAGATTGAGGATGATCTTGTGTTCGGGGGTCGGGTTCCACACCTCGATCACCGCGTCACACACCTCTTTGGCGAACTCCAGCTCGGTGGCGCTGAAGGTTTCCGGCGAGTACTGGAAGGTCCATTGGGTTTGCGGCTGCTGCGCGGCGTATTTGACGAACAGCTTGGCGGCGTTCACCGCGATGTCCTTCACGCCCTGCTTGTCCTGGTTGAAGACGATGCGGCGGAACGACGGGCAGGTGGCGTTGTACAGGTGGACGATGGCCTTCTTCGCCCCGCGCAGGGACTCGAAGGTACGGGCGATCAGGTCTTCACGGGCCTGGGTGAGCACCTGGATGGTGGTGTCGTCGGGGATGTGGCCATCCTCGATGAGGCTGCGCACGAAGTCGAAGTCGGTCTGCGAGGCCGATGGGAAGGCGGCTTCGATTTCCTTCACACCCACCTGCACCAAGGTCTTCCAGAAGCGCAGCTTCTTCTCTGAGTCCATCGGCTCGATCAGCGACTGGTTGCCATCACGCAGGTCGGAGCTGCACCAGATCGGCGCCTGGGTGATGGCCTTCGACGGCCAGGTACGGTCGGGCAGGTCGATGGTCGGGAACGCGCGGTACTTCTTCGATGGGTCTTTGAGCATGGTCATGGAAGCAATCCTTTTATGTGCGGCCGTGATCGGGCCTGCCAAGCGAAAACAAGAGAAAAAAGGCGAGGCGACGCGATTCAGCCTGGTAGTCGGGCGCTGACCAGGCAAAGGCTGCGATGTTGTCGGAGCAGGGTGCTGAAGATGTTCATAGGCTCAACCCTAACCAGTGGGTTGGGGGATGGCAAGCACTGCGGGGAAATTGAGATAAATGCTCAAAAAATGCTTTTAGGCGAGATTTTATTGCCGATATTTACGGCGTGATTATTTGTTTTTGCGCAGTATTTTTCGAAGGCGCAACTAAAAGGGATTGATGTTGGCGGTGCCGGCCTCTTCGCGGGTAAACCCGCTCCCACAGGAATTGCGCCGTACCTGTGGGAGCGGGTTTACCCGCGAAGAGGCCGGCTCAGATGGCACAGGACTCAGGGCTGGAACGCGCCGATGAAGATCGCCGGGTCGACCCGCGCATCGTTGAGGCTGACATTCCAGTGCATGTGCGGCCCGGTGGCCCGGCCGGTCGAGCCCACGCGGCCCACCACCTCGCCCCGGCGCAGCGTTTGCCCCGGTTTCACGTCGATTTTCGACATGTGGCAGAACATGCTGATGAAGCCCTGGCCATGGTCGACGAACACCGTGCGGCCATTGAAGAAGTAATCCCCCACCAGGATCACCTTGCCGTTGGCCGGGGTCTTGATCGGCGTGCCGGCCGGCACGGCGAAGTCCAGGCCGGCGTGAGGGTTGCGTTCCTCGCCGTTGAAGAAGCGGCGCACGCCGAACTTGCTCGACAGCGGACCATTGACCGGCTTGTCGAGGATCAGGTTGCTCGGCAGGGCCGGGCTGAAGCTGCGGTAGGCCTTGACCTGCTCGGCCAGCTCGCGGTCGATGCGTTTGAGGTCATCGGGCTCGGGATTGACCTGGCGCTTGTTCTTCAAGGTGATGTGCTGCTCGGGGTATTTCTTGTTGCCGACACTGAAGGCAATGCTGCGTCCGCCTTGGGTCAGCACGGCATTGCCGGGCTTTTGCGTCAGCGGGATGCCGACGATCGCCAGCCAGTTGCCCTGCTCATTGACCACCAGCACCGGCTTGCCGTCGAAGCGCGCCGACGGGGCGCTGGCGGCTGGCCCCAGGTCGACCACCGCGACGCCGCCGGGCACCGGTTTGTTCAGGGTGCGGGTGATGTAGCTGGCCTGGGCAGCGGTGACCGGCAGCAGCAGGGCGAGGGTAAGCAAGAGCGCGAACAGGCGGGGCATGTGTCAGTCCAGTAGCGAGAGGGTGACCGGGGTCTGGTGGTTGTCCTCGACCCGCACCTTGAGCTCGCCTTCGTTGAGGCGGGCGGTCAGGCGTTGGCCGTTGTGGGTCTGCGCGGCGCTGCGGATGGCCTGGCCGCGTTCATCCAGGAGGATGCTGTAGCCGCGGGCGAGGGTGGCCAGGGGGCTGACCACCTGCAGCGTCTGCAGTTGCGCCTGGAAGCGTTGGCGGCGGTCCTTGAGCACCTCGCGCATGGCCCGTGGCAGGCGCTTGGCAAGGCTGTCCAGGCGCTGCTTGAGGAGCTTCAGGTTGCGTCCCGGATGCTGCGCGGCCAGGCGCGTGTCGAGGCGGCCGAGGCGTTCGTGGCGTTGACGCATGGCCAGGGTGAAGGCGCGGCGCAGGCGCATGTCCAGGTCGTCCAGGCGCTGGGCCTGCTGGCGCAGGCGTTCGCCCGGGTGGCGCAGGCGTCGGGCTAGGCCATCCACGCGCAGGCGGTCGTGGGCCAGGCGGTTCTGCATGCGCAGCAGCAGGCGCCGTTGCAGGCCATCAAGGCGCTGTTGCAGGCCGCTGCTGTCGGGGGCGAGCAGTTCGGCGGCGGCAGACGGCGTGGGGGCGCGCACATCGGCGACGAAGTCGCTGATCGACACATCGGTTTCATGGCCGACGGCGCTGACGATCGGCGTCACGCAGTCAGCCACGGCTCGGGCCACGGCCTCTTCGTTGAAGCACCAGAGGTCTTCCAGCGAACCGCCACCACGGGCCAGGATCAGCGCGTCGAAGCCTTGGCGATCGGCCATCTGCAGCGCGCGGACGATCTGCGCGATGGCTTCGCGACCTTGCACGGCGGTGGGGATCAGGTTCAGCTCGACCTGCGGCGCGCGGCGCCGGAACACACTGATGATGTCGCGGATCACCGCGCCGGTGGGCGAGGTGATGATGCCGATGCGCTGCGGATGCGCGGGCAAGGGCTGTTTGCGTTCGGTACTGAACAGGCCTTCGGCGCCGAGTTTTTCCTTCAGCGCCTCGAAGGCCAGGCGCAGGGCGCCGTCGCCGGCCGGCTCGACGGTGTCGAGGATCAACTGGTAGTCACCGCGGCCTTCGAACAGCGAGACCTTGCCGCGCACCTTCACCGCCAGGCCGTCGCGCAGCGCCTGGCGTACCCGCGCGGCATTCTGCCGGAACAGCGCGCAGCGGATCTGTGCGCCGCTGTCCTTGAGGGTGAAGTACATGTGGCCGGAGGCTGGGCGGGCGAGGTTGGAAATTTCGCCTTCCACCCAGACGCTGCGGAACACATCCTCGAGCAGCACACGGGCGCGGCCGTTGAGCTGGCTGACGGTGAGGACCTCGCGGTCCAGGCCGAGTCGTTCGAAAGGGTCTCTGATCATGGCGGGCATCATAAAGGACATCGGTCCCGGTTGTCTGTTCCTGGCCCGGTCGTCGCGGCATGGCCGCTCAGGGTGTTTGCGTCGAAACCTCAGTTTTTCATCGCCGCCACAAACTGCCGCACCAGCTCCCCGGCATCGCGCCGACAAGCCAGCGCCACGGTGCTCTGGCAGGCCTCGGCCAGCGGTACGAAACGCACCGCAGGCGGCGCAATCTCACGCATGCTCGCCGGCAGCAAGGCCACCCCGAATCCGGCCTGGATCAGTTGCAGTTGTGTCGTCTTGCGCGACACCACCTGAGCGGCTCGGGGGAAGAAGCCTTCGTTCATGCACAGCGATGCCGACAGGTAGCTCAAGCCGCCGCGTTCGCGATGAGGGATGGAAATGAAGCGCTCTTCGCGCAACTGCCCCAGTCGAACGCTGCTCGCCATGCCCAGCGGATGGTCGGTCGCCACCGCCAGCAGCAGCGGCTCGTCGAACAGCGCATGCAGTTCCACGCCCTCATGCTGGCGCAGCACCGGCAGGCGCAGCAGGCCGATCTCCAGGCGGCCTTCGGCGATGTCCTGCAGTTGCGCTTCCGACGATTGCTGGGCGATTTCCAGCGATACGCCGGGATTGGCGGTCAGGTAGCCGCCGAGGTGTTCGAGCAGGCGACCGGTCAAGGGCACGGTACTGGAGTGGTTCAGCCGCAGGCTGCCGCGCAGGCCCTGGCCGACCTCGCGGGTCAGGCGCTCGGCCTTGTCCAGGTCGGCCAGCAGGCGCCGGGCGCGGTCAAGGAAGGCCAGCCCGGCGGCAGTCAATCGGGGCTGGCGCGCGGTACGCTCGAACAAGGGCGTTTCGAGCTGCAGCTCCAGCTCCTTGATCTGTCGGCTCAGGGCCGACTGGGCGATGTACAGCCGTTCAGCCGCCGCGCTGAAGCTGCCGCTCTCGGCAATTTCGACGAAGTAACGCAACTGGCGGATCGAAGTCATGTCATGCCTTTTTCAGATGACTCATGGCGAAAAGGCATATTAGTCGGCATGGGTCGCGCCTGGCTAACCTTCGATTGTTCTCCCAGGAATCGCCATGATGCTCGCTCAACTGTCGTTCTCGGCCCTCGACTGGCTGCCCATCCTGCTCGGTGTTGCACTGGCCTACATCGTCTTTGGCATTGCCGGCTTTGGCACCGCGCTGGTGGCCGGTCCGGTATTGATCCATTTCATGCCGCTGTCTCGGATCATCCCGCTGCTGGTGCTGCTGGATTTCGTCGCTGCCTTTGGCAACCTGCTGCCGTCGCGCCGGGATGTAGTGCGCGGCGAGTTGTTGCGGCTGTTGCCGTGCATGTTTGTCGGCTGTACCTTGGGCGTGGTGTTCCTGTTGCACCTGAAGTCCGACCTGCTGCTGTTGCTGATGGGGCTGTTCGTCACCGGCTATGCCCTTTATGGATTGGCGGTCAAGGTGCGGCCGGCGCACCTGTCGGGCTGGTGGGCACTGCCAATGGGCACGCTGGGCGGGCTGTTCGGCGCCTTGTTCGGCAGCGGCGGCTTCCTGTATGCGATCTATCTGAGTGCACGGCTGGAGGCCAAGGATCAGGCGCGGGCGACCCAGGTTGCACTGATCAGTTGCAGCACTGTGGTGCGGCTATCGTTGTTCCTGATTGCCGGGGTGTACGCCGACAGCAGCTTGCTGCTGCTCGCGGCCTGCTTGCTGCCGGTGATGTTCATCGGCTCGTGGATTGGCCGTTGCCTGACCCTGAGGCTATCCCGCGAAGCCTTCATTCGCTTGGTCACCTGGCTGGTGCTGGCCAGCGGCCTGGCGTTGATCGGTCGCTACCTGAGTGCCTGAGCAGGCGGTAGAATTACGCGATTACCGCAGTCCCCAGGCCCGTCTCACGCATGAACACCCAGAGCATCATCGTCCCCAAGCTGTCCACCGTGCCGGTTCACGAAGCCCGTGCCCGCGCCATCCTGCGTTGGCTGGTACGCGAGAAGATCGTCGAGGAGGCACTGACCACCTGTGGCCGTACCGGCAACCGCATGGGCCATGCCCTGGCCGCAGGCGCGCGCAAGGTCGCGCTGCACCCCGAGAAGCTGCCGCTTGGCCAGCAGGTCAATGGCCTTGAGGTGATGCTCAAGCGCTGCATCTATACCCCTACCGAGGGTTTTCTCGAAGAGGCCGGGTGCCCGGAATGCCGGCGCGAAGTCGGCGAGCCGCTGTTCGAGAGCCTGGAAGAGTGGATGCCCGGGGTCAGCGACAACTTCACCTGCCCGCTGTGCGGCTTCGAAGACGACATCAATGGCTTCTTGTACCTGCAGCCATGTGCCTTTTCCAACCTGGGGTTCATCTTCAACAACTGGGGCGAGGCCGGGTTTACCCAGGCCTTTCTCGACAGCTTCGCCGACTGGCTGGACCAGCCGGTGGCGGTGGTGCAAGTCAGTTGCAAGCTTTAAGCCGCAAGCTTCAAGCATGCGCGCTTTGCTCGGACGCTGATTCTTGTAGCTTGCCGCTTGTAACTTGAAGCTTGAATTACATTGAGCGGCGCGCCCTGGATAGGTATAATGGCGCGCTTCCATTTTTCCCTCCCGGGAGCCCCCGCGATGCTGCGTATCAGCCAAGAAGCCCTGACCTTCGACGATATCCTCCTTGTACCTGGCTACTCCGAGGTACTGCCCAATGAAGTCAGTCTCAAGACCCGTTTGACTCGTGGCATCGAGCTGAACATTCCCCTGGTTTCCGCCGCCATGGATACCGTGACCGAAGCGCGCCTGGCCATTGCCATGGCCCAGGAAGGCGGCATCGGCATCATCCACAAGAACATGACCATCGAGCAGCAGGCCGGCGAAGTACGCAAGGTCAAGAAGTTCGAGGCTGGCGTGGTCAAGGACCCGATCACCATCGACGCCGACGCCACCGTGCGCGACCTGTTCGACCTGACCCGCCTGAACAACATCTCCGGTGTTCCGGTGCTGGAGAACGGTGACCTGGTCGGCATCGTCACCTCTCGTGACGTGCGTTTCGAAACCCGCCTGGACGCCAAGGTCCGCGACGTGATGACCCCCAAAGAGCGTCTGGTCACCGTCCGCGAAGGCGCCGACAAGAACGAAGTCCGCGAGCTGCTGCACAAGCACCGCCTGGAAAAAGTCCTGATCGTCGACGGCAACTTTGCCCTCAAGGGCATGATGACCGTCAAGGACATCGAAAAGGCCAAGGCCTACCCGCTGGCGAGCAAGGACGACCAAGGTCGCCTGCGCGTCGGCGCCGCGGTCGGCACCGGCAAGGACACCGGCGAGCGCGTTGCCGCCCTGGTAGCCGCCGGCGTTGACGTGGTGGTGGTCGACACTGCCCACGGTCACTCCAAAGGCGTGATCGACCGCGTTCGCTGGGTGAAAGAGACCTACCCGCAAGTGCAGGTGATCGGCGGCAACATCGCCACCGGCGCTGCCGCCAAGGCCCTGGCTGAGGCCGGCGCCGACGCGGTCAAGGTCGGCATCGGCCCAGGCTCGATCTGCACCACCCGTATCGTCGCCGGTGTCGGCGTGCCGCAGATCAGCGCCATCGCCAACGTCGCCGCCGCCCTGGAAGGCACTGGCGTGCCCCTGATCGCCGACGGCGGCATCCGTTTCTCGGGTGACCTGTCCAAGGCCATCGTCGCCGGTGCGTCCTGCGTGATGATGGGTTCGATGTTCGCTGGTACCGAAGAAGCACCGGGCGAAGTCGAGCTGTTCCAGGGCCGTTCCTACAAGGCCTACCGTGGCATGGGTTCGCTGGGTGCCATGGCACAGGCGCAAGGCTCTTCCGACCGTTACTTCCAGGACTCCTCGGCCGGCGCCGAGAAGCTGGTCCCGGAAGGCATCGAAGGCCGTGTGCCGTACAAGGGCGCCCTGGCCGCGATCATCCACCAGCTGATGGGCGGCCTGCGTTCGTCCATGGGCTACACCGGTAGCGCAACCATCGAAGAGATGCGCACCAAGCCGGAGTTCGTGCGTATCACCGGCGCCGGCATGGCCGAGTCCCACGTGCATGACGTACAGATCACCAAAGAAGCCCCTAACTACCGCGTAGGCTGACGCCTCAAGCTACAAGCTACAAGCGGTAGTTGCGCTGCAGCAACTACCGCGTTTTCCCCGATCAACTTGCAGCTTGCGGCTTGAAGCTTGCAACTGCATCAGAGATTGAGTCATGGCCCTCGACATTCACGCTCACCGCATCCTGATCCTCGATTTCGGTTCCCAGTACACCCAGCTGATCGCCCGCCGCGTGCGCGAAATCGGCGTGTACTGCGAACTGCACCCGTTCGACATGGACGATGAAGCGATCCGCGAATTCAACCCGCGCGGCATCATCCTGGCCGGTGGCCCCGAGTCGGTCCACGAAGCCAACAGCCCACGCGCTCCGCAGGCCGTGTTCGACCTGAAGGTCCCGGTACTGGGCATCTGCTACGGCATGCAGACCATGGCCGAGCAGATGGGCGGCAAGGTCGAAGGTTCCGACCTGCGCGAGTTCGGCTACGCCCGCGTTGACGTGGTCGGCAAGAGCCGCCTGCTCGACGGCATCGAAGACCACGTCGACGACGACGGCGTACTGGGCCTGGACGTGTGGATGAGCCACGGCGACAAGGTCACCCAGATGCCGGGCAACTTCAGCGTGCTGGCCAGCACCCCGAGCTGCCCGATCGCTGGCATGTACGACGACGCCCTGGGCTACTACGGCGTGCAGTTCCACCCGGAAGTGACCCACACCAAGCAGGGTGGTCGCATCCTGTCGCGCTTCGTCCAGGACATCTGTGGCTGTGAAGCCCTGTGGACCGCTTCGAACATCGTCGAAGACGCCATCGCCCAGGTACGCGCCCAGGTGGGTTCGGCCAACGTCCTGCTGGGCCTGTCCGGCGGCGTCGACAGCTCGGTGGTTGCCGCGCTGCTGCACCGCGCCATCGGCGACCAGCTGACCTGCGTGTTCGTCGACAACGGCCTGCTGCGCCTGCACGAAGGCGACCAGGTGATGGCCATGTTCAAGGAGAACATGGGCGTCAAGGTGATCCGTGCCGATGCCGAGAAGCAGTTCCTCGACAACCTGGCCGGCGAAGCCGACCCAGAGAAGAAGCGCAAGATCATCGGCCGCACCTTCATCGACGTGTTCGATGCCGAGGCCAGCAAGCTGGAAAACATCCAGTTCCTCGCCCAGGGCACCATCTACCCCGACGTGATCGAGTCGGCCGGCGCCAAGAGCGGCAAGGCCCACGTGATCAAGTCGCACCACAACGTCGGTGGCCTGCCGGAGGAAATGAACCTCAAGCTGGTCGAGCCGCTGCGTGAACTGTTCAAGGACGAAGTGCGCAAGATCGGCCTGGAGCTGGGCCTGCCGTACGACATGGTCTACCGTCACCCGTTCCCGGGCCCGGGCCTGGGCGTGCGCATCCTCGGTGAAGTGAAGAAGGAGTACGCCGACATCCTGCGTCGCGCCGACCACATCTTCATCGAAGAACTGCGCAAGGCCGACTGGTACCACAAGACCAGCCAGGCGTTCGTGGTGTTCCAGCCGGTCAAGTCGGTCGGTGTTGTCGGTGATGGCCGTCGCTACGCTTGGGTCGTGGCCCTGCGTGCGGTCGAGACCGTGGACTTCATGACCGCGCGTTGGGCACACCTGCCGTACGAGCTGCTGGAAACCGTCAGCGGCCGTATCATCAACGAAATCGACGGCATCTCCCGCGTTACCTACGACGTGTCGAGCAAGCCGCCGGCCACTATCGAGTGGGAATGATCCCACGTCCGGCACTGCCCGGCACGATCTAGCAAAAAATGCCCTGAAGCCCGCGTAATTGCGGGCTTTTGGCTTTTTGGGTCTGGCAAGTTCAGGCAGGGTTTTGCATCGCCAAGCATCTATTTTTTATGGCATGGTACGGGGTACTAACTGCATCCGATGCCATGCATGAGGCTTGATACCATGCTCGTCTTATCAGGACGGGCATGGTATCGAGATAGCCAACAGGCCCGGTTTTACTGGGGGAAACCCCATTCTTCCGCGCTTTTTAGAGCATGGTATTTTTCATGGGAAAAGTGGAAGCCATGCTCACTGATACCAAGCTTCGAAACCTCAAACCGCAAGACAAGCTCTACAAGGTGATTGACCGCGATGGTTTGTACGTGGCGGTTACACCGGCCGGCTCAATCTCCTTTCGCTACAACTACTCCATCAATGGCCGGCAGGAGACCGTCACCTTCGGTCGTTATGGCTTGGGCGGGATCACCCTGGCGGAGGCGCGTGAGAAGCTAGGGGAGGCGAAGAAGATGATCGCCGGAGGTAAGTCGCCAGCTAAGGAGAAGGCGCGTGCGAAGGCGCGCACGAAGGGGGCTGAGACATTTGATGATTGGGCTGAAAAATGGCTGCGCGGCTATCAGATGGCGGATTCGACACGCGACATGCGCCGATCAGTCTACGAGCGAGAATTGAAGCCGAAGTTTGGCAATCAGAAGCTGGCTGAAATCACTCATGAGGATCTGCGGGCGCTGACTGATGCGATAGTGGAGCGGGGGGCGCCTGCAACTGCTGTCCACTCCCGTGAGATCGTGCTACAGGTCTATCGCTGGGCCATTGAGCGTGGCCAGAAGGTTGAAAACCCAGCGGACCTAGTGAGGTCTGCCAGCATCGCCAAATTTGAGCCACGCGATCGGGCGCTGACGCCTGATGAAATTGCGCTGATGTACCAGTACATGGATCGGATCGGAACAGCGACGTCGGTTCGTGCCGCAGCCAAACTCCTGCTGCTGACGATGGTGCGCAAAAGCGAGCTGACCAATGCTACGTGGAGTGAAATCAATTTCAGCGAGGCGCTATGGACGATCCCCAAAGAGCGGATGAAGCGCCGAAACCCTCATTTGGTGTTTCTGTCCCGGCAGGCATTGGATTTCTTCATTGCGTTGAAAACTTTGGCCGGAGGCTCTGATTACATCCTGCCGTCACGCTACGACTCCGATTTGCCAATGAGTGCCGCCACAATCAACCAGGTACTGACGCTCACCTATCGCCTTGCCCAAAAGGAGGGGGTGCCGCTAGGTAAATTCGGCCCCCACGACCTGCGCCGCACGGCTAGCACGCTGTTGCATGAGGCGGGCTACAACTCCGACTGGATCGAGAAGTGCCTCGCGCACGAACAGAAAGGTGTGCGAGCCGTTTACAACAAGGCCGAGTATCGGGATCAGCGCCGTGCGATGTTGCAGGATTGGGCGGACATGATTGACGAGTGGACGCTTAGGAAACCTCGTGTAGCGGATTGATTCTGAGCCTCACTGGCCAAACAGAGCACACGACTTCGCATGTGTTTGTGGCGACATACCCACTTCGGTGGGTTTTTTTTCGTCCCGAAATAGGCGTTTTAGGGACACTTTTTTTCTATCGAATTTCCTTAATAAAACTGCAGATAAAACAAGGCATTGCGTGACTGTCCCTGTCCCGAAACTAGACGTTTTTCGGACAGTTAAGTTATTGATTTGTAAAGGAAAAAATAGAATGCATGCTGGAAATTACCGGAAATGTGGGGCAATAATCGAACCTCGAGTGATGACGGAACGAGGTATTCGGTGTGGAAAAAGAATCGAGAAAAGAGCGCAAAGTATTGATCAGTAAGAAACAGTTGCTGGCAATGATTCCGCTATGCGAGCGCACGATCTACAACTTTGAAAAGCAGGGAAAATTCCCTCGCCGGATTGCGCTCAGTAGCCGCAAGGTCGTGTGGGATCTGTGCGAGGTCGAAGAATGGATTGATGCATGCAAGGGCAGTGGCCCGGCTCCGCGGCCAGGAATGGGAGCCTGAATTGTGGCAATTGACTTACGGGAAGCGTTCGAGAGTGAGCCTCCCACTCTAGACTTTATTTGGCCGGGATTCCTCGCTGGTACAGTAGGAGCTTTGGTAGCTCCCGGAGCTACAGGCAAAAGCTTTTGGGCTTTGGAAGCTGCAATGGCCATCGCATGCAGCGTTGCAGGCGGGGATCTTGTAGGGCTCGCCCCAGCATGTACTGGCCGCGTCGTCTACTTCGCAGGAGAAGACCCAGAAGCCGCACTCGTGCGCCGGATTCATGCCATCGGTCGGCACCTGAATCAGCAGGCACGTGAATCCATCGCGAGGAACCTTACCCTTGAGCCAATAATGGGTAAGCGGCTGAACGTAATGGATGATCGGCATCTTGCCCGGGTCAACGAGTTTTGCGACGGTGCCCGGTTGATCGTACTGGACACACTCAGCCGGATTCACGACCGTGACGAGAATAGCAACGGTGACATGTCGCGGCTTGTCGCTACGCTTGAGCACGTTGCTGCCAACACCGGAGCATCGGTGTTGTACCTTCATCATGTCAGTAAGGGTAGCGCCCGCGAGGGGCAAACCGATCAGCAGCAGGCAGCGCGTGGTGCATCAGCTCTAATCGACAATGCCCGTTGGTGCGGCTTCGTGGCCAAGATGACCGAGGACGAAGCAAAGCGACTGAGTGACCGCACCTATGAGCGACAGCCTATTGGCAACGACAGGCGCAGTTTTTTTGTCCGTTTTGGTGTAAGCAAGCAGAACTACGATGCCACCCCGCTCGACCAGTGGTACCAACGCCAGGAAGGAGGCGTTCTTGTGCCGGTTGAACTGGCGGAAGTGAGGAAGGGGAGCCCGCTGCAATTCGCAAACGGAAGTGATGATGAGCGGTGGTAACTCCGTGGTCCCCACCAGTACTATCGCACAGGCCAGAGTGATGCTTTATCAGCCTAGCCAGCGCCCGCGTCTGCGCGAAGGTGATTGGGCTGAGACATCATTTGGGCGCTGCCGTGTAGCAGGTCGACTGGGGCAGAGACACGCGGATGTATTGGAAGCGGTTCTGTACTGCGCAGAACGTCGGCGGCCTGTCTCCGATGGTGGCGTAGAACTTCTAGTAGATCCCGCGCGAGTGAGAAAGACACTTTCCGATAGCCGCTACAGCTTCTCACAGCTCGAAAAGCTGCTGGCCGAGCTTCGCGCTGCAACGATCACAATTGAAACGACGCAATTTGATTTTCCCATCATCGGCGGGTTGATTGATCACGTTATCCCTTCCCCCATGACACGTCCCGATCCTCTGACAGGAGGAGAGCGGAACCTATGGCGGGTGCGGCTCGGAATTGCGTTGATGATGCTCCTTGAACATGATCTGAGCCTGTATTACGACCCGGCCCCAATAGCTCGCCTCCGGCACGGCATCAGTCAAGCGATAGCTCGGCACCTTTTAAGCCACAAAGTAGTTCCAGCGGGCGGTTGGTATCTAGACACCGTTATCGTGGCGGTTGCCGGACAAGCCTCAAGTCAAGACATGCGCAATGCGCGAAAGAGGCTTAGGGAGGATGCTGAAGATCTACGACGAATTGGGCTTGTGCTCAATGGTGATCGTATTACAAAGGCGGTGCTCGCAACTCCTGAAGCGTTTCACACTCGCCCGATGGCGTGTCACATCCGCCCGGAAGCGTTTCACACCCGCCCGGTGCGTGCCACACCCGCCCGGAGTTAACAGGATATTCAGGATATTCAGTCCTGCGCGGCACAGCCCGCGCTTAGGCGCGGTCAGGCCTTGCACAGTCGGCCTACGGCCGTTTTAGCACCAAAAGGAAAGGGCGGTTATCCGTCGAGGCGCCACAGGAGTGCCTAGACGCTTACGTGATGGTCAGTGTTGCTGAACGGCTAGAAGTTGATCAGACCGCGGCGTATGGCCAAGCAGCAATGTTTGGTCAATGGGGGCTGAGACAAGTCCGTGCGTATTACTAATCTTGCAGCCTCGGGGTAGGTGTATGAAGGCCGTGCGTATTACTAACGGCGAAGCTCCCGTGATGAAATTTCACGAGTAAGTTGCGCGCCGTTTGGAAGGCAAGCCCCGCCCTGGGGCGGGGAGCGTGGGACTGGTCATCGGTCACAGTTTTTCGCGGTTCTCATGTTTCGCCGCTTCCTTCGCAGCTTGGATGGCCGCTAATACTTGCTGGTTTAGGCAGGCGCTACTCTTGCTTCCCAGCATTGGTAAACGATTGATGATCTGTGCCCCGGCAAACATACGATGGGAAGCCGATAAAGCGAGCGGGCTTACCCGAAGCTGCAAGGCTGTGTATTGGCGATGCAGCTTATCGAGCTGCGGCCCATAGCCTTTGCAGCGCAGCCACCGACCGAGTGCCCACATGCCTATGGCTAACGTTGAGGCGAGTACTATGAATCCAGCAAACATAAGGACTTCTCTCATGGTTGGTTTTCCGATTGGTTGTTCGAGGTCATGCCGGGCAACTGGAGCGTTGCGAGGCGGCCGGGGGTAGGGCTGGTGTCGGAGGCGGGACGGATGACATTGGATTCCTCTTGTGTGGATTTAGCAGCTAACTCCACTTCATTAGTCGGACTCACCGAACCGTTACCCTCTGGAAGAGGTGCTGGAGATCCTGAGCCAGGATGCAAGGCATGCGCGTTCTCCATACCCGGCACTGACATTGATGCCATTACGCCGAGCATTTTTGCTGCACCACTAGCCGCTTGCGAAAGCGTGTTATTGGAGCCGGTGGCTCCACCTTTTGGTGTCGTAGGCTGTTCCTTGCCATCATTTCCCTGCGCTGACTTTCCGGCATGTTTGACGGCCTGCTGTACGCTGCTGCTAGGTTGAGAGAGCGATGGTGATGGGGCCGTATTGGCGGTGCCGCCGCCGACCCGCGAACCGGCGGTGCTAGCCCCTTTGGCGGCAGCGCTGCCGCCTGTACTGGTGCCAACGCTCGCGGATGAGGCCATGCCCCCTGCGGAAGACGCCACTTCCCCGGCCGAGCTGGCGCCGGCAAAGCTGGAGTTGATTGCACTGGCCAGACTGCCACTTGCCCCGGCCACACCTGTACCCGCCCCGGCTGCACCGAGCGTGCTGGCCGCCGCTGGAGCCGCTGCACCGGCTGTTGCGATCGTGGCCATTGCCGCAGCTGCACCAGCAGCACCGGCCACTGCCATCCCGCCTATGGCCGAGCCGCCGCCCATTGAGGTGCCGCTAATCATGCCGCCGATTACGTCAGGAATAGTTTTAGTGAGGTAACAGCAAACCAAGGCCAAACCGACCATAGTCATTAATGACGCTTCGTCATTGGTGTAAGCGGCCAACCACTGTTTTGCCGACTGTACGATCAGGCCAACAATCAGAGTTAGTACAAATAGCTTGGTACCAATCGCAACGGTGAAGCGCATAGGTGCAATCGCAAAATCTCGCGTCCATTGCGAAGCGCCGAAGCCGAGGAAGAGCACCGAAGCATTGATGATGACGTAAGACTCCACGAGCGTCACAAACATGAACGCAGCGATGAAGGCGAAACATGCCAGTACAAGGATCGCGCACACGGCGATCAGAAGTCCCTTGGCCGGAGAGAACACCGAAATGCCCTTTACCATAGTCCGGCCAAAATCCAGCGCAACTGCCAGCATATCGCCGGGTTCTAATGCCCGCCCGAGACCGCTCGCTGATGCCGCCGCATCTCGGAAGCTGTCGACAATGGCAGTCGACCATTCCACCGAGTACTTCATGACTGCGAGGAAAAAACCGATTACCAGTACAAAGCGCAGCAGCTCGCCGACAATCTCGCCGAAATCAGCCTGCTTCATAACTAAGGGCATGAAAGTCCAAATGAACTGGATCGAGGCCAGCAGCCAAAACAGTCTGATCGCATAGTCATACAGCTTTCCTGACCACTGGTGCGACTGTTGCAAAACGAGGTCGAGTAGGCCCTGGACGGATGTATCTGCCTGGGCAAGGTCAGTCGAGGCCATAGCATCCGCACTAACAAACACGCTCGCCATAGCGAGTAACAAAAATAGGCGACGATCCATAGCTAGTACCCTTTGACGCCGCCGCGAGTGTTCGGGCGCGCATCAAATGAGGCATCAGCGTCATGCTGTTGCCGTTGTTGCTCGGTCATCGCAGTACATGCGCTGTCGCTATGAACGACTACGGTGAAAATGGCACCGGCCATTGCGGACCCGGCGCACATCAATACGATGAGCCATCTTGAAATAGTCATTTCAGTATCCCTTCACGCCGCCGCGTGTGCTTTTGCGCGCTTCAAACTGCTGTTCGGCAGCTTCGCTAGCTGCCTTCCGGTCCCCTTCCTGAGCCAGGTAGTTGCCCTGCATGTTGATTTGCGTGGCAACGAGATCGCGTAGCTTTTGCAGTTGCTGCACGTTCTGCGATGCGATTTCGTTGCCCGCCTGAATCGCCTGCATCCTTCCAGCGGCATTATGTGAACGAGCCATCATGCGTTCGAGTTGGGCATCTTCCGATTCAAAAGTGCTGGTGTTTATATTTGCTGCACCCAAAGCGCTTCTAACGTTGTCTCGACCTTGTTCAGACCACCTTTCATAACGATCCCGCGTCTGCGCCTCTCCAGAGATAGCAGCTTGAGCTAGATAGTCTTCGAAAGCGGGATAGGCTGTGTTGAACTGCGCGTCCATGTTCTGAATAAGACGGCCGAGTGCTTGTGAACGCTGATAGATGTTCAGCACGCTTCTCAGGTCGGCGGCGATGCTACCAAACATAGAGTTGGGTAAGCCCGAGCCCTGAGTGAGCATATTTTGGTACTGCTGGATTTGGGTTTGGAGTTGCTCAGCAGTGTTCAAAGCAGTATTTACCTGTTCGGCGTATTCGAACATTTGCTGGTAAAACGTTGAGCAGTTTGAGCAGTAGATGGCATAAGCCGGGCTTGGTGCTATGTAGAGACTCGAACCAATGCATAAGCTCGCTACGATAAGCCTCACGCTTCGCCTAAGATCTCTGGCGGTGTACGCCGATAATTTCCCCGGTTCTGGTTTCATCTTGAATTCCTCGTTTTGCCATCATCCGACGCTCAATTATTCACCTATATGGTCAGTTTATGAATATGCGGATAAGTTTCTATCCGCATACAAATCAATGGATTGAGTCCCGGAAGTGTCCCGAAATCAAAACGGTTTTCGGGCGCAGAAAATTGATTTTATTGAGGATTTCAGTCGGGTGGGGCGTTCATGTGGCCGTCTGACTTAGTGTGAAGTTTAGGAAAAAAAGCCCACCGAAGTGGGCTTTTTGGTGATAACCAAGCCGTCAGTGGAGTGCACAGTAGGGGTTTGGTGTGCGATACATGCCACGCTCTGCTTCAGGAATACGCAGTGTTTCGAGCTGCCATTCTTCAACTAGAAAAGCCAGCTCGGCCGCAAGGCGTTGAGCTGCCACAATCTTTTCTCTAGTGCGCCTGCTGGGCCGGCCTAGACAAGCTTGCAGCTCGTTGAGTTGATTAGCTAATTCGTTGATGCGATGAGCTGTCTTCATGGTCAATTCCCTTACTAATCTTTTCGACGATTCTGTCAAATTCCTTTCGGACTTGATCATCCGTAAGTTCAAGATTAACCAATCCTGATTTTATTGCAATTCTTCCGATTCTGTCAGCAGTCTCGTTGTCGAGTTTTGCAAGACGAGCTTTAGCTGTTTCCAATTCGGAAAGCGCATCGCTCCTACGTTCTGAAAGGGTCTTTCTTGCCAATTGGACTCTCCTTTTGGTGTCGGTCTAATGCTCTGATTTTGACGCGGTACATAAAATTCTAGCGGTGCCTGAATGATGATCATATGGGATTCTCCTTTCGCAGGGCAACGCGTGCGCTATGGAGCCCTCAGATAATAAAATCAGTGCAATTGAAGGAAATCGAAAGCACTTGAGCGCAATTTAAGGAAATTTAAGGCAACTCTGGAGGAGGTTAATGCAGCTCAAGGCAACTTTAGGATAATCAGATAAATTTAAGGAAATTGTTTAGGAAGGTTGCGTAGCTAAAGTGTGAAGTAGCCTTGAATTGCACTTGGCTGGACGGCAAGATGTGTGTTGTACGGGTACGGGCAAAGCCCGAACCCATCCAACACCGCCCCTTATTCGCCTGCGGCTCAACGGCATCGTGCTCTGCGAGGCGTACAGTCGCTGCCGCGTCTAAAGGCAAAAATACCGCTAGAAATGGAGCGCCTATGACAAGCAGCGCTAAAGAGAAAACGACGATTCGCCGACGCGGCAAGCCAATTGAAGTTTGGGTTACTGACGAGGAAAAGGCGGCGATTACTGATAAGGCCAAAGAAGCCGGCATGTCTCGTTCGGGCTACCTTCGCGCCATAGGCATGAACACGCCTATTCGGTCGGTCGTTGACCTGACCGCCGTGGGTGACTTGGCTAAGGTGAGTGGCGACCTCGGGCGGGTTGCTGGTTTGCTAAAACTCTGGCTTGCCGAGAAGCGTGGAGAAGGCGCGAGCGCGATTGACGTAGAAGGTGTGATGATGGAGTTTAGGAGGTTACAGGTGGCCATCGGAATGAAGATGGGAGATATTGTCAAGACTCACAAATGAACTCTCAGTTCTGATCGGTTCTTGGGATATGGAGCCTATAAAAATTGATGGCCAATTTGCTGCCTTCCGTTTGACTCCTAGGCTCGATGCCATCCTGCCTTGCTCAATGTGTGCTGGGTTGCTTTAGTCCATGTGTTTTGACGCGAGAGGGCAGGACCGAATGAGGGATCGATTGCACGACGAGGCGATGTCCGAGCAGCTAAGAGCAGACCCTTCATATGCAGCTGAATTGCTCGCTGATGTAATACGCGAGGGCGACCCAGCAGAGCTGGATATTTTGTTGCGACAGCTAGCCCTCGCGGTTGGAGCGCACGACCAGAGCAGGCACGAATAGTGGCTGTGCACCATCCCCTTATTTTTTTACAGACGCTCATTCCAAACTTTTTGCTGCTTCCTCGAGCGGCCTCGGTGCGCTTGCAGTTCGTAGCGTGAGCCTAGAGGGGGGCTGGGTGTTCACAAAACGGTCGTTTTCTGAACGGTCCGCAGGATCGCCGGTTTGTCCTACCCCCAACTCTTCCCAAGCTGTTAAGATTGCCGTCATTTTTTCTATGTTTGGGTACTGTCAATGAAACAACGCATAGGGTACGCCCGCGTTTCGACAGATGACCAGCACCTTGACTTGCAACGGGACGCACTAACGAAAGCGGGTTGCAGCGTCATCTATGAGGAAGCGGCCAGCGGGAAATCGACGGCTCGACCGGAGCTTGAGCAGTGCCGCAAGGCGCTGCGAGAGGGCGACACGCTTGTGGTTTGGCGACTGGACCGGCTCGGGCGCAGTCTGCCGGACTTGGTGCGAATCGTGGCCGAGCTGGAACAGCACGGCGTTGGCTTCGAGAGCTTGACCGAGAAGATCGAGACGGACAACGCAGCGGGTAGACTGGTTTTACATGTGTTCGCCGCCCTGTCCGAGTTCGAGCGGAATTTGATCCGCGAGCGCACACAGGCCGGTCTGGCTGCCGCTCGCGCACGTGGCCGGGCTGGTGGCCGTAAGCCGAAGCTGGACGAACAGCAGGTGCGGGAAATCAAGGCGCTTTTGCGCGACCCAGACATTCAAGTGGCTGACGTGGCCCGCCGTTATGGCGTGTCCCGCACCACACTTTACAAACACGTCGGCGTCATCGCGCCGCGCCAATAGAGGTCGAGACGGAATGCTCCAACAACTTGACACGGCAGACAGCGTGCGCCGTGAGGTTGCCCCCCGCACCGCCCAGAAGCATAAGTCTGAGCTGGGCCAGTTCATGACGCCCTCGAGCGTAGCCCGCTTCATGGCGGGCATGTTCCCCCCTAGCACCATGCAGACCTGCCGCTTGCTGGATGCGGGCGCGGGCGTAGGTGCACTTTCTTGCGCCTTCCTTGACCGCTGGGTGGCCGGTGGCTTCGACTTCACGGAGGTAGAGGCGACGGCCTACGAGGTGGACGACAAGTTGCGGGGGCACCTCAAACAGCATTTGACGGCTTACAGCAAGGTCAAGGCCGAAGTCATCGCTGGGGACTACATCGAACTAGCAACCGCAGAGGATCCGCAGGCCCAAGGCTATACCCACGCAATCCTCAATCCGCCCTACAAGAAGATCAACAGCAATTCAGCCCACCGCCTGGCCCTGCGCTCTGTCGGTATTGAGACGGTGAACCTGTATTCGGCCTTCGTTGCGCTCGCTGTAGCACAGGCCGCACCGGGCGGCCAGATCGTCGCGATCATCCCGCGCAGCTTTTGCAATGGGCCGTACTACCGCCCGTTCCGTGACTTCATTCTTGAGCGTGCGGCCATCCGCCACATGCACCTCTTCGAGTCGCGCAACAAGGCGTTCAAAGACGATGAAGTGCTTCAAGAGAATGTCATCATCCGCCTTGAACGAGGCGGGCAGCAGGGACCAGTGACGGTCACCACATCGACCGATGACGGCTTCACCGACCTTGCCACGAATGAACACCCGTTCGACCGTATCGTGTTCCCGGATGACCCAGAGCGGTTCATCCATGTGCCCACTACCACCGAAAAAAGCACCATTGAGCTACTGCGCGGGGTGCGCTACTCCCTTGCCGATCTTGGCATCAAGGTATCGACCGGGCCTGTGGTGGACTTCCGCTTGAAAGAGCAACTGCGCGAGATGCCCGAAGAAGGCGCTGTGCCGCTGATCTACCCTGGACACCTGAGCATTACTGGGACGGTTTGGCCGGTGCCGGGCTTGAAGAAGCCGAACGCGATCTTGCGCAACGCCGAGACGGAAAAGTGGCTTTATCCGAACGGTTTTTACTGCGTGGTACGACGGTTCTCATCGAAGGAAGAGAAGCGCCGGGTGGTGGCCAGCGTGGTTGATCCTGCGGCCTTTGGCGACCACACCGTGCTGGGGTTTGAAAACCACATGAATCTCTTCCACGAGAACAAACGCGGCTTGCCGGAGCTGCTGACCCGAGGGCTGGCCGTGTTTTTGAACACCACCGCCGTGGATGAGAGCTTCCGCCGCTTCAATGGACATACGCAGGTCAACGCAACCGACCTCAAACTGATGAAGTACCCCAGCCGTGAGGCGCTAATCAAGCTTGGGCAGTGGGCGAAGCAGCACAACGAAATTACGCAGGAAATGATGGACGAACAGCTAGGGAAGCTGACCGCATGACGGACAAAAAGCACGAATACATCGAGGCCGCACACCAGATCATCATTTCTCTGGGGCTGCCGCGAGCGCAGCAGAGCGAGCGCTCCGCCCTGTCACTGCTAGCCCTGCTGAACCTCACACCCGGTAGGTCGTGGGCGGAGGCAGAGAATCCGCTGGTAGGCATCACCCCTATCATGGATTGGGCGCGAGAGCATTACGGCAAGGAGTACGCTCCTAACTCTCGCGAGGCTTTCCGTCGACAGACTATGCATCAGTTCTGCGACGCTGGTGTGGCTCTATACAACCCGGACAAGCCAGACCGCCCGGTGAACAGCCCGAGGGCGGTCTATCAGGTCGAGCCCTCAGCTCTCAAGCTGCTGCGCAGCTTCGGTAGCGAACAGTGGCACGATAATCTCACTGCCTACCTGGCCGAGCGTGAAACACTAATTGCTAAATACGCTATGGAGCGCGAGCATAACCGCATCCCGGTTGAGATCGCGCCGGGGAAGGAAATCACTCTCAGCCCAGGCGAACACAGCGAACTGATCCGAGCCATCGTCGAGGACTTTGCACCCCGCTTTGCGCCGGGTAGCTTGCTCGTCTACGCCGGCGATACCGGCGACAAGTGGGGCTACTTCGACGCCGCACTGCTCGCCGAACTGGGCGTGGCCGTGGACTCGCACGGCAAGATGCCCGATGTGGTCTTGCACTTCGTGGAGAAGAATTGGCTGCTGCTGGTCGAGTCCGTCACTAGTCATGGGCCGGTCGATGGCAAGCGCCACTCCGAACTAGCCAAGCTCTTCGCCGGCTCCAATGCCGGGTTGGTCTATGTGACCGCCTTCCCGAACCGCACTATTATGGGCCGCTACCTTGGAGAAATCGCATGGGAGACGGAGGTTTGGGTAGCCGATGCGCCGTCACACTTGATCCACTTCAACGGTGTGCGCTTCCTTGGCCCGTATGAGGAAGAGGGCAAATAATGGGGGATTCTGAGTTCATCAAGCGATGCGCTGAGAAGGAGATATATGCCTATGGAACAGCATATATCTTCGAGTCGCGTTCACGGTCACTGCGGTTCGGGCTTCGGATACTTAGTTTCCTATCGTTGGCGGTTCCCGTGAGTGTTGGGGGGATAGCAATGGCTGCGGCAAATGCAAAGCTGCTGCCTGTCATTGTGACTATCAGCGGACTATTGAGTATTCCGCTGTTTGTTATAACTTTGTGGTCACTGGTTTTTCGGTGGGAAGAACGCCTTGCCGCTTCAGAGAATGCCTGCAAAGCTAATAGCGAACTTAAAAACGGCTGGGAGGATTTGGCGCGGTACAAGGGTGCTGATGCGGAAGAAAAATTCAGTGCTCTTCTTGAACGTGACCGAGTTCAAGAGGAAATCGACAAGAAGCAGGATGTCACTGCAAAAGAAAAAAGGCGGATGATGAGGGCAAGCCTCATTCAGTATCGCCGCAAGTGTGCGACTTGTGGCGTTCAGCCTATTTCGATGTCCGTTAAGGGAAGTTCTTGTGCCACTTGTGGCGATTTTTAAAAAGGGGAAGGTAGATGAGTGAGAAAGCAAAACGGGTTTTGTCTGTCTGGGTGTCGTTGACGCCAGAGGAACGAGAAGAGGCAGTCAAGCTTATAAATGAATATCAAAATGCAGATGAAAGGAAGAAGAAAGAGATTAGTCTTGAGTCTCTTAATGAATCCCACTGGTTTGCGAAGTCAACAACAATGAACTTCGGACCTCTCGGTGGCGAATGCCCGTACTGCGGGAAATAATGGGGATGACGAATAGCCAAGTCCACCCGCAAGGGTGGATTTCTGTCTTAATAGCGCCAGAGCATGAAGTGCGGGCCAAGCAGATGCGGGCAGAGCGTGATCGCCAGTATGGGAACATCTACACCGAAGTCGCCACTGATGAGCGTTGGGTGGGTGACTTGGGCGAGATGGTTTTCAACTCTTGGTTCAAGCACGAGGGCATCCAAAGCTTTAGGTGGATATTGGACGATGCCGCTGGTCAACCTGACTTTGTAACGGGTCTGAATATCCGAGTCGGCGTCAAAACCGTGAAGCGTAAGGTCCCGCCCCGCAACGACTACACCGCTCAAATCACCGCCCGTCATGCGGAAGAGCCAATCGACCATTACTTCTTCATGACATACGAAATTGCCGAGCGCCGCATGTGGTTGCTGGGAGGCATAGGCCGCGAGCGTTTTTTGGAGGAGTCACGCTACTACTCGGCTGGTGAATGGGTACATCCTAACTACCAAATTCGGAGGGGACACGAGATTTACAACATCGAAATATCGAAGCTGAATCCCCCAAAGGACTGGATCGCTCAAGTCACATAGGAGAGTGCAAGGCCAGACCTGCGGGAAGCGGCCGCTGAAATTTGGATGAGTTTCTTGGACTGGACGGTATGTAGTGACTCCCCTGACTACACGTCTGGCGAATTTTTTCTATGAGTACCGTGCCTGAGTAGCTTCACCATTCCCAGAGTCATGCTTTGAGGCTTGCGTGCCAGGGCGCTTCCTCGGTGTCAGAGTAATAATCTGTCGAGTGGACGCGGGCCATGCTACCTTTCGTGGAGACTCGGCGCGTTCACATTGGTAGGGGCACATGGAACTGAGTGCGTTAAAGAAGCAGCTGCAGAAACAGCTTGGTGATGGTCTCGTTCTGGTCGTTGGTTCCGGACTGTCATGCGCGGAGGGTGTGCCGGGGATGGGGCCGCTTGGACGGCATCTTGTCACGCATATTCCAGCGAGCCTCTCCGCGGACGATAACAACCTTTGGCAAGAGATCTATCCGCTCATTGAAACTGAGGGGCTGGAAGCTGCGTTGCTAAAACATGCTCCAACGCCATCCCTTGAGGCGGCTATCGTGCAAAGCACGGGCGATTTTATTGCTTCTGCCGAAACGGGGATTATTTCCGAGGTGTTCTGCAACGCAAAGACCCTTCGTCTAACCAGGCTTATCCCCCATCTGTTGAAACCGGATACAGGGATATCAATCGTGACGACGAACTATGACCGTCTTGTTGAGCTTGCCTGCGAAGAGGCTGGGCTAGGTGTTGACACGATGTTCTCTGGCCATTTTGCTGCGCGGCTTGATCCTCAAGATAGCTACTGGGGCTTCTGCCGTAGCGTCAAACTAGTCGGTAAGAATGTACGGTACAAATTCGCGCCAAAGGCAAACGTCTACAAACCGCACGGTAGTCTTGACTGGTATCACCGTGAAGGCAATCCGGTACGCTACGCAGGATCACTGCCGCTTCCTCGACTCATCATCACGCCGGGGCTAAACAAATTCAGGAGCGGTTACGAGAGCCCGTTCGATAAGCACCGTGAAAAAGCCAACGATGCTATCGACAAGGCTCGCTATTTTCTGATTCTCGGTTACGGCTTCAATGACGATCATTTAGAAACGCATCTGACCCCGCGGATCAAGTCAGGTGTGAAGACCGTAATCTTGACCTATTGGCTTTCTCCTAAGGCGCGGGAGTTGGCCATCGGGCACAAAAACGTGATCGCGGCAGAGTTTCACCAGGAGGGTGGCATTCTTGGCACCCGTTTCATCATCGACGGCGCAGAAAATTTTTATCCCGATGTCGATTATTGGGACCTAGACGGATTCGTGAAAGGAGTTCTATCCGCATGACTGGTGCAGCGCTTGACTTTACAGATAATGATCAAATTGGACGCGTCGCCGGTGTTGACACCAGCCGTGTAGCCATTGACGTCAACAACTCCGAAATGCTGACACGTGTTGGTATTGGGCAGCTCATTGCGATTAGGGGGGTGACACAGGCTGAGTTCCTGATCGCGATGGCTGATCGGGTTACACGTTCACTCCGTGAGGAGCTTCCCGACCCAGCAGATGGTGATTTTGGAACGCTGACGGTCTCGCCTGCTGATCACATGCAGGCTTTTGTTATCGGTACGTATCGGACGATTGATGGTGACAAATCAAACACTTTTAAGCGCGGAGCAGATAGCTTCCCTCAGATTGATCGGGAGTGCTTCGTCATCGAAGGAGCTAACTTACAACGCTTCATGGGCATTTTGGGTGCAGACCTCTCGGACGACGAGCGCTTAAAGCTAGGTACTTTCGTCGCCGACCGAAGCGCTGAAGCGATCGCTAGCGGTGACAAATTTTTTCAACGACATGCTGCGATCCTCGGCAGTACCGGGTCCGGCAAGAGTTGGGCAGTTGCGCTCATCCTTGAGAGGGCAGCCAAACTCAAGTTTCCCAACATAGTGGTTTTCGACATGCATGGCGAATACCAACCGCTCGCGGACGAAAGCAAAGGCGGGTTTGCGCAACGGTTTCGGATCGCGGGACCTAGCGACTTAGCTGCGCCTACGGATGATGCGTTGTTTCTTCCATACTGGCTGCTTAACCGTGACGAGATGCTGTCGATGGTCTTGGACCGCAGTGATCAGAACGCTCCCAACCAAGCCTCTCGCTTTACCCGGCACGTGCGTGAACTGAAGGGAATGACCCTGGATGCTTCGGGCAAGGCGAAAGTTAAAGAGACATTCACAGTCGACTCCCCAATCCCTTACGCAGTATCCGACTTGGTTGCTCGATTGAAGGTCGACAATACCAAGAAAGGGATTGGGGCAACGGGTAACGCCGTTAAAGGTGAATGGGAAGATAAGCTCACGCGTTTCATTTCCCGACTGGAGGCAAAGCTAGAGGATCGTCGATATGGCTTTATGTTCTCGCCACCACGAGAGTCGTTGGATTACGGATGGCTAGCAAAGCAGATCGTAAAGCTTCTTCGCGCTGATTCAAATAATGGGATTAAGATCATTGATTTCTCCGAGGTACCGGCTGATGTGCTTCCTGTCGTCACTGGGACACTGGCCCGTTTGCTTTACGACGTCCAGTTTTGGATGACCTCGGATGCTCGCACGCCGATCACATTGCTTTGCGATGAGGCTCACCTCTATCTGCCAGTTAAGGATGACGCTGACGCCGTCCAACGACAGGCCCTATGGTCATTTGAGCGCATAGCAAAGGAAGGGCGAAAGTATGGGTTCTCCTTACTTGTGGTGAGCCAGAGGCCATCGGATGTCAGCCGAACGATCCTCTCTCAATGCAATAATTTCCTAGCCCTCAGACTGACGAACGACAGCGATCAGAATGTCATCAAGAGGCTAATGCCAGATTCTCTAGTTGGCTTGACGGCTATGCTTCCTCTGCTCGACACGGGCGAAGCTCTCCTACTGGGTGATGCTGTACTTCTCCCCACGCGAATCAAACTGGACAAACCTCGAGTGAAGCCTGATAGCGCGACACGAGACTTCTGGAGGGAGTGGGGCACCCTCATGCCCGATGAGAAGCTGCTTGAGGCCGCAGTCGAGTCTCTGCGCAGCCAGTCGCGGGCGGGTAGCTAGAGCTATACCCTACCCACGCACCGCCAGATCAATGGAGTGCGAAGCATGGCACTTATAATGGTATTGACCAATGGTGGTGGCTTTAAAGATCTTGTTTAAAGGT
This sequence comes from Pseudomonas xantholysinigenes, assembly GCF_014268885.2. Taxonomy (NCBI): domain Bacteria; kingdom Pseudomonadati; phylum Pseudomonadota; class Gammaproteobacteria; order Pseudomonadales; family Pseudomonadaceae; genus Pseudomonas; species Pseudomonas xantholysinigenes. The sequence goes on along the minus strand of NZ_CP077095.1, from coordinate 4,383,961 downwards.
GTTTACGTCGTCAGTTGATAATAGAGTGGGAATGATCGAGCAGTCGGCCACGGTCGGCACTCGATAACCGCAAAAGCCCGCCTATTGGCGGGCTTTTGCTTTTTGTCAGCAGCAGTCGCCGACCCTGCTGGCCTGACGTGCCCCCTGGGTCAGGGTCAGCAGCAGCGCCGCGGCGAAGACCGTCGCCGTGAGCCACAGCAAGTGCTGCAGCGCATAGTGGTCGACGATCTGGCCCCCGGCCCATGAGCCCAGGGCAATGCCGACATTGAACAGGGCAATGAACAGGGCCGTGGCCACTTCCACGGCGGCCGGCGCTGCCTTGATCATCCAGGTCATCAGGCCCACCGATACCCCGCCATAGGCCAGGCCCCAGGCCAGCAAGGCGATACCGCCACCGACAGGCGCGTTGCCAATGCCGAGGAAGACCAGGGGTACCAGCAGCAACCCCAGCGCGATCAGCGCCAGGGTCATGCCCAGCCGTTTGGCCGCCATCAGGCCGACCAGAAAGTTGCCGAGCAGGCCGGCGATCCCGTAGGCGAACAGCAAGGCGCCGATCCATGGCCCGTCGAAGCCGGACAGCGACAGCAAGAGCGGACGCACGAAGGTGAATGCCATGAAATGCCCGGCCACCAGTAGCAGGGTCAACAACAGCCCCGCTTGCAGGGCGCGGTTGCCGGATTGCGCGAAAAAATCGCCGGGTGTGATGGCGCTGGTGACGGGCAGTGGGGGCAACAAGGCAATCAGCAGCATCAACGCCAATAGGCCGAGCACCGCCATGGCCGCGAACGCCCAGCGCCAGCCGGCCAGTTCGCCGATCAGCGCGCCGAGCGGGACGCCCAGCACCGAGGCGGCGGCCACGCCGCCGAAAATGATTGCCGTGGCCAGGCCGATGGCGTGCTCGGGGGCCAGGCGCGTGGCCAGGCCGCCGGCTATCGCCCAGATGCCGCCGATGCAGAAGCCGACCAACACCCGCGCCGCCAACAGCCAGCTGATGCCCGGCGCCAGCGCCGAGGCGAGGTTGGCGAGCACCAGCAGAACCAGCAGGCCGCACAGGATCCGCCGTCGGTCCATGCCACCGGCGGCCACCACCACCACTGGCGCGAACAGGGCCGCCAGCAGCGAGGGCAAGGTCAGGGTCAGGCCGACGGAACCGGTGCTGGTGCCCAAGGCGTTGGCGATCGGGGTCAGCAGCCCCACGGGCAGCATTTCCGTGGTCACTACCGAGAAGGTGGCCAGGCCGGTCGCGCCGACCGCGAGCCAGGGGTGGCGTGGGGTGGCGATTGGGGCAAGCGTGGAGGTGCTCATGATTCAGTCCCTTGTCACGGTGAGGGGGCTTGGGGAGAATACGTGCAGCGCGTATGAATAGATCATATACATACGCTTTGAATGTAAGCAATCATGCAATCCGTAGGTAAAGGAGAGGCAGGATGGTCCGACGCACCCGCGCCGAGATGGAAGAAACCCGTGCCACGCTGCTGTCCACGGCGCGCCAGGTATTCAGTGAGCATGGCTATGTCGGCACTTCGATGGACGACCTGACCGCCCGCGCGGGGTTGACCCGCGGCGCGCTGTATCACCATTTCGGCGACAAGCAAGGCTTGCTGGCCGCCGTGGTGGAGCAGATCGATGGCGAAGTGGACGTGCGCCTGAACAGCATCACCGACACCGCGAGCGATGCCTGGGACGGTTTCCGCCGTCGTTGCCGGGCCTACCTGGAGATGGCACTGGAGCCGGATATCCAACGCATCGTGCTGCGCGATGCCCGCGCGGTGCTCGGCGGCGCGTCCCAAGCGTCGCACCAACACTGCCTGGGGACCATGCAGCGACTGGTCCAGCGCCTGGTCGAGGAGGGCGTGATGGTCCAGGCCGAGCCGCGGGCCCTGGCGGCGCTGATCTACGGCAGCCTGGCCGAAGCAGCGGTGTGGATTGCCCAAGGGGAGGTTGGGGATGCGCGCCTGGCGCAGAGCCTGGAGGCACTGGACCTGCTGTTGCGCGGCTTGCTGGCCAGCAAATGAGTCGACCTGCTGCCTCGATACGATTGTTCACTTAATCTTTCGCAAATGCAGGTGTATCGTATTCGCCCTTCATTGCCAGGCCTGCTGGCAGACTGACCGCGCCAAAATGAGGTACCCGCACCGATGTCCTTTACCCGTCGACAAATGCTCAAGGGCCTTACCGGCCTCGTGGTGGTAGGCCTGGGCGCCGGCGGCGCGGCGCGCTACTGGCTGGGCAAGGTCGAGGATGACAACGCCGGGCACGATTATGAGTTGATCGCCGCGCCGCTGGACGTCGAACTGGTGCCCGGCTACAAGACCGAGGCCTGGGCCTTCGGCCCCTCGGCGCCGGGCACCGAATTGCGGGTGCGCCAGGGCACCTGGTTGCGTGTGCGCTTCATCAACCACTTGCCGGTGGAAACCACCATCCATTGGCATGGCATCCGTCTGCCGCTGGAGATGGACGGCGTGCCCTATGTCTCGCAGTTGCCGGTCAAGCCGGGCGAATTCTTCGACTACAAGTTCCGTGTGCCGGATGCCGGCAGCTACTGGTACCACCCGCATGTCAGCAGTTCCGAGGAACTGGGGCGCGGCCTGGTCGGCCCGCTGATCGTCGAGGAGCGCGAGCCCACCGGCTTCGTCCACGAGCGCACGCTCAGCCTGAAGACCTGGCATGTCGACGAGCAGGGCGCCTGGATGCCCTTCAGCGTACCGCGCGAGGCCGCGCGCAACGGCACCGCCGGGCGCCTGATCACCATCAACGGCCAGGCCGACGCCGTCACCGAACTGCCTGCCGGGCAGGTGGTGCGGGTGCGCCTGTTGAACCTGGACAACACCTGGACCTACCGCCTCAACCTCAAGGGCAACTGCGAGGCGATGATCTACGCCCTCGATGGCAACCCGATCACCCCGCGTCCGCTGGACGAAGACTACTGGCTTGGCCCGGGCATGCGCATTTGCCTGGCGATCCGGATTCCCGAGGCCGGCGAGGAAATCTCCCTGCGCGATGGCTTCGTGCGCCTGGGCACCCTGCGTTCGGTGGCCAGCAGCGAGACGCCGGGCAATTGGCCCAAGGCGTTACCGGCCAACCCCATCGCCGAGCCGGATCTGGAGAATGCCGAGAAGCTCAACTTCAATTTCGAGTGGGCCGGCAAGGTTTCGGTGAACACCGACAACGGCAAGCCACCGAGCCTGTGGCAGATCAACGGCCAGGCCTGGGACATCACCGACAAGACCTGCGCCGACCGCCCCATCGCCACGCTGCACAAGGGCAAGAGCTACATCTTCGAACTGAAGAACATGACCCAGTACCAGCACCCGATCCATCTGCATGGCATGAGTTTCAAGGTGATCGCCTCCAATCGCCGCAAGATCGTCGAGCCTTGGTTCACCGATACCTACCTGCTGGGCAAGAACGAGCGTGCCCAGGTGGCGCTGGTGGCCGATAACCCGGGGACCTGGATGTTCCACTGCCACGTCATCGACCATATGGAAACCGGCCTGATGGCCGCGATCGCGGTGGTCTGATGCGCCCGCAGATCATCAATCGCAGCCGCGACCAGGAATTCATGCGCCTGGCCCTGGACCTGGCCGCCCAAGGCGCGGCCATGGGCGAAGTGCCGGTGGGGGCGGTGCTGGTGCAGCATGGCCAGGTGATTGGCCAGGGTTTCAATCGGCCGATCGTCGACAGCGACCCCAGCGCCCATGCTGAAATGGTAGCGATTCGCGCCGCGGCCAAAGCCGCCAGCAACTACCGGCTACCGGGCAGCACCCTGTACGTGACGCTGGAGCCGTGCAGCATGTGCGCGGGGCTGATCGTCCATTCGCGGGTGGCGCGGGTGGTCTACGGGGCGCTGGAGCCCAAGGCGGGGATCGTGCAGAGCCAGGGACAGTTCTTTGCCCAGGGCTTTCTCAATCATCGGGTGATGGTCGAGGGCGGGGTGCTGGCCGAGGAATGCGGGGCGATCCTGAGTGAGTTCTTCAAGGCCCGGCGGGCGAAGGCCTAGCGCTCAGGCAGCCTGCTGGCCCTTTCGCGGGTAAACCCGCTCCCACAGGTTCCATGCTCGGGTGCGCGCCCTGTGGCAGCGGGTTTACCCGCGAAAGGGCCACGGCAGGCGCCAGGACATGCCCTGCTCACATCGGCGCCGGCTGCTCCGCTGGCTTGTCCTTGTTGATCCCCGGCACCTGCAGGTTGCCGGTAGGCGTCTGGCCTTCGAGCTGCGGCTGCGTGACCCAGGTGAGGATGTCGTAGTAACGACGGATGTTGGCCACGAAATGCACCGGCTCGCCGCCACGGGCGTAGCCGTACTTGGTCTTGCTGTACCACTGCTTCTGCGACAGGCGCGGCAGCATCTTCTTCACATCCAGCCACTTGTTCGGGTTCAGGCCTTCGCGCCGGGCCAGGGTGCGGGCGTCTTCCAGGTGGCCGCTGCCGACGTTGTAGGCGGCCAGGGCGAACCAGGTGCGGTCCGGCTCCTTGATGCTGGCGTCGAGCTGGTCCTTGACCAGCATGAAGTACTTGGCGCCGCCCTGGATGCTCTGCCTGGGGTCCAGGCGGTTGGACACGCCCATGGCCTGGGCGGTGCGCTGGGTGAGCATCATCAGGCCGCGCACGCCGGTCTTGGAGGTCACCTCGGGCTGCCACATCGATTCCTGGTAGCCGATGGCGGCCAGCAGGCGCCAGTCCACCTGTTCGACCTTCGACGAGGCCTTGAAGTGCTTCTCGTACTTGGGCAGGCGTTGCTGCAGGTGCTGGGCGAAGGTGTAGGCGCCGACATAGCCGAGCACGTCGACATGGCCGTAGTAGCGGTCCTTCAGGCGTTGCAGGGTGCCGTTCTTCTGCGACTTGTCGAGGAATTCGTTGACTTCGTTGAGCAGGCTGTTGTCTTCGCCGGCCGCCACGGCCCAGCGCTGGTCGCGGGTGTCGCCCAGGTCGAAGGCCACGCGCACGTTGGGGAAGTACACCTGGTTCATGGCCAGTTCGTTGGAGTCGACCAGGGTCAGGTCGATCTGGCCTTCGTCGACCATGCGCAGCAGGTCGACCACCTCGACGGCGTCGGACTCTTCGTATTCCAGGCCAGGGTACTGCTTCTTCAGCTCGGCCAACTGGTCGGCGTGGCTGCTGCCCTTGAGCACCACGATCTTCTTGCCCACCAGGCCCTTGGCGTCGGTGGGGCGCGAGCGACCGTTGCGGTAGATGACCTGCGGGGTCACCTCGAGGTAGGGATGGGAGAACTTCGCCTGGCTGGCGCGGCGTTCGCTGCTGACCAGGCCGGCGGCGGCCAGCACCGGGCCGGAGGGCTTGCCCAGCTGGTTGAACAGCTCGTCGAGGTTGTCGGCGGTCTCGATCTCGAGCTTCACCCCCAGGTCGTCGGCGAAGCGCTTGACCAGTTCGTACTCGAAGCCGGTCTCGCCGTTACGGTCCTGGAAATAGGTGGCCGGGCTGTTGCGGGTAATCACGCGCAATACGCCATCCTCCTTGACGCGTTCGAGGGTGCTGGGTTTTTCAACACAGGCACCGAGCATCAGGAAGAGTCCGGTTGCGAAGAGCCATTTGGCGCAACGCTGGCGCAAAGCAGTGTGGGCGAGCATAGGGTGCAGTATACGCAAAGGACCGGCGGTGCCATATCTCGACAATGGTTGGCAGGTCTGCTAGCTGACCTGAGCTGCAAGTGACAAGCTGCAAGCTGCAAGCAAAAGCAGGGCATGCATACCCGCTTTTTTCTTGTGGCTTGGAGCTTGCAGCTTGTAGCTGCTTTTTTGACCCGCAAGTCCGGTTCCACCGCCCGGCAGCATTGGCTTTGAGCGGGTGCCGAAAGCCTGCGAATTAGGCTAGAATGCACGGCCTCTAAGCACACCCCTTCCTGAGGCTGTCCCGACGATGTTGATCCTGCGCGGCGCTCCTGCCCTTTCTGCCTTTCGCCACGGTAAGTTACTCGAGCAACTGAGCCAGAAAGTCCCCGCTGTTACTGGTTTGTATGCCGAATTCGCCCATTTCGCCGACGTCGACGGCGAGCTGACCGCCGACCAGCAGCAGGTGCTGGGCCGTCTGCTCAAGTACGGCCCGAGCGTGCCGGTGCAGGAGCCGACTGGCCGCCTGTTCCTGGTAGTGCCGCGTCTGGGCACCATCTCGCCTTGGGCATCCAAGGCCAGCGACATCGCCCACAACTGTGGCCTGCAGTCGATCCAGCGCCTGGAGCGCGGCATCGCCTACTACGTCGCTGGTAACATTTCCGACGCCGACGCCCAGGTGCTCGCCGCCGAGCTGCACGACCGCATGACTCAGCGCGTGCTGGCCAAGCTGGAAGACGCCGCCGACCTGTTCAGCCACGCCCAGCCCAAGCCGATGACCTCGGTGGATATCCTCGCCGGTGGCCGCGCCGCCCTGGCGCAAGCCAACACCGACCTGGGCCTGGCCCTGGCCGAAGACGAAATCGACTACCTGGTCAACGCTTTCCAGGGGCTCAAGCGCAACCCGAACGACATCGAACTGATGATGTTCGCCCAGGCCAACTCCGAGCACTGCCGCCACAAGATCTTCAACGCCAGCTGGGACATCGACGGCCAGGCGCAGGAGAAGAGCCTGTTCGGCATGATCAAGAACACCTACCAGATGCACAACGAAGGTGTGCTGTCCGCGTACAAGGACAACGCCTCGGTGATCGTCGGTAGCGTTGCCGGGCGCTTCTTCCCGAATCCTGAGACCCGCCAGTACGGCGCGGTGCAGGAGCCGGTGCACATCCTGATGAAGGTCGAGACCCACAACCACCCGACCGCCATCGCCCCGTTCTCCGGCGCCTCCACCGGCTCCGGCGGCGAGATCCGCGACGAAGGCGCCACCGGCCGTGGCGCCAAGCCCAAGGCCGGCCTGACCGGCTTTACCGTGTCCAACCTGCGTATCCCCGGCTTCGAGCAGCCTTGGGAGAAGCCATACGGCAAACCCGAGCGCATCGTCGATGCCCTCGACATCATGATCGAAGGCCCACTGGGCGGCGCCGCGTTCAACAATGAATTCGGCCGTCCGGCGCTGACCGGTTACTTCCGTACCTTCGAGCAGGGCATCAACACCCCGCACGGCGAGGAAGTCCGTGGCTACCACAAGCCGATCATGCTCGCCGGCGGCATGGGCAACATCCGTGAAGACCACGTGCAGAAGGGCGAGATCACCGTCGGCGCCAAGCTGATCGTGCTTGGCGGCCCAGCCATGCTCATCGGCCTGGGCGGCGGCGCCGCCTCGTCGGTGGCCACCGGTGCTAGCTCCGCCGACCTGGATTTTGCCTCGGTGCAGCGTGAAAACCCGGAAATGGAGCGCCGTTGCCAGGAGGTCATCGACCGCTGCTGGCAGCTGGGCGACAAGAACCCGATCGCCTTCATCCACGACGTCGGTGCCGGTGGTATTTCCAACGCCTTCCCCGAGCTGGTCAACGACGGTGGCCGCGGTGGCCGCTTCGAGCTGCGCAACGTACCTAACGACGAGCCGGGCATGGCCCCGCACGAGATCTGGTCCAACGAATCGCAGGAGCGTTACGTGCTGGCGGTCAGCGCCGAGGACTTCGAGCGCTTCCAGGCCATCTGCGAGCGTGAGCGCTGCCCGTTCGCCGTGGTTGGCGAGGCCACCGAAGAGAAACACCTGACCGTTACCGACAGCCACTTCGACAACACCCCGGTGGACATGCCGCTGGATGTACTGCTGGGCAAGCCGCCGCGCATGCACCGTTCGGTCACCCGCGAAGCGGAACTGGGCGATGAATTCGACCCGAGCACCCTGGACCTGAACGACTCGGTCGAGCGCGTCCTGCGTCACCCGGCCGTGGCCAGCAAGAGCTTCCTGATCACCATCGGCGACCGCACCATTACCGGCCTCGTGGCCCGCGACCAGATGGTCGGCCCGTGGCAGGTGCCGGTGGCCGACTGCGCCGTGACCGCCACCAGCTTCGACGTCTACACCGGTGAAGCCATGGCCATGGGCGAGCGCACTCCGCTGGCCCTGCTCGACGCCCCGGCTTCCGGGCGCATGGCGATCGGCGAGACCCTGACCAACCTGGCCGCCTCGCGCATCGAGAAGCTGTCCGACATCAAGCTGTCGGCCAACTGGATGTCCGCTGCCGGTCACCCGGGTGAAGATGCCCGCCTGTACGACACCGTCAAGGCCGTCGGCATGGAGCTGTGCCCGGAGCTGGGCATCACCATCCCGGTCGGCAAAGACTCGATGTCGATGAAGACCCAGTGGAGCGAGGCGGGCGAGCAGAAGAGCGTCACCTCGCCGATGTCGCTGATCATCACCGGCTTCGCCCCGGTCACCGACATTCGCAAGACCTTGACCCCGCAACTGCGCATGGACAAGGGCGAAACCGACCTGATCCTGATCGACCTGGGCCGTGGCCAGAACCGCATGGGCGCCTCGATCCTTGCCCAGACCCACGGCAAGCTGGCGGCTCAGGCGCCGGACGTCGACGACGCCGAGGACCTCAAGGCGTTCTTCGCCGTGATCCAGGGCCTGAACGAAGACGGTCACTTGCTGGCCTACCACGACCGTTCCGACGGCGGCCTGATGACCACCGTGCTGGAAATGGCCTTTGCCGGCCACTGCGGCCTTGACCTGGAACTGGGCAACCTGACCAGCAAGCGTGAGAAAGTCGCGGCCATCCTCTTCAACGAAGAGCTGGGCGCGGTGATCCAGGTCCGCCAGGACGCCACGCCAGACGTGTTGGCGCAGTTCAGCGCCGCAGGCCTGGGCGAAGATTGCGTTGCCGTGATCGGCCAGCCGATCAATAACGGTGAAGTGCTGATCCAGTTCGAAGGCGAAGAGCTGTTCAAGGGCGAGCGTCGCCTGCTGCAGCGCCAATGGGCCGAGACCAGCTACCAGGTGCAGCGCCTGCGTGACAACGCCGATTGCGCCGACCAGGAGTTCAACCTGCTGCTCGAGGAAGACAACCCAGGCCTGTCGGTCAAGCTGGGCTATGACGTCAACCAAGACATTGCCGCGCCGTACATCAAGAAAGGCGTGCGCCCGCAAGTGGCGATCCTGCGCGAGCAGGGCGTCAACGGCCAGGTCGAGATGGCCGCGGCCTTCGACCGTGCCGGCTTCGCCGCCGTCGACGTGCACATGAGCGACATCCTCTCTGGCCGCGTCGACTTCGAAGCGTTCAAGGGCCTGGTAGCCTGCGGTGGCTTCTCCTACGGCGACGTGCTGGGCGCCGGTGAAGGCTGGGCCAAGTCGGCGCTGTTCAACGCCCGTGCCCGCGATGCCTTCCAGGCCTTCTTCGAGCGTACCGACAGCTTCGCCCTGGGCGTGTGCAACGGTTGCCAGATGATGTCCAACCTGCACGAGCTGATCCCGGGCACCGAGTATTGGCCGCACTTCGTGCGCAACCGCTCGGAGCAGTTCGAGGCGCGCGTGGCCATGGTCGAGGTGCAGAAGTCCAACTCGATCTTCCTGCAGGGCATGGCCGGTTCGCGCATGCCGATCGCCATCGCCCACGGTGAAGGCCATGCCGAGTTCGCCAGCGAAGAAGCGCTGCTCGAAGCCGACCTGTCCGGTTGCGTGGCCCTGCGCTACGTCGACAACCATGGCAAGGTCACCGAAGCCTATCCGGCCAACCCGAACGGCTCGCCGCGCGGGATCACCGGCCTGACCAGCCGCGACGGCCGCGTGACCATCATGATGCCGCACCCGGAGCGGATGTTCCGCGCCGTGCAGAACTCCTGGCGCCCGGATGAGTGGCAGGAAGACGCGGCACTGATGCGCATGTTCCGCAACGCGCGCGTCTGGGTGAACTAAGGCGTGTACAAGCTCGCCTTCTTCGTCCCCGACAGCCATGTCGAGGTGGTCAAGGCCGCTGTGTTCGCCGCTGGCGGCGGACGTATCGGCGACTATGACCACTGCGCCTGGCAGACCCTCGGCCAGGGCCAGTTCCGCCCATTGGACGGCAGCCAGCCGTACATTGGACAGAGCGGCCAGGTCGAGGTGGTCGAGGAGTGGAAGGTGGAGCTGGTTGTGGCTGATGAGCTGATCGCTCAGGTTGTCGCCGCGCTCAAGCAGAGCCATCCGTACGAGACACCGGCTTACGAGGTCTGGCGTTTGCTGGATTTCTGAGCGTGTATTAGTTGCTGGGTGAGTAGATCGACAGGGTGGACGAAAGTCCACCCTGTTGTTTTTCAGCACTTGCCGTCAGGCCCTGTGCGTCGAATTTATATCCAATGCCTTAAGCCTTTTCAAGAAGACATCGATTTGTGTTGCGGAGATCTTCTTCAGGCTGTCGAAGGCACTGACTGACTCAAGTTCTTTTTCATGTTCTTTCAACCACTCGACTACAAGTTTGTCCTGCCAGCATGAGTCAAAGGGGTGGCAGATGAAGTCATGGGCCAGCTGCACCGGCGGGTATTCGATTTCACCATTCCAGAATTTGAACATTTCTTTACCAACCTGCTTGACCGCATGGCGCGCCATATCGGTCGCCAGTTCGAAGAGCGGATGCGAATCATGATCTTTGGACAATTGTGAGTGGGTGGCGTCGACATCGGCGTCGATGTTGGGATTGCGATCCCACCGCGCCTGTTCCTTACCTACGCGGTCTCCCAGCCACTGGAACAATTTCTGGAAAAGGTCGCGACCGTAGTAGCGAATCAGATTCAGCGGCAACAGCAAGGTCCAGGCCACGCGTCGGACGAACCTGAACAGTGGATTGTCGGCAAATCGGTCGCGCAATGCCAGTAGCTTGTTGAAAGCATCCAGCCACATCGGGCTTTCCAGCTCACCGAGCAGAATCAGCAGGATTTTCTCGGAGGGGCTGCGGTAGCCAGGGGCGATCTCCTTGAAGTCCGGATATTTATCGGGGAACAGTGCCTTGCCCAATGGCTCGGCCAGGCTGCCGAGAATATCTGTACCGGAGAACAGGCCGGTGACCACCGGCAGGCCATGTTCGCATTTGGCTTTAGTCGTCCAGGGCAGTACTTGGGTACGCCCTTGTTTGTGCAGGCTCAATTCCACGAAGTTGGAATGCGCGAAGTAGTCTTCCAATATATGCAGCGCCTCACCGAAGGCACGCATGCCGGCGGCGGTCTTGCCCTCCCTGGCAGCCTCCCAGATCTTGGCGCGCATTTGTACAATCGGCTTTTCGATGTACACCTTCATCGAGCTTGTGTAATACACCCCTGTCCTTTCGGTGCCCGGAAGCACCGGTTCCTCGAAGTCAGGATCGATTTCTGTCGGGTCGACAGGTGACTCATCGTGGTTGGTGGGGTTATCGATGTGCTCGGAGGCCTTATAGACCCCCAGGATTTCAGGTGATACTCGGAAATCATCTTGCTTTTCATCGTCATTCAGTTGGCTACGGAATGCCTTGGCCGCCAGGATATCGACGATTTCAGTGAGTGCTTTCCGGGAAAACTGGTTGGGGAAATTCCTTGGCTCATCTTCGCGCCTGACCAACTTGGGATCTACCAGTTGCGAGTGATCGCGCAGCCAGTTGCCAAAATAGATGGACTTGATTTCCTGGTCATCAAAGCCGACTTCCTTGAGCACGTGCTCGATCGTCTCGTGACCGCCGTCGCCTACGCTAAATTGTAGAGGGGGCTTGGGAAGAATTTCTTTAAGATCTGGTGCATCACTCAGGTCCAAGACCAACGGCGCCGGCAGATCGTTCTGGGTGTAATGGGCAAACTCTGTACCGTCTGTGGGAGAGCTGTCCAGGAATGCCATCAGGCTCGCATATTTCGATCCTGCCTCCTTGGTATCCTCGACCTCCAGCTCGGGTAAGTCGGTTTCATCTTTGGCGAAGCGCTTGGTGTGGATGTAGTCCGCCAGGTATTGGCCGAACCCACCGATCAACGCCAGCAGCAGGCCAGGAGAAGTATTTGGCTGGTTCAGGGCCAGCTCGATGACATCGCGGGTGACAAGCAGCGTGTCATTCTCGTGGTCATAGCGAGCGCTGCGAAACGCTTCGCTTTGCTCGGCCACGGTGTATGCAGGCCCCTGGAACGTGCCGTCACGCAGTGCCTGCCAGATGTCCAGGTAGATCGATTCGGATATGTCGCTACCAAAGATGGGTTTGAACAGGAGTGCGAACTGATGTTCGTCCATATCGTTGGCAATGTGGGTGAGCTGGTCCAGGGCGAATGTGCTTTCCAGCACGGGGGAGGTTTGCAGGTCGTTCATGGGAGCATCCCTTATCAATAAATGGGGACGCTCAGGTTGAGCTGTTGGCGGTGGTAGAAAAATATGGAACCACTGCCCTACGGCTATGCAGGACTGAAGCTACGGGCTACCTCTTGCATTGCGCACGCACAATGTTGAATTTGCCTACAGTGTAGAGGGGCCGAGGCCGGCAGGTCGAGCACCTGACGAATCTTCGGCCATCCTTCAGGATAGGTCAGCGCTGCAGGGCCAGGCTCAGGGCCCGAGCCTGTGACCCCATCAGCAGGTGCCAGACGCCACCTGCCTGTGGGCTGATGCCTTGGCAGCCTAGTGCGACGAGCTGTTCACGTTGTACCCGGGTATCGTCCTTGACCTGCAACCTTACCCGGCTGTGCGCCACGCACTCTACCTTGCTCAGGTTGTCGTGCCCTCCCAATGCTTGCAACCAGGCTTCCTTGGGCAACGTTGGAAGAGCGTCGGCACAGGTGCGCTCGGTGGTGCTGATCGGCGCCAGGGCATGAGGCAGCTCGCTGCGAATCTCGTCCGCCAATGCGTCGGCCATCGGCCCCACCACCACTTGCAGGCTGCCGCCGCTACCGGGGCGGACCACCGCCATGGCGCCAAGCGCTTTCAGCGCCTGGTCGTCTGCCAGATTGCGATCGACCACGACCAGGCGCAAACGGGTGGTGCAGGCATCCACGCCACTCAGATTGACGGCGCCGCCGAGGGCGTCGATGAAGCGTCGGGCGCGAGAGCTATTGATATCACTCTCGTTCTGCGTGGCGGGCTGCTCCTCACGCCCCGGTGTCTTCAGGTCGAAGCGGCGAATACAGAAGTCGAACACGAAGTAGTAGAGCAGGCCATACAGCACACCCACCGGGAACACCAGCCAGCCGTTGCTCGAGCGTCCCCAGCCCAGGGCCATGTCGATGGCGCCGCCGGAGAAGGTGAAGCCCAGGCGGATGCCCAGCAGGTCGCAGATGGCCATGGACAGCCCGGTCAGCACGGCATGGATCAGGTACAGCAGTGGCGCCAGGAACATGAAGGCGAATTCGATCGGCTCGGTCACCCCGGTCAGCGCCGAGGTCAGCGCCATCGACAACAGCACCCCGCCGATCAGCTTGCGTCGGCCCGGCAGGGCATGGCGGTACATGGCCAGGCAGGCGGCGGGCAAACCGAAGATCATCATCGGGAACATGCCGGTCATGAACTGCCCGGCGTTCGGATCGCCGGCAAAATAACGCGCCAGGTCGCCGGTGACCACTTGCCCGCTGGCCGCCTGGAAGCTGCCGAAGACGAACCACACCAGGTTGTTGAGGATATGGTGCAGGCCGGTGATGATCAGCAGCCGGTTGAGCACGCCGAAGAAGAATGCGCCGATGCTGCCGCTCTCCAGCATCAGTTGGCCGAGCGCGTTGATGCCGTGTTGGATCGGCGGCCAGATCAAGCCGAACAGCAGGCCGAGGAACACCGCCGACACCCCGGTGGCGATCGGCACGAAGCGCCGGCCGCCGAAGAACGCCAGGTAGTCCGGCAGCTGGATGTCCTTGAAACGGTTGTACAGGCCGCCACCGAGCAAGCCGCAGATGATGCCGGCGAGCATGCCCATGTCGATCTGCGGATCGATCACCTTCAGCGTCGCCACCAGCACCAGGTAGCCGATGGCGCCGGCAAGCCCGGCGGTGCCGTTGTTGTCGCGGGCGAAGCCCACTGCAATGCCGACGGCGAAGATCAGTGCCAGGTTGGCGAAGATCGCTTGCCCGGCGTCATGCACCAGGGCGATGTCGAGCAGGTCGGTATCGCCCAGGCGCAGCAGCAGGCCGGCGATGGGCAGGATGGCGATGGGCAGCATCAAGGCGCGGCCCAGCCGTTGCAGGCCCTGGATGAAGTGCTGGTACATGGTGCGCTCCGATTATTGTTGTAGGGCCGCGGCGGCGGCGGGTTGGGCATGGGCCAGGGCGGCGAAGTCGCGGCAGGCCTGGCGTACCGCGGCGGCGCTGGACAGGCCCAGCAGGCCTTGGCTGAAGCGGCGACAGGCACTGGCGTCGAGCTGGCGGACCAGGGCCTTGATCTCACCGATCTGCGGCGCGCTGACCGACAGTTCGGCCACGCCCAGGCCGACCAGCACCGGGGTGGCCAGTGGGTCGGACGCCAACGCGCCGCATACACCCACCCAACGATCATGCTTTGCCGCGCCCTGGCAGGTCAGCTCGATCAGGCGCAGCAGCGCCGGGTGCAGGGCATCGACCCGCGCCGCCAGCCCGGCATGGTCACGGTCCATGGCCAGGGTGTACTGCGACAGGTCGTTGGTGCCGATGGAGAAGAAGTCGGCATGTTCGGCCAGGCGCTCGGCGAGCAGCGCCGCGGCGGGCACCTCGATCATCACCCCCAGTTCGGCGCGCGCGGTCACGCCGAGTTCGTCGGCCAGGCGGTCCAGGCGCTGGCGGATGGCGACCAGCTCATCGACCTCGGTGACCATCGGCAGCATGATCCGGCAGCGCTGCTGCGGGCTGACTTGCAGCAGCGCGCGCAGTTGCTGGTCGAGCAGTTCCGGGCGCATCTGGCCCAGGCGGATGCCGCGCAAGCCCAGGACCGGATTGGCCTCGGCGGGCAGCGGCAGGTAGTCGAGCTGTTTGTCGCCACCCACATCGATGGTGCGGATGATCACCGGGCGCTCGGCCATGGCGTCGAGCACTGCCTGGTAGGCACTGCGTTGCTCGGCTTCGTCGGGCGCGGTGGGGCGGTCGATGAACAGGAATTCGCTGCGCAGCAGGCCGATGCCGTCGGCGCCTTCGGCCAAGGCCTGGGCGGCCTCTTCGGCGCTGGCGACGTTGGCCGCCACCTCGATCAGCTGGCCATCGCGGGTGCGGGCGCTGGCCTGGGCGGCGGCCTGCTGGCGCTGGCGGATTTCGCGGCGCTGCTGCACCTGGCGCTGGACCTCGGCCAGGCGCTGTGCGGTGGCCTGGGTTTCCAGGCGGCCCTGGTCGGCATCCAGCACCAGCGGCGTGCCGGCAGGCAGTTCGAGCAGCGCTTCGCCCACGGCCACCAGGCACGGCAGGCCGCGCGCACGGGCGAGGATGGCGACGTGCGAGGTAGCCCCACCGGCGGCCATGCACAGCCCAGCGACATCGTGGCGGGCGAGCAGCAGCAGGTCGGAGGGGGTCAGTTCGTGGGCGACGACGATGGCCGAGGGCGGCAGGCGCAACTGGCGGGTTTCGCCGAGCAAGGCGCGCAGCACCCGTTGCTGCAGGTCGTACAGGTCGTTGGCGCGCTCGGCCAGCAATGGGTTGCCGAGGCTGCGCAGGACCTGGCACTGGGTATCGATGGCGTGGCTCCAGGCATGGCCGGCGGCAACGCCACTGGCGATGTGCTGGCGGGCGTCGCCGAGCAGGGCCGGATCGTCGAGCAACGCCAGGTGGGCCTCGAGGATCGCCGCCGCGTCTTCCTGGCCGCGTGGCAGATGGCGCCAGTCCCGGTCGATGGCATGGCGGACCTCGGCCAGGGCGCTGTTCAGTGCCTGGTGCTGCTCGGCGGGGTCGTTGTCGCCGCTGTCCGCTGGCAGGCTGATGCCATCCAGGCGTGCCAGTGGTCCCAAGGCCAGGCCTGGGGCGGCGCAGACGCCGTTGAGCATGCCCGGCTCGGCATTCGGCGAGGGCTTGATGGCTGGCAAGGGGGCCGGCTTGGCGGCGTGTTCGCTGACCGAGGCGGTCTGCACGGCGGCGATCAACGCCTGGAGCGCGGCCTGGCTATCCGGCCCGCGACAGATCAGCTCGACCTCGGCACCTTCGCCAACGCCCAGGCCCATGACTGCCACCAGGCTGCCGAGGTCGGCCTCGCGCTCGGCGAAACGCAGCACGGCCTGGCTCTGGAAGCCTTGCGCAGTCTGGCGCAGCAGGGCGGCAGGGCGTGCGTGCAGGCCGCCGTGATGGGCGACCCGGGCATGGCCTCGGGCGCTTTCATGGCTGGCCGCCTGCGCCTGCACCGTGTTGCCCGTGGCCTCGACTTCCAGCAAGGCCACGCCCAGCTGCGCGCAGCGGGTCTCCAAACGCTTGAGGCCAAAGCCCGGGCCATTGCTGATCAGCATCACGGTGACCAGGCTGACGCAGTGCTGTGCCACCAGGTCCATGTCGAAGCGGATCAGCGGTTGGTCTTGGGTTACCTGGTCACCCAGCGCCACCAGCGGCGAAAAACCACGGCCCTGTAGCTGCACGGTGTCGACACCGATATGCAGGAGGACCTCCGCGCCGTTGGCCGCGCGCAGGGTCAGTGCGTGGCCGGTGCGGGCCAGTTGCACCACCTCGCCCGCGCAGGGCGCGTGCAGCACGTCGTTCACCGGGTCGATGGCGACGCCGTCGCCCAGTGTGCCGCTGCTGAATACCGGGTCCGGCACCTGGTCTAGCGGTACCTGCGGGCCGGCGAGCGGGGCATGGAGGATGATCTTGTTATTGTTGGGCATGCGTCGTTCCTCGCGGCTTCACTGCGTGCAGGTCACTTTGCTCAGGTGACGCGGCTGGTCAGGGTCCAGGCCACGGGCCTCGGCCAGGGCCGCGGCCATTATGTAGAAGCTCTGGATCGCCAGCAGCGGGTCCAGGGCCGGATGCTCGGCGCAGCTCAGGGTCAGGTCGCGCCCGACGATATCGGCCGGCGCCGCCAGCAGCACCCGGGCGCCGCGTTGGCGCATGTCGGTGGCCAGTTGCAGCAGGCCGGCCTGCTCGACGCCACGGGGGGCGAACACCAGCAGTGGGTACTGCGCGTCGATCAGCGCCATGGGACCATGGCGTACCTCGGCGCTGCTGAAGGCCTCGGCCTGGATCACCGAGGTTTCCTTGAACTTCAGCGCGGCCTCCTGGGCAATGGCGAAGCCCGCGCCGCGGCCGATCACCATCAGTCGTTCGGCATCGCGCAGGGTGTCGATGGCCAGGCTCCAGTCCTGGGCGGTGGCCTCGCGTAGTTGTTCGGGCAGGGCCAGGCCAGCGTCCAGCAGGGCGCGGTCCTGGTCCCAGTGGGCGACCAGGCGCGCGCTGGCGCTGAGGGTGGCGACGAAGCTCTTGGTCGCGGCCACCGACAGCTCGGGGCCGGCGCACAGCGGCAAGTGGTGTTGGCAGGCCTGCTCCAGGGGCGAGCCTTCGGCATTGACCAGCGCAACCGTGGTCGCACCGCACTGGTTCAAGCGGCGCAGGCTGTCGACCAGGTCGGGGCTCTGGCCCGACTGCGAAAAGCCCAGCGCCACTTGGCCACGTACACGCAGCGGCGCTTGTTGCAGGGTCACCACCGACATCGGCAGCGAAGCCACCGGCAGGCCCAGCTGCTGCATGGCGATGTAGGCGAAGTAGCTGGCGGCGTGGTCCGAGCTGCCCCGGGCCACGGTCAGCGCCACTTGCGGGTCGAGCCGGCGCAACTGCTCGCCCAGGGTTTCCAGGCGTGGGTCCAGCGTGTGCATCTGGCGTGCGACGACATCGGCGCAGGCGCGGGCTTCTTCGAGCATCCTTGAACTCATGCGGTTTCTCCTTCGACCATCACGGCGGTCAGGTTCAGTTGGCGGTCGAGCAGCACCGCGTCGGCCCAGGCGCCCGGTTGCAGGCGGCCACGGTCGGCGATGCCGAGGTAATCGGCGGGATAGCGGGACAGGCGCGCGGAGGCTTCGGCCAGCGGCAGGCCGATCTTCACCAGGTTGCGCAGGGCCTGGTCCATGGTCAGGGTACTGCCGGCCAGGGTGCCGTCAGCCAGGCGCACGCCACCCAGGCACTTGGTCACGGTGTGGCTGCCCAGGCGGTACTCGCCATCGGGCATGCCGGCGGCGGCGGTGGAGTCGGTCACGCAGTACAGGCACGGGATCGAACGCAGGGCCACGCGCATGGCGCCGGGGTGCACGTGCAGCAGGTCGGGGATCAGCTCGGCGTAGCGGGCATGGGCCAGGGCCGCGCCGACGATGCCCGGCTCGCGGTGGTGCAGCGGGCTCATGGCGTTGTACAGGTGGGTGAAGCTGGTGGCGCCGGCTTCAAGGGCGGCAACGCCTTCCTCATAGCTGCCCAGGGTGTGGCCGATCTGCAGGCGGATGCCGCGCTGGCTCAGGGCCTGGATCAACGGCAGGTGGCCGGCGACTTCCGGGGCAATGGTGATGACCTTGATCGGCGCCAGGGCCAGGTAGTGCTCCACTTCTTCGAGCAGCGCCTGGTGGGCGAAGTTTGGCTGCGCGCCGAGCTTGCCGGGGTTGATGTACGGGCCTTCCAGGTGCACGCCGAGAATGCGCGCGCCCTGGCGTGGCTGCTTGAGGTGCGCGCCCAGTTCGGCGAGCACGCAGGCCAGCTCCTCGCGCGGCGCGGTCATGGTGGTGGCCAGCAGCGAAGTGGTGCCGAAGCGCCGGTGGGTGCGGGCGATGGTGGCGAAGGCGTCGCCACCCTGCATGATGTCGCTGCCACCGCCGCCGTGCACATGCAGGTCGATGAAGCCGGGCAGCAGGTACGGCAGGTCGTTGGCCTGCGGGTCGCACGGCGTGCCGTCGATGGCCTGGATGCGGCCGTTTTCGAGGTGCAGTTGTCCGCGCACCCAGCCGTCGGGGGTGAGGATGTTGGCGATGTCCATGGGGGCTCCGGTCAGCGTCGCAGTTCGGCGACGAAGTCGTAGTAGTCGTTGCGGCAGTAGGTGTCGGTCAGCTCGATCGGGGTGTTGTCGTCGAGGTAGCCGATCCGGGTCATCAGCAGCATGGCGGTGCCGGGGGCGATGCCCACCTGGGCGGCCAGTTCGTCGCTGGCATTGATCGCGCGGATGTGTTGCAGGGCGCGGACCACCGGGCGGCCGAGTTGATCGAGGTACTGGTAGAGCGAGTCGCCGATCGCCTGTGGGTCGCCGAGCAGGCGCGCGGGCAAGGTGCTGACCTCCACCGCCATGACGATGTCGTCGGCCTTGCGCAGGCGCTTGAGGTGGACCACCTGGTCGGTGGGCGACAGGCCGAGGCGGATCAGTTCGTCGTTGCTCGGGGTGCCGATGCGGCGTTCAAGCCACTGGGAGCTGGGCACGAAGCCTTTCATGCGGAGCATTTCGCTGAAGCTCGACAGGCGCGACAGGGGTTGTTCCAGGCGGGGCGTGATGAAGGTGCCGGAGCCCTGGATGCGGTGGATCAGGCCTTGTTCGAGCAGGACTTCGAGGGCCTTGCGCGCGGTGACCCGGGAGATGTCCAGGGTGTCGCTGAGAGTGCGCTCCGAGGGCAGGGCCTGGTCAGCGGTCCACTGGCCGGCGTGGATGGCCTGTTCGAGGTTGCGCGCCAGTTGCAGGTAGAGCGGGGTGGCGCTGGTGTCGTCGGGGCGCAGGGCCGAGAGAGGACGCATGGGCGGAGTCCGGTATTGTTGTTGGGTGGAAAATTAATACCACTTTAATACCAGGTCAATACCACTGGTCTGATCAGGAATCTCGTTTTTGATTCTGGGGGCGCTTTGCGCCCCTTTCGCGACACAAGGCCGCTCCTACAGGGATGCGCGTACTCCTGTAGGAGCGGCCTCGTGTCGCGAAAGGGCTGCGCAGCAGCCCCGGCGATCTTGAAGGCTGTCAGACATTTCCGAACCTGAATCCAAATGCTTCAGCAAGGCCTGCTTGGGAACTATCCTACGCGCTTGCCGGAAGCTGCCGCGTTGTCGGGGAGATACCCCAGGGATAACTTCACCGGGTCGCCTCATAGGGTGACCGGGTGTGAGAACCCGCTCCACGATGATCGCCGCTCTGCTATGGCAGCCGTGCGCGGGCAGGTTCTTCCTGACCGGTTTACTTCGTGGCCGGGTTCTCACTCCGTGCACGGCTGCCACCCAAATCATGTGAGAACGATCAAGTGGCGGCTCCTGTTATCCACGAAGGAGTTTCACCATGAAAAAGATCGTCCCCGATCCGCCCTTCTACCTCAGCGTTTCCCCCGATATCTCCCTCGAAGACGCCCGCAACCGGGCCGCCGGCCTGATGGATTGCATCAACGACGTCTGCGAACTCTATTACCGGACCGACGAGCCCAGCCAGCGCGACACGCTGCTCACTGGCCTGTTCTACCTCGCCCATACGCTTGCCCCTTTGCAGCAGCACATCGGGAGGCTCACGCCATGAGCCAAGCTCATACCGCCGGCCGGACCACCTGCATGGAGCTGTTCAGCGTGCGCCCGGGCATTGCCTTCGACGATGCCTTCAGCGAGCTGTCGATCCTGCTTGGCTGCATCCGTCACCTCACCGCCGAGGCCGAGATGGAAGGCGACCTGCTGGCCGGCAGTTCGGCGCGCATGCTCAGCGCCATGGCCAAGGCGCTGATCGATGATATGGAGGTGGGGTTGAACAGGAAGACCTCATGACACCTGGGGCCGCTTTGCGTCCCTTTCGCGGCACAAGGCAGCCCCGGCAATCCATCGGTCTACCCCGCCCGGCGCACCCACCCGCACGCCAGCAACCCCACCTCGAACAGTACCCACATCGGCACCGCCAGCATGGTCTGGGAAAACACATCCGGCGGCGTCAGGATCATCCCCACCACGAAACACCCGACGATCACATAGGGCCGGCTGCGCCGCAGGGTGGCCACGTCGGTCAACCCCGCCCAGACCACGATGAAGGTCGCCACCGGGATCTCGAAGGCCAGGCCGAACGCCAAAAACAGCGCCAGGATGAAGTCCAGGTACAAGCCGATATCGGTCATCATCGCCACCCCTTCCGGGGTCACGCTGGCGAAAAAGCCGAACATCATCGGGAACACCAGGAAGAACGCGAACGCCATGCCGCCGTAGAACAGCACGATGCTCGACAGCAGCAACGGCAGGGCGATGCGCCGCTCGCGGCGGTACAGCCCCGGGGCGATGAAGCCCCAGGCCTGGTGCAGCAACAGCGGCATGGCGAGGAACAGCGCGCACATTGCGGTCAGCTTGAACGGCGCCAGAAACGGCGAGGTGACGCTGGTGGCGATCATGCTGGCGCCTTCGGGCAGGTAGCGGCGCAGCGGTTCGGAGATGTAGGTGTAGAGCGTCTGGGCGAAGGGGAACAAACCGCAGAACACCAGTGCGATCAGTAGCAGGCAGCGTACCAGGCGCTTGCGCAGATCGCGCAGATGCTCGGTCAGCGGCATGCGGCCCGGTTGTTCGAGGGCAACCGACATCAGGCCTGCTCCTTGGCTGGGGCCGCATCATGGGCGGGCGCCGCGTCGAGCTGGATGCCCTGGCGGATCTGCTGTTCCAGGCGTTGCAGCGGTGCCGCGTCCAGGGCGGGCATGTCGATTTCCCGTTGTACCTGGGCCTTGAGCGCGTTCATTGCCCGGCGCGCCTGGCCCAGGCCGCGGCCGAGGCCGCGCGCGGCCATCGGCAGGCGCTCGGGGCCGAGCACCAGCAGGGCGACGATGCCCACCAGCAGCAGTTCGGTGAAGCCGATCTCGAACATCAGGCCTGGCGATCCGTTTGCGCCTGTTGCAGCGGCGGGTTGTTCTGGGGCGATTGTTGCTGCGCGACCGGTTCGCCAGTGTTGGGCCCCATGGACTTGCGAAAGCCCTGGATCGCCTCGCCCACATCGCTGCCCAGCCCCTTGAGGCGCTTGGTGCCGAACAGCAGGAAGACGATCAACAGCACAATCACCAATTGCCAGATTCCGATGCCACCCATGTCAGACAACTCCTGTCAGGTCGATAAAAAGGGAAGGCCAATCCTGCCCTGCGCAGATGACGGGCACATGACTGCCATGTGCCTGCAACAACCGGCGTGTTGACTGGCGTTTTTACCGGCGACAGGAAGGCAAGGATGGGGCGCAGGCAACAACAGGGCGCGGCACTGTTGATGGTGCTGGTGGCAGTGGCGATGCTCGCGGCGGGGCTGGCCTGGCTGGTGGAGGATGGCCGGCGCCAGGTGGATGCGCTGCGCCTGCTGCAGCAGCGAGTGCAGGTGCGGGCCATGGAACAGGCTGGCCTGGCCTATGCCTCCCAGGCCCTGCGCGATCCCGCATGGCGTGCCAGCCCGCTGTTCTGGCAGGCCCTGCGCGGGCAGGCGCTGGCTTATGACTTTGGGGCCGGCAAGGCGCAGTTGCGGGTCGTCGACCAGCACAGCTGCTTCAACGTCAATGCCTTGGTGAGCGAGGACGGCCCGCGGGCCGAGCGGCAATTGCTTTATCTACTGGGAGGCGACATGGCCGCCGAGCAACTGGTCGATACCTTGGTCGACTGGTTGGACGCCGACAGCGATACCCGCCTGCAGGGGGCCGAGAGTGCCCAGTACCTGCGCCAGCAACCGCCGCGCCTGGCGGCCAACCAGCCGATGCTCGACAGCAGCGAATTGAACCTGCTGCTGGCGCCCGACAGTGGCCGGCAGGGGCGCTACCGGATGCTCTGCGCGCTGCCCGTGACCACGGGCTGGCGGCTCAATGCCAATGCCCTGGGGCTGGAGCACTTGCCGTTGCTGGAGGCGATGTACGAGGGGCGGTTCTCGCGGTCGATGCTCAGCCGCATCATCAGCGGCCGGCCGGCGGCGGGGTATGTGGATGCGGCAGCGTTGCGCCAGGCCTTGGGCGCCGTGGATGACGAGACGTTTGCCCGGTTGAGCGAAGGGTTGTTGCTCAACAGCGGGCATTTTTTGTTGCAGCTGTCGTTCGAGGAGGAGGGGCGCACGTTGCGCAGTCAGTTCCAGATCGAGGCGCTGGGCGTGGTGCAGTGGCATGCGCGGGTGCCGGCGCAGCAGGTGCGGGTCAGGGGGCGGGAGCCGGTGGCCTGGTAGCAGGCAATCGCAGGCTATGCGCAATCTGTGTAGGAGCGGCCTTGCGTCGCGAAAGGGGCGCGCAGCGGCCCCAGATACTGAGCCACCATCAAAATCGCCGGGGCTGCTGCGCAGCCCTTTCGCGACGCAAGGCCGCTCCTACAGCGACCGCGCTAGCTTTAGCAGTTGAGCAAGACAGTCGCTCAGGCGGTGCCGATCTCCCCGCCATCGTTACGCTGGATCACCACGGTCGACGAACGTGGCCGCACCGAGCTGCCGGCCGGCGTGACGTCGGTGGCCTTGTCGGTGCTCGGCCAGTTGTCCGGGTGCTGGATGTTGACGAATAGCGTCTTGTTGTCTGGGGTGAAGGTAATGCCCGTCACCTCGCAACCATTCGGCCCGACGAAGAAGCGGCGCAGGTCCACCTGGTTGGTGGCGTTGATCGGGATCTGCTTGCCGTTGGCATCCACCAGGTCGGTGGGGATCACCGCCAGCAACTGATCGTTGGTATAGCTGGTCAAGGTGGCTTCGCCGTTGTCGGTCTCGAACCACAGCACGCCACGGCTATCGAAGCTCATGCCGTCGGGGCTGGCGAACTGGTTCAGTTCGGTCAGGCCCGAGCGGTTGATGTCCGGGGTGCCAGCGGCGTTGGCACCGAACACGAAGATGTCCCAGGTGAAGGTCTTGTGGTCGGCGCTGTCGTGCCAGCGAATGATATGGCCGTGGCGGTTCGGCCCGCGCGGGTTGGCCGCGTCGACCTTGGCGGCGGTGCGCGCGCTGTTGTTGGTCAGGGTCAGGTAGACGTCGCCGTTGAGCGGGTTGACGGCGGTCCACTCCGGGCGATCCATGGGCGTGGCACCCACGGCGTCGGCGGCGCCGCGGGTGTTGAGGATGATCCCCGGCAGGTCGCCGAACTGGGCGCCCAGGGTGCTGCCAGCGGTGGTCGCGGTGGCGACGTCGAGCAGCAGCCAGACACCCGTGCCGTTGGCGTCGAAGCGGGCCACGTACAGTTTGCCTTTGTCCAGGTACTTGGCGCCGGTGGCCAGGCGGTCGGCCGGGTTGGCGTCGGCCGGGTCCCACAGCGCGTCGGAGACGAACTTGTACAGGTACTCGTTGTTGGAGTCGTCGCCGGTGTACCAGACCAGCGGCTTGCCGGCCACCGGCAGGCCCGGGCAGCAGCCTTCGTGGCGGAAGCGGCCCAGGGCGGTGCGCTTCACGGCCAGGGTGGCGGCGTTGTAGGGGTCGATCTCGACGATGTAGCCGTAGGTGCTGGCTTCGTTGCGGAAGTCGTCGGTGGCGCTGGCGCCGGTGGGGGTGATGTCGAAGCGGGCGAATTCGCCGGCCACTTCGCTGGCGTCACCGGCGGCTGTCTCCCATTTGTACTGGCCACTGCTGCTGGACACGCCGATGCGCACCTGGTTGGCCGGGCGCGTGCCTTTGTTGACGAAGATGCCGGGCCAGTTCTCCTCGCAAGTCAGGTAGGTGCCCCACGGGGTGTAGCCGTTGCCGCAGTTGTTGTTGGTGCCGCGGCACTGGGTGCCGGTGGGCGAGAACTTGGTCTTGACGTGGTCGGTGCCGCGCATGGGGCCGGCGATATCCATCAGCGAGACGGTGGTGAAGCGGCGATTGAGCGGGTCGTTGTCGACCACCTGCCAGCGCCCGGCGACCTTGCTGATGCGCACCACGCCGGCGCCGTGGGCGTTGATCTCCTTGCGCACCTCCTCGACCGGGCGCTTGCCGGCGACGGTGGTGGGCCCGCTCGGGTGCAGGGCGGCGGTGTCGATGTACTCGAAGTTGATCGCCAGCAGGCCGTCGCTGGAGCTGCCGTTGATGGGGAAGAAGTGCATGCCGTCATGGTGCATGCCCATGGCGTTGGCCTGGTCGGTGGAGGTGTTGCTGCCGTCGGCCTTCCACGGGTTGGCGGTGGCGTTCAGCGGCGTGCCCCAGGGCGCCAGGACGTAGGCGCTGTAGCCGGTGGCGACCACGCAGGCGTCGGTGCGCGAGCCGGTGATCGAGTTGAAGCCCAGCTTGAGTTTGGGTTTCTCCGGCGTGGTGGGCGGTGCCGGGTCGTCGTGGTTGGAGCCGCCGCCGCCGTCAAAGCAACCGCTCAGGCCGGTACCGGCGATCATGGCGATGGCGGCGCCGAGGCTGCCGCGGACCACGGCGCGACGGCTCAGGTAGGCGTCCATGACGCTGGCCATCGGCAGGTTGCCGCTCGGGTTGCGGTCCAGGTTATCGCCGCTGTCTCGACTCATCAGGGTGTCCTTTTTTGGCTGAGTTGAAGGAAACCGCGACTGTAGACGGCAAGTATGATGATTGATTGTCAGAATTGTTAACGCGCGTTTAAAACTCACGGCTATTACTAAAGGCTTAATCAAGTTGCTTTTGGAATTACCGTCGGTTTTCTGCCATCAAACTGTCACGCAAGCGCCGCAATATCCGGAGCCCAACGAGAACAGGGATGGCGGAGTCGATGGCGAGCAGGCGCGAAGTGATCAGCTGGATGGGTGTCGGTGCCTTGGCACCGTTGCTCGGCGCCTGCTCGGCCTTGCCCATGCCCCGCGGTGGCGGCGAGCGGGCGGTGGACCTGCTGTATGTCGCCGATACCCTCGATGCCCGCCAGCCGGGCCTGGCGGTGGTACCGGCGACGCGTTTGGGGCCGGTCAGCCACCTGGGCCGCGCGCCGTGGATGAGCGGGCCGAACGCCAGTGCCGGGCAGCCCGAGCTGGCGCCGCTGCTCGATGCCGGCCTTGCCGGGCAAGCCCGCACCGGTGGGTATGCGGTATTGGCGGCGCTGCTCGAGCAACTGCGGCTCGAGGCAGGCCGCGAGCAATACCTGACCCTGGAAAATGGCCAGTGCTGGAATGGCAGCGGCCTGGCCTATCTCACCCAGGGTGAAAGCGGTGTGCAGGGCAGCCAGTTGCTCGGCAGCGAGGTGCGGGTCAGCAGTGACGAGCGGGTGTTGTGGCCGCAGCGCAGTACCGGGCTTTATCGCCAGTCTTGTTCTATTACCCTCGGCGCCGGCTTGGCCGATGGCCAGGCCAAGGCATTGGGGGTCGAGGGGCTTAAAGTATTCCAGCGCGGCGGCGTGCGGATCGCCGTGGTCGGCGTCACCGACCCTTATGCCCAGGACCAGAAAGCTTCGCTCAAACAGTGGTACCAATCCCTGCAACCGAGCTTCGAGCAAGCCCGGCGCGAGGCCGACCTGGTGGTGGCGCTGGCGGATGTCGGCACCGGCCCTGGGCTGTGGCTGGCCGAGCGCGTGCCGGAGGTGGATGTGCTGTTGTGTGCCCGTGGCCAGGACCTGTGGCCGGCGCCCGTGCAGGCCACCCAGGCCAGCGGTCGCCGAGTGCCGGTACTGTTCGCTGGCTGCCGGGCCAGCGGCGCGTTTCGCCTGCGCTGTCGCCAGGCGGGTGATCAGTGGCAGTTCGAGGCGCGCTTCTTCCCGGCCTTCGAGCACAGCCTCGGGCCTCAGGCGATGGCTCGCGCCAGTCAGTTGCGTGGCGAGCTGCAACGCCAACGCAGTGGCCATGCCGCCTGGCTCGACCAGCCGTTGGCGCACGCTCCCGAGGCGCTGTGGCGCCGCGATACCCGTGGCGGCAGTTGGGACCGCCTGCTGCATCAGGCCCTGGCCGATGACTCCAGCATGCCGGTGCTGTTGCCCGGCCTGCGTTACGACTACCCTCTGCAAGCCGGCCAGCCGATCACCCGCGAACACCTGATCAGCCTGACTGGTGGTTACGCCGCCCCGGTGGTCGAGGCCCCGGCGCGCCAGGTCGAGCAGGTGCTGGAGAACGCCGCCGAGCAGTTGTTCGGCGACCCGTTGCTGCTGGATAACAGCCAGGACCTGCCGCGCTGGCAAAGCCAGGATTGGCAGGTGAGCTACAGCCCCAACGGCAAACGCATCATCGGCCTGCAACCGGTCGAAGGGCTGTGCCGTACCTTCGGCCTGCACTTCGATGCCCAGGCCGGTGCGCCGCTGTGGCAGACGTTGGAAGCCTGGCTGAGCCGACAGACTCCGGGCTGGGCCTTGGCGCCCTTGCAACTGCCAGCCGTGCGCTACGTGCAGGGGCACCCCGGCTGGCACCCGCACCAGGTGGCCGCGTGACCTCGCGGCTGTTCAGCTTCGCCCTGCTGACCCTGGCTGGCTGGCTGGCGGCGCAGTGCATGCTGCTGCTCAGCCGCCAGCCACAGCCGGCCAGCGCGCCTTTGCCGGTGCCGTCAGCATTGCCCGGCTTGCTGGTCGAGCACTGGCAGGCACCGCTGGACGATGGCCGTATCCCGCTCACCCGATTGCCCCTGGTCTACCTGGGCGGGCTCAAGGCCCAGCCGCTGTCGGCCAGCGTGGTGGTGCTGCGCCACGGCCAGCAGGTGCGCACCCTTGGCCGTGGCCAGCGTTTGGCGCCGGGCATCGTGCTGCAGGACATCGACGGCGATGGCCTGGTTTTCGACAACAACGGCCGGCGCGAGCGCCTGCCCTGGCCGCCGCGCCCCGCCGTGACCGGCTTCAAGCGCCAAGGATGAATGATGATCGCAAGGTACTGTCTGGCCGGGCTGTTGATGTTCGGCGTATCCCTGGTCCAGGCCGAAGAGCCGGAGGTGTTCGCCGACGATGGCACGCCGCTGTACGAGGTGAACTTCGTCGACACCGAGCTCGGTGAGTTCATCGACAGTGTGTCGCGCATCACCGGCACCACCTTCATCGTCGACCCGCGGGTGCAGGGCAAGGTCACCGTGCGCACGGTCGATCGCCACGACGCCGATGCCATCTACGACATCTTCCTCGCCCAGTTACGTGCCCAGGGCTTCGCCGCGGTGGACCTGCCCAATGGCAGCGTGAAGATCGTCCCCGACCAGGCCGCGCGGTTGGAGCCGGTGCCGGTGGAAACCGCGGGCAAAAAGGCTGAAGGCAGCGACGGCGTGGCCACCCGAGTGTTCAATGTGCGCAACGCCGCCAGCGAGCAGATGCTCGGTATTCTCAAACCGTTGATCGATCCGCGGGTCGGGGTGATCACCCCGTACCCGGCGGCCAACCTGCTGGTGGTCACTGACTGGCGCAGCAACCTGGAGCGCATCGACAGCCTGTTGCGCCAGCTCGACCAGGTCAGCGACGAGCCGTTGCAGGTGATGCCGCTCAAGCATGCCAGCGCCGCCGACACCGCTGGCCTGGTGACCCGGTTGCTGGCCCGCGAGCAGGGCAGCGATGCCGCCCAAGTGGTCGCCGACCCACGCAGCAACGCGCTGCTGGTGCGTGGCAGTGCCGACAGCCGTGAGCGGGTGCGGGCGCTGTTGGCCCAGCTCGACCGGCCCAGCGACAACCTGCGCAGCAGCAACACCCAGGTCATCTACCTGCGCCATGCCAACGCCGCCGAAGTGGTCAAGGTGCTGCGCGGCCTGAGCCAGGCTGGCACGGTGCCGGCCGCCGAGGGCGAAAACAAGGAGGCGCCGGTGCAGGCGGCCAGCGACTCGGGTATTCGCCTGGAGTACGAGGAGGGCACCAACGCGGTGGTGATGGTCGGCCCGGACAGCGAGCTGGCGGCTTATCGCAGCATTGTCGAGCAGTTGGATATCCGTCGGGCGCAGGTGGTGGTCGAGGCGATCATCGCCGAGGTGTCCGACAGCAGCGCCCAGGAGCTGGGGGTGCAGTGGCTGTTCGCCGACGAAAAGTTCGGCGCCGGCATCGTCAATTTCGGCAGCAACGGGGTGAACATCGCCAGCATCGCCGGGGCCGCCAGCAGCGGCGACAACGAAAAACTCGGCAAGCTGCTCTCGGCCACCTCCGGCGCCACCGCTGGCATCGGCCACTTCGGGGGCGGTTTTAACTTCGCCATGCTGGTCAACGCGCTCAAGGGCAAGAGTGGTTTCAACCTGCTGTCCACGCCGACCCTGCTGACCCTGGACAACGCCGAGGCATCGATCCTGGTCGGCCAGGAGGTGCCCTTCGTCACCGGCTCCGTCACCCAGAACAACGCCAACCCCTACCAGACCATCGAGCGCAAGGAAGTCGGGGTGAAGTTGCGCATCAAGCCGCAGGTCAACATCGACAACAGCGTGCGCCTGGACATCGTCCAGGAGGTGTCGTCGATCGCCGACTCCAGCGCCGCCAGCGATGTGATCACCAACAAGCGCGAGATCAAGACCAAGGTGATGGTCGAGGACAACGGCCTGGTGATCCTCGGCGGGCTGATCAGCGACGAGCTTGCCACCAGCAACCAGCGTGTGCCGTTGCTCGGCGATATTCCCTACCTGGGCCGGCTGTTCCGCTCCGACGCCAGCAAGAACACCAAGCAGAACCTGATGGTGTTCATCCGCCCGCGCATCCTGCGCGACGGCGAGAGCCTGGCCGGCCTGAGCCAGCAGAAGTACCAGAGCCTGCAGCAGAACACCCCGCTCAAGGTGCCGGCCCTGGCCGAGGGGCTGCCACTGTTGCAGGTGTTCCCCGCCAGCCGTGCGCGCCTAGAAGGCGGTGACTGGTGATGCTGCCCTATCGCCTGGCACGCCAGAGCGGCGTGGCCATGGCGCCGGCCGAAGGTGGCTGGCAGCTGTGGCTGCGCAGCGATGCCGACAGCGATCAGTTGCAGGAGCTGTTGCGCGTGCAGGGGCCGCCGGTTGCTGTCGAGCAGCTCGACGCCGCGCGCTTCGACGAGCGCCTCGGCCAGCTCTACCAGGCCGGCGAAGCGGCGACCGAGGCGTTGATCGAGGGTATTGGCGAGCAGGTCGATCTGGACAGCCTGATGAGCGAGATGCCACGCATCGAGGACTTGCTGGAAAGCGATGACGAAGCCCCGGTGATCCGCCTGATCAACGGCCTGTTCGGCCAGGCCTTGCGCCTGCGTGCCTCGGACATTCATATCGAGACCTTCGAGCAGAGCCTGTTGGTGCGCCTGCGCATCGATGGCCACCTGCGCGAGGTGCTGCGCCCGCCACGGGCGCTGTCGGCGATGCTGGTGTCGCGGATCAAGGTCATGGCCCGGCTGGATATCGCTGAGAAGCGCCAGCCCCAGGATGGGCGCATCACCCTGCGCGCCGCTGGGCGCGAGGTGGATGTGCGGGTCTCGACCCTGCCCGGCATCCATGGCGAGCGGGTGGTGATGCGTGTGCTCGACAAACAGGCCAGCCTGCTGGCGCTGGACAACCTGGGCATGCCCGCCGCCGTGCTGCGCGGCCTGCGCACATGCCTGGCGCGGCCCAACGGCATCGTGCTGTCCACTGGCCCCACCGGTTCGGGCAAGACCACCACGCTGTACGCCAGCCTCAACAGTCTCAATGACGGTAGCCGCAATATCCTGACCGTCGAGGATCCGGTGGAATACGCCATCGCCGGCATCGGCCAGACCGCCATCAACCCGCGTGCCGGGCTGACCTTCGCCAGTGGCCTGCGCGCCATCCTGCGCCAGGACCCGGACGTGATCATGCTCGGCGAAATTCGCGACCAGGAGACCGCGCAGATTGCCGTGCAGGCCAGCCTCACCGGGCATTTGGTGCTGTCGACCTTGCACACCAACAGCGCCGTGGGCGCGGTGACTCGCTTGCGCGATATGGGCATCGAACCCTTTCTGATCGCTTCGTGCCTGCGCGGCGTGTTGGCCCAGCGCTTGGTGCGCCGCCTATGTGCCTGTGCCGTGGCGCAGCCTCTGCAACGCGCCGAGCGCGAGTTGTGGCCCGAGCTGGGCAGCCTGCGCGAGAGCTACCATCCGGTTGGCTGCGAGCACTGCCAGGGCAGCGGCTATGTCGGCCGACTGGGGCTGTACGAATTCATCGAACTGGATGCCGGGCTGGTGGCGCTGCTCTACGCCGGCGAAAGCGAATTGGCCATGCAGGCTTATCTGGATGGCCGCCGGCAGAGCCTGGTGGCGATGGCCAGCGATTGCCTGGCACGGGGCGAGACCAGCCTGGCCGAAGTGCTGCGCGTGGTGCAGGGCTGAGCATGCCGACCTATCGCTACCAGGCCGTGGACCTGGCCGGCAAGACGCGCAAGGCCAGCGTGCAGGCCGACAGCGAACGCCATGCGCGGCAGTTGTTGCGCGAGCAGGGGCTGTTCGCCCGGCAGATGCAGCGCCATGACGGCGATCAGCCCCGTCGCCAGCGCCTGAGCCGCGCTCAACTGTGCGAGCTGACCCGTCAGTTGGCGACCCTGGTCGGCGCCGGCATCCCCCTGGTCGATGCCCTGGCCACCCTGGAGCGGCAACTGCGCCAGCCGGCCTTGCATGCGGTGCTGGTGACGCTGCGCGGTTCGCTTGCCGAAGGCCTTGGGTTGGCGCGTAGCCTGGCCCGCCAGGGGGCGCCGTTTACCGGGTTGTACTGCGCGCTGGTCGAGGCCGGGGAACGCTCCGGGCGTTTGGGCCAGGTGCTGAGCCGCTTGGCCGATCATCTTGAACAGGTCCAGCGCCAGCGCCACAAGGCACGCACCGCGCTGATCTACCCGGCGGTGCTGATGGGCGTGTCCCTGGCCGTGGTGGTTGGCCTGATGACCTTCGTGGTGCCTAAGCTCACCGAGCAGTTCGCCCATTCCGGGCAGAGCCTGCCGTTCATTACCGCGCTGCTGATCGGCATCAGTCAGGGGCTGGTGCATGCCGGGCCGTACCTGCTGGCGCTGGCGATCGGCCTGACTGTGTTCGGCGGCTGGCTGCTACGCAAACCGCATTGGTGCCTGCGCCGCGATGAGCTGTTGCTGCGCCTGCCACGTGTCGGCGTTGTGTTGCAGGTGCTGGAGAGCGCCCGCCTGGCGCGTAGCCTGGCGATTCTCTGCGGCAGTGGCGTGGCCCTGCTCGAAGCCTTGCAGGTGGCCACCGAGACGGTCGGCAATCGGCGCATCCGCGCGGCCATGGAACAGGTGCGCCAGCAGGTGCAGGGCGGCGCCAGCCTGCACCGGGCGCTGGACAACGCCCGGCAGTTTCCACCGCTGCTGGTGAACATGGTCGGCAGCGGCGAGGCCAGCGGCACCCTGGCTGACATGCTCGAACGGGTGGCCGATGACCAGGAGCGCGGCTTCGCCCGCCAGGTGGACACCGCCATGGCGTTGTTCGAACCGTTGATGATTCTGCTGATGGGCGCGGTAGTGCTGTTCATCGTGCTGGCGGTACTGCTGCCGATCATGCAGCTCAACCAGGGATTGCAACTGTGACCAGGAGACCTTTCATGCAACGACGACCTACCCGCCAACGTGGCTTCACGCTGATGGAAATCATGGTGGTGATCTTCATCATCGGCCTGCTGATCGCGGTGGTCGCGCCCAGCGTGCTGGGCAACCAGGACAAGGCCATGAAGCAGAAGGTCATGGCCGACCTTGCGACCCTGGAGCAGGCGCTGGACATGTATCGTCTGGACAACCTGCGTTTCCCCAGCAACGAACAGGGGCTGGCGGCGCTGGCGAAGAAGCCGACCCAGGAACCGCTGCCGCGCAGTTGGCGCAGTGATGGTTACATCCGTCGTTTGCCGGAAGATCCGTGGGGGACGCCGTACCAGTACCGCATGCCGGGTGAGCATGGGCGGGTCGATGTGTATTCGCTGGGCGCCGATGGCCAGCCCGGTGGTGACGGGTTGGATGCCGATTTGGGCAACTGGGCGCTTTGAGGTGACTGGAATGGGTGCCTGGCTTGGCATTGCCGGGGCCGCTTCGCGGCCCTTTCGCGACACAAGGCCGCTCCTACAGGCGATCGCGTTCTCTTGTAGGAGCGGCCTTGTGCCGCGAAAGGGCTGCAACGCAGCCCCCGCTTCACTGTGTCTCCAGCGCGGCTTCAGCCTACTCGAACTGCTGGTGGTACTGGCCATCGCCGCGCTGATGACCAGCTTGGCCGTGGCCTGGCTCGACAGCGGCAGGAGCAGCGTCGACCAAGCGCTTGACCGTCTGGCCGCCAGCACACTGGCTCAGGCAGACCTGGCCCGGCATGCCGGGCACCTGCGGGGCTTGCGCTGGAACGGCCAGCGCCCCGAGTTCGTCCGTCGGCAGGGTGACCGATGGCAGGTAGAGGCCGTGGCGCTGGGCGATTGGCCAAAAGGCCTGCGCCCCGACTGGCCAGCCAGCCAGACACCCGCGCTGCTGTTCACCCCCGATGGTTGGGCCCGCCCGGGCACGGTGCGTTGGCGCTGGGCCGAGGGCGGCCGGCGCTGGGACTGGGAGCGCAGCGGGCAATTACGCGTGAGCGTGATGCCATGAAGCGCAGGCAACGCGGGTTTACCTTGCTCGAAGTGAGTGTTGCCCTCGGCATTGCAGCAGTCCTCGCGGTGATCACCAGCCAGGTCCTGCGCCAGCGCCTGGCGGTGCAGGACACCGTGCAGCAACATCGCCTGGGCCTGTTGTGCGCGCGGGAGCTGCAAGCGCGTTTCGTGGTCGAGCAGTACTGGCCGGCAGCCGACCAGGACCGTGGCGTCTTGGCCGAGGGTGGCCAGGACTGCCATTGGCAACTGCAGTTGCGCCGCACCGGTGTGCGTGACCTGCGTCGGGGCGAGCTGTTGCTGTATGCCGACCGTGACCAGCGCTTGCCGCTGGGGCAGTACAAGGTCTTCCTGGAGCGGCCATGAAACGACGTCAGGTGGGCATGACCCTGATCGAGTTGCTGGTGGCCCTGGCCTTGACCGCCTTGCTGGGCGTGATGCTGGCCGCGCTGGTCAATGGCTGGCTGAAGGTGCGGGAGCGCCTTGATGAGCAGGTGCGGGAAACCGGTGTGCTGGATTTCTGCCTGGCTTTGGAGCGGCGCTTCGACAACCCAGTGCTGCGGCGTCTGTACGAACAGCGCCTGCCATTGGCGGTGCGCTGGCTTGACTGGCAGCCCGACCGCCAGCAGCTGCTGTGGGTGGCCGCTGCGGCCTGGCCCGAGGCCGAGGGCGGTTCGCGCCTGCAACGCCAGCGTTTGCGTTTCGAGGCTCGTGAACAGCGCCTGCTGCTGGAAAGCTCAGCCGATCTCTATGCGGCAGCGCTGCCGCAATGGGTGGTGCGCGAGCGCCTGGAGCGGGTCAGTGACCTGCGTGTGCTTTACCACCAGGCAGGCCGCTGGCTGGCCTGGCCTTCCGATCAACCCGCGCACCCTGGGCGTGGCGTGCGCGTGGAGCTTGTGCGTGATGGAGCACCTTATGCCTGTACTTTCGTTCTGCCGTGGGGGCGCTCATGAAGCGTGAGTGGTGGCGTCGCGCAGCGCGCCAGCCTTGGTTGCTGGTCCGTCCCGGCGAAGCCTGGGGCTGGTTGCTGGTCGAGCACGGCTTGCCTGTGCGTGAAGGAACCGGGGCGCCGCCGACCGGGCTCGATGCACGGGTTGCTCTGGTTGTGCCGGGGGAACATTGCAGCCATTTCCAGTTGACCGCGCCACCTGGGCTCAAGCGCGAGGAGTGGCCGTTATTGCTCGAGGATCGTCTGGCTCAAGCCTGCGATGAGGTGGTGTGTGCCGGCCTGGGCCGGCAAGCGGGCGAGCTGCGCTTTTGGGTGGTCAGTCAGCAGGCACTGGCGCGCTGGCGGGAGCAATGTGCCCAATGGGGGTTGCTGGTGGAGCGCTGCTGGGCCGAGTTCCAGTTGCTGCCCGAGCTTGGGCAGGGTGAGGCCTGGCAGTGGCAACGTGGGGAGATGGACCTCTTTCAGGGGCGCGACCCGACGGGCAGGACGCGCTGGTTGGCCTGGCCGAGGCAAGCGACCTTCAGACCAGCATTGACTGGGTTGCAAGGCTCCCTGCACCGTGTGCAAGGGCGATGGCCAGAAACCCTGGCCAACTTCGAAAACTTGCCGGGCTTGTTCGAGACCCGTCGGGCCAGAGCCAGCATTCGGCTTTCGCTGGCCCAGCGGCGTCTGATGGCTGCTTGCCTGTTGCTGGCAGCGACCTGGGGGAGCGTGTGGGGTATCCAGCAGTGGCGCCAGGCACAGCTCTACCGCGAGCAAGTCGTGGCCGTGACCGGCGTCCAGGCCTCACCCGGGCAGGCCGCCCAGGCGCTGCGGCGACTACGTGGCGCGCAACAGGAACACCAGGTGCGCCTGCAGCGGCTCGATGGGCTGCAAGCGCAGTTGCAAGACTGGTTGAGCGAACATCCCGGTTGGCAACTGCGCGCAGTGCGCTTCGATGGCCAACGTTGGCACCTGGAACTGGAGGGTGACGGCGAAGCGCCGCCGTGGCAGGCCATGGCGGCGGCGCAGGGGGCACAGGTGACGGTCGACATGACCTCACGCCAGGCATCGTTCGACTTGGAGGGCGCGTGATGCGGGGCGAGTGGTTGCAGCGCAAACGCATGTCGCTGGCCTGGGGGCTGGTGGGGTTGTTGCTCGCCGTGCTGGCATTGCGCGAGGGCATGGCCTGGTGGCGGGAGCAGGGCCAGTGGCGGAGCCTGGCTGAGTCGGTGGCTACGCTTGAGCCTGGAGCACCCATGAGCCTGGAGCGCCTGCGCCAGTCGGCCCAGGCCCGCGGTATCGCCCTGGATGATGTACAGCCAGAAGGCGAGGGGTGGCAGGTGCGTGGCAAGGTTGCCCAGGCGCAGGCCCTGCAAGGTTGGCTTCAGGCCTTGGCCGAGGAGGGCGCGCAACCCTTGCAGTGGGCGCTGGCGCGGGAAACCGATGGCCTGCGCTTCGATGTGCGGGTACGGCCATGAAGCGGCGCGCGCTGTGTTGGGTGAGCCTGGTGTTTGGCTTGACCCTGTTGGCCGAACTGCCGGCAAGCTGGCTGGCCGCCGGCATGCGGCTGCCTGCCCAGGGCGTATCAGGCACGCTGTGGCAGGGACAGGTGTTGCAGGTCGCTGATGTCGGGCCGATTCAATGGCACTGGCGTCCCTGGCAGCGGGACCTGCACATTCGCCTGGGCTTCCAGGGCCAGGCCTGGCAGTTGGGCCTTGGCGGTTGGCCCTGGCGCTGGCAGGCCGAGTTGCAGGCGTTGGGCGCGCAGCACAGTGTCGCGGCGGGTTACCGTTTGGCTGGCCAGTGGCAGGGGAGGATTGATGTGCAGGGCGCAGGGTTTAGCTGCCAACGGGCAACGGGCAGCATCATGGTGACCGACCTGGCCATGCGCGAGCCATGGTCGTTGGCGTTGGGCCATGGTTCGCTGGTCGTGGCTTGTGCCAAGGGTGTGCACGCCATTGCGCAGTTGAGTCAGGACGGGCAGCACCAGCTGCGCCTGGAGGCCGACCTGGCTAGGCGTTCGGCGCAGGTCGACCTCGAGTTGCAGGCGGATGCGGCATTGATCCCTGTGCTGCGCGCGGGTCAATGGCTGGGTGAGGACAGCCGGGCGGGGCGCAAGACCGTCAGGTGGTAGCAACTGTCTTGCTGGATCTTTCAATCTGGCACGCCCACTGTGGGAGCGGGCTTGCCCGCGAACACCGGCGCAGCCGGTGCCAGGCCCCGCGTCGCCTGATTCGTCAGCAAGGCTGGCTCCTGCAGGTCGAGGCAGGCCTCAAGTGCTGCGGGAGCCGGCGGTACGGGTTTCAGTCAATCTGACCTTTGACATAGGGCGTCCACTGCCCTTCGACAGCATGACCACTGGTCTTGAGCAGAAGCAGATCCACCGGATTTTCGCCTTTGAGAGGGTCCTGATTCTGCGCGCTACGGCCCACCATCATGACCAGTTCGGGCAGGTAGTTGGTCAGGTTGACCGCTACCGCGCGATGGTAGCTGCTGCCGTTCAACGTTTCAGTGGAGGTCTCGCCCGTCTCGAGGTTGACATCACCTGCGGCGGATTCCAGGCGGGCGCCTACCAAGCGCGTGGTGCCGCCGACCTTCAGATTCATACCTTCGCTGGCCGCGATGACGGCTTGGTGCTGCACATCATCGCGCACCTCGCGCAACACATCGACCATCAACGTGCCATGCTCGCTCTGCTTGTGCAGGTCGCCCAATTGCTCCTTGGCTTCCTTGCCCCAACGTCCACCCACAGCGTTGACGGCGGTCAGGAAACCTTGAGGGTTTCTTTCATGACTGCCGCCCAGGTCGGTCTTCACCGTCAAGGTATTGACCTTGTCCTGGCGGCTGGCAATGTGCAGATCACCGCCAATCTTGGCGTCGAGGGTCCCGGTTTGCAGGCTTACGCCTTCCAGGCGCGTATCGCCTAGGCTGTTCAGATTGATATGGTTGGCCTTCAGGGTGCTGGCATTCCAGGTCTGGTTGTCGCGTCGATCCAGTTCGACCTTGGCGCGAGCGAAGATGCCTCGGGTATCGGTGCCGCCCTTGGTGCTGATCACGCCCAGGCCACCGGTCACATCGAGGCTGTCATGCAGCTCGCGGTCGTCCGATGCTTCGATCAGCATGCCACCCATGCCTGCTTGCAGGTCCAGAAGGCCGCTTGAGGCCTGCACCCCACGCAGGTGCAGGGCCTGGTCATCTTGTGCACGGCTGCTGAGCGTCAGCTTGCCCTCGGTACTCAATATTGCCCCTACGGCCTGGCTGTCATTCTCATCCAGGGTGCCTGTACCAAGGTGGCCGCCAAGTCCACCGCCCCGGGTGGCGCCCAGCTTGGCGACCAGCTCGAAGCCACCGTCATAGCGGTTGCCGTCAACCTGTTGGACATTGCGCGCCTCCGTAATGCTCAGGCGCTTGCCACTGTACAGACTGATGCCTTGTTCACTGTTGATGCGTGTGCCTTCGTGTGATTGCTCGAGACCACTGCTGATCATGACTTCGCCTTTACTGTCGATTTGCGCCACCTGGGCAGTGGTCTGCGTGGTGTACTTATTGTTCAGGTCCACGTAGCCGCGAGCTTCGCCGCCTTTCTCACCCGGTTTGGTGCTGAGCTTGATCCGGCCGTTGCGCTTCACTTGCTCTTCGGTCGAACCGCTGACGTCGGTGCCTGGGGTAAAGGCAAGATCGCCGCCGGCGCGTATGGTTACCTTTCCGTCTTTCGAGGTGATCTGGCTGCCTTTGTAAAGGCCATCACCGCTGAGCTTCAGTGACACCCCTCCATGCCCGTCAAGATGGCCACGCACGGCGGTGCTGGTCGATTGCAGGCTGTCGAGTGCCTCGCTCTTGCCTGCGATGCGAATGCCAACATCCTTGCCGGTAGTCGTGTCCACGCGCAGGTCGGCACTGGCATCCAGATTTTTCACGTGGCGTTCGCTGCTGTTCTCGGCCGCCAGGTGGAGGTGCTGTCTGGCAGTGATGTCCAGTGTGCCGGTGTTCGCGCGCCAGACGGTGCCTTGGTCATCGATGACATCCGCATTGACCTTGATCGTCGCGCCGTTCAGTTCGCTTACCTTGGCCCTGGAGTCATGCTCGGACTCGACGCGGTCCTTCATGCGCCAGGTTACATCTACGCCGATGCTAGGCGGCGAAAGCGCTTCCTCTATGGAGGCCTGCTGGAAGCGATCGGCGGGCTTGTTGTCAATGACTTCGATTATTGGTTTGGTCCAGCCGAAGTACTCCAAGCTGACACCGATGCTGGCTCGCCATCTGTCGATCAGGCTGGTGCGCTCGACGACTTCCTTGGCGGCGCGGTTGCTGATGTTGCCGGTATCGATCTGCAGAGCCTTGCCAGCCGTGACCCGGGCGCCTTCGGTGAGCAGCCTGTCGCTGGTGATAGTAATGTTGCCGTTAGCCGAGAGCTCACTGAGCAACGCTTTGCTGATGGTGGCATGCGACATTTGATTTTCGCGGCTGCCCTCCCAGGCGCTGCCGATTCGCTCGACGCCCGCGCTGTATGACAAGCCTGCGCCGAGGTTGGAGAGCTGCAGTTTGCCCTCTGCTTTGTCATAGGCGGCGGAAATGGAAACGGTCGGGCCTTTCAGGGTTAGATCACCCTGGCTGGCGCTGATCTGGGCGCCATTGGCCAGTACGAGGCTGCCACTTTCGAGGCTCACGGTTGCGCCCTTCACCGTGCTGGCGTTTTGTGTGGTCTCTGATTTCTCGGTGGTCTGCTCGGGGCGCTCGATACCCACATAAAATTCCCACTGGCGGGAGCCAGGCTTGCCATCCTGCGGATCCAGCGTTTCTCGAATGCCTGCGGCGAAGCCAGGGTCCAGAATCGATTGGGTGCTTGCGAGGCTCGACGTACTGCTGTCGAGGGTCAGTTCACCACCGGCACGCAAGCTGAGATCACGTGTAGCCTTGAGGTCGGCGCCGTGTATCCGCAACTCGCCGGCGCTCTTCAGCGCAAGGTTGCCTTGTGAGGTGACAGTGCTGTGGCGAGCCTTCTTGCTCGTGGTCTGCGTACTCTCGTGACCGATCGGTTTGTCGAAGAATGTCAAGCCTGGCGTGAACTGACTAGACCTCGTGGTCGTTTCAGCGCTTTCCAGCACCAGTGGGCCCGCGCTGGCTTCCAGATGGGCGTCGCCGTAACTGGTCAGATGGCTGTTGGTGATTCTGACGTCTTCGCCTCTGATATCCAGGGATTGGCCTTGTAGAGCACTGGCGGCGGCGCTCCATGTATACGTGCTATTGAGGTGCCCGCTCTGACGGTTTGTGTCTGAGCGTTCAAACAGCGTCTGGTGCTCCAGGGTAACCGTTTTGGCGTTGGCCTTCAGGGCGCCGGAACTGTTGAGCGCGCTGCCTCGGACAATCAAATCTGCAGCCGCCTCAATGTCTATGTCCTGTGCTTGTAGTCGGCTACTGATCGCGGTTTGCCTGGTATGGATACTGTGATGGTCTTCAGCGTCCTGTTCGGATTGTCCTTCATACAGGCCGGCAAGAATCTCCACGCTGTCGTTGCTTTCGAGGTGTAGCGTCCCCGCAGCGACCACTTGGACGCCTGTCAATTTCATGTGGTCAGCGGATGTCAGCGTAACGTCGCCAGCGCTTCGAAGCTTGTTGGCTTCATACTTTGTGATGTGGTCAGGAGGCGATTGCGTAGGGAGATTCAGTCCTGACGCATTCACGTTCAGCTTATTGCCCGATTCTATCGCGATGTGTTGGGCACGGGCGCCGACAGACGTCAATTGCATATCATCGACGCTTCTCAGGCTTAACGCGCCGTGCTTGGCATCGAGGTATACCGGGCGATCATGCTCGCCGACGATGTCCAGCGCCCCGGCAGACTCGAGGCTGATGTCGCTGCCCGAGGTGACCCAGGTCGGCCCCATGCGCACGCCCGCGCCCAAGGCCGTGCTCTTCAGGCGAATGCGGCCCGCGTTCATCGCGCCCAGCAGCTGTGCATCGATACTGACCGATTCGGGCTGGAAGATTTCAGCGATCTCGGCTGTGGCGCTGTCGACACGATTGCGCCCCACGACGACCTGTAGTTCATCCTTCGCCGCGAGTTGTCCTGTGCTATCCAGGCGCGGCGCGATCAAGTGCAGGGCGCCCTCCATGTTGCGTAGGCCGGGATTGTCCTTGTCGCGCGCTTGTACTTGCAGGGCTCCCTTGGCGTGTTCGGTCGAAAGACGGTGCAGTTTATTGTCCTGGAAGACGGGCGTGCCGACCACGAGGCTGGCGGTGGCGGTATTGATGAAGTGCCCACCGTTGACGGCAATGCCATTGGGGTTTGCGAGCAGGTAGTCGGCGCGCTGGCCAAATATTTCCTGAGGCCCTGCGATGAGCGATGCACTGTGGCCGACCACTTCGTTGAGGATGGTCGAGGCCGCCTGGCTCTGGAATCGGGGGTTGGCGGACAGCTCACCGACCAGGGTCGACAGCCCGTTCCCCAGGGCATTGTTCAAGACCAGGCCCACCTGACCGACGTTGTAGTCGAGGAATTTGTTGTGGGACAGGCCATTGGCATCAGGGGCGGCGATGTTGACCACAGGCGCGGCATGGCTGTGGTCGATGATTTGTGGATTATCGGTTTCTGGCCTGAGCAGAACTTCCGCCTGGGCGTGGGTGCTACCCAGGATGGCGAGAGCGATTGCCCAGCGCAGCTTGTTGGGTTTGGTGGCGGTGTAAGTACAGGTTGATCGAGTCATGACGAAGTTCTCATGATGGGAGGGAAGGGGATTCAGAGCGCGAGGGTCCACTCCATGACCCAGAACCCTTTTTCCAAGGTCTTGGTTGGACGATCGCTGGCATACAGGGCTTGCTGGTAGTCGAGGCGCAGTCGGCTGGTCGGTGGCAGGGTCAGTTCGAGCCCCGCGCTGGCGCTGGCCAGGCGTTGTGAAGGGCTGTCTTGGCTGAAGCGGGTCCAGCCTATGTCCAGGCCGATGCTTGGGCGCATTTGCAGAGGCCGGGCCCAATCCAGCGGCAGTGGCTGGCTGAGGGTGTTGCGCCACACGGCGGCGCTGGCACCGGCCATGGTGTGCTGGCGAAAACCACGCACCGCCGTGTGGTCGGTGAGTTGCACTTGTTCTACGGCGGGCAGCAGGTCGCGGCTGTATTGCAGGGCCAGCTCGCTCTGCCAGTGCCAGGGCCATTGAGCGGAGCCCTGGCGCAGGTGCAACAGGTTGGCGCGGTACTTGGTGAAGTCTGGGCGAGGGGCCCTGGCATCTGGCAGTGGCTGGTCGGCGCCGAACCAGTCCACGCCCTGGCTGACGCCGGCGTAGGCGCTCCAGAGGCCATGGTCGAGCCACAGCAGGTTGAGGCCGGCTTCCACGCTGGAGAGGGTGGGGCTTTGCAGAGCGATGAGCGTGCGGCCGATGTGGTTAGTCAGTTGCTTATGTTCCACCCGTGCGCTGGCGCTGAGCATGCCCCGTTGGTTACGCCAGAGCACACGCTCGCTACCTAGGGCGAAGAGTTCGCTTTGGCCACTGCTGGTGAAGCGGGTCTGCGCCAGCGGGGCGTGATAACGCATCTGGCTGGCATTGAGGCTGAAGGTCCAGGGGCCGTAGGGCAGGCCGTAGTAAAGGCTGGCGCCCTGGCTTCGACCGGGGGCATCGAACACCGTGGAAACCAGTGAAAGGCGCAGGTCGTCGTTCAGGCCCAGCGGGCTGTCCAGGCCCAAGCCCAGGCTCAGGCGATGGCGTCCGGTCAGTGCGCTGCCGCGGTTGTCAAAGCGCGCGTCCAGGTGCCAGGGTGCGCTTACCCGGCGTGGTTCGACGATCACCCGGGTGCCACCCAATTGCGTGCCGGGCAGCAGTTCGATACCCAGGTCGTACGCCCTTAGCCGATTGAGCTGATCAAGCCCCTGTTCGAGGTCGGGCAGGTACAGGGCGTTGCCCGGTATGTCGGGAAAGGCACCGCGTAGCGACAGGGGCAGGTCGGGGTCTGCCAGTTCGATCGACTCGATGAAACCCTCGACGAGGGTGATATCGAGTGGTTGGCCGTGCTCCGGGTAGCGGGCCAGGTACGGGCGGGCAGTGGGGTAGCCTGCCTCGACATAGCGCTGGGTCAGCCCTACGAGCAGCCGCTGGATGTCGGCGACACCCATGCAAGGTTGTGAAAGGGCTTGGACCACAGGCTGTAACTGCGCCTGGCCGAGGTGTCGATTGCCGTCCAGTCGCACGCCGGTGATCGACCAGCAGCGCGAGCCACGCCGAGGGTTGGCGGTGTCGTAGTCAGCATGGGGCTCGATGAGCGGCGCACGCTGCCAGCGTTCCAGCTGTTGCAGGCGTTCCTGTTGGTGCAGCCCCTGCTGTTGCTCACGCAGTTGCTGGCTGGCTGGATCGGCCTTGAGGCTGGTGAGGGGGAGCAGTGCCATAGCGGCGCACAGGATTACCCTGTGGGGGATTTCCCACGACAACATCTAGGAACCTCGCAAATATATGTAGGAAGCTACGTAGAACTTGCGAGCACTCTAAAAAAATAAACATTCATTTGAATGTCTCAAATTCCCACCTTGGATGTGGGAGGGTATTGGCGTGCTACGTGGGAAAAGTCTGTAAGCAGGGCTGGAAATCGCAAGAAAACTTGATTGCGCTCAAAGGTTTGTGGGCTTGGCCTTGAACGGGGCAGCATGGGTCTAAATATGATTGGCGAGGGCAAAGGTGTATGTGGACGTTTAATCGGAAGGGGCTGAAGTTTGTAGTTGAACGATTTTTCTTGAGTGGGTGTTAGGTTTTTCCTGGGGTTTGCAATTTTTAGTGATCAAATGGTTTGTTTAACTGAGCCCTTCGTCTGCTTAGTCTGTGAAACATTCTCTTTTGCGAACCCTGGCCGGAAGAAAGTCTATGTACAGACAGTCAGGTCTACGTTTCAGCTTCCAACCCTTGGCTGGGCCGATCGAGTTCGAGGTGGTCTCATTCACGCTGGTCGAAGCGATCAGCGCACCGTTCACATTGACTCTGCAGTTGGTCAGCCATGAAGATAATATCGATTTTGGCCTTGTGCTCGATAAGCCTGCATTGTTCACCCTCTACGCCGGTGAGCGTCCCCTGCGCCATGTACACGGTTTCGTGAGCACCTTCATGGCGTGACTATCAATCATCGACCTCTGCAACAACCTATGTGCTTTGGGAGAATGCAACGGTGAATCTCGATGAATGAAAATACGTTTGTTGAGGCGTTCGAGGCCTGGCGTGAAGACTTCGTTTATTACGATGAATTGGATGAAGAATGCGTGGTCATCAATGTTGGGCTGGTGGCAGCCTTTCATATCGCACGCGCGTATACCCCAGAGGGACGGCGACGCATTGTGCAGGCTGTGGAGGTATTTTGCCGTGAATACGGTGGCCATCTGTAATGGGGGTATATCGGTGCCGATGAGCTGCAGGTGCATGACTATAGCGCTCAGACTGCAAAGGCAACGCTGGTGTACCTGGCGGGGGACGGTGTCGCTGAGCCCCTGGCCTTCCGTTGGGCCTTTGTGAAGGGGTTTGGCGCAGTACCCAGCTACATGATCGACGGCTATTCACCAGCAGGTTGGATGGAAGATATCCACGGTACCTTGACGCCCCTGCGTTTCTACCTGCCTGTAGAGGAAATCCTCGACGGACGAAAGACGCATTTCGAAGGGTTGTTCAAGGAGATGTGCAGCCTGCTTGAGCCTTTGCATGCGGCGGCAGGCCTGGGCATACAACACACCTACCAATGGGAAGACTTTCAACATATTGAATTTGAACTAGCGACGGCTTACCAGGGCCTGGATATCGCTCGACCCCGGGCTCATCCGGGGTGGCGGTTGGGGTACAGCAATTTGAATTGGTATACCTATATCAATAGCGCGTGGATGCGGAAGTTAGGCTCTGTACGAAAAGCCTTGGTACTCGGTGATGCTGCGTTGAAAACAGCCTCGGAATGCTCATTTACAACCCGTAAAGTCGTGCGCGACTCCGACCGTTCCTCGGCTGTTTTCGCCTTGCCTGACCTTCGTCTCAAGACTTTTCATACAGAGCCTAGGTAGCCATGACGAGCTGTTGCAGGCGCTGAAT
Organism: Pseudomonas xantholysinigenes; assembly: GCF_014268885.2. Lineage (NCBI taxonomy): Bacteria > Pseudomonadati > Pseudomonadota > Gammaproteobacteria > Pseudomonadales > Pseudomonadaceae > Pseudomonas > Pseudomonas xantholysinigenes. The sequence goes on along the minus strand of NZ_CP077095.1, from coordinate 4,340,012 downwards.
GATGTAAGGATTGGCGTTTGGCCGTTAGCGTCGGGGACGTTGTTGCGCGCAGGCGATTGGCCGGCACTGTGGAAAGTGGGCGTCGATACGCGGCCCGAGCATTATGTAAGCGTCAACGAGACCATCAAGGCTTTGCGGGTGATGGATCTGGGGGCGATGCACTATGGTTCGGTCGTGGGGGGAGCTACGGATGAATCAGTTTCTCAGCAATGCTTGGCTCAGACGCTTCGATTTGCCGCCGGGGGTGGCGCGGCCCACGACACCGCCCCAGTACCGTTGGGTCTCGCCCGCCGAGCGGGAGCAAGCGGCAAGCAACAAGCAGTACCTTGATGATTTTCTCGCCTCAGTTCCAGGCAAGCCTTTTGACGGTTGAAGGCGCTGTAAAGGGCGTGCTGGCGCTTATGCCGAGGGGGGCTGCCTCATCGAGGCGTGATTGACCATCAGGGTCGAATCTCGATCATGGTCCCATCCTTGACCATGCTCCACACCTCGCGCATGTCGTCGTTGCGCATGGCGATACAGCCTTCGGTCCAGTCCAGGGTGTGGAAGTACCACTCCGGGTATTCCTCGTTGATCGGCGTGCCGTGGATCATGATCATGCTGCCGGCCGGCACTCCTTCGCTGCGCGCCTTGGCGGCATCACTGATATTAGGGTAGGAAATGTGCATGGCCAGGTTGTAGCGGTCGCTGACTTTGCGCCAGTCCAGCCAATAAAGGCCTTCGGGGGTCTTCTTGTCGCCTTCGCGTTCCTTGGCGCCCTTGGGCTGCTTGCCAAGGGAGATGCGGTAGGTCTTGAGCGGTTCGCCGCGGCTGATCAGTTGCAGGCGCCGCTCCGACTTGATTACCAGCACCTTGTCGATCAGCCGTTCCTGCTGAGCGCTGCCAGCGGCGGGCTGGACCGGCGAAGGCGCGGCCGACGGCGTCTTGCGGATGATGGTCTCGGTGAAGGCGGCTTGCGACACCGAGGCGACACTGAGGCAGAAGAGGGCAAGCAACCAGCGCATGAAACCGTATCCCTGAAGACTTAAATGGTGGGCGACGAAACGTTCATCGGCGGCAGGTATTCATGGCCTATCCGGTAGTGCTGCCTGATGCGGTCGCGATAATAGCATTCTAGTGTGCGTGTGACGGTGCGGAAAGCCAGCTCGCCCCAGGGGATCTCATGTTCCTCGAACAGGCGCACCTCCAGGCTCTCGACCCCCACGGCGAAGTCCAGGTCGGCCAGTTCGGCGCGGAAGAACACGTGCACCTGGTTGATGTGCGGCAGATCGAACAGCTGGTACAGGTGCGTTTCACCGACCCGGGCGCAGGCTTCCTCGACGGTTTCGCGACGGGCGGCCTGGTCCAGGGTCTCGCCGTTCTCCATGAAACCGGCGGGTAGGGTCCAGAAGCCTCGGCGTGGCTCGATGGCGCGGCGGCACAGCAGCACCTGGCTGCCCCAGGTGGGCAGCACCCCGGCAACGATATTGGGGTTCTGGTAGTGGACAGTCTGGCAGTGGTCGCAGACATACCGCAGGCGGCTGTCGCCTTCGGGGATCCGTTGGGTAACCGGTTGGCCGCACGCGCTGCAGAATTTCATGCTTTATTCATTCCTGTGGGATCGGGTTATCTTGGCGTGCCTGGCCCGGCCACCGCAAGCGCCCCCGGGCGGGGCTTGGGTGCTTGGCGGCTTTGGTGCATCATGCGGGGCAGGCCTTGGAATCGAGAGTGCGTAATGCTGGACGAGCTTCTTCGCCGAATGAGCAACCATACCCCCGCGTCACTGGAGACGGATCGCCGTTTCCCCGAAGCGGCGGTGCTGCTGCCCATTACCCGCAGCGAAGACCCGGAGCTGGTCCTGACGTTGCGCGCCAAGGGGCTGTCCACCCATGGTGGCGAAGTGGCGTTCCCCGGCGGACGGCGTGATCCGGAAGACCCGGACCTGGTGTTCACCGCCCTGCGCGAGGCCGAAGAAGAAATCGGCCTGCCGCCTGGACTGGTCGAGGTCGTCGGGCCGCTCAGTCCGTTGGTGTCGTTGCATGGGCTGAAGGTGACTCCGTTCGTCGGCTTGATTCCCGACTATGTCGAATACCGGGCCAACGATGCGGAAATTGCCGCCGTCTTCAGCGTACCGCTGGAGTTCTTCCGCCAGGACCCCCGCGACCATACCCACCGTATCGACTACCAGGGTCGCAGTTGGTACGTGCCCAGCTATCGCTACGGCGACTACAAGATCTGGGGGCTGTCGGCGATCATGATCGTCGAGCTGGTCAACCTGCTGTTCGATGCCGGCATCAGCCTGCACCAACCCCCAGAGCGTTTCATCAAGAACTGAGCGGGGCCGACCCCGCCAACGCCTTCACCGTGAGGAGCAACACATGAAATACCGCCTGGGCGACCTGCGCGTCGAGACCCATCCCAGCAGTTGGGCCGCACCCAACGCTACTCTGATCGGCAAGGTGCGCCTGCAGGCCGGGGCCAGCGTCTGGTTCGGCGCGGTGCTACGGGGCGACAACGAGCTGATCGACATCGGCGAGGACAGCAACGTCCAGGACGGCACGGTGATGCACACTGACATGGGCGCGCCGCTGAACATCGGCAAGGGCGTGACCATCGGCCATAACGCCATGCTGCATGGCTGCGATGTGGGCGACTACAGCCTGGTCGGCATCAATGCGGTGATTCTCAACGGCGCGCGTATCGGCAAGTACTGCATCATCGGCGCCAATGCGTTGATTCCCGAGGGCAAGGAAATTCCCGACGGTTCGCTGGTGATGGGCTCGCCGGGCAAGGTGGTGCGCGAGCTGACCGAGCAGCAGAAACGCATGCTCGAGGCCAGCGCCGCCCATTACGTGCATAACGCCCAGCGCTACGCCCGCGACCTGGTGCTTGACGATGAGTGATGAAAAGCCGGTCGCCTCGCCTTGTGTCAGCGTCTGTGCGCTGGACGAGCAGGACATCTGCACCGGCTGCCAGCGCACGGTCGACGAGATCACCCGCTGGGGGCGGATGGACAACGAGCAGCGCCGAGAGGTGCTGAAGAAGTGCCATGAGCGGGCGCTGGCGGCCGGGCTGATCATCGGATCGTAGAATCTGCGCGGGCATCTTCGCAGGTAAACCCGCTCCCACAGGGATCGCACCCCTGCTGTGGGCGCGGGTTTACCCGCGAAGAGTCTGGCGCTGACTGCAAATTCAAGTACTCTGTGTGGCTGGCCCACCGAACACACAAACCATGTTCTATCTCATCGCCTACATCAGCAGCGTGGTGCTGATCAACTACGCCTTCTCCAGCGCACCGCACCTGGACGTTATCTGGTCCGCCTGGGGCGGCCTGGTGTTCATCCTGCGCGACATGGTGCAGACCCGCTACGGCCACGGCGCGCTGCTGGCGATGCTGATGGCGCTGGTGTTGTCCTATGCCACCTCGGAGCCGGCCATCGCCCTGGCCAGCGCCACCGCGTTCTTTGTCTCCGAGCTGATCGACTGGCTGGTGTTCAGTGTTACCCGCCGCCCGCTGCGGGACCGCCTGTGGCTGAGTTCGGCGTTGAGCATCCCGGTGGACACCTTCATCTTCTTCGGCATGATCGGCGCGCTGACGCCCGCGGTGGTCGGCACCGCGCTGGCCTCGAAGTTCGCCGGGGTCACGGCGGTCTGGCTGATCATGGCCTGGCGCGCACGGCGCGCGGTGGCCACATCCTGATGTAGAATACCGGTCCATTTTTCAGCGGGCGGCAGCCAGCGTGGCGCGGCCCCGGACGCCTTCGAGGACCTGAAATGACCCGTATCGGAACCCCATTGTCGCCCACTGCGACCCGTGTACTGCTGTGCGGCTGCGGCGAGCTGGGCAAGGAAGTGGTGATCGAGTTGCAGCGCCTGGGTGTCGAGGTCATCGCCGTGGACCGCTACGCCAATGCTCCGGCCATGCAGGTCGCGCACCGCAGCCACGTGATCAACATGCTCGACGGCGTCGCCCTGCGTGCGGTGATCGAGGCGGAGAAGCCGCACTACATCGTCCCCGAGATCGAGGCCATCGCCACCGCTACCCTGGTGGAGCTGGAAAACGAAGGCTTCAACGTGGTGCCCACTGCCCGTGCCACCCAGCTGACCATGAACCGCGAAGGCATCCGCCGCCTGGCCGCTGAAGAGCTGGACTTGCCCACTTCGCCGTATCACTTCGCCGACACCTTCGAGGATTACAGCAAGGCCGTCGCCGACCTCGGCTACCCCTGCGTGGTCAAGCCGGTGATGAGTTCCTCGGGCAAGGGCCAGAGCCTGCTACGTAGCGCCGACGATCTACAAAAGGCTTGGGACTATGCCCAGGAAGGCGGCCGCGCCGGCAAGGGGCGGGTGATCATCGAGGGCTTCATCGACTTCGAATACGAAATCACCCTGCTGACCGTGCGCCATGTTGGCGGTACCACCTTCCTCGCGCCGGTCGGCCACCGCCAGGAGAAGGGCGACTACCAGGAGTCGTGGCAGCCCCAGGCCATGAGCCCGAAGGCGCTGGCCGAGTCGCAGCGGGTGGCCCAGGCGGTCACCGATGCGCTGGGCGGGCGTGGCCTGTTTGGCGTGGAGTTGTTCGTCAAGGGCGACCAGGTGTGGTTCAGCGAAGTCTCGCCACGCCCGCACGATACTGGCCTGGTGACCTTGATTTCCCAGGACCTGTCGCAGTTCGCCCTGCATGCCCGGGCCATTCTCGGCCTGCCGATCCCGGTGGTGCGCCAGTTCGGCCCGTCGGCGTCGGCGGTGATCCTGCCGGAAGGCCAGTCGCAGCAGACCAGTTTCGCCAACCTTGGCGCCGCCCTGAGCGAGCCGGATACCGCCATTCGCCTGTTCGGCAAGCCAGAGATCAACGGCACCCGTCGCATGGGCGTGTGCCTGGCCCGCGACGAGTCGGTCGAGGCCGCCCGGGCCAAGGCGACCCGTGCCTCGCAAGCCGTCAAAGTCGAGTTCTGACCTGATACTGCTGGGGGCGCTTCGCGCCCCTTTCGCGGCACAAGGCCGCTCCTACAGGGATCGCATAATCTCCTGTAGGAGCGGCCTTGTGCCGCGAAAGGGCTGCAAAGCAGCCCCAAGGTTTCAAAGCGCGGTATCGCGGGTCTCTTTAAGGCACAAAACGGCAATCAGACTGATCACCGCCGCCACCGATACATACCCGCCCACCCAGCTCAATCCCCCCATGCTCACCAGTTTCTGGGCAAAGAACGGTGCCGCCGAGGCGCCAACGATGCCGCCCAGGTTATAGGCTGCCGAGGCGCCGGTGTAGCGTACATGGGTCGGGAACAGCTCCGGCAGCAGCGCGCCCATCGGCGCGAAGGTCACCCCCATCAGGAACAGTTCGATGGCCAGGAACAGCGCCACCCCGGTGGTCGACCCCGAGGTCAACAGCGGCTCCATGGTGAAGCCCGAGGCAATGGCCAGCAGGCCGCCGACGATCAGCACCGGCTTGCGCCCGTAGCGGTCGCTGAGCCAGGCCGACAGCGGCGTGGCCAGGGCCATGAAGACCACGGCGAAGCACAGCAGGCCAAGGAAGGTTTCACGGCTGTAGCCCAGCGTGGTCACGCCGTAGCTGAGCGAGAACACCGTGGAGATGTAGAACAGCGCATAGCACACCACCATGGCCGCGGCGCCGAGCAGGGTCGGCAGCCAATAGCGGGCGAACAGGTCGATCACCGGCATCTTCACCCGCTCGTGGCGCGCCACGGCCTTGGCGAAGACTGGGCTCTCTTCCAGTTTCAGGCGCACGTAGAGCCCGACCAGGACCAGCGCGGCGCTGAGCAGGAAGGGAATGCGCCAGCCCCACTCGCGGAACTGTTCGTCGCTGAGTACCAGGGCCAGGGTCAGGAACAGGCCGTTGGCGGCGAGAAAACCAATCGATGGACCAAGCTGGGGGAACATGCCGAACCAGGCACGCTTGCCTTCAGGGGCGTTCTCGGTGGCCAGCAGCGCCGCGCCACCCCATTCGCCACCCAACCCCAGGCCTTGGCCGAAGCGCAGCAGGCACAGAAGGATCGGCGCCCAGACGCCGATGCTGTCGTAGCCGGGCAGTACGCCAATCAGCGTGGTGGAGACGCCCATCAACAGTAGCGAGGCAACCAAGGTCGATTTACGCCCGATGCGGTCGCCGAAGTGGCCGAACAGCGCCGAGCCCAGAGGCCGGGCGAGGAAGGCAATGCCAAAGGTGAGGAAGGCCGCGAGCATTTGCGCGGTGCCGGAGCCGGAGGGGAAGAACACCGGGCCGATCACCAGCGCGGCGGCAGTGGCGTAGACATAGAAATCGTAGAACTCGATGGCGGTGCCGATAAAGCTGGCGGTGGCCACCCGGGCAGGTGAATTGACCGGGGTGGCCGTGGCAGGTTCGGCGTAGGTGCTGCTGGTAGTCATGCAAAGGTCCCTGACAGTCGTTGCTCCATGGGGCACGGCCCATGTGGCGGGCACACGGGAGCCGGAGCGAATTGTTATGAGTCGCGTGACTGACGATAGCCCAAGGGGTAGGCGGGAGCGGGCGCTGTTCGGGGTGTTGAAGCAGGGCCACGGGGCGTGTCAGTGGTGCACATTGGCCGTGGGGCGCCGGGTGCGGGTAGCAGGCGGGACGGCAGGGCTGGGTAAGCGTGGTCCGAGTATAGCTACCGAGTTACTGTCCAGACCAGTACCTTGCTTGCGCAATTATCCTCGGTTTCGAGGATTTCCAGCCGATATCTGCCAATTCTCAGGCAAACTGCGCTGGCGGGGATGCTTTCCAGGGCTTCGGTGACCAGGCCGTTCAGGGTCTTCGGCCCGCCATCGCAGGGCAGGTGCCAGCCGAGCGTGCGGTTGATTTCCCGCAGCGAGGCGGTGCCTTCGATGATGAAACGGCCATCCGCCTGGGGGTGGACATGGGGGTTGTCCAGGCTGTGTTCGTCCTCGAACTCGCCGACGATCTCCTCGAGGATATCTTCCAGGGTGACGATCCCCAGCACTTCGCCGTACTCGTCGACCACCACGCCCATGCGCCGCTGCTGCTTGTGGAAGTTCAGCAACTGCACTTGCAGCGGGGTGCTCTCGGGGACGAAGTAGGGCTCATAGCAGGCCGCCTGGAGTTTCTCCAGGGTCAGTTCGCCCCGTGGCAGCAGGTGGCTGATCAGCTTGGTGTTGAGGACCGCTTCTACCTGGTTGATGTCGCTGTGATAGACCGGCAGGCGGGTGTGGCGGCTGACGATCAACTGCTCGATGATGCGCTCGATGGCGTCGTCGAGGTTGATGCCATCGACTTCGTTGCGCGGCACCAGGATGTCGTTGACGGTGATCTTGTCCAGCGCCTGCAAGCCGTCGAGCAGGCCATGGCGATTGTTGTCACCGGACTCGTCCTCGTCATGTGCCTCTTCCTGCAGCGGATGCACGGCCACGGCCATGGGCTGCACGCGGAACGGGCGCAGGATCAGCCGGGCGCAGCCGTCGAGCACGCAGCCCAACGGCTGCAGTATGGCCAACGGCAGCTTGAGCAGGCTGGCGCCGAGGCTGATGAACGCTTGTGGATTACGCCGGGCCAGGCGCCGTGGCAGGTATTCGGCAAGTACCAGCAGGCCTAGCGCGGCACCCAGGCCGGCCAGCCAGAAACCGTGCTCGCCGCTGAGGCGCTGGCCGACCAGGCAGGCCAGGCCCAGCACCAACAGCTTGCCGAAGCTGGCGCCGAGCACCAGGCCTTGGGCGGGCAGGGGCGGTTCGCCATGGCCGTTGAGGTGCTGGCGGGCGACGTCCACTGCGGTGAACAGCGCCGACCACAACAGGGCCAGTGCGATGATGCCGAGCAGCGGGGCGTACGGCAGGCTGTCCATGGTTGGCCGTCAGATATGCAGGATGAATTCGCGGACCAGCTTGCTGCCAAAATAGGCCAGCATCAGCAGGCAGAAACCGGCCAGGGTCCAGCGGATTGCCTTGTGGCCGCGCCAGCCGAGGCGGGTGCGGCCCCACAGCAGCACGCTGAACACCACCCAGGCCACGCAGGCCAGCAGGGTCTTGTGCACCAGGTGCTGGGCGAACAGGTTGTCGAGGAACAACCAGCCGGAAACCAGTGACAGCGACAGCAGGCCCCAACCGGCCCAGAGGAAGCCGAACAGCAGGCTTTCCATGGTCTGCAGCGGCGGGAAGTTGCGGATCAGCCCGGATGGGTGCTTGTTCTTCAGTTGGTGGTCCTGCAGCAACAGCAGCAACGCCTGGAACACCGCGATGGTGAACAGGCCGTAGGCCAGGATCGACAGCAGGATGTGCGCGAGGATACCGGGCTCTTCGTTGATCAGCGGCACCGTGCCGGGTGGGGCAAACTGCGCCAGCAGCGCGGTGACGGCGCCAAGCGGGAACAGCAGCACCAGCAGGTTTTCCACCGGGATGCTCAGGCAGGCAAGCAAGGTCAGGCCGATGACCGCCGCGGCGATCAGGCTGGCCGCGCTGAAGAAGTCCAGGCTCAGGCCCAGCGGCGTGATCAGCTGGAAGAACAGGGCGCCGCCCTGGGCGACGACCGCCAGGGCGCCGAGCACGCCGAGCAGCCGTTTGTCGGCTCGGGCACCACGGGCCAGGCCGGTGGCCTGGTAGACGGTCGCAGCCAGATAAAGGAAGGCGGCGATCAGATTGGGAATGAGGCTGGGTGAAGAGAACATAAGTCCTGGCAGGCAAGCCCTAAAGGGACGAAGTTTGGCATAGATCGCGGTGGGCAAGGAAGACCGGGAAGCCTTGCACCGGTGCCTGGCGAGCGACTTGTACCTTATATGCCGGCCACTTCGCGGGTAAACCCGCTCCCACAGGGGCGTGCATGATCTCTGTGGGAGCGGGTTTACCCGCGAATCAGGCCGGCCTGGTCACCGAATATCCACAGGGTCTGCTCCAAGGTGTGCGCCGCCGCCGCTCTCCGCTATAATCGCCGCCTTGCTGTGCCCGGCGCGCGTGTACTTTCCCCCGGGCACCTGAAAAACCTCGGCTTCACTGGGCCTGTAAGGATCACCATGTTCGAAAACCTGACCGACCGCCTGTCACAGACGCTGCGCCATGTCACCGGCAAGGCCAAGCTGACCGAAGACAACATCAAGGACACGCTGCGCGAAGTGCGCATGGCCCTGCTCGAGGCCGACGTCGCCCTGCCGGTGGTCAAGGATTTCGTCAACAGCATCAAGGAGCGCGCGGTCGGCACCGAGGTGTCGCGCAGCCTGACTCCGGGCCAGGCGTTCGTGAAGATCGTCCAGGCCGAGCTGGAAAGCCTGATGGGCGCGGCCAACGAAGAGCTGGCCCTCAATGCCGCCCCGCCCGCCGTGGTGCTGATGGCCGGTCTGCAGGGTGCTGGTAAGACCACCACCGCCGGCAAGCTGGCGCGCCACCTGAAAGAACGCAAGAAAAAGAGCGTGATGGTGGTGTCCGCCGACGTCTACCGCCCGGCGGCGATCAAGCAGCTCGAGACCCTGGCCAACGATATCGGCGTGACCTTCTTCCCGTCCGACATCAGCCAGAAGCCGGTGGCCATCGCCGAGGCGGCGATCCGCGAGGCCAAGCTCAAGTTCATCGACGTGGTGATCGTCGATACCGCCGGTCGCCTGCACGTCGATGCCGACATGATGGATGAGATCAAGGCCCTGCACGCCGCGGTCAAGCCGATCGAAACCCTGTTCGTGGTCGATGCCATGACCGGCCAGGACGCCGCCAACACCGCCAAGGCCTTCGGCGATGCCCTGCCGCTGACCGGCGTGGTGCTGACCAAGGTCGACGGTGACGCCCGGGGTGGTGCCGCGCTGTCGGTGCGTGCTATCACCGGCAAGCCGATCAAGTTCATCGGTATGGGTGAGAAGACCGAGGCCCTCGAGCCGTTCCACCCTGATCGTATTGCCTCGCGCATCCTCGGCATGGGCGATGTGCTCAGCCTGATCGAGCAGGCCGAGCAGAACATCGACAAGGCCAAGGCCGACAAGCTGGCCAAGAAGCTGAAGAAGGGCAAGGGCTTCGATCTCGAGGACTTCCGCGACCAGTTGCAACAGATGAAGAACATGGGCGGCCTCGGCGGCCTGATGGACAAGCTGCCGAGCATCGGCGGCGTCAACCTGTCGCAAATGGGCAATGCCCAGGGCGCTGCCGAGAAGCAGTTCAAGCAGATGGAGGCGATCATCAACTCCATGACCCCGGCCGAGCGTCGCGACCCCGACCTGATCAGCGGTTCGCGCAAGCGCCGTATCGCCCTGGGCTCCGGCACCCAGGTGCAGGACATCGGTCGGCTGATCAAGCAGCACAAACAGATGCAGAAGATGATGAAGAAATTCTCCGCCAAGGGCGGCATGGCCAAGATGATGCGCGGCCTTGGCGGAATGCTGCCAGGCGGCGGCATGCCGAAACTGTAAACGAATCCGGCCGGCTTCCTTGTATCAAGGAGGCTGGCCAGACCCCGCTCAAGCGGGAACATGGCCGCCGCGAGGCGGCTGAAACCGGCGGAACTGAACGGTGGGCCAACGGCTTGCCGAAAAAGGCATTTGCAAATGTCCGTGTATTCCCCGAGAATATGCGGCCTTTTGGGCACCCGTGTGCCCATTGGGCATTCAGTTTTGCAGCACCGACTATAGGAACGATGTTCACATGGTAACCATTCGTCTGGCCCGTGGCGGCTCGAAAAAGCGCCCATTCTACCACCTGACCGTGACCAACTCGCGTAACGCCCGTGACGGCCGTTTCGTTGAGCGCGTTGGCTTCTTCAACCCGATCGCATCGGGCGCCGAAGTCAAGCTGTCGGTCAACCAAGAGCGCGTCACCTACTGGCTGAGCCAGGGCGCACAGCCGTCTGAGCGTGTTGCTCAGCTGCTGAAGGAAGCTGCCAAGGCTGCAGCCTGAGCAGTATGAACGCGACGCCAGAAAAGGCTGACGACCTCATCGTCGTTGGCAAGATTTTTTCGGTTCACGGCGTTCGCGGCGAGGTGAAGGTGTACTCCTTTACCGATCCGATTGAAAACCTGTTGGATTATCCGCGCTGGATGCTTCGGCATGAAGGCAAGGTAAAGCAGGTCGAGCTGGTCAGCGGTCGTGGCTCCCAGAAGGGCCTGGTCGTGAAGCTCAAAGGCCTCGATGATCGTGATGAAGCCCGTCTTCTGAGCGGTTACGAAATCTGCATTGCGCGGAGCCTTTTGCCCAACCTGGCAGCCGACGAGTACTACTGGTACCAGTTGGTGGGCCTGAAGGTCATCAATCAGGACGAACAACTGTTCGGCACGATCGATCACCTGTTGGAGACCGGCGCGAACGATGTAATGGTGGTCAAGCCCTGCGCAGGCAGCCTGGATGATCGCGAGCGTCTGTTGCCCTATACGGCGCAATGCGTGCTCGGTATCGACCTGGAAGCAGGCGTGATGCGGGTTGAGTGGGACGCGGACTTCTAAACGATGGGTAACCTTCGCGTAGACGTCATCACGTTGTTCCCCGAGATGTTCTCGGCCATCACGGAGTACGGCATTACCAGCCGTGCGGTGAAACAGGGGTTGCTTCAGGTGACTTGCTGGAACCCGCGGGACTACACCACAGATCGTCACCATACGGTAGATGATCGGCCGTTTGGCGGTGGTCCGGGCATGGTGATGAAAATCAAGCCTCTGGAAGACGCCCTGGTCAACGCCAGGCAGGTCGCCGGAGCAACGGCAAAGGTGATCTACCTTTCGCCGCAAGGCCGCAAGCTGACTCAGCAAGCGGTCAAAGGCCTGGCCGAACAGGAATCGTTGATCCTGATCGCCGGTCGTTATGAAGGCATCGACGAGCGTTTTATCGAGGCTCATGTCGATGAGGAGTGGTCGATTGGCGACTATGTGCTTTCCGGTGGCGAGCTGCCGGCCATGGTACTGATCGATGCGGTTACACGGCTGCTGCCCGGAGCTTTAGGGCATGTGGACTCGGCGGAGGAAGATTCTTTCACCGACGGTCTGCTGGATTGCCCGCACTACACCCGACCTGAGGTGTATGCGGATCAGCGTGTTCCCGACGTGTTGCTAAGTGGCAACCATGCACATATCCGGCGTTGGCGGATGAAGCAGTCCCTTGGTAGGACCTTCGAACGACGCGCCGATCTTCTGGAAAGTCGCTCGCTTTCTGGAGAAGAGAAGAAGCTGCTCGACGAATACCTTCGCGAGCGGGACGATAGTTAAACGTATCGATGGTGGATCGCGTTATCCATCTTAGGAGCACAGCATGACCAACAAGATCATCCAGCAGCTCGAAGCCGAGCAGATGAGCAAAGAGATCCCGACCTTCGCACCAGGCGACACCGTTGTCGTCCAGGTTAAAGTGAAGGAAGGCGACCGCTCGCGTCTGCAGGCGTTCGAAGGCGTCGTTATCGCCAAGCGTAACCGCGGTCTGAACAGCGCCTTCACCGTGCGCAAGATCTCCAGCGGCGTTGGTGTAGAGCGTACCTTCCAGACCTACAGCCCGCAGATCGACAGCCTGGCCGTGAAACGTCGTGGTGACGTGCGTAAAGCCAAGCTGTACTACCTGCGCGACCTGTCCGGCAAAGCCGCTCGCATCAAGGAAAAACTGTCCTGAGTACAGTTTGCCTGGCGGCCTGAGGCCCCATGCGAGAAAAAAGCAGCCTTCGGGCTGCTTTTTTGCATTTTGCGTTTTGTGTTGGCTGCTTCGCGGGTACACCCGCAGAGCATCATGAACCTGTGGGAGCGGGTTTACCCGCGAAGCAGGTGACCTTGTTTTCAGACTTAGCGATGTGAACCTCATGACGACGTCCCGAGACCAGGAAATCCAGCGCCGCACCGAGTTGTCGGTGACCCGCGTGACCAAGGCGGTGTTCCCCAACACCACCAACCACCACAACACCCTGTTCGGCGGCACGGCGCTGGCCTGGATGGACGAAGTGTCGTTCATCGCCGCTACGCGCTTCTGCCGTCTGCCGCTGGTGACCGTGTCCACCGACCGCATCGATTTCAAGCACCCGATTCCGGCCGGTTCGATCGTCGAGCTGGTCGGCAGCGTGGTCAAGGTTGGCAACACCAGCTTGCAGGTACAGGTGGATGTGTTCGTCGAGAACATGTACCTGGATGGCCGCGAGCGCGCCATTCACGGCGTGTTCAGCTTCGTCGCCATCGACGAAGACAAGCGCCCGGTGCCGGTGCTGCCGTTGGCCTGATTGCCGCGCCATACATGGATCAATGCGCCACAGGCTGCTCGGTCAGCTCCGGCTCCACCAGCGCCACCAGTGTCCACCCAGGCTGCGGTTTGAGCGGATTGTCCGGGCTGGCCACATGCACCCAGCCTTGCCCGTCCCGGGCGAACAGCAGCGTGGCCCGCGAGCCATGCAGTTGTTGGTAGTCACCCCAATCGAAGGCCTCGGTCAGTGTGGTGCTGTAAAGCTCGGCACCCTGGTGCAGCAGCTTGGCCAGTTGTCCATAGGTCATCGGGCTCGATCCGAGCAATTGCCCACGGTGTTCCTCGCTGGCCCGGTGCTTGTCGCTGCGCTGTTTTTCCAGACCGCTGGCCAGCACGAACAACCGGGCCTGGCCGAAGTCATGGCGAAAGCGCGCACAGGCCAGCGCATTGAGCTCGCCCGCCGGTGACAGCCCGAGCAGATGGCCCAGGCCAACCAGGTCAAGGTGGGCATCGGCGTGCTGCGAGGCGGGGTTGCCAAAGTAGGTCGGCAGGTTATCCATGCGCGCGGCACGAATGTTCTCCCAGCTCGAATCGGTCAGCAGCACCCGGCAGCCGAGTTGTTGCAGCGCCTTGGCGATAGCGCGCGCGGGTGGGTTGGCGCCCACGATGAGAAACCCGCTGGGTGCCGGCTCCGCAACCTTGAGCAGGCGAGCCAGGGGCCTTGCCGTGGCGCTTTGCAGTACCACGGTGCCGATGATCACGGCGAAGGTCAGCGGCACCAGCAGCAGCGCGCCTTCATGACCGGCCTCGTCCAGGCGGATGGCGAAGATCGCCGATACCGCCGCGGCGACGATGCCCCGTGGCGCAATCCAGGCCAATAGCGCGCGCTCGCGCCAGTTCAATGGCGAACCCAGGGTCGACAGCCAGACGTTCAGCGGCCGCGCCAGCAACTGGATCACCAGCAGCAGTGCCAGCACCGCCGGGCCCAGGGCCAGCAACGCATGCAGGTCAAGCCGCGCCGCCAGCAGGATGAACAGGCCGGAGATCAGCAATACGCTGAGGTTTTCCTTGAAGTGCAGGATCTGCCGCACATCCACGCCGGGCATGTTGGCCAGCCACATGCCCATGATGGTGACTGCCAGCAGCCCTGACTCATGGACGATCTGGTTGGCGGCGATGAAAATGCCCAGTACCGCTGCCAGCGAGGCGAGGTTGTGCAGGTATTCCGGCAGCCACTGCTCGCGCATCACCTGCCCCAGCACCCAGCCACCCGCGGCGCCGAGCGCGCTGCCGCAGAGGATCACCCCGGCGAAGGTCACCAGGCTCTGGCTCAGGCCATTGTCGGCGGCGCTGGCGATGATGAAGCTGTAGACCACCACCGCCAGCAAGGCGCCGATCGGGTCGATGACAATGCCTTCCCAGCGCAGGATGTTGGCAATCGCCGCCTTCGGCCGCACCACCCGCAGCATGGGCACGATCACCGTGGGGCCGGTGACCAGGGTCAGGGTGCCGAACAGGATTGCCAGGGGCCAATCGAAACCCAGCAGCCAATGGGTGGCCAGGGCGATCACCAGCCAGGTGCTCAGCGCCCCGAGGGTGACCAGGCGATGCACCACGCTGCCGATCTCGCGCCACTGCGACAGGTGCAGGGTGAGGCTGCCTTCGAACAGGATCAGCGCCACCGCCAGGGAAACCAGCGGCATGAGCAGCGGACCGAACAGGGCCTGGGGCTGCAGCCAGCCCAGAATCGGCCCGGCAAGTATGCCGCACAGCAGCAGGAACAGGATCGCCGGCAATTTCAGGCGCCAGGCCAGCCATTGGCAGAGCAGGGCGGCCGCGCCGATGCCGCCGACACTCAAAAGAATTTGCTGTTCGTTCACGCGGGCTCCCTCTGCATGCCTGGTTATGAAAGACTAAGCGCCTTTTCGTCGTTTGCCATCGAGTCTTCATGCCTGCACTGGACCACCCCCTGATCGACCAGTTCCTCGACGCCCTGTGGCTGGAGAAGGGGCTGTCGGACAACACGCGCGCCTCGTACCGCAGCGACCTGGCGCTGTTCAACGGCTGGCTGCAGGAAAAGCACGTGCTGTTGCCCGACGCTGGCCGCGAGTTGATCCTCGATCACCTGGCCTGGCGCTTCGACCAGGGCTACAAGCCGCGTTCCACGGCGCGGTTCCTCTCGGGGGTGCGTGGCTTTTTTCGCTATTTGCTGCGCGAACGGATGATCGCGGTCGATCCGACCCTGCAGGTCGACATGCCGCAGTTGGGTCGACCCTTGCCCAAGTCCCTCTCGGAGGCCGACGTCGAAGCCCTGCTGCAGGCGCCGGAGCTAGGCGAGGCCATCGGCCAGCGTGACCGGGCGATGCTCGAGGTCCTGTATGCCTGCGGCCTGCGGGTCACCGAGCTGGTCAGCCTGACCCTCGATCAGGTCAACCTGCGCCAGGGCGTGCTGCGGGTGATGGGCAAGGGCAGCAAGGAGCGCCTGGTGCCGATGGGCGAGGAAGCCGTGGTATGGATCGAGCGCTACCTGCGTGATGGCCGCGCCGAACTGCTCAATGGCCGGCCCAGCGATGTGCTGTTCCCCAGTCAGCGTGGCGAGCAGATGACCCGCCAAACCTTCTGGCACCGTATCAAGCACCACGCCCAGGTCGCCGGGATCGGCAAGGCGCTGTCGCCGCACACGCTGCGCCATGCCTTTGCCACCCATCTGCTCAACCACGGCGCCGACCTGCGCGTGGTGCAGATGCTGCTGGGGCACAGCGACCTCTCCACCACGCAGATCTACACCCACGTCGCCAAGGCCCGCCTGCAACAGCTGCACGCCCAGCACCATCCGCGAGGATGAATGATTTTCATGTTCCGCCGACCGGTGCCTGAGGACCCCTACTGCGCCGGTCGGTTGTGGTAGGCTTGGACGGTTTGTTGCAAGGGCCTGTTGTTCGCCGTGCGCCACGCGCGAGCGATGTCCCAACGGCCCCGTCCGCCTTCAGGAGTACCCCATGCGCGTGACCCAGATTTTCGCCGCCGCCGCCTTGGCGCTGGCCAGTACCTTTGCTGTCGCCGCCGCGAGCGACGCCAACGCCGGCGCCGAGCAGGCGATCCGCAAATCGCTGCAGAACCTCGAGTTGGAAGTACCGGTCGAGAGCGTTGCCAGCAGCCCGCTCAATGGCCTCTACGAGGTCAAGTTGCAGGGCGGTCGCGTGCTGTACGCCAGCGCCGACGGCCAGTTCGTCATGCAGGGCTACCTGTTCCAGATCCAGGACGGCAAGCCGGTCAACCTCACCGAGAAGACCGAGCGCGAAGGTGTCGCCAAGTTGATCAATGGCATCCCGCAAGGGGAGATGGTGGTCTATCCGGCCAAGGGCGAAACCAAGTCGCACATCACCGTGTTCACCGACACCACCTGCCCGTATTGCCACAAGCTGCACGCCGAAGTGCCCGAGCTCAACCGTCGTGGCATCGAAGTGCGTTATGTCGCCTTCCCGCGCCAGGGCCTGGGTTCGCCGGGTGACGAACAGTTGCAGGCGGTGTGGTGCTCCAGCGACCGCCGCGCGGCACTGGACAAAATGGTCGATGGCAAAGAGATCAAGGCCGCCAAGTGCGCCAACCCGGTGAGCAAGCAGTTCGCCCTGGGCCAGTCGATCGGTGTCAGCGGCACGCCGGCGATCGTGCTCGAAAGCGGCCAGGTGATTCCGGGCTACCAGCCGGCGCCCCAGGTGGCCAAGCTGGCCCTGGCTGGCCAGCAGCAAGCCGCCAAGTAATCTATTCAGTACGCCGTCGTCATGGGGTGACGGCATGTTTCACGGTCGGCGCAGGTGCCGGCCGTTCAATGGGGAGTTCACTGTGAATCCGGTCAAAGTAGGCATCTGTGGGTTGGGGACCGTCGGTGGCGGAACCTTCAATGTACTCAAGCGCAACGCCGAGGAGATTGCCCGCCGTGCCGGGCGCGGTATTGAAGTGGCACAGATTGCCATGCGCTCGTCGAACCCGAACTGCCAGATTACCGGTACCCCCATTACCGCTGATGTGTTCGAAGTCGCGAGCAACCCCGAGATCGATATCGTCATCGAGCTGATCGGCGGCTATACCATCGCCCGCGACCTGGTGCTCAAGGCCATCGAAAACGGCAAGCATGTGGTCACCGCCAACAAGGCGTTGATCGCCGTGCACGGCAACGAGATCTTCGCCAAGGCCCGTGAGAAGGGCGTCATCGTTGCCTTCGAAGCCGCGGTGGCCGGTGGTATCCCGGTGATCAAGGCGATCCGCGAAGGCCTGTCGGCCAACCGCATCAACTGGCTGGCCGGGATCATCAACGGCACCGGCAACTTCATCCTCACCGAAATGCGCGACAAGGGCCGCACCTTCCCCGATGTGCTGGCCGAAGCCCAGGCGCTCGGCTATGCCGAGGCCGATCCGACCTTCGACGTCGAAGGCATCGACGCCGCGCACAAGCTGACCATCCTGGCGTCCATCGCCTTCGGTATTCCGCTGCAGTTCGACAAGGCCTACACCGAAGGCATCACCCGCCTGACCACCGCCGACGTCAACTACGCCGAGGCCCTGGGTTACCGCATCAAGCACCTGGGCGTGGCCCGTCGCACCGCCGAAGGCATCGAGCTGCGCGTGCACCCGACGCTGATCCCTAATGATCGCCTGATCGCCAACGTCAACGGCGTGATGAACGCGGTGATGGTCAACGGTGATGCCGCAGGCTCGACCCTGTACTACGGCGCCGGTGCCGGCATGGAGCCGACCGCCTCGTCGGTGGTCGCCGACCTGGTCGACGTGGTGCGTGCCATGACCTCCGATCCAGAGAACCGCGTGCCGCACCTGGCCTTCCAGCCGGACGCGCTGTCGGCCCACCCGATCCTGCCGATCGAAGCCTGCGAGAGTGCCTACTACCTGCGTATCCAGGCCAAGGACCACCCGGGCGTGCTGGCTCAGGTCGCCAGCATCCTCTCGGAACGCGGCATCAACATCGAGTCGATCATGCAGAAGGAAGCCGAGGAGCAGGATGGCCTGGTGCCGATGATCCTGCTGACCCACCGTGTGGTCGAGCAGCGCATCGACGATGCCATCGTCGCCCTCGAAGGCTTGCAGGATGTAGTCGGCAACGTCGTGCGCATCCGCGTCGAACAGCTCAACTAAGCGGCAAGCTTCAAGCTGCAAGCTGCAAGTAAAGGCAGTGCGGTGTTGGGGCTTGAATAGAATACATTCGCGGCAAGGTGAGACGCAGAGCGCGAGAGCAACGCCAATCGGCTTTGACTTGTAGCTTGCAGCTCGAAGCTTGCCGCTCAAACCAAAGGTTTGTACCCATGCGCTATATCAGTACCCGCGGCCAGGCTCCGGCCCTGAACTTCGAAGACGTCCTGCTGGCTGGCCTGGCCAGCGATGGCGGCCTGTACGTGCCCGAGAACCTGCCACGCTTCACCCAGGAGGAAATCGCCTCCTGGGCCGGCCTGCCCTACCACGAACTGGCCTTCCGGGTGATGCGCCCGTTCGTCGACGGCAGCATCGCCGACGCTGATTTCAAGAAAATTCTCGAAGAGACCTACGGCAACTTCGCCCATGTCGCAGTGGCGCCGCTGCGCCAGCTCAATGGCAACGAGTGGGTGATGGAGCTGTTCCACGGCCCGACCCTGGCCTTCAAGGACTTCGCCCTGCAACTGCTCGGGCGCCTGCTCGACCATGTGCTGGTCAAGCGCGGCGAGCGCGTGGTCATTGTCGGCGCCACCAGTGGCGACACCGGCTCGGCCGCCATCGAAGGCTGCCGCCGTTGCGACAACGTCGACATCTTCATCCTGCACCCGCATCAGCGCGTGTCGGAAGTACAGCGCCGGCAGATGACCACCATCCTCGGTGACAACATCCACAACATTGCCATCGAGGGCAACTTCGACGACTGCCAGGAGATGGTCAAGGCCAGCTTCGCCGACCAGTCGTTCCTCAAGGGCACTCGCCTGGTGGCGGTCAACTCGATCAACTGGGCGCGGATCATGGCCCAGATCGTCTATTACTTCCATGCTGCGCTGCAGCTCGGTGGCCCGGCGCGCTCGGTGGCGTTCTCGGTGCCGACCGGCAACTTCGGCGACATCTTCGCCGGCTACCTGGCGCGCAACATGGGCCTGCCGATCAGCCAGCTGGTGGTCGCGACCAACCGCAACGACATCCTGCATCGCTTCATGAGCGGCAACCAGTACGTCAAGGATGCTTTGCACCCGACCCTGTCGCCGTCGATGGACATCATGGTGTCGTCGAACTTCGAGCGCCTGCTGTTCGACCTGCACGGGCGCAACGGCGCGGCGGTTGCGCAGTTGATGGACACCTTCAAGCAGGGCGGTGGTTTCAGCGTCGAGCAGGACCGTTGGACCGAGGCGCGCAAACTGTTCGACTCGCTGGCGGTGACCGACGCACAGACCTGCGAGACCATCGCCGAGGTGTTCGCCAGCACTGGCGAAGTGCTCGACCCGCACACCGCGATCGGCGTCAAGGCCGCCCGCGAGTGCCGCCGCAGCCTGGACACGCCGATGGTGGTGCTGGGCACCGCGCACCCGGTCAAGTTCCCCGAGGCGGTCGAGAAGGCCGGGGTCGACAAGGCCCTGGAGCTGCCGGCACACCTGAGCGATCTGTTCAGCCGTGAAGAGCGTTGCACGGTGCTGGCCAACGACCTGAAGACCGTGCAGGCCTTCGTCAGCCAGCATGGCAATCGCGGCAAGCCCTTGTAAGGCGCAGGCGTTTGCATCCATCGTACGAGGGCCGCTTTGCGGTCCTCGTCGTTTTCGGACATTTCCTATAGCTCTGCCTGCGTCCTCCTTCCTACAGTGGCGGCCATGTCTTTCGCGGCGCATTGCCCAGGAGCCGGCCCATGCACAATCTCCATGTGCTTATCCATCAGACGCGTGCCTTCCATCAGATTCGCCTGCACCAGGCCTTCAATGCCCAGGGCGCCTACAACATCCGCTTGAGTGATGACATAGCCGACGTGATCCGTGGTCTGGAGTGCGGGCTGTCCCTGGACCTGCTGGTCCTTGACCACCGGATGCCACGCGACGAGGCGTTGTCGTTGTTCGCGCGGTTGTCCTGTGCGCCCTTGGTGCGGGCGTTGCTGTTCGTCGGTCAGGCGCAAGCCGGGGCGAGCCTGGCGCACGAGGCGCGTCGGCATGGCCTGTGGGTGCTGGTGGATGTGCCCTGGGCCAGGCTGGCGGTGGCCTTGGGGCGGGCTCTCGACTGCTTGGCGATGGGCCGGCAAGGGCGGTTATCGAAGCTGTCATGTTGACCGCGCATGCTCGCTGGAACGGCCCGGATGCGAACTTTCCATCATGGTCGGCGGTCAGTTCAATCATGTCCCTAGCCAGCGAGTGATCCGGATGGAAACGATCTGCAGACTGCTCAACGATGCCTTGACTCCCTACCAGGCCGCGCTCGGCGCGCTCGATGCCAGTGGCCATCGCCAATTGACCCTGTATGACACGCATGGCGCACAGGTTCTGCAGCGCAAGGTGTGCGCGCGGCAGTTGCTGGAGCAACAGTTGCTGGTGGACTTGGTGGATGGCTTGCACCGCGATCTGCAGATCGCCGAAGGGCGTCTGCAACCTTGCATGATCGCGGCGTTGCAACAGCGTCAGCAGCCGCAGGGAACCTTTGCCTGACGCTCTTATCAGACACAGTAAGGGCAGTCTGGCGATGCTTTGCTCCGGTATCGCCCAGGTTGCCACTGGAAGTCCCAAGGGCTTTCGTTTGACCCCGGTCGTCTTCCCCAGCGGCCGGGGTTTCTTTTTGCTTGCCGGCGACCACGGCCTGTAGGTTCCAGCCTTGTTGGCGAACCACTGTCGGTGGCTGGTGCTTCAATGCCTGGGTTCGAAGAAATACCGGGCTTGTTCGAGGTAGTCCTGCCGCAGCGCCGGGTCCAGCCAGCCGGCATACAGCTCGGGCAGGGTCTGCTCGCGCAACGCGGGTAACAATCGATCGATATGGGCGATGG
Source organism: Pseudomonas xantholysinigenes (assembly GCF_014268885.2). Classification (NCBI taxonomy): domain Bacteria; kingdom Pseudomonadati; phylum Pseudomonadota; class Gammaproteobacteria; order Pseudomonadales; family Pseudomonadaceae; genus Pseudomonas; species Pseudomonas xantholysinigenes. Next base: position 4,318,969 of record NZ_CP077095.1, on the reverse strand, counting down.
CCTCCCGTCCCTGGGCGGTGTCCGAGCAGCCGACATGAAGAAACTGATAGCGGTCGACGCCGCGGATCGGGTGGAAGCTGTAGTCATCCAGCGAACCACCTTGCTGCTGGATCAGGTAACGCACCTCTGGCCAATAGCCCAGTACCAGTTGCAGGCGCCCCAGTCGCTGCATCTGCAGCAGGTTGGCGGTGGCATCGTTGCCGTAATGGCGGCTGAAGGCGCTATCGGGCAACTGGCGCAGGACCTGATCGACCTGCACGCTGTAGCTGCGTTCGGCGACGATGCCGAGTTTCAACTGGGTCTGCGCCAGCAATTGTTGCAAGTCGACCTGTTGGCCTTCGAGGTAGGGGCTGAGCAAAGCCAAGTCCTGCTTGCGGATTACCAGGCCACTGCTGAGCACACCCAGTGAAGGCGTGGAAAAGTGCACGTAGCGGGCGCGTTCGGGGGTCCACAGCAGAGTCGGATCGCAGGTGAAACTGCGCTCCTGGAGCATCTGGATGCCACGCGCGCGGTTGACCCGAATGATGCTGTGCTCGTACTCCGGCATCTGCGCGATCAATTGCGGCAGCAACTGGTCGATCACACCGCTTCCCTTGGCCGGCCCTTCGAAGATGGTGAAGGGCGGCAGGTCGCGCACCAGCCACAGCAGGCGTTCCTTGGCCTCGGCGATGTGCACGCTGGCAAGCAGCAGGCAGAGCAGGGCAGGCAGGTGCGCGATACGCATGAGCCAGGCAGCCGCTTGGATTCAGACCGCGCCGTCGGCGCGCAAGCGGGCGATGGCGGCTGTGTCGTAACCCAGCGTGGTGAGCAGCGCATTGGTGTGTTCACCCAGGGACGGGCCGATCCATTCGGCACTGCCTGGGGTCTCGGACAGCTTGGGCACGATGCCGGGCATCTTGAACGGCTTGCCATCCGGCAGGCGGGCGTGGAGGAACATCTCGCGGGCGAGGAATTGCGGATCGCCCAGCATGTCCTCGGCAGAATAGATGCGGCTGGCTGGCACCTCGGCGTCGGTGAGCACCTGCATCACCTCGGCCAGTGACAGGCTGTTGGCCCAGCGGTCGATCACCCCGTAGAGCTCGTCACGGCGAGCATCGCGGCCGTCGTTGGTGGACAGCGTGGCATCGTTGGCCAGGTCGGCGCGGCCGATGGCCTGCATGAAGCGCTTGAAGATCGCATCGCCATTGGCGCCGATCTGCACGTGGCGACCATCGGCGGTGGTGTGGATGGAGGAGGGGGTGATGCCCGGCATGATATTGCCGGTGCGTTCGCGGATGAAACCGAACACGTCGAACTCCGGGACCATGCTCTCCATCATGGCGAAGATCGCCTCGTACAGCGCCACGTCCACCACTTGCCCTTGGCCGCCGTTGACCTCGCGATGACGCAGGGCCATCAGCGCGCCGATCACGCCCCACAGCGCGGCGATCGAGTCGCCGATGGAGATCCCCGTGCGTACCGGCGGGCGGTCCTCGAAGCCAGTGATGTAGCGCAGGCCGCCCATGGATTCGCCGACCGCGCCGAAGCCCGGCTGGTCTTTCATCGGCCCGGTCTGGCCGAAGCCCGACAGGCGCACCATGACCAGGCGCGGGTTGAGCGCATGCAGTACGTCCCAGCCCAGGCCGAGTTTTTCCAGCACGCCGGGGCGGAAGTTCTCGATCAGGATGTCGGCCTCGGCGAGCAGGCGCTTGAGCACTTCGCGGCCGTCCGGGTGCTTGAGGTTGAGGGTCAGCGACTGCTTGTTGCGCGCCTGGACGAACCACCACAGCGAAGTGCCTTCATACAACTTGCGCCATTTACGCAGCGGGTCGCCGCCGTCCGGTGATTCGACCTTGATCACTTCGGCGCCGAATTCGGCGCAGATGCGCGAGGCGAAGGGGCCGGCGATCAGGGTGCCGAGTTCGATGACTTTCAGGCCGGCGAGGGGTTTGCTGGGCGTGGGCATGGGGCATCCGTTACGGCTGGGCGTGCGCAGGTTGTATCACAGCTCGACGGTGGCAGGTATACCGGCGTCGTCCGAGGCGGCGCTATCGGTTAGACTGTGCGACTTTTCCCCCGCAAGAAGCCCATCACTCATGGCCCAGCCGTCCACCACCTACAAGTTCGAACTGAATCTGACCGACCTCGACCGCGGCGTGTACGAGAGCGTCAAGCAGACCATCGCCCGTCACCCTTCGGAAACCGAAGAGCGCATGGCCGTGCGCCTGTTGGCCTATGCCCTCTGGTACAACGAAAACCTGGCGTTCGGCCGGGGCCTGTCGGATGTCGACGAGGCCGCGGTGTGGGAAAAGAGCCTGGATGATCGCATCCTGCACTGGATCGAGGTCGGCCAGCCCGACGCCGACCGGTTGACCTGGTGCTCGCGTCGAACCGAACGTACCAGCCTGCTGGCCTACGGCAGCCTGCGCGTCTGGGAGACCAAGGTGCTGGGCGCGGTCAAGGGCCTGAAGAACCTGAACGTCGCCGCCGTGCCGCAGGAGGTGCTGGAAACCCTGGCCACCGACATGCCGCGTGCGATCAAGTGGGATGTGATGATCAGCGAAGGCACGGTGTTCGTCACCGACGACCGTGGCCAGCACGAAGTGCAGTTGCAGTGGCTGCTCGGTGAGCGCGGCTGATATCTCTTTAAGCGGAATACCGAAGACCCATGCGCATCGAGCCTCGTCCCCTGCCATCGCCCTTGCCCTTGCTGGGCAACCTGCCTCCCTTGCTGACCCGCTTGTATGCCGCCCGTGGCGTACAGTCCGAAGCCGAACTGGACAAGAGCCTGGCGCGGCTGTTGCCGTACCAGCAGCTCAAGGGTATCGACGCGGCGGTGGAGCTGTTGGTCGAGGCCCTGGACCTGCGTCAGCGCATCCTTATTGTCGGTGACTTCGACGCCGACGGCGCCACGGCCAGTACGGTCGGTGTACTGGGGTTGCGCCTGCTGGGCGCGGCGCAGGTCGACTACCTGGTGCCCAATCGCTTCGAGTACGGCTATGGGCTGACCCCGGAGATCGTCGAGGTGGCCCTGCAGCGCCAGCCGCAGTTGCTGATCACCGTGGACAATGGCATCTCCAGCGTCGAGGGCGTGGCGGCGGCCAAGGCGGCGGGGCTCAAGGTGCTGGTCACCGACCACCATTTGCCGGGCGAGCATTTGCCGGAGGCGGACGCCATCGTCAACCCGAACCAGCCGGGCTGCGCCTTTGCGAGCAAGTCGCTGGCAGGGGTCGGGGTGATCTTCTATGTGCTGATGGCCTTGCGGGCTCGCCTGCGCAGTCTGGGCCGCTATGAAACACAGGCGCAGCCGAACATCGGTGAGTTGCTCGACCTGGTGGCGCTGGGCAGTGTCGCCGACGTGGTGCCGCTGGATGCCAACAACCGCATCCTGGTGCACCAGGGCTTGGAGCGTATCCGTGCCGGTCGTGCCCGCCCGGGGCTCAAGGCCATTCTCGAGGTGGCGCGGCGCGATCACCGGCGTATTACTTCCACCGACCTGGGGTTCATCCTTGGCCCTCGGCTCAATGCCGCCGGCCGGTTGGATGACATGAGCCTGGGTATTGAGTGCTTGTTGTGCGAGGACGCGGCGTTGGCGTTGGACATGGCCCAGCAGCTCGATGGTCTGAACCAGGATCGCAAGTCCATCGAGCAGGGCATGCAGCGTGAGGCGCTGGCCCAGCTCAAGGACCTGCCGGTGGAGTCGATGCCCTATGGGCTGTGCTTGTTCGATGCTGATTGGCACCAAGGGGTGATCGGCATTCTTGCCTCGCGCTTGAAGGAGCGCTATCACCGCCCGACCATAGCCTTTGCCGATGCCGGGGAGGGCATGCTCAAGGGCTCGGCGCGGTCGGTGGCGGGGTTCCATATTCGTGATGCGCTGGATGCGGTGGCGGCGCGGCACCCGGCGCTGATCAGCAAGTTTGGCGGGCATGCCATGGCGGCGGGGCTGTCACTGCCGGCCGAGCACTTCCCGGCGTTTGCCGAGGCCTTCGATGAGGAGGTCCGGCGCCAGTTGCGGGAGGAAGACCTGACAGGGCGGTTGCTGTCCGATGGCACGCTGGCGGTGGAGGAGTTCCACCTGGACCTGGCGCGGGCTCTGCGCAATGCCGGGCCCTGGGGGCAGCATTTTCCGGAGCCGTTGTTCCATGGGGTGTTCCAGTTGGTCGAGCAACGGGTCGTGGGGGAGCGGCATCTGAAGGTGGTGCTCAAGAGCGAATGTGGGACGGTGCGGTTGGATGGGATTGCCTTTGGGGTTGACCGGGAGGTGTGGCCGAATCCTACTGTGCGGTGGGTGGAGTTGGCTTATAAGTTGGATGTTAATGAGTTTCGGGGGAATGAGAGTGTGCAGTTGATGATTGCGCATATTGAGGCGCGGTAGGTCGCGTATCCTTTGTTTGTTTGTTTGTTTGTTTGTTTGTTTTGAAAGTTGTATGCGCATTCATTTGCGATGTCGACGGATAGTCACCTTTCCGCCCTTACGGCGGGTAACTTTTTGAAGGATCAAAAAGTCACCAAAAAATCCTCGCTCCGTTCATCCGGCCCTCCGCTACGCTCCGGGTTCCCTCACTCCGGCCTTGCTCCCGGGAGGACCGCGCTGTAGGGCCCATCCTGGGCCCCAGCGCTTGACGGGCATCCATGCCCGTCACCTCCCTCCGCAAGACCTGCGTTCGGCCTCCTGAAGTCGCGAAGTTAGGGGCGGCGCCTGCACTGGCGCAGCTGTCGCTAGTTGCATATCTGTGATCTCCAGGGCCCTTTCGCGGGCAAGCCCGCTCCCACAGGAGAGTGGTGGAAGTTGAAAATATACATAACCCTGTGGGAGCGGGTTTACCCGCGAAAGGGCCGGAGCAGTCAATATTTAAACAACTGCCAGAAATCAATTAAAGCTTCTGTTCTTGTTCTTGTTCTTGCTTCCAAGCGCGCGATAGTTCAGGCGCCGCCAATTGCGACTTCAGGAGGCCGAGCGGAGTTCTGGCGTAGGGAGGTGACGGGCATGGATGCCCGTCAAGCGCTGCGCCCCAGGATGGGGCGTTCAGCGCGGTCCTCCCGGGAGCAAGAACGGAGCGAGGGGACCCCGGAGCGAAGCGCAGGGGCCGGATGAATGGAGCGAGCGGTTTTTGCCTACTTTTGCCCGCGTGCAAAAGTAGGTCGCCGTAAGGGCGAAAAGGTGACTGAATGTCGACATCATCTATGAATGCGCATAAAGAGATCAAAACCTACGCTATTGAACTCGATCCCGATCCCAAAACCACCCCCGCCCCCATGGTCTAGTCTGAAACTACCGGATCCGAGCCCACCCCACCGAAAAAAACGAACCCCGGACCGGAAAAAACCATTGGAGTCCCTGGGAGGTGCCCTCATGAGCCTGCTGCTTGAGCCCTACACCCTGCGTCAGCTGACCTTGCCCAACCGCATCGCCGTCTCCCCCATGTGCCAGTACTCCGCCGTGGACGGCCTGGCCAACGACTGGCACCTGGTCCACCTGGGCAGCCGCGCCGTAGGTGGCGCCGGCCTGGTGATCAGCGAGGCTGTCGCAGTGACCGCCGACGGTCGCATCACCGCTGAAGACCTCGGCTTGTGGAATGACGACCAGATCACCCCCCTGCAACGCATCACCCGCTTCATCACCGCTCAGGGCGCCGTCCCCGGCATCCAGCTGGCCCATGCCGGACGCAAGGCCAGTACCCATCGCCCATGGCTAGGCAAGCACGGCAGCGTGAAGCCCGAGGATGGCGGCTGGCAACCGGTGGGGCCGTCGAAGATCGCGTTCGACCCCGAACACACACCTCCACGGGAACTGACCCAACAAGAAATCCAGGACGTTATCGACGCCTTCGTGACGGCCACCGAGCGTGCCCTGAAAGCCGGCTTCAAAGTCGTCGAAATTCATGCCGCCCATGGCTACCTGCTGCACCAATTCCTCTCGCCACTGAGCAACCAGCGCCGCGATGACTACGGCAGCTGCTTCGAGAACCGCATCCGCCTGACCCTGCAGGTCACCGAGGCGGTACGTAAGGCATGGCCCCAGGAATTGCCGCTGTTCGTGCGGGTATCGGCCACCGACTGGGTGGAAGACGGCTGGAACCCCGACGAAACCGTAGAACTGGCCCGCCGCCTGCGCGCCTTGGGCGTCGACCTGATCGACGTTTCCTCCGGCGGCACCTCGGTCAACGCCGAGATCCCCACCGGCCCCGGCTATCAGACCCGCTTTGCCGAGCGCGTGCGCAAGGAGTCGGAAATCGCCACCGGCACTGTCGGTATGATTACCGAACCCGCCCAGGCCGAGCACATCCTGCGCACTGGGCAGGCCGATGTGATCTTCCTCGCGCGCGAGCTATTGCGCGATCCGTACTGGCCGTTGCATGCCGATGATGACCTCGGTGGCAACAAGGCGACCTGGCCGGCCCAGTACCAGCGGGCCACCAGCCGAGCCAACCCGATCCACGAGTCGGACCTGCGCGATTGATTCCGCCGAAGGCCGGATGACCGAAGGCACAGGAGCAACATCCGGATGCAAATGCGTTAAGCGAGGATTCAGCGAGTGGGCCTACCCTGACTACCTCACCCTCAGGAGGTACGCCAGATGAACACTCGCGGTTTGCTCGATCAGCTGCTCAGGTCCGGTCAGTCGCTGTTGCAGGAACACCAGGGCAAACGCGCCGATGGCAAAGGCGCGGGCGGCCTCGGTGGCCTGCTTTCCGGTGCCGGCGGCGGCGCCCTGGCGGCCGGCGCCATGGGCCTGCTGCTGGGCAACAAGCAAGCGCGCAAGTATGGCGGCAAGGTCCTCACCTATGGCGGCCTGGCCGCGCTCGGTGTGCTGGCCTACAAGGCCTATGGCAACTGGCAGGCGCGCCAGGGCGAGGGCAATCGCGAGCCGCAGACCCTCGATCGCCTGCCACCAGCCCAGGCCGAACAGCACAGTCAGGCGGTATTGCGGGCATTGGTGGCGGCGGCCAAGTCCGATGGTCATATCGATGACCGCGAGCGGGCCTTGATCGAGGGCGAGTTCACCCGCCTGGACAACGACCGCGAGTTGCAGCACTGGCTGCACGCCGAACTGAACAAACCACTGGACCCGGCCGAGGTGGCCCGCGCCGCGCAGACACCCGAGATGGCCGCCGAGATGTACCTGGCCAGTGTGATGATGGTCGACCAGGAGAACTTCATGGAGCGCGCCTATCTCGATGAACTGGCCCGTCAGCTGCGTCTCGACCCGGCCCTGCGCCTGGAGCTGGAGAACCAGGTCAGGCTTGCGCCGGGTCAATGAACCGGCATTTGGCCACTTCGCCAGGCAGGGACGCCTGAATAGCGCTGCATTCAGCCGCAAATACGTAGGAAGCCTGGGCTATACTTCGGCGATTTTCCCGCTCGTATCGAATTCCTGAGGGCTGAATGTGAAGAACTGGACTTTGCGCCAACGGATCCTGGCAAGTTTCGCCGTGATCATCGCCATCATGCTGCTGATGATCGTGGCCGCCTATTCGCGGCTGGTGGCGATCGAGTCCAGCGAGGAGGCGGTGGGGTCCGACAGCATTCCCGGCGTCTACTACAGCTCGATGATCCGCAGCGCCTGGGTCGACAGCTACGTCAATAGCCAGCAACTGGTCGGGCTGTCGAACCACCGTGAGTTCACCTCGGCCGACAAGGAGCTGTTCAAGAGCTTCGACGACCGCCTCAAGCAGCACATGGCCAGCTACCAGGCAACCATTCGCGACGCCGCCGACCAGGCCGCGTTCGACGATTTCACGCGGTTGGAGCAGGAATACGTCAAGCTTGTCGACCAAGTACTGGAAACCTACCAACAGAAAAACTATGCCGAAGCCCAGCGTTTGATCATGGAGGTCCTGACGCCGGCCTGGAAGGAAGGTCGCCAGCACCTCAATGAAGTGATCGAGCGCAATCGCGAATCCGCCGACAACGCCACCAATGAGATCGTCAGCGCGGTGAATACCGCCAAGGGCAGCATGATCGTCTCGCTGTTGCTGGCCATTGTCGCCGCAGGCGTTTGCGGCCTGCTGTTGATGCGCGCGATCACCGCGCCCATGCAACGTATCGTGCACGCGCTCGACCGCCTACGCTCGGGTGACCTGAGCATGCGCCTGAGCCTGGACCGCAAGGACGAGTTCGGCGCCATCGAAGGCGGCTTCAACGAAATGGCCGAATCGCTGGCCAACCTGGTGTCCCAGGCCCAGCGTTCGTCGGTGCAGGTGACCACCTCGGTCACCGAGATTGCCGCCACCTCCAAGCAGCAACAGGCCACCGCCACCGAAACCGCCGCCACCACCACCGAGATCGGCGCCACTTCGCGCGAAATCGCCGCCACCTCCCGCGACCTGGTGCGCACCATGACCGAGGTCACCAGCGCCGCCGACCAGGCCTCCAGCCTGGCCGGCTCCGGCCAGCAGGGCTTGGCGCGCATGGAGGAAACCATGCACCAGGTGATGGGCGCCGCCGACCTGGTCAATGCCAAGCTGGCGATCCTCAACGAGAAGGCCAGCAACATCACCCAGATGGTGGTCACCATCGTCAAGGTCGCCGACCAGACCAACCTGCTGTCGCTCAATGCCGCTATCGAGGCGGAAAAGGCCGGTGAGTATGGCCGTGGCTTCGCCGTGGTCGCCACCGAGGTGCGCCGCCTGGCCGACCAGACCGCCGTGGCCACCTACGATATCGAACAGATGGTGCGCGAGATCCAGTCGGCGGTGTCGGCGGGGGTCATGGGCATGGACAAGTTCTCCGAGGAAGTGCGTCGCGGCATGTTCGAGGTGCAGCAGGTGGGCGAGCAGCTCAGCCAGATCATTCATCAGGTCCAGGCCCTGGCGCCGCGGGTGCTGATGGTCAACGAGGGCATGCAGGCCCAGGCCACCGGCGCCGAGCAGATCAACCAGGCGCTGGCCCAGCTCAGCGATGCCAGCACCCAGACCGTGGAATCGCTGCGCCAGGCGAGCTTTGCCATCGACGAGCTGAGCCAGGTGGCGGCGGGCCTGCGTGGTGGTGTGTCGCGGTTCAAAGTCTGACGGCGATGAACGACTTGCCCGCCCGCGCGCCTCAAGCTTCGGCTGACCATGGTGTGCTGTACCTGCTGTTTCGCATCGCCGACCAGCGCTTTGCCCTGGATGCGCGCGAGGTAATCGAGGTGCTGCCACGCCGTACCCTCAAACCCATCGCCCAGGCCCCGGCCTGGGTAGCCGGCGTGCTCGCCCATCGCGGCGCGCTGATACCGGTGATCGACCTCTCGGCGCTGAGTTTCGGCGCGGCGGCGGCCGCGCGCAGTAGCACGCGTCTGGTCCTGGTGCGTTATGGCCATGGCTTGCAGCTGGGGTTGATCCTTGAACAGGCCACCGACACCCTGCGTTGTGACCCCGATACCTTCCAGCCTTACGGCCTGGACAATGGCGAGGCACGCTACCTGGGGCCGGTGCGCCAGGATGCGCGTGGGCTGCTGCAACTGATCCGCGTGGATGACCTGCTCAGCGATGAAGTGCGTGCGCTGCTGTATCCGCCTGAGCCCGGACAGGTGCCGGCATGAACGAACAACGTTTCTTCCGCTTTCTGCAGGAGCGCATCGGCCTGGACGTGGAGTCGGTCGGCACTGCCATGATCGAGCGCGCCTTGCGCCAGCGTTGCACGGTCGCGTGCGCTGTCGACCTGGATGACTACTGGCTGCGTCTGCAGCAATCCGCCGATGAACAGCAGGCCCTGATCGAGGCTGTCGTCGTCCCGGAGACCTGGTTCTTCCGCTACCCCGAATCCTTCACGGCCCTGGCCGGGCTTGCGCAGAAGCACGTGGCCGAGCTGGCCGGCGCCAGGCCTTTGCGGATCCTCAGCCTGCCATGTTCGACCGGCGAGGAGCCTTATTCGATCGCCATGGCGCTGCTCGATGCCGGCATCAACCCGGGTGCGTTCCGCATCGACGGTATCGACATCAGTCCCAGCTCGGTGGCTAAGGGCGAGCAGGGGATGTATGGGCGCAACTCCTTCCGTGGCACCCACCTGGCGTTTCGGGAGCGCCACTTCAGCGAGACCGGTGATGGCCATCGCCTGGCCGAGCGGGTGCGCCAGCAGGTCAGCCTGCAGGTAGGCAACGTGCTCGACCCGTTGCTCAAGGGGCGCGAAGGCCTGTACGACTTCGTGTTTTGCCGCAACCTGCTGATCTATTTCGACGTGCCGACCCAGCAGCGGGTGTTCGAAGTGCTCAAGCAGCTGATGCATGCCCAGGGCGTGCTGTTCATCGGGCCGGCCGAAGGCAGCCTGCTGGCGCGCCTGGGCATGCGTCCGCTGGGAATCGCCCAGTCGTTCGCCTATGTGCGTCAGGACGACGCGCCAGCGCCCATCCCGCTCAGCAGGCCGTCGCCAGCGGTGCGCCAACCTGTGCTACCGAGCCCGCCGCCACGGGTAGTGGCGCTCCCTGCACGTGTGCCGACGCCGCGCGCCACGGCACCGATGAGCAGCGTCGCGGCAGAGACCGAGGCGCAGTTGCTGGCGGCCATCGCCCGTCACGCCAACGCCGGCGAGAGCGTCCAGGCCCGGGAGGGTTGCGAGCGCTACCTGCGCCAGCATGCGCCCAAGGCGCAGATCTTCTATTGGCTGGGCTTGCTCAGCGACACCCAGGGCGATGCCGCCCAGGCCGTCACTCATTACCGCAAGGCCCTGTACCTTGAACCCCAGCACCCGGAAGCCCTGGCGCACCTGGCCGCGCTGCTGGCCTCGCAAGGCGACGAGGTGGGGGCCCGGCGTCTGCAGGAACGTGCGGCGCGGGCTGGCAGGGAGTCTGAACGATGAGCCACGAGATGCAACTGATCGCCCACGACGAGCAGGCAATTGACGATTGCTGGAACCGGATTGGCGTGCACGGCGACAAGCAGTGCCCCTTGCTTGTACGGCATGTGCATTGCCGCAACTGCGAAGTCTATGCCGACGCGGCCACGCGCCTGCTGGATCGCTATGCGTTGCTGCAGGACGAAGCGTTCGAGGCGCCTGCGCCGCCGGAGGTCGTTGCTGGACGTTCGCTATTGCTGTTCCGCCTGGGCGAGGAGTGGCTGGCCCTGGCCACCGCTTGTCTGAGCGAGATATCCCCCTTGCAACCGGTGCATTCCCTGCCTCACCAGCGTTCGCGGGTGTTGCAGGGGGTCGCCAATGTACGCGGGGCATTGGTCCCGTGCCTGTCGCTGGTCGACTTGCTCGGGGTGCCGGCCGAGGCCGGCGCAGAGCGCAGTGGCCGGGCGATGCCGCGCATGCTGATCCTGGCCGCCGAGGGTGGGCCGGTGGTAGTGCCGGTGGACGAGATCGACGGTATTCACCGTCTCGACCTCACCGGCCTGGACAATGGCCGCGACGCGGCGCATTTCACCACGGCGGTGCTGCGCTGGCGTGGTCGCAGCGTGCGTGTGCTGGATGAACAACAGCTGATGTCAGCCGTGAAGCGGAGCTTGTCATGACCCCGGAGCAAATGCGCGACGCCTCGCTGCTCGAGTTGTTCAGCCTGGAAGCCGAGGCGCAGACCCAGGTGCTCAGCGCGGGCCTGATGGCGCTGGAGCGTAATCCGGCGCAGCCTGACCAGCTCGAGGCCTGCATGCGCGCGGCGCACTCGCTCAAGGGCGCGGCGCGGATCGTCGGCATCGACGCCGGGGTGAGCGTGGCCCACGTCATGGAAGACTGCCTGGTCGCAGCCCAGGAGGGGCGTCTGCTGCTGCGCGCCGAGCATATCGATGTGCTGTTGCAGGGCACTGACCTGCTGATGCGCATTGCAACGCCGGGCGATCAGGACGGCGAGGCCTCGGTACCGGCATTCCTGGCACAGATGGCCGCGGTGCTCGATCCTGCTGCCCCTGTCGTGGCCCCGCCTGCGCCGCTCCCGGTCGTGGCTGAGCCAACGCCGCCGGTGAGCACGCCTGGTTCGCTTGGCGAGCCGGAGCCCGAGCTTGAGTCAGGCAGTGTACGCAAGCTTGGCAAGCGTGGTGGGGAAGGTGGCGAACGGGTATTGCGGGTCACCGCCGATCGCCTGAACAGTTTGCTCGACCTGTCGAGCAAGTCGCTGGTCGAGACCCAGCGGCTCAAGCCTTACCTGGCCACCTTGCAGCGTCTCAAACGCATGCACGGGCAGGGCATGCGCGCCCTGGATGGCCTCAAGACCCAGCTGGAGGACAGTGGCCAGGGCCCGGAAGTGCTCGAGGCCCTGGCCCAGACCCAGCAGTTGCTGGCGGAAACCCAGCAGATCCTGCTGCAGCAGGCCGCCGACCTCGATGAGTTCGGCTGGCAGGCCAGCCAGCGGGCGCAGTTGCTCTACGACACGGCCCTGGCCTGTCGCATGCGCCCGTTCGCCGATGTCCTGGCTGGGCAGAGTCGCATGGTCCGTGATCTGGGGCGTTCCCTGGACAAGCCGGTACGCCTGATCGTCGAGGGCGAGAAAACCCAGGTCGATCGCGATGTGCTGGAGAAGCTCGAAGCCCCCTTGACCCACTTGCTGCGCAATGCCGTCGACCACGGCATCGAGCTGCCCGAGCGCCGGCTGCTCGCGGGCAAGCCTAGCGAGGGCACGGTACGCCTGCGTGCTTCGCACCAGGCCGGCCTGTTGATCCTGGAACTGTCCGATGACGGCGCGGGCATCGACCTCGAGCGTTTGCGCCAGAGTATCGTCGAGCGGGCGCTTTCGCCCGCCGAGACCGTGGCGCAGATGAGCGAGGCCGAGCTGCTGACGTTCCTGTTCCTGCCGGGGTTCAGCCTGCGTGACACGGTGACCGAGGTGTCTGGCCGTGGTGTCGGACTGGATGCCGTGCAGCACATGGTGCGCGAGCTGCGTGGTTCGATCGAGCTGACCCAGGTGGCGGGGCAGGGCTGCTGCTTCCACCTCGAAGTGCCGTTGACCCTGTCGGTGGTGCGCAGCCTGGTGGTGGAGGTGGGAGGCGAGGCCTACGCCTTCCCGCTGGCCCACATCGAACGCACGGTCGAGGTGCCGGCCGACGCCATCGTGCAGATCGAAGGACGCCAGCATTTCTGGCATGACGAGCGGCATGTCGGCCTGGTCGCCGCCAGCCAGTTGCTCAACCGGCCCACGCCCCAGGGCGATGAGCAGAGCCTGCGGGTGGTGGTGATCCGCGAGCGGGAGCAACTTTACGGGGTGGCGGTGGAGCGCCTGATCGGCGAGCGGGTGCTGGTGGTGATGCCGCTCGACCCACGCCTGGGCAAGGTCCAGGACATTTCCTCCGGGGCCCTGCTCGATGATGGCTCGGTGGTGCTGATCATCGACGTCGAGGACCTGCTACGCTCTGTCGACAAGTTGCTCAGCACCGGTCGTCTGGAGCGTATCGAGCGGGGTAGCCGCAGTGGCAAGGGCGCGGTGCGCAAGCGCGTCCTGGTGGTCGATGACTCGCTCACCGTGCGCGAATTGCAACGCAAGCTGCTGGGCAACCGGGGCTATGACGTGGCCGTGGCGGTGGATGGCATGGATGGTTGGAACGCGCTGCGCAGTGACGACTTCGACCTGTTGATCACCGATATCGACATGCCGCGCATGGATGGCATCGAGCTGGTCACACTGGTCCGCCGCGACCAGCGCTTGCAGTCGCTGCCGGTGATGGTGGTGTCCTACAAGGACCGTGAGGAAGACCGTCGTCGTGGCCTGGATGCCGGTGCCGACTATTATCTGGCCAAGGCCAGCTTCCACGACGACGCCTTGCTGGACGCGGTGGTGGAGCTGATCGGAGGTGCGCAGGGATGAAGATCGCCATCGTCAACGACATGCCCATGGCCGTGGAGGCCTTGCGTCGGGCGTTGGCCTTCGAACCGGCCCATGAAGTGCTGTGGGTCGCCAGCAATGGGGCCGAGGCGGTGCTGCGCTGCGCCGAGCAGACCCCGGACCTGATCCTCATGGACCTGATCATGCCGGTGATGGACGGCGTCGAGGCGACCCGACGGATCATGGCCGAGACTCCTTGTGCCATCGTCATCGTCACCGTCGACCGCAAACAGAATGTGCACCGGGTGTTCGAGGCCATGGGCTACGGCGCTCTGGATGTGGTCGACACCCCGGCGCTGGGCGCCGGTGATGCCCGGGAGGCGGCGGCTCCACTGCTGCGCAAGATCCTCAATATTGGCTGGCTGATCGGCCAGCAGCGGCCCAGCGCACCGCGTGCGGTCACCACACCGTTGCGCGAGGCCTCGCAGCGCCAGGCCCTGGTGGCCATCGGCTCCTCTGCGGGTGGCCCCGCGGCGCTGGAGGTATTGCTCAAGGGCCTGCCGCGCAGTTTTCCGGCGGCCATCGTGCTGGTCCAGCATGTCGACCAGGTGTTTGCCGCGGGCATGGCCGAGTGGTTGAGCACGGCCTCTGGCCTGCCGGTGCGCCTGGCTCGGGAGGGGGAACCGCCGCAACCGGGGCAGGTGCTGCTGGCGGGCACCAACCACCATATCCGCCTGCTGAAGAATGGCGAACTGGCCTACACTGCCGAACCTGTCAATGAAATCTACCGGCCCTCGATCGATGTGTTCTTCGAGAGCGTGGCGCGTTACTGGTCGGGTGACGCGGTGGGCGTGTTGCTCACCGGCATGGGCCGCGATGGCGCCCAGGGTCTGAAGCTGATGCGCGAACAGGGTTTCCTGACCATCGCTCAGGACCAGCAAAGTTGCGCGGTGTACGGCATGCCCAAGGCCGCCGCGGCGATCAATGCCGCTGTGGAGATCCGCCCGCTGGAGCGAATCGCCGGTCGGCTGATGGAAATCTTTTCGAAATGACGATATGTATTGAGTCACGCCGCCGCTGCGGCAGTGATCGGGTGACTACGGATGAATGATCTACCAATCGAAGGTTTCACGACCATCAACGAAAGTGCGGCGATGGTCCTGCTGGTAGACGATCAGGCGATGATCGGCGAAGCGGTGCGGCGTGGACTTGCCCACGAGGAGAACATCGACTTCCATTTCTGCGCCGACCCGCACCAGGCGGTGGCCCAGGCCATGCGCATCAAGCCCACGGTGATCCTCCAGGACCTGATCATGCCCGGCCTGGACGGGCTGACGCTGGTGCGTGAGTACCGCAACAACCCGGCTACTCAGGATATCCCGATCATCGTGCTGTCGACCAAGGAAGACCCGTTGGTCAAGAGCGCGGCGTTCGCCGCCGGGGCCAATGATTACCTGGTCAAGTTGCCCGACACCATCGAGCTGGTCGCGCGTATCCGTTACCACTCGCGCTCGTACCTGACCTTGTTGCAGCGGGATGAGGCTTACCGTGCGTTGCGCGTCAGTCAGCAACAGTTGCTTGATACCAACTTGATGCTGCAACGGCTGATGAACTCCGATGGCCTCACTGGGTTGTCCAATCGCCGCCACTTCGATGAGTACCTGGAGCTGGAATGGCGGCGGGCGATGCGTGAGCAGCAGCAGTTGTCGTTGCTGATGGTCGATGTGGACTTTTTCAAGGCATTCAATGACAGTTTCGGCCACTTGGCCGGTGACGAGGCCTTGCGCCAGGTGGCCGAGGCGATCCGTGGTTGCTGTTCGCGGCCCACTGATCTGCCGGCGCGCTATGGCGGCGAGGAGTTCGCCCTGGTGCTGCCGAATACTTCGCCTGGCGGCGCGCGACTGATTGCCGAGAAGCTGCGTCAGACCATCATGGGGTTGAACATCGCCCACACCGTGCCCGAGGCGGCCTCGCACCTGACCGTGAGCATTGGCCTGGCGACCCTCACACCTAGTGTGGGCAGCCATTGCCGGCAACTTATCTCGGCGGCGGACAAAGGGTTGTACCTGGCCAAGAACAATGGGCGTAATCAGGTCGGGATTGCCTAAGTGTGTTCCCGCAGGGGGTTGAAGTTTCAAGGCTTGTATTCCTCCTGCGGGAGCCGGTTTGCCGGTAAGAAGTGACAGTCAAAGACTAAGAGCCAAATTGCTTTGCTCTTTGCTCTTGTTCTTGCTTTTACTTCTAAGCGCGCGATAGTTCAGGCGCCACCAATTGCGACTTCAGGAGGCCGAGCGGAGTTCTTGCGTAGTGGGGCGACGGCCATGGATGGCCGTCGAGCGCTGCGCCCCAGGATGGGGCGTACAGCGCGGTCCCCACGGGAGCAAGAACGGAGCGAGGGGACCCCGGAGCGAAGCGTAGGGGCCGGATGAATGGAGCGAGGATTTTTTGGTCCCTTTTTTATCCTTTCAAAAAGGGACCCGCCGTAAGGGCCAGCCCTTTCAAGGTCTTTGCGTTTTTTCGGATGTGGCCGCTTCAATTCAAGATTGCCGGGGCTGCGTTGCAGCCCTTTCGCGACACAAGGTCGCTCCAGGACGGCACGGTCACCTGTAGGAGCGGCCTTGCCGAGGCGTCGGACCGGTCGGAAAGGGTCGCAAAGCGACCCCGGCGAGTCTAAGTCGGACGCCAATTCTCAACACCTTGAAAGGGCTGGCCGTAAGGGCGGAAAGGTGACTGTGCGTCGCCATCGCCAATGAATGAGCGTATAACTTTCAAGACCCACGCTCTGAAAGTCAAAGTCAAAGTCAAAGTCAAAGTCAAAGTCAAAGTCAAAGTCGGTCGGCGTGGGTTTCTACAGATGTAAGTGCATTCATTTGCGATAGCGACGCATAGTCACCTTTTCGCCCTTACGTGAACTGACCCCCGAAAGTTGGACGGGGTACGCTATGGGTTCAGCGCTTGGGTCCGAAATTGTACCGGACTCAAGCCATTCAGTCTTAGACTTATACGCTCTTGGTTGTAGTAGGCGATGTAGTCCTCAAGGCCTGACGCCAGTTGTTCAACACTCTCAAACGATTGCAAATAGAAAAACTCGCTCTTGAGTGTGCCAAAGAAGCTTTCCATCGCGGCATTGTCCAGGCAGTTACCCTTACGCGACATACTCTGTTGTATTTTCTTTCTGCCCAGCATATGTCGATAAGCGGGCTGTCGGTATTGCCAGCCCTGATCGGAGTGCAATATCGGTTTGTCATCTGGGTTCAGCCGCTCGAAAGCTTGCTCCAACATCGCCGACACCATCTTGAACTCAGGGCGCGGATTGATCTGATAGGCAAGAATTTCGCCGTTGTACAGGTCCATCACAGGCGAAAGAAACAGCTTCTGCCCTTTCACCTTGAACTCTGTCACATCGGTTACCCATTTCTGATTAGGGGCTTCCGCCTTGAACTCACGCTTGAGCAGATCAGATGCAACAAGCCCTTCGGAACCTCGGTAGGAGCGATATTTCTTCACTTTTACCAGCGATTTCAGATCCATTAACTGCATCAACCGCTGCACCTTCTTGTGATTGATCACCTCGCCATGGCACCCAAGCACGGCGGTGATGCGGCGATAGCCGTACCGCCCCTTATGCCTGTGATAGACACTCTTGATGCGTTCTTTGAGGGCCGCATGCTTGTCGGCCACCAAGGCTTTGCTTTGGTAATAGAAGGTACTGCGTGCCAGCCCTGCAGCACGTAACAGCAGAGCCAGTCGATGTTCATGCCTCAATCCTTGGACAGCCTGCGCTTTCTTGGTTGCGCAGTGCGTGGATCCGCTTGGATCAAGGCATCGAGCTTTTTTAGATAGGCATTCTCCGCACGTAAATACTCCAGCTCTTCGAGCATTTGCTTAGGTGTCAACTCAGCATCTGCAGGCTTAGCAGGGCTTACGTTGGGTTGTTCTGATGCTTTGCGGGGCATACTGGATTCTCGGGCACGATGCGGGTGAAGTGCTTCTAGTCCGCCTTCATCGTACAACCTTTTCCATTGCCTGATGCTACTCGGGCCACGAATATCAAACTGTATGCAGGCTTGCTGGGCTGACAGTCCGTCTTGCTCGATGCACTGCAAAACCTTCAACTTGAACTGGGCGTCGTAGTGGCTGTACTTGGTAGCCAGACCTGCAGCACCGTGTTGCTCATAGCCCTTTATCCAACGGCGCAGCAGCGATGCACTCAGGCTATGCCTCAGTGCCACCTCATGAACACTCCGGGCAGAAAGACACTCCTCGATGAGTGCTTGCTTGAGCGCTAGGTCGTATTTCGTCATGGAACACCCTCCGCTTGGGGTCAGGCGTCCAACTTTCGGGGGTCAGTTCAACGGCGAGTCACTTTTTGTCAAACGCGACAAAAAGTAACCAAAAAACGCTGCGCTCCATTCATCCGGCCCTCCGCTTCGCTCCGGGTTCCCTCACTCCGGCCTTGCTCCCGGGAGGGCCGCGCTGAACGCCCCATCCTGGGGCGCAGCGCTTGACGGGCATCCATGCCCGTCACCTCCCTCCGCAAGACCTGCGTTCGGCCTCCTGAAGTCGCGAAGGTACGGGCGGCGCCTGGGCTGACGCAGCTGTCGCTCGCTGGGTTTGGCGCTAGCCTCTTGATCGGCAACGGCAACGGCAACGGCAACGGCAACGGCAACGGCAACACTGCGTTCATGGAATGCGTCCATACTGCCCGGCGGGTCTGCCGCCAGGCAGCGGACTCGGTTATACTCGCGGGCTTTTCACCGAATTCGCACGAGAGCTGCCCGCCCATGGAAATCCAACCGATCCTGAACACCATCAAGGACCTCACCGAGCGTTCCCTGTCCATTCGGGGGTATCTTTGACTACGATCACAAGCATGATCGTCTGGTCGAAGTAAACCGCGAGCTGGAAGACGCCGCTGTCTGGAACAAGCCCGAGTACGCACAGGCCCTGGGCCGCGAGCGCGCCATGCTGGCGCAGGTGGTCGAGACCCTCGATAAGCTCTCCAACGGCCTGGCTGACTGCAAGGACCTGCTCGACATGGCTGTCGAGGAGAACGATGAAGCCGCTGTCAGCGATGTCGAGACCGAGCTGCAAGGGCTTGAGGAATCCCTCGCCCAGCTCGAGTTCCGTCGCATGTTCAGTGGCGAGATGGACCCGAACAACGCCTACCTGGACATCCAGGCCGGCTCCGGCGGCACCGAGGCCCAGGACTGGGCCAACATCCTGCTGCGCATGTACCTGCGCTGGGCCGACAAGCGCGGCTTCGACGCCACCATCATCGAACTGTCCGAAGGCGAAGTCGCCGGCATCAAGGGCGCCACCGTGCACATCAAGGGCGAGTACGCCTTCGGCTGGCTGCGTACCGAGATCGGCGTGCACCGCCTGGTGCGCAAAAGCCCGTTCGACTCCGGCGCCCGTCGCCATACCTCGTTCTCGGCGGTGTTCGTCTCGCCCGAGATCGACGACAAGGTCGAAATCGAGATCAACCCGTCCGACCTGCGCATCGACACCTACCGCTCCTCCGGCGCCGGTGGTCAGCACGTCAACACCACCGACTCGGCTGTGCGTATCACCCACGTACCGACCAACACCGTGGTGGCGTGCCAGAACGAACGCTCCCAGCACGCCAACAAGGACACCGCCATGAAAATGCTGCGGGCCAAGTTGTACGAACTGGAAATGCAAAAGCGCAACGCCGCCTCGCAGGCACTGGAAGACAGCAAGTCGGACATCGGCTGGGGCCACCAGATCCGTTCGTACGTACTCGATGACTCGCGCATCAAGGACCTGCGTACCGGCGTCGAGCGCAGCGACTGCCAGAAGGTCCTGGACGGCGACCTCGACCAGTACCTGGAAGCGAGCCTCAAGCAGGGGCTGTAAACCGCACATCACCGCCGCGATACGAGGCCGCCGGCCCGTATCGCGTGCCCTGCCCGACAGGGGCAACGAACACCTGATGGAAAGAATGACGACATGAGCGACCTCAAGACCGAAGCGCAAGACCTGCAACAGGAAGAAAACGCCCTGATCGCCCTGCGCAAGGAAAAACTTGCCGCAGAGCGCGCCAAAGGCAACGCCTTCCCCAACGACTTCCGCCGCGACAGCTACTGCAACGACCTGCAGAAACAGTACGCGGACAAGACCAAGGAAGAGCTGGAAGCAGCCGCGATCCCGGTCAAGGTCGCCGGTCGCATCATGCTCAACCGTGGCTCGTTCATGGTCATCCAGGACATGACCGGCCGCATCCAGGTCTACGTCAATCGCAAGACCCTGCCGGAAGAGACCCTGGCCGCGGTCAAGACCTGGGACCTGGGCGACATCATCAGCGCCGAAGGCACCCTGGCCCGTTCCGGCAAGGGCGACCTGTACGTCGAAATGACCGATGTGCGCCTGCTGACCAAGTCGCTGCGCCCGCTGCCGGACAAGCACCACGGCCTGACTGACACCGAGCAGCGCTACCGCCAGCGTTACGTCGACCTAATGGTCAACGAGGAAACCCGCCACACCTTCCGTGTGCGTTCGCAGGTGATCTCGCACATCCGCAAGTTCCTCATCGAGCGCGACTTCCTCGAAGTCGAGACGCCGATGCTGCAGACCATTCCTGGCGGCGCCGCGGCCAAACCGTTCGAAACCCACCACAACGCGCTGGACATGGCCATGTTCCTGCGCATCGCGCCGGAGCTGTACCTCAAGCGCCTGGTGGTCGGTGGCTTCGAGAAGGTCTTCGAAATCAACCGCAACTTCCGTAACGAAGGCGTGTCGACCCGGCACAACCCTGAGTTCACCATGCTCGAGTTCTACCAGGCCTACGCCGACTACCGCGACAACATGGACCTCACCGAGGAACTGTTCCGCGAACTGGCGCAGCTGGTGCTGGGCAGCACCGACGTGCCGTACGGCGACAAGGTGTTCCACTTCGGCGAGCCGTTCGCCCGCCTGTCGGTGTTCGACTCGATCCTCAAGTACAACCCTGAGCTGACCGCCGCCGACCTGCAGGACGTCGACCGTGCCCGCGAGATCGCCAAGAAGGCTGGCGCCAAGGTGCTGGGCCATGAGGGCCTGGGCAAGCTGCAGGTGATGATTTTCGAAGAGCTGGTCGAGCACAAGCTGGAGCAGCCGCACTTCATCACCGAGTACCCGTTCGAAGTCTCGCCACTGGCCCGTCGCAACGACGACAACCCGGCCGTGACCGACCGCTTCGAGCTGTTCATCGGTGGTCGCGAAATCGCCAACGCCTACTCCGAGCTCAATGACGCCGAAGATCAGGCCGAGCGCTTCCTGGCCCAGGTGGCCGAGAAGGACGCCGGTGACGACGAAGCCATGCACTATGACGCCGATTTCGTCCGCGCCCTGGAATACGGCATGCCGCCGACCGCCGGTGAAGGCATCGGTATCGACCGCCTGGTGATGCTGCTGACCAACTCGCCGTCGATCCGCGATGTGATCCTGTTCCCGCACATGCGCCCACAGGCCTGAGCGAACTGAACAAGCCGCCTTTCGAGGCGGCTTTTTCATGCCCGGAACCCGCTCGCCTGTACCGGCCCTTTCGCGGGCAAGCCCGCTCCCACAGGGAAGCGCTATACCTGTGGGATCGGGCTTGCCCGCGAAAGGGCCGGTACAGGTGATTGACGATTTGATTCATGAGGTAGCCATCGTGACACCCGCCATGCCTCACCAAGGCGCCGCCGGCATCGCCACCGCGGTTGCCGAAAGCGTGCAATACCAGGGCCGCAAGACCGCCCGCCAGGGCAGCGAGCAGCGCCGCCAACAAATCCTCGACGCGGCCATGCGCATCGTCGTGCGCGACGGCGTGCGTGGCGTGCGCCACCGCGCCGTGGCCGCCGAGGCCGGTGTGCCGTTGTCGGCCACCACCTACTACTTCAAGGACATCCAGGACCTGCTGGCCGACACCTTCGCCCAGTACGTCGAGCGCAGCGCCGCCTACATGGCCAAGCTGTGGGCCAACACCGAAGGCGTGCTGCGCCAGTTGCTGGCCCAGGGTGATGGCACGCCCCAGGCCCGGGCACACCTGGCCGATGAAGTGGCGCGCATGCTGGCCGACTATGTCCTGCGCCAGTTGAACAACCGCCGCGACTTCCTCATGGCCGAGCAGGCCTTCCGCCAGGAGGCGCTGTTGTGCCGACGCCTGGCCGAACTGGTGCAGGCCCATGAGCAGATCCTGCTGCATGGCGCGCGGCAGATCCTGCAGGTGGTCGGCTCGCGTCATCCCGAGCAGGACGCCCAGATGTTGACGGCGATAATCGAGCAGATGGAATATCAGGGCCTGCTCAAGGACGCCAATACGCGGGCCGATGAGCAGATGCTCGCTATTCTTGTCCGATACTTGCAGATGGTGCTGGCTTCGACCTGAGTGGCGCACGACTTTTCAAGGAGAACCTGATGAAAGCCTGGCGTGTGGTGTTGTTGACCTTGTCATTCCTCCTGCTGGGCGGTTGTCTGGTGACCTTCGACGAGCCGCTACCGGCCAACCAGTCGGCGCCGAAGGCACTGCTCGGTCAGTGGAGCAGCAAGGATGCCTGGGGGCAGCCGTTGAAGCTGAGCATCAGTCGTGCCGGCGGCAACACCTACAAGGCCGTGGCCCGGGCCCAGGGCAAGACGCCAGAAGAGTACGCCTTCACCGTGGCCCGGCACGGCAACCGCTGGTACCTGTCAGCCGGGGTGCCCAAGCGCCTGGGCGGTAACTTCCTGATTGGCGGTTTCGATATCGTCGATGGCAAGGAGCTGGTGCTCTACAACCTCGATGTCGAGCAGGTGCAGCAGGCGGTGGCGAAGAAAGAACTTACCGGGCGCACGACCCAGGTCCCGGAGGACAACGGCGAGGGCGTGCTCATCGACAGCCCGGCCGAGCGGGTGCTGGCCTATCTGGACGATCCGGCAAACTCGGACCTGTTCGTTGAAGTCGTGCGCTTTCAGCGATCCGGCAAGTAAGTAGCCACCTGTGCTGGCCTCTTCGCGGGCAAGCCCGCGAAGAGGCCGGTTCAGGCACGGCAAAGCTCGGTACTTTGCGCTAACAAGGAGTCCACCGGTGGACGAATACCAGCAGACCATCCGCACATTGTCCGACCGCATCGTCGCCGCGCAGACCCCGATCCGCGTGCTCGACGCGGTCAAGTGGGACGATGGCATCCGCCAGGGCTTTCTCAAGGCCAAAGGCAAGGAGCCGCCGGCGGTGGACCGGGCTTACTACCAGAGCCGTCCGCTGTCGTTCGATTCCAGCGCGCTGAAGGCCGAGTTCCAGAGCATCGAGCGTGACATCACCCGCCAGCTCGGCCAGTTCAATCCGGTCGGGCAGATCATGCGGCGCATGTGCAAGGAATACCGCATGGTGGTGCGCATGCTCGAGGCACGCGGCACCGAGGACTTCGGGCTGATTTCCCAGGAACTCTACGGCGCCGCCTCCGACGCCTTCCACGCCGGTGACCCGACCCTGGCCGACCTGGGCCTGATGCTTTCGGACTACCTGAACAACATCGACGGCCGCGGCGACCTCAAGGACGAACCGAAGAACCTCACGGCGAAAGAAGCGGTGGCGATCCTCCAGCGCCGTCTGAACAAGGTGTTCGGCGAGGCCGAGGAAACCATCCGTGTGTTCGAGTCCGACGGTATCGTCGCCGACGCCGCGGCCGGTGCCGACTATATCAAGGTGCGTGCCGACGCCATGTTCAACAGCCGCGACGTGCGGGCGCTGGAAGTTCATGAGGGGCTGGTGCATGTCGGCACCACCCTCAACGGCCTCAACCAGCCGATCTGCACCTTCCTGGCCAAGGGCCCGCCCTCGTCCACGGTGACCCAGGAAGGCCTGGCCATCCTTATGGAGGTAATCGCCTTCGCCTCCTACCCCAGCCGCCTGCGCAAGCTCACCAACCGCACCCGCGCCATTCACATGGTCGAGGAGGGCGCGGACTTCCTGCAGGTCTTCGAGTTCTTCCGCGGCCAGGGCTTCGAGATGGGCCAGAGCTACAGCAACGCCAGCCGGGTGTTCCGTGGCTCGGTGCCCAATGGCCTGCCATTCACCAAGGACTTGTCCTACCTCAAGGGCTTCATCATGGTTTACAACTACATTCAGTTGGCCGTGAAGAAGGGCAAGCTGGAGCAGATCCCCTTGCTGTTCTGTGGCAAGACCACCCTGGAAGACATGCGCACGCTGCGCCAGCTGGTCGAGGAAGGGCTGGTGGAGCCGCCCAAGTACCTGCCCGAGCAGTTCCGCGACCTCAACGCGCTGTCGGCCTGGATGTGCTTCTCCAACTTCCTCAACCACCTGAGCCTGGATCGCATTGAAGCCGACTACGCGAATATTCTCTGACGCCTGGCGTCACCTCGCCCTCGGCCTCGGGCTGCTGCTGTTGAGCGGCTGCAGCAGCCTGTTGTTCTATCCCGAGCCAGGCCAGCCATTCACCCCGGAAAAGGCCCATCTGCACTACCAGGACCTGACCCTCACCGCCGCCGATGGCACTCGCCTGCACGGCTGGTGGTTGCCGGTGCCCGAGGGCGTCGCGGTCAAGGGCACGGTACTGCACCTGCACGGCAACGGCGGCAACCTGGCCTGGCACCTGGGCGGCAGCTACTGGTTGCCGAAAGAGGGCTACCAGGTGTTGATGATCGATTACCACGGCTACGGCCTGTCCCAGGGCAAACCGACGCTGCCAGAGGTGTATGGCGATATCGCCGCGGCGTTGAATTGGCTGGAGCAGGCGCCCCAGGTGCAAGGCAAGCCGCTGGTGCTGCTCGGGCAGAGCCTCGGCGGCGCCATGGCCATTCATTACCTGGCGCAGCATCCCGAGCAACGGCAGCGTTTCATGGCGCTGGTGTTCGACGGCGTGCCTGCCAGTTACCGCGCGGTGGGGCGCTACGCACTGAGCACTTCCTGGATGACCTGGCCACTACAGGTGCCGTTGTCGTGGCTGGTGCCGGACGGCGACAGCGCGATCCATTCGATAGAGCGCCTGGATAGCCCGCCGAAGCTGTTCTTCCACAGCATCGACGACAATCTGGTGCCGTTGGACAACGGCCTGCGCCTGTACCAGCACGCGCCACCGCCACGGGTGCTGCAGCTGACCCGGGGCGATCATGTGCAAACCTTCGCCGACCCGACCTGGCGCCAGGTGATGCTGCGTTTTCTGGACGACCCCACGCACTTCAACGGCCTGCGCCGCCTGGCCGAAGTCCCCAACTACCCTGACGAGAAGAACAAGCAATGAGTGAAGAACGCAACGCCATCCCCCTGATCCTGACCGGCGTCGGCAGCATCATCGTGACGGTGGGAGCCCTCTGGTACTACGGCTACCTGCATTTCGCCAAACCTGAGGATGCGCTGTTGCTGCAGGACTTCACCATGCTCAAGACCATCCCCGGCGAGGACTACAAGCTCTCGCTGACCCCGGCGCCACAGGTGGCGCAGTGCATCGATGGTGTGCTCGTGCTGTTCGATACCGAGCAAAAGGGCCTGACCGGCGTGTTGGTGGACAACCGCAAGCGCGCGGTGCGGTGCATGGGGCAGGAGACGCCGCAGCAGGTGCAGTGAGGCGTCTGTGGGGTGGCGACAGCCTTGCTTCGACTGAGGTTTCTAGTACATGCGGGAGCGTGCCGTCGAGTAGATCTCGCTGTTTTCTCGTTTCCCGATTGCGATCACCATGACCACCACACGATGCTCAATGACCCGGTAAACCAGGCGGTAGCCGGCCGATTTCAACTTTATCTTGTAGCAGTCGGGCATGGCGGCCAGCTTGTCTTTTTCACTCTGGGTTGTACCAGCCGCTCCTTGATCTTCCTGGCGAATTGCAGGCGCAATTGCGGTTCGAGTTTGCGATATTCCTTTTGTGCCCTGACCTCGAACTCAAGGTTGTAGCTTGATGTCGCGCTCGGCCTCGACGATGAGTTCATCGATATCCACCCTCACGGTGGGCCCCCCACTTCGCTGGCGTATCAATTCGGCCAGGTGCATATCGTCAATCAGCTCCATCATCGCCTCATAGCGTTCAGGCGGCACTGCATAGAAGGCAGGTTCGTTCCGATTGAGAATCACCACGGTCTCACCGCGAGCTTCGCGAATAGTGCCCATTGGATCTTTTTTCAGCTCGGTGATGGATGCTGCCAGATCGGCGAGGACGGGGTAGGTCATTGTTGTATCAACCTGTTGAGCGAGTGAGGGTCAGGATCAGGTTAGTGCTTTAATTGGTGTCTTTAAAGGTGTTTTTGACGACTGGCGCGCATAAAAAACCCCGCCTTAAAGGCGGGGTTTTCCACTCAAGCGCCAGCGATTACTGCACCTGGCTTACCGAACGCGGTGCCACCGGCTGGTTGTCGTTGGAGATGGTCACCTCCACCCGACGGTTCTGCGCGCGGCCCGAGTTGCTGCCGTTGTCGGCCACCGGATACTCCTTGCCGTAACCCTGGGCGACGATGCGCGCAGGGTCGACGCCGGCACGTACCAGCGCCATGCGCACGGCGCCGGCGCGGCGCTCGGACAGGGTCTGGTTGTAGTTGGCCGAGCCGACGCTGTCGGTGTAGCCCTCGACGATCACCTTGCGCTCAGGGTTCTCCTGGAGGAACTGCGCCAGCTTGGTGACGTTTGGGTAGGCGCTGCTCTTGAGCACGGCCTTGTTGAAGTCGAACAGCACATCACCAAAGGTCACCAGGGTGCCGCGGTCGGTCTGCTTGGCGTTGAGGCTGTCCTGCAACTTCTTGATCTGCGCGTCGCGGGCGTCCAGCTTGGCCTGGGCACGCTGGGCGGCGGCGTTCTTTAGTTCGCCTTCGGCGGTGCGCAAGGCGATGGTCTGCTTGGCCACTTCGACGCGCTGGTTGGTCAGGTAGGCGAGCTGGTCGACCTTCTTCTCGTCTTCGCGGTCCATGTAGGCCTTGTCGGCTTTGTTCAGCCAGTCCTGGGCGTCCTTGGTCTCCAGCGCCGCCACCTTGCTCGACTGCGGGTCGCTCTGCAGGGCGGAGAAGTTGGTGCGGGCCGACTCCAGGTTGGCGTTCGGGTCGTGGGAGCAGGCGGCAAGGCCCACGCTCAGGGCCAGCAGGGCGGGAATCATGACGTAGTTGCGCATAGTGTTCATCCTTTGATCGTTAACGAAGGCTCAAGTGGCGGGGCAGGGCTCATTCAGCGCTGCGCAGGCCTTCCTCGCGGACATCGTTGATACCCTGACGGGCATCTTGCACAGCCTTCTGGGCCTTGGCCGCCTGGGCCTTGCGTTCGGCGACGCGGGCATCCCACTCGGCCTGTTCGGCCAGCAGCTTGGCCTGGTCGTACTGCTTGTCGTGCATGGCGATTTCAGCCTTCTTGAACTTGTCCTGAGCAGCCTTCATTTCCACGGCGGCGTATTCGGTACCACCGGCACTGACCGCCGAGTTGACCGCCGATTGGGTCACGGCGTATTGCTCGGTGGGCGGCTTGCCCGCGCAGCCAGCCAGCACCAGGCTGCTGCCCAGGGCCAGCGCGGCCAGCTTGAGCCCGCGCAGGTGAGTGGAAGTAGGTTGTTCGATGCGGGTCTTCATGGTGGTCAACTCCATTGGGTCACTCCTGTTAAACGACGATGCCAAAGGCTGGCTATCGCTGTTCCCCTGTGGCCAGCGTCGGGCGCAAAGGCCCGTGTTTACAGGGTTTTGCCGTGATGGCTATTGGCTGTGACCGAGGCGTTTTTTGAATAGTTCAGAAAAATTTGCACGCTAAAGGTATTTTTTTCTGACTAATCAGTCAGCGGATTTTCCAGGGAACTTCCGCTGTGCGTGATGGTATGCCGGGCCTGGCCCGGCATCGGCAAAGGCTCAATGCGAGTGGTCGTCGGGCACCCGGCCAAGGGCCTGCAGGTGGCGCCGGGAGAGGGCCAGGAAGCGTGGGGTGGGGCCGATGTCCTCGTACAGTGGGTCGCCTTCCTCGTCGGTGGCGATCACCTGTTGGCCCTTGATGTAGGGGAAGCTGGCCTCCAGTTCCTCGAGCGCCGCCGCCACCAGTTCGCCGAGCAGTTCCTCGGGGCTGCGCTTGGGGTACATCTCGATCAGCGCGGCCAGGCGCGCTTCGGCTTCCATGTCCAGGTGCAGGACATGGCCGGTGGGGCTCAGGCGGCCGGCGGCATTCTGTTCCCAGTGCTGGGCGAGTTCGCGGATTTTCATGATGACCTCTGTCAATGCCTTGAACGTGGCGTTGCTGCGGATGACCTGTGTTCACTTTAGTTGCTTTGGGTGTTCCCGACTTGCCAGGCGCGCGCCTTGGTGGGCACTCTTGGGGCCTGCTGTTTCCCGGAATGGAGAGGCCCGATGAGCGATATCGATCTGCGCTTGCGTGAGGATGTGCACCTGTTGGGGGAGCTGCTCGGCGAGACCATCCGCCAGCAGCATGGCGAGGCGTTCCTGCAGAAGATCGAGGATATCCGCCACAGCGCCAAGGCCGACCGGCGAGGGGCCGGCGAGCAACTGAGCTCGACCCTGGGCGACCTGGCCGAGGACGACCTGCTGCCGGTGGCGCGGGCGTTCAACCAGTTCCTCAACCTGGCCAATATCGCCGAGCAATACCAGCTGATCCATCGCCGCGCCGCCGATCAGCCGGCGCCGTTCGAGGCGCGGGTGCTGCCCGAGCTGTTGGCGCGGTTGCAGGCCGCGGGCCACGGCAACGACGCCTTGGCTCGACAGCTGGCCAGGCTGGACATCGAACTGGTGCTCACCGCCCACCCCACCGAGGTCGCTCGCCGTACCCTGATCCAGAAGTACGACGCCATCGCCGCGCAACTGGCGGCGCAGGACCACCGCGACCTGCTGCCGGCCGAACGCCAGCAGGTGCGCGAGCGTCTGCGCCGGTTGATTGCCGAGGCCTGGCACACCGAGGAGATCCGCCGTACCCGGCCGACTCCGGTGGACGAGGCCAAGTGGGGCTTCGCGGTGATCGAGCATTCGCTGTGGCAAGCCATTCCCAATCACCTGCGCAAGGTCGATGGCGCGCTGTTCGAGGCCACGGGCCTGCGCTTGCCGCTGGAGGCGGCGCCGGTGCGCTTCGCGTCGTGGATGGGCGGTGACCGCGACGGCAATCCCAATGTCACGGCGGCGGTGACCCGCGAAGTACTGCTGCTGGCGCGCTGGATGGCCGCCGACCTGTTCCTGCGCGATATCGACGACCTTGCCGCTGAGCTGTCCATGCAACAAGCCAGCCCGGCCCTGCGCGAGCAGGTCGGCGACAGCGCCGAGCCTTACCGCGCCTTGCTCAAGCAATTGCGCGATCGCCTGCGTGCCACCCGCGCCTGGGCCCATGCCTCGCTGGCCGCGACTCAGCCTGCCAGTGCTGCGGTGCTGGTCGACAACCGCGAGCTGATCGCGCCACTGGAGCTGTGCTACCACTCCCTGCATGAATGCGGCATGGGGGTGATCGCCGATGGGCCGTTGCTCGACTGCCTGCGCCGGGCAGTGACCTTCGGCCTGTTCCTGGTGCGTGTGGATGTGCGCCAGGACGCCGCCCGTCATCGCGATGCGCTGTCGGAAATCACCGACTACCTCGGGCTCGGGCGTTATGCCGATTGGGACGAGGAGGCGCGCATCGCCTTCCTCCAGGCAGAATTGAAGAACCGCCGACCGTTGTTGCCGGCGCATTTCAAGCCCGAGGCCGACACCGCCGAAGTCCTGGCCACCTGCCGCGAGGTCGCTTGCGCCCCGGCCGCATCGCTGGGCTCGTACGTGATCTCCATGGCTGGCGCCGCCTCGGATGTGCTGGCGGTACAGTTGCTGCTCAAGGAGGCCGGGTTGACCCGGCCCATGCGTGTGGTGCCGCTGTTCGAGACCCTGGCCGACCTGGACAACGCTGGCCCGGTGATGGAGCGCCTGCTCGGCCTGCCCGGCTACCGTGCCGGCTTGCACGGCCCGCAGGAGGTGATGATCGGTTATTCCGACTCGGCCAAGGACGCCGGTACCACCGCCGCCGCCTGGGCCCAGTACCGCGCCCAGGAAAACCTGGTGCGCATCTGTCGTGAGCATCAGGTCGAGCTGTTGTTGTTCCACGGTCGCGGTGGCACCGTCGGGCGTGGCGGTGGGCCGGCCCACGCGGCGATCCTGTCGCAGCCGCCGGGCTCGGTGGGCGGGCGCTTCCGCACCACCGAGCAGGGCGAGATGATCCGCTTCAAGTTCGGTTTGCCGGGCATCGCCGAGCAGAACCTCAATCTTTATCTGGCGGCGGTGCTGGAGGCGACCTTGCTGCCGCCGCCCCCTCCAGAACCGGCCTGGCGCGCGCTGATGGACCAGTTGGCGGCGGACGGGGTCAAGGCGTACCGCGGTGTGGTGCGGGACAACCCCGATTTCGTCGAGTATTTTCGCGAGTCGACACCGGAACAGGAGTTGGGCCGCCTGCCGCTGGGCAGTCGCCCGGCCAAGCGCCGTGCCGGAGGCATTGAGAGCCTGCGGGCCATTCCGTGGATCTTTGGCTGGACCCAGACGCGATTGATGCTGCCGGCCTGGCTGGGCTGGGAAACCGCGCTGAACAACGCCTTGTCTCGCGGCCAGGGTGAACTGCTGGCGCAGATGCGCGAGCAATGGCCGTTCTTCCGCACGCGTATCGACATGCTGGAGATGGTCCTGGCCAAGGCCGACGCGCAGATCGCCGAGGCCTACGACCAACGTCTGGTGCAACCCGCGCTGTTGCCCCTGGGTGCGCATCTGCGCGACCTATTGTCGCAGTCATGCCAGGTGGTGCTGGGCCTGACTGGCCAGCCGGTGCTACTCGCGCACAGCCCGGAAACCCTGGAATTTATCCGTCTACGCAACACTTATCTGGACCCGTTGCACCGCCTGCAGGCCGAGTTGCTGGCGCGCTCGCGCAGTCGCGAAGCCGCTCTGGACAGCCCATTGGAGCAGGCCTTGCTAGTGACCGTGGCAGGTATCGCGGCGGGCTTGCGCAATACGGGTTGAACGCCTGGGGCGGCGAGGCGAGGGGGCATTGTGTCTGGTGCCCCTCGACAGCGCGCAGGCTGGTTGCGCTGGGCGCAACCAGGCCCCCGACAGGCCGTGGCTAGCGCATTCCTGCCACTTTGGGACGCTTGTCGGGGGGGCGGGCGCTGTGTATCTTGAGCAGCCTTTTGACCGAATTTGCGGTCTCGTCCGATTTTCCGGAGTTGGCCTTGTGCGCCGAATCCGTTGATTTGCATAGAAAAATATGAGGAGCACAAGATGCGCGTAATTCTGCTGGGAGCTCCCGGGGCCGGTAAAGGTACTCAGGCAAAGTTCATCACCGAAAAGTTCGGTATTCCCCAGATCTCCACCGGTGACATGCTGCGTGCCGCCGTCAAGGCCGGCACCCCGCTGGGCCTGGAACTCAAGAAAGTCATGGATGCCGGCCAGCTGGTCTCCGACGAGCTGATCATCAGCCTGGTCAAGGAGCGCATCGCCCAGCCGGACTGCGCCAACGGCTGCCTGTTCGACGGTTTCCCACGCACCATTCCGCAGGCTGAAGCCATGGTCGCCGCCGGTGTCGACATCGACGCCGTGGTCGAGATCGCCGTGGACGACGAAGAGATCGTCGGCCGCATGGCGGGTCGCCGTGTGCACCTGGCCTCGGGCCGTACCTACCACATTCAGTACAACCCGCCGAAAGTGGAAGGCAAGGACGACGTCACCGGCGAAGAGCTGATCCAGCGCGACGACGACAAGGAAGAAACCGTGCGTCATCGCCTGTCGGTCTACCACAGCCAGACCAAGCCGCTGGTGGACTTCTACCAGAAGCTGTCGGCCGCCAACGCCGGCAAGCCGAAGTACAGCCACATCGAGGGCGTCGGTTCGGTCGAGTCGATCACCGCCAAGGTGCTGGCCGCCCTGAGCTGATCCTCGCCATACGTCACTACGGCCCGCTTGCGGGCCGTTGTCGTTTATACTGCCGCTCTTTTTCCCTATCGCCTGGATACCTCGTTCGATGACCACCTTGCTGGCCCTGGATACCGCCACCGAAGCCTGTTCCGTCGCCCTGTTGCATGACGGCAAGGTGACCAGCCATTACGAGGTGGCCCCACGCCTGCACGCGCAGAAGCTGCTGCCGATGATCAAGCAGCTGCTGGCCGACTCGGGCGTGGCGTTGAGCGCGGTGGATGCCATTGCCTTTGGCCGTGGTCCGGGTGCCTTCACCGGTGTGCGTATCGCCATCGGTGTGGTCCAGGGCCTGGCCTTCGCCCTTGAACGCCCGGTGCTGCCAGTGTCCAACCTTGCCGCGCTGGCCCAGGGCGCGCTGCGTGAGCGCGGGGTGCGGCAGGTGGCGGCGGCGATCGATGCACGCATGGACGAGGTGTATTGGGGCTGCTATCAGGCTCAGCAGGGCGAAATGCGCCTGGTCGGCCAGGAAGCGGTGCTGCCGCCCGAGCGTGTGGCACTGCCAGCGGAGCTGGGCGGCGAGTGGTTCGGCGCCGGCAGCGGCTGGGGCTATGCCGAGCGCCTGGCCGTGCCGGTCACGGCCAGCGATGTCGCCGCGCTGCCCAGCGCGCTGGACATCCTCGCCCTGGCCGAATTCGCCTGGGCCCGTGGCGAGTCGGTCGTCGCCGAGCAGGCGCATCCGGTGTACCTGCGCGATAATGTGGCTACGCCCAAGGCGCGTTGAAGGCAGTTCGTCGGCTATCGCCGATCACGATAAAACCTTTTGCGCGATCTGTGGTCCAGTTATCAGTTCGGGCATTAGCGAAGGATTCCTGATGCTGCTAAATTGCCATCATTGATCCTGAGTGCCCTGTTCATGCGTATCGACGGCTTCTCCTCATCGAGCTACCCCATCAAGCGCCCGCCGCGCAAGGCGCCGGTGCGCGACGAAGCTGTCGACGAGGCGGATGCCGAGATCATCGATGACATCGAAGCGCAAGTCAGCCGCGCCAGCCGTCGCAGCGAGAACCTGCCGGCCCGCCAGCAGGACCTGATCTTCCCCCGCGCTCGTGACCGCCGCACCTCCTCGGCCCTGGCCAGTTACCTGACCACCGCCGGCTTCACCGATTGGGAGATGGAAGTGCTGGGGCTTGACCTGTACATTTGAGGCATGACGCCAGCACCCTTGCCTTATTTTCTCGGTTGTCCGTCCTGGGCTGAAAACGCCTGGCGCGACTATCTCTACCCTGCCGACGCGCGCTCCGGTGAATACCTTGGGCTATACAGCCAGGTGTTCAACGCCGTCGAGGGCAATACCACCTTCTATGCCCGCCCAGCGCCTGCCACCGTCGAGCGCTGGGCGCAACTCATGCCGCCCGGGTTTCGCTTCACGGCCAAGTTTCCTGGTGATGTCAGCCATGCTGGCGACCTGCGCGAACAACTCGAGTCGGCCCACGACTTCACCCGGTTGATGGCGCCGTTGGGCGCGCGGGTATCGCCGTACTGGCTGCAGTTGCCAGCGATGTTCGGCCCGGCGCGGCTGGGCGAACTGGCGTACTTCCTCGATGAGATCGGTGTGCCGGTGGCGGTGGAGGTGCGCAACGATGCGTTCTTCGCCCGCGGCGAGGAGGAGCGCCTACTCAACCGCCTGCTGCATGAGCGGGGTGTCGAACGTATCTGCCTCGATCCACGGGCGTTGTTCAGTTGCACCTCCCGCGAGCCGGCAGTGCTGCATGCCCAGTCCAAGAAACCCAAGGTGCCGCCGCGCCCCGCTGCGTTCAGCCAGCATCCCCAGGTGCGCTTCATCGGTCATCCGGAGCTGGCGGCCAACGAGCCCTTCCTCACGCCCTGGGTCGACAAGGTGGCGGCCTGGATCGAAGAGGGCCGCAGCCCTTATGTATTCCTGCACACCTCGGACAACCGCCTCGCCGCAGCGCTTGCCCAGCGTTTTCACCAGCGTCTGATGGCGCGCCTGCCAGGGCTGGCGCCGTTGCTGGAATTGCCACGCGCCCCGGAGGTCGAACAACTGGGGTTACTTTGAGCATAGAGCGGGAGGTTGATCCATGGATGTGCAAACCCTGCGCGCCGAAGCCTTCAAGGCGCTGCACGAGCGTGACGGCGCGTTCGTCATCCCCAACCCGTGGGATGCAGGTTCCGCCAGATTGCTCGCCAGCCTCGGTTTCGAGGCGCTGGCGACCACCAGCGCGGGCCTGGCTTTCAGCCTGGGGCGGCCGGATGCCGAGGGCGCGTTGACCCTTGAGGAGACCTTGGGCAACGCTCGGGCGATTGTCGATGCCACGCCCCTGCCAGTGGCGGCGGACCTGGAGAACGGCTTCGGCGACTTGCCGCAGCACTGTGCGCAGGCCATCCAGCGGGCGGCCGAGGCCGGTCTGGTGGGGGGCTCCATCGAGGATGCCAGTGGCCTTGGCGAGGCGCCGATCTATGACTTCGAGCTGGCAGTGGCGCGGGTGCGTGCCGCGGTACAGGCTGCCCGTGGTCTGCCATTTCCCTTCACCCTGTGCGCCCGCGCGGAAAACCTGCTGCATGGGCGCCAGGACCTGGACGACACCATCAAACGCCTCCAGGCCTACGCCGAGGCTGGGGCCGATGTGCTCTACGCGCCGGGGCTGCGCAGCGTCGATGAAATCCGTGCAGTGGTGCAGGCCGTGGCGCCGAAGCCGGTCAACGTATTGATGGGCATGGCTGGTGTGCCGCTGAGCGTCAATCAGTTGCAGGACCTGGGCGTCAAGCGCATCAGTGTCGGCTCATCGCTGGCCCGCGCGGCACTGGCGGCCTTGCAGCGGGCGGCGGTGGAGATCCGCGAGCAGGGCACGTTCGCTTATGGCGAGCAGGCGCTACCTTTCGCCCAACTCAATGACCTGTTTCGCCGCTGAGTCCTTTATCGGGTTGGGTGAAGGCTGGCAGGCCTGGCGCTGAACTCAGGCGTGCAGGCGCACGTTGTTCAGCACCACCGGGCGCGCCCAGTGGGTATCGAACTCCAGCGCGTGCTGCTGGTGGGCCAGGGTCGCTTCGTCGTAAGGCTCGGGCGCGGGGTCGAGCAGGTTCATCTCGAACTCGGCGATTGGCAGGAACAACGGGCGTGGCGTGGGGCCAGGGCCTGGCTCGGGGACAGGCTGGCCCTGGTTCATCACCACCGGGCGCAACCAGCTGTTATTGATGTCGAGTTGGCGCTGCTGCTCGATCAGTTCGGCGGTGCTGAAGGGTTCGGGCGCGGGCGGCAGCAAGTGTGCTTCCAGTTCGGCCTTGGGCAGGAACAGCGGCTCGGGCGGGGCCACTTCAGTGTCGTGCACCGGCAGGCCGCGCTGGGCATCGATCAGCGCCAGGGCGCGGGCGCCGCCGATGGGTTCGCCGCTGTCCTTGTCGTACTGCACCAGGGTTTGGCTGGCCGTGTCGACTTCGCCTTGCTGCTCGGCCATCGCGCGGGCGAAGAAATCCTGCCACAGGTGGCTGACGCCACCCAGTGCCTGGGTATTCTGCCGACCGTAGTTGCCGACGGGCGACAGGTAGGTCAAGCCGATGGGAAGAGTATCTGACATGGCAGTCGCGCGCGTTGTGCTCTGGCAGAATAGCGGGAATATGGCTTGTATCGGCGTTGGCCGGGTTTTCATTAATTTTTTTGCGGGTGCGGGATCGGATGGCAGAGCAACAGCAGGGCACAGGTATCAGGGTCGAGGCATTGGCCCCGGAGTTCCAGGCGCAGGCCGTGGCATGGGCTGAGCGCCTGGGGTTGCCGCTGGTCGACGAGGCTGCGGAATTTGCTGTGCAGGTGGGGGGCGAGGGGTTGCAGATCCAACAACTGGGCCCCCAGGCACCGGGTCCGGTGCGGGTGGATTTCGTTGAAGGCCAGGCGGCGCACCGGCGCTTGTACGGCGGCGGCAACGGGCAGATGATCGCCAAGGCCGTGGGCATCGCCCAAGGCGTGCGCCCGCAAGTACTGGATGCCACGGCGGGGCTGGGCAAAGATGCCTTCGTGCTGGCCAGCCTGGGCTGCCAGATGACTCTGATCGAGCGCCAGCCATTGATTGCCGCGTTGCTCGAAGATGGGCTGGCGCGGGCCCACGGTGATGCCGAGGTAGGGGCGATCGTCGCGCGCATGCGCTTGCTGACCGGCAATGCCATCGAACGCATGCGTGCGTGGGAAGGCGAGGCGCCGCAGGTCATCTACCTGGACCCGATGTTCCCGCACCGGGACAAGAGCGCCTTGGTGAAGAAGGAAATGCGCGTGTTCAGGCCCCTGGTCGGCGATGACCTGGATGCGCCAGCATTGCTCGAAGCGGCGCTGGCGTTGGCCTCGCACCGGGTGGTGGTCAAGCGTCCGCGCAAGGCGCCGATTATCGAAGGGCCCAAGCCGAGCCATAGCCTCGAAGGCAAGTCGAGCCGCTACGACATCTATCCCAAGAAGGCGTTGAAGGGCTGAGCCCTTCATCGGCTACCGCCGGTAAGCCCTGACAAACACTGCAACCGCCTCACGCACATGCGCCTCGGCCGCGTCGCCCTGCAAAGGCGGCGCACAACCGATCAGCAGCCGGTAGTCCGGCGCGCCCTTGACCAGGCAGAAAAAGTGCTCTGCCGCCTGCAACGGCTGGTCGATGTGCAACAACCCCCGCTGGTCGACGTCGCGCAGCAAGCCTTCCATGCCCGCCAGCACCCGCTTTGGGCCGGCCTCGTAGAAGTACTGGCCGAAGCCCGGGTCCTGACTGCCCAGGGCGATGATCAAGCGACTCAGCTTGACCGCCTCGTCGCTGCTGATCAGCGCCTGGAAACCACGGGCGATGTTCAGCAGCACCTCTTCCACCGCCACTCCTTCGGGATACTCGAACATCAGGTCGGGTAACTGGTTCTGGCAGGTGGCCATGACCGCCATGCCGAACAGCGTCTGCTTGTCGGTGAAGTGGCTGTAGACCGTGAGTTTTGAAACACCTGCCGCCGCAGCGACCGCATCCATGCTGGTGTTGGCATAGCCAAGGCTGAGGAACAGCGACTTGGCGGCTTCGAGGATGGCCTCGCGCTTGGCCAGGTCCTTGGGCCGGCCTGGGCCGATGGGTGCGTCGTTGGACATTGGGAACCGTATCTGCTGGGAAAGGTGAGCATCTTACCGGGTCGTGGGCTGTCCGGCTGCAGCGTACGTCGCAAGGATGATACGTGCTTTCTGCCGTTACCCGCTTCCCCACCCCGTTTCGCTGACTTAATATACCGGCCAGTATAAATATTCGATGCGTCCTCTGCCTAAGGTCCTTCCTCATGTTGCGTCGTGCGTTGTCCCTTGCTCTGCCCGCTGCCCTCGTGCTGCTCACCGCCTGCGGCCAGGAGGCCGCGGCCCCCGCTGTACCGCGCCCGGCGCTGGTGATCCAGCCCCAGCCTGCCGGGGCTTCCGCCGACAGTTACCCGGGCGAGGTGCGCGCGCGCTTCGAGCCGGAACTGGCCTTCCGTATTGGCGGCAAAGTCAGCAAGCGCCTGGTGGAGGAAGGTCAGCGGGTCAAGGCCGATCAGCCCCTGGCCGAACTCGACCCCCAGGATGTACGCCTGCAACTGGAGGCCAATCGCGCTCAGTTGGCCGCCGCCGAGGCCAACCTGGCCCTGGTGCGCGCCGAGCGCGACCGCTACCAGAAACTGCTCGAACGGCAGATGGTCAGCCATTCCCAGTTCGACAACGCCGAGAACCTCTACCGTGCCGGCCAGGCGCGCTTGAAGCAGGCCAAGGCGGAGTTCGAAGTGGCGGGCAACCAGGCCGAATACGCGGTGCTGCGCGCGCCGCAGGCGGGGGTGATCGCCAAGCGCCAGGTCGAAGTCGGCCAGGTGGTCGCGGCCGGGCAGACCGTATTCACCCTGGCCGCCGATGGCGAGCGTGAAGTGGCCATTGGCTTGCCCGAACAGCAATTCGCCCGTTTCGCCGTCGGCCAGACGGTCAGTGTCGAGCTGTGGTCGCACCCGGACCAACGCTTCGAGGGGCGTATCCGTGAACTGTCCCCGGCGGCTGATCCGCGCTCGCGCACCTTCGCCGCCCGTATCGCCTTCGCTTCCAGCAGCGCCCCGGCCGAACTGGGCCAGAGCGCGCGCGTGTTCATCGCCCACAGCGAGCGCGCGCCGCTGGCGGTGCCGTTGTCGGCGGTGACCGCCGAGGCGGGCCAGGCCTATGTCTGGCGAGTTGGCAAGGACAATCGCCTGGAGCGTGCCCCGGTACGCCTTGGCGCATACGGCGCCGACAGCGTGCCGGTGCTCGAAGGCCTGCAGGCCAGCGACTGGGTGGTGGCCGCTGGTGGCCATGTGCTGCGCGAAGGGCAGCAGGTCCGCCCGGTGGACCGCAGCAACCGTGAAGTGAACCTGACGGCCAAGGAGTAAGTCCCGATGGGTTTCAACCTTTCCGCCTGGGCGCTGCGCAATCGCCAGATCGTGTTGTTCCTGATGATCCTGCTGGCGGCGATCGGCGCCATGTCCTACACCAAGCTCGGCCAGAGCGAGGACCCGCCGTTCACCTTCAAG
Source organism: Pseudomonas xantholysinigenes (assembly GCF_014268885.2). Lineage (NCBI taxonomy): Bacteria > Pseudomonadati > Pseudomonadota > Gammaproteobacteria > Pseudomonadales > Pseudomonadaceae > Pseudomonas > Pseudomonas xantholysinigenes. The sequence goes on along the minus strand of NZ_CP077095.1, from coordinate 4,280,988 downwards.
GCCATGGTCATCCGCACCCTGTGGCCCGGGGCGACTGCCGAAGAGGTGTCGCGCCAGGTCACCGAGCGCATCGAGAAGAAACTCATGGAAACCGGCGAGTACGAGAAGATTGTCTCGTTCTCGCGGCCCGGCGAGTCGCAAGTGACCTTCATGGCCCGCGATTCGCTGCATTCCAAGGACATTCCCGAATTGTGGTACCAGATCCGCAAGAAGGTCGCGGATATCAAACATACCTTGCCGCCGGAGGTTCAGGGGCCGTTCTTCAACGACGAGTTCGGCACCACCTTCGGCAATATCTACGCCTTGACCGGCGCCGGCTTCGACTATGCGGTGCTCAAGGATTACGCCGACCGTATCCAGATCCAGTTGCAGCGGGTCAAGGACGTGGGCAAGGTCGAGCTGGTCGGCTTGCAGGACGAGAAGGTCTGGATCGAGCTGTCCAACGTCAAACTGGCCACCCTCGGCGTGCCGTTGACGGCGGTGCAGCAGGCGTTGCGCGAGCAGAACGCGGTAAGCACCGCGGGCTTCTTCGAGACCCCCAGCGAGCGCCTGCAACTACGGGTGAGCGGGCGTTTCGACAGTGTCGAGCAGATTCGCCAGTTCCCCATTCGCATTGGTGATCGCACCTTCCGCATCGGCGATGTTGCCGAGGTGCAGCGCGGTTTCAACGACCCGCCCGCGCCACGCATGCGCTTCATGGGCGAGGATGCCATCGGCCTGGCCGTGTCGATGAAGGACGGCGGCGACATCCTGGTGCTGGGCAAGGCCCTGGAAGGCGAGTTCGCCCGCCTGGCCCAGAGCTTGCCGGCGGGCATGGAGCTGCGCAAGGTATCCGACCAGCCGGCGGCGGTGAAGGCCGGGGTTGGCGAGTTCGTCCAGGTGCTGATCGAGGCGCTGGTCATTGTCCTGTTGGTGAGCTTCTTCTCCCTGGGGCTGCGCACGGGCCTGGTGGTGGCGCTGGCGATTCCGCTGGTGCTGGCCATGACCTTCGCCGCGATGCACTACTTTGGCATCGGCCTGCACAAGATTTCCCTGGGCGCGCTGGTGCTGGCGCTAGGGTTGCTGGTGGACGACGCGATCATCGCGGTGGAGATGATGGCGATCAAGATGGAGCAGGGCTACGACCGCCTCAAGGCGGCCAGCTACGCCTGGACCAGCACCGCCTTCCCGATGCTCACCGGCACCCTGATCACCGCAGCCGGCTTCCTGCCGATCGCCACGGCGGCCTCGAGCACCGGTGAATACACCCGCTCGATCTTCCAGGTGGTGACCATTGCGCTGCTGACGTCGTGGGTCGCGGCGGTGGTGTTCGTGCCGTATCTCGGCGAGCGCCTGCTGCCGGACCTGGCCAAACTGCACGCCGCCCGTGGACATGCCCCCGACCCCTACGGCACACCGTTCTACCAGCGGGTACGGCGGGTGGTGGAGTGGTGCGTGCGCCGACGCAAGACGGTGATCGTGCTGACCATTGCCGCCTTCGTCGGCAGCATCCTGTTGTTCCGCTTCGTGCCACAGCAGTTCTTCCCGGCCTCCGGGCGGCCCGAGCTGATGGTCGATCTCAAGCTGGCCGAAGGCGCCTCGCTGAACAACACGGCCGAGCGGGTCAAGCAACTGGAGGCGATGCTCAAGCAGCAGGACGGCATCGACAACTACGTTGCTTATGTCGGCACCGGCTCGCCGCGCTTCTACCTGCCGTTGGACCAGCAACTGCCGGCGGCGAGCTTCGCCCAGTTCGTGGTGCTGGCCAAGTCGCTGGAAGACCGCGAGCGCCTGCGCAACTGGTTGATCGCCACGTTGGACGAGCAATTCCCCGACCTGCGCTCGCGGGTCACGCGCCTGGAGAACGGCCCGCCCGTGGGCTACCCGGTGCAGTTCCGTGTCACCGGTGAGCACATCGAGAAGGTCCGCGCCCTGGCCCGGGAAGTGGCGGCCAAGGTGCGCGAGAACCCGCACGTGGTCAATGTGCACCTGGATTGGGAGGAGCCGAGTAAAGCGGTGTACCTCGACATCGACCAGGATCGCGCCCGTGCCCTGGGGGTGAGCACCGCGCACCTGTCCAGTTTCCTGCAGAGTTCGCTGACCGGCAGCAGCGTCAGCCAGTACCGCGAGGACAACGAGCTGATCGAGATCCTGTTGCGTGGCACGCCTGAAGAGCGCCGTGAGCTGGGCAACCTGGGCAGCCTGGCGCTGCCCACCGACAACGGCCAGAGCGTGGCGTTGTCGCAGGTGGCCACCCTGGAGTACGGCTTCGAGGAGGGCATCATCTGGCATCGCAACCGCTTGCCGACTGTCACCGTGCGGGCCGATATCTACGACAAGGAACAGCCGGTGACCTTGGTCAAGCAGATCTTGCCGACCCTGCAACAGGTCAAGGACAAGCTGCCGGATGGCTACTTGCTGGAGGTTGGCGGCACGGTCGAGGACTCCGAGCGCGGCCAGCGCTCGGTCAATGCCGGCATGCCGTTGTTCATCGTGGTGGTGCTGAGCCTGCTGATGATCCAGCTGCGCAGCTTCTCGCGGATGTTCATGGTGTTCCTCACCGCGCCCCTGGGGCTGATCGGCGTGACCCTGTTCCTGCTGGTGTTCCGCCAGCCGTTCGGTTTCGTCGCCATGCTCGGGACCATCGCCCTGGCGGGGATGATCATGCGCAACTCGGTGATTCTGGTGGACCAGATCGAGCAGGATATCGCGGCGGGGCTGGATCGCTGGCAGGCGATCATCGAGGCCACGGTGCGACGCTTCCGGCCGATCGTGCTGACCGCGCTGGCGGCGGTGCTGGCGATGATTCCATTGTCCAGGAGCGTGTTCTACGGGCCGATGGCGGTGGCGATCATGGGGGGGCTGATCGTGGCCACGGTGTTGACCCTGTTGTTCCTGCCGGCGTTGTATGCGGCGTGGTTCAGGGTCAAGAAAAGCGACTAGCTACAAGCCGCAAGAAGAGAGGGGCTACGCTGGCCCCGCTTTTTCTTGCAGCTTGCAGCTTGCAGCTTGCAGCTTGCAGCTTGCAGCTTGCAGCTTAAAGCTTGCCGCTGTGCGCTTCAGAGCGCGCCGAACACCTTCTTGGCCAGGCTGGTGGCGGCACCGGCCGGGTTCTGGCGAATGCTTTCTTCCTGCTTGCCGATCATCTCGAACAGACCGTCCAGCGCCTTCTCGGTCACGTAGTTCTCGATGTTGGCGTCATCCTTGATCAGCCCCAGGCCCTTGGCCTGCCCGGCGAAGCTGTTGTACTGCTGGGCCAGGCCAACCTTGTCGGTGGCCTGCTTGACGATCGGCAGGAACTTGGCGCGGATCTGCTCGCGGCTGCTCTTGTTCAGATACTGGGTGGCCGAGTCCTGGCCGCCGCTGAGGATGCCCTTGGCATCGGTCACGGTCATCTTCTTCACCGCGTCCACCAGGATCGCCTGGGCCTGTGGCACAGCGGCCTCGGCGGCTTTGTTCATGCTGGTTTCCAGGGCTTCGACCTGGTCACCCTTGCCGAACATTTTCATGGCCTTGGCCGCCTTGCCCAGGTTGCCCGGCAGTTCGATGCGCACGTCAGGGTTGTTGCTGAAGCCGCCAGGGGTGCTCAGTTGCTTGACGGCGATCTGCGCGCCTTGGGTGAGGGCGTCTTTCAGGCCGCCGGAGGCGTCGCTTTGCGACAGGTCGCCAAGGGACAGGGCCAGGGCGCTGGCCGACAGCAGCAGGCCGGCGCACAGGCCGGTGAAGCGCAGGGAGGTGCGAAGCATGGGATTTCCTTATGGGCAGAATGGAACGAACGGATTCAGCGGACCGGGTCGACCTTGACCCGCAGCGGCAGCGCATCGCTGCCGTCGAGCTGGACGCCGTGGTGCTCGGTGTTGATGAACAGCAACTTGCCGCCCAGCTCGATGCGCGCGCTCACTGCATAGCGGTGGCCGGGCTTGATCTGGGCCGGGTCGTATTCGAGGTGGAACGGCAGCGGCACGTTGCCTTTGACCGGGCCGGCCTGCCGGGCCAGGGTCACGGCCGGAGCATCCATCAGCGACACGTCCTGCAGCTCGACGCTGAGGGTGGCGGTGGGTGGCAGGGCCATGCGCTGCAAGTAGAAGACTTCGCCGTCCAGGCTGGCCTGGGGTGATGGAGTGTTGCTGGAGCAGGCTGCGAGCAGGGAGGCGCAACACAGCATCAAGAGTTTTTTCATGGTGTCTCCGGTGTACATGAGGCTGGCTTGTGACCAACCTCATGGACTTTAGCGGATTTTGACGTACAGCACAGAGGCCGCGTCGGAGGTGATCGACCCTGCAGGCGCATCGTCAGCAAGGCTGGAGCCTACAGCGAATCCGTCACTCAACGGCCTCAGGCTCGGGCGTTTCATCCCGATGCAGCGCCACCTGGCGAATCGACAGGCGCAGCTCGGCCGACAGCACGCGTTTGGCCACGCCTTCGGCCAACTCGGCGAGCTTGTCGTGGTAGCCCAGCTTGCCGTCGCCATCGGGTTGCAGCACGCCTTCGCGCACCAGGGTCTGGATGAAGTGGCGGAACAGGGTCTTGTCGAAGAACTCCGGGGCGTTGAGCCCGTGCAGGATCGACAGGCGCTGGGCCATCATCACGCACAACTCTTCCAGCTCCTCGGCATTCAGCGTGTGCTGGCCGCTGTTTAGCAGCAACGAGGTGGCCATGTAGAAGCGCTGCAAGGTCTGGGTGATGGTCCGTGCCAGCAGGGTCAGTAGCACGAATTGCCGCGAGCTTGGCGCCGGGCGCATGTACAGCTCGCCCTCCTGGCGCAGCAGGCCCTGCGCGACCAGCGCCGTCAGCCACTGGTCGATCACCTCGTTCAGTTGCTCGGGCGTCCAGCGCAGGAACAGCTCGGCCTGCAGGTACGGATACAACGCCCGCACATACCGGCCCAGCAGCTCGCGGCTCATGCGCGAGCTGCTGAGGAAGAAGCTCGCCAGCAGCCCCGGCAGGGCGAAGATGTGCAGCACGTTGTTGCGGTAGTAGGTCATCAGCACCGCGTTGGCTTCGTCCAGGTAGAGGATGCGACCCAGCGCGTCCTTCTGCTCGGCCAGCAGGTCCATGCCCAGTACATGCTCGATCAGCGCCTTGCCGTCGCCTTCTGGCAGGGTGGTGTGCGGCGAGTAGGGCACCTGGCGCAGCAAGGCCAGGTACAGGTCGAGCACCCGGGTCAGGGCGCGTTCGTCCAGGGCCAGGCGGGTGGTCGAGAGCAGCGCCAGGGCCACCAGGTTGACCGGGTTGATCGCCGCCGCCTCGTTGAGGTGACGGGCAACCGTCTCGCCCAGGCGGGTGGTGGTGTCGTTGAGCCAGGCCGGGCGGAACTGCGGGCCGAGCGGCTGATCGCGCCAGCCGGGTTGCTGTTCGTCGAGGAAGTTGTTGAGGCGGATCGGTTCGCCGAAGTTGACGTAGACCTGGCCGAAGCGCTGCTTGAGCGCACCGATGACCTTGAAGATGTCGAAGATCGATTCTTTCTTCTTGCTCGCACCACGCAGCTCGCCGAGGTAGGTGCGCCCTTCAAGTACCCGCTCGTAGCCGATGTACACCGGCACGAAGACGATCGGCGTGCGCGAGGAGCGCAGGAAGCTGCGCAGGGTGATCGCCAGCATGCCGGTGCGTGGTTGCAGCATGCGCCCGGTGCGCGAGCGACCGCCCTCGACGAAGTACTCGACCGGGAAACCCTTGGTGAACAGGGTGTGCAGGTACTCGTTGAACACTGCTGTGTACAGCGGGTTGCCCTTGAACGTGCGGCGCATGAAGAACGCCCCGCCACGGCGCAGCAGGCCTCCGATCACCGGCATGTTGAGGTTGATGCCGGCGGCGATGTGCGGCGGCGTCAGGCCATTGCGGAACAGCAGGTAGGACAGCAGCAGATAGTCGATATGGCTGCGGTGGCAGGGCACATAGATCACTTCGTGGCCCGGGGCGATGCCTTGCACCTGCTCGATATGGTTGACCTTGATGCCGTCGTAGATCTTGTTCCAGAACCAGCTGAGCACCACTTCGAGGAAGCGGATGGCGGTGTAGGTGTAGTCCGAGGCGATCTCGTTGCCATAGTGCAGCGCCTTGGCCTCGGCCTTGGCGTAGGGGATCTTCTCGCGGTCGGCCTCGTCGCTGATCGCCTGGCGCACCAGCGGGTCGTGCACCAGGCCCTTGACCAGGTTGCGCCGGTGCGAGATGTCCGGGCCGATCACCGCCGTCTTGAGGTTGCGGAAATGCACGCGCATGACCCGCTGGGCCATGCGCACGGTGCGTTCATGGCCCTTGTTGTGGGCGACCAGTTCGCGCAGGTGGATCGGGGCGGAAAACTGCACGCGGGTCTTGCGTCCGAGGATCAGCACGCTGAGCAGGCGCCGCAGGCGGCCGGTGACCGCCCAGCTGTCGGCGAACAGTAGCTTCCATGGGCTCGATTCGCTGGCTGGGGTCTGGCCCCAGAACACGCTGACCGGGATGATCTGGGCGTCTTCCTCGGCGTGCTGGCTGATCGCCGCGACCAGGCGCTCGAGCGTGGGCGGCGCGCCGCGCTTGTCGTGACGACCGAGCCAGTCGGGGTCGGGGGTCAGGTAGAAGAACGCGGCCGGCTCCTGCAACGGGCCGACGCTGACCGGCAACACTGGGCGCGGCAGCCCCGCTTTGGTGCATTCGTGGTCGATGACGGCCAGGTCGGTGAGCGACGGCGAGGGCAGGGCGTAGAACACCGGGCGGCTGCGGTCGAGCTTGAGGGTGAGCGAGGACTGGTTGATGGTCTCGGAGCGCACCCACAGGTACAGCACGCGACGCAGGGCGCCGAAGATGAGACGGCGCAGGGGGGAACGGGTCATGGGGTCGGGCCCTGGTGAAGTTTCGGTGTTTTACAGGCGGTTAGTCTGCCGTATCTGCGTAAGTTCAGCAAAATTCGGCCATTCTCCAGGCCGTCATGAATTTTTTTTGTTTCGTGTCATATACTCGGCCTGCCACTTGCAAGATAGTTCGGGCAAGCGGCGTTGGCATGGGCGTGGAGCCCCTGCCTGCAAGGCGATCTTCAAAATAAAAATCCGGAGTAGTTCAGATGTCGTCTCGTGAGACTGGGAATGTGAAGTGGTTCAACGATGCCAAGGGTTATGGCTTCATTCAGCGCGAGGGTGGTGCGGATGTGTTCGTCCACTATCGGGCTATCCGCGGTGAGGGGCATCGCACCCTGGTCGAGGGACAGCAGGTCGAATACGCCCTCGTGCAAGGCCAGAAAGGCCTGCAGGCTGAAGACGTCGTCGGTCTCTGACCGCCGTCTCAAGCGGTAAGCTTCAAGCTGCAAGCTATCCGTGAAGCTTGCAGCCTGATGCGATCGAACTTGGAGCTTGCAGCTCAGTACTTGACGCTTCAGCTCGTGCGCCAGGTGATTTCCTGTTCACCGTCGGCGCTGATGCGGACCCAGCGGTCGGCATCTTCTTCACCATCTTCCTCGCTCCAGCTACCCGGCGCGCAACGCACTTCGACGTTGAGCGCGGCGAACGCCGCGCGGGCGCAGGCGATGTCGTCGTCCCAGGGGGTCTGGTCGCTCTCCAGGTACAGGCTGTTCCATTTCCCCACAGCCTTGGGTAACCAAGTGACCGGAATGTTACCGGCCATGCACTTGAAGGTCTGGCCTTTCTGCTTCCATTCGCTGCACGGGCCCAGGGCCTGGGCGAGCCAGTCGGCGATCTGCTTGTGATCGACGTCGTCGTCCTTGAGGTAGATCTCGATATCGGGTTGACGCATGGGGGCTCCAGTGTGCTCAGTCTTGACGCACGAAATAGTCATAACGCATGGAAACGGTGACCTCGAAGGGCTCGGGCTGGTCGATCACTCGTGCGCGCTTCTCGGCGCTGGCGCGCCAGCCGTGCGGGGTCATGGCCAGCAGGTCGGCGCGGGCCTTGGCCTGGGCCAGGCTCAGGCGAAACTCGAGGATTTCGCTGTGGGCGTGGTGCATGCCTTGTGGCACCAGCGCCAGGTGCTTGTCGTCGGCGTACGGGCGCACTTCATCGTAGAGCACCTCGCGCAGTTCCATCAGGTGGCCGCTGGTCGGCCCGACGCGCATCAGGCCGCCGCCGGGGGCGAGCAAGCGCTTGGCTTCGGCCCAGTCCAGCGGGCTGAACACGCTGGCGATGAAGCCGCAGCTGGCGTCGGCCATGGGCACGCGGGCCATGCTGGCCACCATCCAGGTCACCTCGGGGGCGCGGCGGCAGGCGCGCTTGACCGCCTCGCGAGAGATGTCCAGGGCATAGCCGTCGGCTGCCGGCAGGGCCTGGGCGATCTGCGCGGTGTAGTAGCCTTCGCCGCAGCCGATGTCCAGCCAGGTATTCGGCTGGCGTTCGGCGGCCAACTGCGCCAGGCGCTCGGCCACCGGCGCATAGTGGCCGGCGTCGAGGAAGTCGCGGCGGGCTTCGACCATGGCCTGGTTGTCGCCGGGGTCGCGGCTGTTCTTGTGCTGCACCGGCAGCAGGTTCAGGTAACCCTGGCGGGCACGGTCGAAACGGTGGCCGGCCGGGCAGGCCACGCCGTTGTCGAGATGCGCCAGGGGCGCCTGGCAGAGAGGGCAGGCGAGCATCAGGCGAGCAACCGTACCAGGGTCTGGTAGTAGATTTCGGTCAGCAGGTCGAGGTCGCTGGCCAGGATGCGCTCGTCCACTTGGTGGATGGTGGCGTTGACCGGGCCGAGCTCGACCACCTGGGTGCCCATGGTGGCGATGAAGCGGCCGTCGGAGGTGCCGCCGCTGGTCGATGGGCGGGTTTCGCGACCGGTGACCGCCTTGATGCTCGACGACACCGCATCGAGCAGCTCGCCCGGCTCGGTGAGGAAGGGCAGGCCCGACAGCGCCCAGTCGATGCTCCATTCCAGCTGATGCTTGTCGAGGATCGCCGCGACGCGCTGCTGCAGGCCTTCGACCGTCGACTCGGTGGAGAAGCGGAAGTTGAACAGCGCGGTCAGCTCGCCCGGGACCACGTTGGTGGCGCCGGTACCGGAGTTGAGGTTGGAGATCTGGAAGCTGGTCGGCGGGAAGAACGCATTGCCTTCGTCCCAGTGCTCGGCGGCCAGTTCCGCGAGGGCCGGGGCGGCCAGGTGGATCGGGTTGCGCGCCAGGTGCGGATAGGCCACATGGCCCTGCTTGCCGCGTACGGTCAGGGTCGCGCCGAGCGAGCCACGGCGGCCATTCTTGACCACGTCGCCGAGCAGGGTGGTGCTGGACGGTTCGCCGACGATGCACCAGTCCAGGCGTTCGTTACGTGCCTTAAGGCGCTCGACCACGGCCTTGGTGCCATGGTGGGCCGGGCCTTCCTCGTCGCTGGTGATGAGGAAGGCGATCTTGCCGCGGTGGTTCGGGTAGTCCTGCACGAAGCGCTCGCTGGCCACTACCATCGACGCCAGGCTGCCCTTCATGTCGGCGGCGCCACGGCCACAGAGCATGCCGTCGGCGTCGATCAGCGCCTCGAATGGCTCATGCTGCCATTGCTGCACGGGGCCGGTGGGGACCACGTCGGTGTGCCCGGCGAAGCACAGTACCGGACCTTCCTGGTTGCCGTGGGTGGCCCAGAAGTTGTCGACGTCCTCGATGCGCATTGGCTCGAGTTGAAAGCCGATGGCGCTCAGGCGGTTCATCATCTGGGTCTGGCAGTCGGCGTCGAGCGGGGTGACCGAGGGGCGGCGGATCAGGTCGCAGGCCAGTTGCAGGGTAGGCGAAAGCTCGGCTGGGGCCGTCATTGAAGGACTCCGGGGCAAGGCAAGGCGGGGGGAACTGAGGGGCGTTATCTTATATCAAATGGCAGCAGTGGGCACGGGGATTGGGGGGATGTTTTTAGAGCATCCCCCGCGAGAGGGGCTACCGTTGATATCTCCGAATATTTCACTGTTGAGATCGTTATTTAGGTTCTAGGGTAGTTGCTGTTGGCCCTGGCAGTGATAAATAGTTGTCTTACTATTCTTCCTTCGTGCTCGATTTGAATGCCTGGTTTGCTTGAGGTTGCGCTAGAGTTGTTAGTGTCTAATATATTTAACCAACATTCGAATGCATATTTTGCCCATGCTGTAAGCTGTTGGGGGACTATGAAGTCAATGCCATCTATCTTTATGGTGCTCTGTATGCCTTCCTCTATCGATAGCGAGAAGCTTTTACTTGCTACTGTTGTTTGAAGTGCTGTTGGCTGGCTCATTGGATTCTCCTGGGGCAGTATGTGTTTTGGTAGGGTGTTGCTACGAAGATTTTGGTGCGTGTTGTTGATTTTGGTAGTTCAGTAAAATTTATCCATGATTCCCCTTTGCTTATTAAATTGCCTGGCAACGTTGTGAGGCTCGTCTGTCCCTTGGGAGGGAAAATCTGTAGAGTGGAAAAGTTTTATCTTTGGTGTTCGACTCAAAGCGAGCCTGTGTTTTGTTCTAGGACTCTGATGTTGGGGACTTCTAAGAAAAGTTGGCGAACAATTTGGGTGTCATATCGTACGAGTATCCTAAATTTCCCGGGAAAATTTAGGTGGTACTCACAGATGGTTTTTGCCCAGCCAACTAAGTCTGCAGGCACTTGACGTTCATATGGAGGGTTTATGGAGAGTGATCTGAAAATCAATGTTGAGGTTGTGTCGGAAGCGGATAGGGAAAATACGCCTGCGTACATCTCGGATAGTATTTCTGTAGCTGGCATGTTATTTATCTCCTGTGGTAGGTCGATAAGGTTCGTGATTGTTGCGTAAGTCGCCGATCAATAAAAATTTTCTACTTCGGTGCGTCGTTCATTAAAGCGTCGCGCGACATCGTTATGCTCAACGGTGCCTGTGGGATGCCCTACATAGGTTTCTCTGGGGTTTGAAAAAATAGAAGCCATGCCGCAGCCGCCACAGTTTTCGTACTGCCCCATCAAGGTGTTACTCCCCTTGGTACCTCCCATGAAGTTCATGAGATAGCCGAACTTATAAGGCGGCTCGAATTCGGGATCGCCTTCTTTCCATATGTGATCTGCCCCCAGGACATGGCCGACCTGATGGATGATTTCTTCGGCCACGCTATTCGTTTTTACAAGTGCAAAGGCCGTTTCCTTGCGCGCATCCCTGTAGGAGGTGCCATCGACCAGTCCCGCGGCGACGATCACGATATCGGCACGCACTCGTTCGCGCTCGGCCAATACTGACTTTCCAGGTTCCGCAGAGGTGTCCCGGAGGTCTCTCAGTACGGTGTTGCTGGTTTTTCCATTTTCGCTGTAGGTGGCCGCGTAGTAGCCGGCTTTCTCGAAGGTGATATCGATATCACTGTTATCCAGAAACCGCTGCGCAAACTTCATGCTGTTCTCGATGCGTTCTTCTATGAGTGAATTTTTTTTGCGTGCTTCATCGGTACTGACGATGAGATAGGTGATGGTGCTGCGTGCTGCGCGGTTGGTGGTGGGCGCGGGTGTTGCTGGCAGGTTGTCGCTCTCGGTGACCGGCTCGCAGGTCGTCTGCCCCTGATCCACCTTGAGCAAGGCATGCAAGCCGGCGCCTGCCGGTTCAAGCCGGTAGGCCTGTCCGGCCAGGCGGATCTCGCCACGTACGTGATCGCCGTAATGCTGGATGAACAGCATGTTCAGTGGGTCCCGCTTCACTTCGGAGGGGGATGGGAAGCGCTGCCTGCGATCAGAGGGAGGGGCGCCGGCCCAGACAGTTGTGCCTTCGGCGGTGATCTCGAAGTAGTCCTGCACGAAGGGTACTTCCTGACGATCAGGTAACGTGATGGACAATATCTTGTTATTTTCTTTTACCGCATCAAGATTGACCCGTACCAGACTGATTTCCTTGGTAGTCGGTTCAGCGAGTAAGGCAGTTAGTTCGGGAGATTTTTCTGTGCTTGGCAACTGCTCAATGGCATTGCGGCTGACGGCCGGCTCGAATTCATAGAGTGCGATTGAACTGCCAGTGGGTGAAGCAGCAGAAAGCTTACTTGGCAGGAGGAAAAATATGGAGAGCAGAATGACCGTTGTCAGGTTTTTTTTGTTTGATCTGATCATGGCCATGCCTCGGTGACGGAGAAATCACGTCGCGTTTATGCCGGATTTCCTGTGCCAGGGCTCAGTTATACAGGCTGGATGTAGTTAGGGTTCTACGCTATATGGTGGGTAGTGGTTTGTATTTCGGTTAGCTGTAATGTAAGTTTTTCTTATTGTGTCGTTGACGTGCTCAACGGTGATGTCAGGTTTATTGAAATGAACGTTGCGTCCACCGCCGAAGTATGTTCCTGTATTGGTGGAGATCCAGCACTCAAGTGCGAATTTTGCCCAGGTTTGAAGCTGTGCGGGAAGAATGTATTCGCTACCGTCGACCATGATGAAGCCTTGTATGCTGTCTTCTATTGAGAGTGAAAAGCTACTGGTTGCCGTTACTCGGTTAGACATATTGTTAGCTAAACTGTCCATTGTTTGTTCCTTTGAACTCGAAACAAGTGGCAAAGGTAGACATGGTGTGTGTATTTCTTGCTGATCAAGGCGTGACTCGCATTTATATCAAGTCGCTGTTCTTGATGGTTTCCTTTCCTTGACGCTACAAACTTCAGTAGGCTTCGTCAGTTTAGTAAAGCGCCCCACCAAGTGATCCGCAACTGACAGAATTGCCAGTTGCGGGTCACCTTATTTAATGTGTGGGTCAGGCAACGTCCGTCACGGGATGGCCTTCGGGTCTCGGCAACGACGACAGCAGCGCCATCACCAGCGCCGCCAGGTATGGCAGCGACTGCACCAGCAGCATCGCCACCCAGAAGCGCATGTCCGAACTCGGCAGCCCCTGCACCAGGTAGATCCCCAGCGCCGCGCCCCACAGCAACAACATGATGAACAGCTCTTCGCGGGCCTCGGAAATCGCCACCAGCAGCCCATGGCTGTCGGCGTTCTTCGGTGTGCGGAAGAACGGCATGCTGCTGGTGAAGAACCCGTACAGCACCGCCTTGGCGATGGTGTGCGACAGCGCCAGCCCCGCCAGCGCGGCGGCGAAGGCATCTTTCATGTTGACCCCCACCGCGCGGCGGTAGAGGAAGACGATCTTGCCGACCTTGAAGAAGAACAACGCCAGCGGCGGGATGGCGAACATCATCAGTGGCGGATCGACCCGGTGCGGCACGATGATCATCGCCGCCGACCACAGCAGCGCGCCGACGGTGAAGAAGATGTTCATGCCGTCAGCGATCCACGGCAGCCAGCCGGCCAGGAAGTGGTAGCGCTGGCCGCGGGTCAGCTCGCTGCCCTTGCCGCGCAGCAAGGCGCCGGCATGGTGCTTGATGATCTGGATGGCGCCATAGGCCCAGCGGAAGCGCTGCTTCTTGAAGTCGATGAAGGTGTCGGGCATCAGGCCCTTGCCGTAGCTGTTGTGGGCATAGGCGGCCGACAAGCCTTTCTCGAACACGCGCAGGCCCAGCTCGGCGTCCTCGCAGATGCACCACTCGGCCCAGCCCAGCTCTTCGAGCACCGCGCGACGGGTCATGGTCATGGTGCCGTGCTGGATGATCGCGTCACGGTCGTTGCGGGTGACCATGCCGATATGGAAGAAGCCCTTGTACTCGCTGTAGCACAGTTTCTTGAAGGCACTCTCGTGCTGGTCGCGGTAGTCCTGAGGCGATTGCACCACGGCGATCTTCGGGTCCGCGAAATGCGGCACCATGTGCTTGAGCCAGTTGCGGTCGACGCAGTAGTCCGAGTCGATCACCGCGATCACCTCGGCATCCTGGGCCGTGTGCGGGATCAGGTAGTTCAGCGCGCCGCCCTTGAAGCCGGCCAGGGGCGCGACATGGAAGAACTTGAAGCGCTCGCCGAGTTTTTCGCAATGGGCCTGCAATGGTTCCCACACCGCCGGGTCCTTGGTGTTGTTGTCGATCACCAGCACTTCGTAGTCCGGATAGTCCAGGGCGGCGAGGGCGTCGAGGGTCTGCTTGACCATCTCTGGCGGCTCGTTGTAGCACGGCACATGCACAGATACTTTGGGGCGATAGGCGCTATCGCCCTGCACCGGCAGGAACTCCCGGCGACGTTTGTGGATCCACACCGCCTCGGCCAGCTCATGGGCTTCGGTCAGCAGCACGATGAACACGCCCAGGGCGCCGAGCGCCAGCAGCACGCCCACGGTCAGGCTGAACCAGGTGCTGTATTGCTGGCTGTAGTCGTAGGCGATCCACACCAGGACCGAGCCGCACAGGAAGGTGATGAAAGTGAGGAAGGTCCGCCCACGCTGGCGCAGCGCCGAGCCGTCGATCAGCAGGATGGCCAGGGCGATCATCGCCAGCACCACCGAGGCCACGGCCAGGGCGCGCCACTGCGGGATCGCCACGATCGGCCCCTCGAAGTTGAATTTCTGCTGGCGCTCGGCGTTGTATACGCCCCAGTAGGCACCTACCGAGCCTTCGTCGCTGGCCTTCCACGGTTGGTCGTAGGCTTCGATGACGAAGTAGTTGTAGCCACGGCGGTTGAGGGTGTTGACCAGGGTGCGCAGGTAAATGGCCTGGTCGGCCTGGGTGGCGTCGGCGCCGCCGCGCATGCGGCCGTTGCTTGGCCAGCCGACTTCCGAGAGCAGCAGCGGCTTGCGCGGGAACTGCTTGCGCAGCTCGCGGGCGCGGTCGAGGACGAACTGCACCGAGTCCTTCATCGGCACGAATTCCCAGTACGGCAGGATGTGCGCGGCGATCAGGTCGACGTGCTTGGCCAGCTCGGGGTGTTCCTTCCAGATATGCCACTGCTCACTGGTGGTCACTGGCACCTTGACCGCGGCGCGGACCCGGTCGAGGTAACCGATCAGCTGCGCGGTGGTGACCTCTTCGCGGAACAGCGCCTCGTTGCCGACCACCACCCGCACCACGCTGCGTGAGGTGTTGGCCAGGCCGATGGCTTTTTCGATTTCGCGCTCGTTGCGCTCCAGGTCGTTGCTGATCCAGATGCCCAGGGTCACCCGCAGGCCAAGCTCCTCGGCCAGGCGCGGGACTTCGGCCTGGGTGCCCTCGACGGTGTAGATACGGATGTTGTCGGTCAGCTTGTTGAGCTGCTCCAGATCCTGGCGAATCTCATCCTCGCTGGGGTACTGGCCCTTTTGCGGGCTTTGCCCCAGGCGGAATGGCGAGTAGGAAAAACCGGAAATCTGTTCCGGCCAGGCGGGGGCGGATACCGGGCGGTTGACCAGGGCCCAGAACCCGGTGAACAGCGCGGCGATGGCCAGCACCACTACTAGGTTGAGACCGAATTTGCGTGATGACATAGGTGTTCTTGGTTCCGAAGAGGGAGCGGGGCGTCGGGCTGCGAGTCCTACACTGGCAAGGCAGGCCATGTGTTGGATTTTCGCCTTGGGATGAAGTTCTGCGCCTGCTCGATTGTCGTTCAGATCTTCTTGCGTGATAGGACATTAAAGCAGGCTTGGTCGGACTCTTGCCAACGCCGTCCCCGAATCAGACGGCTTGGCCTATAATGCGCGCCGGTTTTTTCGAGGTAGCACCATGAGCACAGAAGACCCACGCTTCGCCGGCGTCGCCCGGCTCTACGGCGACGATGGCCTGCAGCGCCTGCGCCAGGCCCATGTGGCCATCGTCGGAATCGGCGGGGTCGGCTCGTGGGCGGCCGAAGCCATGGCCCGCAGCGGCGTGGGCGAGATCACCCTGTTCGACCTCGATGATGTCTGCGTCAGCAACACCAACCGCCAGGCCCATGCCCTCGAGGGCCAGGTCGGACGCGCCAAGGTCGAGGTGATGGCCGAGCGCCTGCGCGCCATCAACCCGGCTTGCACGGTGCATGCGGTGGCCGATTTCGTCACGCGCGAGACCATGGCCGAGTACATCACCGAGCAGTTGGACTACGTCATCGACTGCATCGACAGCGTGATGGCCAAGGCCGCGTTGATCGCCTGGTGTCGGCGGCGCAAGATCGGTGTCGTCACCACCGGTGGTGCCGGTGGGCAGATCGACCCGACACAGATCCAGATCGGCGACCTGAACAAGACCTTCAACGACCCGTTGGCTTCGCGGGTGCGCTCGACCTTGCGCCGGGACTACAACTTCTCGCGCAACACCAGCCGCAACTATGGTGTGCCTTGTGTGTTCTCCAGCGAGCAGCTGCGCTACCCCAAGGGCGATGGCAGCGTGTGCCTGCAGAAGAGCTTCGTTGGCGAGGGGGTGCGCCTGGATTGCGCGGGCGGGTTTGGCGCGGTGATGATGGTCACCGCCAGCTTCGGCATGGTGGCGGCGAGCAAGGCGGTGGAGAAGTTGGTGGCCGGGGCGCGGCGACCGGCGGAGCGGGTTAAGGCCCTCTAGGAGCGGCCTTGCTGCGGAGTAATCATTATCGCCGGGGCTGTTTGCAGCCCTTTCGCGGCGCAAGGCCGCTCCCACAAGGGCGAGTGCTGCCTTTAGTGGGCGGTCGCCAACTCGGTCATCTTCAACAGCACCGCATGCAGCCCATTGCTACGCGACGGCGACAGCTGGCGCTCCAACCCAAGGCTGCTGAACCAGTCGCCCAGATCGACTGCGGCCAGTTCATCACTGGCCAGGCCTTGCACCCGCACCAGCAGTAGTGCCAGCAAACCGCGCAGCAGCCGTGCATCACTAGCGGCTTTGTAATGCCATTGACCATTTTCCTGTCGGGCCACCAGCCATACCAGGCTTTCACAGCCGTGCACTTGGTTGGCCTCGGTCTTCTCGCTGTCGTCCAGCGGTTCCAGCCGATCACCCCACTGCATCAACAACCGCGCTCGCTGCTCCCAGCCGCGCGCCTGCTGGAAGCTTTCCAGCGCCTGGCTGGCCTCTGCCGACAAGCTCATCGCAGCAGCTCCAGGCCCTGGTCGAGTGCGTCGAAGAAGCGTTGCAGGTCATCGCTGTCGGTATAGAGCCCGAGGGAAACACGGATCGCACCGTCCAACCCCAGCCCCTTGAGCAAGGGCATGGCGCAATGATGCCCGGCACGCACGGCAATGCCTTGTTCGGTCAACAGGTGGGCGATATCGGCATTGTGCACGCCCTCGATGACGAAACTGACCAACGCTGTTTGTGGCGCCCCCAGCACACGAATGCCCTCGCGATCGGCCAGGCCACGCAGCAGGTGTTGGTGCAGGCTGCTTTCATGGTTGGCGACGGCATTGGCATCCAGGCTGGCCAGGTAGTCCAGGGTGGCGCCCAGCCCGATCACCCCGGCGATGGGCGGGGTGCCGGCTTCGAATCCCAATGGCGCCGGACGGAAGCTGGCGCTCTGGTAGTCCGCCAGCTGGACCATTTCGCCGCCGAACTGCCAGTGGCGCAGCAGCGCCAGTGCCTGGGCACGGCCATACAGCACGCCGACGCCTTCCGGGCCGTAGAGCTTGTGGCTGGAGAACACGTAGAAATCACAGTCCAGCTGTTGCACATCGTGACGGCCATGCACCACGCCCTGGGCGCCATCGACCACGCTCAGCGCGCCCTGGGCGCGGGCATGGCTGAGCAGCGGTGCCAGCGGTTGCCAGGTGCCCAGCACGTTGGACAGCTGGCTGATGGCGAGCAGGCGGGTGCGCGGGCCGATCAGTTGCAGGGCCTGATCCAGGTCGACATGGCCGTGATCGTTCACTGGCAGCACCACCAGGCGCAGGTTGCGCCGCTGTGCCAACTGCTGCCAGGGCAACAGGTTGGCGTGATGCTCCAGGGCGCTGACGGCGATTTCATCGCCGGCCTCGAAGCGGTGTTCCAGGCCATAGGCCAACAGGTTCAGGGCAGAGGTGGCACCGTGGGTGAAGACGATCTGCCGAGCGTCGGCGGCGTTGAGCCAGGCGGCGGTCTTGTCGCGGGTCGCCTCGAAGGCCTGGGTTGCCAGGGCGCCGGGCAGATGCTGGGCACGGTGCACATTGGCCGCGCCATGGCCATAGTAGTGGCTCAGGGCGTCGAGCAGGGCCTGTGGTTTCTGCGTGGTGGCGGCGCTGTCCAGATAGGTCTGGTGCTGCCGGTGCAATGCGGCGATGGCGGGAAAATCGGCACGCCAGGGGGAGGGCTGGAACATGATCGCGGGGGCCTGGAATGAAAAATCGGGTCTGCCCGTAACGGCAAGACCCGATCTTATCACTTCACACCTGCACGTTCTCAGTTGTGGGCGTGCAGTGCCTCGTTCAGCTCGATGGCCGACTTGTGGGTCTTGCATTCCACCGCGCCGTTGAGCGAGTTGCGGCGGAACAGCAGGTCGGTCTGGCCGGCCAGGTCGCGGGCCTTGACCACCTTGACCAGCTGGTTGTTTTCATCCAGCAGGTTCACCTTGGTGCCGGCGGTGATGTACAGGCCGGCCTCGACGGTGTTGCGGTCGCCCAGCGGGATGCCGATACCGGCGTTGGCGCCGATCAGGCAGCCTTCGCCAACCTTGATGACGATGTTGCCGCCACCGGACAGGGTGCCCATGGTCGAGCAGCCGCCGCCCAGGTCCGAGCCCTTGCCAACGAACACGCCGGCCGACACGCGACCTTCGATCATGCCCGGGCCTTCGGTGCCGGCGTTAAAGTTGACGAAGCCCTCGTGCATGATGGTGGTGCCTTCGCCGATGTAGGCGCCCAGGCGCACACGGGCGGTGTCGGCGATGCGCACGCCGGCCGGAACCACGTAGTCGGTCATCTTCGGGAACTTGTCCACCGAGAACACTTCCAGCAGCTCGCCCTTCAGGCGCGCTTCCAGTTGCTGTTCGGCCAGTTCGGCCAGGTCGATGGCGCCCTGGTTGGTCCAGGCGACGTTCGGCAGCAGCGGGAAAATGCCGGCCAGCGATACACCGTGCGGCTTGACCAGGCGGTGCGACAGCAGGTGCAGCTTGAGGTAGGCCTCTGGCGTGGAGGCCAGCGCGGCGTCCTCGGCCAGCACGGTGGCGACCAGCGGCTTGTGGCTTTCGGCCAGGCGGGTCAGCAGGGCGGCCTGGGCGGCGTCGACGCCCTTCACGGCTTCAGCCAGTTGCGCGGCTTGGGCGGTGGTGAAGGCGATGGCCTGGTTGCCGCCTTCGTAACCAAGGATCGGCGCGATCGCGGCGACCAGCTCGGCGGAGGGCTTGAGCACAGGCTGCGCGTAGAAGACTTCCAGCCAGGCGCCCTGGCGGTTCTGGGTGCCGACACCGAAGGCCAGGCTGAACAGCGATTGAGACATGCGATTACCTCGTGCGAAAAGGGGGGGAGCGTAATGCGGGATCAGGCCAGCGCCGCGGCGTACTGGTCGGGCTTGAAGCCGACCAGGGTGCGGTCGCCAAGGTCGAGCACCGGGCGCTTGATCATCGACGGT
Organism: Pseudomonas xantholysinigenes; assembly: GCF_014268885.2. Classification (NCBI taxonomy): domain Bacteria; kingdom Pseudomonadati; phylum Pseudomonadota; class Gammaproteobacteria; order Pseudomonadales; family Pseudomonadaceae; genus Pseudomonas; species Pseudomonas xantholysinigenes. Next base: position 4,261,818 of record NZ_CP077095.1, on the reverse strand, counting down.
TGGGCGAGCATCAGTTCGACGGCCTTGGCCTGGTCGAGGTCGGCCTTGCTGGCGTCGTCGAGCTTGCGGAAGGTGGTCCCGGCGCGGTTCAGCACGACTTCCCAGCCGTGCTCGTCGCACCAGCGGTTGAGGCTGTCGCGGTCGATGCCTTGGGTCTTGTAGTCGTGGAAGTCGTAGCCGATGGCCTTTTCTTCAAGCCAGGTGCGGGCCTTTTTCATGGTGTCGCAGGCTTTGATGCCGTAAAGAGTGTACGTCATTGAATGCATCGGGAAGGCTTGGTCAACCCAGATCCTCCCCGGAATCTCCCGAAAAATGATTGCTGGATTATGCGGTATCGATCGTTACCGCGCCACGCCCATGGCGGGGCTCAGGCGACCAGGCGCTGGACTGAGCCGATGATTTCATCGCCATGCTGTTGTTGGGCGGTGCGCAGATCGAACGCTGACTGCAGGTTGAGCCAGAACTCCGGCGTGGTGTCCAGGCAGATCGACAGGCGCAACGCCATGTCGGCGGACACGCCACCGCGTTCGCGCAGGATGTTGTTGACGGTTGGAGTAGCGACACCGAGCGCGCGTGCCAGGGCGGCGGCGCTCAGGCCCAGTTCCTTCTGGAAGTCCTCACGCAGGACTTCGCCGGGATGGATGGGACGCATACCGTTAGTGAGCATGATGCACCTCAGTGGTAGTCGATGATTTCAACGTTTGCCGGGCCTTCGTCGCTCCAGTTGAAGCAGATGCGGCACTGATCGTTGATTCGGATGCTGTGTTGCCCGCTGCGATCGCCGGACAACTGTTCGAGGCGGTTGCCGGGAGGCGAGCGCAGGTCACGCAGAGCCTTGGCGGCATCGAGCATGGCCAGCTTGCGCTCGGCGATGGACTTGATCTGCGACCAGCGGCGGGTCTTGCCGGTGGTGAACAAGGTTTGCGTCTCGGCGCAGCGGAAGCTTCGAATCATGCGATCTGAATGCTTAACGTTATTCGTTATGGGTGAAGTATACGCGGCTCGCTCAGTGATTCAAGCCGGTGCTGCCCAGGGGGCAGCCGTCGCCATGTATCATTGTGTTACATATTTGCCCTGCGCCTGCGACCTTCGTGCAGCGGTCGGTTGTCGATACTGACCGCTAACATATTGTTTCAATGGCGATGTCTCGCCCTCCGCTGTCGTTTTTCGGATTACACAGGAAGCTTGCCGATGCAGTCAGCCTATACCGTTCTTATCCTGCTGATGCTGGTGAGCGTGTCGAAACTGGTGGGGCGCTTGTTGCCACTGCCGTTGCCACTGGTGCAGATCGCCGCTGGCGCCTTGTTGGCCTGGCCGACCCTGGGCCTGCACGTGGCACTGGACCCGGAGCTGTTCCTGTTCCTGTTCCTGCCACCGCTGCTGTTCGCCGATGGCTGGCGCATGCCCAAGCGCGAGCTGTGGCGCCTGCGCGGGCCAGTGGTCGGCCTGGCCGTGGGGTTGGTGCTGTTCACCGTGGTGGGCGCGGGCTATTTCATCCACTGGTTGTTGCCCAGCATCCCGTTGCCGGTGGCCTTCGCCCTGGCGGCGGTGTTGTCGCCCACTGATGCCGTGGCCGTATCGGCCATCACCCAGGATCGCCTGCCAACCCCATTGATGCGCATGCTCCAGGGCGAGGCGCTGATGAACGACGCGTCGGGCCTGGTGACGTTCAAGTTCGCCCTGGTGGCGGCCGTCACCGGGGTGTTCTCGCTGGCCGAAGCCAGCCTGACCTTTGTCCTGGTCGCCCTTGGCGGCTTGGCGGTGGGCGTGGCGCTCAGCTGGCTGGTGGGGCGCCTGCGCATGTGGATGATCACTCGGGGCTGGGACGACCCGGCCACCCATGTGGTGTTCATGCTGTTGCTGCCCTTCGCCGCCTACGTGCTGGCCGAGCGCCTAGGCGTGTCGGGCATCCTCTCGGCGGTGGCCGCGGGCATGATGCAGAGCTGGCTTGACCTGCTGCCGCGGCAGACCAGCACCCGCCTGCTCAACCGGAGTGTCTGGTCGTTGCTGGAGTTTGCCTTCAATGGCCTGATCTTCCTGTTGTTGGGGCTGCAGTTGCCGGACATCATCAAGGCCGTGGTCACCGACGAGGCGACTGTCTGGCCGACCCTGGCCTGGCGTTGCCTGGATGTACTGGCGATCTTCGTCACCCTGGTGATGCTGCGTTTCGTCTGGGTACAGAGCATTTGGCGCATGACCGGGCTGGTGCGGCGCTGGCGGGGCAAGCCGGCCTTGGTGATGATGCCGACCGCGCGTTCCTGCTGGCTGTTGACCTTTGGTGGCGTACGCGGGGCGGTGACCCTCGCGGGCGTGATGTCGGTGCCACTGCTGATGGGCGCCGGCAAGGCCTTTCCCGAGCGCGATCTGCTGATCTTCATTGCCGCCGGGGTGATTCTGTTGTCGCTGGTCAGCGCCGTGATCGCCTTGCCGATCCTGCTGCGCGGCGTGACCAAGAGCCCGGATGAGCGTTTGCGCCAGGAAGTCCAGGAGGCCTGGCGGCGCACCGCCGAGGCGGCCATCCATGCCCTGGAGGCTGAAGAAGTGACCGACGCCAACGCGCCACAGGATGCCGCCCAGGCGACCCTGGCGACCGAACTCAAGGCGCGGCTGATGGCCGAATATCGGGATGAACTGGACAGCTACAACGACACTGCCGAGGCGCGGGCGCTGGCTGAGCAGATGGACCTGCTGGAACGCCGTTTGCGCGTGCGCGCGCTACGCGCCCAGCGCCTGGAACTCTACGAACTGCATCGCCAGCACCTGGTGGGGGATGAGGTGGTGAGGCAGGTGCTGGGCGAATTGGACATGAGTGAGGCCAATCTGGGCCAGGTCAGGTAGCTGCCTGAAACGGGTAGGCCCGGCGCATGAAGGCCAGATCCTTTTCGCTCAAGTGGCTGTTCAGCCCAATCTCCCAGTCACCGTGAGTGAACGCCTGGGGAACCGGGTAATGCATGACCGAGCCAGGATCGTATTGGGTCCTCAGCAGGCCGACGTCGGCTTGCCTGGCGATCATCTCGTCGATTACCTGTTGGCGGGTCCAGCCGCTTTGCGTAGCGGCCGCGTGCACGACCGCCTCCACGTTCCATGGAATGCTGGCCTCGGGGTGCTGGTGTTCGTGTTCCGCCCCCAGGGCATGGCCGAATTCGTGCAGGACAACATGTTCGAAGGCGGCATCGCCGGGTTCGACGTTGAGGTTCATGGTTTCGGCAGGCATGGCCAGTGCGTCGGTTCCGGCGCAGGACTCGTTGCGTGGCAGCGATCTGCCGGTGCGGACTCTGATCTGCGCTCGTGGGTCATTGTCCGTGCTCAGGGCCAGGGCCAGGTTGGCGCCCGAACGTGTCAGCCATTGCGACGCAGTACGGAAAATCGCCGACTTCAGGGCCGCGTCGGGGCTGCCGAGGAATGACACCTTCAGCGTGCGGCCAGGGCGCCACAGTTTACGAGTGATGGCCAGGGCGCGTTTTTGTCGGCCACCGGAACGCGTGGGGCTGTTGCCAGGGTTCTCCAGTCGCGCCAGTTGTTCGGCGAAATGTGGGTCTGCAGGCTTCAGGGGGCGGGAAAAGATCAATTCAGGCATGGGAAAACTCCGCGGTTGAAAACCCGGAGTTTTCCGCTGCTGGCCTGCCTGCGTGCGGTAGATAATGCTGCCGTGTCAGCGGCTCAGGAACGCTCGGATGCGCTCTGCCGCCTCGATGCATTCGGCCAGTGGCGCGACCAGCGCCATGCGCACGCGGCCGGCGCCAGGGTTCACGCCATCGACTTCGCGGGACAGGTACGAGCCCGGCACTACCGTCACATGCTCGGCTTCGAACAGGTCGCGGGTGAAGTCGGCATCGCAGCCCGGGACCTTGGCCCACAGGTAGAAGCTGCCATCCGGGCGTTGCACATCCAGCACCGGCTGCAGGATCTCGAGCACGGCATCGTACTTGGCGCGGTACTGGTCACGGTTGGCGCGTACATGGGCTTCGTCCTGCCAGGCGGCGACGCTGGCCAGCTGGGTCTGCACCGGCATCGCGCAGCCGTGATAGGTGCGGTACAGCAGGAACGGCTTGATGATCGAGGCGTCGCCGGCAACGAAGCCCGAGCGCAGGCCCGGCAGGTTGGAGCGCTTGGACAGGCTGTGGAACACCACGCAACGGGCAAAATCGTTGCGGCCAAGTTCCGCGCAGGCGCTCAGCAGGCCCGGTGGTGGGGCGTCCTCGTCGAAATACAGCTCGCTGTAGCATTCGTCGGCGGCGATCACGAAGTCGTGCTCGTCGGCCAGGGCGATCAGTTTCTTCAGCGTGTCCATCGGCACCAGGGCGCCAGTGGGGTTGCCTGGCGAGCACAGGAACAGGATCTGGCAGCGCTGCCAGACCTCGGCCGGCACGGCGTCGAAGTCCGGGTTGAAGCCGTTGCTTTCCAGGCACGGCAGGTAGTGCGGGGTGGCGCCGGCGAGCAGCGCCGCGCCTTCGTAGATCTGGTAGAACGGGTTGGGGCTGACCACCAGGCCGTCGTCGGCACGGTTGACCACCGCCTGGGTGAAGGCGAACAGTGCTTCGCGGGTGCCGTTGACCGGCAGGATGTGGCGGTCGGCGTCAAGCCAGCCGCTCGGCACGCCGAAGCGGTGTTCGCACCATTGGCCGATGGCCTGGCGCAGTGCGGGCAGGCCCAGGGTGCTGGGGTAGACCGCCAGCTTGTCGAGGTTGTCGGCCAGGGCCTTGGCGACGAACGCCGGCGATTCATGCTTCGGCTCCCCGATCGACAGGGCAATGGCGCGTTTGTCGGCGGCCGGCTTCACGGTGCCCAGCAGGGCGCGCAGTTTCTCGAACGGGTAGGGCTGGAGCTGGGTCAAGGCGTGGTTCATCGGCGCAAGGTCTCGTTATCGTCAAAAGGTCATGCGGGTAGGGCTGGCGTCGCTGGCCTGGCCGGCTTGCAACTGCTGGACGATGGCCTCCTGCAGGCGGCTGCACAGCTGCGGGTCGGACAGCGGCTGGTTGTGGGCGTCGGTGATGAAGAACACGTCTTCCACGCGCTCGCCGAGGGTGGCGATCTTGGCGTTCTGCAGCGAGATGTCGAACTCCAGGAAGATCCGTCCGATCCGCGCCAGCAGGCCGGGGCGGTCCGGGGCGGTGATCTCCAGCACGGTCACCGGGCGCTGGGCGTCGTTGAGGATGGTCACCTGTGGCGGGAAGGTGAAGTGCTTGAGCTGGCGCGGCACCCGGCGCTGGATGATGGTCGGGTAGTCCTCGGGATTGCGCAGCGCTTCGCTGAGGCCGTCGCGGATCTGCCGTACCCGCTGCGGGTTGTCGCCAATCGAGCCGCCGTCGTTGTCGAGCACGATGTAGGTGTCGAGGGTGAACTGGCTGCTCGAGGTGATGATCCGCGCGTCGTGGATGTTCAGGTTGAGCTGGGCCATGGCGGCCACGGTCACGGCGAAGAAATCGTGCTGGTCGGGTGCGTAGATGAAGATCTGCGTGCCGCCTTCGAATTCGCGCTGGGTGGTTTCCTTGATCAGCACCAGCGGGCCGCCGTCGGCCGGCTGCTGGAGGATCGCGTCGCTGTGCCAGGCCACGTCGGCGGCGGTGTGCTTGAGGAAGTAGTCGTCGCCCAGTTGCGACCAGAGCTGCTCGACATCGTCCGGGTCGGTGCCTTCGCGGATGAGGATGTCCAGGGCCGCGCTCTGGGTCTGGCGGATCTGCTCCTCGCGGTCCAGCGGGTTCTCCAGGCCCCGGCGCAGGGCGCGCTTGGTCTCGGTGTAGAGCTGGCGCAGCAGGCTGGCGCGCCATGAGTTCCACAGGCTGGGGTTGGTGGCGTTGATATCGGCGACGGTCAGCACATAGAGGTAGTCAAGGCGGGTCTCGTCGCCCACGTGCAGGGCGAAATCGTTGATCACCTGCGGGTCGGAGAGGTCCTTGCGCTGGGCGGTGGTGGACATTACCAGGTGGTTCTGCACCAGCCAGACGATCAGGCGGCTGTCCCACGCGGGCAACTGGTGGCGCGCGCAGAACGCTTGCGCATCCACCGCGCCGAGCTCGGAGTGGTCGCCCTGGCGGCCCTTGCCGATGTCGTGGTACAGCCCGGCCAGGTAGATCAGCTCGGGCTTGGGCAGGCGGCCCATGAGCTTGCTGGCCAGCGGGAATTTCTCCGAAACCGGAGTGTACTGCAGCTTGCGCAGGTGCTTGATCAGGTTGAGGGTGTGCGCGTCGACCGTGTAGATGTGGAACAGGTCGTGCTGCATCTGCCCGACGATCAGGCCGAACTCCGGCAGGTAGCGGCCGAGAATGCCGTAGCGGTTCATCCGCCGCAGGTTGCGGTGGATGCCGATTTCGCACTTGAACAGTTCGATGAACAGGCTGGTGTTGCGGATATCGTGACGGAACTTGTCGTCGATCAGGTGCCGGTGTTCGCGCAGCAGGCGCACGGTGTCGGCGCGCACGCCCTTGATCTCGGGGTGCTGGGCCATCAGCACGAAGATCTCGAGCATGGCGAACGGCGTGCGGCGGAAGACGTTCGGGCTGGACGCCTCTATGTAGCCGTCGTGCAGGCGGAAGCGCGCGTTTATCGGCTGGGTGGTGCCACTGTCGTCATCGGCGAGGATTACTTCCTCGAAGTGCTGGATGATCAGGTCGCACAGCTGGCTGATGCTCATCACCACCCGGTAGTACTGCTGCATGAACTGTTCGATGGCGCGCTTGGGGTTGTCGTCGCTGTAGCCCAGCAACGCGGCGACGCTGCGCTGGTGGTCGAACAGCAGGCGGTCCTCGGCGCGGCCGGCGAGCATGTGCAGGGCATAACGCACGCGCCAGAGGAAGGCCTGGGACGAGGCCAGCAGTTCGTTCTCGCTTTCCAGCAGGAAGTCCTCGCCGGCCAGGGCGTGCAGGTTGAGGGTGCCGTACTGGCGCCGGGCCACCCAGAGCACCGTCTGGATATCGCGCAGGCCGCCGGGGCCGCCCTTGACGTTCGGTTCGAGGTTGTACTCGGTGTCGTTGTACTTGTGGTGGCGTGCCTTGAGTTCGGCGCGTTTGGCCAGGAAGAACGCCTTGCTTGGCCACATGTGGGCGGTGCTGGTGGCATCGAGCATGCGCTGGCGCAGGGGCTCGGGGCCGGCGATGGTGCGGCTTTCCATCAGGTTGGTGATGACCGTCAGGTCGGCGCGGGCCTGTTCGGCGCATTCATCGACGGTGCGCACGCTCTGGCCGACTTCCAGGCCGATATCCCACAACAGCGTGAGGAAACGCTCGATGGCGTCGCGGTACTGCTCGTGCTCGGCGGCATCGAGCAGGATCAGCAGGTCGATGTCGGAGTAGGGGTGCAGTTCACCGCGACCGTAACCACCGACGGCGACCAGGGCGATGCCATCGGGGTTGCCCCAGTCGAACTGGTGCCAGGCCTGCTGCAGGATGTTATCGACGAACCAGGCGCGGTCCTCGATCAGGCGGCGGATTTCCCGGCCCTCGCGAAAACGCTTGTCGAGCACCTCGCTGGCCATGCGGATGGCTTTCTTGAAAGCAGCGATGGGGCTTGCCTTGAGGGCCAGTTCCGCCTGGAACTGGCCGCGGTCGAACAGCTCGGGATCCACCTGGGGCATCGAGTCGCGTTCCTTTGGGGTAAAAATCAGGCCGAGGTGCGCGGGATAGTGTCGTCCTTGCGCAGGGTGAAGATCTCATAGCCGTTGGCGGTCACCACCAGGGTGTGTTCCCACTGGGCCGAAAGCTTGCGGTCCTTGGTGATGGCGGTCCAGCCGTCGCCCAGGACTTTGGTGTCGGCCTTGCCTTGGTTGATCATCGGCTCGATGGTGAAGGTCATGCCTTCCTTGAGTTCCATGCCGGTGCCGGCGCGGCCGTAGTGGAGGATCTGCGGCTCTTCGTGGAACACCTTGCCGATACCGTGGCCGCAGAACTCGCGGACCACCGAGAAACCGTTCTTCTCGGCGTGTTTCTGGATCACTTCACCGATGTCACCCAGGCGGCAGCCCGGCTTGACCAGTTCGATGGCCTTGTACAGGCATTCCTGGGTGACTTTCGACAGGCGCTCGGCCCATGGCGCGACGGTGCCGACGTGGTACATGCGGCTGGTGTCGCCGTGGTAGCCGTCCTTGATCACGGTGACATCGATGTTGATGGTGTCGCCGTCCTTCAGGGGCTTGTCGTTGGGGATGCCGTGGCAGACCACATGGTTGATCGAGGTGCAGATCGACTTGGGGAAGCCTTTGTAGTTGAGCGGTGCCGGGATCGCCTGCTGGACGTTGACGATGTAGTCGTGGCACAGGCGGTCGAGCTCTTCGGTGGTGACACCGGGCTTGACGTGTTCCTCGATCATTTCCAGCACTTCGGCGGCCAGGCGGCCGGCGATGCGCATCTTCTCGATGTCTTCTGCGGTCTTGATGGTGACGGTCATTAACAGGCTCTCTACGGCGCCGCGGGTGGCGCGAACAAACGGGAAAGGTCTTATTCTACCAGAGGGCGGTCTCGAACTGGCAGCAAGCCCCAAGTTTCAAGCCGCAAGCTGCAAGAAAGGGCGGCACGCGTGCAGGCGCTTGTTCTTGCAGCTTGTGGCTTACGGCTTGAAGCTGCTTTGACGGGTTCCGTTCGCGCGCAGTCTGTGATATAAAATGCGCCGCTTTCGGGGGAGGTCCTCCGAAGCTCAAACCCACACACGTGTCGACACGATGGCCTGGGTGCCCCGCTTGTTCGCAAGCGCGGGTTGGTCATTGGGATACGTGGAGGCCCAACCCGACTTATCAAGGAACTATCATGTCCCAAGTCAACATGCGCGATATGCTGAAGGCCGGTGTGCACTTCGGCCACCAGACCCGTTACTGGAACCCGAAAATGGGCAAGTACATTTTCGGCGCGCGTAACAAGATCCACATCATCAACCTGGAAAAAACCCTGCCGATGTTCAACGAGGCTCTGTCCTTCGTCGAGCGCCTGGCCCAGGGCAAGAACAAGATCATGTTCGTCGGCACCAAGCGTTCCGCCGGCAAGATCGTCGCCGAGCAAGCAGCTCGTTGCGGTTCGCCATACGTTGATCACCGTTGGTTGGGCGGCATGCTGACCAACTACAAGACCATCCGCGCCTCGATCAAGCGTCTGCGCGACCTGGAAACCCAGGCCGAAGACGGCACCTTTGCCAAGCTGACCAAGAAAGAAGCCCTGATGCGTTCGCGCGATCTGGAAAAGCTGGACCGCAGCCTGGGTGGTATCAAGGACATGGGCGGCCTGCCTGATGCCCTGTTCGTGATCGACGTCGACCACGAGCGCATTGCCATCACCGAAGCCAACAAGCTGGGCATCCCGGTCATCGGCGTTGTCGATACCAACAGCAGCCCGGAAGGTGTTGACTACATCATCCCAGGTAACGATGACGCCATCCGCGCTATCGAGCTGTACATGACTTCGATGGCTGACGCCGTCATCCGCGGCCGCAACAATGTTGCCGGCGGCACTGAAGTCTACGCTGAAGAAGCGGCTGCACCTGCTGCTGAGTAATTGACGCCTGGCGTCTACTTGGCACGCAAAAAGGGGGCTTGGCCCCCTTTTTGCCACCTTGAAATCCTGCTGTCAGCAACGGCCCCGCATCATGGGCGAGCTGATATAAAGGCAGCGATTTGCAGAATTTAACGCCCGTGACGAGCGGGTGGAATGGTTGAAAAACTTTCCAAGAGGATTTTGAAATGGCAGCAATTACTGCAGCGCTGGTCAAAGAACTGCGCGAGCGTACCGGCGAAGGCATGATGGATTGCAAGAAGGCCCTGGAAAAGGCCGGCGGCGACATCGAGAAAGCCATTGACGACATGCGTGCCTCGGGCGCCATCAAGGCCGCCAAGAAGGCTGGCAACGTCGCTGCTGAAGGCGCTATCGCCGTCAAGACCGACGGTAAATCCGCCGTCCTGCTGGAAGTGAACTCGCAGACCGACTTCCTGGCTCTGCAAGACGACTTCAAGAACTTCGTTGCCGAAAGCCTCGAAGAAGCCTTCGCTCAGAAGCTGACCGACGCCGCTCCGCTGATCGCCTCGCGTGAAGCTGCTCGTGAAGCCCTGGTTGCCAAGTGCGGCGAGAACGTCAACATCCGTCGCCTGGTGCGCGTTGAAGGTGACGTTGTCGGTGCCTACCTGCACGGCAACAAGATCGGTGCCGTTGTTGTCCTGAAAGGCGGCGACGTCGATCTGGCCAAGAACATCGCCATGCACGTTGCAGCCTCGAACCCAGAGTTCCTGGATGCGTCGGAAATCTCCGCCGAGGCCATCGAGCGCGAGAAGAACGTCTTCCTGCAGCTGAACGCCGACAAGATCGCCGGCAAGCCGGAAAACATCGTTGAGAACATGATCAACGGTCGTATTTCCAAGTTCAAAGCCGAAGCCTCGCTGAAAGAGCAGGCCTTCGTGATGGATCCGGAAGTCAAAGTTGGCGCACTGGCCAAGAAAGCCGGCGCTGAAATCGTTTCCTTCACCTACTTCAAGGTCGGCGAAGGCATCGAGAAGCCGGTTGACGACTTCGCTGCCGAAGTTGCCGCCCAGGTAGCTGCCGCCAAGCAGTAAGACAGACTCGTCTGTCGCCCCAAAGAGGCTGCCCGCTCACGCGCGCAGCCTCTTTGTCAAAGCGAGGAACGGTTTATAGAGCCGGACCTTGCTGGCACTGAAGCAGTGCCACGCTACAGTTAGCAGGCTGCAAGCAGCCCGCACGGAATTTTCTAAAAGTACGCCGCAGGAGAGACTCGCAATGGCTCAGCAGGTGAGTGGTCGCCAACCTCGCTATAAACGCATTTTGCTCAAACTTAGCGGCGAGGCCCTGATGGGCTCGGAAGACTTCGGGATCGACCCGAAGGTGCTGGACCGCATGGCCCTCGAAGTGGGTCAGCTGGTCGGTATCGGTGTCCAGGTCGGCCTGGTCATCGGCGGTGGCAACCTGTTCCGCGGCGCCGCGCTCAGCGCAGCCGGCATGGACCGCGTCACCGGCGACCACATGGGCATGCTGGCCACCGTGATGAACGGCCTGGCCATGCGCGACGCCCTGGAGCGCTCGAACATCCCCGCCCTGGTCATGTCGGCCATTTCCATGGTCGGCGTCACCGATCATTACGATCGTCGCAAAGCAATTCGTCACCTCAACTCCGGTGATGTGGTAATTTTCTCCGCCGGTACCGGCAACCCGTTCTTCACCACCGATTCCGCAGCCTGCCTGCGCGCCATCGAAATCGATGCCGATGTGGTGCTGAAGGCAACCAAGGTCGATGGTGTGTACACTGCCGACCCATTCAAGGATCCACACGCCGAGAAGTTCGATCACCTCACCTACGACGAGGTGCTGGATCGCAAGCTCGGGGTCATGGACCTGACCGCAATCTGCCTGTGCCGCGACCACAAGATGCCATTGCGGGTATTCAACATGAACAAGCCTGGCGCCCTGCTGAACATCGTGGTGGGTGGCGCTGAAGGTACTTTGATCGAGGAAGGCCAAGCATGATCAACGACATCAAGAAAGACGCCCAGGAGCGCATGGGCAAGTCCCTCGAGGCACTGGCCCGCAACCTGGCGGCGATCCGCACCGGTCGCGCCCACCCGAGCATCCTGGACAGCGTCAAGGTCCCGGCCTGGGGTAGCGACATGCCGCTGAACCAGGTGGCCGCGATCACCGTCGAGGACGCCCGCACCCTGAAGATCGTCGCCCACGACAAGAATCTCAGCGCCGCCATCGAGAAGGCCATCCTGACCTCCGACCTGGGCCTGAACCCGTCCAGCGCCGGCACCACCATCCGCGTGCCGATGCCGGCCCTGACCGAGGAAACCCGCAAGGGTTACACCAAACAGGCCAGCGGTGTGTCCGAGGACGCCAAGGTCGCCGTGCGCAACGTGCGCCGCGATGCGCTGGCCGAGCTGAAGAAGCTGACCAAGGACAAGGAAATCAGCGAAGACGAAGAGCGTCGTGCCGCTGACGAGATCCAGAAGCTGACCGACAAGTTCGTCGCCGAAGTCGACGCCGCGTACAAGGCCAAGGAAAAGGACCTGATGGCCGTCTGAGGCCAGGGTTGCTCTTTAATGGAAAAGACCAAGCCAGCGGCGCCGTCCTCGGTGCCGCGTCATGTCGCGATCATCATGGATGGCAACAACCGCTGGGCGAAGAAGCGCCTGCTGCCCGGCGTCGCCGGGCACAAGGCCGGCGTCGATGCCGTCCGTGCGGTGATCGAAGTGTGCGCCGAGGCGAAGGTCGAGGTGCTCACGCTCTTCGCCTTCTCCAGCGAGAACTGGCAGCGCCCCGCCGAAGAGGTCGGTGCGCTGATGGAGCTGTTCTTCTCGGCGCTGCGTCGCGAGGCCAAGCGCCTGAACGACAACAACATCAGCCTGCGCATCATCGGCGATCGTTCGCGGTTCCACCCGGAGCTGCAGGCAGCCATGCGCGAGGCGGAAGCCATCACTGCCGGCAACAACCGTTTCATCCTGCAGATCGCCGCCAACTATGGTGGCCAGTGGGATATCGCCCAGGCCGCGCAACGCCTGGCGCGGGAAGTGCAGGCGGGGCATCTGCGCCCGGAAGACATCACCCCCGACTTGTTGCAGACCTGCCTGGCCACCGGCGACCTGCCGCTGCCTGACCTGTGCATCCGCACCGGCGGCGAACATCGCATCAGTAATTTCCTGCTGTGGCAGCTGGCCTATGCCGAGCTGTACTTCTCCGACCTGTACTGGCCGGACTTCAAACACGAGGCCATGCGCAGCGCGCTGGCCGATTTCGCTTCGCGCCAGCGCCGCTTCGGTAAGACCAGCGAGCAGGTCGAGGCTGGAGCCCGTGCTTAATGCTTAAACAACGCATCATTACCGCGCTGATCCTGTTGCCGATCGCGCTGGGCGGTTTCTTCCTGCTCAATGGCGGGGATTTCGCCCTGTTCATCGGCTTCGTGGTCACGCTCGGGGCATGGGAGTGGGCGCGCCTGGCCGGTCTGGTGGCGCAATCGCTGCGTATCGCCTACGCCGCCGTGGTGGCCGGTGGGCTGATGCTGCTTTACCTGATGCCGGACCTGGCGCCCTGGGTACTGGGTGCTTCGGTGATCTGGTGGGCGCTGGCCACCTGGCTGGTGCTGACTTATCCGCGCAGCAACGAACTGTGGACCAGCGCCGCCTGCCGGCTGCTGATCGGCCTGCTGGTGCTGCTGCCGGCCTGGCAGGGCCTGGTGCTGCTCAAGCACTGGCCGCTGGGCAACTGGTTGATCCTGGCGGTCATGGTTCTGGTCTGGGCCGCCGACATCGGTGCCTATTTCTCCGGGCGTGCCTTCGGCAAGCGCAAGCTGGCGCCGCACGTCAGTCCGGGCAAGAGCTGGGAGGGCGTCTATGGCGGCCTGGCGGTCAGCCTGCTGATCACCCTGGGCGTGGGCCTGGGCCGTGACTGGGGCCTTGGCCAGATCCTGCTGGGCTTGCTGGGCGCGGTGGTGGTGGTGATGGCCTCGGTGGTCGGCGACCTGACCGAGAGCATGTTCAAGCGCCGCGAAGGCATCAAGGACAGCAGCAACCTGCTGCCGGGTCATGGCGGCGTGCTCGATCGCATTGACAGCCTGACTGCGGCGATTCCGATGTTTGCCGTGCTGCTGTGGGCGGCTGAGTGGGGTGTGATGTGAGTGCCGTGCAACGCATAACCGTGCTTGGGGCCACCGGCTCCATTGGCCTGAGCACGCTGGACGTCATTGCCCGGCACCCTGATCGTTATCAGGTGTTCGCCCTGAGCGGCTATTCGCGCATCGACGAACTGCTGGCCCTGTGCGTGCGTCACCGCCCGGTATTTGCCGTGGTGCCGAGCGCCGAGGCTGCGGCACGCTTGCGTGAAGGCCTGGCGGCGGCAGGTTGTGCCACCGAGGTGCTGGAAGGCGAGGCCGGGCTCTGCCAAGTGGCCGCTGCGTCGGAAGTGGATGCGGTGATGGCGGCCATTGTCGGCGCTGCCGGCCTGGGTTCGACCCTGGCGGCAGTCGAGGCGGGCAAGAAGGTACTGCTGGCCAACAAGGAGGCCCTGGTGATGTCCGGGGCCTTGTTCATGGATGCGGTACGCCGCAGTGGTTCGGTGCTGTTGCCAATCGACAGCGAGCACAACGCGATCTTCCAGTGCATGCCTGGCGACTTCGCCCGTGGCCTGGGTAACGTGGGGGTGCGGCGGATCCTGCTGACCGCCTCCGGTGGCCCGTTCCGCGATACCCCGGCCGAGGCGTTGCTGAATGTCACGCCCGAGCAGGCGTGCGCCCACCCCAACTGGTCCATGGGCCGGAAAATTTCCGTCGATTCGGCGAGCATGCTCAACAAGGGCCTGGAACTGATCGAGGCGTGCTGGTTGTTCGATGCCAAGCCGTCGCAGGTGGAAGTGGTGGTGCACCCGCAGAGCGTCATTCACTCGTTGGTCGACTACATCGACGGTTCGGTGCTCGCCCAGCTGGGCAACCCGGACATGCGCACGCCGATTTCCAACGCCCTGGCCTGGCCGGAGCGTATCGATTCGGGCGTCGCGCCGCTGGACCTGTTCGCCATCGCCCGTCTGGATTTCCAGGCCCCCGACGAACAGCGCTTCCCTTGCCTGCGCCTGGCGCGTCAGGCTGCCGAGGCAGGCAACAGTGCGCCGGCGGTGCTCAACGCCGCCAACGAAGTGGCAGTGGAGGCGTTCCTGGGTGGGCGCATCCGCTTCCCGGAGATCGCGAGTATGATCGAGCAGGTACTCGATCAGGAACCGGTGGTCGCACTGCCCACGCTCGAGGCGGTGTTCGCCGCCGACCAACGTGCCCGGGAACTGTCCCGGGAGTGGTTGCGGCGCCACGGCCGCTGACGCCAGCGGCCGGCTCCGCCGACCGTCACCCGGAGATTGGACATGACTGCGCTCTACATGATCATCGGTACCCTGATTGCGTTGGGTGTGCTGGTCACCTTCCACGAGTTCGGCCACTTCTGGGTGGCGCGGCGTTGCGGGGTCAAGGTGCTGCGTTTCTCGGTGGGCTTCGGCACACCGCTGCTGCGCTGGCATGACCGCCAGGGCACCGAATTCGTAGTCGCGGCGATTCCCCTGGGCGGCTACGTCAAGATGCTCGACGAGCGCGAGGGCGATGTGCCACCTGCGCTGCTCGAACAAGCGTTCAATCGCAAGTCGGTGCGCCAGCGCATCGCCATTGTCGCCGCCGGTCCGATCGCCAACTTCCTGCTTGCCATCCTGTTCTTCTGGGTGGTCGCCATGCTCGGTTCGCAGCAGGTGCGACCGGTCATCGGCGCGGTGGAGGCGGGCAGCCTGGCGGCAACCGCCGGTCTGAATGTTGGCCAGGAAATTGTTTCCATCGATGGCGAGCCGACCACCGGTTGGTCTGCGGTCAACTTGCAACTGGTGCGCCGCCTTGGCGAGAGCGGCACCCTGCGGGTGGGGGTGATCGACGAGGGCGCGACCAGCGAGCGCCAGCATGACATCCAGCTTAGCCACTGGCTCAAGGGTGTCGATGAGCCCGATCCGATCCAGTCCCTTGGCCTGCGCCCATGGCGCCCGGCGGTCGCGCCGGTACTGGCCGAGATCGATCCCAAGGGGCCGGCGGCGGCCGCTGGGCTGAAGACCGGCGACAAGCTGCTGGCCCTGGACGGCGTGGCCCTGGCCGACTGGCAGCAAGTGGTCGACGCGGTGCGCGCCCGCCCGGAGCGCCAGGTGAGCCTGCGTGTCGAGCGTGACGGCGCCACGCTCGAGGTGCCGGTGACGCTGGCCCGCAAGGGCGAAGGGCAGGCCTCCGGTGGCTACCTGGGGGCGGGCGTCAAGGCCACGCAGTGGCCGGCGCAGATGCTTCGCGAGGTCAGCTATGGGCCGTTGGAAGCGGTTGGCGAGGGGCTTTCCCGCACCTGGAACATGAGCGTCCTGACCCTCGAATCGCTGAAGAAAATGCTGTTCGGGGAGCTCTCGGTAAAAAACTTGAGCGGACCGATAACCATTGCTAAAGTGGCGGGCGCTTCAGCCCAGTCGGGCGTCGGGGATTTCCTGAATTTCCTGGCCTATCTGAGCATAAGCCTGGGGGTTCTGAACTTGCTGCCCATCCCAGTACTGGATGGGGGGCATTTGCTGTTTTACCTGATCGAGTGGGCGCGCGGTCGTCCGCTCTCGGATCGGGTGCAGGGTTGGGGGGTCCAGATCGGTATCAGTTTGGTCGTCGGGGTGATGTTGCTCGCCCTGATCAACGATCTGGGTCGACTATAAAAAGCTTCGCTCAATCGCGAAAACCTGCCGCCTTGCCGCGGCGGGTTGTTTATTGCCAGTTGGAATAAAAGGACTTCATGAAACGTCTGCTGCTAACTGCGGTGCTCTCCGCACTGATGATCGCTGAAGTTCACGCCGAGTCCTTCACCATCTCCGATATTCGTGTCAACGGCTTGCAGCGGGTCTCCGCCGGCAGCGTGTTCGGCGCCTTGCCGCTGAACGTCGGCGACCAGGTCGACGACCGCCGCCTGGTCGATTCGACCCGCTCGCTGTTCAAGACCGGCTTCTTCCAGGACATCCAGCTGAACCGCGACGGCAATGTCCTGATCATCAACGTGGTCGAGCGCCCGTCGGTGTCGAGCATCGAGATCGAAGGCAACAAGGCGATCAGCACCGAAGACCTGATGAAAGGCCTGAAGCAGTCGGGCCTGGCCGAAGGCGAGATCTTCCAGCGCGCGACCCTCGAAGGCGTGCGTAACGAACTGCAGCGCCAGTACGTGGCCCAGGGCCGCTACTCGGCCGAGGTCGACGCCGAGGTCGTGCCGCAGCCGCGCAACCGCGTCGGCCTGAAGATCAAGATCAACGAAGGCACCGTGGCCGCGATCCAGCACATCAACGTGGTGGGCAACACGGTCTTCGACGACGAGACCCTTGGCCAGCTGTTCGAGCTCAAGACCACCAACTGGCTGTCGTTCTTCAAGAACGACGACAAGTACGCCCGTGAAAAACTCTCCGGTGACCTGGAGCGCCTGCGTTCCTACTACTTGGACCGTGGCTACATCAACATGGACATCGCTTCCACCCAGGTGTCGATCACCCCGGACAAGAAGCACGTCTACATCACCGTCAACATCAACGAAGGCGAGAAGTACACCGTTCGCGACGTGAAGCTGTCCGGTGACCTCAAGGTGCCGGAAGACCAGGTCAAGTCGCTGCTGCTGGTACAGCCGGGCCAGGTGTTCTCGCGCAAGGTGATGACCACCACGTCCGACCTGATCACCCGTCGCCTGGGTAACGAAGGCTACACCTTCGCCAACGTCAACGGCGTGCCGCAGGCGCACGACGAAGACCACACCGTCGATATCATGTTCGTCGTCGACCCGGGCAAGCGCGCCTACGTCAACCGCATCAACTACCGCGGCAACACCAAGACCGAAGACCAGGTGCTGCGTCGCGAGATGCGCCAGATGGAAGGCGGCTGGGCCTCGACCTACCTGATCGACCAATCCAAGACCCGCCTCGAGCGCCTGGGCTTCTTCAAGGAAGTCAACGTCGAGACCCCGCCGGTGCCAGGCACCGACGACCAGGTCGACGTCAACTACAGCGTCGAGGAGCAGGCTTCCGGTTCGATCACCGCCAGCGTCGGCTTCGCCCAGAGCGCCGGCTTGATCCTCGGTGGCTCGATCAGCCAGAGCAACTTCCTGGGTTCGGGTAACAAGGTCTCCATCGGCCTGACCCGTTCGGAATACCAGACCCGCTACAACTTCGGCTTCGTCGACCCCTACTTCACCGCCGACGGTGTGAGCCTGGGCTACAACGCCTTCTATCGCAGCACCGACTACGACGACCTCGACGTTGACGTGGCCAGCTATGCGGTGGACAGCCTCGGTGCCGGCGTCAGCCTCGGCTACCCGATCAGCGAAACCTCGCGCCTGACCTACGGCCTGACCGTGCAGCAGGACAAACTGAAGACCGGGCGCTACACCGTCGATGAGATCTTCAAGTTCATCCAGGACGAAGGCGACAGCTTCCTGAACTTCAAGGCCTCGATCGGCTGGTCCGAGTCGACCCTGAACAAGGGCGTGCTGGCTACCCGTGGTCACTCGCAGAGCCTGACCCTGGAAACCACCGTGCCGGGCAGCGACCTGTCGTTCTACAAGCTCGACTACCGTGGCCAGCTGTTCAAGCCAATCAACAACGACTACACCCTGCGCCTGCACACCGAACTGGGCTATGGTGATGGTTTCGGCTCGACCTCTGGCCTGCCGTTCTATGAAAACTACTACGCGGGCGGCTTCAACTCCGTACGCGGCTTCAAGGACAGCACCCTCGGCCCACGCAGTACGCCGAGCCGCGGTGCCGCCGTTACCGGTAACCAGGGCACCATCGCCGACCCGGACCAGGATCCGCTGCCGTTCGGTGGTAACGTCCTCGTCCAGGGTGGTGTCGAGCTGCTGTTCCCGTTGCCGTTCGTCAAGGACCAGCGCTCGCTGCGCACTTCCGTGTTCTGGGATGTGGGTAACGTGTTCGACACCAATTGCGGTTCCAAGCCCGATTGCACCAAGGTCGGTTTCTCGGACATGGCCAGCTCCGTCGGTCTGGGCGTGACCTGGATCACCGCGCTGGGCCCGTTGAGCTTCAGCCTGGCGATGCCGATCAAGAAGCCGGACGACGCCGACACGCAAGTGTTCCAATTCTCTCTGGGCCAGACCTTCTAAGGTCGGCCCTTGCATAACGACAACGGATTATCCAGGAGTGCATCGTGCGTAAGTTGACTCAACTGGCCCTCGTGGCCGCGGCGCTGGTCGCCACCCCGGCTTTCGCCGAAATGAAGGTCGCCGTGCTGAACTATCAGATGGCGCTGCTGGAATCCGACGCGGCCAAGAAGTACGCCGTCGACGCCGAGAAAAAATTCGGCCCGCAACTGACCAAGCTCAAGGGCCTGGAAAGCAGCGCCAAGGGCATCCAGGACCGCCTGATCAAAGGCGGCGACAAGATGCCTCAGCCAGAGCGCGAGCGTCTGGAGCTTGAGTTCAAGCAAAAGGCCCGTGACTTCCAGTTCCAGTCCAAGGAACTCAACGAAGCCAAGGCCGTGGCCGACCGTGACATGCTCAAGCAGCTCAAGCCGAAGCTCGATGGCGCCGTGGAAGAAGTCATCAAGAAGGGTGGCTTTGACCTGGTACTCGAGCGTGGCGCGGTAATCGATGTCAAACCGCAGTACGACATCACCCGCCAGGTGATCGAGCGTATGAACCAAGCGCGTTGATATGACCGTGACGATGACACTCGGCCAACTGGCCGAGGCCCTCGGGGCCAGCCTCAAGGGCCCCGAGGCGCTGGAAATCACCGGGCTGGCCACCTTGCAGGAGGCCGGCCACGGTCAGTTGAGCTTCCTGGCCAACAAGCAGTACCGCAAATTCCTGGACGAGAGCCAGGCCAGCGCGGTGCTGCTCAAGGCCGAGGATGCCGAAGGCTATGCTGGCAACGCCCTGATCGTGCCTGATCCCTACCTGGCCTACGCACGCATTTCGCACCTGTTCGATCCAAAACCCAAGGCTGTGGCGGGAATTCATCCCAGCGCCGTGGTGGCGGATGACGCACAGGTCGACCCCAGCGCCAGCATCGGCCCGTTCGCGGTGATCGAAAGCGGTGCGCGTATCGCTGCCAGCGTGACCGTCGGCGCCCACTGCTTCATCGGTGCTCGCTGCGTGATCGGCGAAGGTGGCTGGCTCGCCCCGCGGGTAACGCTGTACCACGATGTGACCATCGGCAAGCGCGTGGTGATTCAGTCCGGCGCGGTGATCGGCGGTGAAGGCTTCGGCTTCGCCAACGAGAAAGGCATCTGGCGCAAGATCGCCCAGATCGGTGGCGTCACCTTGGGTGACGACGTCGAGATTGGCGTCAACACCGCGGTGGATCGCGGCGCGCTGTCGGATACCCGCATCGGTGACGGCGTCAAGCTCGACAACCAGATCCAGATCGCCCATAACGTTCAGGTCGGCGACCACACGGCGATGGCGGCCTGTGTCGGTATTTCCGGCAGTACCAAGATCGGCAAGCATTGCATGATCGCCGGTGGCGTCGGGATGGTCGGTCATATCGACGTTTGCGATAACGTATTCGTCTCCGGAATGACCATGGTGACCCGCTCGATTACCGAGCCGGGTGGCTACTCGTCCGGCACGGCCATGCAACCACTGGCCGAATGGCGCAAGAGCGCCGCGCGTATCCGCCAGTTGGACGAGATGGCCAAGCGTCTCGGGCAGCTGGAAAAACGTGTCGACACCGTGACCTCGGATGGCCAGCCGACATCAGAAGGCTGATACCTTTTTCCGAGCGAGCGTGAGCAGTCGCTGGCCGGCGTCTCTGTGCATCGGCACGAGGCGCCAGTTGCCAGCCCCTGCGCTCCCTATTCTTATTACAGGCTTCCCCCCGAAATGATGGACATCAACGAGATTCGCGAATACCTGCCTCACCGTTACCCGTTCCTGCTGGTGGACCGGGTCACGGATCTGGACTTCGAGGCCCAAAGCATTCGTGCCTACAAGAATGTCAGCATCAACGAGCCGTTCTTCAATGGCCACTTCCCGGCGCATCCCATCATGCCGGGCGTGCTGATCATCGAGGCGATGGCCCAGGCGGCCGGAATTCTCGGATTCAAGATGCTCGACGCAAAACCTGCCGACGGCACCCTCTACTACTTCGTCGGCTCCGACAAGCTGCGCTTCCGCCAGCCGGTGCTGCCGGGCGACCAGTTGGTGCTGGAAGCCAAGTTCCTCAGCCGCAAGAGCATGATCTGGAAGTTCGAGTGCCGCGCCCTGGTCGACGGCAAGCCCGTCTGCTCGGCAGAGATCACCTGCGCGGAACGTTCCCTATGAGTTCGATTGACCCTCGGGCGATCATCGACCCCTCGGCCAAGCTGGCCGACGGCGTCGAGGTCGGCCCCTGGTCGATCGTAGGCCCCGATGTGGAAATCGGGGAGGGCACCGTCATCGGTCCGCACGTGGTGCTCAAGGGGCCGACCCGCATCGGCAAGCACAACCGCATCTACCAGTTCTCCTCGATCGGCGAAGATACCCCTGACCTGAAGTACAAGGGTGAGCCGACGCGCCTGGTGATCGGTGATCACAACGTGATCCGCGAGGGCGTCACCATTCACCGCGGCACCATCCAGGACCGTGCGGAGACCACCCTGGGCGATCACAACCTGATCATGGCCTATGCCCACATCGGCCACGACAGCGTGATCGGCAACCATTGCATCCTGGTCAACAACACCGCGCTGGCTGGCCATGTGCATGTCGGTGACTGGGCGATCCTCTCCGGCTATACCCTGGTGCACCAGTACTGCCACATTGGCGCCCACGCCTTCTCCGGCATGGGCACTGCCATCGGCAAGGACGTGCCGGCCTACGTCACCGTGTTCGGCAGCCCCGCCGAGGCGCGCAGCATGAACTTCGAAGGCCTGCGCCGTCGTGGCTTCAGCGACGAAGTGCTGCATGCGCTGCGCCGTGCCTACAAGATCGTCTACCGTCAGGGCCTGACCGTCGAAGAGGCGCTCAAGGAGCTGGACGAGTTGGTCAAGCAGTTCCCGCAAGTCGATGTGTTCCGCCAGTCGATCGCCAACTCCGCCCGCGGCATCACCCGCTGACATGGCCCAGCTCTGTGTTGCGCTGGTCGCGGGCGAGGCCAGCGGCGACATTCTGGGCTCCGGCTTGATGCGTGCCATCAAGGCCCGTCACCCCGATGTGCGGTTCATCGGTGTCGGCGGCCCCTTGATGGAAGCCGAGGGCATGACCTCCTACTTCCCCATGGAGCGCCTGGCGGTCATGGGCCTGGTGGAAGTGTTCGGGCGCCTGCGCGAACTGCTCAAGCGGCGCAAGCTGCTGATCCAGACGTTGATCGACGAACGGCCCGATGTGTTCATCGGTATCGATGCCCCCGACTTCACCCTCAATATCGAACTCAAGTTGCGCCAGGCCGGGATCAAGACCGTGCACTACGTCAGCCCATCGGTCTGGGCCTGGCGGCAAAAACGCGTGCTGAAGATTCGCGAGGGCTGCGACCTGATGCTCACCCTGCTGCCCTTCGAGGCGCGCTTCTATGAAGAGCAGGGCGTGCCGGTACGCTTCGTTGGCCACCCGCTGGCCGATACCATCCCCCTGGAGGCCGACCGCAACATGGCGCGCGCCGAACTGGGCCTGGGCGAAGGGCCGGTGATTGCCCTGATGCCGGGCAGCCGGGGCGGGGAAGTAGGGCGCCTGGGGGCCTTGTTCCTGGATGCCGCCCAGCGTCTGTGCGAGCTGGTGCCCGGTGCGCGCTTCGTGCTGCCGTGCGCCAATGCCGCACGCCGTGCCCAGATCGAGCAGATGCTCGAAGGGCGGCAGTTGCCGCTGACCCTGCTCGACGGCCAGTCGCACAAGGCCCTGGCGGCCTGCGACGCGGTGCTGATCGCCTCGGGTACCGCCACCCTGGAAGCGCTGCTGTACAAGCGGCCGATGGTGGTGGCCTACCGCCTGGCACCGCTGACGTACTGGATCCTCAAGCGCATGGTCCGCAGCCCCTACGTGTCGTTGCCGAACTTGCTGGCCCAGCGCCTGCTGGTGCCGGAACTGCTGCAGGGCGCCGCCACCAGCGAAGCCTTGGCGCAGACCCTGGCGCCCTTGCTCAAGGATGGCGTGCAACAGACCGACAGTTTCGACCAGATTCACCGCACCCTGCGCCGCGATGCCTCCAATCAGGCCGCCGACGCGGTGCTCGCCCTGTTGAAGGAGCGCTGACATGCCGATAGGACTGGATTTCAACCTGGTCGAGGACCTGGTGGCCGGCGTCGATGAAGTTGGCCGTGGCCCGCTGTGCGGCGCGGTGGTGACTGCCGCGGTGATCCTCGACCCGAACCGCCCGATCCTGGGCTTGAACGACTCGAAGAAGCTCACCGAGGCTAAGCGCGAGGCGTTGTTCGACGAGATTCGTGAAAAGGCGCTGAGCTTCTGCATTGCCCGGGCCGAGGTCGAGGAAATCGACCGCCTGAATATCCTGCAGGCCACCATGCTGGCCATGCAGCGCGCGGTGGAAGGGCTGCATGTCACGCCGAAGCTGGCCTTGATCGACGGCAATCGCTGCCCGAAACTGGCGGTGCCCGCGGCGCCGGTGGTCAAGGGCGATTCCCAAGTCCCGGCCATTGCCGCGGCCTCGATCCTGGCCAAGGTCACCCGCGACCGCGAGATGAGCGCGTTCGAGCTGATCTACCCAGGTTACGGAATTGGCGGACACAAAGGCTACCCGACGCCGGTGCACCTCGAGGCCCTTGCTCGCCTCGGGCCTACGCCTATTCACCGGCGCTCGTTCGGCCCGGTACGGGCGGCCTGGGAAGCCCGCGAAAGCAATTCCACCTCGTTGATCTGATCTTCGCCATTCATCGCGGGGCAAGCCCGCTCCCACGCAGCCGATTTCAGCACAGGCTTGGCGTGGGAGCGGGCTTGCCCCGCGATGCATCGGCAACCAACCGCTGACCTCGAGGCGAGGCAAGCGAAGAGCAATACGCTACAATCCCGCCCTTGTCGTTCAGCTCTGCTACAGGATCCTCCATGTCGGTCTCCTTCGTTCACCTTCGCGTGCACTCCGAATTCTCCCTGGTCGACGGCCTGGTGCGGATCAAGCCGCTGGCCAAGGCCCTGGCCGGGATGAACATGCCGGCGGTGGCAATCACCGACCAGAGCAACATGTGCTCGCTGGTGAAGTTCTACAAGACCGCCATGGGCGCCGGCATCAAGCCGATCTGCGGCGCCGACCTGTGGCTGGCCGGCGCCGACCCCGAGGCACCGCTGTCGCGCATCTGCTTCCTGGCGATGGACCCCAAGGGCTACCGCAATCTTACCGAGCTGATCTCGCGTGGCTGGACCGACGGCCAGCGCAATGGCCTGGTAATCATCCAGCGTGACTGGATCGCCCCGGCCAGCGAGGGGCTGATCGCCCTGTCCGCAGCCCGGGAAGGCGATATCGGCATGGCCCTGGCCAGTGGTCGTCAGGACGAAGCCGAAGCGCTGCTCGGCGACTGGATGGGCATGTTCCCGGACCGCTTCTACGTCGAGGTGCAGCGCACCAATCGCGCCGGTGACGAAGAGTATGTGCACGCTGCCGTGGCCCTGGCCGACAAGTTCGGCGCGCCGCTGGTGGCGACCAACGATGTGCGCTTCATCAAGCAGTCGGACTTCGATGCCCACGAGACCCGCGTGTGCATCGGCGAGGGCTGGACCCTCGACGATCCGCGGCGCCCGCGCGGCTACAGCGACCAGCAGTACCTCAAGTCCGCCGAGGAAATGGCCGAGCTGTTCAGCGACCTGCCGGACGCCATCGCCAACACCGTGGAAATCGCCAAGCGCTGCAACATCACCGTGCAGCTGGGCAAGTACTTCCTCCCCGATTTCCCCACGCCCAACGGCATGGGCATCGACGACTACCTGCGCCATGTCTCCCACGAAGGCCTGGAGGAGCGCCTGGCGGTGCTCTGGCCGAAGGACACCACGCCCAATTACGAAGAGAAGCGCCAGGTCTACCTGGACCGCCTGAAATTCGAGCTGGACATCATCATCCAGATGGGCTTCCCCGGTTACTTCCTGATCGTCATGGACTTCATCAAGTGGGCCAAGAACAATGACGTTCCGGTCGGCCCGGGCCGGGGGTCGGGTGCCGGCTCGCTGGTGGCCTATGTGCTGAAGATCACCGACCTCGACCCGCTGGCCTACGACCTGCTGTTCGAACGTTTCCTCAACCCTGAACGTATTTCCATGCCCGACTTCGACGTCGACTTCTGCATGGACGGCCGCGACCGAGTGATCGACTACGTGGCCGAAGCCTACGGGCGCAACGCGGTGAGCCAGATCATCACTTTCGGCACCATGGCCGCCAAGGCGGTGGTGCGCGACGTGGCGCGGGTGCAGGGCAAGTCCTATGGCCTGGCCGACCGCCTGTCGAAGATGATTCCGTTCGAAGTGGGCATGACCCTGGAGAAGGCCTACGAGCAGGAAGAGATCCTGCGCGACTTCCTCAAGGGCGACGAGGATGCCCGCGAAATCTGGGACATGGCCCTGAAGCTCGAGGGCGTCACCCGCGGTACCGGCAAGCACGCCGGTGGCGTGGTGATCGCGCCGACCAAGCTCACCGACTTCTCGCCGATCGCCTGTGACGAAGAGGGCGGCGGCCTGGTGACCCAGTTCGACAAGGACGACGTCGAGGCCGCGGGCCTGGTGAAGTTCGACTTCCTCGGCCTGCGCACCCTGACCATCATCAAGTGGGCGATGGAGATCATCAACCGCGAGCAGGCCAAGAAGAACCTGCCCGACGTCAACATCGACTTCATCCCGCTGGACGACCGCAAGACCTACGAGCTGCTGCAAAAAGCCGAGACCACGGCGGTGTTCCAGCTTGAATCGCGGGGCATGAAGGAGCTGATCAAGAAGCTCAAGCCCGACTGCCTGGAAGACCTTATCGCACTGGTGGCGCTGTTCCGCCCAGGCCCGCTGCAATCGGGCATGGTGGACGACTTCATCAACCGCAAGCACGGTCGCGCCGAGCTCGCCTACCCGCACTCCGATTACCAGTACGAAGGCCTCAAGCCAGTACTGGCGCCCACCTACGGCATCATCCTGTACCAGGAGCAGGTGATGCAGATCGCCCAGGTGATGGCCGGCTATACCCTCGGCGGCGCCGACATGCTGCGTCGAGCCATGGGTAAGAAAAAGCCCGAGGAAATGGCCAAGCAGCGCGGTGGTTTCATCGAAGGCTGTGTGGCCAACAATATCGATGCCGATCTTGCCGGTAACATCTTCGACCTGGTAGAGAAATTCGCCGGCTACGGCTTCAACAAGTCCCACTCCGCCGCCTACGGCCTGGTGTCGTACCAGACCGCCTGGCTGAAGACCCACTACCCGGCGCCGTTCATGGCCGCGGTACTGTCGGCGGATATGCACAACACCGACAAGGTGGTGGTGCTGGTCGAGGAAGTGCGCAGCATGAAGCTGCGCCTGGACGCGCCGGATGTGAACTTCTCCGACTTCAAGTTCACCGTGAACAATGACGGGCGCATTGTCTATGGCCTGGGCGCGATCAAGGGCGTGGGCGAGGGGCCAGTGGAGGCCATTGTCGAAGCTCGCGCGCAAGGCGGCCCGTTCAAGGACCTGTTCGACTTCTGTGACCGCATCGACCTCAAGCGGGTCAACAAGCGAACACTCGATGCGCTGATCCGCAGCGGTGCGCTGGACCGCCTGGGGCCGCACTTCCATGACGAGATCAAGGCTTACCAGGCCAATATCGACATCAACCGTGCGACCTTGCTGTCGGCGCTGGGCGAGGCGGTGAAGGCCGCCGAGCAGGCCGCCCACACCGCCGACAGTGGCCACGTCGACCTGTTCGGCAGCATGTTCGACGAGGTGGATGTCGACGTTTACGCCAACCACCGCAAAGTGCGCGAACTGACGCTCAAGGAACGCCTGAAAGGCGAGAAGGACACCCTGGGCCTGTACCTCACCGGCCACCCGATCGATGAGTACGAGGCCGAGATTCGCCGCTTCGCCCGCCAGCGCATCGTCGACTTGAAGCCCGCGCGGGATACCCAGACCATCGCCGGCATGATCATTGCCCTGCGGGTAATGAAGAACAAGAAGGGCGACAAGATGGGCTTCGTCACCCTCGATGACCGTTCTGGACGTATTGAAGCCTCGTTGTTCGCCGATTCGTTCATGGCCGTCCAGGCCCTGTTGCAGACCGATGCCATGGTGGTGGTGGAAGGGGAGGTGAGCAACGACGACTTTTCCGGCGGCCTGCGCCTGCGGGTCAAGACGGTGATGACCATGGAGGACGCGCGGACCAAGCTGGCCGAGAGCCTGCGCCTGAAGATCACCCATGAGGCGCTCAAGGGCGATCGTCTGAGCTGGCTGGGCGAGTTGATCACCCGTCACCGTGGCGGCTGCCCGATCACCCTGGAGTACACCGGCAGCGACGCCAAGGCGATGCTGCAATTCGGCGACCAGTGGTGCATCGACCCCGCCGATGGGCTGATTCAGGCACTGCGTGACCAGTTCGGGCGTGAGAACGTCTTCCTGCAATATCGTTGAAACGACGCATTTTAATCTCGACCTTTATGCGCCTGATCCCTTAAGGTAGGGCGCCAAACGGATCCACCGGCCGGCCGCCTGGCCGTAGACCCAAGACGGAAGCCTATGAACCCGAATTTCCTCGATTTCGAACAGCCGATTGCCGACCTGCAAGCCAAGATCGAAGAGCTGCGCCTGGTGGGCAACGACAACTCGCTGAACATCAGCGATGAAATTGCCCGTCTGCAAGACAAGAGCAGCACCCTGACCGAGAGCATCTTCGGCAACCTGACCAGCTGGCAGATCGCCCGCCTGGCCCGTCACCCGCGCCGTCCGTACACGCTCGACTACATCGACCACATCTTCACCGAGTTCGAAGAGCTGCACGGCGATCGTCACTTCGCCGACGACGCGGCGATCGTCGGCGGTACCGCGCGTCTGAACGACAAGCCGGTCATGGTCATTGGCCACCAGAAGGGCCGCGAAGTGCGCGAGAAGGTCCGCCGCAACTTCGGCATGCCGCGTCCTGAAGGCTACCGCAAGGCCTGCCGCCTGATGGAAATGGCCGAGCGCTTCAAGATGCCGATCCTGACCTTCATCGACACCCCGGGCGCCTACCCGGGCATCGACGCCGAAGAACGCAACCAGAGCGAGGCCATTGCCTGGAACCTGCGGGTGATGGCGCGCCTGAAGACCCCGATCATCGCCACCGTGATCGGTGAGGGCGGTTCCGGCGGCGCACTGGCCATCGGCGTGTGCGACCAGCTGAACATGCTGCAGTACTCCACCTACTCGGTGATTTCGCCGGAAGGTTGCGCCTCGATCCTGTGGAAGACCGCCGACCGCGCGGCCGATGCCGCCGAGGCCATGGGCGTCACCGCCGAGCGCCTGAAGAGCCTGAACATCGTCGACAAGGTCATCCCGGAGCCGCTGGGCGGCGCCCACCGCGATCCGGCGAAGATGGCGGCGAACGTTCGCGCCGACCTGATCGAGCAGCTGGACATGCTCGGCAAGCTCGACAACGACGCGCTGCTCAAGCGCCGTTACGATCGCCTGATGAGCTACGGCCTCTGAGGCGTTTCGGGGCTGCTTTGCAGCCCATTCGCGGGCAAGCCCGCTCCCACTGGTAAAGCGTTGCTCTTGAGGGCTGCGCGGTCCCTGTGGGAGCGGGCTTGCCCGCGAATGGGGCGTACAACGCCCCCGGCATTCAAGAACCCTGTGAGGTCCTGATGATCAACCTGACCTCTCGACTTACCCCCTGGCTCAACGCCCCTGCCTGGCGCGTCGCCTTCTCCGGCGGCCTGGACTCCACTGTCCTCCTGCACCTGCTCGCCAGCTACGCCCGCCACCACCCCGCGCCCCCTCTGCGCGCCATTCATGTCCACCACGGCCTGCAAGCCGCCGCCGATGCCTGGCCCGCCCATTGCCAGTCGGTCTGCGATGCCCTGGGTATCGAACTCGACGTGATCCCTGTCCAGGTAGCCCCTGGCGCCAGCCTCGAACAGGCCGCGCGCAATGCCCGCTACGACGCCTTCGAAAAACGACTGGGCGCAGACGAGGTGCTGTTCACCGGTCAGCACCGCGACGACCAGGCCGAGACCTTGCTTTTTCGTCTTCTGCGCGGCGCAGGCCTGCGTGGGTTGTCTGCCATGCCGGCACATCGGGCACTGGGGCAGGGCAGCCTGGCGCGGCCGATGCTGGGGCTGTCGCGCCAGCAGTTGCAGGCCTACGCCGATGCTCACGGGTTGGTCTGGATCGACGATCCTTCCAATGGCGACACGGCCTTTGCCCGCAACTTCCTCCGTGGCGAGGTCCTGCCGCTGCTGCGCGGTCGCTGGCCGCAGGCCGAAGCCAACCTGGCGCGCAGTGCCGAACACCTGGGCGAAGCCCTGGGGTTGCTGGACGAGCTGGCCGGCAGCGATCTGGTGAGCGCCTGCGACAATGCGCCGCTGCCCTGGCTGGGGTTGGATTCTCTAAGCCTCGACGCGCTCTGTGCGTTGCCCCCGGCGCGTCAGCGCAACGCCCTGCAGTACTGGCTCAGCCAGCGCACCCGGCTGCCTGACACTCGCCACTGGGCCGGCTGGAACGATCTGCGCGACGCGGCGGCCGATGCCTGTCCGGTCTGGCGCCTGACCGACGGCGAACTGCAGCGCAGCCATGGGCGCATCTGGTGGCTGAGTGGCGAATGGCTGGGCACGGTATCGGGTGAGCACCCCTGGCTCGATGGCGCGCAAGCGTTGCGCCTGCCGGGCAATGGCAGTGTCCACCTGCGTTCGGACTTGCCGGCTGAAGGCTTGTGCATTCGCTATCGCCAGGGCGGCGAGGTGATGCAGCTGCCCGGGCGCGGCCAACGCGATCTCAAGCGCCTGCTCAACGAGGCGCAGATCCCGCACTTCGTGCGCCAGCGCTTGCCGTTGCTGTATCGCGGCGAGCAATTGCTGGCGGTGGCCAACCTGCCCGAGCGGGCTTTGGCAGATTGCCAGCTGCACTGGCAGCCGCCGACGAACGTGCAAGGTTTGAGCTGAAGGGTACATTCGGGTAGACTACCCTCCCTTCTTGATACAGCTTCTGTGGGTTCCGCGAAAACACAGAGGTTGCCGATTACCAAGCAGTTTTTTGCTGGGCTGATTTCTTAAAATGACGAGCGAGCTCCATGCCGGGGACACCCCTGGTCTGTACAGACGCGGCAGTTTTTCGAGATGCACTGTGATTGACGCAGGTGATCGGGGGCTTCGGCCTTCCTTCGCTTTCTCCGGCGGCGCTGGCCGCCTTAACGCAGACTTCTAGGGTTTTTCATGACGCGCTACATATTCGTCACGGGCGGTGTTGTTTCTTCATTGGGGAAAGGCATTGCCTCGGCTTCCCTGGCGGCCATCCTGGAAGCGCGGGGGCTCAAAGTCACCATGCTCAAGCTGGACCCGTACATCAACGTCGACCCGGGCACCATGAGCCCGTTCCAGCACGGTGAAGTGTTCGTCACCCACGATGGCGCCGAGACCGACCTCGACCTGGGCCACTACGAGCGGTTCATCCGCACCACGATGACCCAGAACAACAACTTCACCACTGGCCGTATCTACGAGCACGTGCTGCGTAAAGAGCGCCGTGGCGACTACCTGGGCGCGACCATCCAGGTCATCCCGCACATCACCGACGAAATCAAGCGCCGCATCATCAAGGGTGCCGGCGATGCCGACGTCGCGCTGGTCGAGATCGGCGGTACCGTGGGCGACATCGAATCGCAGCCGTTCCTCGAGGCGATCCGCCAGCTGCGCGTCGAAGTGGGCTCCAAGCGCGCCATGCTGATGCACCTGACCCTGGTCCCGTACATCGCCACCGCTGGCGAGACCAAGACCAAGCCGACCCAGCACTCGGTGAAGGAACTGCGCTCCATCGGCCTGCAGCCTGACGTGCTGATCTGCCGCTCCGACCACCCGGTCGATGCCTCGTCGCGTCGCAAGATCGCGTTGTTCACCAACGTCGAAGAGCGCGCGGTGATTTCGCTGGAAGACGTCGACACCATCTACAAGATCCCTGGCGTGCTGCACGCACAAGGCCTGGACGACTTCGTCGTCGAGCGCTTCGGCCTGCAGTGCAACAGCGCCGACCTGTCCGAGTGGGACAAGGTGGTGGACGCCAAGCTCAACCCTGAGCAGGAAGTCACCATCGCCATGGTCGGCAAGTACATGGAGCTGCTGGACGCGTACAAGTCGCTGATCGAAGCGATGAGCCACGCCGGCATCACCAACCGTACCAAGGTCAACCTGCGCTACATCGACTCCGAAGACATCGAGAACCAGGGCACCAGCCTGCTCGAAGGCGCGGACGCGATCCTCGTTCCGGGCGGTTTCGGCCTGCGCGGCGTGGAAGGCAAGATCACCGCGGTGCAGTACGCCCGTGAGAACAAGGTTCCATACCTGGGCATCTGCCTGGGCATGCAGGTAGCCGTGATCGAGTTCGCCCGTAACGTGATGGGCTGGAAAGACGCCAACTCCACCGAGTTCGACCGCAACAGCGGCCACCCGGTGGTCGGCCTGATCACCGAGTGGGCCGATGCCACCGGCGCGGTCGAGACCCGTACCGAAGCCTCCGACCTGGGCGGCACCATGCGCCTGGGCGCGCAGGACTGCCAGTTGGCGGCCGGCTCCAAGGTCCACGACTGCTACGGCAAGGACATCATCACCGAGCGCCATCGTCACCGCTACGAAGTCAACAACGTGCTGCTGCCGCAGCTGGTCGAGGCTGGCCTGCAGGTGTCCGGTCGCTCCGAAGACGGCGCGCTGGTCGAAGTGGTCGAGTCCAAGGATCACCCGTGGTTCGTCGCCTGCCAGTTCCACCCGGAGTTCACCTCCACCCCGCGTGACGGTCACCCGCTGTTCAGCGGCTTCGTCAAGGCGGCCCTGGCACAGAAGAACAAGGCCTGATCCATGACTCAGAAGATCATTCGCGTCGGTAACATCGAGATCGCCAACGACAAGCCGTTCGTCCTGTTCGGCGGCATGAACGTCCTGGAGTCCCGTGACCTGGCCCTGAAGGTCTGCGAGGAGTACGTGCGGGTTACCGAGAAACTCGGTATCCCATACGTGTTCAAGGCCAGCTTCGACAAGGCCAACCGTTCGTCGGTCAACTCGTACCGTGGCCCGGGCATGGAAGAAGGCCTGAAGATCTTCGAGGAGATCAAGCGCACCTTCAACGTGCCGGTGATCACCGACGTACACGAGCCCTACCAGTGCGAACCGGTAGCCAAGGTGTGCGACATCATCCAGCTGCCGGCCTTCCTGTCGCGCCAGACCGACCTGGTCGTGGCGATGGCCAAGACCGGCGCGGTGATCAACATCAAGAAGGCGCAGTTCCTCGCGCCCCACGAGATGAAGCACATCCTCGCCAAGTGCGTCGAGGCCGGCAACGATCAGCTCATCCTGTGTGAGCGCGGTTCGAGCTTCGGCTACAACAACCTGGTGGTGGACATGCTCGGCTTCGGCATCATGAAGCAGTTCGAGTACCCGGTGTTCTTCGACGTGACCCACTCGCTGCAGACACCGGGTGGTCGTGCCGACTCCGCCGGTGGTCGCCGCGCTCAGGTTACCGACCTGGCCAAGGCCGGCATGAGCCAGGGCCTGGCCGGTCTGTTCCTCGAGGCGCATCCGGATCCGGACAACGCCAAGTGCGACGGTCCATGCGCGCTGCGCCTGGACAAGCTGGAGCCGTTCCTGGCCCAGCTCAAGCAACTGGACGACCTGGTGAAAAGTTTTCCGACGGTAGAAACCGCGTAAAGCTCATTTCTCGGGTAAAGTACCGCCCGTTCCACCCCCTGACCTATCGGTCAGGGGGCTCCCTTCCCCAGGCCTGCCCGTGCCATGTCGCCTGGTGAACGGCAAGAATTCCCAAAAGCTGCGTTGTTTTCGTCAATTCTGGAGTGCTTACAACAATGGCAAAGATCGTCGACATCAAAGGTCGTGAAGTTCTCGATTCGCGTGGCAACCCCACCGTGGAAGCCGATGTCCTGCTCGACAACGGCATCATCGGCAGCGCCTGCGCGCCGTCGGGGGCTTCCACTGGCTCGCGCGAAGCGCTGGAGCTGCGTGATGGCGACAAGAGCCGTTACCTGGGCAAGGGCGTGCTGAAGGCCGTCGCCAACATCAACGGCCCGATCCGCGACCTGCTGCTGGGCAAGGACCCATCGGACCAGAAAGCCCTGGACCGCGCCATGATCGAGCTGGACGGTACCGAGAACAAGGCCAAGCTGGGCGCCAACGCCATCCTGGCCGTGTCCCTGGCTGCCGCCAAGGCCGCCGCCCAGGACCAGGACCTGCCGCTGTACGCGCACATCGCCAACCTCAATGGCACTCCGGGTCAATACTCCATGCCGGTGCCGATGATGAACATCATCAACGGCGGCGAGCACGCCGACAACAACGTCGACATCCAGGAGTTCATGGTGCAGCCGGTTGGCGCCAAGACCTTCTCCGACGGCCTGCGCATGGGCACCGAGATCTTCCATCACCTCAAGGCCGTGCTCAAGGCCCGTGGCCTGAACACCGCCGTCGGTGACGAAGGTGGCTTCGCCCCGAACCTGGCCTCCAACGAAGACGCCCTGGGCGCCATCGCCGAAGCGGTCGAGAAGGCTGGCTACAAGCTGGGCACCGACGTCACCCTGGCCCTGGACTGCGCGGCTTCCGAGTTCTACGAAGACGGCAAGTACAACCTGTCCGGTGAAGGCAAGTCGTTCGACGCCGAAGGTTTTGCCGATTACCTGAAGGGCCTGACCGAGCGCTTCCCGATCATCTCGATCGAAGACGGCCTGGACGAGTCCGACTGGGCTGGCTGGAAGATCCTCACCGACAAGATCGGCGAGAAGGTGCAACTGGTCGGCGACGACCTGTTCGTCACCAACACCAAGATCCTCAAGGAAGGCATCGAGAAGGGCATCGGCAACTCGATCCTGATCAAGTTCAACCAGATCGGCTCGCTGACCGAAACCCTCGAAGCCATCCAGATGGCCAAGGCCGCTGGCTACACCGCGGTGATCTCGCACCGTTCCGGTGAAACCGAAGACTCGACCATCGCCGATTTGGCCGTGGGTACCGCCGCTGGTCAGATCAAGACCGGTTCGCTGTGCCGCTCCGACCGCGTCAGCAAGTACAACCAGCTGCTGCGTATCGAAGAGCAACTGGGCGCCAAGGCCGTCTATCGCGGTCGCGCCGAGTTTCGCGGCTGAGCAAGAGATGGTAAAAAGGCAGCAGCCGGGGCCAGCTGAACGTTCGTTCTGATCGTTTGCTTGTCTGCTACGGGTTTCTGTCGACGAAGCCTGGCCTCGGCCAGGCTTCGTGCTATCGGAAGCTCGCTGCGGCGGCCTTTTCTACCCTGGATATCTTCATGCGCAGTCCCTATTGGTTGTTCCTCGTCCTGCTCCTGCTGCTCGGCGGCCTGCAATACCGCCTTTGGGTGGGTAACGGCAGCCTGGCGCAAGTGACCGAACTCAAGCAGCAGATCGCCGAACAGCATGCGGAAAACGAACGTCTGCTGGAACGCAATCGCGTGCTCGACGCCGAGGTCCTGGAGTTGAAGAAAGGTATGGAGACCGTGGAAGAACGGGCTCGTCATGAATTGGGGATGGTCAAGGAGGGCGAAACCCTCTACCAGTTGCCGCAGAAATGACCCATGCATTGCCGGCCTTCTGGGCCGTGATTCCTGCCGCGGGCGTTGGTGCCCGCATGGCTGCCGACCGCCCCAAGCAATATTTGCAGCTGGGTGGGCAGACCATTCTCGAGCACAGTCTCGATTGTTTTCTCGGCCATCCCGCACTCAAGGGCGTGGTGGTCAGCATTGCCGAAGACGACCCCTACTGGCCTGGCCTGCGTTGCGCCAGCGATGCGCGCATCCAGCGCGCGCCAGGTGGTCGCGAGCGCGCCGACTCGGTGCTCAATGCCTTGCTGTTGCTGCACGCCCAGGGGGCGTCGGATGACGACTGGGTGTTGGTGCACGATGCGGCCCGGCCCAACCTGGCGCGTGCCGATCTGGACAAATTGCTGTCAGTCTTGGCTGAAGATCCTGTAGGTGGACTGCTGGCAATTCCTGCGCGGGACACGCTCAAGCGTGCCGATGGCGAGGGTAGGGTGGCTGCCACGGTCGATCGCAGCACCGTCTGGCAGGCCTACACCCCGCAGATGTTTCGCCTCGGCATGTTGCATCGGGCGTTGGCCGAGTGCCTGGTGTCCGATGTGGCGGTCACCGACGAGTCGTCCGCTATCGAATGGGCCGGTCATGCGCCGCGCCTGGTCGAAGGGCGCAGTGACAACATCAAGGTGACCCGTCCGGAGGATCTGGAGTGGTTGCGCCAGCGCTGGAGCGCCCGGCGCTAAGGTTTCACTGCAGCAATGGCCCTTTCGCGGGCAAGCCCGCTCCCACAGGATCTCCACCTGCTCTGAAATCTGTGGAGTCCCTGTGGGTGCGGGCTTGCCCGCGAAGAGGCCGGTAAAACCAATACACTTCATTCAGCCCTGTCGATACTCCGGCAACTGCGCCAACCCTTCCTTCAGGTAATCCACCAACCGCCTGACCTTCGGCGACAGGTGACGCTGTTGCGGATACAGCGCCCACACCGCCGTATTCGGCGGCTGATGCCCCTCCAGCAACGACACCAGCGCGCCACTGTGCAAATGCTCCAGCACGTAGTAGTCCGGCAACTGGCACAGCCCCATGCCCTGCAATGCCGCATCCAGCACCGCCTGGCCGCTGTTGCAGCGCCAGTTGCCCTGCACCCGCTGGCTGATCTCGCGGCCATCCTGCTGCAAGGCCCACAGCTCCGAACTGCCGACCAGGCAGTTGTGCCGCGCCAGTTCCGACAGGCTGTGCGGCCGCCCGTAGCGCTCCAGGTACGCTGGCGAGGCGCACAGGTACATGCGCCGTGGCGCCAGGCGTGTCGCCACCAGCCGCGAATCCTGCAGGCGTCCGAGGCGAATCGCCAGGTCCATGCCTTCGTGCACCAGGTCGAGGGTGCGGTTGCTCAGCTCGATGTCCACGCGCAGTTGCGGGTAGACCGCCATGAATCGCGTCACCAGTGGCACGATGAAGCGTTCGCCATAGGCCACGGCGCAGGTCATGCGCAGCAGGCCCTTGGGCTCGCTGGCCAGATCGCCCATGGCACGCAGGGCCTCCTCGCGACCATCTTGTAGGCGCTGGCAGTGCTGCAGGAAGGTCTGCCCAGCCTCGCTCAGGGTGACGCGCCGGGTACTGCGATACAGCAGGCGGGTCTGCAGGCGCTCTTCGAGGCGGGCGATCTGCCGGCTGACATGCGACGAAGAGACGCCCAGGCGCTCGGCCGCCGCAGTGAACTGGCCTGTCTCGGCGACCGCGACGAACTCGTCGATCCCTTCCCAGCGGCTGCTCATCGATTATCCCTGTATGGCAATAATGTTTTGTATGGCGGCGAATTATTCATCAAAAGCCCCTGAATTACACTGCCAGCCAGAAATCGACCCGCTGTCAGGAGACTTTTGATGATCAAATCCCGTGCTGCCGTAGCCTTCGAAGCCAAGAAACCCCTGGAAATCGTCGAAGTCGACGTGGCCATGCCCAAGGCCGGTGAAGTCCTGTTGCGCGTTATCGCATCCGGGGTCTGCCATACCGACGCCTACACGCTGTCTGGCGCCGACCCGGAAGGCATCTTCCCGTCGATCCTCGGCCATGAGGGCGGGGCGATCGTCGAAGCGGTGGGCGAGGGCGTCACCTCCGTTGCCGTGGGCGACCATGTGATCCCGCTGTACACCCCCGAGTGCGGCAAGTGCAAATTCTGCCTGTCGGGCAAGACCAATCTGTGCCAGGCCATCCGCGCCACCCAGGGCAAGGGCCTGATGCCCGACGGCACCACCCGCTTCAGCTACAAGGGCCAGCAGCTGTTCCACTACATGGGCACCTCGACCTTCTCCGAGTACACCGTGCTGCCGGAAATCTCCGTGGCCAAGATCCAGAAAGAAGCGCCGCTGGAAAAGGTCTGCCTGCTCGGTTGCGGCGTCACCACCGGCATCGGCGCGGTACTGAATACCGCCAAGGTCAAGCCGGGCGATACCGTGGCCATCTTCGGCCTGGGCGGCATCGGCCTGTCGGCGATCATCGGCGCGGTCAAGGCCAAGGCCTCGCGCATCATCGCCATCGACATCAACCCGGCCAAGTTCGAGATTGCCCGCCAATTGGGCGCCACCGATTGCATCAATCCGAAAGACTACGACCGGCCGATCCAGGAAGTGATCGTCGACCTTACCGACGGCGGCGTGGACTTCTCCTTCGAGTGCATCGGCAACGTGCAACTGATGCGCGCGGCGCTGGAGTGCTGCCACAAGGGTTGGGGCGAGTCGGTGATCATCGGCGTCGCCGGTGCCGGCCAGGAAATCGCCACCCGTCCGTTCCAGCTGGTCACCGGGCGCGTCTGGCGCGGTTCGGCGTTCGGCGGCGTGCGTGGCCGCAGCGAGCTGCCCAGCTACGTCGAGATGGCCGAGAAGGGCGAGATCCCACTGGATACCTTCATCACCCATACCATGGGCCTGGAGGACATCAACAAGGCCTTCGACCTGATGCACGAAGGCAAGAGCATCCGTAGCGTTATCCACTTCTGAGGCCCTGCCATGACGCTGGAAAATATCTCCTGCCAGAAGAGCTTCGGCGGCTGGCACAAGCGTTACCGGCACAGCTCCAAGGTGCTTGGCTGCGACATGGTGTTCGCCGTGTACTTGCCGCCCCAGGCCGAGCAAGGTGAGCAGCTGCCTGTGCTGTACTGGCTCAGCGGCCTGACCTGCACCGACGAGAACTTCATGCACAAGGCCGGTGCCCAGCGCCTGGCCGCGGAGCTTGGGCTGATCATCGTCGCCCCGGATACCAGCCCGCGTGGCGAGCAGGTGCCGGGCGATCCGGATGGCGCCTGGGACTTCGGCTTGGGCGCCGGTTTCTACCTCAACGCCACCCAGCAGCCCTGGGCGCAGCACTACCGCATGCATGACTACGTGGTGCATGAGTTGCCGGCGTTGATCGAAGCGCACTTCCCGGCGTCCGACCAGCGCAGTATCAGCGGTCACTCCATGGGCGGGCATGGCGCGTTGGTCTGCGCCTTGCGCAACCCGGGCCGCTACCGTTCGGTGTCGGCGTTCTCGCCGATCAGCAACCCGATGGATTGTCCGTGGGGCGAGAAGGCGTTTTCGCGCTACCTCGGTGAAGACCGTTCGTGCTGGCGCGAGTGGGATGCCAGCGTGCTGCTGGCGCAAGCGCGCGAATGCCCGCCGCTGCTGGTGGATCAAGGTGATCGCGACGACTTCCTCGAGCTGCAGCTCAAGCCACAAGCACTGGAGCAGGCGGCACGCAAGGGCGGGCATGCACTGACCCTGCGCCTGCAGCCGGGCTATGACCACAGCTACTACTTCATCGCCAGCTTCATCGATGAACACCTGCGTCATCACGCGGTGGCGTTGGGGCGGGTTTAGATTGCAAGCTTGAAGCTTCAAGCGACAAGAAGGTACCGGCCTGCTTTTTCTTGTTGCTTGCGGCTTACAGCTTGCAGCTCCAAATGCAGGTAGAATCACGCCCTGACTCAATCAGGGCGTTTTTCTATGCGTATTGGCCACGGCTACGATGTCCACCGCTTCTGCGACGGTGATTTCATTACCCTGGGCGGGGTGCGTATCCCCCATAAATTCGGCCTGCTGGCCCACTCCGACGGCGATGTGCTGCTGCACGCGGTGAGCGACGCGTTGCTGGGGGCCGCGGCGCTGGGCGATATCGGCAAGCACTTCCCCGATACCGATGCGCGCTACAAAGGTATCGATAGCCGCGAGTTGTTGCGTCATGTGCTGCGTATCGTCGGCGAAAAGGGCTGGAAGGTCGGTAACATCGACGCCACCATCGTCGCCCAGGCGCCGCGCATGGCCCCGCACATCGAGACCATGCGTCAGTACGTCGCCGCCGACCTGCAAGTCGAACTCGACCAGGTCAACGTCAAGGCCACCACCGAAGAGAAGCTGGGCTTCACTGGCCGTGAGGAGGGCATCGCCGTGCATGCGGTCGCCCTGCTGCTGCCAGCATGACCGAACTGGAACTGCTGGGCCCACGGGCCTCGGGCGAGGCCTTGGGCACTGCGGTGCTCAAGGCGGTGGCCGAAGACTTCCAGGTCGATGAAGTCCTCGATATCCCGCTGTCTGGCCAAGGCGAGCACCTGTGGCTGTGGGTCGAGAAGCGCGACCTCAATACCGAGGAAGCGGCCCGCCGCCTGGCCCGCGCCGCCGGCGTGCCGGTGCGCGCCATCAGCTATGCCGGCCTCAAGGACCGCCAGGCCCTGACCCGCCAGTGGTTCAGCCTGCACCTGCCGGGCAAGGCCGACCCGGATCTGTCCCGCGCCGAGGACGACACCCTGCGTGTGCTCAAGCAGGTCCGCCACCAGCGCAAACTGCAGCGTGGCGCCCATTCGGCCAACGGCTTCACCCTGCGTCTGACCGCGTTGCAGGCCGACCACCAGGCCCTCGATACGCGGCTGGAACAACTCAAGCAGCAGGGCGTGCCGAATTACTTCGGCAGCCAGCGCTTTGGTCATGCCGGTGGCAATGTGCACGATGCTCAGGACTGGGCCGCGCGCCAGGCCCTGCCCGAGCAGCGCAACGTGCGTTCGCGGCTGCTCTCGGCCGGGCGCAGCTACCTGTTCAACCAGGTCCTGGCCGAACGGGTCGCCGATGGCAGTTGGCAGCGCGCTCAGGTCGGCGACCTGCTGGCCTTTACCGACAAGCGCAGCTTCTTTGTGGCCGGCGAGGCCGAATGCGACGATCCACGCCTGGCCATTCTCGACCTGCACCCGACCGGTCCGCTGTGGGGCGCGGGCGAAGCCCCGAGCCAGGGTGTAACCCACGCGCTCGAGTCTGCGGTCGCCGCGCGCCACCCGGCGCTGTGCGATTGGCTGGCGCGAGCGGGCATGGATCACGAACGGCGCATTCTGCGGCTCCCTATTGGGCGGCTGACGTGGCATTATCCCGAGCCTGATATCCTGCAACTGGAATTCGTCCTTCCGGCCGGATGCTTCGCCACCGTGGTGGTGCGCGAACTCGTCGATCTGGTGCCGGCAGGGCAGACGGACAGCCCATGCGTATTCTGATTTCGAATGACGACGGTGTTACCGCACCTGGCATCGCCGCGCTGCACGACGCGCTGGCGGACTACGCCGAATGCATGGTAATTGCCCCGGATCAAGACAAGAGCGGCGCCAGCAGTTCGCTGACGCTGGACCGGCCGCTGCATCCGCAGACCCTGGCCAACGGTTTCATCAGCCTCAATGGCACGCCGACCGACTGCGTGCACCTGGGGCTCAATGGCTTGCTCGAGCACACCCCCGACATGGTGGTGTCCGGTATCAACCTGGGCGCCAACCTGGGTGACGACGTGCTGTACTCCGGTACGGTCGCCGCCGCGCTGGAGGGGCGTTTCCTCGGCGGCACGTCGCTGGCCTTCTCGCTGCTCTCGCGTCAGGTCGACAATCTGCCGGCCGCCGCCTACATCGCCCGGCGCCTGGTCGAGGCGCAAGCACGCCTGGAACTGCCGCCGCGCACGGTGCTCAACATCAACATTCCCAACCTGCCGCTGGAGCACATCCGGGGTATCCAGCTCACCCGCCTGGGGCACCGGGCGCGTGCTGCGGCACCGACCAAAGTGGTCAATCCGCGTGGCAAGGAAGGCTACTGGATCGCCGTGGCCGGTGACGCCGAGGACGGCGGCCCGGGCACTGACTTCCATGCGGTGATGCAAGGCTATGTGTCGATCACGCCGTTGCAGCTGGACCGCACCTTCAACGATGCCTTCGAGCGTTTCGAGGGCTGGCTGGAGGGCGTGCTCTGATGCGCGAGCAGGACGATCTGATGCGGCGCGGGATCGGCATGACCTCCCAGCGCACCCGCGAGCGGCTGATACAGCGCCTGTACGAAGAGGGCGTGTCGAACGCCAAGGTGCTCGAAGTCATCCGCCGCACGCCGCGCCACCTGTTCGTCGACGAAGCCCTGGCCCATCGTGCCTACGAAGACACGGCGCTGCCGATTGGCCATAACCAGACCATCTCCCAGCCCTTCATGGTCGCGCACATGAGCGAACTGCTGCTGGAGGCCGGGCCGCTGGACAAGGTGCTGGAGATCGGCACTGGCTCCGGTTACCAGACGGCGATCCTTGCCCAGCTGGTGGAGCGGGTGTTCTCGGTGGAGCGGATCAAGGTCCTGCAGGACCGGGCCAAGGAGCGCCTGGTCGAGCTCAACCTGCGCAACGTGGTGTTCCGCTGGGGCGACGGCTGTGAGGGCTGGCCGGCGTTGGCACCCTATAACGGCATCATCGTCACTGCCGTGGCGCCGGAAGTGCCCCAGGCACTGCTCGACCAGCTGGCGCCCGGGGGGCGCATGGTGATCCCGGTCGGGCCGGCGGGAGAAGCCCAGCAACTGATGCTGATCGTGCGCGAAGAGCAGGGTTTTTCGCGTCGAGTGCTGGGCGCGGTGCGTTTCGTGCCGCTGCTCAACGGCCCCTTGGCCTGAGGGCCACGCATTTATATTTGCGCGGGCGACGAATTACTGCGCGCCGGCCCGGTCTATCTGGCGTGGCGGCTGACGCGCGTCGGGGCCAACATCGAGCCACCCCAAGGGCGGAGGCTCGGTTATAATTGAAACATTATTGCATTTCGTATCGTCGTATTCAGGCACCATGAGGGGAGCGCGGGTGGGTCACACAGTCATGCGGCAGCGCAAGGATCGGTCGGGTTTGAAGCTTCTGGCGCTGGCGTTGGCCATGGGGACCTTGTTGGCTGGTTGCTCCAGCACTGGCTCGAACGGCGCGCGCGTGGTCGACCGCAACAACGCGGCGCCCAAGCGCCCGACCGTCACCTCGGGGCAGTACATCGTCAAGCCCGGCGACACGCTGTTCTCCATCGCTTTCCGCTATGGCTGGGACTACAAGGAGCTGGCGGCGCGCAACAACATCGCCGCGCCCTACACCATCCGTCCTGGCCAGCCGATCCGTTTCAACAGTGGCGCGGGCGGCAGCACCACCGTTGTCACCAGCCCTTCATCGTCGAGCAAGACCACGGTCATCCGCCGTCCGGTCGGGACCACCACGCCACCGGCAAACAATGGCAAAAGTGCCACGCCTGCCTCTTCCGGCGCCTCGCAAACGGTTGCCCAGGTGCCCGCCGCAGAGCGTGCCGTCGGCGGTTGGACGTGGCCGGCGAATGGCGTGCTGATTGGAAAATTCGCTTCAAACGGTAGTTTGAATAAAGGCATTGATATCGCCGGTGATTTGGGACAGCCTGTTTTTGCTGCGTCTGATGGAGCGGTGGTCTACGCCGGCAGTGGCTTGAGGGGCTATGGCGAGCTCATCATCATCAAACACAGCGATACCTACGTCAGTGCCTACGGTCACAACCGCAGGCTTTTGGTTCGGGAGGGGCAGCAGGTCAAGGCAGGGCAGACGATCGCAGAAATGGGGTCCACGGGCACTGATCGGGTGAAGCTGCATTTCGAGATTCGCCGCCAGGGCAAACCCGTCGACCCACTCCAGTTCCTGCCACGCCGTTGATCGATGTTCCGGCCTGTTCCTTGGATGTAGAGGGGACAGGCTCCAGCGCTGCCATGGAAGGGTGACGCTCGAGTCTGAGTTCGAACTCAGCAAAGGACTATAACAATGGCTCTCAGTAAAGAAGTGCCGGAGTTTGACATCGACGATGACCTCCTACTGATGGAGACGGGCATCGTTTTGGAAACGGATGTGGTGTCAGACGAACCTGCTGTACCTTCGGTTCGGACCAAGTCGAAACAGGGCGCATCGCTCAAGCAGCACAAGTACATCGATTACAGCCGGGCGCTCGATGCCACCCAGCTGTATCTCAACGAAATCGGCTTTTCGCCTCTGCTCTCGCCAGAGGAGGAAGTCCATTTCGCGCGCCTCTCGCAAAAAGGCGACCCTGCCGGTCGCAAGCGCATGATCGAAAGCAACCTGCGCCTGGTGGTCAAGATCGCGCGCCGCTATGTCAACCGTGGCCTGTCGCTGCTCGACCTGATCGAGGAGGGCAACCTGGGGCTGATCCGTGCGGTGGAGAAATTCGACCCTGAGCGTGGCTTCCGCTTCTCGACCTATGCGACCTGGTGGATCCGCCAGACCATCGAACGGGCGATCATGAACCAGACGCGCACCATCCGCCTGCCCATTCACGTGGTCAAGGAGCTCAACGTCTACCTGCGCGCAGCGCGGGAGCTGACGCAGAAGCTCGACCACGAACCTTCGCCGGAAGAAATCGCCAGCCTGCTGGAAAAACCGGTGGCCGAGGTCAAGCGCATGCTCGGTCTCAACGAGCGGGTTTCCTCGGTGGATGTCTCGCTGGGCCCGGACTCGGACAAGACCCTGCTCGACACGCTCACCGATGATCGCCCCACCGATCCGTGCGAGCTGCTGCAGGATGACGATCTGTCGCAGAGCATCGATCAGTGGCTGGGCGAGCTGACCGACAAGCAGCGTGAAGTGGTGGTGCGTCGCTTTGGCCTGCGTGGGCATGAGAGCAGCACCCTGGAAGACGTAGGGCTGGAAATCGGCTTGACCCGTGAGCGGGTGCGGCAGATCCAGGTCGAGGGCCTCAAGCGCCTGCGCGAAATCCTCGAGAAGAATGGCCTGTCCAGCGAGTCGTTGTTCCAATAGCCGCTGAGCCAGGTACGGCAAACGCCCCGACTTGTTCGGGGCGTTTGCGTTATGGATGGGTAGTTTAGCGTTGCTGGCGAACACCGGCGCAGCCGGTGCCATTCACTACAGCCCAACGGGACTGAATATTCATTTAGCCACCCTCGCAACAACACGTGTAAGCATTTGCTTACTAAGCGTGTAAGCCGTTGCTGTAGGGATCAGTAAATCAATGTCGTTTTCAGTAGGGTACTTTTTCTAACTAATTGATTTTTATAGTTTTATTTATATTTATAAATGTCTCAGTAGAATCATACTGACAAATTCGACGCTTGTTCGCCGCCGGGAAATCGCTAGTATCTGAACTGTGTCTACGGACTGACACAGGCTTTCAAGGATGACGGCCAAGGACATCGCGGGACGCGATTCATCAGGACGATGTTTGGGACAAACAGGGACTACGGAAAAAATGTGGGCGGGTCAAACCGCCCCTTTTTTTTGTCTGCGGAAAATGAAAAAGGCCCTTGCGGGCCTTTTTCGTATCCGGGGCGATCAACGCTCCAGATCGGCAATCTTGCCTGGCTTGCCATCCCACTCTTCAGCGTCTGGCAGGGCGTCTTTCTTCTCGGTGATGTTCGGCCAGATTTCCGCGAGTTCTGCGTTCAACTCGATGAAGTTCTCCATGCCAGCCGGCACTTCGTCTTCCGAGAAAATGGCCTGGGCCGGGCATTCCGGCTCGCACAGGGCACAGTCGATGCACTCGTCCGGGTGGATCACCAGGAAGTTCGGGCCTTCGTAGAAGCAGTCCACCGGACAGACTTCCACGCAGTCGGTGTACTTGCATTTGATGCAGTTGTCGGTGACGACGAAGGTCATTTCTAATTCTCTCCTCAGGCGACGGCAGCTTGCCCTTCCTTCCAGGGCAGCGCGGTTCACGTTGCTGGCTGCAGGCCAGGCTAATAACCTGCAGCACTCGCGAACCGCGCCGGATTCTACCAGCTTGCGCGGTTGGCCGTTATAACAGGTTTTTCAGTTGATATAGCATTTCGATAGCTTGGCGCGGCGTCATGTCATCCAGGTCCAGCTTGCCCAGCTTCTCGATGGCCGGGTGTGGCAGGCTGGCGAACAAGTCGCTCTGGTGCGGCACGTGAGGCGTGTTGTTGCTGGCGCCGTTGTCCTTGCGGGCGACGGGGGCCTCGTGGGGCAGGCTGGCGGTTTCCAGCCGGCCCAGGTGTTCGCGGGCACGCTGGATCACCACTGCGGGCACTCCGGCCAACTGCGCCACCGCCAAGCCATAGCTCTGGCTGGCAGGCCCCGGCAGCACGTGGTGCAGGAACACGATGCGCTCGTTGTGCTCGGTGGCGTTCAGGTGCACGTTGGCCACCAGCGGTTCGCTCTCCGGCAGCACGGTCAGCTCGAAATAGTGCGTGGCGAACAGCGTGTAGGCGCGCAGCTGGGCCAGGCGCTCGGCGGCGGCCCAGGCCAGCGACAGGCCGTCGAAGGTGCTGGTGCCGCGACCGACTTCGTCCATCAGCACCA
Organism: Pseudomonas xantholysinigenes; assembly: GCF_014268885.2. Classification (NCBI taxonomy): domain Bacteria; kingdom Pseudomonadati; phylum Pseudomonadota; class Gammaproteobacteria; order Pseudomonadales; family Pseudomonadaceae; genus Pseudomonas; species Pseudomonas xantholysinigenes. The sequence goes on along the minus strand of NZ_CP077095.1, from coordinate 4,217,129 downwards.
GGCTGCGGTCGGTGGCGTTGTGCAGGATATTGGCGGTCTCGCTCATCTCGACCATGAAGGTCGAGCGCCCGCCAGCCAGGTCATCGCTGGAGCCGATACGGGTGAAGATGCGGTCGACCGGCGACAGCTCGCAGCGCGCGGCCGGCACATAGCTGCCGATATGCGCCATCAGCACGATCAGGGCGGTCTGGCGCATGTAGGTGGACTTACCGCCCATGTTCGGGCCGGTGATGATCAGCATCCGCGTGCTGTCGTCCAGGCCCAGGTCGTTGGCCACGAACGGCGTGGTCAGTACCTGTTCGACCACCGGGTGGCGGCCCTGCTCGATACGCATGCAGGGTTCGTCGACGAAGCTTGGGCAGTTCAGGTCCAGGTTCAGCGCGCGCTCGGCCAGGTTGCTCAGCACGTCCAGCTCGGCCAAGGCCGCGGCGCTGTCCTGCAGCGGCGCCAGGTGGCCGATGAGGGTCTCGAGCAGGGCGTCGTAGAGCATCTTCTCGCGGCTCAGCGCGCGGCTCTTGGCCGACAGCGCCTTGTCCTCGAAGGCCTTGAGCTCGGGGGTGATGAAGCGCTCGGCACCCTTGAGCGTCTGGCGACGGATGTAGTCGCCCGGCGCCTGCTCGGCCTGCTTGGTCGGCAGCTCGATGTAGTAGCCGTGCACGCGGTTGTAGCCGACCTTGAGGTTGGCCAGGCCCGTGCGGGCTTTTTCGCGGGCTTCCAGGTCGATGAGGAACTGGCCGGCGTTCTCGCTCATGGCCAGCAGCTCGTCGAGCTCGCTGTCATAGCCGGTCTTGAGCACGCCGCCGTCGCGGATCACCGCTGGCGGATTGTCGATGATCGCCCGCTCCAGCAGGCCGGCCAGTTCCGGATAGGTGCCGGCGATGGCCGCCAGGCGCGCCAGGTGCGGCGCTTCGAGTTCGGCCATGGCGTTCTGCAGCTCGGGCAGGGCGCCGAGGGCGTCGCGCAGGCGCGCCAGGTCGCGAGGACGGGCGTTGCGCAGGCCGATACGGGCGAGAATCCGCTCGATGTCGCCGATTTCCTTGAGCTGCGGTTGCAGCTTCTCGAAACGGTAGCCGTCGAGCAGGCAGCGAATCGAGTCCTGGCGCGCCTTGAGCACCTTCAGGTCGCGCAGCGGGCGGTTCAGCCAGCGGGTCAGCAGGCGGCTGGCCATGGCGGTCTGGCAGCGGTCGATCACCGATTGCAGGGTGTTGTCGCGGCCACCGGCCAGGTTGATGTCCAGCTCCAGGTTGCGGCGGCTGGCGGCATCGAGGATGACCGTGTCATCCATGCGCTCGTGGCGCAGGCTGCGCAGGTGGGGCAGGGCGGTACGCTGGGTTTCCTTGGCGTAGGTCAGCAGGCAGCCGGCCGCGCCGATGGCCAGGGTCAGCTTGTCGCAGCCAAAGCCCTTGAGGTCCTGGGTGGCGAATTGCTGGCAGAGGCTCTTGCGCGCCGAATCGCGGTCGAAATCCCAGGGCGCGCGGCGCCGGGCGCCGGGGCGCTTCTCCGCGGGCAGGCCCTGGGGCCAGTCATCGGGGATCAGCAGTTCCACCGGGTTGATGCGCTCGAGCTCGGCCAGCAGGTTCTCCCAGCCCTTGATCTCCTGCACGGTGAAGTTGCCGCTGGTGATGTCCAGCACGGCCAGGCCGAACAGGCGCTCGTCACCGAGCAGGGCGGCGATCAGGTTGTCGCGGCGCTCGTCGAGCAGGGCCTCGTCGCTGATCGTGCCGGGGGTGATGATGCGCACCACCTGGCGCTCCACCGGGCCCTTGCTGGTGGCCGGGTCACCGATCTGCTCGCAGATCACCACCGATTCGCCGAGCTTGACCAGCTTGGCCAGGTAGCCTTCGAGCGAATGGAAGGGAATCCCGCACATGGGGATCGACTGGCCCGCCGACTGGCCGCGGGCGGTCAGGGTGATATCCAGCAGTTTCGCGGCCTTCTTCGCATCTTCGTAGAAGATCTCGTAGAAGTCGCCCATGCGGTAGAACATCAGCTGGTCCGGATGCTGGTTCTTCAGCTTCCAGTACTGCTGCATCATCGGAGTGTGTGCGGAGAGATCAGACATTCAAGGCCTTGGAGCTATGCGTCTAGCTAGACAATTGCGAAACGCCTAATACTACAGGCTTTTGCGTGGCATTGCTGATGCCGACCTAAACGGTGGCGGATGTTTTTCGTTCATTGCACAGCCCCCTTTGGAGCGAGGGCCGTGAAGCTGGAGTACCATGGCCCGCCGCCCTTGCATCAATCGATGAAATTGGAACCTTAATGTCGCGCACCTTATTACTGCTCCTGGCCCTGGCGCCGTCTGTTGCCTTTAGCGCAAGCCTGGGAGAGCACCTTGGCGACCTGGAGTCGGCTTTTCGCCCTGAACTGCCGGCCCTGAAGCCAGAGCCAACGGCGCAAGCCGCGCCTTCGCCCTTCAGGGTTGCCCCGCTCGGCGGTGTGGTGAGCCAAGGCCAGTGCAACTCCGTCACGCTTGCCGACGAGCAGTCCTCGTGCGTGCGAGTGGATATCTGCACGGACTGCGCGCAATAGCGACTGCGGGAGTCGCCTGCCATCGCGCCTATGCGGCGGCTTGCTTTTCCCCTTTCACGGCTGCATTATGCACGCTATGCAAAAACGCAACGTAGCTTCCGTACTCAGAGCCCTGCTCAACCGTCACGGCCTGTCTCCGACAGAGCTGCATCGGCGCACGGGCGTTCCGCAATCCACCCTGTCGCGCATTCTCAGCGAGAAGATCGTCGACCCTTCCGACAAGCATGTGTCGAAGATCGCCGAGTATTTCGGCGTGAGTACCGACCAGCTGCGCGGACGGGCCGAGCTCGGCGAGTCGCGTGAGGCGACCGTGACGCAGCCTGGCCATGCCGCCTTGCGTGATATCAGCCTGTGGGACGATGAAACCCCCGTCGAGGACGACGAGGTGTCCGTTCCTTTTCTTCGTGAGGTCGAGTTGGCAGCAGGATCAGGAAGATTCGTCATCGAAGAGAGCGAGAATGCCCGCTTGCGTTTCGGCAAGCGCAGCCTGCGCCACAATGGTGTGCAGTTCGACCATGCCAAGTGCGTGACGGTGCGTGGCAACAGCATGCTGCCGGTGCTGCGCGATGGCGCCACGGTCGGCGTCAACACCGGCAAATGCACGATTGGCGATATCATCGACGGCGACCTCTACGCCATCAACCACAATGGCCAGCTGCGGGTGAAGCAGGTGTATCGCCTGCCCACCGGAATTCGCCTGCGCAGCTTCAACCGCGATGAGCATCCGGACGAGGACTACAGCTTCCAGCAGATGCAGGATGAGCAAATCAGCCTGCTGGGTCACGTCTTCTGGTGGGGCATGTACGCCCGCTGATCTTTCCCTGAGCAAGAAGAACCCGCCAAGGCGGGTTTTTTTTCGTCCTCAGAAAACCCCTACAAGCCGCAGCTGAAAAGGCCTTCATGCATTTCAGCAAATCCATGTGCATAAATATTTCCAAAAATGCATTGACTGGATATGCATACATGCATAGCCTGTGTCTCAAGCCGGTCAGCAACCGGTTGTTACACAGGCAGCGATGAACAGGCCTCGACTGTTCAGAGGGTTGGCAACTGGCCCGGGTGTGCAGCGTAAAGCACCACGATCAGTTATCCGGCGGGCAGGCGGCCGCGGTCGGAGTCACCAATTTGAAGCGGAACCGCGCGGCGTCACCAGTCGTGGCCGGCGGTTCGACAACGCATTACTGAAAAGCCTGCACGGCGGGCTTTTTGGAATGCCGAGGCAGTGCGCGGGGCGATGCCCCGCCGGCTTCATTCCTACGGAATTCATCGCAACGGAGGTGAAATGGGTTTCGAAATCATCAACATGGGCGCGGCGCCCACGGGCGTCGGTGGCGACACCGTGCGCACCGGTTTCGACAAGGTCAACCGCAACCTGGCGCAGCTCAAGGACCGCGCCCTGCAGCCCGACTACTCGACGTTGTCGGGCCAGTTGTACCGCGAGGTCGGGGTGATGGCCGTGTCCAACTACGTGAACGCGTTCACGCTCAAGACCAAGGTGCCCAGCGTCGGCGGCATTGCGCCGATCGTGCGTTTGCAGGGTTGCCTGGCCACCTATACCTCGCCGATCACCCTCGACCTGAGCTGGTACTTCTACGACGGCAAGATCGTCGCGGCGACCGCGCTGGTGAACACATCCTCGCGGGAGATGGCCACCCTGGCCGCCAACAATGGCCTGCAAATCATCCTTTATGAGGAAAACGGCCTGGCCAACCTGTACCTGAAATTTCCAGCCAGGGCGTACTACCCGCGCTTCGCGGTCAGTTGCCTGAATACCGGCGCGCTGGCGATGCCGGCAGGGCAGGAGGCGGACTGGGGCATCGTGGTCGATGGTCCGCCGCCGGCCGCCAGCCTGCAGCAGCTGCCGTTCACCATCGTCACCACCCTCAACACAGCCAACTGCAAGGTCGGCAACGACGGCACGATCAAGGTGGCCTGAATGCGCGCAATCATCACGCTGCTCAACGATGGCAGCACCTACGACATCACTCCGGCAGAGGCGCGACTGGCCTCGCAGGCCTTGGGCGAAGGCCGCTTCAAGGTCACCGGCAGCCAGGGCCTGGTGCCGTTTCCACCGACCAGTGTCGGCTGGGGCTACTCGCTCAGCCAGATGGACAGCAAGGCCGACGTCGCCATCGAGCACGACCCGGCCTCGGGCGACCTGCTGGTGACCGTGACCCGTGACGGCCAACCCTACCGGCTGGTCAGCACGCTGATGCTGCATGTCCTGGCCGACGACCTGCCGGACGTGCCGATCATCCAGTCGATGGAGGGATGAGGTGGGCATTTTTCAAGGAGACAGGACTTTGACGAACGAACAACAGGCATTGCTCGACATGCCGCTATGGCTGGTGATCGTCCTGGCCTTGCTGGGCGGCCTGTCTGGCGAAATGTGGCGTGCCGACAAGGCCGGGGCCCGCGGCTGGGCGCTGTTGCGGCGCCTGGCGCTGCGTTCCGGGGCCTGCATGGTCTGTGGCGTGTCGACGGTGATGCTGCTGTACGCCAGCGGCATGTCGATCTGGAGCGCCAGTGCTTTCGGCTGCCTGACCGCCATGGCCGGCGCCGATGTCGCCATCGGCCTTTATGAACGCTGGGCGGCGCGCCGCCTGGGCATCGAGCAACCGGTGGCCGGCAGCGACGCCGACGACCGTGGACGCTGAAACAGGAGCCCCGCATGAACGAAACACAGCTTGACGCACTGCTGCAGGCGCTGGGCAACCAGGCCGCGGTGCAGACCGCCCTGGGGCAGTCGATCGAACGCCTGGCACTGAGCAACGAACAACTGGTGGCGTACCTCAAGAGCCGTGAACCGGACCCTGACGCGCCACCCTATCTCGACGGCTCGAAGCCGGCCTGAGGCTTTCCCTTCATCCGCAACACCCGACCGTCCGCGATTTCCCGCGACGGCTTTCATCATGTTCAAGGAGAACACCCCTATGTCGATTCTTACCCAAGGCACCCAGATCTACGCACTGGTTCCACCGCTCTCCGGCACTGGCCCGCTCAGCGTGCTGGAAGTCGAGCACGTGACCTCGTTCGAGCCGGGCGGCGCGCCGGCCGAGCAGATCGAGGACACCACCCTCGACGCCGCGGAACGCACCTACAAGAAAGGCCTGCGCACCCCTGGCACCGCCACCCTCGGCCTGAATGCCGACCCGACCAACGCCAGCCACATCCGTCTGCACCAGCTCTCCGAAGCCAAGGGCAGCACCACCGTCAAGTGGGTGGTGGGCTGGTCCGACGGCAAGGATGTCGCGCCAACCGTCAACAGCAAGGGCGATGGTTTCGAGCTGCCGGCCACCCGTACCTGGTTCGCGTTCGAAGGCTATGTGGCCGATTTCCCGTTCAACTTCGCCCTCAACTCGGTGGTCACCACCTCGGTGAGCATCCAGCGTACCGGTGGCTCCACCTGGGCGAAAAAGGCCTGATCCCGGAGAACTGAATGAACATCAATCAACTCAAGGCCCTGGGCGGCATCGTCGACAGCCAGCGGGTGCGCAAGGAAGTCCTCTGGAACCGGCCTGACCCGCAGTCCGGCGAGGTGCAGGCGCAGAGCCTGGTGGTGCATGTGCGCCGTCATTCGTTCGGGGTGATCGAGCGCCTGTTCGCCGAGCAGGAGTCGTCCCATAGCCGCAACGCCCATTATCTCGCCGCGTCGATCAGCCTCGGTGAGGAGGGCGAGGAGCCGCTGAGCGTCGAGGATGCCTTCAATCTCGAGCCATCCCTGGGCTTCGTGCTGCTCAACGCCATCAATGAAGTCAACGGCACCGGAAACACCCCGGCAAAGAACTGACGGCCGCCGATGAGTTCTGGCACGAGCTGGTGCTCAACGGCATCGGTGGCCGCACGATCAGCGAGGCCAAGGAACGGCTGAGCTACGCAGAAGCCAGGGACTGGGCGCAGTACCTCCAGCGTCATGGCTCACTGCACGGCGGTCGCCGCTTGGAGGCCAGCATCGCCATGCTGGCGCTGCAGGCCAACCATCAGGCCGGTGGCACCGCCGAGTTGATCGATTTCATGCCTCACGAGCGGCGCCAGGGGGTGTCGCTCGAGAGTGCCATGCAGCAGTGGTGCTGATGCTCGGCACCACCTTCTTCACGAAACCCGCCACGGCGGGTTTCACCATGATCAGGGAGTAGGCCCATGGCAACCAACCTTGCCAGTTTCAGCCCGACGATCGACCTCTCCAGCCTCGAACGGGCACTGTCCAGGGCTTCGGCCCTCAGTGACCGCACCCTGCGCGAGATGCAGAAGAACGTCGAGGCTTTCAACCAGAAGTACCTCAAAAGTGTGGGCGCCGTCGCCGACTCGAGCCTGGATATCTCGAGGAAGGCGCTGGATCGCTTCCAGTCCGCCTACACGCCACCGACCTGGGAGCAGGCGGTGCAGGACGCCCCCGAGCGACCCTATGGCGAGGCGTTGCGCAAGCAGCACGCCAGTGCCGAGCTCGAAGTGGCGAAGATGAGCATGAGCAAGCGCCAGGGCGGGCTGGCTGACCAGCTGTTCAAGGTGGACGAAGGCTACTACGCCGAACGGGCCCAGTTCGAACAGGCCAATCCGTTGGGCGCCGCAGGCCCCGATGGCGCCAACTACCAGCAGCAGCTGGAGGACATGCGCAGCCGGCATGCCGACATGACCAACCAGGTGCTCAACGACTACGACATGATGAGCCAGGCGCGCGGCGACTGGATGGTCGGCGCGTCCGCAGCCTGGGAGGAGTACCTGGAGACTTCCAGCAACGTCGCGGCGCAATCGCAAGCCGTCTTTGCCAGTGTCTTCGACCGCATGGGCACCGCCGTGCAGACCTTTGCCACCACCGGCAAGCTGTCGTTCTCCGACTTCGCCAAGTCGGTGATCGCCGACATGGCCGCGCTGGCTGCCAAGACTGCAGCCTCCAAGGCGCTGAGCAGCTTGCTCGGGTTCGGCATGAACCTGGTGGGCTCGTGGTTCAGCGGTGGTTCCGCGCCAGCCGCCACCAGCATGACCGTGGGCGGCAGCACCACCACCTTCGTCCCGCAGCTCAACGCTTCGGGCGCTACCTATGGCGGTTCCGCCTTCGCCAAGGGCGGCGCCTTCAGCAACGGCGTCGCGACCACGCCGACCCTGGCGCCGATGGCGCTGTTCGGCGAAGCCGGCCCCGAGGCGATCATGCCGCTGACCCGCGGCGCCGATGGCGCACTGGGCGTTCGCGCCCTGGGTGGCGGCTCGGGCGCCAGCCACAGCAGCGAAGTGGTGATCCAGCAGACCATCAACGTGGCCGCCAGTGACGGCAACGCCGCGGCGGGCGAGGGCAACACCCAGCGCCTGGCCAACGCCTATGCCGGCGCCGCCCGCCAGGGCGCCAGCGAGCAGATTTCCCGCGAGCTGATGCCGGGCGGGCAGATCTGGTCGGCCATTCATGGCCGCTGAGCAAGGAGAACATCACATGGAAACCTTTACCTGGAGCCCGAAGACCGAACCGACCGGCACCGTGGAATACCGCGTGCGCACGGTGCAGTTCGGCGATGGCTACCAACAGGCGGTGGCCGATGGCATCAACAATCGCAGCCAGTCCTGGCCGCTGGTGTTCATCGGTGACGAGACCAAGATCCGCGCGATTGCCGAGTTCCTCGACCGTCATCGCGGCAGCCGGGCGTTCCGCTGGACCGCGCCGCTGGGCCAGCCCGGCCTGTACCGCTGCAAGGGCTACCAGCCGACCGCCAAGGGCGGCGGGCTGTACAGCATCAGCGCGACGTTCGAGCAGGCCTTCCACCCATGACCGAGGAGAGCCGACATGGCGTTGATCAATGACATCCAGAAACTCGAGCCGGGCGCGGAAATCGTCCTGTTCGAGATCGACGGCAGCGAGTTCGGTGCCGACACCCTGCGTTTCCATGGTCATGCCATCACCCACGAGCCCGACGTCGTCGCCGCGGCAGGCAATGCGCAGGCCGACCTGCCGGCGCGGTCGATCTGGTGGCAGGGCAACGAGTATGCCGCCTGGCCGGTGCAGATCGACGGCATCGGTGCCAACAGCAACGGCCGGGCCACGCGGCCGAAGTTCACCGCCGGCAACGTCGACGGTCGGGTCACGGCCCTGTGCCTGGCCTTCGAAGACCTGCTCAAGTTCAGGCTGACCGTGCGCCAGACTCTTGGCCAGTACCTGGATGCGCGCAACTTCGCCGCTGGCAATGCGCAGGCCGATCCTACCCAGGAAGCCTTGGAAATCTGGTTCCTCGACCAGAAGACCCAGGAAGACGACGAGCAGGTGCAATGGGAGCTGTCGTCCCCCGGCGAGATCGACAACCACGGCCTGCCGGGCAGGCAGATGACCGCCTACTGCCACTGGGCGATGACCAATGGCTATCGCGGGCCGAACTGTGGCTACACCGGCAGCTTGCGTTTCGACGACGAGGACCGCCCCACCGACGATCCGGCCAAGGATCGCTGCAAGGGCGGGCTGAGCTCGTGCAAGCTGCGCTTCGGCGAAGCGGCCGAGTTGCCCCACGGCGGCTTCCCGGCCGTTTCGCTGATCGCCCGGAGCTGAACCATGGCACCGGACCTGCTTGAGGCGATCCGTCGCCATGCCGCCGAGGATTACCCCCGCGAAGCCTGTGGGCTGGTGCTCGAGCGGGCAGGGCGGCTTGAATACCAGCGCTGTCGCAACACCGCCAGCGACCCCGGCGAAGAGTTCCGCATCGACCCGCACGACTACGCGGCGGCGGAAGACCTCGGGGATATCGTCGCGGTGGTGCACTCGCACCCCGATGCCAGCAGCTTGCCGTCCCCTCGCGACCTGGCCATGTGCGAGGCCACCGCCTTGCCCTGGCATATCCTGTCCTGGCCGGAAGGCGACCTGCGCACGATCCAGCCCAAGGGCGCCACGCCATTGCTGGGGCGCCCCTTCGTGCATGGCCTGTGGGACTGCTGGCAGGTGTGCGCCGATTGGTACCAGCGCGAGTGGGGCCTGACGTTCCCTCACTATGCCCGCGAGGACGGCTGGTGGGAGGATGCCCAGGGCCCGAGCCTGTACGAGCAGGCTTATGCCAAGGCGGGCTTCGTCGCGGTGGACAGCCCCCAGCGTGGCGACATGCTGGTGATGGCCATCGGTCGCACCGCCCACCCCAACCACGCGGGCATCTACCTGGGCAGCGACCCGCGCCTGCCGGACGAACCCTGGACGCCCACCGGCGCCGGCCCGTTCCTGCTGCACCACTTGTATGGGCGCCCCAGCGAGGTGATCGTCTTCGGCGGGCCTTGGCTGGATCGCACGCGGCTGGTGTTGCGCCACCGCGATGCCGTGGCCGGCGATTGAGCGGCTTTCGTTTCCAGCAGATTTCCACAGGAGGCCCTAGATGGCTGCATCCGTGATCCATGCGCCAGGCCCGACCACCATCAAGTTGTCCGGTGTGCTGGCGCGCAAGTTTGGCCGCGAACACCAGCGGCGCCTGGACAGCGGCCAGGCGTGGGAGGTGTTCCGCGCCTTGCGCAATACCCTGGACGGTTTCGAGGAGGAGATCCGCCGCCTCGACCGGCTGGGCATGCGCTTCGCGATCTTCCGCAATCGCCGCAACGTCGACAGCCAGGCCTTTGCCCTGGGCGGTACCCATGAGTTGCGTATCGTCCCGGTGCTGGCCGGCAGCAAGCGCGGCGGCATCCTGCAGACCATAGTCGGCGCGGTGATGATCGTCGGCGGCCTGTATTTCGGGCAGACCTGGGCAGTGCAGATGGGCGCCGGCCTGATGGCCGGTGGCGTCATGCAGATGCTCAGCCCGCAGCCCAAGGGGCTCAAGCTCAGCGCCAGCCCGTCGAACACCCCGGGCTATGCCTTCGGTAATGCCCGCAACACCGTCACCACCGGCCTGCCGGTGCCGCTGTGCATCGGCAAGCGGCGCTGGGGCGGGGCGATCGTCAGCGCGGCCATCTACGCCGAGGATCGTCTGTGATGGCCGGACATCATCGGCTCAACGCGGCGCCCCCTGGCCGCCGCCATTCGCAGAAGGAGTTGCCATGTCAGCAGCCACCATTCATTCGCCGCTGACCCGGGTCAGGCTCGGCGGCCAACTGCGCCAGTTCGGCACGACCTTCGAGCTGGCGGTGAACACACCGCGCGAGGCGATCAAGGCCTTGTGCGTGCTGGTGCCTGGTTTCGAGCGGTTTCTGGCCAATGCCCGCTCGCGTGGTCTGGAGTTCGCCGTGTTCAACGATCGCCGCAATGTCGGCGAGGCGGAGCTCGGTTTCCAGGCCCGGGAGGAGATCCGCATCGTCCCGGTGGTCGCCGGCAGCAAGCGCGCCGGTACCCTGCAAACCATCGTCGGCATCGTCATGATCGCCGCTGCCGCCATCTACAGCGGTGGCGTCGGCGCGGCCTTCGCCTCGGAGGGCACGGTGGGCTTCGTCGCCAACATGGGCGCGGCCATGGCCCTGGGCGGCGTCATGCAGCTGCTCAGCCCGCAGCCCAAGGGCCTGAGCATGAGCCAGGCGCCGGAGAACACCCCGGGCTATGCCTTCGGCGCGGCGCGCAACACCACGGCATCCGGCAACCCGGTGCCGCTGTGCGTGGGCAAGCGGCGCTGGGGCGGCGCCATCATCAGCGCGGCGATCTACGCCGAGGACCGGCTCTGAGCACCAGGGTCACCCTGCCAGTTACAGCGCCATAGCCGGCCTGAATCCCCGGCCTTATTCATCCAACCGCCTCGGAGGCGGTTTTTTTACGCCTGGAGGAAGACATGGGCGAAACCAACAGACCCGTGATCACCGGTCGCAAAGGTGGTCAGAAGAAGCCCAAGACCCCAGTCGAGGCACCGGACAGCCTGCGCTCCATCGCGGTCGCCAAGATGCTCCTGGCCATCGGCGAGGGCGAGTTTGCCGGCACCCCGACCGCCCGTGACATCTACCTCGACGGCACGCCGTTGATGGACGAGCAGGGCAACTACAACTTCCCAGGCGTCAAATGGGAATGGCGTACCGGCTCGGTGGAGCAACCCCATATCCCCGGCATTCCGTCGGTGGACAACGAGATCAGCCAGGGCATCGAACTGCGCAGCGACAAGCCCTGGGTGCATGCCATCGATGACACCCGCCTGTCGGCGGTGCGCCTGCGCTTCGCCTGGCCGGCGCTGCAGGCCATGGACAGCGCCGGCAACATCAACGGTCATCGCATCGAGTATGTCGTCGAAGTCGCCACCGACGGTGGCGCCTACCAGGAAGTGCTCAAGGACGCGGTGCACGGCAAGACCACCAGCACCTACGAGCGCACCCGGCGCATCGACCTGCCCAAGGCCTCGACCGGCTGGACCCTGCGCGTGCGCCGGCTGACGGCGAACCAGAACAACAACAAGGTCGCCGACACCATGCAGCTCGCCGGCCTGACCGAGGTGATCGACGCCAAGCTGCGGTATCCCAACACCGCGTTGCTGTACATCGAGTTCTCCGCCGAGCAGTTCCGCAATATCCCGGCCGTGACCGTGGAATGCCGTGGCCGCAAGTGGCCGGTGCCAAGCAACTACGACCCGGACAGCCGCGCCTACATCGGCGTGTGGGATGGCACCTTCAAGGAAGCCTGGACCGACAACCCGGCCTGGGTCACCTATGGCATCTGCACCAACGATCGCTTCGGCCTGGGCCGGCGGATCAAGCCCTGGATGGTCGACAAGTGGGAGCTGTACCGCATCGCCCAGTACTGCGACCAACTGGTGGCGGACGGCAAGGGCGGCCAGGAGCCGCGCTTCATCTGCAACCTCAACCTGCAGAGCAAGGCCGAGGCCTGGTCGCTGCTGCGCGACATCGCCGGCATCTACCGTGGCATGACGTATTGGGCCCAGGGCCAGCTGTACAGCCTGGCCGACATGCCGCGCGCCACCGACTTCGATTTCGCCTACACCCGCGCCAATGTCATTGGCGGCAAGTTCAACTATTCCAGTGGCTCGGAACGCAGCCGCTACAGCCGGGCGCTGATCAGCTACGACAACCCGCTGAACAGCTACGACACCGATGTCACGGTGGTTACCGACGAGAAGCTGCAGCGCCGCTACGGCGACAATCCGCTGGAGATCAGCGCCATCGGTTGCACCCGCGAGTCCGAGGCCCAGCGCCGAGGCAAGTGGGCACTGGCGACCAACGCCCGTGACCGGGGCATCAGCTTCCGGGTCGGCATGGACGGGCGCATCCCGCTGCCGGGCTTCGTCATCCCGGTGGCCGACGAGCTGCTGGCCGGGCGCGCCATCGGTGGGCGCATCGCCGTGGCCAGTGGGCGCCAGGTCACCCTTGACCGCGATACCCAGGCCAAGCCGGGCGACCGGCTGATCCTCAACCTGCCCGATGGCACCTGCGAGGCGCGCACGGTGGAGGCCGTCGCCGGACGCCGGCTGACCCTGACCGCCGCCTACAGCGTCGCCCCCGAGGCCGAGCTGGTCTGGGCGCTGGACGCGCCGGACCTGAGCGTGCCGCTGTACCGGGTGACCAGCGTGTCGCGTCCGGAGCCTGGGATCTACGAGATCAGCGCGGTGCAGTACGAGCCGAGCAAGTTCGCCCACATCGACAGCGGCGCGCGGCTGGAAGAGCGGCCGATCAGCGTCACGCCGATCAACCTGGTGCCGCCGCCGAGCCAGGTCAGCCTCAGCAGCAACCACGCGGTCAGCCAGGGCCTGGCGGTCAGCACCCTGACCATTGCCTGGCCCGCAGTGCCCGGCGCGGTGGCCTATGAGGTGGAGTGGCGCAAGGACGATGGCAACTGGGTCAGCCTGCCGCGCAGCGGCGCCACCAGCGTCGATGTCGTCGGTATCTATGCCGGCGACTACCTGGCGCGGGTGCGTTCGATCAGCGTCGGCGAGATCACTTCGATCTGGAAGCTGTCCGAGCTGACCACGCTGCAGGGCAAGGTCGGCACGCCACCGGCGGTGGCTGAGCTGCTGGCGACCAGCAAGGTGTTCGCCATCGCCCTGAACTGGCGGTTCCCGGAAGGGGCCGGCGATACCCAGCGCACGGAAATCTGGTATGGCACCAGTGCCAATCGCGCCGACGCGAAAAAACTCGGCGACTTTGCCTACCCGCAGGCCGAGCATGAGCTGCAGGGGCTGGCCGCCGGCGCGCAGCTGTACTTCTGGGCGCGCCTGGTGGACCGCAGCGGCAACGTCGGCAAATGGTTCCCGGACGGCACCGGCTTGCGTGGCCAGTCCAGTGCCGAGCAAAGCGACTATGACCGCTACTTCTCCGGCAAGATCAGCGAGTCGGCGCTGGGCAAGCACCTGTTCGAGCGTATCGAGCTGATCGACGGCACCGGCAACGGTTCGGTGAACCAGCGCCTGCAAAGCCTGAACAGTGACGTGCAGGCGCGCCTGGACGATGTCGGCCGGGCCGCCAACGCGCTCAGCTACGACCCGGCCAAGACCTACGTGACGGGCGATATCGTGCGCCAGGCCCAGGGCCTGTACCAGGCACTCAAGGCCGTGCCGGTGAAGATGCCACCGCCGAGCGCCGCCTATTGGCTGGACATCGGCCAGGTGGTCAAGGACAGCAACGGCCTGGCGGCGCGGATGAGCAAGGCGGAAAGCCAGATCACCGCCGCCGAAGGCGTCAACACGGTGCAGAACACCCAGCTCACCGGGCTGCAGAGCGCCCTCACGGGCAAGGCCGACGCCGCGGCGCTGACCACCCTGAGCAACAAGGTCAGCGAGGCCCAGGGCAAACTCGACAGCCAGGCCACGGCCATAACCGGCCTCAAGGCCGCGCTGGGCCAGCAGCCGGACAACCTGGTGATCAAGGGCGACTTCGAGGATGGCGACGCCCAGCCCTGGACCTTCGATGCCAAGCTGTATCCGGCGCCCGCAGTGGTCGTCCCGGCCAACCTGGCCGGCACCCGCTATGGCAAGGCCATCGCCTTCTATGGCAACAGCTTCTGCGGCACCGGCAACAACATCCTCTGCGCCTCGGACGAGCAGTTCGACCTGGCGGCCGAGGTCAGCGCCGACGAGATGGCGGCTGGGCAGACCGCGCAGCTGCAGATGCAGTTCTACGACAAGGACAACAAGAACCTCGGCTACCCGGTCGCCTTCAGCTTCCCGGCGGCCAGCGCCCAGGGCTTCCGCAAGCTCGGCGGGCGGGTCAAGGCCCCGGCCGGCGCGGTCAAGGGACGTATCCTGACCCGTACCGAGCCGGCCAATGGCACTGGCCGTTCGCTGTGGTGCAACATCGTCGCCCGCCGCGTCACCCAGGCCGACAACGCCAACGCCAGCGCCATCAGCGAGTTGGGCGCGACGGTCAGCCAGCAAGGCCAGACCCTGGTCGCCCAGGGATCGTCCATCACCGACCTGACCAGTCGCGTCGGCGATGTGGCGGGCCAGGCGGCGGGGCAGGCCAAGGCCATCACCACCTTGCAGACCCAGGCGACCCAGCTCGATGGCAAGGTCACCGCCCAAGGCACCCGCCTGGACGGCATCTACGCCCAGGTCAACCCGCCGTTGGCGGGGAGCGGCAGCGACCTGGCGGGCTCGACCCAGACCTTCGTCGGCGTGTGGTCCGAGCAATCGGCGCGCATCGAGGATGGCCTGGCCATGGCGCGCAAGCTCGACACCGTGCAGGTGCAGCAAGGCCAGACCAACGCCTCGGTACAGCAGATCAGCCAGGCGCAGGTCGGGATCGACAAGAAACTGTCGACGATGTGGTCGGTGAAGATGGAAGTGACCAACGATGGCCAGTACGTGGCCGCGGGTGTGTCGCTGGGCATCGAGGACAAGCAGAGCCGCTTCCTGGTTCGCGCTGACAACTTCTCGGTGGTCGGCACCCAGGCCGGTGGCCAGCTGTTCACGCCGTTCTCGGTGAACAACGGCCAGGTGTTCATGAACTCCGCGTTGATCCAGGACGGCACCATCAGCAGCGCCAAGATCGGCAACGTGATCCAGTCGAACAACTACGAACCCGGAAAGACGGGCTGGCGCCTGGACAAGAGCGGTGCATTCGAGATCAACGGCTCGGTCGACGGCCAGGGTCGCCTGGTGATCACCAACCAGCTGATCCAGATCTTCGATGCCAAGAACACCCTGCGCGTGCGCATGGGTATCTGGGGGTGATGCATGAAGCTCGGTCTGCAAACCTGGAATGAAGACGCGAGCCCGAACCTGGACACCAGCAACCGGCTGGGCACCTTGCTCGGCTCGGTGGTGACCGGGACCCGCGCCGGTAGCCTGATCGTGCCGGAGCTGGCGCGTGGCGAGCCGTTCTACTTCTTCCACCCCGACGCATTGCCGTCGCGGCCACCGAGCTACCAGCTGCCCTACGAGCTGATCTATCCGGTGGTCAAGCTGCAGGGGCAAACGCTCAGCTGGAGCTTCCCGGCGTTTCGCTTCACGGGGGCTTATGCGCAGTACGGCTACAGCGTCTCGGTGGAAATCATCTATGGGGTGTTCTGATGGGGCTGGAAGTCTTTGCCGACGGCAATCACATTCAACTGACGGGTAACAACCCGGTGCTCAGCCTGGTGCACAAGCGCACGGTCGCGCTGGTCGAAGGGTTCGATCCATTCAACCGCACGCTGATGGCCGGCGCCGATGTGACCTTGCCCGCCCACGGCGTGCTGTTGCTGGGGGATACCCAGGGCCAGTACATCTCGGTCGAGTACGGGCTGGGGCACAAGGATGTGGTTCGGTTTGCCTGTTTCAATCCCACAGTCATCACCATCTATGTGTTCGCCAAGGCGCCGATCATGCCAAGCCAGTGGGGGCTGCAGAGTTACTCGGCGAGCGGTGAGCTGCTGTATGACTCCAGCCACAAGACCTTGCGCATCGCCTATGCCGGGCCGGTGACCAAGGCCGGGATGGATTTCCCGGTGGTGCCTGGCAACACCTATGCCGCCGGGCTGGCGTACTACCGGCGCTACTACCTGGTGCCGCCATTCCACACCACGACCTTTGTCCAGCGCGACATGATCCGTGTCGACCACGGCAGGGTCAGCCTGGGGCGGCGCCTGGCGGTCATCGAGGACAGGAACTGGTCCGACGAGATGTTCCTCGAGCCCAATGCCAGCATTGCCGACCCGGAGCCCGGCCCCATGGCGCCGCTGATCATTGCGAGCGTTTCCGGCTACTGACGAGCGTGCTCGTTCCTCAGTGCCACCTTCCTCCAATCCGTTCGCCAGCCAGAGGCGGGCGAACGGCCCAGCATGGAAATACACATGGCCAAGCAGATTATCAACCTCGGCACCGCCCCCGGCGGGGCCGGCGGCGACACCCAGCGTTCCGCCTGGGTCAAGGCCGTCGCCAATTTCGATGAACTCTACCAAGCCGATGCCGACTTGCAGACCAGCAAGGCAGCCGCGGGCAACAACACCGATATCAAGGCGCTGACCGGGCTTGTCACACCTTTGACCCTCGCCCAGGGCGGCACTGGCGGCAAGAGCGCCGTTGAGGCCCGCGCAGCATTGGGCCTGGGAACTGCCGCGACCCGCAACGTCGGGCTGGTGGCAGGCAACGTGCTGGAAGTCGGGGCGTTCGGGGTCGGCGGCAAGTCGTCGCCCTACAGCGATTCGATCAACCGCATGGAAGGCGGTTTTTCCCTGATCACGCCGAACACCCAGTACGTCGGGGCTACGGGCATCTCCTATGGCTCGGTGCTCACGGTGCCCTACAGCGAGGCTGAGTTCCGCGGCGCGCAGCTGTTCTTCGGGCAGTCCCCCGAAGCCCGCCTGGTGCTGCGCTCGGGCAGCTTCGCCACGGCCACCTTCAACGTCATCTACCACACCGGCAACACCACCCGTGCCGCCGATGGCACCCTCAAGGCGATCTGACCATGACCCGAGCCGCAATCAACCTCAACGGCCCGACCGGCGAGGTCATCGATGTAACATCGCTGGGGCGCAACGCGATCACCAGCCACAAGGCCGGCATCGGCGAATACCGGGTGTTGGGCACCCTCGGCATGGCGCCGCCACCGGAAGGCTGGGGCTATGTCATCAACCCGCTGGATACGGGGGTCGAGGTGCGTATCCGGCATGTCGCCCCGACGCTGGAAATCAGCATCAGCCGCGACGGTGTAGCAGTCGACCTGCTGCACAGCCTGACCTTGCATGTGGCCGTCGAGCCTTTGCCACCCGAGCCGCTGCCCGAGCCCCGTCCCGACCCGCTGGCCGCCGCCCTGGGCGAGATCGCCAGGCGGCGCGCCCAGGCCGACCAGGTCATTGCCCCGCTGCAGGATGCCGTCGACCTGGAGGAGGCCAGTGCTCTTGAACTGGACAACCTCAGGGCCTGGAAGCGCTACCGCGTGGCGCTCAACCGCCTGCCCGACCAGGACGGTTTTCCTGAAACCCTCGAGTGGCCATCCGTACCGCAATGATCGCCGCTTGCCTGCATGAGGAATCGCCCATGAGCGAACTCTCCACACTCACCGCGACGCTGACGGCCAGGGTGCGCGAAGCGATACCGGCGCTGGCCTCGGTCGACAGCCATGATCGCGTCGACACCACGCCCGCGCTGCCCGCATTGCGCCACGGCATCTTGCGCATGACCGCGGACGGCGCGCCGCGCGACGGTCGTTCGGTACTGCTCGCCACCTTCGAGGCCGACATCACCCCGGACCCAGCCCAGCCCGAGGCGCGGCTGCAGGGCAGCGAGCTGGCCGCGCAGCTGATGGACCTGCTGCGCCAGCAGCTGTGGGGGCTGGACTTCGTCGAAGCCTGCCGCAATGTGCAGGGGCAGTATGACGGCGCTGGCTGGAAGGTGCGCTGGGAACAGCCAATCCTGTTCGGCGAGCCGCGCTGGGACTGGCCCGACCAACCGCCTGGCAGCCTGCTGCTGGGACTCGACCCGGACACCGGCCCTGGTAATCAGCCCGCCTATTGGGCACCGGAGGGCCTGGCATGAGCTACGCCACGGCGATGCACGACCGCATGCTGGCGTGCCTGGTGATTCCTTGCTCGGTGGTGGCGGTGGACCTGGCGGCGGCGCGGGTGCGGGTGTCCGACGGCGACTGGACCAGCGCCTGGGTGCGCTGGCACAGCCAGGCCGCAGGCAAGGCACGGCACTGGCGGGCACCGAGCCTGGGCGAGCAGGGCGTGCTGCTCAGCCCCAGTGGCGAGCCGGCGCAAGGCACCTTCGTGCCCGGCCTGTACGGCAATGCCGGCGGCGCCGCGGACACCCGCGACCATGTCGAAGTCTGGCGCTTCGAGGATGGCGGCTCGCTGAGCTATGACTGGCAGGCCGGGCGCTACGACATCCAGCTGCCCACCGGCAACGCCACGATCAAGGTCGGCGCCAGCACCCTGGTGGTCAACGATGGCGCCATCACCCTCGACGCCGCCGCCATCACCCTGACCGGCAAGGTCACGGTCAATGGCCCGTTGCTGGTCAGCGGCGACATCAACGGCGGCGGGCGGATCATCGACACCGCCGGCAACACCGCCAATCACAAGCATTGATACCCACTGCCTGTCCGTCCATGGGGCTGACTGGCTGGGTCAGGACATGGAACAGAGGGCTTGCATGGCACAAGGTTTCGAAAGCTACAACGCTGACGGGTCGTCGAATACCCGTATCACCGACCGGCTCACCCGGATCCTCGGCACCATCGGCCCGGTGAGCGCGGCAGGCGCCATCACGGTCCCGGCATTCGCCCAGGGTACCCCGTGGACGGCCATTCTCCAGCGCAACACCACCGGTGGGTTCAACCCGTTCCGCTGCATTCAGGCGACGGTCAGTGGCACCACCCTGTCCTGGAACCTGAGCGGGCTGGCCGGCTGGGCCATCCAACCGGCCACCATCGTCTACGGGGTGTACTGATGCCAGGGGGGCTGCAGGTACTCAACGACCAGGCCGTCATCCAGATTGACGGGACCTTCCAGAATCTGTGCCTGGTGGCCAAGGGCACGATCAGCACCACGACCGGCAACCAGTCGCCGTATCCCTGGGCGCGGTTCGCCCGGATCGACTATCCGGTGGCCGGTCGTCAACCGATCATTGCCTTTCATACCCAGGGCTGGGCGTGCTACCTGGTCGATGACAGCGGCTTCAAGGTATTCGGCATGCCAGGTTCCGGGGCGAGCAAGGACCCGCTGGTCGTCGAGTACTTCATCTTCGACCTGCCGCAATACGCCCAGGCCTTCGGCGACGTCGGCCTGCAAGTCTGGAGCGAGCAGGGCGTCGAAGTCTTCCACAGCAAGAACCGCTACATGCGCGTCGTCGGAGCGTATTCCGTCAACATCGCCTACGACACGACCTACACCGGCTCGGTGCCGGGCGGCATCAAGCTGGCCGTGGCGCTGGGCGTGCAGAGCGTGGGCTATCTGTCCGAGCGCATTGGCACCAACGCCCAGATGGGGCTCGCCGTGCGCATGTGGCAAGGCCAATGCCAGACACCCGCCGCCGGCGGCAGCTATCTGATCAGCAACAGACTCATCACCGCCTTTGCCGGGCCAGGCCTGGGCAGCAACCAGGGCTCGGTTGGCGCCTACAACAACGGCTTGGTTCTGGACGTTACAGGATACTAGGAGGTCATATGCCACTCGATCTGGTCAAACTGGGAACCCCTCCCGTTGGCGCGGACGGTGACGTTGCGCGCACCGCATTCACGCGGATCAACAACAACTTCAAACTGATGGACGACATGGGGCTGACCGCGCCCATTGCGCCGACCCGGGATATTGCCGACCTCAACCAGGCCACCAGCCCTGGTTGGTACAGCGCCTTGAGCGGAACCGCGAGTCACCTGCCGCCAGGGATCAGCTATCCGCTGCTCTGTGTAGCGCAGACCGCCGTCGGGTTCGTGGTGCAGACCGCGCTCGACCCGATGACCGGCAAATCGGCGCACCGAGGCTTCAATGCCAATACCCAGACCTGGAGCGACTGGCGGATCACACCCGCGTCGTCCGATCTGGGCACTGCGGCCTTCGCCGCACTGACCACATCCACCGGCGACTCCACGACGGGCCGGGTGTTGAAGGTCGGCGACTTCGGGATTGGCGGTTTCACCCCCGGTGTGCTGGAGAGTGACATCGATACGCTGCGCTCCACCGGTGACTATTACGTCGAGGGCAGGGGGCTGAACATCCTGCCATTCAACACCAATGGTTACCTGCGCGTCTGTTCGGTGGCGGGCGCGTATTCCATGCAGTCGTTCACCGCCTACAACGACAGCAGCATCTACCAGCGAATGCTGATCAATGGCAGCTGGAGCGGGTGGTACGAGAAGTGCGCGCCGACCACGCGCTTGAGTGTTTCCAGCAACCTGAACTTTGAATACAACCGTGATTGCCAATTCGTCGACACCACGGCCAACCGACCTGTCTTCATTGCCTATGGCGTCGTGCGCACCCTGTGGCGACATGCCAACAGCGAGTGCGTGCAACTTGCCTGGTCCGTGACCAATGAGCTGACGGCCATGCGCCGGGTGATCGGTGGCGCCTGGACAGCATGGGCCAACACCACGCCGATGGGCACCGTCGGGCAGGGCTGGCAAGCGACCGCCAGGGCGCTGAATACCTCATACGTGAATGACAGCGGACGGCCGATCCAGGTCAAGGCGCTGGTCGGTCCCGCCACGCAGATCAACTCGTACCTGCAATGGGTCGTCAATGGCGTCACCCTTCCAGGGTCCTACAGTGGCGCGGCGGGGCAGTACATCGACAGTGGCGCCATCATCGTGCCGACCGGCGCGTCTTACGGTCTGTTTGGCAGCAACAACCCCGGCCCGCTCAACAGTTGGGTGGAAATGCGCTGACAGGAGCTCGAAATGTTTGATCCACAGATGAAGTACTACCGCGATGAGCCCTGGGATGGCCTGGCCATGATCCACGCCTTCAAGGCCGATGGCGCGCAGGACGAGCATATCGGCAAATCACTGGTGCCGATGACCGAGGCCGAAGTCGAGGACTACTACCGGCGGACATTGACGCTCGATCCGCTCGGTGTTGCCCAGGCCGAGATTCTGCGTTTGCGTGGTCTGGCCGATAGCGCCATCGCCCCCTTGCAGGATGCTGTCGATCTCGATGACGCCCGCGAGGCAGAGGCCGCTCGACTGAAGACCTGGAAGCGCTACCGCGTGGCGCTGAATCGCCTGCCAGAGCAGCCCGGATATCCCACCGAGATCGATTGGCCGGCACTGCCGTCCTGAGCCCGTCGAATCGAGATCCAAGCCCGCAGCCGCGGGCTTTTTCATATCAGGAGAACGTCATGCATATCCACGCTAGGGATGTGCCCGGGACAGGAGGTGCACCATGATCGGCATGGACCGCCGCACCGGCCAACCCTTGTCGGGCGTCGCCCACCTGCGTCAATCCATCGAGGACATCCTCACCACCCCACTGGGTAGCCGGCGCATGCGCCCCGACTACGGCAGCCAGCTGCGCCGCTACGTCGACCTGCCGGTCAACGAAGGCTGGAAGAGCGCCGTGCAGGCTGAAGTGGCCCGTGCCCTCGGGCGCTGGGAGCCACGCCTGCAACTGGACCGGGTCAAGGTGGTGGCCGTGCTCGATGGCCAGGTCAGCCTGGCCTTGAGCGGCCGTTACCTGGGCGACGACGCGCTGGTGGAGGTGACCGTATGAGCCAGGTCGACCTGTCGAAACTGCCCGCCCCGCAACTGCTCGAAGACCTCGATTTCGAGGCCCTGTACCAGGACGACCTGGCCAGCTTCCGCGCCCAGCTCGGCGACGCCTGGAGCGCCAACCTGGAAAGCGACCCGGTCACCAAGCTGCTGGAGGTCGGCGCCTACCGCAAGCTGCTCAACCGCGCACGCATCAACGATGCGGCCAAGGCGCTGCTGCTGGCCTATGCCCAGGGCGGCGACCTGGACCAGCTGGCGGCCAATGTCAGCCTGCAACGCCTGGTGATCCAGGCGGCGGACCCGAGCACATTACCGCCCACCGAGGCGATCCTCGAATCCGACGATGCCCTGCGCGAGCGGGTGCAACTGG
This sequence comes from Pseudomonas xantholysinigenes, assembly GCF_014268885.2. NCBI lineage: Bacteria > Pseudomonadati > Pseudomonadota > Gammaproteobacteria > Pseudomonadales > Pseudomonadaceae > Pseudomonas > Pseudomonas xantholysinigenes. The sequence continues at coordinate 4,194,727 of NZ_CP077095.1, read as the reverse complement.
TCTACGAAGGCCTGACCACCGCCGGCCCGCGCAACAGCTACATCCTCCATGCCCGCAACGCCTCGGGGCAGGTCGCTGACGCGACCGCCGAGAGCCCGTCGCCAGCGGTGGTGGACGTTACCGTGCTGAGCCTGGACAACGACGGCGTGGCCAGCCCCGAGCTGCTGGCGCAGGTAAACGCCTACCTCAACGACGACGACATTCGCCCGGTCGCCGACCGCGTCAACGTGCGCAGCGCCGAGGTGCTGCCATACCGGGTCGAGGCGGTGTTGCACATGGCCGACAACGGCCCGGAATACGAGACGATCCTCGCCGAGTGCCGCCGGCGCTTGCAGGCCTGGGTCAACCCACGTCGGCGCCTGGGCGTCGAGGTCGCCCGCTCGGGCATCGACGCGCAGTTGCACATCGATGGCGTGAGCCGGGTCGAACTGGTCGGTTGGAGCGATATCCGCCCAAGCAAGGCCCAGGCGGCCTGGTGCACCGGCATCGACCTGAGGCGGGGTGAGTGACATGCACAGCCTGTTGCCGCTCAACCGCACGCCACTGGAGCGGGCCATCGAAGTGGCCGCCGACGAGGACCTCAAGGTCGCCCTGCGCACTCTCTACAACCCTGACACCTGCCCGGCGCACCTGCTCTACCAGCTGGCCTGGGCCTGGTCGGTGGACCGCTGGGACGACCGCTGGAGCGAGGCGATCAAGCGCTCGGTGATCCGCTCGGCGTTCTTCGTCCACGCCCACAAAGGCACCCTCGGCGCCCTCAGGCGGGTGGTCGAGCCGTTCGGCTACCTGATCGAGGTGCAGGAATGGTGGCAGGCCGAGCCTGCCGGGGTGCCGGGGACCTTTGCCCTGAAGGTCGGGGTGGCGGACAGCGGCATCGACGAACAGACCTACCAGGAGCTTACCCGCCTGATCGAGGACGCCAAGCCGGTAAGCCGGCATCTGGTCGGTCTCGACATCAGCTTGGAAAGCCTCATCCCCGCGTATCAGGCTGTTGCTCTCTATGAAGGTGAGCTGCTGGAGGTGCATCCCTGGCAGGCATCGGACATCGATGTGCATGTGGGTGCCTACAACCTGGTGAGCGACCAAACTCTGGACATACTGGACATCTACCTCAATGGCTAACTCAACCACGCAATTCGGTGGGTTCCTGACCAACGTGGGCATTGCCCAGCAGGCCAACACCGCCGTGCTGGGGCTGCCCTGGAACATCACCCACATGTTGATCGGTGATGCCGGTGGCGAGCCTTCGCAAACGCCGGACCCTACACCGAAACCTACCCAGACCGCGCTGGTGCGCCAGGTCTACCGGGCACAACTGAACGCCCTCTATCAATCGCCCGCCGATCCCGGCGTGCTGGTCGCCGAGCTGGTCCTGCCGCCGGAAACCGGCGGCTGGTGGATCCGCGAGCTGGCGTTGGAAGATGCCAACGGCAACTTCATCGCCGTGGCCAAGCCGGCGCCCAGCTACAAGCCGCTGCTGGCGCAAGGTTCTGGACGTACCCAGACCATTCGCATGCACGTGGTGTTCGGCAATCTCGCCAACGTCACGCTGAAGGTCGACCCGAGCATCGTCCTGGCCACTCGCGATTACGTCGACAAGGCCCGCGAAGCGGCCGAGCTGTATGCGCGCAATCAACTCAAGACGCACCTGGAGGCAGCCGACCCGCACCCGCAGTACCTGCGTCGCGCCGACGCGGCAAAGGACGTCGGACCGCTGGCCTGGCTTGGTGTTGCCACCGGCACCGCCGATGCCTTGACCCTGAAGCTCAAGAGCGGCGAGTCGGCCCTGGCAGCCTATGCCCCTGGCCAGCGCTTCCAGTTCCAGGCCAGCGCCACCAATACCGGTGCCGTGACGGTACGTATCAATGGCTTGGCCGCTGTGGCAGTGAAGAAGTCCGGCAATGCAGGTCTGGTCGACCTGGTAGGCGGTGACATCCGTAGCGGTGTCCTGTACGACCTGAACTACGACGGAACCTGCTTCCAGCTCGGCGGTGGTGTCGGTGCCAGCAAGGCGTTCGAGCGTTTCTCGTTCGAGGCGTCAGTCGGCCAGACCGTCTTCAACCTGGCGCATACCGTCGGCAGCACCATCGTGCTGCGCAATGGCCGTGAGATCACCGACTACCTGTCCGATGGCCTGAAGATCACCTTCAAGGCACCGTGCAGCCTAGGCGAGGCGGTCGAGATCCTGGCGTTCAGCTCGTTCTCAGCGGCCAACACCTACACCAAGGCCGAAGTCCAGACGCTGCTGACTACTGCTTCGGCGCTGCCAGTCGGCAGTATGTTGCCGCTCCCCAAGGGCACGGTGCCGCCGGGGTTTCTGGAGGTTGACGGTAGCGTGCAGAGCGTGACGGTTTACCCAGACTTGGCCGCTTATCTGGCCGGCTCGTTCAACAAAGGGGATGAGCCGGCGGGTTACTTCCGACTGCCGGACTCGCGGGGCGAGTTTCTGCGCGGTTGGGACCATGGGCGGGGGTCGATCCGGGCAGGGGGTTGGGAGCTGGGCAGCCGACTCTCTGCTCGACCACTACCATGCGGTGTATTCCGCCGAGCCAGGCTTTGGGAAGCTGCCGATTGACGCCAATGTCGTCGGAAGTGCTGGGGATCTGGGGTCGATCGTCAAGCCCGCCGGCAGCTCCGTTCTCGATGCGACTCTCACCTCGAACGTGTTCCTCCCAAATGCCGCGAAAGGCGGTAAGGAAACTCGCCCCCGCAGCCTAGCAGTCATGTGGTGTGTCAAGGCCTGGAACGCGCCGGTGAACCAAGGGCAGATCGACGTCGCGGCCCTCGTTGCCGAACTGACAGCGCTGCGCTCCTCGACACCAGTTGGTGCGATCCTGCCGTTCCCAAAGGCCGAGGTACCAGCCGGTTATCTCGAGCTCGATGGCAGCCTTCAAAGTGTGGTGTCCTACCCGGATCTGGCGACTTATCTGGGCACGACTTACAACACGGGTAGTGAACCAGCGGGCTATTTTCGGCTGCCTGATTACCGAGGGGAGTTCCTTCGCGGCTGGGATCATGGCCGAGGTGTTGATGCCGGCCGAAATATTGGATCGCAGCAGACGGGCAGTCTGCAGACACTCGATTCAACAAATGTTACGCCGACCGTAACGGGCCTGTTTAACGCGACCATCACGCCTGAGTCCAGTGCGCGCGCTGCCTTTGGGCTCGATCCGGCGAATCCGGTGAATTTCCCATCTGTTAGCTACAGCGGTGTTACCGGGACGGCGGGAACGCTTGCGGCGGAGGGGCAGAATTTTGGGGTGACCCGGCCCCGTAACTTGGCAGTGATGTGGTGCATCAAGGCCTGGTCGGCACCCGTGAACCAAGGTCAGATCGACGTAACCGCATTGGCTGCCCAACTCGGCCAGGCAACCGAGGCGAAGCTTGGGATCGCCAAGATCGCAAGCCAGGGGCAGACCGACGCCGGCGACAGCGACGAGGTAATCGTCACGCCGAAAAAACTGCGCAAAGGTTTCTCGCTGATGACCGGGCCACGATCTTTGTGCCTGGCACTGCCGTCTTGGCTCGGGGGGTACATCCTCCAGGTGGCCAAGACAATCCCCGGTGGGGTCACTGCCGGTGGGCAAGCGGTGCAAGTGTCCTGGCCGGTGGCATTCCCCAACGAATGCCTGCTTGCCATCGCCAGCTGTGATCTGACCGGCACTTCCGCAACCACTATCAGCGCGTCTGTGTTCAACGTTTCCCTGGGTACAGTAGGTATCGCGCTTACAAACACTGGGGCAGGCCAGGCAACGAATGGGACCTACATTTTCGGGATTGGACGGTAGACCATGCATATCTCTATTGAAAAACAGGCATTCTTCGACGGCAAGCTTGGCGGGGATCGGCCAGACGATGCGGTTGAAATCAGCCAGGCAGAGTACCGGCGGTTGTTTGAGGGGCGTTTGGCTGGCCTGCTGGTGGTAAAGGAAGGTGACACCTTCGTGCTAGTGGAGCCGCCGGCCAGTGCTGCTGACGAACGGGCGTGGCGCGACAGTATGTTAGCCAGTGCGGTTCGGGTGCGAGATCGGCATCGTGACCAGGTTGAAATTGGTATCGACCCTACGCTGACTGGTGAACAATACAAATCTCTGATGATGTATCTGCAGAGCTTGCGTGATTGGCCACAGTCCTCCGATTACCCTGATGCCAGCCACCGCCCGATGGCACCAGCCTTCCTTGAACTGCAAGGGAGGCCTGTATGAGCCGCAGCGACGTACTGGCCTCGATCGAAAGCAGCATGCTCTTGGTACAGGGCATCAACAACAAGGTCATCCGTGGCAACACGGTCCTCGCCGCGCACGAGGCCGGATTTCTTCTGGCTGACGCTTCGGCGGGCCAGGTGAAGATCACCTTGCCGCAGTCGAGCAAACCGATGGACGTGCGTATTCAACGTCTGGACAACACAGCAAACCGCTTGTTGGTGTACGCCGCCGACGGGGAGAGGATCAAGTTCCATACCCACCTGCGTCCTGAAGGCTATCCGTTCTGCATGGTGTTGGGTGGCGGCGACTTCTGGCATCTACGCAGTGATGGCGCGGGAAGTTGGTTGCTGCTGGACCGGCTGGACAATACCTCGCTGGGGCGCATGGTTTTCGAAACATCGACAGCGTTGAGTCCGGGTGGTTGGGATATTCCCAATGCCAGATTGTTGAGTCGAAGCGACTGGCCATGGCTCTGGGACCACGCCCAGCAGTCCGGAATGCTGGTAAACGATGCTCAGAGGGCCGGGATGGAAGGTGGGTGGACCCGTGGTGACGGGGCCAGCACTTTCCGTATCCCCGAGCTGCGCGGTGAGTTCATGCGCTCGCTTGACGAGGGGCGCGCAGTGGATCCGACACGAACACCTGGTTCGTACCAGTCTGCTTCGCTGGTGCATGGTGAGATCGTCGATGCAGTTTCGTCATTCCGGCGAATGCAAAACATGAAACCCAAGTTCTTCGATGTCGCTGATACAAACGAAACCGTAGCGGTGTCGACGACGACGGCTTCCGTCACTACACAATCGATTGCGGCGAACAGTGTTTACTTTGGCGCCGTAAGACCTCGCAACATAGCCTATCCAAGCCGTATCAAACTGATCTGAACAGGCTTCGTATCAATCGATAGACACCTGCCTACTCAGGGCAGCTCTCTATCTGAGTCAAGCCCTTCCAGGCCCCGCACCCGCGGGGCTTTTTCATATCTGAACCTGGAGTAAACCTACATGAGTGGATTCTTCCACGGCGTCACCGTGACCAACGTCGACACCGGCGCCCGCAGCATCGCACTGCCATCCTCCTCGATCATCGGCCTGGTCGACACCTTCACCGAAGGCCCGGGCGTCACCGCTAAGGCCAATGACCTGGTACTGATCACCAGCGAGCGCGAAGCGGTCGCGGCGTTCGGCCAGGACGCGGCGATCACCAAGGCCTGCCGCGCCATTTACAGCCGCGCCAAGGCGGTCATCGTCGCCTGCGGCGTGGCCAAGCTCGAAGACGCCGCCGAGCAGACCTCGGCGATCATCGGCAACGTGCTGGCCGACGGTAAACGTACTGGCCTGCAGGCGCTGCTCGACGGCAAGAGCCGTTTCAACGCCCAGCCACGCCTGCTGGTCAGCCCCAAGCACAGTGCCACCCAAGCCGTCGGCACCGCCCTAGTGGCCCTGGCCGACAAGCTGCGCGCCATCGCCATCATCGACGGCCCCAACACCACCGATGAAGCGGCCATCGCCTACGCCAAGAACTTCGGTGCCAAGCGCGCCTTCCTGGTCGATCCGGGCGTGCGCTACTGGGACAACGCCGAAGAGGCCACTGTCGACGCGCCGGGTTCGGCCTGGGTCGCCGGCCTGTTCGCCTTCACCGACCGCGAGTACGGCTTCTGGGCTTCGCCTTCGAACAAGGAGTTCGTCGGCATTACCGGTACCACCCGTGCCGTTGAGTTCCTCGACGGCGACGACACCTGCCGCGCCAACCTGCTGAACAATGCCAACATCGCCACCATCATCCGCGACGACGGCTTCCGCCTGTGGGGCAACCGCACCCTGTCGAGCGACCCGAAATGGGCCTTCGTCACCCGCGTGCGGACCATGGACATCGTCATGGACGCGATCCTCTACGGCCACAAGTGGGCGGTCGACCGCTCGATCACCGCCACCTATGTCAAGGACGTCACCGAGGGCCTGCAGGCCTTCATGCGCGACCTGAAGAACCAGGGCGCGATCATCAATTTCGAGGTGTTCGCCGACCCCGAGTTGAACACCGCCAGCCAGCTCGAGCAGGGCAAGGTGTACTGGAACATCCGCTTCACCGATGTGCCGCCTGCCGAAAACCCCAATTTCCGCGTCGAAGTCACCAACCAGTGGCTGACCGAAGTCCTCGATTCCGCCGCTTAAGGAGCGCATTTACATGGCAATGATTCCCGAAACACTGGCCAACCTGAACCTGTTCGTCGACGGCGTCAGCTTCCAGGGCGACGTGCCCAGCCTGACCCTGCCCAAGCTCACCCTGAAGACCGAGGAGTACCGCCCCGGTGGCATGGACATGCCAGTCGAGCTGGACCAGGGCATGGAGAAGCAGGAAGCCGCCTTCACCACCACCGGCGTGCGCCGCGAGTCGCTGAAATTCTTCGGCCTGGCCGACGGCACCGGCTTCAACGGCACCTTCCGCGGCGCCTTCAAGGGCCTCAAGGGCAAGATCAATCCGGTGATCGTCACCCTGCGTGGCGCGCTCAAGGAAGTCGACATGGGTGACTGGAAATCCGGCGACAAGGCCGAGATCAAGCACAGCGTCGCCGTCACCTACTACAAGCTCGAAGTCGATGGCCGACTGGTCTACGAAATCGATGCCCTGGGCATGAAACGGGTGATCGACGGTGTCGACCAACTGGCCAGCCAGCGTGCGGCACTGGGTCTTTAAGGAGAACGCTCGATGGCTCAAGCGAAGAAACTGCCACAATGGCTGACCGTCGACGCCGAGTGCGTGACCGTACGCCTGTCGCGCCCCAGCGAGGCCAACGGCGTGCAAGTCGATAGCCTGTCTTTGCGCGCACCGACCGTGCGTGACATCCGCAACGCCCAGGCCGGAGGCGCGGGCGATGACGAACAGCGCGAACTGAACCTGTTCGCCTCGCTCGCCGAAGTCGGCGTCAAGGACCTCGAGGGCCTGGCCCTGAAGGACTACAGCCGCCTGCAGAACGGCTATTTTCGCCTGGTGCAGGACGACGAGGTTTGACCCTGCCCGGCAGAAGGCCGCCGCCAGGCGGCTGGCCAAGGAGCTGAACTTTTCCGCCAGCGAAATCATGACCATGTCGTACAGCGACATGGTCTGGTGGCTGACGGAGTGACAAGGAGCAAGCCATGGCGAACACACAGGTGTTCACCCTAGGCGTCACCAGCGACCAGGCATTGGGCAGGTCCGTCGACAGCTTGCGGGGCCAGGTCGAGCGCCTGCGCAGGCAAGCGGACGGGACCCGGCTCGGGCGGTTGATCGGCGAGGTCATCCGCCTGGGGCTCGAGCTGGACAAGGTGGGCCAGGCCGAAAGGCAGCTGGATAACGACCAGGCAGGTGCCCATGAGGCACAGATCGATCGATTGCGCCTTGAGGGGAACGAGGTCGAGCGCTTGCGCAGGTTGTACCTGTCCCTTGGGCGCAAGCCGTTGGAACTGCGTGCGAGGGTGGTGGCCTCGAGTACGGCCGCTGCCAAGGAATCACCAGTCCCCACGTTGGAGCAGCGCAAGGCGGCTTTGCTGGAGGGAACGAGCCCCGCACCACGACCAGCCCGGGGTGATCCGCCCGAGGCGCGCAGTGTGGAGCAGGGGCGTGTGCCTCTGGAGTCGGCGAATGCTGGTTTGGCGGTGCTCAAGGCTGGAGCGGTCGGTGCCGGTACTGTCGCTGTAGCCGCTGGCACTGCCTGGGGAGCCCGTTCGTATTATCAAAGCCGAACGCCCGAAAGACAAAGTGAGATCACCAAGGGACTGAAGGAGAACGGTGGCAAGGCTGCCGCCAAGGGCGTCACCAAGCTTGGCTTGGCCATGCTCAAGGACAAGGGCGAGGACAAGGCCGAGGCTGCAGGCGCAGCTCTTGGAGGTGTACTCGGCAACTTGGGAGCGGAGCTCCTGGGCGGCCTGACCAAGAACAAGCAGATCCAGCAGTACGGTGGCGAAATCGGCGAAATGATCGGTGAAGGCGTCGGTGGGCTGATCGGCAAGACAGTCTTCGGCTGGTTCTCCGATGCACCCGCCGCCAACGACGCTTCAGGCAAGGACAAGGCTGCGGCTGACGCTTCAGCGCAACGTTCTGCCGAGGTGCCCGAGGATGCCGTCACGCCGCCTGGAGAGGCCCGAAGCGCCGCACCCGAGAGCGTTGCTGCGGTTCAAGAACGTCCCCCCGAGGGGCCCGCCAATGGCGCTCGGGAGATCATGAAGGGCGGATTGATCGCGGCAGGCGCGCTGGGTGGTACCGCGTTTGCCGCCTGGGGCGCGCGCAGCTATCAAGGACAGTCTCCCGAGCGGCGCAACGAGATCACCAACGGCATTAGGGAGAATGGTGGCAAGGCCGCCGCCAAGGGCGCGACCAAGCTTGGCCTGGCCATGCTCAAGGACAAGAGCGAGGACCAGGCCGAGGCGGTGGGCGCCGCTTTCGGGAGCGTACTGGGGAGTCTTGGGGCGGAACTGCTCGGCGGCCTGACCAAGAACAAGCAGATCCAGAAGTACGGCGGCGAGATTGGCGAAATGATCGGTGAAGGTCTCGGCGGCCTGGCTGGCAAGACGCTTCATGGCTTGTTCTCCGACAAGCCCGCCGCCAACGATGCTCCTGCCGACAAAGCCAAGGCACCTGCCGCTGTCGCTCGCATGCCGAAAGCGAGTGACGATGCCGAGGAGCCGGAGGAAGAGGAGGAGGAAGAAGAGGTCGACGAAGCGGAGGATGAGGCGGCCTTCTTCGAGGCCCAGGAAGCTGTCCCGGACAGCCCGCCAGCCACTGCATCGCCGATCAGCGCGGTCGGGCTCGCCGGTACTGCGTTCACGGGTCTGGTGGGCAGGGCAGGGGCTGGCAACGCCGGCGCCTCGGTGGCAAGGCGGGTGTTCAGGCGCATCCCGGGTGCCGCCTTGCTCGACACCGGCCTGCAACTTGCCGAGACCTACAACAGCGATGCCACCCCTGAGCAGAAACTCGAGGGTTATGGTACCGCCGTCGGTGGCCTGGGAGGCGGCTTGGCCGGTGCTGCGGCAGGTGCGGCCATCGGTTCGGTGGTACCGGTGATCGGCACCGCGATTGGCGGCCTGATCGGTGGCGTGCTGGGCAGCATGGGTGGTGAAAGTATCGGTGGCTGGCTGGGCAAGGCGCTGGGTTCGGGCAAGGAAGAGCCCGCCGCCAAGCCAGGCCTGGGTGAAACGGTGCGGGCAATGGATAGCCCCGCAGCACAGCCGCCGCTACCCGCACCATCGGTAGCGACGGCAACGCCAGCGGTCCCGCCCCCGCCAATCAACCAGCAATTCACCTTCACCGCCAACATGCCGGTCACGTTCAGCAACAGCCTCGATGACCCTTCGGTGCTGCAACAGCTGGAGGCCATTGCCCGTCGCCAACTGGAGGAACTGATGCGCCAGGCCCGCTCGGTGCAGTTGGCCGACACCCCACACATCGCACTTTAAGGAGCATCCATGACCTATCTGGAGCAGCTGCAAGCCACGCTGCACGCCCTGGTCAAGGCGGGCGAGGCAGGGCGTCGGCGTGCCGACGCCATGCTCGATCCGATGAACGAGGCGATCGGCCACGTGCAGGGCGCGGTGGCCGAGCTGGAGGGCCTGCCCGTGGTCGGCCCGATCATTGGCGCCAAACTGCAACGCACGATGCGGGCAATCGCCACGGCCCAGGCCCGGGTCGCCAAGGTGGTCGCGAAATACGACCAGGCGCTTGGCGTGGTGCGCCAGGTGCGTGAGCGCATCGACGCCTTTGCCGGGCACGTGACCAAGGCCGGTGCGGCGATCCGCCGGGTAGTGGGGGAGGTGCGCTCGACGGTCAATGGCGTGCTGTCGACCCTGGGCTTCGCGCCCGAGGCGACGCCCGCGCCCGAAGCGGTCAAGCCGTTTCCCCATCTGCTGGTGATGCAACCGCTCAAGGCCGGTGCTTCGCCTTACTACTTCAACCTCGACACCGCCGCCTTCGACCAGTTGCGCCGGCAGACGCGTTTTCGCTGGGCCGGGCAGGAACGCCTGAGCCGTGACAACGCTCAGCAGGCGGTCAGCCTGGGCGAGGAAAGCATCACCTTGCGGGGTGCGATCTTCCCCGGTTTCAAAGGCGGTCTTGGACAACTGCAGACCCTGCGCAGCATCGGTCGGCAGCTGCTGCCGTTGTCGTTGACCACCGGATACGGCGAGGTGCTCGGCACCTGGTGCCTGACCAGCATCGAGGAAGAGCAAAGCGTCCTGCTGGCCGGTGGCATCCCACGCAAACAAGGTTTCTCACTGGAGTTCGTCAGCTATGGCCAGGATCTGCACAACGTCTGAGGGCGACCTGCTCGACACCCTCTGCCAGCATTACTACGGCCACCTTGGCGGTACGCCGGAAGCGGTGCTGGACGCCAACCAGGGCCTGGCGGACGAGGCCCAGCCGTTTCGCGCCGGAGTACGGATCCTGCTGCCGGAACTGCTGGTGGCGGCAAGCACCAGCCTGCAACTGTGGGATTGATCGTTCGCCGCCACGTCGTTCTTGTCACTTCAATACCGCGGAGCCCCAACCATGCAACCCCAATTCCGCATCACCGCGGACGGCCATGACATCACCACACTGCTCAACGACCGCCTGCTGTTGCTGCGCACTACCGATAAACCTGGCTTGGAAGCGGATGAGTTCGAACTGCGCATCGATGCCCGCGATGGCAGCGTGGCGTTACCCGCCCGCGGGGCGGCGCTCGAGGTGTATCTGGGCTACGCCGGCCAACCCCTGAACCGCCTGGGTCGTTACACCGTGGATGAGGTGGAGCTGTCCGGCCCCCCGGATACGCTGGTGATCCGCGGCAAGGCCAGCGACCTGCGCGGCAGTGGCAAGACCATCCGCAGCGGCAGCTGGGAGCAGGTGACACTGCAACGCATCGTCGCCGAGATCGCCGCCCGCAACGGCTGGCAGGCGGTGTGCCCGGTGACCGTGCAGATCCCGCGGGTCGACCAGTACAGCGAATCGGACTTCAACTTCATCACCCGCCTGGCGCGCCTGCACGATTGCACCGCCAAGCTCGCCAACGGCCAACTGCTGGTACTGCCACGCCAGGGCGGGCAGAGCGCCAGTGGCAAGCCCCTGGGCGTGGTGAGCATCGCCCGTGGCGACGTCAGCCAATGGCAGTTCCGCCTGGCCGACAAGAGCACCCACAAAGCCGTCAGGACCCGTCACCAGGACAGCGCCAGCGGCCACCTGCAAACGGTGGAGCTGGCCAACGGTGACGCCCCGGACGGCCTGCAGCCGGTGTACACAGACCGCCACCTGTACCCCAACCGCGCCGCTGCCGAGCAAGCCGCCCGGGCACGCCTGGCCAGCTTCAACCGCGATACCGCCAGCGTGCGCCTGGACCTGCCAGGCCGCACCGACCTGTTTGCCGAGCGCAGTATCGAGATGAGCGGTTTTCTCCCCGGGCTGGATGGCACCTACCTGGTCGATTCGGTGGAACAGGTGTTCACCAGCAGTGGCTGGCGCACCACCGTGCAATGCAACGGCGGTCGCCAGGGCAAGGCCCGGGCCAAGGGCGGGGCGCCGCGTCGCACGGGGTTGCGCAAGGCCTGAGGAGGGCCGGGAGAGCGTTTCCCGGTGCCTGTCGGTGAACGCCACTTCTATAGTCGTCGCTCAATCGACGAGCCCGACGATGGAGGGCAGCAACGATGTCTGCAGTACTCGCTTACCGTGATATTTGCGTGATCGACAACGCGATCAGTGCCGACGAGCAACGCCAGCTTGGCGAGTTGCTGAGTGGGGCAATTTGGCAATACGGCTGGTCGCAATCCTACGGCCCTCTCGAACGCCCTTGCTGGCACAGTTTCATTGCCGGGACCCGGCGCGATGAAGGCGAGGATTGCGAGGCAGAATTGCGTGCCCGTCCGTACTGGGGCGTTCTTGCCGAATGCTGGGCGCGCATCATTGCGCTTGGCGATGGCACTGAGCCTACCCCTGACAGCACCGGAGTCAATTCGGGCGCTGTGTCTCTACCCGGAGGCGGTGCTTCAGGTCAGGGCGCGTATGGCAGTGGCCCCGCGGTGATCTATCCCCATGCGCCATGTCGGGAAATTTCCTACCCCCGGGTGGATATTGGCCCGATTGAGTGGGTGAACCCACGACAGACATATTTTGGCCGGGATCGTTATCACTGATGACGATCACCCTTGTCTTGTCTGAAGAGGAGAAACGCCCCGTGGTCCCCAACACCTCATTTTGCGCTGAGCGACCTGCAAGTACACCCCGGCGGCGCTTGCTGGAACTTCTGGTGTTTACCCTCTGTGGCCTGGCCGTGGCGTTGTTGTATTCCTGCGATCGCATGGTCTATGTGCCTACCGATGTCGAGCATTTGCACGAGATCGAGGGGTGGGTCAGTGGTTACCCGGACACCTGGAAATTGGACGGAAGGCCTGTCGTGCAATTCGATGTGTCATATCGCTTGCAAGACGGCGTTCGTCATCAGGAGGTTTTCAGCTACCGCGAGGGCTATGAGGGCGCAGGCTTGCGCATCGCGAAGAAGGTGATGCTGACGGTCGAAGTAGGGGCTGAGCACAGCATGGTTCGCGAGGTGGCCACATTGGATGGAAAGGTCCTTTTTGACGAGCGGCTCTATTGGAAGGTCGTCAACTGGCACAACCGGCACTCGGATTTCATGATCGGGTTCGGCGTGTTCCTGGGGCTGGTGGGTGCGTGCCTGATGCTGTGGTCCGCCTGGGGCGATCGTCATGTGCTGCTCCAGCGCTGAATCGCGTTCATTTTTCCGCATGCCGGGAGTTCCAGGCGGCTTCACCACCAGGACGATCTTCATGTTCATCGACTTACGCTGCGGCCAGTGCCACAAGCTACTGGCCCGCATCACCCCGGTTTCCGAGCTCCAGATCAAGTGCGGCCGTTGCCGCACCATGAATCATGTGAAAGCCACGCGCTTCGAGCCATCGCCTATGAGCGAGCCACCGGCGGCCTGCGCCGCCCTTCGATCAGACAGCCATGGAGAATGTATCGATGCCGCTCACTGAACAGCAGCTTCGCCAGATCTATCCACTCGCCGGCCAACGCGCCGCGACTTTCCTGCCAGCGCTGAACACGGCAATGGCCAACTGGGAAATCGACCATCCCAAGCGCATCGCCGCCTTCCTGGCCCAGGTGGGCCATGAGTCTGGCCAACTGCGCTACGTCAAGGAGCTGGGCAACGACCAGTACCTGGCCCGCTACGACACCGGCAGCCTGGCGCTGCGTCTGGGCAACACGCCGCAGGCCGATGGCGACGGTCAGCTGTATTGCGGCCGAGGCCTTATCCAGGTGACCGGGCGCAACAACTACCAGGCCTGCAGCCGTGCGCTGTTCGGCGACGAACGCCTGCTGGCGCAGCCGCAGATGCTCGAACAGCCGCGCTGGGCCTGCGAGTCGGCGGCCTGGTTCTGGCATTCGCGCGGGCTCAATGCCCTGGCCGACCAGGGCGAGTTCAATCGCATCACCCGGCATATCAATGGTGGTCTCAATGGCCTGAGCGAACGCCTGGAGCTGTGGGCGAGGGCGCGAGAGGTGTTGTGTTGAGCCGTTTGCAGGTAGCGCTGAGCTTGCTGCTGATGGCGCTGTGTGCCACCGCCGCATGGCAGGTCCAGGCTTGGCGTTACGGCAAGCAACTGGCGGACCAGGAACAGGCGCTGGTGCAGCAGCGGCTCGACCAGGCCGAGGCCCAGTACAGCCTGCTGCTCGCCGAGCGCGAGCAGCGCCAGGGCCTTGAGCAGCGCCTGCGCGACAGTGAATCGAAACATTACCAGGAGCTCAACGATGCCCAGCACACTCAAGCACGCTTGCGTGATCGCCTTGCTACTGCCGATCTGCGCCTGTCGGTCCTGGTCGAGCGCGACGCCAGTTGCGCCGCAGTGCCTGCCGCCGCCGGCACCGGCGGCGTGGATCATGGCGCCGTACGCGCCCGACTTGACCTGGCGCATGCTCGACGAATTATCAGCATCACCGACGACGGCGACCGGGGATTGATTGCGTTGCGGGCCTGCCAGGACTACGTGCGTGGCCTGGCTCGCTGAGCGCTTGCCAGGGCGCGCGGGAGTGGTAGGGTAGGGCGCTGTCTTGCCAGGAGCTCGCCATGGACCCGATCACTGTTCTTGCCACCCGCCTGGGCGAACACCTGCGGCGCTTCAACGCCCAGGTGAGCACCGCCGAGTCCTGCACTGGCGGCGGCATCGCCGAGGCCATCACCCGTATTCCCGGCAGTTCGGCCTGGTTCGAGGCCGGCTATGTCACCTATTCCAATGCCCAGAAGACCCGCCAGCTCGGGGTGCCCGAGGCCTTGTTCGGCCAGGTCGGAGCGGTCAGCCAGGAGGTGGTCGAGGCCATGGTCCGCGGTGCCCGGGCCGCCAGCGGGGCGCGCTTCGCCGTGGCGGTGAGCGGGGTGGCCGGGCCGGATGGCGGCTCAGCCGCCAAACCGGTGGGCACGGTGTGGCTGGCCTGGGCCGACGGCGAGCACGTGAGCAGCGAGCGCCGGCACTTCGACGGCGACCGCGAAGCGGTGCGCCGACAGACGGTGATCGCCGCGCTAGACGGCTTGTTACAGCTTGGTGCCGAGTAAATCGTCCAGCGGGGGTTTGCGGAAACGAATCCCTGTGGAATAATACTGGCTACTTATACAGTTGTTCCGGCCCCAGGGCCCCGTCGATCACGTGAGGATTTCAATGGACGACAACAAGAAGCGCGCCTTGGCTGCGGCCCTGGGTCAAATCGAACGCCAATTCGGCAAGGGCGCGGTCATGCGCATGGGCGACCACGAGCGCCAGGCCATTCCCGCCATCTCCACCGGTTCCCTGGGCCTGGACATCGCCCTGGGCATTGGCGGCCTGCCGAAGGGCCGTATCGTCGAGATCTATGGCCCGGAGTCCTCGGGTAAGACCACGCTGACCCTCTCGGTCATCGCCGAAGCCCAGAAGAACGGCGCCACCTGCGCCTTCGTCGACGCCGAGCACGCCCTTGATCCCGAATACGCCGGCAAACTGGGCGTCAACGTCGACGACCTGCTGGTCTCGCAGCCGGACACCGGCGAACAGGCCCTGGAAATCACCGACATGCTGGTGCGTTCCAACGCCGTCGACGTGATCATCGTCGACTCCGTGGCCGCCCTGGTGCCCAAGGCCGAGATCGAAGGCGAGATGGGCGACATGCACGTCGGCCTGCAGGCCCGCCTGATGTCCCAGGCGCTGCGCAAGATTACCGGTAACATCAAGAACGCCAACTGCCTGGTCATCTTCATCAACCAGATCCGTATGAAGATCGGCGTGATGTTCGGCAGCCCGGAAACCACCACCGGCGGTAACGCCCTGAAGTTCTACGCCTCGGTGCGCCTGGACATCCGTCGTACCGGCGCGGTCAAGGAAGGCGACGAAGTGGTCGGTAGCGAAACCCGCGTCAAGATCGTCAAGAACAAGGTCTCGCCGCCATTCCGCCAGGCCGAATTCCAGATCCTCTACGGCAAGGGTATCTACCGCAACGGCGAAATCATCGACCTGGGTGTTTCCCAGGGCCTGGTGGAAAAATCCGGTGCCTGGTACAGCTACCAGGGCAACAAGATCGGCCAGGGCAAGGCCAACGCCGCCAAGTACCTGCAAGAGAATCCGGCCATCGGCGCCGAAATCGAGAAGCAGATCCGCGATAAGCTGCTGACCTCGGGTGCTGTTGCTGCTGCGGCCAAGGCGGCTGCCGCTGAAGCCGATGCCGACGACCTGGCTGACGCCGACGCCGGTTATTGATTGGCACCATGTCCGTCGTACTCGACACCCCCGTCGCCGTTCGGCGGACAGCCATGGACCTGCTCGCACGCCGCGAGCATGGTCGCGTCGAGCTGACGCGCAAGCTGCGTCAGCGCGGCGCGCCGGATGAGCTGATCGAGCCTGCGCTCGATCGGCTTGCCGAAGAGGGGCTACTCAGTGAGGCCCGTTACCTGGAAAGCTTTATCCGCTACCGCTCCAACGCGGGCTATGGTCCCGCGCGCATTCGCGAGGAGCTTGGCCAGCGTGGCTTGATCCGTGGCGATATCGACCAGGCCTTGCGCGACAGCGAAGTGGACTGGGCGACGCAACTGCGGGATGTGTGGCAGCGCAAGTTCGCCGGGCAGCGACCTCAAGACCCGCGTAGCCGGGCACAGCAAACGCGGTTTCTCGCTTACCGTGGCTTCCCGATGGACATGATCGGACGTCTGCTTAGCGGTCGCGATCTCGATGATTACTAAAGGCCTGTAGGGCTGGCGCGAAAAGCGCCAGCCCTACAGGCCTTTTTGCGTTCAGCTTGCCCGCAGGGCATCCCTGGCGTGCTGGGTGGTGTGCATCGGCTGCGGCTTGGCCCAGTTTTCCGGCAGGTTGATGAAGTCCACCAATTCCCGCAGGCGCCCCTGGTCTCGACCATTGAAGGCGAAGGTCAGGCGGGTGAGACGGCTGAAGTCGCCTTCCTCGTGCTCGGCACCGCTGTCGGCTTGCTGGTGGTACCTGCCGCTCAGGCGCAAGTCGGCAAAACCTTCCTCCACATCATGCAAGGCTGCCTCGCTGAGCGGATGGTGCATGCGGATCACGAACTGGTTCTTCAGCCAGCGGCTGGAGTGGTAGTTGCTGTAGAACTGGTTGATTTCCTCGACCGCTTCATCGGCGCTGTGCACCAGGCGCACCAGTTTGAGGTCGCTTGGCAAGATGTAGCGGTTTTCCTCGAGCTGGCGACTGATGAAGCCCAGCGCGTCGCGCCAGAAGCTGCCGCCGGGGGAGTCAAGCAGCACTACCGGCACCAGGGGGCTCTTGCCGGTCTGGATCAGCGTCAGCACCTCCAGCGCCTCGTCGAGGGTGCCGAAGCCGCCGGGGCAGAGCACCAGCGCGTCGGCTTCCTTGACAAAGAACAGTTTGCGAATGAAGAAGAAGTGGAACGGCAGCAGTTTATCGGTGCCGTCTACCGTGGCGTTGGCGTGCTGTTCAAAGGGCAGGGTGATGTTGAAGCCCAGGCTGTGGTCGGTACCCGCGCCCTCGTGGGCCGCGGCCATGATGCCGCCGCCCGCCCCGGTGATGACCATCAGGTCCGAGCGCGCCAGGGTGGCGCCAAGCTCGCGGGCCAGGGCATACATCGGGTGCTCCAGGGGCGTGCGCGCCGAGCCGAATACCGTGACCTTGCGTCGGCCCTTGTAGTGTTCGAGGGTGCGGAACGAATGGTCCAGCTCGCGCAGGGCCTGCAGGGTGATCTTGGCATTCCAGCGGTTACGGTCGTCATGGGCCATGCGCAGGACTGTCAGCAGCATGTCGCGGTACAGCGGCAGGTTCGGGCTGTTCGGTGCGACCAGTTGCAGTTGTTGCTCGATAGGCATCAGGTCGATGCCGTGGTCGCGGAAGTGGTTGAACAACAGCTCGTTCGATTGATAAGGCATTCAACGTCTCCTTCTGCAGCAAAACCTCTGACCGGGTCGATGGCGGGTCCCGGCCGCGACACTGCGTGTGTCGCTGGCTGCTGTGGCTCGAGTGTGCCCCCCGAGCGTTGCAGTAGGCCTTCAAGGCCATGTTGCAGTGGCAATTCCATCGCGTTGTCGTTGTTATGGGTACTCGTTATCAATCTAGACGCTGGCGTGAGTTCGTGCCGCCACAGGTGCGCGTTACCGCCGGTCAGACGGAAACCGGGGATGGCAAGGCTTTGGTTAACTGGGGGGCAGTAAGGCGATGCGGCGAGGTGGCGGTATGCACCGGCTGGTGATCGAGGTGGATGGGCAACTGTTGCAGTTGCTCGAGTACGAGGCGAAGGCTCATTACCTGAGCCTGGAGGGGGAGTGCCTGCGCCGCTTGCAGGGGGCCGAGGCACATTCGTGCTACCTGCAGGCCTTGCTTGCCGAACTGCGCGCCGATGATGAGCAACGGCGCGCCAGTGACCGCGGCGAGCTGGCCTGAATCACTTCTTCTTGTTGCCGGCCACGCAGCTGGCGGCGTCGAAGGCCTGGTCCATGACCGGCTGGTTGGTCTTGTAGACGCTGAAGCGGTAGACCATCACGGCGCCCTTGGACATGAGCTGGCGATAACCGTTGTTGCGGCATACGCTGTCACCCAGCTGGCTGCGCACCTGCGCAGGGTTGGCCTGCATGCGCGCGGCATGTTCCTGGCGTACGCTCAGGTGGTTGATCAGGGCCTTGCCTTCGACGGTGTAGCCCTGGTCGAGGATGTCTTCGTTGATGGCCCGTGGGGTGCCGACGCTGCTTTCCTTGGCGACCTTCTGCAGCATCTGGGTCAGCTCGTACTCCTGCTTGGACGCGGCCTGGGCGGCCAGGGGCAGGGCGAGCAGCAGGCTCAGGGTCGGGACGATAAGACGCAGCATGAATCTCTCCTGGTTCGATGACAGGCGCTTTGACCAGCGCCGGCGGGCGGCGTTCCATGAAACCGCAGGGTTTCCAGGCCGCCAGAGCCCGTGATTATAAAGGAGCGGCACCGTTGGCTGCACGGCAAATGACGTGCGCTCTGGTAGACTGGGCGCTTTGTTTTCATCGAGTCGTCGCCGTGCCCCTCCCACTTTCCTGCCAAGGCCAGCTGTCATGAGCCACGCGGTAGCGCGCCTGCGCGCCGAGCGCCTGGCGCGCAGCATCAAACCCTTCGTCGCCCGTGGCTCGCGTGCCGAGCGCTGCCCGGATTGCCGGGTGATCGCCACGCATTGCCTGTGCGCCTGGAAACCCAAGGTCGAGGCCGAGGCCGGCGTATGCCTGCTGATGCACGACACCGAGCCATTGAAGCCGACCAACACCGGCTGGCTGATCGCCGACCTGATCGAGGACACCTCGGCCTTCGGCTGGCTGCGCACTTCTGTGGACGAGCGTCTACTGGCGCTGCTCGACGACCCGCAGTGGCAGCCCTTCATCGTCTTCCCTGGTGAGTTCGTTACCCAGGAGCGGGTGGTCAGCGAGGTGACGCGTGAGCCGGGCAAGCGCCCGCTGTTCATCCTGCTCGACGCGACCTGGACCGAAGCGCGCAAGATGTTCCGCAAGAGCCCGTACCTGGACCGTTTTCCGGTATTGAGCCTGCAGGCCGAGCAGATGTCGCGCTATCGCCTACGCCGCTCCAAGCGCGACGACCACTTCTGCACCGCCGAGGTGGCCGCCATGTGCCTGGACCTGGCCGGCGACAACCAGGCTTCCCAGGCCCTGGACGCCTACCTGGATGTATTCAGCCTGCACTACCTCAGTGGCAAGCGACGCTTGCCGCTGGACGACCAGGATGAGGTCCACCAGCGTTTGCATACCTTCCTATAGTCCAAGGGGCAGGCCCGGCGGTTTGGTTCATACTGTCGGGGCTGGCAGCCAGGGTGGGCGGAGTCGACCGGCTTGACCACCCGGTCCGTGCTCGGCATCCTTGGCGCCGCTTCAGGCACGACGAAGCTGCTGTTACCCCGGACTTCGCCGTGCCATCCCGGCCGGCGGCCCTGCCGTACGCGCCATGAGTTGCCTGCCAGGCGCACCCGTATCCCAAGCGCCCGGCACAGAACAGGATCCTTAGATCGATGGCCACATACGAAATCCTGATTGCCGACGACCACCCGTTGTTTCGCAGCGCCCTGCGCCAGGCCGTTACCCTCGGCCTGGGCCCGGATGTGCGCCTGGTGGAAGTGGCGAGCATCGCCGAACTGGAAACCAGCCTGACCGAGAAAGCTGACTGGGACCTAGTCCTGCTGGACCTGAACATGCCTGGCGCCTATGGTTTCTCTGGCCTGGTCCTGTTGCGCGGGCAGTACCCGCAGATCCCTGTGGTGATGGTTTCGGCCCAGGAAGAGGCAGCGGTCGTGGTGAAGTCCCGCGAATTTGGCGCCAGCGGTTTCATTCCCAAGTCCAGCGAACTGAGCAAGATCCAGGAAGCGGTGCGCAACGTGCTCGACGGCGATGTCTGGTGGCCGCCCCAGGCGTTCGAGAAAGTCGACGTCTCGGCCGAAGCCAAGGCTGCCAGCGAAGGCCTGGCCAGCCTCACCCCGCAACAGTTCCGGGTACTGACCATGGTCTGTGAAGGTTTGCTGAACAAGCAGATCGCCTATGAGCTGAATGTCTCGGAAGCCACCATCAAGGCTCACGTGACGGCCATCTTCCGCAAGCTGGGCGTGCGTACGCGGACCCAGGCGGCGTTGCTGTTGCAACAACTTGAATCGGTTTCGACCACCTGATTGGGCGTGGCTTCACGCTTTTTTGACTCCGGCTGGACTAGCCTGCTGGCCTTTTTTCCGGTGAAGTGACTGACACGTATGTCGCCATTCAAAGGCCAGACCGGCCTCAAACGTATCGTCAATGCCGCGGGCTACTCGTTCGACGGCCTGCGCACCGCCTTCAAGGGCGAGGCGGCCTTCCGCCAACTGGTGCTGCTCAATGTGCTGCTGATCCCGATCGCCTTCTGGTTGCCGGTCAGCCGTGGCGAGCGGGCGATCCTGATCGCCGTGTGTTTGCTCGGGTTGATCGTCGAACTGCTCAACTCGGCGGTGGAGGCGGCCATCGACCGCATTTCCCTGGACCGCCACCCGTTGTCCAAGAACGCCAAGGACATGGGCAGCGCCGCACAACTGGTGGCGATGAGCATGGTGGCGTTGGTCTGGGGTGTGATCCTGCTCGGCTGATGTTCAGGCGATCGGCGGCAGGACGATCTCGTCGCTGCGGCGCACGCCAGCGGTGAAGCTGCGGCACAGTTCGAGAAACTCGCGCATGGCCGAGGTCTGGTATTTCTGCTTGTGCCAGATGAAGTAGAACTGCCGCGCCAGGTCCAGGGCGGGGGTTTCCACCGGCACCAGGCTGCCGCGACGGAAGGCGTCGCGCAGGGCCAGGCGCGAGATGCAGCCAATGCCCAGGCCCGATTCCACGGCGCGCTTGATTGCCTCGGTGTGCTCCAGCTCCAGGCGAATGTTCAGGTTGGCGCGATGATGGCGCATGGCCTGGTCGAAGGTCAGGCGCGTCCCCGAACCTTGTTCGCGCAGGATCCACGCTTCATGGGCCAGTTGCTCGATATCGGCTTGGCCGGCCTTGGCCAGCGGATGTTGCGGCGCGCAGAACACCACCAGTTCGTCCTCCACCCAGGGCTGCACTTCCAGGTCGGGGTGGTTGCAGTCGCCTTCGATTAGACCCAGGTCAATTTCGTAGTGGGCGACTTGTTGCACGATATGCGCGGTGTTTTGCACATGCAGCTTCACTTGGCTTTCCGGGTGGATCTGCATGAAGCTGCCGATCAGCAAGGTGGCCAGGTAGTTGCCGATGGTCAGGGTGGCGCCGACGGCCAGCGAGCCGAAGCCGGACTTGCCGTTGAGCAGGTCTTCGATTTCCTTGGCCTGGTCGAGCAGGGCGACGGCCTGCGGCAACAATTGATGGCCAAGGGCGTTGAGGCTCAGGCGCTTGCCGGCGCGATCGAACAGCTGGCAGCTGGACTGGCGCTCCAGTTCGGTGATCGAGGTGCTGGCGGCCGACTGCGACAAGGCCAGCACGCCAGCGGCCCGGGACACGCTCTGGTGCTGGGCGACGGCGACGAAGACCTGGAGCTGGCGAAGTGTGAATCGCATATCTATATAACCGATAACACATATCTTGATAATTCAGTTAACAGATATTGTCGCTGCCCCTAAACTATCGCGCAACTGCGCGTCTTGCGCGCGCCGCGTTTTTCTTCAGGAGCCCCATCGATGAGCAACATGAACCACGAACGTGTCCTCAGTGTGCACCACTGGAACGACACCCTGTTCAGCTTCAAGTGCACCCGCGACCCGGGCCTGCGCTTCGAGAACGGTCAGTTCGTGATGATCGGCCTGCAGCAGGACAATGGCCGTCCGCTCATGCGCGCCTACTCCATCGCTTCGCCGAACTGGGAAGAGCACCTGGAGTTCTTCAGCATCAAGGTGCCGGATGGCCCGCTGACCTCGCAGCTGCAGCACCTGAAGGAAGGCGATGAGATCATCATCAGCAAGAAGCCTACCGGCACCCTGGTGCTCGACGACCTGAACCCGGGCAAGCACCTGTACCTGCTGAGCACCGGCACCGGCCTTGCGCCGTTCATGAGCGTGATCCAGGACCCGGAAACCTACGAGCGTTTCGAGAAAGTCATCCTGGTCCACGGCGTGCGCTACGTGAATGAAGTCGCCTACCGCGAGTTCATCACCGAGCACCTGCCGCAGAACGAGTTCTTCGGTGATGCCGTGCGCGACAAGCTGATCTACTACCCGACCGTGACCCGCGAGCCGTTCGAGAACCAGGGGCGTTTGACCGACTTGATGCGCAGCGGCAAGTTGTTCAGCGACATCGGCCTGCCGCCGATCAATCCGCAGGATGACCGCGCGATGATCTGCGGCAGCCCGAGCATGCTCGACGAAACCAGCGAAGTGCTGGACAGCTTCGGCCTGAAGATCTCCCCGCGCATGCGCGAACCGGGCGACTACCTGATCGAGCGTGCGTTCGTCGAGAAGTAAGGCGAGTCGCGCTGATGAAAAACGCAGACCTGGGTCTGCGTTTTTTTATGCCTGCAAGATCGAGGTTGCCAGTGCTGGCCTCTTCGCGGGTAAACCCGCTCCCACAGCGACCGCGCAGGCTTTAGGCCATGCACTACACCTGTGGGCGCGGGCTTACCCGAGATGCAAGCGACGCGGTGCCTGGCACCGGCTGCGCCGGTGTTCGCGGGGCAAGCCCGCTCCCACAGGGATCGCGCTAGCTTTAGCGGTTGAGCAAGACAGTTGCTCCCACAGTGTTTTGTGGAGCCTGTGGGAGCGGGTTTACCCGCGAAGAGGCCGAAACAGCTTCAGCTTTCCCGCACCACTTCCAGCACCCGGATTCGATCCGGTTGCGGGTAGTGCCACCTGACCTGCACATCCCAAAACTTCACCCCGTAGAGCCGCTCCGCAGGCGGTACCTGGTAGGCCGGCCGCGGGTCCTGCGCAAGGCACTGCTCGATCAGCTCCACCAGTGGTTGAGCCAGGCGCAGTGCATGGTCGCGGGCTTGGGGCAGGGCGCTTTCGCTCCAGTCGACGGCAATCGCCTCTGGTGCATCATTGGCCATCAGGTTGCTCGCGCCGGCAATGCTGTCCGCATACGGCACATAAGGCTTGATATCCAGCACCGGCGTACCGTCCAGCAGGTCGATCCCCGACAGCAGCAAACGCCCCGGCTCGACGCCCTCCAGGCGCACCACCGACTGGCCGATGCCATTGGGGCGGTGGGTCGCCCGGGTGGCGAACACGCCCATGCTCTTGTTGCCGCCCAGGCGCGGAGGGCGCACCTTGAGCCGTGGCTTGTCTTCCAGTGCCTGATGGAACAGGAACAGCAACCAGACATGGCTGACCTGTTCCAGTCCTGCAACGGCATCGCCCTGGTCAAAGGGCGGCAGCAGCTCCAGCACGCCGCGGGCGGCCGGTGCCAGCTGCGGTTGGCGCGGGATGGCGAATTTCTCCTTGAAACAGGAGCGCAGGATACCGACTGGCGAGACCGTATGCTGCATCACTGCCTCAACCGCGCACGCGCAGGGTGAGCCCCTTGAGGAAGTTGCGCAGCAACTGGTCGCCGCACGGGCGGTAGTTGTCGTGGCCGACCTTGCGGAACAGCGCGCTCAGCTCAGGCTTGGAGACCGGGAAGTTGGCCGCCTTGAGCACCGCGTGCAGGTCGTCTTCCTTGAGCTCGAAGGCTACGCGCAGCTTCTTGAGGATGGTGTTGTTGGTGACCGGTACCTCGATCGGTTGCGGCGGGCGGCTATCGTCACGGCCACGGCGGTGAATCACCAGGCCATCGAGGAAATGCGCCATGACCTGTTCCGGGCAGCGCACGAAGCCAGGTTCTTCTTCCTTCTTGACGTAGCCGGCGATGGCCTCGGCGGAAACCTCCAGGCCCGAGAGCTTGATGATCTCGGCCATTTTCAGGTCGTTGGCCTTGAGCATGTAGCGCAGGCTGCGCAGTACATCGTTGTGGTTCATTGCAGCGAATCCTGTTCAGGTGCCGCGCCGGTCGTGGCGCGGCGGTGAGGCTAGAAACGTTCGGTGGCGGCCAGGTAGCGCCATTGACCCTGCGCCAGCTTGCCCATCGACACGCCACCCAGGCGGATGCGGCGCATGCCCAGCACCTTGAGGCCGGCGGTCTCGCACAGTTGCTCGATGACCCCAGGCTGCGGGTTTTTCAGGACCATGCGCAGGTGCTGCTCGTTCTGCCAGCTGGCCTTGGCCTTGGGCAGCTCGACGCCCTTGCGTTCGACGCCGCGGGCCAGGCGCTCTAGCGCGCCCGGCTTGGCTTCGCCGCTGACCTGGACGATGTATTCCTGTTCCATGCGGCGCAGGTCGGCGTCGAGCTTGCGGGTCACCCGCCAGTCCTGGGTGAACAGCTGCAGGCCGCTGGCGCCGGGCAGCAGTGGGGCGACGCAGGCCTGCCGGGCGAAGTGCCCGTGCAAGGCGCGCACGCCTTCGCGGTGGGCTTCGCTGAGGCTGGCGAGGGTCATGCTCGCCTGCGCGGTATTCAGCGCCTGGCCGGCCTGCTGGTGAAGCAGCAGGGTGACCGGCTCGAGCGCCTCGGCGCGGGCGCCGGGCAACAGCTCGACGCGTTGCTCGGCGACCTTGAACTGCGGCTGCTCGACCACCACGCCATCGACGGTGACCCAGCCACCTTCGATATACAGTTCGGCCTCTCGGCGGGAGCAGCCCAGCTGTTCGATGAGGCGTTTGGACAGGCGAATGGGGTCGGACATGGACAATGGTTTCACGCGGCAGGGAAAACCGTCATTGTACCTGCCCCGGCAGGCTTGCGGCTGCAAATCGATGTCATTACCACCATTTCGGAACGCGGTAATGGCGTCGTTGGCCGAGATCTTAGGATCCTGTGCGAATCAGCCGCATGTGCAGTAGGGGGTATGGCTGCCCGAGGCCGTCTGTTTCTGAACGTCCGCACACCTCGAAGCCTTCATGCAGGTAGAAGCCCAGAGCCTGCGGGTTCTGTTCGTTGACATCCAGGCGCTCGGCGTTGAGCTCGGCCACCGCATGGCGCAGCAGGCGCTTGCCAACGCCCTGGCCACGGGCGTGCGGGGCGACGAAGAGCATGTCGACCCGGCCATTGGCGACCCCGGCAAAGCCGAGGATGCGTCGTTTGTGGTCCTTGCAGCAGACCAGCATCACCGCATCCAGGTAACGTTCCAGCACGCGTTCGCGCAGCAGCAGGATATAGGCGTCGGGGAGGAAGTCGTGGGTGGCGCGCACCGAGGCTTCCCAGACCCGCACCAGCTCGGGGTAGTCGCTCAGGTGCGGGGTTTGCAGCGTGAGAGTGGCTGGCATCCATGGGTCCTCGAGGCCAATGAGGAAAACATAGATGCAAAAAAATACCCCGCCAGTGGGCGGGGTATTTTCAGACGGTTATCGTTCAGATGGGCTCGGCCCACATATCGTACTCGTCGGCATCGACCACCCGGCAACGCACTTTGTCGCCCGGCTTGAAGCCATGGTTGCCGTCGATGAACACGCTGCCGTCGATCTCTGGCGCGTCGAAGAAGCTGCGGCCGACCGAACCTTGTTCCTCGACCTCGTCGATGAGCACTTCGATCTCCTTGCCGATGCGCTGTTGCAGGCGTGCGGCGCTGATCGCCTGCTGGTGGGCCATGAAGCGGTCCCAGCGCGCCTGCTTGACGTCATCCGGTACTTCTTCCAGGCCCAAGTCGTTGGCCGGGGCGCCTTCGACCGGCGAGTACTGGAAGCAGCCAACGCGGTCGAGCTGGGCTTCGGTCAGCCAGTCGAGCAGGTACTGGAAGTCCTCTTCGGTCTCGCCCGGGAAGCCGACGATGAAGGTCGAGCGGATCACCAGTTCAGGGCATTGCTCGCGCCAGTTCTTGATGCGCGCCAGGGTGCGGTCTTCGAAGGCCGGGCGCTTCATCGACTTGAGCACCTTGGGGCTGGCGTGCTGGAACGGAATGTCCAGGTAAGGCAGGATCTTGCCGGCGGCCATCAGCGGGATCACGTCGTCGACGTTCGGATACGGGTACACATAGTGCAGGCGCACCCAGGCACCCAGGCTGCTCAGGGCCTCGCACAGCTCGAGCATGCGGGTCTTGACCGGGCGGCCGTTCCAGAAGTCGGTCTTGTACTTGACGTCGACGCCATAGGCGCTGGTGTCCTGGGAAATCACCAGGATCTCCTTGACGCCGGCCTTGACCAGGCGCTCGGCCTCGCTCAGCACTTCGCCGACCGGGCGGCTGACCAGCTTGCCGCGCATCGACGGGATGATGCAGAAGCTGCAGCTGTGGTTGCAGCCTTCGGAAATCTTCAGGTAGGCGTAGTGGCGCGGGGTCAGCTTGACGCCCTGCGGCGGCACCAGGTCGATCAGCGGGTTGTGGTCCTGACGCGGTGGCACCACCTCGTGCACGGCGTTGACCACCTGCTCGTACTGCTGTGGGCCGCTGACCGACAGCACGCTGGGGTGCACGTCGCGGATATTGCCTTCCTCGACACCCATGCAGCCGGTGACGATGACCTTGCCGTTCTCCTTGATCGCCTCGCCGATCACCTCCAGCGACTCGGCCTTGGCGCTGTCGATGAAGCCGCAGGTGTTGACCACCACCACGTCGGCGTCCTCGTAGGTGGGCACGACTTCATAGCCTTCCATGCGCAGCTGGGTGAGGATGCGCTCGGAATCGACCAGGGCCTTTGGGCAACCCAGACTGACAAAGCCTACCTTGGGAGTGGCGGGAGTGGTGGACATGGCTAACCTCGGTATTGAAGACAGGTCGCCCGGCCGTTGACGGGGGCGCTCCTGGAGGGCGCTTTGGGCGCCTCTGATCAAAAAGTGCGCAATTCTAGCGAGCACAAGGTCGCTTTACCAGCAGAAATGCGACGAACGCTGCGCTATGCTTCGCGCCGTTGCGCGGGGGCATCGGGGATGCCCTGGCGCGGGTGGCAATTCAAACGGTCTAGAAGGCCTTCTGCGGGAGTGGTCGATGGTTCAGGCAAGCAGTCACGCCGAAGGCGGGCAGGGCGCAACGCGGTCGTTGGGCCTGTTGGTGGCAGCTGTCGGGGTGGTCTATGGCGATATCGGCACCAGCCCGTTGTATACCCTCAAGGAAGTCTTCACCGGCGGGTACGGGGTAACGGTCAACCATGACGGGGTGCTGGGCATCCTGTCGCTGATCCTCTGGTCGCTGTTGTGGGTGGTGTCGTTCAAGTACGTGATGTTCATCCTGCGTGCCGACAACCAGGGCGAGGGCGGCACCATGGCGCTGACCGCGCTGGCACGGCGGGCCACGGCCAGTCATCCGAAGCTGCGGGCGTTGATGGTCGGCTGTGGCCTGGTCGGCGCCTCGCTGTTCTATGGCGACAGCATGATCACCCCGGCGGTGTCGGTGCTGTCGGCGGTGGAGGGCATGGGCCTGGCGTTCGAGGGCATCGACCACTGGGTGGTGCCGATTTCGCTGGTGGTGCTGGTGGCGCTGTTCCTGGTGCAAAAGCATGGCACCGAGAAGATCGGCAAGTTGTTCGGCCCGATCATGGTCACCTGGTTCGTGGTGCTGGGGGCCTTGGGCGTGCATGGCATCGCCCAGAGCCCGGAAGTGCTCAAGGCCTTCAACCCGGGCTGGGCGCTGAATTTCTTCATCGTGCACCCGGGCATGGGCGTGGCGATCCTCGGCGCGGTGGTGCTGGCGCTGACCGGCGCCGAGGCGCTGTACGCCGACATGGGGCACTTCGGCCGCAAGCCGATCGCCCGCGCCTGGTTCGCCCTGGTGCTGCCGGCGCTGGTGCTCAACTACTTCGGCCAGGGGGCGATGCTGCTGCAGAACCCGGAGGCCGCGCGCAACCCGTTCTACCTGCTGGCGCCGAGCTGGGCGCTGCTGCCGCTGGTGGGGTTGGCCACCATGGCCACGGTGATCGCCTCCCAGGCGGTGATCTCGGGAGCCTTCTCCCTGACCCGCCAGGCCATCCAGCTGGGCTATGTGCCGCGCATGCAGATCCAGCACACCTCCAGCGACGAGCAGGGGCAGATCTACATCGGCGCGGTGAACTGGACGCTGATGGTCGGCGTGGTGTTGCTGGTGATCGGTTTCGAGTCGTCTGGCGCCCTGGCGGCGGCCTATGGCGTGGCGGTGACCGGCACCATGCTGATGACCACGATTCTGGTTTCGGCTGTCATGTTGCTGTTGTGGAAGTGGCCGCCAGTATTGGCGGTGCCGTTGCTGGTGGGCTTCTTGCTGGTCGACGGGCTGTTCTTCGCCGCCAACGTGCCGAAGATCGTCCAGGGCGGCGCCTTTCCGGTCTTGGCGGGGATCGTGCTGTTCGTGCTGATGAGCACCTGGAAGCGGGGCAAGCAGATCCTGGTCGATCGCATCGACGAGGGCGCGCTGCCGCTGCCGGTGTTCATCAGCAGCATCCGCGTGCAGCCGCCGCACCGGGTCGAGGGCACCGCGGTGTTCCTCACCGCCCGGCCAGACGCCGTGCCCCATGCGCTGCTGCACAATATGCTGCACAACCAGGTGCTGCACAGCCAGGTGGTGTTGCTGACGGTGGTCAGCGAAGACCGGCCACGGGTGCCGGAGCATGAGCGCTTCGAGGTGGAAGCCTATGGCGACGGATTCTTCCGCGTGCTGCTGCACTTCGGCTTCATGGACGAACCGGATGTGCCGGCGGCGTTGAAGCTGTGCCACTTGGACGGGTTGGACTTCAGCCCGATGCGGACCACGTATTTCTTGAGCCGGGAGACGGTGATCGCGTCGCGGCTGGAGGGGATGTCACGCTGGCGCGGCAACCTGTTCGCATTCCTGCTGAAGAATGCCAACGGCAACCTGCGGTTTTTCAACCTGCCGCTCAATCGGGTGATCGAGCTGGGGACCCAGGTCGAGATCTGAGGATGAAAGCATCGCGGGGCAAGCCCGCTCCCACGAAGCCAGAGATGGCCTTGTGGGAGCGGGCTTGCCCCGCGATAGGACCGCTTTCACATCATTTTTCAGCGACGCTGGACTTCCCCTGGCGCGTCTCGATCTCATCGATCAGGCGCTTGGCCAGGGCCGGGTAGTTCTCGTCGAAGTGGTGGCCGCCAGGCAGCTTCATGCGCTCGCCCACCGCGGTCTTGTCGGTGCAGCCGCTCTCGTCGGTTTCTTCCACGCCATAAATGCATACCACCTTGGACGCCGGCAGCTTGGCCATCTCCGGCCCAGTTGGCGCCTCCTGGCCTTCCTTGCCCAGCCAGCCCTCGACCTCGATCTCGAAGCTGCCGCTGCGAGCGAAGGCCAGCAGGATCACCGCGTCGATGCGCTTCTGGTCTTCGGCGGACAAGCGGTTGTAGATGGCCGGCAGCACATCGGCGCCGAACGAATAGCCAGTCAGGACGAAGCGCTTGGTGCCCCATTTCTGCCGGTAGTGCTGCATCAGCTCGGACAGGTCGGCGGCGCTTTGTTCCGGGGTCTTGTGCTGCCAGTAGTAGCGCAGGGTGTCGATCCCCACCACCGGGAAGCCAAGCTTGGCCATTTCCCCGGCCACATCACGGTCCAGGTCGCGCCAGCCACCGTCACCGGAAAGGAACAAGGTGACGGTGTCGGTGGTCTGCCCGGCGGGCACCTCTACCACCGGGATTGCCAGGGCATTGCCATCCTGGCCGACCAGGGCCTGGGTCAGCTGGGCCTTGAGTACCTGGGGCAGGTGGATGTCGTAGTCGGCGATGCTGGTTTCGGCGTTGGCCTGGTCACGCACGAAGGCGGCGCTGGCGTCGTCCGGGTTGTCGTTCCAGGCCACATTCCAGTGACCGTGGGGCGCGGCCTTGGGCAGCGTGGCCTGGCAGCCTGGCTGCTCGAGGTTGAAGTCCACCGAGATGGCCCGGGCCTTGTCGTCGGTCTGGCTGGCCAGCCAGCGCCAGGCTTGGGCTGCGCCGGGGCCGATGCCGGCGACCAGGGTCGGTTTGTCGGCCAACTGGGTCAGGGCCAGGTCCATCGCCGCTTGTTGCTTGGCGCAGTCGGTGGGTGGCAGCAGCACCTGCACCAGCTGGGCTTCGCCAGCCTGGCTGAGGTCGAGCAGTTGTTTGTCGGTCAGGGCCTGGTCCTGAGGCACACCGATGGCCACCCGGGCCTTGGCATGCACGCCGGGAGTGGCGCGGGTCAGGCTGCTGCCATCGCTGAGCGTCAGGTGTTCCACCCGCGCCTCGGGGGCTGGGCGGGTCCACAGCCAGAAGGCCGTGGCACCTGCCAGCGCGGCCAGCAGCAGGGGGATCAATAGGTACAGCCAGTAGCGTCGGATCATCAACGTTTCACCAATCCAGTCAGGCCGCCAGCGATCAGGGCGGCGGTATCGGCCAGCGCCACCAGCGGGTCGAGCCCGGCTGGCACGGCCATGTAGCGGGGTTCCCAGTCCGGCTGGAACTTGTCCTTGAAGCGCCGCAGGCCCTGGAAGTTGTATAGCTGCTCGCCGCGTTGGAACACCATCGAACCCAGGCGCTGGGTCAAGGGCGCGCCACGGCGCGGCTGCAAGCCGGAAAGGGGCACCATGCCCAGGCTGAAGCGGCCATAGTCGTGGCTCTTATAGTGCAGGATCAGGCCGATCATCATGAATTCCATGGTCAGCTTCGGCGCCTCTGGGTGGGCGCGCATCAAGTCGAGGCTGGCCAGTTCGTTGCTGTGGGTTTCCAGCAGGTTGGCGAAGGCTACCGGACGACCCTGGAAGCGGATCAGCGCGATGCGGAAGTGCTGCAGGTACTCGGGGCTGAAGCGACCGAGGGAGAAGCCTTTCTCGCGCACGTTCTTGCCGCTGAGCCAGGCGTCGGAAATTTCCTTGAGCTCGGCCAGTGGTGCCTGACCGGGCTCATGGATTTCCAGGGTCAGGCCATCGCGACCGCCACGGTTCCAGGTGTAGCGCAGGTCTTTCATCTCCTTGCCCTTGGCGTCGATGTCGAAGCGGCGCAGGTCGACCCGAGCCTCCTCGCCGAGCTTGATTGCCGTCAGGCCGATGTCCATGTAGAACGGCAGGTTCTCCGCGCGCACCTGGTAGAACACCGGGCGGGCGTGGTGCAGGTCGCACAGGTCGCGGAACTGCCAGATCATCTCGGCGCGTTCCTGGGCCGGGCCGATCGGGTCGTACAGCGCCACCAGGCTGCGGCCACGGCGGGCATACATAAGGAAGGCATTGTCGCTGGGATGGAACAGCAGGGCCTTGTCGCCGGTCAGTGCCAGGCCGCCGTCGGGCTGGTCGGAGGCCAGCAGGATGCGATTGGCCCGTTGCAGCTCTTCGTCGTTGGGCAGGTGAATCACCGGGCGGGCGGTGCGCAGCAGCCAGGTCAGCGAAACCACCACCAGCAGCACCGCGCTGCCCAGTGCCGCGCGCAAGGCGCGTGGCGCATCGGCATCCAGGGTGAACTGCCACCACAGCTTGTGGGTGTAGGGCACATCCTGGTAGGCGAACAGCAGTAGCCACACCGAGGCGCCGACCACGCAGGCGCTGGCCACCAGGTACACCGGCGAGAACGGCAGCTCCAGCAGGCGGCTGGGGCGATAGAACGAACGTCGGAACAGGGCGAGCAGGGCGGCGGTGAAGCACATCAGGCTGGCTTCTTCCCAGTCGAAGCCCTTGAGCAGCGACAGCAGCGCACCCACCAGCAGCAGCACGGTGGTCAGCAGCCAGGCCGCCGACAGGCGCCGGCGCAGGCCCTGGGCCAGCAGCAGGCAAAGCACGCCGATCAGGCTGGCGCCAAAGTGCGAGGCGTCGATCAAGCGGTGCGGGATCAGGAAGCCCATGTGCTCCAGGCGGCTGTCGATCTCCGGGGTGGCGCCGGAGAACAGCAGCACCACGCCGGAGAGAAATACCAGGATCGCCAGTACCGGTGCGGCCAGGCCGGAGGCGGCGCGGATCGCTTGCTGGGTGACCATCAGGCGACGGGCTTCATTGGCCAGCAGCAGTACACAGGCCACCAGCAATGGTAGGACCACGTAGATCAGCCGGTACAACAACAGCGCGGCGGCCAATGGCGCGGCGCCCAACTGGTTGGCGAAGGCTGCCAGCAGGATGGCTTCGAACACGCCGACGCCCCCCGGCACATGGCTGAGCACCCCGGCGGCGAGGGCCAGCAGGTACACCAGTACGAAGGCGCCGAAGGGCGGGGCTTCTGGCAGCAGCAGATAGAGCACGGTTGCTGCGGCGGCGACATCCAGGGCGGTGATCAGCAGTTGCAGCAGGGTCAGGCGCGCGCCCGGCAAACGCAAGGTGCGTCGGCCGAATTGCACCAGCAGGTTATCGGCCAGCGGTTGTTCAGGCAGGCGACGGCGATACAGGCCCATCACCAGGGCTGCGGCTGCGACCAGCACGGCAATTGCGATACCGCCCAGCAGTGGCGCGGGCAGGCGCAGCGCGGTTGCCGCGGCCGGCAGGTCGCTCAGGGTGGCCAGCGCCGCCAGTGGCGGAAGGGCGCAACCCAGCGACAGGCTGGCGAATACCGTCATGCGCGCGACTTCCGCGGCGCCCAGGCCTTGGCGAGCATAGAGGCGATAGCGCACCGATCCGCCGGACAGTATCGACAGGCCAACGGCGTTACCGATGGCGAAGGCGCTGAAGCCGCCCAGCACCAGGGTGCGGGGTGGCAGGTGCACGGCAGCGTAACGGCTGGCCGACCATTCATAGCCCAGCAGAATCACGAAACCGACCGCCGTGGCCAGGAATGCGCCGAGCAAGGCATGGCTCGGCACACTGAGCATGGCATCGTGCAGGGCGTAGATGTCCAGTTCGCTCAGCAGGTGGCGACAGGCGATCAGGCCGAGGGCGAACAGCAGCAGGGTCAGGGCCAGCCCCAGTGGTTGCCGATACTTGCTCAGGCGCTCAAGCCAGGGCAGGCGTTGTGCGGCCGTTGGCAGGGCCGCGGTCAGCGGAGCCTGGGTGTCTTGAGTGGGCGTGGTCATGAGAAACCTCGAGCGGTGCGCGCGAGGCGAGGGCAAGGTACGGCCAAGTGAAAGTCCCTTTGGAAAACGTGTCCGAATATTACTCCGGGCCGGTGTCTTAATCTGTTTCAGGATAGTTAAAGATAGTTCATTCAGCCGTGTGGACAGGGCTGGGCGGGCGATGGCGGCAGGCGGGGGGGCGTGTTGCGGAGGGCTGAATGCAACAAACCCCGCTTACCTTTCGATAAGTGGGGTTTGTTCTGACGAATATGGTTGCGGGAGCCGGATTTGAACCGACGACCTTCGGGTTATGAGCCCGACGAGCTACCAGGCTGCTCCATCCCGCGTCAGTGGTGTGCATTCTACGGATTGGCGCTTGGGTGTCAAGCGTTAATCTTTGATTTTTCGTTATTTTTCGCAATGACAGGTGTGTGGGCCGATTTTACCGGCGAGCACCGGCATAGCGACTGCCCGTGATGCAGTCGAATTTCAGGCAATAAAAAAGGCCACTGTCGAAACAGTGGCCTTTTCTTGAATCTGGTTGCGGGAGCCGGATTTGAACCGACGACCTTCGGGTTATGAGCCCGACGAGCTACCAGGCTGCTCCATCCCGCGCCTGTGAGATCGAATTCTACGGATTTCCCTGGGGGTGTCAAGCAATAATTTAAAAAAATCCTTTTTCGTTCAAACCCTTAGCGTCCCTGATCGGGGCGCGGGTCAGTCGCGACGGGGCTTTCAGCCCGATTGTCGCGGTCAGGCTGTCTCGGTTGTCGACCTTACGGTAGTATCTGTATGAATTTACAGTAGTGGCTGTCATCCATGTCCCTGCGCAAGATCATCCACATTGATTGTGACTGTTTCTACGCCGCCATCGAGATGCGCGACGACCCGCGCCTGGTCGGTCGGCCGATGGCAGTGGGTGGGCAGCCGGGTCAGCGCGGAGTGATCGCCACCTGCAACTACGAAGCACGCGCCTATGGTGTGCGCTCGGCGATGGCCTCGGGGCATGCATTGAAACTGTGCCCTGACCTGGAGATCGTCAAGCCGCGTTTCGAGGCCTACCGCGAAGCCTCGCGGGAAATTCACACGATCTTTCGCGACTACACCGAGTTGATCGAGCCGCTGTCGCTGGATGAAGCCTACCTGGATGTCAGCGACAGCCAATGGTTTGCCGGCAGTGCCACGCGCATCGCCCAGGACATCCGCCGACGGGTCGCCCAGCAGTTGCACATCACGGTGTCTGCCGGGGTGGCGCCGAACAAGTTTCTGGCCAAGATCGCCAGCGACTGGCGCAAGCCCAACGGCCTGTTCGTCATCACGCCGGACCAGGTCGAGGCGTTCGTCGCCGAGCTGCCGGTAGCGCGTCTGCATGGGGTGGGCAAGGTCACGGCGGACAAGCTCTCGCGGCTGGGAATTGACACCTGTCTGTCGTTGCGCGATTGGTCGCGATTGGCCCTGGTGCGTGAATTCGGCAGTTTCGGCGAGCGGCTGTGGGGGCTGGCGCGGGGTATCGACGAGCGCGCGGTACACAATGACAGCCGGCGACAGTCCGTGAGCGTGGAAAACACCTACGACCAAGACCTGCCGGACCTGGCCACTTGCCTGGAAAAGCTGCCGGCCTTGCTGGACAGCCTGAATGAGCGGATCGCGCGGATGGACAGCAGTTATCGCCCCGACAAGCCTTTCGTGAAGGTCAAGTTCCATGACTTCAGCCAGACGACCCTGGAGCAGGCGGGGGCGGGACGCGACCTGGAGAGTTACCGGCAGTTGCTGAGCCAGGCGTTCGCCCGGGGTGGCAAGCCGGTGCGCTTGCTGGGGGTAGGTGTGCGGCTGCGGGACCTGCGTGGCGCGCATGAACAGTTGGAGTTGTTTGAGCGCCTATAAAGGAAAGGGCCGCTTCGCGGCCCTTTGCTTGTCACGGCATCAATGCACGCCAGGGTCGGCAACCAGTCGCCCGGTCGCCTTGGTCAGGCTTTGCAGGAACTCCTGTTGCAGCTCCGGATCGTTGCGGGTCAGCTCGATCAGGCTTTGCTCCAGTTCGCTGGCTTCTTCTTCCAGGCCCAGTTCCGACAGGCGCTTGACCCGGTGTACCCACTGGCCGACATCGTCGTCCTCGAGGTCGTCGAAGATCAGCTCGTGGGCCTCGAGCAGCTTGCTGCGCAGGTTGCCGCTGACCAACAGGCTGGCATCGCCGCGCACGCCCTTGTCCTCGTCGACCACTTGCAGGTGCAAGGTGCCGACGTGGTTGAGGTTCTGCTCGGAGAACGGGCTGTCCAGCAGGTTCAGGCGCAGCACGCCGTTCTTGTCGGTGGTCAGCTCGTGGGTCTTCTTGCCGGCCTTGACCTCAACCAGGCGCTCGTTCCAGGGCAGGCTGGTGAACTCCTCGCGCTTGCCTTTCTCGACTTCGCTGATTCCCGCCAGGTTCTGTTGGGCGCGCCCATTGGACTGCACGTTCATGAACGGGTTGAGCCCGGCCACGCCATAACTGAGCCAGTCGTGGGTGACGCTGTCCGGCAGGTTGCCCAAGGCGAACACGTTGACCACGTTGGCACCGATGCCGGCCACCACCGCCACCGCGCCCAACGGGATTTCGTAGATCTCCCGCCAGGGTTGGTAGGGGGTGTAGCGGTCGTAATGGCGGGTCACCTCGAACTCGGTGACCTCGAAGCGTTGTTGTTCGTGGATGCGCACGCGCCGCTGCGGAAGCTCCATGACCTTGGGCTCGCCGACATCGATCTGCAGACTATGTTCGAGCAGTTTGCGCTCGACGCGCTCCTCGTGGTCGCTGCGCTGGGACATCTGGTTGGCACAGCCGCCGAGGAGCAGGGCGCCGCACAGTGCGGCGCCCCCCAGGGTATAGGTACTTCGCTTGGACATGATCACTCGCGCAACAGTTATCAGCGGCGGATACGGGCCTGCAGGAAGGCCAGCACGTCATTGAGCGGCAACGCCTGGGCGTCGGACTCGGTGCGGTGCTTGTACTCCAGGTTGCCTTCGGCCAGGCCACGGTCGCTGACGACGATGCGATGCGGAATGCCGATCAGCTCCATGTCGGCGAACTTGATGCCGGGGCTGGTCTTCTTGTCGCGGTCGTCCAGCAGCACTTCGTAGCCGGCGGCGGTCAGTTCGGCGTACAGCTTGTCGGTCGCCTCGCGGACCACCTCGGTTTCGTAGCGCAGCGGTACCAGGGCGATCTGGAACGGTGCCAGGGCGTCGTTCCAGATGATGCCCTTGTCATCGTGGTTCTGCTCGATGGCCGCGGCGACCACGCGGGACACGCCGATGCCGTAGCAACCCATGGACAGCACCACCGGCTTGCCGTTCTCGCCCAGCACCTGGCACTTGAGCGCCTCGCTGTACTTGGTGCCGAGCTGGAAGATGTGGCCAACCTCGATGCCGCGCTTGATCACCAGGGTGCCCTGGCCATCCGGGCTTGGGTCGCCCTCGACGACGTTGCGCAGGTCGGCGACCTGAGGAACCGGCAGGTCACGCTCCCAGTTCACGCCGAAGTAGTGCTTGTCATCGATGTTGGCGCCGATGCCGAAGTCGCTCATCAGTGCGACTGAACGGTCGATGACGCATTCCAGCGGCAGGTTCAGCGGGCCGAGGGAGCCGGCGCCGGCGCCGATGGCGGCTTGCAGTTCGGCGTCGGACGCCATCACCAGCGGATCGGCGACCTGTTCCAGCTTGGCGGCCTTGATTTCGTTCAGCTCATGGTCGCCACGGACCACCAGGGCGACCAGCTTGCCTTCTTCGGCGCCGCGCACGATCAGGGTCTTGACGGTTTTCTCGATCGGCAGGCCGAACTGCTCGACCAGTTGCGCGATGGTCTTGGCGTCGGGGGTGTCGACCAGGCGCAGTTCCTCGGTCGGCGCCGGGCGCACGGTCTCGCGTGGCATGGCCTCGGCTTTCTCGATGTTGGCGGCGTAGTCGGAGGTGTCGCTGAAGATCACATCGTCTTCGCCGGAGGAGGCGAGCACGTGGAACTCGTGGGAGTAGCTGCCGCCGATCGAGCCGGTGTCAGCCTGCACCGGACGGAAGTCCAGGCCCAGGCGGGTGAAGATATTGGAGTACGCCAGGTGCATGCGGTCGTAGGTTTCCTGCAGGGAAGCCTGGTCGGCATGGAAGGAATAGGCATCCTTCATGATGAACTCGCGGCCGCGCATCAGGCCGAAGCGCGGACGGATCTCGTCACGGAACTTGGTCTGGATCTGGTACATGTTCAGCGGCAGCTGCTTGTAGCTGGACAGCTCGTTGCGCGCCAGGTCGGTGATGACTTCTTCGTGGGTCGGGCCGACGCAGAAATCGCGCTGGTGGCGGTCCTTCAGGCGCAGCAGCTCGGGGCCGTACTGCTCCCAGCGGCCGGACTCCTGCCACAGTTCGGCGGGCTGGATGCTCGGCATCAGCACTTCGAGGGCACCGGCGGCGTTCATTTCCTCGCGGACCACTGCCTCGACCTTGCGCATCACCCGCAGGCCCATCGGCAGCCAGGTGTACAGGCCGGAAGCCAGTTTGCGGATCATGCCGGCGCGCAGCATGAGCTGGTGGCTGATGACCACTGCATCTGCCGGGGTTTCTTTCTGGGTGGCGAGCAAATATTGACTGGTGCGCATGGTGAGCCGTGTCGATTGCCTGAAATGTTGAATGACCCCGCATTGTACGGGGGCGAAACGAAAGCGTACAGGATGCCCCAGGGCGGTGCGCTTGTCAGCCATGAAAAAGCCCGGCGCTTGGCCGGGCTTCCTGTTTGCGAAGCGCTGCAAGCCAGGGCTTACAGGATGCTCAGCGGGTACTCGACGATCAGGCGCAGTTCGTCCAGCGACGGCGAGCCGTAGACGTTGTCCGAGGAGCGGTAGGTCGCCTGGCGCACGCGCAGGCTCAGGTCCTTGGCCGGGCCTTCCTGGAGCACGTACTTGATGTCGATGTCGCGTTCCCATTCCTTGCCGTTGTTGGTCACGTCGGTGTTGGCACCGGTACCACGGGCATAGCGGGTCATGAAGGTCAGGCCCGGGATGCCGAACTCGGCGAAGTTCAGGTCGTAGCGCGCCTGCCAGGATTTTTCGTCTTCGGCGTTGAAGTCGGAGCGGGCGATGGAGTTGGCGAGGAACACGGTACCGCCACCGTCGACGCCATAGCCGTACTGGCCGTCGCCGGTCACGCGCTGGTAGGCCAGGGTGAAGGTGTGGGCGCCGATGTTGTACGCGCCGGACAGGCTGAACGCACGGTTGTCGAGCTTGGTGGTGCCGTCCTTGTCGGCGCGTACCAGGCCGCGGCCATCGCTCTTGGTGTCATAGATGTTGAAGTCGAACACCAGGCCTTGCTTGTCGGAGATCGGCAGCGCCCAGTTGACGTTGGCGTAGTACTTGCGCCAGTAGTCTTCGACCTTGGAGTAGTACAGGCTGGTGGACAGGCTGTCGGTGAAGGCATAGGTGCCGCCGAACACATCGGCTTCCTTCAGGCGGAAGCTGTCGCGATTGGTCTCTTCCTGGGCGGTGAGGCTGGTGAAGCGACCGGCGTGAACGGTCAGGCCCTTGATTTCGTTGCTGGTCAGCAAGGCGCCCTGGGCAATTTCCGGCAGCAGGCGGCTGTCGTCGGTGGCGAATACTGGCAGCGCGGTGAACTGGTCGCCGACTTTCAGCACGGTATCGGAGATACGGAACTTGGCGGCGGCGCCACCCTTGGAATAGTCATCCTGGGAGCGACCGTCGGAGCCGGTGGGGAACAGGCCGGTGCCGGAGCGGCCCTTGCCGCTGTCGAGTTTCAGGCCGAGCATGCCGATGGCGTCGACGCCGACGCCGACGGTGCCCTGGGTGAAGCCGGACTCGTAGGTGCCGAGGAAGCCCAGGCCGGTTTCCTCGCGACGGCTCTGGCGGTTGCCGTCCTCGTCGCGGTCGTTGTTGCGGAAGTCACGGCTGAAATACAGCATCCGGGTCTTGACGTTGAGCTTGCTGTCTTCGAGGAAGCCCTTGGATTCATCCTGCGAAGAGGCGATAGCCATCTGCGAAGTCCCTGCCGCTACGGCCAGGGCGATCATGCTCCACTTCATCACGCGCATCGTGATTTGCTCCTTTGGTTTTTAGGAAGAGTACCGCCGCGCCCAGTGTTCTAATTATATGGGGCAGCTCTTTCTTGTTATGTCGGCGAAAATGTATATCACGCGGACTATTCTTGGCGATATGGGGCAAAACAACCTTTCGGTAACTTTACGGCCATGTCGCTGTTGGCTGTTTCCATGTCGCAAATCACGCCGTTTTTATTGGGCGTACAACGCCAGCGCTGTCTCGAAACCGTCATGAATGTATAAATACAAAGAACGGCTTGTGAAACTCCCTGGTTTATCCGATGCCGCTGTTGTTATTTGTCGCGTCCCCCTGTCTTGCAGGAGGCGTGCCGACGTGCTGTGAAGCGAATGCAACAAGCGTGCTCAAAATCACGAACGTTTGATGAAATTTTCACAAAGCCAGCGGT
Organism: Pseudomonas xantholysinigenes; assembly: GCF_014268885.2. Classification (NCBI taxonomy): domain Bacteria; kingdom Pseudomonadati; phylum Pseudomonadota; class Gammaproteobacteria; order Pseudomonadales; family Pseudomonadaceae; genus Pseudomonas; species Pseudomonas xantholysinigenes. Next base: position 4,155,252 of record NZ_CP077095.1, on the reverse strand, counting down.
GGCGCCTCGGAAACCTCCGGAAACATGGGCTGCGGCCAGTCCTGGTGGCATACCGTGACAAGATGTGGCGCTTCATCGACAAGCTGCCTTCCAAGTCAAGGTGTTACCGACAACTGTTGATCCTGGCTGTTTTATGTGACGGATGTGTGGTGGTGGTTTGCAAGGCGGCTCTTTTTTGGTGCGAAAAGTAGCGCTGTGTTACCGGCGTGGGGCATCTGGAGTGTCAATGGCGTGCTGCAACAGCGAACTGCCGGCGTGGACTTTGCGTATTCGGCCATCGCGAAGCGGGGTATCCTTGCGCCCTTGTGCCCGCCTGTAGAGGTGGGCTGTGTCGTTTGTAAGGAGGTTTGCCGTGTTCACCCTCGATTCGCGCCTGCAACAGGATTCCCTGGTCCTGGGCGATCTGCCGTTGTGCCAGCTGTTGCTGAGCAAGGATGCCAACTATCCGTGGTTCATCCTGGTGCCGCGCCGCGCCGATGTCAGCGAGCTGTTCGAACTCGACGAGGCCGACCAGCGCCAGCTGTGGGAGGAAACCACCGCCCTGGCCGAGGCGTTGAAGGATGCCTTCGCCGCCGACAAGATGAACGTCGCGACGTTGGGCAACGTGGTCAGCCAGCTGCACATGCATGTGATCGTCCGTCGCCATGGCGATGCCGCCTGGCCCGCGCCGGTCTGGGGCAAGGTGCCGGCCATCGGCTACACCCAGGAACAGATCGACGGTATCCGCCAGCAAGTGCGCGCGCTGCTGGGCGAAAGCTTCAAGGAGGTTTGAGGATGTCGCAGGAGCTGGAAATGCGCATGATCGAGCTGGAGACCCGCCAGGCGTTCCAGGACGACAGCCTGCAGGCGCTCAATGACGTGGTGGTCGAGCAGAGTCGGGTGATCGACCGCCTGCAATTGCAGATGGCAGAGTTGATCAAGCGTTACGAGGAGATGGCCGGCCAGCAGGGCGGCGGGGGAGAGGAAGCGCCGCCGCCCCATTATTGAGAGCGGCGGCGAGGTGGTCAGCGGCGCGAAACCGCGACCACGTCTTCGGCCTGCAGGCCTTTGTCGCGGTGCATTACCGAGAACTCCACGCGCTGGCCTTCGACCAGGACGCGGTGGCCTTCGCCACGGATGGCGCGAAAGTGCACGAAGATATCGTCGCCCGAGTCACGGGAGATGAAACCGAAGCCCTTGGAGGTGTTGAACCACTTCACGGTCCCGGTATCGCGCTTGCCGGTGTCCTGGGTGATGCCTTGGTTTGAGCGGGCCTTTCGCGTGCCACGGACGAAACCGGCGGCCAGGTGCAAGGCAGTCGCCAAGACGGTGCAGGTCAGTGCTGGCAGGTTGCCCAGCTCCGGGCGGGCCAGCAGGGTGAGGGTCTGCAGTACCACTGCCAGCACCAGCAGGATGCTGCTGGCGCGTTGCAGTTGCTGGCGCATGTCCTTGTAGTACTGCGGCAGTACTGGGGCAAGCACCAGGTTGAGCAGCCCGAGCAGCGCCAGGTAGATGGCGTCGGGTTGTTGCAGGAAGGGTGTAGCGTCAGTTTTCAGACTGGGTATGAGCGATAGCAGCAAAGCCGCCACGCCCGTCACCAGATGGACGATCTTGAACATTGGGTTTGGCTCACGTTGATAAGGCCGATCACTGGATGAGCTGGTCGCACGGTGCGCGTGTGGTGTAGGCGCTAAAACGTGGCGGCCCAGCCTATGCACCCGGCACTGACAATCCGCACGGGTGGCACGCTGCCTATTTAACAGCAAAGGCGGGGGGTTCTCAAACCGAGGTGACGCAGTGGCCGGGTGTCGCATGCGCGCTGGCGCAACTCTTGTTACAGTGGCCGCTGCCCGCTTGCTCGCCAAGCCTTATGGAAAGGGGAACTTCATGGCAATCGATATCGGTATCAATGAAGAAGATCGCAAGTCTATCGTCGACGGGCTCTCGCGCCTGCTGTCGGATACCTACGTGCTGTATCTGAAAACCCATAACTTTCACTGGAACGTCACCGGTCCATCGTTTCGTACCCTGCACTTGATGTTCGAGGAGCAATACAACGAGCTGGCACTGGCGGTCGACTCCATCGCCGAGCGTATTCGCGCGTTGGGTTTCCCGGCGCCGGGCTCATATGCCTTCTATGCCCGGCATTCCTCGATCAAGGAGGAGGAGGGCGTGCCGCCGGCCGACGAAATGATCCGCCAATTGGTGCAAGGGCAGGAGGCGGTGGTGCGCACCGCGCGCAGCATTTTCCCGGTGGTCGACAAGGTCAGCGACGAACCGACCGCCGACTTGCTCACCCAGCGCATGCAGGTGCATGAGAAAACGGCCTGGATGCTGCGGGTTTTGCTCGACGGGAAATGATTGCCGGTTGATTTGTTTGCAGCGCCTTTGCGCCGGGCCCGACACCTGCTGTGGTGTCGGGCCTTTTCGTTTGCAGGGAAAGCTTTGCAGCTGATATCCATTTGCGTGTCGTCGCTTCATTGGGGCCATGGATACCGCTCGTCTCGGCGAGGGGGTAGTAGGGGCACGATGGAGCGCAACGATGGAACAGGCGGTAGGTGGGATCAATGGTTATGCAAGGCAAGCAGCGGGGGTGGCCAGGCCGCGCATCGACCCTTTCAAGCGGGACTTCGACATGGGCCAGGCCGGGCCGGTCTCGCGCTCGGTGCGGCTCAACGGTTTTGCCACCTGCCTGCGGTTGGAGGCCGTGTACTGGCGCATCCTCGAGCGGATCGCCGAGACCAATCGCTGCTCGGTGAGTGCATTGCTGTCGTACATCGACCGTGAGGTGCACCTGCGCCATGGTGGCGTGAGGAATTTCAGCGGGCTGGTTCGGGTCATCTGCGTGGCCTGGCTGCAAGAGGCGCCGGACGTGGATTGACCGCCGGGCGGGCTGCACAGCACTCCTTAACCATATATAATCCCGCTCTTTGCTGCCTCGAGCAGCCTGAGTTGTGGTTGACGAGAGACGCCATGCCCCTTTACGACTATCAATGTGCCGCCTGCGAACACCAGATGGAGGTGTTGCAGAAGATCAGCGCCGCACCTTTGACCGATTGCCCGGCGTGCCAGGCGCCGGCGCTGAAGAAACTGCTGTCGGTCCCCGGCTTTCGCCTGAGTGGCAATGGCTGGTACGAGACCGACTTCAAGACCGGGGCAAAAAAGAATCTGGCAGGCGGCGACAAGGCCGACTGAGTTGAATTGCACCCGCCAGGTCTTGCAGTATTAGCCCCTTGGGCGGCCAAGACCTCCACCGAACACACGAATCACGAGAAGCGAAACCACCATCATGATGCGCAGCCATTATTGCGGCCAACTGAACGAGTCCCTGGACGGCCAGGAAGTCACCCTTTGCGGTTGGGTCCATCGTCGCCGCGACCACGGCGGGGTGATCTTCCTCGACATCCGTGACCGCGAAGGCATGGCCCAGGTCGTGTTCGACCCGGATCGCGCCGAAACCTTCGCTGCCGCCGACCGCGTGCGCAGCGAATTTGTCGTGCAGATCACCGGCAAGGTACGCAAGCGCCCGGAAGGCGCGGTGAATGCCAACATGGCCTCCGGCGCCATCGAGATCCTCGGCTACCAGCTGAACGTGCTCAACGAAGCGGAAACCCCGCCGTTCCCGCTCAACGAATACTCCGACGTCGGCGAGGAAACCCGCCTGCGCTACCGCTTCATCGACCTGCGTCGTCCGGAAATGGCCGACAAGCTGCGCCTGCGTTCGCGCATCACCAGCAGCATCCGTCGCTTCCTTGATGAAAACGGCTTCCTCGACGTCGAAACGCCGATCCTCACCCGCGCCACCCCGGAAGGCGCGCGCGACTACCTGGTGCCGAGCCGCACCCACGCTGGCAGCTTCTTCGCCCTGCCGCAGTCGCCGCAGCTGTTCAAGCAGTTGCTGATGGTCGCTGGCTTCGATCGCTACTACCAGATCGCCAAGTGCTTCCGCGACGAAGACCTGCGTGCCGACCGCCAGCCGGAATTCACCCAGATCGACATCGAGACCAGCTTCCTCGACGAAGCCGAGATCATGGGCCTGACCGAAAGCATGATCCGCAAGCTGTTCAAGGAAGTGCTGGACCTGGAATTCGGTGAATTCCCGCACATGACCTTCGAAGAAGCCATGCGCCGCTACGGTTCCGACAAGCCGGACCTGCGTATTCCGCTGGAACTGGTCGACGTCGCCGACCAGCTCAAGGATGTCGACTTCAAAGTCTTCGCCGGTCCCGCCAACGATCCGAAGTGCCGCGTCACCGCCCTGCGCCTGCCAGGCGGCGCCAGCATGCCGCGCAGCAAGATCGACGAGTACACCAAGTTCGTCGGCATCTACGGTGCCAAGGGCCTGGCCTACATCAAGGTCAACGAGCGCGCCAAGGGTGTCGAAGGTCTGCAGTCGCCGATCGTCAAGAACATCCCCGAGGCCAACCTCAACAACATCCTCGATCGCGTTGGCGCGGTCGATGGCGACATCGTCTTCTTCGGTGCCGACAAGTTCAAGATCGTCAGCGAGGCCCTGGGCGCGCTGCGTATCCGCCTGGGCCACGACTTCGAGCTGCTGACCTGCGAGTGGGCGCCGATGTGGGTCGTCGACTTCCCGATGTTCGAAGAGAACGAAGACGGCAGCTTCACCGCGCTGCACCACCCGTTCACCGCGCCGAAGTGCACCCCCGAAGAGCTGGAGGCCAACCCGGCCACCGCGCTGTCGCGTGCCTACGACATGGTCCTGAACGGCACCGAGCTCGGTGGCGGTTCGATCCGTATCCACCGCAAAGAGATGCAGCAAGCGGTATTCCGCCTGCTGGGCATCGAAGCGGCGGAACAGGAAGAGAAGTTCGGCTTCCTGCTCGACGCCCTGAAGTTCGGCGCGCCGCCCCACGGTGGCCTGGCCTTCGGCCTGGACCGCCTGGTCATGCTGATGACCGGCGCGCAGTCGATTCGTGAAGTGATCGCCTTCCCGAAAACCCAGAGCGCTGCCTGTGTCATGACCCAGGCCCCGGGCATGGTCGACGCCAAGGCCCTGCGCGAGCTGCACATCCGTCTGCGCGAGCAGACCAAGGTCGAGTAATCGGCTCCGGGCGCGTCCCGGCGGATGCGCCCAGGCGCTTCGGCGCATTGTTCCCACGTTCCGCCCTTCGGGGCGGAACCTGTTTCTGTTTCAAGGATTTGGAGTCGTTATGGCCGGTCATTCCAAGTGGGCGAACATCAAGCACCGCAAAGAACGCCAGGATGCCAAGAGAGGCAAGGTCTTCACCAAGTGGATCCGCGAACTGACCGTCGCCGCCAAGCAGGGTGGGCCTGATCCGGCCTCCAACCCGCGTCTGCGCCTGGCGCTGGACAAGGCCCTCGGCGCCAACATGAGCCGCGACATCATCGATCGCGCCGTGGCCCGTGGTGCCGGCACCAATGAAAGCGACAACGTCGAAGAACTCAGCTACGAAGGCTACGGCCCGGGCGGCGTGGCGATCATGGTCGAGGCCATGACCGACAACCGCAACCGCACCGCCGCCGCCGTGCGCCATGCCTTCACCAAGTGTGGCGGCAACCTCGGCACCGACGGCTCGGTGGCCTACCTGTTCGAGCGCAAGGGGCAGATCAGCTTCGCCGCCGAGTTGCAGGTCGACGAGGATGCGCTGATGGAAGCCGCGATGGAGGCTGACGCCGACGACGTGGTGGCCAACGACGATGGCTCGTTCGAGGTGTTCACCTCGTTCAACAGCTTCTATGCCGTGCGCAATGCGCTCGAAGAAGCCGGCTTCAAGGCCTCGGACGCCGAGATCGTGATGCAGCCGACCACCAGCGCCGAGCTGGACAAGGACGGCGCGGAGAAGGTGCTCAAGCTGATCGACATGCTCGAAGACCTGGATGACGTGCAGAACGTCTACTCCAATGCGCAGATCTCGGATGAGATCATGGAAAGCCTCGGCTAAGGTGTTCTGGCGATCCATGCCGGTTCTTTGAGTTCTTCGCCGCCTGTACCGGCCCTTTCGCGGGTAAACCCGCTCCCACAGGTATCGCACCGCATTCAAAGTCGGTGCAGTACCTGTGGGAGCGGGTTTACCCGCGAAAGGGCCTGTACAATTTGCTGAGACGCATATTTTTTCGACAGGCACTATGACTCTGATTCTTGGTATCGACCCCGGCTCGCGCATCACCGGCTTCGGCGTGGTCCGCCAGACTGCCCGTGGCTGCGAGTACGTGGCCTCGGGCTGTATACGCACCGGCGGTGGCGAGCTGCACGAGCGTCTGCAGATCGTCTTTCGCGGGGTGAGCGAGATCATCCGCGAGCATGGTCCTGTGACCATGGGCATCGAACGGGTGTTCATGGCGCGCAACGCCGACTCCGCGCTCAAGCTCGGCCAGGCCCGTGGCGCGGCCATCGTCGCCGCCGCCGAGGCCGGCCTGGAAATCGCCGAATACAGTGCCAGCCAGGTCAAGCAGGCCGTGGCCGGTACCGGTGGCGCCAACAAGGAGCAGGTGATGCTGATGGTGATGCACCTGCTCAAACTGACCCAGAAACCGCAAGTCGACGCCTCGGACGCCCTGGCTATCGCCCTGTGCCATGCCCATACCCGGTCCAGCCTGATTCCCCATGGCCTGACGACGGCACGGCGGCGTGGCGGGCGCTTGCGTCTGTAGCGGCTTCATGCGCTGATACACATTTTGTCTGGGTGGCCCGTTCACCCAGCGCATTTGCTGATAGGGTGGTCCGGTTCTTGACCGGCGCCCGAGAGGAAGGATCGGAACGTGATTGGACGTTTGCGCGGCACCCTGGCGGAAAAACAGCCGCCGCACCTGATTATCGACGTCAACGGCGTGGGCTATGAGCTGGAAGTGCCGATGACGACCCTGTATCGCCTGCCCAAGGTGGGCGAGCCCGTGACCGTGCACACCCACTTGGTGGTGCGCGAAGACGCTCACCTGCTCTACGGTTTTGCCGAAAAGCGCGAGCGCGAGCTGTTTCGCGAGCTGATCCGCCTGAACGGGGTGGGGCCGAAGCTGGCGCTGGCGCTGATGTCCGGCCTGGAAGTGGACGAGCTGGTGCGTTGCGTGCAGGCCCAGGACGCTTCGGTGCTGGTGCGCGTGCCCGGCGTCGGCAAGAAAACCGCCGAGCGCCTGCTGGTCGAACTCAAGGATCGCTTCAAGGCATGGGAAACCTCGCCAGCGATGTTCACCCTGGTTTCCGACGGGCCGCTGCCAGTGGCCAGCGAGTCCTCGGCCGAGGCCGACGCGGTCAGTGCCCTGGTCTCCCTGGGCTACAAGCCACAGGAAGCGAGCAAGGCGATCGCGGCGATCAAGGACAAGGCCGGCCTGAGCAGCGAGGAGCTGATTCGTCGCAGCCTTAAAGGGATGATTGCCAAGTGATCGAAACCGACCGCCTGATCGCCGCCAGTGGCCGCGACCGTGAAGAGGTCCAGGACCGCGCGATTCGCCCGCTGCGCCTGGACGAGTACATCGGCCAGCCGGTGGTGCGCGAGCAGATGGCGCTGTTCATCCAGGCCGCGCGCGGGCGCAACGAGTCCCTTGACCACACCCTGATCTTCGGCCCACCGGGCCTGGGCAAGACCACCCTGGCCAATATCATCGCCCAGGAGATGGGCGTGTCGGTCAAGAGCACCTCGGGCCCGATCCTCGAGCGTCCGGGCGACCTGGCGGCGATGCTGACCAACCTCGAGCCCCATGACGTACTGTTCATCGACGAGATCCACCGCTTGTCGCCGGTAGTCGAAGAGGTGCTCTATCCGGCGATGGAAGACTTCCAGCTGGACATCATGATCGGCGAAGGCCCGGCCGCGCGCTCGATCAAGCTCGACCTGCCGCCTTTCACCCTGGTCGGCGCCACCACCCGTGCCGGCATGCTGACCAACCCGTTGCGTGACCGTTTCGGTATCGTCCAGCGCCTGGAGTTCTACAGCAACAAGGACCTGGCCACCATCGTCAGCCGTTCGGCCGGTATTCTCGGGCTGCCAATGGACGACAAGGGGGCCTTCGAGATCGCCCGCCGGGCGCGGGGCACGCCGCGGATCGCCAATCGCCTGCTGCGACGGGTGCGCGACTTTGCCGAGGTGCGTGGCAAGGGCGAGATCACTAAGGCGGTCGCGGACATGGCGCTTAACCTGCTGGATGTCGACGAGCGTGGCTTCGACCATTCCGACCGGCGCCTGCTGCTGACCATGATCGAGAAGTTCGACGGCGGCCCGGTGGGCCTGGACAACATTGCCGCGGCGATCGGCGAAGAGCGTCACACCATCGAGGACGTGCTCGAACCCTATCTGATCCAGCAGGGCTACATCATGCGCACCCCGCGTGGCCGCGTGGTCACCCGGCACGCCTACCTGCATTTCGGCCTGAACATCCCCGGGCGTTTCTGCGAAGGTGGGGAATATGCCGCGCAGGACGATGAATGACAGATCGAATCGGTAATTTCGTGGTCCTACCGCTGACATGCCAGACGCTCGCTGGCAATACGACATTATCGATGCAAAAACAGTTGCCGGGGCGGATTGGCAAGTACAGGAGTAAGCACTAGAGTATGCGCGCGCAAAATCGGCTGGAACCGTTCGCACACCGTTGTCGCGTCTATTACGAGGATACCGACGCCGGTGGCGTGGTGTACTACGTCAACTACCTCAAATTCATGGAGCGCGCACGTACCGAGCGGTTGCGACACCTGGGTTTCTCCCAGGCCCAGCTGGCGCAGGACAACCTGCTGTTCGTGGTCCATTCCAGCGAGGCGCGCTACCACGCGCCGGCCCGCCTGGACGACGAATTGCGGGTGACCGCGCAAGTGCTTGAATTGAATCGCGCCAGCCTGCGCTTCGTGCAGCAGGTATGGCGAGCAAAGGATGAAGTGCTGCTCTGCGAGGGGCAGTTCCTTGTGGCCGCGGTGCGCGCCGACACTTTCAAACCCCGGGCCATTCCCCCAGAACTGCGCGACGCCTTTTTGGCGGACGGCACGGGTACTCAATCGAACGCAGGAGAATAAGCGTGGAAGCAAACGTCGTCGACCATACCTCCATGTGGAGCCTGGTCGCCAATGCCAGTGTCGTGGTTCAGCTGGTAATGCTGACCCTCGTGGCAGCCTCGGTGACCTCTTGGATCATGATCTTCCAGCGCAGCACCATGCTGCGCGCCGGTCGTCGTGCACTGGACGCTTTCGAAGAGCGCTTCTGGTCGGGCATCGACCTGTCCAAGCTGTACCGCCAGGCCGGCAGCAACCCAGACCCGGATTCGGGTGTCGAGCAGGTGTTCCGTGCCGGCTTCAAAGAGTTCTCGCGCCTGCGCCAGCAGCCGGGTGTCGATCCGGACGCGGTCATGGAAGGCGTTGGCCGAGCCATGCGCGTGGCCATCTCCCGCGAGGAAGAAAAGCTCGAGCAGAGCCTGCCGTTCCTGGCCACCGTCGGCTCCACCAGCCCGTACATCGGCCTGTTCGGTACCGTGTGGGGCATCATGAACTCGTTCCGCGGCCTGGCCAGCGCCCAGCAGGCGACCCTGGCCACCGTGGCTCCGGGTATCGCCGAGGCCCTGATCGCCACCGCGATCGGCCTGTTCGCCGCGATCCCGGCCGTTATCGCCTACAACCGTTTTGCCGCGCGCAGTGAAGTGCTGATTGGTCGCTACTACACCTTCGCCGACGAGTTCCAGGCGATCCTGCACCGTAAAGTACACACCAGCGAAGAGTGATCAGGTAGAAACCCATGGCCCGAGTTCGCCACAAACGCAAGCCGGTCGCCGAGATGAACGTGGTGCCCTACATCGACGTGATGCTGGTGCTGCTGGTCATCTTCATGGTGACCGCCCCCATGCTCAACCAGGGCGTGAAGGTGGACCTGCCCAAGGTTTCCAGCGAAGCCCTGCCGCAGGACAACAACGTCCAGGTCCTGACCATCTCGATCAAGGCCGACAAGACCTACTACTGGAACCTTGGCAGCGAAGTCGACACCGACAAACAGATGGACAAGGCCATGACCTTGCCGGAAATGACCGGTGCGGTGACCAAGATCATCGCCGCCGGCCGTGACCAGGGCAAGCAGACCCAGGTCTTCATCCGTGGTGACAAGGCCGTCGACTACGGCGCGGTCATGGGCGCCATGGGCGGGTTGCAGAAGGCCGGTGTCGGTAACGTTGGCCTGATTACCGAGGCGCCCTGATGCAGCAGCGAGAGCCATCCGCCTCGGAAAGCTACTTCTGGCCCAGTGTCTGGGCCATTGGCCTGCATGTGCTGGTGTTCGGCATGCTGTTCGTCAGCTTTGCCATGACGCCCGAGCTGCCGCCGTCCAAGCCGATCGTCCAGGCCACGCTCTACCAGCTCAAGTCCAAGAGCCAGGCGACGACCCAGACCAATCAGAAGATTGCCGGGGAAGCCAAGAAGACTGCTTCGCGCCAGACCGAGGTCGAGCAGTTGGAGCAGAAGAAGGTCGAGCAGGAAGCCGTGAAGGCCGCGGAACAAAAGAAAGCCGACGCCGCTCAAAAGGCCGAGGAGGCCCGCGAGGCCGCCGAGGCGAAAAAAGCGGAAGAGGCCGCCAAGGCCGCCGAGCAGAAGAAGGCCGCCGAGGCCAAGAAAGCTGAAGAAGCGAAGAAGGCCGCTGAGAAGCAGCAGGCCGACATCGCCAAGAAAAAGGCTGAGGAAGAGGCCAAGAAGAAGGCCGACGAGGAAGCCAAGAAGCAAGCCGCGGAAGAGGCGAAGAAGAAAGCCGCCGAAGACGCGAAGAAAAAAGCAGCCGAGGACGCCAAGAAGAAAGCGGCGGCCGAGGACGCGAAGAAGAAGGCAGCTGAAGAGGCCAAGAAAAAGGCCGCGGCAGACGCCCAGAAGAAAAAGGCACAGGAAGCGGCCCGCAAGGCGGCGGAAGACAAGAAGGCGCAGGCACTGGCCGAGTTGTTGTCTGACACCACCGAGCGGCAGCAGGCGCTGGCCGACGAGCAGGGTGACCAGGTGGCCGGCGACTTCGACGACCTGATCCGCATGCGCGCGGCCGAGGGCTGGGCGCGTCCGCCATCCGCGCGCAAGGGCATGACGGTAGTTCTGCAGATCAACATGTTGCCAGACGGCACCATCACCAACGTGAGCGTGGCCAAGTCCAGTGGCGACGGTCCGTTCGACAGCTCGGCCGTGGCCGCGGTGAAGAACATTGGTCGGTTGACCGAGATGCAGGGCTTGAAGCCGAACGAATTCAATCCGTATCGTTCATTCAAGATGACATTTACACCTGAGGATCTAGCGTTGTGATTAAACGTCTGAGAGGACTCCTGGTCTTGCTCTGCTGCGTGGCAGGCCTGGCTGTGGCAGAGGAAAAGAACATCCTGGTCACCAGCGGTAGCGACCGGGCCACCCCCATCGCGGTAGTGCCGTTCGGCCTGCAGGGTGGTAGCGTGCTGCCCGAGGACATGGCCGACATCATCGGCAATGACCTGCGCAACTCCGGCTACTACTCGCCGATCCCGCGGCAGAACATGATCAGCCTGCCGACCCAGGCCAGCGAAGTGATCTTCCGTGACTGGAAAGCGCTGGGCGCGCAGTACGTCATGGTCGGCAGCATCGTGCCGTCCGGTGGCCGCCTGCAGGTGCAGTACGCACTGTTCAACGTCGCCACCGAGCAGCAGGTGCTGACCGGCAGCGTGGCCGGCGGCGTCGACCAGTTGCGCGACATGGCGCACTACATTGCCGACCAGTCGTTTGAGAAGCTCACCGGTATCAAGGGTGCGTTCTCTACGCGCATGCTGTACGTGACCGCCGAGCGCTTCTCCACCAACAACACCCGCTACACCCTGCAGCGTTCTGACTACGACGGTGCCCGCGCGGTGACCCTGCTGCAATCGCGCGAGCCGATCCTGTCGCCGCGCTTCGCGCCGGATGGCAAGCGCATTGCCTATGTGTCGTTCGAGCAGAAGCGTCCGCGCATCTTCGTCCAGCACATCGACACCGGTCGCCGCGAGCAGATCACCAACTTCGAAGGCCTGAACGGCGCGCCGGCCTGGTCGCCCGACGGTACTCGCCTGGCGTTCGTGCTGTCCAAGGACGGCAACCCGGACATCTACGTGATGAACGTGGCCTCGCGCCAGATCAACCGTGTCACCGCCGGCCCGGGCATCAATACCGAGCCGTTCTGGGGCAAGGATGGCAACACCCTGTACTTCACCTCCGACCGTGGCGGCAAGCCGCAGATCTATAAACAGTCGATTGGTGGCGGTGGCGCCGAGCGCGTGACCTTCGTTGGCAACTACAACGCCAACCCGAAACTGTCGGCGGACGAAAAGACCCTGGTGATGATCCATCGCCAGCAGGGCTTCACCAACTTCAAGGTGGCTGCCCAGGACCTGCAACGCGGAAGTGTAAAGATTCTCTCCGAGACCAGTCTTGATGAGTCTCCCACTGTTGCGCCAAACGGCACCATGCTAATCTACGCCACCCGCCAGCAGGGCCGGGGAGTCTTGATGCTCGTGTCGCTTAACGGCCGTGTGAGGCTCCCACTTCCTACCGCTCAAGGCGAAGTCAGAGAACCGTCCTGGTCCCCTTACCTGAACTGATTGCGGCGTAATATTTTTGCTTAACACACTGGGGTTTCATTAGGAGTTTCACGATGGAAATGCTGAAGTTTGGTAAATTCGCTGCGCTGGCTCTGGCCATGGCTGTAGCTGTAGGTTGCTCCTCGAAAGGCGGTGACAACGCTGGTGAAGGCGCTGTTGACCCGAACGCTGGCTACGGTGCCAACACTGGCGCTGTCGACGGCTCCCTGAGCGAAGAAGCCGCCCTGCGCGCAATCACCACCTTCTACTTCGAATACGACAGCTCGGATCTGAAGCCAGAAGCCATGCGCGCCCTGGACGTTCACGCCAAGGACCTGAAGTCCAACGGCAACCGTGTTGTCCTGGAAGGCAACACCGACGAGCGCGGCACCCGCGAGTACAACATGGCTCTGGGTGAGCGTCGTGCCAAGGCCGTTCAACGCTACCTGGTTCTGCAGGGCGTTTCCCCAGCTCAGCTGGAACTGGTTTCCTACGGCGAAGAGCGTCCAGTTGCCACCGGCAACGACGAGCAGTCCTGGGCTCAGAACCGTCGCGTAGAACTGCGTAAGTAAGTTCTCATGCGTATGTGCCGTCGTGCTGTAACCGTCCTCGCACTCAGCCTGCCCCTCTCGGCGTGGGCTGCGGTTCCCGTAGTAGATGACAACGCCGGTGGTTATCCACCTGCGGGTTATGGCACGAGCGGCGCCTATGCCGGAGCAGGGGCTTCGGCCCCTGCTTCTGCAAACGGCCAGCTGTTCATGCAGCTGCAGCAGATGCAGGACCAGATTTCCCGCCAGCAAGGCATCATCGAAGAGCTGCAAAACGATGTGTCGCGCATGAAGCAGGAAAACCTCGAGCGCTACCAGGACCTCGACCGCCGCATTGGCAGCGGTGCCGCGCCTGCCGCGACTCCAGACAATTCTTCCACCGGTGGTGCGAGCAACGCAGCCACGGGTGCCGCTGCCGGCGCCAGCGCCGCGCAGCCTCCGGCCGCGAACAGCGAGCCGGGTGATCCGGCGAAAGAAAAGCTGTATTACGACGCCGCTTTCGACCTGATCAAGCAGAAGGACTTCGACAAGGCCAGCCAGGCGTTCAACGCCTTCCTGCGCAAGTACCCCAACAGCCAGTATGCCGGCAACGCCCAGTACTGGCTGGGCGAGGTCAACCTGGCCAAGGGCGACCTCGCCGGTGCCGGCCAGGCCTTCGCCAAGGTCAGCCAGCTGTATCCGCAGCACAGCAAGGTGCCGGATTCGCTGTACAAGCTGGCCGACGTCGAGCGCCGCCAAGGCCACACCGACAAGGTCAAGGGCATCCTGCAACAGGTCATCACCCAGTACCCCGGCACCTCCGCCGCGCAGCTGGCGCAACGCGACCTGCAGAAGCTCTGAAACTTGCCATTCGAAAGAAACCCGCGCTTGTCGCGGGTTTTTTCGTTAGAATCACCGACCTTTTTTCGTAAACACGCTGCCGCGGATAACGCCATGTCGAGTCCGCGACAGTGCCTGACGGAGGCGGACAGCCTGTTCAGCTGTCACGCCCGTGGCGATCATGCAAGACACATTACGCATCACCGAAGTGTTTTACTCGTTGCAGGGTGAAACGCGAACGGCCGGGCTGCCCACGGTTTTCGTGCGCCTGACCGGTTGCCCCCTGCGCTGCCAATACTGCGACAGTGCCTACGCCTTCAGCGGCGGCACCTTGCGCACCCTCGACTCGCTGCTCGAACAGGTGGCCGGCTTCAAGCCGCGTTACGTCTGTGTCACCGGCGGTGAACCGCTGGCCCAGCCCAACGCCTTGCCCTTGCTGCGCAGGCTGTGCGATGCCGGGTATGAAGTGTCGCTGGAAACCAGCGGCGCCCTGGATATCAGCGGCACCGACATTCGCGTGAGCCGCGTGGTCGACCTCAAGACCCCGGGCTCCGAGGAATCGCACCGCAACCGCTACGAGAACATCGAGCTGCTGACCCGCAACGACCAGGTCAAGTTCGTCATCTGTTCCCGCGAAGACTACGATTGGGCGGTTTCCAAGCTGATCCAGTACAACCTGGCGGAGCGCGCCGGCGAGGTGCTGTTCTCGCCGAGCCACCACCAGGTCAAGGCCAGTGACCTGGCCGACTGGATCGTTGCAGACAACTTGCCCGTGCGCTTCCAACTGCAGTTGCACAAGCTGCTGTGGAACGACGAACCCGGACGCTGAGGAAAAAGACATGACTGATAAACGTGCGGTAATCCTGCTGTCTGGTGGTCTCGACTCGGCCACCGTGGTGGCCATGGCCAAGGCTGACGGCTACCAGTGCTATACCATGAGTTTCGACTACGGCCAGCGTCATCGCGCCGAGCTCAACGCCGCGGCGCGGGTGGCTCGTGATCTGGGTGTGGTCGAGCACAAGGTGATCGGTTTGAACCTGGACGGCATTGGCGGTTCGGCCCTGACCGATAGCAGCATCGATGTGCCGGAAGCGCCGAGCGAAGGTATCCCGGTGACTTATGTGCCGGCGCGTAACACGGTGTTCCTGTCCCTGGCCCTGGGGTGGGCAGAGGTGCTCGAGGCCCGCGATATCTTCATCGGCGTCAACGCCGTGGACTACTCCGGCTACCCAGATTGCCGCCCCGAGTTTGTCGAGGCCTTCGAGCGCATGGCCAACCTGGCCACCAAGGCCGGTGTCGAAGGGCAGGGTTTCCGTATCCAGGCGCCGCTGCAGAACCTGAGCAAGGCGCAGATCGTCCAGGCCGGCATGGCCCGTGGTGTGGATTACAGCCTGACCGTTTCCTGCTACCAGGCTGATGATGATGGCCGTGCCTGCGGCAAGTGTGACAGCTGCCGCCTGCGCGCCGACGGCTTCAAGGCCGCCGGGGTAGCGGATCCGACTCGATATTTTTGAAAAAATTTCGATGGGGTGTTGATTTCCTCTGAGAAATCAGTAATATACGCGCCATCCAACGGGTCGTTAGCTCAGTTGGTAGAGCAGTTGGCTTTTAACCAATTGGTCGTAGGTTCGAATCCTACACGACCCACCATATGCAGTAAGAAAAAGCCCGCCTCCGGCAACGGAGGCGGGCTTTTTCGTTTATGCCGAGAACGTTCGAGGTTCCTCGACGTAAGCGCCAGCAGTGGCGCGACTACTTGTAGAAAATATTCAAGGTCGTGCCTGCGTTGAATTCGCCAAATGTCGGCTTCGCAGTCATCCACTTCAAGCGCGCCAGGAAACTGTGCGAGTTGGTGGTCGAGGTGGTCTTGGGTGTCAGGATGAACTCTTTCTTGAAGTACAGCGCCCGCTGGTCATCGTCGTTGATCAGGCTGATGCCCACCGATTTGTTGTCGTTCGGAATCAGGGTGTCCTGGGCCGTGTTCAAGGTCGCCGTCAATGGCTCCAGATAGCCGCCTAGGCCATAGGCCGCCTGGCAGGTGCGCTGTTCGGTGATGGTGAATGGCACTTCCTTGATGGTCGCCCCCAGTACTGCCGCCGAAGTACGGATCGCGCCAAAGTTGATGATGTTCGGCTGGATGCTGATCGAGGATTCGCACGGCAGGTAGCGAAACTTGTTCAGGCCAGTGGCGGTGACGTTGTAACTCACCCCGGGGCGCACCCCGCCAACTCCGTCGAACTGGAATGCCCGGTAGTTCGCCAGCGGTGTCATAGGCCCTTCCTTGTTATCGCCGGCCGGTGACTTCTTGACGAAGAACAGCGCGTAGGTCATGGACTTGCTTTCTTTCTTCCAGCCACAGTTGTCGTTGGCCGGGCAGCCATTGACGAACCAACCGATATCCAGTTTGCCGCCAGGCAGTGAGGAGTACAGGTAGTCTTTGCCTTCGTAGGTGACGCCGATTTCGATGTCTTTACCTAGGCTGACCCTGTCGGGGTTCATGTAGAAATAGATGTTTTCACCCGGTCGGTCCTGGATGTCGACCCAGCATTCGACATTGATGCGTTGCGTTGGCTGGCGCCAGAGTACCGTGCCTGCGGGCAATGAGTTGGGCACGGCGGCAGTGTCAGTGATGGCCGTGGTGTCGTTGATCAGTGAGGTGCCCGATTTCTGGCATTTCAGCGCGTAGCTGTTCGGGATGAACAGAAAAAATACAAACCCAATAAGCAATAGTTGTCTGCTGAACATGGCAAGGCCTTCCGGGGTGATCAGAACTTAAGGGTGCTTTGACGTGGATGGGGCAGCCCGGCGTCGCTGATATAGGCGTAGGCCACCTGGCCCGCGGGTTTGTCGCAGCCGTTGGCGGGCAACGAATAGGTCGAGAACGGGGCGATCATCAGGTGATCGATGACCTGGCCGCAGGCGGCACCCGAGCGATCGCGCAAACCGACTTCGGTCAGCGTCAGGTAATAGGGCGAATCGTTGCGCGCTTCATAGCCGCCGTCCGAGCTGTTCGACCATTGCAACTGGTTGACGGCATCCTCGATCGAGCCGGGTAATTCAGGCCGGTAGAACAGCTTGAGGTTGTGTTGCAGGGCGAGTGCCACGGCATTGCTGTCATCGGCTTTTTTCGGCACTTGCAGCACCTTGAGCATCAGGAATGACTCGCGATCACTGGGTAAGCCCAGGCCTTGGTAGAGGACGCCGGTTGATGCCCTACCGTTGGCGGGGATCAGCAACAGCGGCTTGGTCACCGCCATGGGCAGAGGGCTTGTGTGGTGCTTGTCGCCCCAGTCGAGTTTGACTTGTACCAGTGCGGGCTCGTCGCTCTGGTTGACGATGATCACCGGCAACTGCTTTTGCGATCCTTCGAAGATGAACCGGGTGAAGCCATCGAAGGTGATATCGGCCCGTGCCGGTGAGCAGACGATCATCACCAGGATGAGGGCAGCCCAGGCCATGAGCCGGCGAGCGACGGGGCGGATGAGGGGAGAGGTTGTCATCCTTCGATTCTGGCGGGGCCTGCGCAGGCCCTGAATCAGACGATTCTTACATTGCCTCGGCGGTAAGCAGAGGCGCAATCGATCATTGCAAACAACGCAGCCGACAAGTCGGGATTGTTCTTCTAAGGTGTATCAATCAGCAGGGCTGAAAGGATTCACACATGGACGTGTGCCTTGATTCAGGACAGGGGTGCCCGCGCAAGGGGGCTGCGCGCCCAGGCCCAGCGGGCCGTCGGGCGGCAGCCATGCGCCCGGTTTCAGCGCGCCGCGTAGGCCGCCTTGAAGTCCGGCGCGGTCCAGCCATGGAGGTCGTACTCGGCCATGCATTGCTCGGCCAGGGCGCGCATTTGCTCGGTGCGTCCCGAATGGCTGGCGATGTGCAGGGTGTCGAGACGGCTCTTCTCGTAGCTGCCGGAGTAGTTGACCTCGTACAGTTCATGGCGCGAACCGAACTCGGTGCCGATCGCATCCCACAGCAGCTTGAGGGTCTTGGCCCGTTCCTCGGCGTCGATGCCGTTGGAGCCACGGGCGTACTGGTCGAGGAACGGCCGCACCTCGGGGTTGAGGAAGTCCTTGGCGTGGGACGGCAGGTAAATCAGGCCGCTGGCCACGGTCTTGCGGATCAGGTTGATCACCCGGCTGTAGGCATCGCCAGCAGTGGCGCGATAGGCCAGGGCCGACTCCAGATTCGGCAGCAGGAACTCCTCGTTCCAGCTCTCGGTGCGGTAGGCCATCGAGTCGGACAGGCCCCAGAGCATGTGGCGCAAGGCGATCGCTTCGCCCACCGCGCCCTGCACACCCTGGAAGTCACGGGTGCCGCAGATCTCCACGGCCTTGAGGAACAAGCCGCAGATGAAGTCCATCTTCACCGCCAGGCGGGTGCAGCCGTGCATCAGGGTGCGGCCAAAGAAACCGGACTTCTGGATGAAGCTGTTGGACATCTCCACGCCATACATGAACACGTCCTGCCACGGCACGAAGGCGCGGTCGAACACCAGGATGCAGTCGTTCTCGTCCATGCGGCTGGACAACGGGTAGTCGAACGGGCTGCCGTTCTTGCTCGCGGCCTGCTCGTAGGAGGTCCGGCAGATCAACTTCACGCCCTTGGCGCCGGTGGGGATCATGAAGATCGGCGAGTATTTCTTGTCCTGGTACATCACGTTGTAGTGGGCAACGAAGGTGTACTGGGTCAGCGCCGCGCCGGTGGCCACCACCTTGGCGCCGCTGATGTAGAGGCCGTCGGCGGTTTCCTCGACGACCCGCACGAACACGTTGGAGGTGTTCGGGTCCTGGTTGCGATCCACGGGCGGGTTGACTACGGCGTGGTTGATGAAGGGCAGGCGCTCGCGGCTGTAGTTGTACCAGCGGGTGGCGTTCTCGGCGTATTCGCCATACAGGTCGCGGTTGGGGCCGAAGGTGCCGATCCAGGCGCCCTTGAAGTCCGGGGTACGGCCCATCCAGCCATAGCTCAGGCGGGCGGTCTCGGCGATCGCGTCGCGGGCGGCTACTTGTTCCTCGACCGTGCGCGGCGCCTGGAAGAAGCGGTGGCAGCGCAGCCCCGGAGCGCCGTCGATCTCGATGGTGAGCTTGTCGCGCAGCGCCGGGTCATGCAGCGCGTCGTAGAACCGCGCATTCATCAATGCCGCATTGCGAAACGCCGGGTGCTCGGTGACATCCTCGACCCGCTCGCCGTTGATCCATACCTCACGTCCGTCCCTCAGGCTTTCCAGGTATTCCTGGGAGGTTTGCAGGCCCCTGCGTTGTTGAGAGAAACCAGTACGATCCATCATCAGTCTGCTCCGTGTCCGTGAATTCGCGCATCTTGATTGCCCATTGGGGCGGCGCGCTGTTGTGGTGAAGTAAATGCTGGCTTGCACGGACCACAAATTAGGGAGGAGTGTGACTAAATGTAAATTTCGAAACGTGCAATCTACGATTGCTCGCAGAAGGGGTTGTGGACGCTTTTTGGCGCTGGCTACTGTTGGTGGTTTTTGCGCTTTTCAGCAGTGGCGCCAGGGGCTCGCATTTGCCCCTCGGCGCGCGAACCGATTCAGCTGGCGGCGCATTCCTGCACCAATTGGCGCAGCCAGCGATGCACCTGGTCGTTGTTCACCCGTGGGTGCCAGGCCTGGCAAAACTCGCCGCCAGGTGTCTCCACCGGCAGGGTGAAGATGTGCAGCGGCAGTAGCGGCAGCGACCATTCGACGAAGCGCCGGGGGATCACCGCGATCATCTCCGAGGAGCTGGCCAGTTGCATGGCCGCCTGGAAGCCCGGCACCACCAACGGCACCTTGCGTTGCAGGCCAAGCTTCTCCAGCTCGAGGTCGAGCGGCCCGCGGGTGCGGCCGCGGCGCGACACCGACAGGTGCGGGAAGGCCACCAGGTCCTCGGCGCTGACCCTGTCCTGGCGGGCGAGGGGGTGCTGGTTGTTGACCACGCCGACGAAGGTGTCGATGTATAGCCGCTGTTTATAGACCTCAGGCCCCAGCGGGCCGGCGATGCCGATGTCGAGGTCGATCAGGCCGTCGCGCAGGGCGGCGACATCCTCGTTGCCCTGGGCCATGAAACTCAGGGTCACGTGAGGGGCCTGTTGCGCGACGCGTTGGCTCAGGCGCAGGGCCCAGGCACCGGTAAAGCCATCCTCGGTGCGCAGGGTGAATACTCGCTTTACCGTGCCCAGGTCGAGCTTCTGTTTGGTGCCCAGCACGTGGCGCGCTTCTTCGAGCAAATTATGCACCTGGGGCGCCAGCTCCAGTGCCAGCGGCGTGGGTACCAGGCGCCGTCCGGCAAGCACGAACAGTGGGTCGCCCATGGCCTCGCGCAGGTTCGACAGGCGTCGGCTCATGGCCGGGATGCTCAGGTTCATGCGTTCGGCGGCGCCGGTGACGCTGCCTTCGCGCAGCATCGAATCGAAGGTCAGCAGCAGGTTCAGGTCAGGCAGGTTCATTTCGCAGTCCTTTGCAAAAAATGCAAGTCTAGTCTCTGGTTATTGCAATTTTCAATATGCATCACGCTACCTAACATCCCATTGCAACCCAACCCGCCAAGGATGTTGTGATGGAATCCTCTCATTCGCTTCAGCAGGGGCTGGCGATCTGCCTGCTGCTGGCGCTGCCAGGCTGCGTCAGCCCCGGGCACAGCCCCGAACCGCCCAAACCCTTGTCACCGGAGCAGCTCGAAGCTGGCCGGGACATCGACCATGTCGCGACCCAACCCTCGTCGCCTTTGGACGACCGCTGGTGGCAGCGGTTCAACGACAGTGACCTCGACCGCCTGCTGGCCACTGCCCTGGACACGGCGCCGAGCCTTGCGATCGCCAGTGCGCGTATCGATCGGGCGCAAGCCGAGGCCGGCATCACCCTGGCCAACACCCGGCCGAACCTGTCGGCCATGACCCAGATCCTGCGTAGCCAGGATTCGCAGCATTACAAGACCGGCGCCGACGAGGCCGGGGTCTGGCACACCGATGGCCAGGCGCTGCTGCAGGGGCGCTACAACCTTGACCTGTGGGGCCTGAACCGCGCCTTGAACGAGGCGGCGGTAGGCAGCCTGCGTGCCGCCCAGGCCGATCAGGCGGTGGCGCGCCTGGCACTCAGTGGCAGCTTGGTGGAAACCTGGTTCGCCCTTGCTGGTGTGCTTGAACAGCAAGCGATCGTCGAGCAGACCCTGGAACAACGCCGCAGCATCCTGCGCCTGAGCCAGGACCGGCTGAAGTCCGGCCTGGGCACCCAGGTCGACGTCGTCCGCGCCCGTGGGCCGATCCCGCTGCTCGAAGCCGAGCAGGCACGCTTGCAAGGCGCCGCCCGTGGCTATCAGTTGCGCCTGGCCGCCTTGGCCGGCAAAGGTCCGGGCTGGGGCGAGCAATGGCGGCCACGCATCAGCGATCCGCGGCGCAGCGTGACCCTGCCCAGCCACTTGCCGGCCGAGCTTATCGGCAGCCGGCCCGATGTGGTCGCCCAGCGCTGGCGTGTCGAGGCCCAGGGCAAGCGCATCGGCGCGGCGCGCGCGGCGTTCTATCCGAACATCGACTTGCTCGCATTCGCCGGCTTCCAGAGTTTCAGTTTCCAGAACCTGTTCCACCACGACAGCCGCACCTATGGCGTGGGACCGGCGGTGACCTTGCCGATCTTCGATGCCGGGCGCCTGCGCAGCCAATACCAGGCGCAGCAGGCCGGTTATGCCGAGGCCGTCGCCAGCTACAACCAGACCCTGGTCAACGCCCTGGGCGAGGTGGCCGGGCATGTCTCGCAACTGCGCGCCATCGAAGGCCAGCGGCTGAAGACCGTGCAAGGGCTGGATGAAGCGGAGCAGGTCTACGACCTGGAAAACCTGCGCTACCGGCAAAGCCTCACCGACTTCCTGCATGTGCTGGATGCCCAGACCCGAGTGCTCGATACGCGCATGCAGCTGGTGCAGTTGAAAACCGCCGCACTGCAGAACCATGCCGGCCTGCTGCGCGCCCTCGGCGGCGGCTGGAAAGAATCCGATCAGAACCCTACTACGCTCGCAGGAGTCTCCCATGAGTGACGCCACCCAAACCCCAGCCCCGGCGCCGGCCAAGTCGCGCCGTGGCCTGATTTTCCTGCTCATCGCCCTGGTCGCGGTGGCCGCGGCCGTCGTCGTTGGCCTGTGGTACTGGCTGTATGGGCGCCTCTACGAGAGCACCGACAACGCCTATGTGCGCGGCGACGTGGTGCTGATCTCGGCCCAGGTGCGCGGCACCGCCACCGCGGTGAACATCCAGAACACCGACACGGTCAAGGCCGGTGACGCCCTGGTCGAAATCGACCCGGCCGACGCGCGCCTGAGCCTGGATGCCGCCACCCACCAATTGGCCCTGACCGTGCGCACGGTCAACAGCCTGTACGCCGAGGAAAACGACCTGGCCGCCCAGGTCAAACTGCGCCAGGCCGAAGCCAATCGGGCCAACCAGGATTTGCAACGGCGTCGTTCGGTGATCGCCCAGGGCGGTGTGTCCGGCGAGGACCTGCACCATGCCGAGGAGGCCGCGCAGATCGCCCAGTCCGGCCTACGTGCGGCCGAGGCCAAGCTGGTGGCGCTACAGGCGCGGATCCAGGGCACCACGGTAGAGAACCACCCTCAGGTGGCCGCCGCTGCCGAGCGGGTACGCGAAGCCTATCTGGCGCTGGCACGGACCAAGGTGCCGGCACCGGTCGATGGCCTGATCACCAAGCGTGCCGTGCAAGTGGGCCAGCACATCGAGCCGGGCACCGTGCTGATGGGCCTGGTGCCGCTGGACAAGGTCTGGGTCGAAGCCAACTTCAAGGAATCGCAGCTGGGCCAGATCAAGGTCGGTCAGCGGGTCGAGCTGTTTGCCGACCTGTATGGCGAAAGCGTGGTTTATCACGGCCGTATCCAGGGGATCGAGGCCGGCAGCGGCGCGGCGTTCGCCACCATTCCGGCGCAGAACGCCACCGGTAACTGGATCAAGGTGGTGCAACGGGTCCCGGTGCGCATTGCCCTGGATCGCGACGAGGTGCTGCGCCACCCGCTGCGCATCGGTTTGTCGATGACCGCCAAGGCGACCCTGGGTGAGCCGGACGCACCGGCGCCCAGCAGCGTGCAGGACAACACCGAAGTCTACGGCAGTGTCGGCAGCGGCAGCGATGCCCTGGTGAACAGGATCATCGCCGAGAACCTGCAGGCCTCGAAGCTGAGCGTGTCGAGGAACGATCGATGAGCAGCGCCAAGCGTCCCATCGAGCCGCTCAGTGGCGGCACGCTGGTGCTCGGCGCGCTGGCGATCGGCATGGCCAACTTCATGATGGTGCTCGACACCACCATCGCCAACGTCGCGGTGCCGACCATTTCCGGCAACCTCGGTGTGGCCCCGGACCAGGGCACCTGGGTGCTGACCTCGTTCAGCATCTCCCTGGCCATCGGCCTGCCGCTGACCGGCTGGCTGGCCCAGCGTTTCGGCCAGGTCAAACTGTTCCTCAGCGCGGTGGTGCTATTCGTGCTGGCGTCGGTGTGCTGCGGCCTGGCGCCGAACCTGACCTCGCTGTTGGTCTTCCGAGTGTTCCAGGGCGCCGTCTGCGGCCCCCTGGCGCCGCTGTCCCAGGCGCTGCTGGTGGCGATCTTCCCACCGGCGCGGCGTACCACGGCGCTGGTGGTGTGGTCGATGACCACCTTCCTCGGGCCGGTCTGCGGCCCGATCCTTGGTGGCTACCTGACCGACAACATCAGTTGGCCGTGGATCTTCTATATAAATGTGCCGGTCGGCATTTTCATCCTGCTGGCCCTCGGCCAGGTGCTGAGCGGTCGCGACAACCCTACCCGCAAGTTGCCGGTGGACGTGGTCGGCCTGCTGCTGCTGATGGTCGCGGTTGGCTCGCTGCAGATCCTGCTCGACAAGGGCCAGGACCTGGACTGGTTCGCTTCCACGCCGATTCGTACGCTGGGGGTGATCACCGTGCTGGGCTTCGCCTCGCTGATCACCTGGGAGCTGACCGCGCAGCACCCGATTCTCGACCTGCGCCTGTTCAAGGAGCGCAACTACGCCATCGGCACGCTGTGCGTGAGCCTGGGCTTTGCCCTGTACTTCGCCTCGTTGGTGCTGGTGCCGCTGTGGTTGCAGACCGAAATGGGCTACACCGCGACCTGGGCCGGCATCGCCACCGCGCCGCTGGGTATTGCCGGGGTGGCGCTGGCGCCCTTCATCGGTCGCATGATGCAACACACCGATGCGCGGGTGCTGGCGAGCATGGCCTTCATCTGCTGGATCGGCGCGTCGCTGTGGCGCATGCATTTCGAAACCAACCTGGACATCGCCTTCATCGGCTGGAACTCGGTGCTGATGGGCGCCGGAACGGCGTTCCTGTTCACCCCGCTGGTGGCCATTTCGTTGTCGCGCCTGCCTCCGGAGAAGATCCCGGCGGCCCTGGGCCTGCAGAACGCCCTGCGCATGACCGGCGCCAGCTTTGCGGTGTCCCTCGGCCCGGCCTTCTGGGACCACCGCGCGCGCCAGCACCAGGTGGAACTGGCCGAGCGGATGACCCCGTTCGACCACTGGAGCGCCCAGGCCCAGGACAACCTCGGCCAGCTCGGGCTGTCGGCCCAGGGCGCCCTGGAGTCGCTGGGCCGCACCATCGACCGGCAGGCACACATGCTGGCCCTGAACGATTTCTCCCTGGCCAGCGCCTGGCTGTTCTGCGCGGTGCTGGCGATTGTCTGGATGGCCCGCTCACCCAAGGCGAAAGCCAAGTAAACCTGGAGTCTTCATGCTCGAATTTCGCAAAAAAATGAAATACAACCTCGAAGTCACCGATATCCGTGATGTCACGCCGCTGGTGCGGCGTGTCACCTTGAAGGGCGACCTGTTTGCCGAGGTGCCACCTTGCCAGGCGGGGCAATGGCTGAAGTTGTTCCTGCCCAGCGGTGGCAGCCAAGTGACCCGCGCCTACACCATCCGCCGGCATTTT
The DNA here is from genome assembly GCF_014268885.2 of Pseudomonas xantholysinigenes. Classification (NCBI taxonomy): domain Bacteria; kingdom Pseudomonadati; phylum Pseudomonadota; class Gammaproteobacteria; order Pseudomonadales; family Pseudomonadaceae; genus Pseudomonas; species Pseudomonas xantholysinigenes. The sequence continues at coordinate 4,130,464 of NZ_CP077095.1, read as the reverse complement.
CCGCAATCGGCCCGGGTCGAGGTCGACTTCGTGCGCCATGACCATGGCCCTGCGGGACGTTGGGTGGAGCGGGCCTGGGTCGGTGAGCAGATTGGCTGCTCGGCCCTGCGCGGCGGCTTCCAGCCCCAGGACGATGCCGAGTGGATGCTGCTGGCCGCCGATGAGACTGGCACCCCGGCGGTGATGAGTATTCTCGAGAGCCTGTCGCCGCGCGACCGCGCACTGGTGGTGCTGGAGGCGGCAAGCCTGAGTGAACTGCAGGCGGTGGATTCGCTGGCCACGGTCAATTGCGAGTGGTACTTCCGTGATGAGCACCCGGCCGGCAGCAACTTGTTGCTCGAAGGTATCAAGCGTTTGCAGCTACCCTCGGGGATCGGCCAGTTCTGGATTGCCAGCGAGGCGCAGGCGGTCAACGAGGTGCGTGACTACCTCACCGAAACCTGCTCGATACAGCGCCGCCTGGTGCGCGGCAAGGGCTACTGGATGCGCGGCGTCGCCGACCATCGCGACCGCGATTGAGTGCACGTTCGCCTTGCGCTGCCGGGCAGCGCAAGGCCCTCGGGCCCTAGCAGGGCTGCAGCCTGGGCTCGGCCAGGCGTTCGAAATGCAGGCGCTCGGCCGCCAGGCCGTAATCCTTCAGCGCCCCTCCCACCGTCTCGACCATGGCCTGCGGGCCGCACAGGAACGCCGCGTCGAGCCGGCTGACGTCGATCCATTCACGGAACAGCGTGTCGCACATGGCCAGGTCCAGGCGCCCGGACGGCAGACCGTTGTCGTTGCTTTCCCGGCTGAACAACAGGATCAGTTCCAGGCGTTGCCCATACAGGGCCTGCAGCGCGGCCAGGCGTTCGCCGAACAGCAGGCTGGCGCGGTCGCGGTTGCCATAGACCAAGGTAAAGCGGCTGTCGTTGTCGTTTTCCAGGGTGGTCTTGATGATCGGCAGCAACGCGGTGATGCCGCTGCCCGAGGCCATGCCCAGGCAATGGTGGACCGGGGCTTGTGGCTCGGGGCGATAGGACGAACCTGCCGGTGGCATGACCAGCAGGGTGTCGCCCACGCTCAATTGGGTATTGGCATAGCTGGAGAAACGGCCTTGCGGCACATGCCGGATCGCCACCCGCAACTCGCCGTCGTCAGGGGCGCTGAAAATCGAATACGAACGTCTTACCGGCTCACCTTGCAACTGGGCTTCGAGCTGCAGGTACTGCCCTTGCTGGAAGCGGTAGGTCGCGCTCAGGTGCGCGGGTACGGTGAAGGCGATCGACACGGTGTCGGCGCTTTCGCGGCGGATATCGGCGACTTGCAGCGGGTGCATGACGGTCATGGCGCGGGTCCTGTTCAGGCGCTCTGGCGCAGGGGCTTGGCCTCGGGGCCGGCGAGGCGTTCGAGGCGGCGCATGCTGTGGCTGGTGCCTGGCAGCAAGCGGCCGATCTCGCCGGTACGGTAGCGGATCATCGGCAGCGCTTCGCGGCTCAGGGTGGTCAGCACCACCTCGCCGAACTGGCCATCGGGCAGTGGCGTGCCGCTGTCGGGGTCGATGATCTCGGGGTAGAAGTGGTCTTCCCACAGCGTGATGCCATCACCTGATTCCAGGCATTCCATGCCGATGCCCGGGTCCATCAGCGCCGATACGCCGTACAAGGCCAAGGTCTGGACGCCCAGGCGGCGCTCAAGCTCGTGGCGCAGGCTGGTGCTGCATGGTTGCGGGCCGAGCAGCACGGTGCGCAGCGACAGGCCCGGCAGGCTGACGCCCTGGCGCTCCAGCTCCGGCGCCAGGGCCAATAGTTGTGCGGGGCTTGCCACCAGTATTTGCGGCTGGAAGTCGCATAGCAGGCGCACCTGTTCATAGGCTTCGCGCGCGGCCAGGGGGATCAGTGCGCAGTGCAGGCGTTCAGCGCCCAGTTGCAGGCCGGCACTGGCGCCGTCCAGGCTGCCGAGCGCGTACAGGCGATCACCGGCATGGGCGCCGGCAACGCGCAGTGACCGTGCGACCAGCGTCGCCCAGACCTCCTGGTCGTTGCGTGTGTAGCCAATGAGTGGTGAGCGGGCGCTGCCGTCGTGGCAGGCTTGCAGGCGTACCACTTGCCGTGGGGAAACGGCGAACAGCGAGAACGGGTAGTGGTGGTGTAGCTCGGCGTTGCCGATGAAGGGAAAGCGGGCGAGGTCTTCCAACTGCTGGAACTGCTCGGGGTGCAGGCCCATGGCTTCGAACTGCTGGCGGTACCAGGGCACGTTGCGCCAGGCGTGTTTCAGCGACCAGCGTAGGCGTCGCAGTTGCACGTCGCGCAGTTGTTCGAGGCTGCAGGTTTCCAGGGTGTCGCGCTGGGGTTGGGTGAGCGGGCGTTGTTCAAAGGCAATGACATCGAGGCGTGTGTTGGCGTTCATCTTCCAAGTCCGTTTGGTAGGCCGACCATCAGGCTTGCATGCTATGCCGGGGTAGGGGGGATGGCTACTCGCATTGCCCGGCCCGGCGTTGACCGGGTGCGATCCTGTTCCCGGCCTACTGGCTCGCGTCCGCGGCGCCTGCTTCGTCGACCAGGCGACGCGGTGACTGGCCGGAGTGACGCGATTCAGCGATTCAGGCGCCGCGCATCGAACGCATCGCGGGCCTGGTAGGCGCTGTAGGTGGCCTGCGCGGCCAGCATCCCGGCCAGCCCATAGGTGCGCTCCAGGCCGAAGCGGGCAAACCCTTGGGGCACCGGCAGTCGCCGGGCGATGGCATCGGCCAGCACCTCGCCGGCCACGGTGGTGGGCGCCATGCCATGCCCACCAAAGCCGACGGCGTGCCAGATGCCCTGTTCATCCTGGCCGATCTGGGCCATCTGGTGCCGACCGTAGCTCATCAATCCGCCCCAGGAGTACTCCAGTTGCACATCTTCAAGCTGTGGGTAGACGCTCGCCAGGTCGGCCTTGAGCAATTTGGCGATTGCCTGCGGCCCGCGGTCGAGGATGGAAATGCGCCCGCCCCAGAGGATTCGTGTGTCCTGCAGTGGGCGGTAGTAATCGAAGGCGAAGCGTGTGTCGTAGATCGCCGACTGGCAGGTAATCGCCTCTTGCAGGCGTTCACCCAGCGGCGGGGTGGTCACCACGTAGGTGGCGATCGGCAACACCGCGCGCTCGACCGGTGCGTGCACGCCGCGCGCATAGCCGCCGCCGGAAAACACCACGTCCTCGGCATGGACCTCGCCTTGTTCGGTGCGCACGATGTAGCCACCACCGGCTTTTCTCTCGATCCGAGTGACTGGCGAGTGCTCGAACAGAGTCACGCCGGCGTCGCTGGCGGCGCGAGCCACGCCACAGACGTATTTGAGCGGATGGAAGTGGAACGCGTTGCGCTCGAGCAGGCCGCCGTAATAGCGCCCGCTCTTGAGCTGCTCGCGTAATTCGCCAGGGGACAGGTAGGTCCAGTCCACGCCATAGGCCTCTTTCATCAATTGGCGGGGCTTGTCCAGGCGCGCGGGGTCGTTGAACCAGTTGGCGAGGATCACCCCCTGGTCGACCAGGTCGCAGTCGATGGCGTACTGGCGGGTGCGCTGGCGGATCAGGTCGACGGCATCGAGGGTCAGCTGGTAGAGGCGTCGGGCCTCGCTGGCGCCCAGGGTCGCCAGCAGCTCGGCGTTGCCCAGGCTGTAGCCGCCGAACACGAAGCCGCCATTGCGCCCCGAGGCGCCATGGCCGATGCGCTCGGCTTCGAGCAGGGTCACATCGCTCACGCCACGCTCGGCCAGCCCTAGGGCCGTGGACAGGCCAGCCAGGCCGCCACCGAGGATGCACACGCGGGTCGTGGTGCGGCCGGCCTGGGCAGGGTAGGCGGTACGCCGCACGGTTGCTTCGTAATAGGAGTCGAGGAAATGGCTGTTCATCATGATCCCGGGCAGTCAGGGGCGGACCGTTGCCGGTCCGCGCGGTGGTTCTCAGGCGGGTAGCTGGTTTGCCGTGGTGGTGCTGGCGTGGGTTTTCGCGGCCGTGTCGGCGTTTTTGCGGGTCTCGATGACGGAGAAATCCATGTCTTTGTAGCGCACGGTCCGCGAGCCGGTGAGCAGCTTGTGGCCCAGCCACATCAGCACGAACAGCACCAGGCCGACGTAGGTGGCGAGGGCGCCGATCCAGTCGATCTGCCCGCCGAGGAACGCCTGGTAGTTCTGCCCGAGCATCACCACCAGGCACAGGCCGAAGGCGAACAGTGGCCCGATCGGGAAGAACTTCGACACGTAGGGCAACCGGGCCAGGTCGTGGCCTTGGTGCAGGTAGCCACGGCGGAAGCGGTAGTGGCTGACGGCGATGCCCAGCCAGGCGATGAAGCCGAGCATGCCGGAGGTGTTGAGCAGCCACAGGTAGAGCTTGCCGGGGCTGAACAGGAAGCTCAGCAGGCACAGACCGGCCACCGCCGCGGTGGCCAGCAGCGCCCATACCGGGGTGCCGCTGCGGGTGAGCCGGGCGAAGATCGCCGGTGCCTTGCGTTCCAGGGCCAGGCTGTAGAGCATGCGCGAGGAGGCATACATGCCCGAGTTGCCGGCCGACAGCACCGAGGTGAGGATTACCGCGTTCATCACGGCGGCGGCGGCGAGCATGTCGGCCTTGGAGAAGATCAGGGTGAACGGGCTGATGGTGATGTCGGACAGGCCGTCCTTGAGCAGGCGCGGGTCGGTGTAGGGGATCAACAGGCCAATGACGATGATGGTGCACACGTAGAACAGCAGGATGCGCCAGAAGATCTGCCGCACTGCCTTGTGAATGTTGCGCCCGGGGTTTTCCGTCTCGCCCGCGGCAATGCCGACGAACTCGGTGCCCTGGAACGAGAAGCCGACGATCATCGCCACGCCGATCAGCGCCGGCAGGCCGCCGGCGATCGGTGCTTCGCCGAGCTGCCAGAGGTGGGCGCCGCCGTCCTGGCCGCCTTCGAGGATGCCCAGCAGCATCAGCACGCCGACGATGATGAAGACGATGATGGTCACCACCTTGATCAGGGCGAACCAGAATTCGGCCTCGCCGAAGAAGCGTACCGAGGCGACGTTGAGGGCGAACAGCAAGCCCAGGAATGCCGCGCTCCAGATTACCCCGGGGGTGTCGGGGAACCAGTACGTCATGATGATCTGCACCGCCACCAGGTCCACGGCGATGGTCACGGCCCAGGCGTACCAGTAGTTCCAGCCGAGGGCGAAGCCGAAGCTTTCTTCCACGTAGCGCGAGGCGTAGGTGGAGAACGAGCCGCTGACCGGCATGCAAGCGGCCAGTTCGCCGAGGCTGGTCATCAGGAAATACACCATCAGCCCGATCACCGCGAACGACAGCAAGGCGCCGCCCGGGCCGGACTGGGCGATGGTGGCGCCGGAGGAAACGAACAGCCCGGTCCCGATCGATCCGCCGATGGCGATCATGTTCAGGTGGCGGCTGGTCAGGGTGCGCTTGAGGTGGCCTGAGGAGGGCGGTGCGGCAGGCGAACTTGTGGTGTTGTTGGAAAGGGTCATGGGCAACCTATTTGATCTGCATTCAAGTGAGTTGTTGTTCTTGTTGTGTTCCTTCCACTTGCAGTTGTAGCGACGCACAGCGCGTGCGCGGACGCACGTTGGCCGATGGCTGCTCCACGGCCATGGCGGTCACGATTGCATTGATGGAAATCAGTATTGGCCTTGAAAGGCGCGGGGAACAAACGAGCATTACTCGTTACATCATTCCCTTTTGGAATGACATCATTCGTCATTTTGATAGGTTGGAACTGTGGCAAAAGTGCCTTTTGACGTTGATTCTTTCTTTTGTTCGCCGTTTTTATAGGTGGGTGTCGATGCACAATGACGATTGTCTTCGTCTATTTGTAGTGGCATGAGTACGGCGTATTTGCATTGCCAGAAAAAAAATCATCCTTCAATGCGCTGCATAAAAAAGCCGATACCTGGATGTCCAGGTATCGGCTGCAGGGGGGTTGGGGGGAGAGGGGCGGTTTCAGCCTTCGCCGGGGCGAGCGACATCGCTGCTGGCGGTGCGTTGTTCCTTGTCAGCGTTGGCGCCGGGCAGCTTGTCGAATTCGTGCAGCCCGTTCTTTGCGTACGGGTCACCGATCCAGCGCGGGCTGGCGCTGAATTGCGGGCTGACCAGGCTCTTGGCGGGCTCGAAGTGGTCGTAGCTCAGGCCTGCCAGGTCGGACAAGGTGTGGATCAGGTGCGCGCTGCTGTAGGGGCGGTTGGCCATGGCCTGCAAATCGCGAGGGTGGGCCGCTTGCCAGCTGGGCGAGGTCCACAGCAGGAAGGGGATGGTGTACATCGGCCGGGTCGGGTCGGCCTCGTTGCGCCCCAGGCGGTCATGCTTGCCGGAGCTGTAGACATCCTCGCCATGGTCGGAGAGGTAGAGCAGGAAGCCGTTCGGCGTGGTGGCCGAATAGCGCTTGATCAGGTCCGAGACGATAAAGTCGTTGTAGCGCACCGCGTTGTCGTAGAAGTTGTAGGTTTCCACCTGGTCGGGCGACAGGGCCGCCGGCGCGCCGACGTTGTCCTTGAAGTGCTCGAACTGCGCCGGGTAGCGGTAGCGGTAATCCATGTGGGTGCCGAGCAGGTGAACGATGATCAGCTTCTTCTGCGCCGGGTCGCGCAGCGCCTTGTCGAAGGGCTCGAGCACCACGCTGTCGAACTGGCTGGCGTTCTGGCTGCGCTGGTTGTTCAGGTACACCGGCACGTCCGTCTGCTGGGAGAAGGTGGTGAGCATGGTGTTGCGCTTGGTCATGGTCTGTTGGTTGGTGATCCAGAACGTCTTGTAGCCGGCCTGTTTCATCAGGTTGATCAGCGACGGGTCGGTGAGGAAGCGGTCAGGGTGCTGCTCGTCGCCGAAAGTGAGGATCTGCTGCATGACTTCGATGGTGTACGGGCGTGGCGACACGACATTGCGAAACACGGTCAGGCTGTTGTCGCGGGCGGCGAGGGCATCGAGGTTTGGCGTGGTATCGCGGCCATAGCCATACAGGTGCATGTGCTCGCGGGTGGTGGATTCGCCGAGTACCAGCACCAGGGTGCGTGGTGCGTCGCCGCTGTTGTCCTTGAGGTTCTGCAGTGGTGGCAGGGCGGCGTTCTGGTTCAGCAATGCCTGCATGTTGTCGAGCTGCTCGCGGTATTGCCGGTAGCCGACCAGCAGTTGCCAGGGCACTGCCGCGGCCATGCGTTGTTCGACCTTTTCCTGGGCTTCGGCGAAGCTGCGTTGCTGGGAGACCATCTGTTTGTAGAAGGGGTAGCCCAGGGTCGCGGTCACCAGCAGCAGGGCCAGTGGGATGCGGCTGTACAGGGGCAGGCTGACCGGGCGCAGGCGTTTCCACAGGAGTACGGCGACCAGGCTGTAGAGCAGCAGTGCCAGGCATAGCCAGACGCTGAAGTACTGGCTGAAGTATTCCCCGGCTTCGGCGGTGTTGGATTCGAACATCACGAAGATGACGCTTTGCGAGAATTCCTGGTGGTAGATGCCGAAGTAGCTGAGGCCGACCAGTGAGCAGGCCCACAGCACCAGGCCGATCAGCGCGGCCAGGGGGCGGGTCAGGCGTGGTAGCAGCAATACCGGGGCCAGCCACAGGCTGCTGAGGAAGAAGGCATCGCGAAAGCCGGCGAAGCCGGTGGTGCCGCTGAGCATCAGCAGGGCTTGGGTGACGCCGGAGAAATACCAGAAAAACAGCAGAAGCCAGCCGAGGGCGGCCCAGTCGGTGGATGTACGGGTGGGGGGAGTTGTGCGGGACACGTGCGCCTCAGAAAGCCAGTTGCTTGCCGGATCGGTTGGGAGGCGACGCTAAAGCGCGGGGCGTGAAAAGATCGTCAACAAATCATGAAAGTCCCGGAGAGGGTGATGGGGAGGGGAATGATTATTTTTACTTTTGGTGTTTTGTTTGTCTTTGAGTACGGGATAAATCAGGCAGTATGAGTTTTGCATGTAGAAATTCTTGATCTTGATCTTGATCTTGATTTTGATCTTGCTTCTAAGTGCGCGATAGTTCAGGCGCCGCCAATTGCGACTTCAGGAGGCCGAGCGGAGTTCTTGCGGAGGGAGGTGACGGGCATGGATGCCCGTCAAGCGCTGCGCCCCAGGATGGGGCGTTCAGCGCGGTCCTCCCGGGAGCAAGAACGGAGCGAGGGGACCCCGGAGCGAAGCGTAGGGGCCGGATGAATGGAGCGAGGATTTTTTGGTGACTTTTTGATCCTTCAAAAAGTTACCCGCCGTAAGGGCGGAAAGGTGACTATGCGTCGCCATCGCCAATGAATGAGCGTATAACTTTCAAGACCCACGCTTTGAAAGTCAAAGTCAAAGTCAAAGTCAAAGTCAAAGTCGGTCGGTGTGGGTTTATACAGATGTAAGCGCATTCATTTGCTATGTCGACGCATAGTCACCTTTTCGCCCTTACGTGAACTGACCCCCGAAAGTTGGACGCCTGACCCCAAGCGGAGGGTGTTCCATGACGAAATACGACCTAGCGCTCAAGCAAGCACTCATCGAGGAGTGTCTTTCTGCCCGGAGTGTTCATGAGGTGGCACTGAGGCATAGCCTGAGTGCATCGCTGCTGCGCCGTTGGATAAAGGGCTATGAGCAACACGGTGCTGCAGGTCTGGCTACCAAGTACAGCCACTACGACGCCCAGTTCAAGTTGAAGGTTTTGCAGTGCATCGAGCAAGACGGACTGTCAGCCCAGCAAGCCTGCATACAGTTTGATATTCGTGGCCCGAGTAGCATCAGGCAATGGAAAAGGTTGTACGATGAAGGCGGACTAGAAGCACTTCACCCGCATCGTGCCCGAGAATCCAGTATGCCCCGCAAAGCATCAGAACAACCCAACGTAAGCCCTGCTAAGCCTGCAGATGCTGAGTTGACACCTAAGCAAATGCTCGAAGAGCTGGAGTATTTACGTGCGGAGAATGCCTATCTAAAAAAGCTCGATGCCTTGATCCAAGCGGATCCACGCACTGCGCAACCAAGAAAGCGCAGGCTGTCCAAGGATTGAGGCATGAACATCGACTGGCTCTGCTGTTACGTGCTGCAGGGCTGGCACGCAGTACCTTCTATTACCAAAGCAAAGCCTTGGTGGCCGACAAGCATGCGGCCCTCAAAGAACGCATCAAGAGTGTCTATCACAGGCATAAGGGGCGGTACGGCTATCGCCGCATCACCGCCGTGCTTGGGTGCCATGGCGAGGTGATCAATCACAAGAAGGTGCAGCGGTTGATGCAGTTAATGGATCTGAAATCGCTGGTAAAAGTGAAGAAATATCGCTCCTACCGAGGTTCCGAAGGGCTTGTTGCATCTGATCTGCTCAAGCGTGAGTTCAAGGCGGAAGCCCCTAATCAGAAATGGGTAACCGATGTGACAGAGTTCAAGGTGAAAGGGCAGAAGCTGTTTCTTTCGCCTGTGATGGACCTGTACAACGGCGAAATTCTTGCCTATCAGATCAATCCGCGCCCTGAGTTCAAGATGGTGTCGGCGATGTTGGAGCAAGCTTTCGAGCGGCTGAACCCAGATGACAAACCGATATTGCACTCCGATCAGGGCTGGCAATACCGACAGCCCGCTTATCGACATATGCTGGGCAGAAAGAAAATACAACAGAGTATGTCGCGTAAGGGTAACTGCCTGGACAATGCCGCGATGGAAAGCTTCTTTGGCACACTCAAGAGCGAGTTTTTCTATTTGCAATCGTTTGAGAGTGTTGAACAACTGGCGTCAGGCCTTGAGGACTACATCGCCTACTACAACCAAGAGCGTATAAGTCTAAGACTGAATGGCTTGAGTCCGGTACAATTTCGGACCCAAGCGCTGAACCCATAGCGTACCCCGTCCAACTTTCGGGGGTCAGTTCAACGGCGAGTCACTTTTTGTCAAACGCGACAAAAAGTAACCAAAAAACGCTGCGCTCCATTCATCCGGCCCTCCGCTACGCTCCGGGTCCCCTCACTCCGGCCTTGCTCCCGGGAGGACCGCGCTGAACGCCCCATCCTGGGGCGCAGCGCTTGACGGGCATCCATGCCCGTCACCTCCCTCCGCAAGGCCTGCGTTCGGCCTCCTGAAGTCGCGAAGTTAGCGGCGGCGCCTGCACTGAGGCAGCTGTCGCTAGCCAGTGCGAGGTTAATCTTCCGATCAAGATCAAGATCAAGATCAAGTTCAAGATCAGCCCGGATTACGGGTAGGGTGGTGGAGGGACACTTCCCTCCAAAAGACTACACCCGAAATTGCGCCATCAAGACCTGCTGCTGATTGGCCAACCGGTTCAGCGCCTGGCTGATCCGCGCCGCCTCGTCCGCCTGCCCCGACAACGTCTCGGTAACATCGCGAATCCCCGCCACGTTACGGTTCACCTCTTCGGCCACCGCGCTCTGCTCCTCGGCCGCCGAAGCAATCTGCAGGTTCATATCGGTGATCACCGCCACCGCCTCGCCAATCCGTTGCAACGCCGGCAAAGTCTGCTCCATCTGCGTGGCACTGTCCTGAGCCTGGCGCTGACCAGCCTGCATGGCCCCCACCACATCCAGGGTGCCTTGCTGCAAGCCTTCGATCACCTGGCGAATCTCCTCCACCGACACCTGAGTACGCTGCGCCAGGTTGCGCACCTCATCAGCCACCACCGCGAAACCACGCCCCGCCTCACCCGCCCGGGCCGCCTCGATCGCAGCGTTGAGGGCCAGCAAATTGGTCTGCTCGGCAATCGCCCTAATCACCTCCAGCACCGAACCAATCTGCTCGCCACGACTTTCCAGAGCCCGGGCTTCGTCCATGGCCGCGGTCATGCCATCGGCGAGCTGGTCGATCGCCGTGCGGGTCGCCGCCACCCGCGCCAGGCCATCACGGGTCGCCTGGTCGGCACCGCGCGCGGCTTGTGCCGCCTGGGCCGCGTTATGGGCGACATCGTGGGCGGTGGCGCTCATCTCGTTGGCCGCGGTGGCCACCTGCTCGATCTCACGGTGCTGCTGCTGCATGCCATCGCTGGTCTGGCTGGCAATCAACGCCGATTGATCTGCAGTGCCCCGCGCCTCCTGCACCGAACCCTTGAGCTGGGCGATCACCGGTTGCAACTTGTCGAGGAAACGATTGAACCAGCCCGTCAGCTTGCCCAGCTCGTCGTCACGGGCATAGTCCAGACGCCGCGTCAGGTCACCCTCGCCGCTGGCGATGTCCTCCAGACGCGCGGCCACGGCAAGGATCGGCCGGGTCACGCCACGGGCCGTCAACCACACCAGCAACAAACCCAGCACCGCCGCACCGAGACCAATCAGCAGGCTGATGAGGTTGGCGTTCTGGTTCTGGCTGTCCAACCGCTGGTTCAGAGCCACGGCGGGGGCTTGCAGCACCTGTTCGGGCAGATCCAGCAACACCTGCCAGGGCGCGGCGCCGGGGATCGGTGCGAACGGGCGGGAAATACGCATGCTGCCTGCGTCCAGGCGCTCGACCGCCTGGCCGGCACGCAGCGGGCCGGTGAGTGCGCTGGCGCCGGCACCGAAAGCTTGCTCCACGGTCTTGCTCAACTGCGTGGCGTCCTGGCTGTGCCCCGCGAGCAGGCCCGCAGGGCTGACGATGCTCACCTGGCCCTGGCCGTCGAACAGCTCCTGACGCCCGGCCAGGCTCAATTGCTGCAGGTTGTCCAGGCCGATGTCCAGGCCGACCACGCCGATCACCTTGCCGTTTTCCAGCAAGGGCAGGGCGATACTGGTCATCAACACCTGGTGACCGTTGACCTCGTCGAAGTACGGATCGAGCACGCAAGCTTTGGCGGTTTCCTGCGGGCAGGTCAGCCAGCGGTTGTAGGGCGAGCCGTTGGCGCCAACGCTGGTGTCGGCCAGCATCGATTCGGGCATGGCTTCCTGCTCCAGCGCACCGGCGCTGGGCTGCGACCAATACAGCGAGAAGCGCCCGCTGTCGTTGCTGCCGTTGTCGGCCTGGCCGACGAAACGAGCGTCGGCCTGGTCCAGGGCATTGGGCTGGAACACCAGGTACAGGCCGATCAGGTCACTGTTGCCGGCCAGCGCGGCGCGGGCCTGGCGCGTCAGCTCGTCGCGCAGGTCGCTGCCGCCACGGGCCTTGAGTGCCTGCACCAGGCGGGCGAAGCCATTGCCGTACTGGTAGGCGTCCATGAAGTAGCGCTGGATGCGTAGGGCCTGGGTCTCGCCATGGGCCTGCAGGCGCAGGCGTGCGCTGCGATCGAGCAGCTCGCTGTTGGCCTGGAACACTTGCTCGGCACTGTGCCGAGCCTGGGTCAGCGACGTCGTCACCAGCAAAGCGACGATGGCCAGCAGGCACAGGCCGGCGAGCAGGGTGATCTTCCATTGGATGGAGAGGCGGCGCGACAGCATGGGCGTTTCCTTCTCGGGCAAAAGGACGCCCGCGGTCAGGCGGGCGTCGGGTGGTTCATTCGGCAATGCAGTTGGGTGGCGCGACCCTGAAGGCCTTGGTCAGCCAGCCCAGGTAGCACACGCCCAGCAAGGCCCAGACCCCGCCGAACAGCAGCGAGTGTTGGTTCAGGTCCAGCCACAGCGACACGATGATGCAAAAGCCTATCGTCGGCATGACCAGATACTTGAGGTTGTTCGTCAGGCCCTTGTTCTGCCGCTCACGGATATAGCAGTGGTTGATCACCGACAGGTTGACGAAGCTGAACGCCACCAGCGCGCCGAAGTTGATCACCGAGGTAGCGGTGACCAGGTCGAAGAAGATCGCCGACAGCGAGATCAGGCCGACCACGGCGATGTTCAGCACCGGGGTCTTGTAGCGCGGGTGCAGGCGGGCGAACACGCTGGCCGGGATTACGTTGTCACGGCCCATCACATAGAGCAGGCGCGACACGCTGGTCTGCGAGGCCAGGCCCGAGGCGATGGTGTTGATCACGGTGCAGGCGATGAATACCGACTGGAACAGCTTGCCGCCGACATACAGGGCGATTTCCGGCAGGGCTGCTTCCTGGTCGTGGAACCGCGCCATGGTCGGGAAATAGGCCTGGATGAAGTAGGACACGCCAATGAACACCACGCCGCCGATCAGCGCGGTGAGGAAGATTGCCCGGGGAATGGTCTTGCCCGGGTCGCGGGTTTCTTCCGACAGGCACGTCACCGCATCGAAGCCCAGGAACGAGAAGCACAGGATGGTCGCGCCAGCGGCCAGGGCGGCGAACTGGGTCTGCTCGTCGGCGAACGGCACCAGGCTCCAGGCCGTGCCCAGGCCTTCGCCATGGCCCAGGCCGCGCCAGCAGAGGTAGATGAACACCGCAATGATCGCCACCTGCACGGCGACGAACAGCAGGTTGAAGTGCGCCACCAGGTTGACGCTGCGCATGTTGATCAGGCTGATCAGGGTGACGAAGCCTGCCACCCAGACCCACGCCGGCACCTCGGGGAACATCGCCGACAGGTACAGCTTGGCCAGCAGGGCGTTGACCATCGGCAGCAGCAGGTAGTCCAGTAGCGACGACCAGCCGACCAGAAAGCCCACATGTGGGTTGATTGCGCGCTGGGTGTAGGTGTAGGCCGAGCCGGACTGCGGGAAGCGCCGCACCAGGGTGCCGTAGCTCACGGCGGTGAAGAGGATCCCGGCCAGGGCCAGGATATAGGCGCTGGGCACGTGCCCGGCGGTGATGCCGGAGACGATGCCGAAGGTGTCGAACACGGTCATCGGGGTGAGGTAGGCCAGGCCGATGATCACCACGTGCCAGAGGCGTAGGGACTTGCGAAACTGGGCGTTGCCGGGGGCGCTGTGGTCAGGCTGCATGCAGGCGCTGCTCCTGTCTCGAAACAACGGGCACGGCGCGTGACGGGCACGACAAGGTCGAGCGAATGGGCTCCATGTTGTTCACCTTTTATGTTGGAGCTGCGGGGTGGCGGAATAAAAGACGATGGTCGTTTGGGTGTCAAGTTAAACATGACAGGGTGTCAGATGAGTGGTTGGTGAATCGGTTTATTTGGCCGTTATGCACTCTGTTTGGCTGATTGAGCGGATCGTAAATCGATTTTGATGTTCGTAAAAATTTACGCTTGCCACGGACTGTCACGGGTATGCCGTCATCCATGTACACACAAAATGCAGCGAGGATCATCACGCGGCCCGGATGCCGGTGATATTCTTGCCCCGGCGCGCACCGCCGTTTACCGGGGGCGCCCCAATCGCCCTCCCTATGGACAGTCATCGGTTCTATTCATGAAGAAATCAGTAGGCATCCTTTGCGGTCTGGCCGTCGCCATTGCCGTCGCAACCACCGCTGGCGCCTGGTACACCGGCAAGCAGCTGCCCGCCGAGCTGGAGCGCTCCGTCGCCCGTGGCAACGAAGAACTGAAGAAAGCCCTGGCCGGCAACGGCGGCAGCATGACCCTCGAACTGGTCTCGCTTGAGCAGCATTTCTTCACCAGCACCGCACACTACCGCCTCAAGGCCGAGAACGTGCAGGTAGGCGAGGCCGATGCAATCAACTTTGCCGTGGGTGTGACCGATCAGATCGAGCACGGGCCGTTCCCCTGGTCGCGGGTCAAGGCGTTCAAACTGATGCCGGTGATGGCCACCAGCAACAGCGTGCTGGACAAGGACGACTTCACCAAGGGCTGGTACGCCGCTGCTGGCGACAAACCACCGGTCACCGCGCAGTTCAGCCTGGGGTATGGCGGCAACGTCGACAGCGACATTCGCCTGGCCCCGGTCACCCTCAAGGAAGACGGCGACAATGTCCTGGATTTCTCCGGCATGCAGGTGCTGATGAGCGGTGATCGCGACGGCAAGGCTGTGGGCATTCATGCCGACGCCGGGCACCTGGAACTGAACTTCGTCGACGAGCAACAAGCCCCGGTGAAGATCCAGCTCAATGGCTTCAAGGCCGGTGGCAAGCTGACCGAGACCGGCCATGACATGATCTATGTCGGCAACTTCGACCTGGCCCTGGCCGACGTCCAGGCGACCTTCGGGCCGAAGCAGGAGCTGTTGGTGCTCAAAGGGCTGCAGCAGAACAACCTGTACAACGCCGAGGGCGAGGCCAAGGACAAGCTGGCCGGGCGCCTGGAATACAAGGTCGGTGACATCAGCTATGCCGGTCGCAAGGTGGGCAGCGCGGAAATGGTCCTGACCATGAAGTCCATCGACATTCCCGCCATGCAGGCGTTGATGGCCTGGTACCAGACCCAGCTGCCGCAGATGCAGCAGGCGGCCGCCGACGGTGAGGCGCCATCGCTGCAGATGACTCCCGAAGAGCAGGCCAAGGTCCAGGGTGATCTGCAGCAGCTGCTGGTGGCCAAGCCGCAGGTGGCGGTGGAGAAGCTGGCGTTCAAGACCGCCAATGGCGAGAGCCACTTCAACCTAGCGATGGATTTCGCCAACCCGAGCTCGTTCGACCTGCCGCCCGACCAGTTGGGCAAGCAGTTGCTGACGCAACTGAAGGCCAAGCTCAGTGTGTCCAAGCCGATGGTCGCCGACCTGGCCACCTTGCAGGCCTTGCTTGAAGGCGAGACCGATGCCCAGGCCATCGCCCAGCAGTCCAGCCAGGCCGGTGAGATGGTCGGCATGATGGCGCTGCAGAGCGGCATGGCCACGGTGGAGGGCTCCGACGTGGTGTCGAGCCTGCATTATGCCGATGGCATGGTCGATTTCAACGGCAAGAAAATGACCGTCGAAGAGTTCGCCATGCTCATCAGCGGTCACCTGGCGGCACTCCAGCCGCAGGGTTGATTGCTGCCGCGATCCCTGTGGGAGCGGGTTTACCCGCGAACACCGGCGCAGCCGGTGCCAGGCACCGCGTCGCCTGCTTCGCCAGCAAGGCTGGCTCCAGCAGGTGACGCGCATGGCTTGGGGCTGTGGGACCAGTTTGCCCTGCGACGGCATTGGCCCGGCTAACGCAAAAACCCCTTTTGCATCCCCCCGATTGCCTGTAGCCTTCGCGTCCGATAAGAATCCGCGCCCGCAGAGGGGCCGAGACGCAGGCCGTCCGGCACCGCTAGCCGATCTGCCAGGGCCGGGTGATACACTCGACTGACGCGCTCGCGCGCCCCGCAGGTCCAGCGATCATGACCCAGATTTCCGAACGCCTGTTGGTACAGGCCCACCTCGACGCCAAGCAGCCCAACCCGCTGACGCCCGCGCAGGAGGCCGAATACCGTGCGGCCATCGCCGCCGAGCTGAAAAAGCAGAATGCCGTGCTCGTCGCCCACTATTACTGTGACCCGGTGATCCAGGCCCTGGCCGAGGAAACCGGTGGCTGTGTGTCCGACTCGCTGGAAATGGCGCGTTTCGGCAAGAACCACTCGGCCGAGACCGTGGTCGTGGCGGGCGTGCGCTTCATGGGCGAGACCGCGAAAATCCTCACCCCGGAAAAGCGCGTGCTGATGCCGACCCTGGAGGCGACCTGCTCCCTCGACCTGGGCTGCCCGGTCGAGGCGTTCTCGGCGTTCTGCGACCAGCATCCCGAGCGTACCGTGGTGGTCTATGCCAACACCTCTGCGGCAGTGAAAGCGCGGGCCGACTGGGTGGTGACCTCCAGTTGCGCGTTGGAGATCGTCGAAAGCCTGATGGATAACGGCGAGACCATCATCTGGGGCCCAGACCAGCATCTGGGACGCTATATCCAGAAGCAGACCGGTGCCGACATGCTGCTGTGGGACGGTGCCTGCATCGTTCACGAAGAGTTCAAGTCGCGCCAGCTGGCCGATATGAAGGCGCTGTACCCGGACGCGGCGATCCTGGTTCACCCGGAGTCGCCGGAGGCGGTGATCGAGCTGGCCGACGCGGTGGGTTCCACCAGCCAGTTGATCAAGGCGGCGCAGACCCTGCCGAACAAGACCTTCATCGTCGCCACCGATCGCGGCATCTTCTACAAGATGCAGCAGCTGTGCCCGGACAAGGAATTTGTCGAGGCGCCGACTGCTGGCAACGGCGCGGCCTGCCGCAGTTGCGCGCACTGCCCGTGGATGGCGATGAATACCCTGGAGCGGGTGCTGGATTGCCTGCGTCATGGCAGCAACGAGATTTTCGTCGAGCCGGCGCTGATCCCCAAGGCGATCAAGCCACTGAACCGCATGCTCGATTTCACCCAGGCTGCGCGGTTGAAATTGTCGGGTAACGCCTGAAGCTGCTTGCACAATCCCTGTAGGAGCGCCCCGACAAGGCCGCTCCTACAGCGCGACCATTGCCAGGTCTAGCGCCCCATCATCTCCTTGACCATACGCTGCTGCTCCATGATCTCGCGCTGGCGCTGGTCGATCTGCGAGGCCAGCGGGAAATTGCTGCCCGCGCGGCGCTTGGCGTAGTCGAGCTGCTGGATCGCCTGGTCGAAGTCACCCACCAGGGTGAAGTACTCGGCGCGTGCCCGGTGCAGGCCGATGGTGTTGCCCGACAGCCCGCGCACTTCGGCAACGTCGTACCACACGTCCGGGTCGTCCGGGCGGTTCTTCACCAGGTCATCCAGTACCTTCTCCGCCTCGGCCGGCTTGCCCAGCTTGATCAGCAGGTCGGCACGCACTTGCTTGAGCGGGTAGTTGCTCGGGTACAAGCTCTGCATCCGTGTGGCGCGCTGCTGGGCGTCGGCCAGGCGATTATTGGTGATGTCCAGGTCGATCTGCGCCAGGTTGTAGGTGATGTCGTTGGGCGCCTTGGCCAGCAGCGGCTTGAGGTTCTCCCGCGCTTCGTTGAGCTGGCCGCCCTTGATCTGCGCCAGGGCCAGACCGTAGCGCGCGGCGTCCATGCCGGGGTTGTCGTCGAGCTGGGCGCGGAAGCGCTTGGCGGCCAGGCCCGGGGTGCCTTCGTAGGTGAGGGCGACACGGGCGCGAATCAGCTGGTAGCGCAGGCTGTCCTCGATACCGCCCTTGGGCGCCTGTTCGGCACGGTTGCGGGTATCGGCGATACGCGACTCGGTGACCGGGTGGGTCAGCAGGAATTCGGGGGGCTTGGCGTCATAACGGTACTGGCGGGCCAGGCGTTCGAACATGCTGGGCATGTTGCGTGGATCGTAGCCGGCCTTTTCCAGGTTGAGAATGCCGAAACGGTCGGCTTCCTGTTCGTTCTGCCGGGAGAAGCGCCGCTGTTCCTGGATCGCCGCGGCCTGGGTGCCGGCAATTACACCGATGCCGGCATCGCCGCCACCGCCTGCCGCCAGTACGATGCCGGCCAACAGGGCGGCCATCATCGGCAGTTGCATGCGCTGCTGCGCCTCGACCCCGCGGGCGAAGTGGCGTTGTGACAAGTGCGCCAGTTCGTGGGCCAGAACCGAGGCGTATTCGCCTTCGGTCTGCGCGTTGAGGAACAGGCCACCGTTGACCCCGACGATGCCGCCGGGCGCAGCGAAGGCGTTGAGCTCCTTGCTGTCGATCAGGATGAATTCCAGGCGCCGGTCCTGCAGCTGGCTGGTTTCCGCCAGCTTGTACACGCTGGTTTCGACAAAGTCCTTGAGTTGCGGGTCGTTGAGCTGGTTGACCTGGCCACGCAGCAGGCTCAGCCAGGCGCGGCCGAGCTGGTGCTCCTGTTGCGGCGAAACGATCGCGGAGCTGGCGTCGCCCAGTGACGGCAGGTCGTCGGCATGGCCGGGCAGGGCCATCAGGCAGGCCAGCGCCAGCAGGGTAGGGCGCAGTAGATTCATGCACAAGCTCGCGTCGGTCAAAAGCCTTACTGTAGCCGGGTCGCGCGATGCCGACCAGTGGCGGTATCCTAGCGAACCTTTCTGTTCATGCCCCTGGAGACTCGCCTGATGAGTGACACCCCAACCTGCGACGCCGAACTCGACGCCAGCGGGCTGAACTGCCCGCTGCCGCTGCTCAAGGCCAAGATGGAACTCAATCGCCTGGCCAGCGGCGCGGTGCTCAAGGTGATCGCCACCGACGCCGGTTCCCAGCGCGACTTCCGCACTTTCGCCCAGCTTGCCGGTCATACGCTGCTGCGCGAAACGGCCGAGGCCGGCGTGTACACCTACTGGCTGCGCAAGGCCTGAGTCTTTCCCAAGGATCGTCAATGTTCAAAGTGCTTCGCGACTGGATGCAGCGCTACTTCTCCGATGAGGAGGCGGTGGTGCTGGCGGTCCTGCTGTTCCTGGCCTTCACCGTGGTCCTGACCCTGGGTGGCATGCTCGCGCCGGTGCTGGCGGGCATGGTCCTGGCGTTCCTCATGCAGGGGCTGGTCAATGCCCTGGAGCGCCTGAAGGTGCCCTCCAGGCTGGCGGTGTGGCTGGTGTTCGCCCTGTTCATGGGCGCGCTGGCGGTGTTCATGCTGGTGCTGGTACCGCTGCTCTGGCACCAGTTGATCACCCTGTTCAACGAACTGCCGGGGATGCTCGGCAAGTGGCAGTCGTTGTTGCTGTTGCTGCCCGAACGCTACCCGCACCTGGTGTCGGACGAACAAGTGCTGCGCGCCATCGAGTCGGTGCGCGGTGAAATCGGCAAGTTCGGCCAATGGGCGCTGACCTTCTCGCTGTCGAGCCTGCCGCTGCTGGTCAACGCGATGATCTACCTGGTGCTGGTGCCGATCCTGGTGTTCTTCTTCCTCAAGGATCGCGAACTGATCGGGCGCTGGGTCAGTGGCTACCTGCCGCGTGAGCGCACGCTGCTTAATCGGGTAGGGGATGAGATGAACCGGCAGATCGCCAACTATATCCGCGGCAAGGGCATCGAGATCCTGATCTGCGGCATCGCCACCTACATTGCCTTCATTACCCTGGGGCTCAACTATGCCGCCTTGCTGGCGCTGCTGGTGGGGTTGTCGGTGGTGGTGCCCTATGTCGGCGCGGTGGTGGTGACCGTGCCGGTGACGCTGATTGCGTTGTTCCAGTGGGGCTGGGGCGATCAGTTCATCTATCTGATGGCGGTATACGCCATCATCCAGGCGCTGGACGGCAACGTGCTGGTGCCGCTGCTGTTCTCCGAGGCGGTGAGCCTGCACCCGGTGGCGATCATCTGCGCGGTGCTGCTGTTCGGCGGGCTGTGGGGCTTCTGGGGAATATTCTTCGCGATCCCGCTGGCGACGCTGTTCAAGGCGGTGCTGGATGCGTGGCCGCGGCAGGAGTCGTCGGTCGCGCCAATGCTTTAGAAATGAGATGTCTTCTTCGCGGGTAAACCCGCTGCCACAGGTTCAGTAATATCCCTGTGGCAGCGAGTTTACCCGCGAAGAGGCCCTTGTGGGCTTCAGGCCTTGCTCAGGGCCTGCGCCGCCGCCAATACGGCATCCACATGCCCCGGCACCTTCACCCCGCGCCATTCCTGGCGCAGCACACCGTCCTTGTCGATGAGGAAGGTACTGCGGTCCACGCCCAGGTATTCCTTGCCGTACAGCTTTTTCAGCTTGATCACGTCGAACAGCTGGCACAGCGCCTCGTCCTTGTCGCTGATCAGCTCGAAGGGGAAGGCCTGCTTGGCCTTGAAGTTCTCGTGCGACTTGAGACCATCGCGCGAAACGCCGAACACCACGGTATTGGCGGCCTGGAATGCCGCATGCTGGTCACGGAAACCCTGGCCCTCGGTGGTGCAGCCGGGAGTGCTGTCCTTGGGATAGAAGTACAGCACCACCTGCTGGCCCTTGAGCTCAGCCAGGCTGACGGTCTGGCCGCTGGTGGCCTGGACCTGGAAATCGGCGACGGGTTGGTCGATGGCTACGGCCATGGGAGCTTCCTTACATGGGGTTCTGTGGGCGCCACGGTTCGATCAGCGCGTCCAGGTTCAGGGCGTCGGCGAAGTCGAGGAACTGGTCGCGCAGCCAGCTGATCTGGGTGCCGGCCGGCAGGATCACGGTGAACTGGGCATTGAGCATGCTGCTGCCGGTCTGCGGCGCCAGGTAGGTGTCGCAGGTCATGGCTTCCAGTTCGACGCGGTGGTCGAGGAAGAACTGGCACAGCTCGTTGATGATGTCCGGGCGGTAGGCGGCGCTGACATAGGCCACATACGGCAGTGCCTGCGGGCGCACTTCCTGGTCGGCGCTGCGCACCACGTCCAGGGTCAGGCCGTGTTTCTTGCCCAGGCCCGGCAGGGTGGCTTCGAGGCGGGCCAGGGCATCCCAGCTGCCGCCGACCTGCAGTACCAGGGCGCTGGTCTCGCCGTGGCGCGACAGGCGCGAGGTGACCACCGCGCAGCGATTGTCGAAGGCCGCGCGGCTGAGGACGTTGGCCAGCTCCATGGGGTTGGGGCCCAGGGCGCTGATGACGAGGAATTGTTCGCGAACGGTGGGGGTGGACATGCAGCATTCCTAAAGCGATGAGCGGTCGGTGCAGGACGGGGGCAAGCCTCCTTGTTCAGCAGGGCCCGGGCCGGTTTTGGCGGCTGTGGACGCAGGCCGGGAGCACTGTCGACGGCCCGGCGGGCCGCGCTGCACCGATCAAAGGATCAAGGGTAGCGAAAAGCGGCGCGAAGGGGAATGCTCCGCCCGCCTGCTTCGCTTGTGCAAGGTCGATGCCCCCAGTACCATTACCGCTCTCTTTTTCCGGCAGGAGCAATTACATGATTGCGGGCAGTATGGTGGCGTTGGTCACACCCATGGATGCACAAGGGCGTCTGGACTGGGACAGCCTCGACAAACTTGTAGACTTCCACCTGGAAAACGGCACCCACGCGATCGTAGCTGTCGGCACCACCGGCGAGTCCGCCACCCTGGATGTCGAAGAGCACATCCTGGTCATCAAGCACGTGGTCGAGCGGGTCAAGCACAGCAAGAAGCGGATCCCGGTGATCGCCGGCACCGGCGCCAACTCCACTGCCGAAGCCGTGCACCTGACCAAGAACGCCAAGAATGCCGGTGCCGATGCCTGCCTGCTGGTAGTCCCGTACTACAACAAGCCGACCCAGGAAGGCCTGTACCAGCACTTCAAGCACATCGCCGAAGCCGTCGACATCCCGCAGATCCTCTATAACGTGCCCGGTCGCACCTCCTGCGACATGCAGGCCGACACCGTGATCCGCCTGTCGAAGGTCAAGAACATCATCGGCATCAAGGAAGCCACCGGCGACCTGGTGCGTGCCAAGCAGATCCTGGACGGCGTCGACAAGGACTTCATCGTCCTGTCCGGCGACGATCCGACCGCCGTCGAGCTGATCTTGATGGGCGGCAAAGGCAACATCTCCGTCACGGCCAACGTCGCCCCGCGCGAAATGGCCGACCTGTGCGAGGCCGCCCTTGAGGGCAATGCCGAGAAGGCCCGCGCAATCAATGAAAAACTCATGCCGCTGCACAAGGACCTGTTCTGCGAGGCCAACCCGATTCCGGTGAAATGGGCGCTCGTCGAGATGGGCTTGATGCACAAGGGTATCCGCCTGCCGCTGACCTGGCTGAGCGAAGGCTGTCACGAAAAAGTCCGTACTGCCTTGCGCCAGTCCGGCGTACTGGTTTAAACGAGGAAGTACACCGCATGAAGCGACTGGCTGGTCTTTCCGCTCTCGCCCTGATCATCTCCAGCACCAGCGGGTGCGGCTGGCTGTGGGGCGAGGATGGCTATTTCCGCGACCGCGGCAGCGATTACCTGCAGGCGCACCCGACCGCGCCGATGCAGCTGCCGCCGGACGCCAGCAACGTCAAGCGCCTGGATCCGCTGCTGCCGATCCCGCGCAATGTCGCCGACGATCGCGCCACCGGCGAATTCGAGGTGCCGCGTCCGCAGCCGCTTTCGGCCACCGCCGACATCAGCGATTTCAGCCTGCAGCGCAGCGGCAGCAGCCGTTGGGTGCTGGCCCAGCGCGCGCCGGCCGAAGTCTGGCCGGTAACCCGCCAGTTCTTCGAGGACAACGGCTTCCGCATCGCCGAAGAGCGCCCGCAGACTGGCGAGTTCAATACCACCTGGCAGCGTTTCGACGAGTTGTCGGCATCCCTTGGCCAGCGCTTGGCCAGTGCCTCCAGCAGCCCGAACAGCGAAGTGCGCGTGCGGGTGCGCATGGAGCCCGGCGTGCAGCGCAACACCTCCGAGGTGTACATCGTCAGCATCGAACGCCCGGCCGGCAGCACCGCCGAGCCCGAGTTCCCGGCAACCTCCAGCAACACTGGCGCCGACGCGCTGCTGGTCGATGAAATGCTCGCCAGCATGAACCGCAGCGCCGAGAAGGGCGGTTCGGTCTCGCTGCTGGCAGCGCGTGATTTCGATGCCCCGAGCCAGGTCAGCCTGAGCGAGGACGGCAGCGGCAACCCGGTGCTGTACCTGGGCTCCGACCTGGACCGTGCCTGGTCTGGCGTGGGCCGCGCCCTGGAGCAGGGCGAGTGGCGTGTCGAGGACATCAACCGCAGCCTGGGCCTTTACTACATCAACTTGTCCGAGAAGCCTGACGACAAGCAGAAGGAGCCTGGCTTCTTCAGTCGTCTGTTCGGCAGCGAGCCGAGCAAGGAAGAACGTGAAGCCCGTGCCGAGCGCTACCAGGTTCGCCTGAGCAAGGTCGGCGAGAACGTCCAGGTGACCGTCGAGAAGAACATCAACACCGTGGCCCCGGCCGATGTCGCCCGCCGCGTGCTGAGCGCGATCCAGGACCGTCTGGGCTAAGTGCGCTTCGCGGTTCTTGGAAGCGGTAGCCAGGGAAACGGCACGCTGATCGCCAGTGGTGACACGTACATCCTGGTCGATTGCGGCTTTTCGCTACGGGAAACCGAGCGGCGCCTGGCGCTGCTCGGGGTATCGGCCACGCAACTGAGCGCGGTGCTGGTGACCCACGAACATGCCGACCACGTGCATGGGGTGGGGTTGCTGGCGCGGCGCTACAATACGCCGGTGTACATGAGCCAGGGCACCTTGCGTGGCCTGCGCAAGCCGGTTGAAGTGGCCGGTTTTCTCGGTTGTGGCGATGTGCTGCAGGTCGGCGATCTGCAGGTCAGCGCCGCGCGGGTCGAGCACGATGCCTACGAGCCGTTGCAGTACGTGATCAGCGATGGTAGCCGGCGGTTCGGTATGCTGACCGACCTGGGCAGCTATGATGCCAACCTGCTGGCGCGTTACCAGGACCTCGACGCACTGCTGATCGAGGCCAATCATTGCCGTGACCTGCTGGCCCGCGGGCATTACCCGCGCTTTCTCAAGTTGCGGGTCGGCGGCAGCCAGGGACATTTGAACAACCACCAGGCCGCAAGCCTGGTGGCCGAGTTGGGTTGGCAACGCCTGCAGCACCTGGTGCTGGCCCACCTCAGCAGCAAGAACAACCTGCCACACCTGGCGCGCCAGTGCTTCGTCGACACCCTCGGGTGCGACCCGGACTGGCTCCAGGTGGCCAACCAGGATCAAGGGCTCGACTGGCGTCACATCGCCTAGCCCATCTACTCAAGCAAGCGGAGCCCATCATGGAAAAACGCGACGAACTCTACCGCGGCAAGGCCAAATCGGTTTACCAGACCGACGACGCCGACCGCTTGATCCTGCTGTTCCGTAACGACACCTCGGCGTTCGATGGCAAGCGTATCGAACAACTGGACCGCAAGGGCATGGTGAACAACAAGTTCAATGCCTTCATCATGCAGAAGCTCGAAGAAGCCGGCGTACCGACCCAGTTCGACAAGCTGCTGGGCGACAACGAGTGCCTGGTGAAGAAGCTCGACATGATTCCGGTCGAGTGCGTGGTGCGCAACTACGCCGCCGGCAGCCTGGTCAAGCGCCTGGGCGTCGAGGAAGGCATCAAGCTCGAGCCGTCCACCTTCGAGCTGTTCCTGAAGAACGACGAGAAGGGCGACCCCTTCATCAACGAGTCCCACGTTGTCGCCTTCGGCTGGGGCACCGCCGAGCAACTGGTCGAGATGAAGAAGCTGTCGTTGAAGGTCAACGAAGTGCTGAGCAAGCTGTTCGACGACGCCGGCCTGCTGCTGGTCGACTTCAAGCTGGAGTTCGGCGTGTTCCACGGCCAGATCGTCCTGGGTGACGAGTTCAGCCCGGACGGCTGCCGCCTGTGGGACAAAGAGACCCGCAAGAAGATGGACAAGGACCGCTTCCGTCAGGGCCTGGGCGACGTAATCGAAGCCTACGAAGAAGTTGCCAAGCGCCTGGGCGTGCCGCTGTAAGCGGCGCGTTCACGCAAGCGCCTGATACCACGCGATTTTTTTTGAAAAATAGTTTGCCTTTCGAGAAATCGCTGGTATGATGCGCGGCATTGGAGAGATGCCGGAGTGGTCGAACGGGACGGATTCGAAATCCGTTGTACTGGCAACAGTACCTAGGGTTCAAATCCCTATCTCTCCGCCATACGCGAAGTAGTCGAAGCCCCCGAAAACGTTGAGTTTTCGGGGGCTTCGTCGTTTCTGGGGCGCATGAAGGCAATTTTAGGGCAGATGGAGCGGTATGCCTTTACTCGTCGGTAGCGTTGTGAACTGAGCCGGGGACCTCTATCGCGAGTGACGACAGGGGCGAGATGGCGATGTCGCCTTTACCAGTCTGGTAGAACGTCACGCTCAGAGCCGCCACCGTTACACCCAGCGCAACAGCGGTAAGCATGGCCCCCCAGATGTTCAGCTTCAGGCTCCCCAATCGATCAATGTCGCGGCGCACACCTGCGATCGAGTCGTCCAGGCGCTTGTCGCGCTCATTTTGGGCAACGAGAAAACCGTCGATTTTCGACGCGATGGCTTCTACCCGAGCGTCCATCTTGATCGCGATGGTCTCGAGCTTGGCGTTGAGTTCGTCACGGGGCAGGTCATTCATGGTTACGGCACCCATCATTTCTACGAGTGAGTCATGTCTAGCCAAGCTCATGCCTGCTGGATATAGCCGTTGAAAATAGTTGGCCCACGGCTCCTGCAGTCGGCTGTCTGGCATATCGTTTTGAGGCATTTAGCCCTCCGCTTCGAATAGTGTCTGAAGCACCACGCTCTGCTCGTCCATGGTCTATACGGCTTGTGGGGCATTTGCAATGTTCTTGATAGTGCTGTTGATGAGGTAGCGATGAGGAGAGCCTAGAGCGCTATCTGGTCAGCGGCAATGCTTCGGCGGGCCTGGATGCCCGATTCGGAAATGGACTACTCGCAACAGGGCGGTAGGCTGGTATAGCCAAATGCCACTGTTTGCGTCCCTGCCGCGCCTTGTAGAGAATCGCACCCTTTGCCTCGAAAGGATGCGTGCAATGAAGTTCGAAGGGACTTTCCAATACATGGGCAATCACGGGATCGTCTTCAACGTCTCGCAGATCACCCTGACCGACAGTGAGCGCGGACGCTTGCGTGAACTGCATTTCGGTGAAGCGCGAAGCGCCCATTACGAAGTCAACAGCAAGGTCGTCGAGACCTACGACAGGATGCTGGCCAAGGGGCTGCCGTGCGTGATGAAAATCGGGATCTCAAAGCCGCTGACCCGGCAGCAGGGCGATACCCTCAATGCCCAGCGCACCAAGGTCGCCAACCTCGCCGCCTCGGCGTTCGCTGCCGCCACCAGCGCAGTGGCTACTTCCTATGTAGGTGTGCCGGTGGGCGCTGGGGTGCGCGCCTATGCCAATGACCTCCTGCCCACCTACCATGCTGGCGATGTACTGGTCAGCATCGAAGCGCAGGTCAATGGCGGCATCGGGCCGCAGCACACCACCTCGACCCTGATCATCAAGACCTGAGGGAGACGCCTGTGTCCGAAATTACCTATGCGGTCATCGCTCTGGTGCTTTATGGCCTGCTGGATCGGTTCCTCAGGCCTTACCCGCTGCGCAAGTGGTTCGGAGTGGTGCTGGTGGTTATGGGGGGCGTCGGTTGCATCGTTGTCAGCCAGGCCCGTTCGTTCGGGATGGACCTGGGATTACTGTCGGTGCTTGCCGTGGGAATCGGCGTGGGACTGTTTTTGAGGCGGCGGCGATTCGAGCCAGTGGGGTGACCCGTCGTCTCATCGAGGCGTGCAGCGCCCAGGCAACCAAGTAATTGCTACCTGATTCGATCCAGGCGGACCGTGCCGACCTGTAACGTTTTAGCAAGTGGTTGAACGTGCTTAGTTGCTGTTCGGGGAACTTGTTAGTTCACGCCACCCCAGGCGCTTAGTTGCACTAACAGGTTTCACTTGCCTATCCATTTCCCGTATGATCCGCGCGCCATCAGTGTGATGGTGGATCATGGACTAAAGGATTTTTATGAAAAAGCTGATCAAAGCTACTGTTGCTGTTGCTGTCGTTTCGGGCGTTGCCCTGCTGTCCGGCTGCACCGGCCAAGTCTACAACCAGCCTAAGAACTGCTCGTACGACTACCTGTTCCACCCATCGGTTTCCATCTCCAAGATCATCGGCGGCTGCGGCCCGATCGATAAACTGCCTCAGCAGCAGTAATCTTGGAAATACCCCGATCGGGTCGTTAACGGCCTGATCCAAGACCCCCGACCATGGATGTGGCCGGGGGTTTTTGTTTTTCAGGGGCGTGGTGGCTTGTCGCGTGGCAACCTGTCGTCTTGACGCCCCGGCGCGCGTTTGTTTGTGCTGGCAATTCGGTTACAATCCGTAAATCGTTTCAGCCTTGTCGGTCAATCCGACCAAAGGCTGCCACGTCCAATGTCTCTCTGGCTGCTGAACAATGATCACAACAAGCCTGCGCTGAAGAACATGGAAACCCGGGCCAGCCACAGGCCCACCCTCCGTTCTACTGACTGGAATCGATCAATGTTCAAGAAAGCTGGCAAGACCTTGCTGGGTCTGGCTGTCGCGGCGAGCGTCATGCAAGCGCATGCGGCCGACACCAAGAAAGTCGACGTGCTGCTGGTTGGCGGCGGCATCATGAGTTCCACCCTGGCGGTCTGGCTCAACGAGCTGGAACCCACCTGGTCGATGGAAATGGTCGAGCGCCTGGACGGCGTCGCCGAAGAAAGCTCCAACGGTTGGAACAACGCCGGTACCGGCCACTCCGCGCTGGCCGAGCTGAACTACACCCCGGAAGACAAAGACGGCAACGTCAACATCACCAAGGCCATCGAGATCAACGAGTCGTTCCAGATCTCCCGCCAGTTCTGGGCCTGGCAGGTTCGCCAGGGTGTGCTGAAGAACCCGCACTCGTTCATCAACACCACCCCGCACATGAGCTTCGTCTGGGGCGATGACAACATCAAGTTCCTGAAGAAGCGCTACGACGCCCTGCAGGCCAGCCCGCTGTTCCGTCCGATGCAGTACTCCGAGGACCACGCGCAGATCGCCAAGTGGGTCCCGCTGATGATGGAAGGCCGTGACCCGAACCAGAAACTGGCGGTCACCTGGACGCCGATCGGCACCGACGTCAACTTCGGCGAAATCACCCGCCAGTTCGTTGGCAGCCTGCAGACCAAAGAGAACTTCGACCTGAAGCTCTCCACTGAAGTGCAGGACATCACCCGCAACGAAGACGGCTCCTGGCACGTCGAGTACAAGAACCTGAAGGACGGTACCGAATCGGCCACCGACGCCAAGTTCCTGTTCATCGGTGCCGGCGGCGGCGCGCTCAAGCTGCTGCAGAAGTCGGGCATCCCGGAAGCCAAGGAATACGCCGGCTTCCCGGTCGGTGGCTCGTTCCTGGTGACCGAGAACCCGACCGTTGCCATGCAGCACATGGCCAAGGCCTACGGCATCGCCTCCACCGGCGCGCCACCCATGTCGGTTCCGCACCTGGACACCCGCGTGCTGGACGGCAAGCGCGTGATCCTGTTCGGGCCATTCGCCACCTTCTCGACCAAGTTCCTGAAGAACGGCTCGTACCTGGACCTGCTGAGCAGCACCACCACCCACAACGTCTGGCCAATGGCCCGTGTCGGTATCGACCAGTACCCGCTGGTGGAATACCTCGCCGGCCAGCTGATGCAGTCCGACGACGACCGTTTCGCTGCCCTGCAGACCTACTTCCCGAACGCCAAGAAGGAAGACTGGAAACTGTGGCAGGCCGGCCAGCGCGTGCAGATCATCAAGCGTGACGCCGACAAGGGCGGCGTGCTGAAGCTGGGTACCGAGGTCGTGGCTTCCGAAGACCGCACCATCGCCGGCCTGCTGGGCGCCTCGCCAGGTGCCTCGACCGCCGCGCCGATCATGCTCAACGTGCTGGAAACCGTGTTCAAAGAGAAGGTCGCGACCCCAGAGTGGCAGGCCAAGATCAAGGAGATCGTACCGAGCTACGGGACCAAGCTGAACGATTCGGCTGCCGCCACCCAGAAAGAGTGGGACTACACCGCCGAAGTCCTGCAGCTGGAGAAACCGCCGGTGATCGACCAGAGCGTCAAGACCAACGTGGCGCCAGCCGCGGCGGTCGAGAGCAAGCCTGCGAACGACATGGCGCTGTAACGCCAGAAGGGTTGCCGGGCTTGCCCGGCACCATCGACCACGAGGATCGCCCCTGGCGGCCTCGTGGTTTTTTTGTGCCCGGCTGATATAGCTAGATCTGACGCGATCCCTGTGGGAACAACTGTCTTGCTCAACTGCTAAATCTAGCGCGATCCCTGTGGGAGCGGGCTTGCCCGCGAACACCGGCGTAGCCGGTGCCAGGCAGCGCGTCGCCTGGTTAGCCAGCAAGGCTGGCTCCTACAACAGACGCGCATGGCTTGAACGCTGCGCGGGCGCTCAGCGTTGTTCGAGGATCTTCGCCAGCAGCCCGGGGAAGCGCCCATCCAGGGCTTCGCTGCGCAGTGAGTTCATGTGCGTGGTGCCGACGTTGCGGGTGTGCACCAGCCCGGCATCGCGCAATACACGGAAATGATGGGACATGCTGGACTTGGGGCGACCGCCGTCCAGCTCGCCGCAACTGGCCTCGGCAACGTCGGCCAGGTAGCGCACGATCTGCAGGCGCACCGGGTCGCTCAGGGCGTACAGCAGACGCTCCAGGGTCAGGTCTTCAGGATTGGGGTGGGTATAGGCTCGCATGGACGACATGATAGCGGGGGTTTCACAAATACCAAAGTTCGAATATGATCGAACAATCGTATCCGTCCCCTGGAGCCTCATCATGGCCGCACTGTTCGAACCCTATGCCCTCAAAGACCTCACCCTGCGCAACCGCATCGCCATACCTCCGATGTGCCAGTACATGGCCGTGGATGGCCTGATCAACGACTGGCACCAGGTGCATTACGCCGGCCTGGCCCGCGGCGGTGCCGGCCTGGTGGTGGTCGAGGCCACTGCGGTGTCGCCGGAAGGGCGCATCAGCCCCGGCTGCGCCGGCATCTGGAACGACGTCCAGGCCCAGGCGTTCGTGCCGGTGGTGAAGGCGATCAAGGCCGCCGGCTCCGTGCCTGGTATCCAGATCGCCCACGCCGGGCGCAAGGCCAGCGCCAATCGCCCTTGGGAGGGCGATGACCATATCGCCGCCGACGACGCACGCGGTTGGGACACCATCGCCCCATCCGCCATCGCCTTTGGCGCCCACCTGCCGAAAGTGCCGAAGGCCATGACCCTGGACGATATCGCCCGGGTCAAACAGGACTTCGTCGATGCCGCGCGCCGCGCACGTGACGCGGGCTTCGAGTGGATCGAACTGCATTTTGCCCACGGCTACCTGGGCCAGAGCTTCTTCTCCGAGCATTCCAACCAGCGTACCGACGCCTATGGTGGCAGCTTCGACAACCGTACCCGGTTCCTGCTGGAAACCCTGGCCGCGGTGCGTGAAGTCTGGCCAGAGAACCTGCCGCTGACCGCGCGTTTCGGGGTGCTGGAGTATGACGGTCGCGACGAGCAGACCCTGCAGGAGTCGATCGAGCTGGCCCGGCGCTTCAAGGCCGGCGGCCTGGACCTGCTGAGCGTCAGCGTTGGCTTCACCATTCCCGAGACCAACATCCCGTGGGGGCCAGCGTTCATGGGGCCGATCGCCGAACGAGTACGCCGTGAAGCGAAGCTGCCGGTGACCTCGGCCTGGGGCTTCGGCACCCCGGAGCTGGCCGAAGGGGCGCTGCAGGCCAACCAGCTGGACCTGGTGTCGGTGGGGCGCGCGCACCTGGCGGATCCGCACTGGCCGTATGCCGCTGCCAAGGCGCTGGGGGTCGACAAGGCTGCCTGGACCTTGCCTGCGCCTTACGCTCACTGGCTCGAGCGTTATCGCTGAGTTCACAAGGGGCTGCTATGCAGCCCATTTGCGGCGAAGGCTAAAACCGATCCAACCGGTATGCAGCGGTCTCCACCCCGGCCGACCGCTCGACCATCCGCCCCACCCATTCCGCCGTCACTGCCGCCTGGGTCAGCCCCAAATGCTGATGCCCGAACGCCAACAACACCCGCCCGTCACACACCCGGTCGATCACCGGCAGCGAATCCGGCAATGACGGCCTGAAGCCCATCCATGGTGTTGCGCCCTCGGCATCCAGGTCCTGCTTGAACAATCCTTTACTCAATCGGTGCAGCTGCCACGCCCGTTGCATGCTCGGTGGCGCCTCGAGCCCGGCGAACTCCACCGTGCCCGCCAGACGCAGGCCATCGGCCATCGGCGTCATGATGAACTTGCGCTCCAGCGAAGTGACGGCGAACGGCAGGCGTTGTCGTTCGCCGGGCAGCATCAGGTGGTAGCCACGCTCGGTGTCCAGCGGCACTTGCCTGCCGGTGAGGGCCTTGGTCAGCGCTGCCGAATGAGCGCCGCCGCTGACCAGCACCTGCCGCGCCTGGAACAGGCCCTGGTCGCTATCGAGGGCGACGCCGTCGGCCAGCAGCCGTCCGCCACTGACATGGGCGCGCACGAAGCGCACGCCATGGGCCCTGGCGGCGCTGAACAGCTCGCCGACCACCTGGTAAGGGTCAAGGAAGTGCCCCGTGCGTGGAAAGAACAACCCGCCCTGGAGTGTCGGGCTCAGTTGCGGGGCCGCTTCGCGCAGGTTGTCGGATGACCAGCAATCCACCGGCACGCCCTGCTGTTGCAGGCGTGCACGCAGGGCGTCGAGCGGTTGGCGCGAGGCTTGATGTTCGAACACCAGCAGTGAGCCGTCGGCCTTGAGCAGGTGGCTGCGCTCGATGGAGGCAAGCAAGCGCTGCCAGGCATCCAGGCTGGCCTCGTTGAGCGCACGAATACCGGCCACGCTGCGCTGGAACGGCGCCTGGCGCAGGTTGAGCAGCAGGCGACTGAACCAGGGCAGGGCCCGGGGCAGGTACTTCCAGTCCAGGCGCAACGGGCCCATCGGGTCCAGCAACATGGCCGGCAGGCGCTTGAGGATCGACAGGTCGGCGATGGGGAACACCTGTTCGGTGGCCAGGTGCCCGGCATTGCCCCAGGAGGCGCCATGGCCTGGGGCCTGGCGGTCGATCAGCAGCACTCGGCGGCCCTGGCGGGCCAGCTGCAGGGCGCAGGCGACGCCGACGATGCCAGCGCCGACCACGGCGATATCGGTGTCCGTGGTGGTCATGGTCAGGCCTCCCGCTGGCCGTCGAGCAGCCGCCGCAGTTGCAGCGGATTGGCGTGCTGCAAGGCAGGAGGCAGCAGCGCGTCGGGGAAGTCCTGGTAGCACACCGGGCGCAGGAAGCGCAGGATCGCCGCAGTGCCGACCGAGGTACCGCGGGCATCGGAGGTGGCTGGGAACGGGCCGCCGTGGACCATCGCATCGCACACCTCGACCCCGGTCGGCCAGCCGTTGACCAGGATGCGCCCGGCCTTGCGTTCGAGGGTCGCCAGCAGAGTGCGGGCCTGATCGAGGTCGCCATCGTCCAGGTGCAGCGTGGCCGTCAACTGTCCTTCGAGGTGCTCGGCCACCTGGCGGACCTGTTCATCGCTATCGCAGGCAACCACCAGCGAGGCGGCGCCGAACACTTCGGCCTGCAGCGCCGGGTCGGCGAGAAAGGCTTCGGCTTGGGTCACGTACAGCTGCGCCTGGCATTGGTTCGGCCCTTGCTGCGGCAAGCCGCTGGCGGCGGCCTGGGCATTGGCGTTGCCGGCCAGGGCGCCGACACCGGCCTTGTAGGCGCTGGCGATGCCGGGGGTGAGCATGGTCTGCGCCGGTGCTTGTCGTACCTGAACACTGGCAGCGTCGATGAAGCGCTGCAATGCCGGCCCTTGGCGGGCGATCACCAGCCCGGGGTTGGTGCAGAACTGTCCGGCACCCTGGGTCAGCGAGGCGACGAAGCCCTGCGCCACGTCCTCGCCACGGGCCTGCAGGGCCGCGTCGAAGAGGAACACCGGGTTGATCGAACTCATCTCGGCATACACCGGGATGGGTTCCGGCCGTGCCTGGGCGACCTGGCACAGGGCAAGGCCACCGCTGCGCGAGCCGGTGAAGCCGACCGCCTTGATGCGCGGGTCGCTGACCAGGGCGATGCCGACTTCACGGCCGGCGCCGTACAGCAGCGAAAACACGCCCTCGGGTAGCCCGCATTGTTTCACCGCACGGGCCACGGCCTGGCCGACCAGCTCGCTGGTGCCGGGGTGGGCGCCATGGGCCTTGACCACTACCGGGCAGCCGGCGGCCAGGGCCGAGGCGCTATCGCCACCGGCAACCGAAAATGCCAGGGGGAAGTTGCTGGCGCCGAACACCGCCACCGGCCCCAGGGCCACCTGGCGCTGGCGCAGGTCGGGGCGTGGCAGGGGCTGGCGCTCGGGCAGGGCGTTGTCCACGCGTACATCCAGCCATTCGCCAGCGCGCACCACGCGGGCGAAGGTGCGCAGTTGCGCGCAGGTGCGGCCGCGCTCGCCCAGCAGACGAGCCTTGGGCAGGCCGGTCTCGGCGTTGGCGCGGTCGATCAGGGTATCGCCCAGGGCTTCGATTTGCTCGGCGATCGTTTCGAGAAAGTGGGCGCGTTGTTCGAGGGTGGTTTCGCGGTAGGCATCGAATGCCGCCCAGGCCAGGGTGCAGGCCTGGGTTACCTGTTCGGCGCTGGCGCCAGCGTAGAGTGGATCGAGCGGGGTGTCGGTGGCCGGGTTGATGGCATGGATCGCGGCCTGGGTGCCTGTGATGGCGCGTTGGCCGATCAGTAGATTGCCGGTGAGGGTCATGGGGCATCCTGGAGGATTTGAGTGAGGTCTGGACCTGTTGGGGGCGCCATGCGCCCCTTTCGCGACACAAGGCCGCTCCCACAGGGATTGCTGTGATCAGGCCATGTTCTGCTCGGCCGACCAGCTGGCATACCAGCTGCGGAACAGCGCGTACTGCTGCGTGGCATAGTTGCGCTGGGCATCGGTGAGTACGTCGGTTTCATTGAAGTGCAGGCTGTACTCGGTGTCGCCGTTGAGCACCATCAGGTGCTTGTAGTACAGCACCAGGTCGCAGCCTTCATCGAACGACGACAGCACCGCCAGCGCGGCCTCCAGCTCACGCGCCAGGCGGCGGGCACGGGCGTCGCCCTTGGCCGCCTGCTTGCTCAGGCTCACCAGTTGCAGCACTTCCCGTGGCAGGGCATTGCCGATGCCGGTGATGGCGCCAGTGGCGGCGCAGTTGACGAAACCATGCACCACCTGGGTATCGACGCCGACCATCAGGGTCACGTCGTTGTCCTGGGAGGTGATGTGCTCGGCGGCGTAGCGCAGGTCGGCGCCACCGCCGAACTCCTTGAAGCCGATCAGGTTCGGGTACTCGCGGCGCAGTTCGAAGAACAGGTCGGCGCGGGTGGCGAAGCCGTAGTAGGGGCTGTTGTAGATCACCGCCGGCAGGTGCGGCGCGGCAGCGAGAATGGCCGAGAAGTGGTGCTTCTGGGCGATCAGCGAGGCGCCGCGGGACAGTACCCGGGGGATCACCATCAGCCCGGCGGCACCGACCTTGGCCGCATGGGCGGCGTGGGACACGGCTTCGCGGGTGTTCACCGCGCCAGTGCCGACGATGGTCGGGATGCCGGCGGCCACCAGGCGCGCCACGCCCTCCTGGCGCTCGGCCTCGGTCAGCAGCGGCCAGTCGCCCATCGAGCCGCAGTACACCACCGCGCTCATGCCGGCCTCGATCAGCTCGCGGCCCTTGCGCACCAGGGCGTCGAAGTCCGGTTTGCGCGCGGCGGTGCAGGGGGTCATCAGGGCGGGCATGGTGCCGGTGAAGATGTTGTTGGTCATTGTTGTCACTCCTGGCGGTATTCAGTGGGAAATGAACGGGGTCAGATGCCCCAGGCAAAGGGGTCCTGTTCGTCGATCAGCAGGGTGCTGTCGGCGGTCATATGGGCGCGGCCGGTGATGAACGGGCGGATGCGTTCGCCGTCGCGCTCGAAGCGGCCCTGGAACTGGCTGCCGGTGATGCTGGCCTGGACCCAGACCTGGCCTTCGGCGAGCTTGCCGTCGGCGGCCAGGCAGGCGAGCTTGGCGCTGGTGCCGGTGCCGCAGGGCGAGCGGTCGTAGGCCTTGCCGGGGCACATGACGAAGTTGCGGCTATCGGCATGGGCGTCGTCGGCGAACAGCTCGACATGGTCGATCGGCGCGCCGTGCTCGCCAGTGATGCCCTGGGCTTCGAGGGCCTTGAGCAGGGCCCAGGTGTAGTCGCTGAGGGCGTCGCGGTTATCCAGTTCGATGCGCTGGCCATGCTCGCTGACCAGGAAGAACCAGTTGCCGCCCCAGGCGATGTCGCCGTGCACCAGGCCATGCCCCGGCACGTGCACCGCCACCTGTTGGCGGTAGCGGTAGGACGGCACGTTGCCGATGGTGATGGCACCGTCGGCGTGCAAGTTGGCGCTGACCGGGCCGACCGGGGTGTCGATCTTGTGCTCGCCGGGCTGGATCCGGCCCAGGTGCGCCAGCGAGGCGACCAGGCCGATGGTGCCGTGGCCACACATGTTCAGGTAGCCGGCGTTGTTGAAGAAGATCACCCCGCAGATGGCATCCTCGGACACTGGCGGGCAGTACAGCGCGCCCACCAGCACATCGTTGCCGCGTGGTTCCAGCAGGCAGGCGCGACGCCAGTGATCGTGCAGTTCGCGCAGTTCGTCGCGCTGCTCGGCCAGGGTCCGGCCGGTCAGGGCGGGAAAGCCCTTCATCACCAGGCGGGTGGGTTCGCCGCCGGTGTGGGAGTCGATGACGTGGATCTGTTTCATGGGCGTGTCCGTTGCAATGTGAATGTGGCGGTGCCTGGCAAGGGCTTCGCCCTTGTTCGCGGGCAAGCCCGCTCCCACAGGATGTGCGTTGCGTTCAGGAGGCCAGCGCGGCAGGGGAATGCGTGCCAGGGGCTGGTGTGGCGGCCTCGCTCTCGTCGTCGCCATCCAGCCGTACCAGATGGGCCGGCACGCCGGTGGCGGCACCCCAGTAGTAGATGCCCAGCGCGGCGCCAGCCACGACCAGGGTGTCGAAGGGATGGCCGATCACCCCCAGGCCGCCGAAGCTGCCCAGCCAGGAGAGCAGGATGGTCACGGCGTAGAAGCCGATCAGCCAGGCTGACGAGCGCACCTGCTGGCCCAGGGGCAGGTGTTCGGTGGGCACGAAGCGGCGGCACAGCAGGTACAGCACGAACATCACGATCTGCAGGGCCAGCAGCCAGGACACGGTGTTCCAGCCCGACCAATAGACGATCAGCGCGGCGATGATGAACGACAGCGGGCCGAGCACGCCCATGCCCTTGACCCGGAACGGGCGGGCCATGTTCGGGGCGTTGCGACGCAGGGCGGCGACCGACACCGGGGCCACGGCATAGCTGAGCACCAGGGCGGCGGAGACCACGTTGATCAGCGCTTCCCAGGAAGGGAACGGCAAGGTCCAGAACACCGCCAGGGCGAAGGTCAGCCACAGCGCCGGGCGCGGAATGCCGGACTGCTCGTCGATGCGGGTGAAGTACTTGAAGAAGGTGCCGGTCTGCGCCCAGCCATAGACCACACGCGGGGTGGCGTTCATGTAGATGTTGCCGCAGCCGCTGGGGGAGATCACCGCATCGGCCACCACCAGGTAGGCCAGCCAACCCACTCCCAGGGCGAGGGCGATGTCACGGTAGGGCAGGGCCAGTTCCTTGGAGATCCCAGCCCAGCCGTTGGCGAGCATTTCGGTCGGCACGCTGCCGAGGAAGGCCAGTTGCAGCAGCGCATAGATGGCGGTGGACAGCAGCACCGAGAGGATCAGCGCAATAGGGATGGTGCGCTGCGGGTTCTTCACTTCACTGGCCACCGAGATGATCGGCGTCAGGCCCAGGTAGGCGAAGATGATCCCACCCGCCGACACCGCCATTTCCACCCCGGATAGACCGAACGGGGCGAAGCCCTGGACTTCGAAGTTCTCCGGTTTGAAGAAGGTGAACAGCACGCCGATCACCAGCAGCGGCACGATGAACTTGAACACGCTGAC
The DNA here is from genome assembly GCF_014268885.2 of Pseudomonas xantholysinigenes. Taxonomy (NCBI): domain Bacteria; kingdom Pseudomonadati; phylum Pseudomonadota; class Gammaproteobacteria; order Pseudomonadales; family Pseudomonadaceae; genus Pseudomonas; species Pseudomonas xantholysinigenes. Next base: position 4,093,504 of record NZ_CP077095.1, on the reverse strand, counting down.
CAGGTTGTTGGCCTTGGCGAAGGTCTTCACGCTGCGGTAGTTGAGCAGGAAGAACAGCCCGAGCAGGGCGAACTGCACCAGCCAGCCGAGCACCGTCGGATCGCTGGAGCCGGTCTTGGTCAAGGCCGGGAACCAGGCCGCGGCGTACTGGCGCGAGGCGACCACCTCGATGGCGATCAGGCTGGAGAAGGCGATCAGGGTGATGAAGCCCATCAGGTAGCCCAGCAACGGCCCGTGGGAGTACACCGGGTAGCGCACCACGCCACCGGCCCGCGGCAGGGCGGCGCCGAGCTCGCAGTAGACGATGCCCAGCAACAGCACGGCGAAGCCGCCGAGGAACCAGGAGAGGATGCCGGCCGGACCGGCGATGGCCGAGACGTGGCTGGCGGCGAACAGCCAGCCGGAGCCGAAGATCGCGCCCAGGCCGATGAAGGTGAGGTCCAGCAGGGAGAGCTGTTTCTTGAATTTGCCTGACATGGGGTCGCCTTTTTGTAGGTTTTGGGTAGGCAGGTCTGATGTCACGATGGGGCTTGCGTGGGGCATAGAGTGGACCGATCAAGGCGGCGGTTCTTGATGGTTTTCGCCAAGGTGGATGACGAAATCGGCACAGTTTCAGAAAAAACTGGCGGTGGGACAGGGCCAGTGGATAGGCTGAACGCGCCGGCCCTTTCGCGGGCCAGGCGTTGAATTCGAAACTGGCACCGTCCCAGTGGGAGCGGGTTTACCCGCGAAGCGCGCGGCGCGCTCAGCAAGGTGAAGGCAGATGACCGTGAACGCCCTGGCAACCCTGCACCAACACCTCGACCAGCACCGCCCCGAGTCGCTGGAGGCCTTGCTGGCCGGTGCGGTATGGCTGCTGCCGATGCTCGACGTCATCGCCAACGCGGCGATATTCATCAAGGACGACCAGGCCCGCTACGTGCTGGCCAACCGCACCCTGGTGCAGCGCTGCGGCCTGCGTCAGTTGCAGCCGCTGCTGGGCAAGACCAGCGCCGAGGTGTTTCCGGCACGCCTGGGCCCCGGCTACACCGAGCAGGACCGACGCGTGCTGGAACAGGGCCTGGTGCTGGAGGACCAGCTCGAGTTGCACCTGTACGGCAGCCGTGAACCGGGCTGGTGCCTGACCCACAAGCGTCCGCTGTACGATCGGGGCGGTCGTATCATCGGCCTGGTGGGGATTTCCATCGACCTGCAGTCAGCCGCCGACACCCACCCGGCCTACCAGCGCCTGGCCGCCGTGGACGGGCATATCCGCGCGCACTTCCACCAGCCGATCAGCATGGGCGAGCTGACCCGCATCGCCGGCATCTCGGTGGCGCAGCTGGAGCGCTATTGCAAGAAGGTCTTCCATCTCACGCCGCGGCAGATGATCCACAAGGCGCGCCTGGAACACGCCCATCGGCTGTTGCACAGCGACCTGCCGATCATCGAGGTGGCCCTGCGCTGCGGCTACACCGATCACAGCGCCTTCAGCCGGCAGTTCAGGCAACTGACCGGCTTCACCCCGCGGCAGTACCGCCAGGCGACGGCTCAGGAAGGCTGAAACAGTGCCTTAGCTTCGTCGAAGCACTGCTCGGCGATCGCCGAACGTGGTTCGCTGCGGCGCAGCAGCAGGCCGACCGGGCTGTGGATGCTGGCGTCCTGCACCGGGATGATGCGCATGTGCTGGCTCAACTCCTCCAGCCCGCAATCGAGGGGCATGATCGCGCAGCACACGCCGGTGTTGATCGCCTGGATCAGCTGGAAGGTCGAGTCGCTCTCGAGCACCGCGTTGGGTTCAAGGCCACGGCTGCGGAAGCTCAGGTCCAGCGACTGGCGATAGTGCATGCCTTTGCTCAGCAGGCCCAGCGGCAGCTCGCCGAGGTCGTCCCAGCGCAGGGACTCGGCCTCGAACTGGAAATGCCGGGTGTCGTGCAGCAGGCCCATGGTGGTGGTGCTCAGCTCGATGACCTCGAAGAAACTGGTGTTGACCTGGTCGAGGTAGCAGATGCCGAGGTCGAGCTGGTTGCGGCTCAGGCCGTCGATGACCTGTTCGGAACTCAGCGACGACAGCTGGAAATGCAGCTCGGGGTACTTTTCGCGCAGCGGCATCAGCAGTGCCATCGGGTTGAAGCTGGCCAGCGGCACGGTGCCCAGGCGCAGGCTGCCGACTACCTGGCCGCGACAGCTGGCGGCCTCGGCCTGCAGGCCGTCGTGGGCGGCGAGCAGGGTGCGGGCCCAGGCCAGGATGCGCTCGCCGGCCTCGGTGAAGCCTTCGAAGCGCTGGCCGCGCTTGACCAGTACCAGGTCGAGCTCGTCCTCAAGGTTGCGCAGGCGCATGGACAGGGTCGGCTGGGTGATGTGGCACAGCGCGGCGGCCTGGCCGAAGTGGCGGGTCTGGTCGAGGGCGATGAGGAACTTGAGCTGTTTGATGTCCATGGGGCGGCCTGGGTTGCGGGGTGTGATGACCTTAACCAAGAGTGAAGCATCTGGCTAATCATTGATGTAGATCTATTGCGCGAACCGCGACGCAAACCTGCGCCGGCGAAGGCGGCCAAGCGCCAGTGGGCGGGGCGTGGGCGCTGATAGAAAGCGTCGATCACGCGGTATGCGCTATCGATTGGACGCTGGCAGGGCATGCCTCTAACGTGGCCGCGAGTCCATTTCCGGAGCCGTTCCCATGAGCGTGAAACCCGATGCGGTGTTCGTGCCGCTGAACATCGCCGTGCTGACCGTCAGCGATACCCGTACCTTCGACAACGACACCTCCGGCGAACTGCTGGCCAGCCGCGCGGTGGGCGTCGGGCATCGCCTGGTGGCGCGCGAGCTGCTCAAGGACGACCTGTACAAGATCCGCGCCCAGGTCGCCACCTGGATCGCCGACGAGCAGGTGCAAGTGGTGCTGATCACCGGCGGCACCGGCTTCACCGGGCGCGACAGCACGCCGGAAGCGGTGGGCTGCCTGTTGGACAAGCACATCGATGGATTTGGCGAATTGTTCCGCGCCCTGTCGATTCTCGATATCGGTACCTCCACGGTGCAGAGCCGGGCACTGGCTGGCATGGCCAACGGTACCCTGGTGTGCTGCCTGCCGGGCTCGACCGGCGCCTGCCGCACGGCCTGGGAGGGGATCCTTGCCGAGCAACTGGACGCGCGGCACCGGCCGTGCAACTTCGTTGCCCACCTCAAGCCGATCGGGCCATGTGAAAGCCGAGGTTAGTGCTTTTCTGTACTTGCCTCTTCGCGGGCAAGCCCGCTCCCACAGGGGGACTGCCCCCAACCCTTGGAACACGCCAGGCGCCAGATAATTCTGTGGGAGCGGGCTTGCCCGCGAAGAGGCCGGAGCGGAAGAATCCGACGCTTCAGCTCAGCACATGATCCACCGGCTCCAGCGCCGGTGGTAGCGGCTCGTGCCCCAGTGCCGCCAGCACATCGCGTTCGATGGTGCGCACCAGTGCATCGGTCGGCAGGTCGTTCTCATCGCGTCCGAACGGGTCTTCCAGCTCGTTGCCAATGGCATCGAGGCCGAAGAACGTGTAGCTGACGATGGTGGTGAACAGCGGCGCCAGCCAGCCCAGGGGTTCGGCCAGGGCGAACGGCAGCAGCAGGCAGAAGATGTAGATGGTGCGGTGCAGCAGCAGGGTATAGGGGAAGGGCAGGGGCGTGCCCTTGATCCGCTCGCAGGTGGCTTGCACATCCGACAGCCCGGTCAGGCGCTGTTCCAGCACGGTGTAGCGAAACTCGCTGATCGCGCCGTCTTTGGCCAGCCGTGAGCACTGCCCGCCGATATCGCGCAGGATACCGTCGCACACGTTGTGCGCGGTGATCGGCGCGTCCGCGGCCAGCCAGGTGCGGGCCAGGGGCCGTTCGTCTTCGTTGCGCAAGCGGGCGTTGAGGGCGTGGGCGAAGCCGCACAGGCCGCGCAGCATCTGCGCGCGCAGTTGCTGATCGTCGATTGCCACGCTTTCCCGGATGAACGAGCGCACCTCGATGATCATCCGCCCCCAGGCCTTGCGCCCTTCCCACCAGCGGTCGTAACAGGCGTTGTTGCGAAAGTTCATGAAGATCGACAGCGACAGGCCGAGCAGGGTGAACGGCGTGGCGCTGACCGGGTAGAACAGCGCCGGGTAGTGCCGCTCGATCAGCACGATCAATGCCGCCAGCAGGGTCACGCCCAGGCAGCGCAAGGCGATGCGCTGGACGATCGAGCCCTTGAGGGTGAACAGCACGCGCAGCATGTCGGGGCGTGAATGGACGATCAAGGCGGTTCCAGAGGCAGCCGATCAGCCGCCGGTCATGTTCATGAAGCGCAGGATCTGCACCTCGCCGCCGACCTCGAAATGATGGCGGTAGGGCTTGAGCTGCATGGCGTCGCGGATCGCCTGCTCCAGGCGCTCGCGGTCGCCGGGATGCTGGCGCAGGATCTGCTTGAGGTCCACCGAGTGCTCGTTGCCCAGGCACAGCAGCAGGCGGCCTTCGACGGTCAGGCGCACGCGGTTGCAGGTGGCGCAGAAGTTATGGCTGTGGGGCGAAATGAACCCGACCCGGGTGTTCGGCGCCTCGGCCAGGCGCCAGTAGCGTGCCGGGCCTTGGGATGACTCGGCCGACTCGATCAGGGTGAAGTGCTCGGCCAGGCGCGCGCGCACATCATCGCTGGAGCAGAACGACTCGCCGCGCTCGTGCTCGCTGATCACGCCCAAGGGCATTTCCTCGATGAAGGAAATGTCCAGTTCGCGGTCGATGGCGAAGCGCACCAGGTCGACGATCTCGTGATCGTTGCGGCCCTTGAGCACCACGGCGTTGAGTTTGGTGCGACGGAAACCCGCAGCGCGCGCGGCGTCGATGCCGGCAATCACCTGGTCGAGGTCGCCGGTGCGGGTCAGGGCACGGAAGCGCTCGCGGTCGAGGCTGTCGAGGCTGATGTTCAGGCGCGACACGCCGGCGTCGAACAGTGGCTGGGCCAGGCGACCCAGCTGCGAGCCATTGCTGGTCAGGCACAGTTCGCGCAGGCCGGGCAGGGCGGCGATGCGCCCGCACAGTTCGACGATACCTTGGCGCACCAGCGGTTCGCCGCCGGTCAGGCGGATCTTGCGGGTGCCCAGGGCGACGAAGCGCTCGGCAACCTGGTACAGCTCCTCGAGGCTGAGAATCTGCTGGCGCGGCAGGAACTGCATGTCTTCGGCCATGCAATAGACGCAGCGGAAGTCGCAACGATCGGTGACCGACATCCGCAGGTAGTCGACTTTGCGGTTGAAACCGTCGATCAGGGCCTGGGGGTTCTTTTCCACGTTCGCGCTCGTCTTTGAAGAAGAAGGGGGCGGCGATAAGCCGCAGACAAGGTTCAAGCTATAACCTGTGCCCAGTGCCGTCAAATTGCTTTGCCCGACCGTTCGATCAGTCTCCTCTATCGTGGCTGCAAGCCACGGCAGGCAAGGGCTTGGCTCCGTGATCGACGGCGTTTATCACGCTTTCACTTATTTCGATTGGACGCATCTGGGGCGCGCTTCTTAGGCTGGAAAAAACACCGCGCGAGATATTCAGAGCATGAGCCAGGACGAACACATCAGGGACTACAAGGGGCCGGCCGCCGGCTGGGGCGCGCTCAAGAGCGTGACCAAGAGCTGGCTGGGCAGCGAGAACGCCTTCAAGAACCTGCGGGCCATGCTCAAGACCAACCAGAACGGCGGTTTCGACTGCCCAGGCTGTGCCTGGGGCGAGTCGCCGGAAAGCGACATGGTCAAGTTCTGCGAGAACGGCGCCAAGGCGGTCAACTGGGAGGCCACCGGCCGCTCGGTGGACCCGGCGTTCTTCGCCCAGTACAGCGTCAGCGCGCTGCGTGAGCAGACTGACTACTGGCTTGAATACCAGGGCCGCCTCACTCATCCGATGCGCTACGACGCAGCCACCGACCACTACGTCGAGACCAGCTGGGAAGAAGCCTTCGCCCTGATCGCCCGGCACCTGAACGCCCTCGAGTCGCCCGACCAGGCCGAGTTCTACACCTCGGGTCGGGCCAGCAACGAGGCGGCGTTCCTCTACCAGCTGTTCGTGCGCGCCTACGGCACCAACAACTTCCCTGACTGCTCGAACATGTGCCATGAGGCCAGTGGCGTGGGCATGGCCGAAACGCTGGGGGTGGGCAAGGGCACTGTGGTATTCCACGACCTGGAGCTGGCCGACGCGATCTTCGTCATTGGCCAGAACCCCGGCACCAACCACCCGCGCATGCTCGAGCCATTGCGCGAGGCGGTCAAGCGTGGTGCCCAGGTGGTCTGCTTCAACCCGCTCAAGGAGCGGGGCCTGGAGCGTTTCCAGCATCCGCAGCACCCGTTCGAGATGCTCAGCAATGGCTCCGAGCCGACCAACACTGCCTACTTCCGTCCAGCCCTGGGCGGCGACATGGCGGCCATGCGCGGCATTGCCAAGTTCCTCCTGCAGTGGGAGCGCGAGGCACAGCTGAACAACGAGCCGCCGGTGCTCGACCATGCCTTCATCGCCGAGCACACCAGCGGCGTCGAGGATTACCTGGCGCTGGTGGATGCCACGCCATGGGAGCACATCATCGAGCAGTCCGGCCTGAGCAAGGCCGAGATCGAGCTGGCCGCGCGCATGTACCGCAAGGCCGAGCGGGTGATCATGTGCTGGGCCATGGGCGTCACCCAGCACCGCCATTCGGTGCCGACCGTGCAGGAAATCGTCAACCTGCAGTTGCTGCGCGGCAACGTCGGCAAGCCGGGCGCCGGCCTGTCGCCGGTGCGTGGCCACAGCAACGTGCAGGGCGACCGCACCATGGGCATCGACGAGAAACCCAAGGCGCAGTTGCTCGATGCCATCGAGCGGCGCTTCCAGTTCACGGTGCCACGTGCGCACGGGCACAACGCCGTGCTGGCGATCAAGGCCATGGAAGAGGGCCAGGCCAAGGTGTTCATCGGCCTGGGCGGTAACTTCGCCCAAGCCACGCCGGACACTCCGCGCACCCATGCGGCGTTGCGCAACTGCGAGCTGACCGTGCAGATTTCCACCAAGCTCAACCGCTCGCACCTGGTCACCGGGCGCGATGCGCTGATCCTGCCATGCCTGGGCCGCACCGAGATCGACATCCAGGCCGAAGGCCCGCAAGGCGTTACCGTGGAAGACACCTTCAGCATGGTGCACATCTCCCATGGCCAACTGAAACCGCGTTCGCCGCACCTGCGTTCGGAGCCGGCGATCGTCGCCGGCATGGCCCAGGCCACCCTGGGCAAGCGGCCGATCGATTGGGACCATGTGATCGCTGACTACGGCCGCATCCGCGACTTGATTGCCGAAGTGATTCCGGGGTTCGGCGATTTCAACGAGCGCTTGCAGCATCCGGGTGGGTTCCACCTGGGCAACAACGCCGCGGACCGCAACTTCCGCACCGCCACTGGCAAGGCGCGCTTCACCGCCAGCGAACTGCCGGTGCAACTGGTCAACGAAGCGGTGCTGGCGCGCGGCGACAAGCCGGACCTGATCCTGCAGAGCCTGCGCTCGCACGACCAGTACAACACCACGCTGTATGGCCTGGACGACCGCTATCGCGGCGTGTTCGGCCTGCGCGAGGTGGTGTTCGTCAACGAGGCCGACATTCGTCGCCTGGGCTTCGAGCCGGGCGAGCAGGTCGACCTGGTGTCGCTGTGGGAGGATGGCCGTGAGCGGCGGGTGTCGGGCTTCCGCCTGGTGGCCTATGACGTGCCGCAAGGGCAGGCGGCGGCGTACTACCCGGAGACCAACCCGCTGGTGCCGCTGGAAAGTTATGGCGAAGGCACCTACACGCCGACCTCGAAGTTCGTGGCGATCAAGCTGGAGAAGGCCCAGGCCGGCAACCGGATCGAAGTGATCGCCGCGCAGGACTGAGGAACACCGCTGGTCGACTAACTGTGGGAGCCGGCCTTGCTGGCGAACCCGGCGACGCGGTGCCTGGTGCTGGCTATGCCGGTGTTCGCGGGTAAACCCGCTTCCACAGGGGGCACGCCGCAGGGTGTTAGCGATGCACTGGATACGCCGTGGTGTACTTCATTTGCTCCATGGCAAAGCTCGAGGTGATGTTCGACAGCCCGTCGGTGCTGGTGATCAGCTTCTTGTAGAAGCGGTCGTAGGCGGCGATGTCGCCCACCACCACCCGCAGCATGTAGTCCCAGTCCCCCGACATGCGGTACACCTCCATCACCTCCTCGAACGCCGTCACCGTGGCGGCGAACTGGGCCAGCCAGGCGCTGTCGTGGCGCTGGGTCTTGAGCTGGACGAACACCGTCAGGCCCAGGCCCAGGCGCTCAGGGTCGAGCAGGGCGACGCGCCCCTTGATGTAGCCGTCCTCCTCCAGGCGCTTGACCCGTTTCCAGCACGGTGTGGTGGACAGGTTGACCGCTTCGGCCAGGTCCTTGAGCGACAGCGAGGCGTCGCGCTGGAGCAGGGTGAGGATGTGCTGGTCGAAACTGTCCATTGCGTGACATGGCCTGGAAAGAGAAAAAGTTTCCAGAGAGTAGCGGCTGGCGCACGCCATTGGAATCGTCATGCACGACCAGGCGATAACAACGTTCCGCCAGCGCCGAGCCAGGGCGGATATGAGATAGTGACGCTTTTCCACTCTCAGCCCATGGGCCCGAACATGTCCGACAAGCCGCGCAATTTCGCCACTCGCACCATCCACGCCGGCGAGCAGTCCAGCGTTGCCGACAACGCCATCTTCCCGGCGATCGTCACCTCCAGCTCGTTCATCAAGCGCGGTTTGGACGACAACCCCGAATACGCCTACAGCCGGGTCAGCAACCCGACCCGGCATGCCTACGAGACCTGCGTCGCGGCGCTGGAAGAGGGCGTTGGCGCGGTTGCCTGCGCCTCGGGCGTCAGTGCTACCGCCACGGTACTGGAACTGCTCTCCAAGGATGCCCATGTGGTGGTGATGAACGGCGTCTACGGCGGCACCTTCCGCTTGCTGGAAGACTACCGTGGGCGTACCTCGGGCCTGACCACCACCTATGTCGACCTCAACGATATCGACGCCGTGGCGGCGGCGATCCGCCCGGACACGCAACTGATCTGGATCGAGTCGCCGACCAACCCGCTGCTGCACCTGGTGGACATCAAGGCAGTGTGCGAGCTGGCGCGCGCCCGCGGCGTGCTGACCTGCATCGACAATACCTTCTGCTCGCCGTGGAACCAGCAGCCGATCACCCTGGGCGTCGACCTGGTGATGCACTCGGCCAGCAAGTACATCGGCGGCCACTCCGACCTCACCGGTGGTGTGGTGGTGGCGGCCAACCCGGAGCTGCTGGGGCGCCTGCGCAAGATCAGCATGGCGGTCGGCGCGATCCAGGGGCCGTTCGACTGCTACCTGGCGCTGCGCGGCTTGAAGACCCTCGATGTGCGCATGGAACGCCAGAGCGCCAACGCCCTGCGCGTGGCGCAGTTCCTCGAACAGCACCCGCAGGTCGAGCAGGTGTTCTATCCCGGCCTTGAGAGCCACCCCCAGCATGACCTTTGCAAACGGCAGATGCGCACCGGTGGCGCGGTGGTGGCGTTGCGTATCAAGGGTGATCGGGCGGCGGTCAATCGCCTGGTCGAGGCCCTGCAGATCTTCGTGCTGGCCGACTCGCTGGGTGGGGTGGAGAGCATGATCAACCACTCCTGGAGCATGTCGCACAACTCGCTGAGCCCGGAGCAGAAGGGGGGGATGGGGATCAGCGAGAACCTGCTGCGGTTGTCGGTGGGGATCGAGGACTATCGCGATCTGATCGAGGATCTGGATATGGCGTTGAAGGCTTCGGCTGACGCGTGATGGCTGCCGGCCCATTCGCGCTTCCACAGGTACAGCACCGATTGCAATGAGGGTGGTGACCCTGTGGGAGCGGGTTTACCCGCGAAGAGGCCGGCAAGTGTTCTGATTCAGTCAGGATTTGGGCGGATGGACGATCCGTTCGATCTTGTCCTTGAGCAGCAAGCGTTCCTTGCGCAGCTGGGTGACCTTGTCGTCATTGGTGCCGTTGCCTTCGGCGGCTACCACTTCCTTGTCCTTGGCGTTGTATTCCTTGTGCAGCTTGTGCAGGTCGTGGTCCTTGTCGATGAGGGCCTGGAACTGCTCGGCGGAAACATGCAGGTCTGCGAGCAAATCATGCGGAACGGGCATTTCTTCACCTCTCTGGCGGGTTGTCGAACGAGCCTGAATCCTGAGGATAGTCGCCTTTGCCCCATTGCGGGACTGGGGTAGGCTGTCGCACTTCCCCCGTGCAACTGGAACCTGCGCCATGCCTCACCTGAACCTCGAATACAGCGACAACCTGCGTGACCTCAATGTCGACGTGCTGCTGTTGCGCCTCAACCATGCCCTGGTCGGCAGCGGCCAGTTCGCCGAAGAGCTGGACATCAAAAGTCGCGCCCAAGCGTTTGCCCAATACCGTATCGGCACCGCGCCGGGCGAGCGAGCCTTTGCCCATGTGCGCCTGGCGATCCTCAGCGGCCGCGCGGAGCAGGTCAAGCAGCAGCTGTCCAATAGCTTGCTCGAAGTCCTGCGCGAGGCGATTCCGACCCAGGCCGGGCTGGACATTCAACTGTGCGTGGAGGTGCTGGACATCGACCGCGCGCCGTACGCCAAACTTCGCCTGCCTGGCTGAATGGCGGCTGAATGAAAGTTGTTTAATTACAGAAAGACGCCAAGTCAGCGATTTGTTGGCGTCTTTTTCACAAAAAATTGATGCCCGGCTTTCTAGAGTTCGCCCAACTTCCCAACCTGCCCCTGCGAGCAGGTCGACCCCGTCGAACCCTTACTGCGAACGCCATGCTAAAAATTAAATCCCTGCGGACTGAATGGGTCACGTTGCTGGCCAGCCTTTACCTGCTGGTCGGTATGAACATGTTTCTCTGGGGGCACCTAGAAGATATCGTACCGCCCGGCATGGTGGGGCTGTGGCTGAGCCTGGCATTCGCGGTGATGATGCTGTTCGCGTTCAATCTCATTCTCACGCTGTTGGCATTTCGTTATGTATTGAAGCCGGTATTGATTGTCTTGTTCATGAGTGGCGCGGCGGTGGCTTATTTCATGAACCAATATGGCGTACTTATCGATGCCGGCATGTTCCGTAATGTCGCCGAAACCAACGCTGCGGAAGTGCGAGACTTGCTCTCGTTGAAGTTTGCCTTGTATATGCTGTTGCTCGGCGTGTTGCCGTCGCTACTGGTGTGGAAGGCCAACATCGCCTATCGCTCCTGGCACCGCGAACTGCTTGGCAAGCTGGTGGTCAGTGGCGCCTGCGTGGTGGCGCTGGGTTCGGTGGCGCTGGTCAACTACCAGGGGCTTTCCTCGTTGTTGCGCAATCACCACGAACTGCGCCTGATGCTCACGCCGAGCAATATCGTCGGCGCCTCGTTCGGTTATGTGCGTGAACAGATCGGCAGTGCTGCCCAGCCGTTCCAAGCCTATGGCGAAGATGCCCGCCGCGATGCCGCCTGGCAGCACCATGCGCGCAAGTCGTTGACAGTGCTGGTGGTGGGCGAAAGCGCCCGGGCGGACAACTTCGGCGTGCTTGGCTATGCCCGCGATACCACGCCGCGACTGGCCAAGGAACAGGGCCTGCTGAGCTTCACCGACGTGCATTCCTGTGGTACCGAGACCGCGGTGTCGGTGCCTTGCATGTTCTCCGGCATGGGCCGCAAGGACTACGTGCCGAGCGTGGCGAAGAACCGCGAAGGCCTGCTCGATATCCTCCAGCGCGCTGGCCTGGCCGTGCAGTGGCGTGACAACCAGTCCGGCTGCAAGGGCACCTGTGATCGGGTGCAGTTCATCGATGTCAGCAACCTCAAGGACCCGGCCCTGTGCGCCAATGGCGAATGCCATGATGAGATCCTGCTGCAGGGCCTCGGCGAGCTGATCGACAACCTCGACCAGGACACCGTGCTGGTGCTGCACCAGATGGGCAGCCACGGTCCCGAGTATTTCAAGCGCTACCCGGCCGGTGCCGAGCCATTTACCCCGGTGTGCCGCAGCAATGCGCTGAACCAGTGCAGCGAACAGGAAATCGTCAATGGCTATGACAACACCTTGAGCTATACCGACAAGGTACTGGCATCGTTGATCGACACCCTGCGCAGCAAGCAAGACAAGGTCGACACCGCGATGATCTACCTGTCCGACCATGGCGAGTCGCTGGGCGAGTACAACCTGTTCCTGCATGGCACGCCGTACATGATGGCGCCGGACCAGCAGAAGCATGTGCCGCTGCTGGCCTGGTTCTCCGACAGTTACCAGCAGGACTTCGGCCTCGACACCGACTGCCTGGCCAAGCTGCGCGATGCACCGTTGTCCCAGGACAACCTGTTCCACTCGATGCTTGGCCTGTTGCAGGTGCGCACCGGGGTCTACCAGCAGTCGCTGGACATGTTTGCCGGCTGCCGCCCCTGGCTGGCGGCCGATCGCTGACCGCCGCCGCGGTCGGTACCAAGGATGGCGTGGCTTGCGAGGTTTCACCCAGAGCGCCCGCGCCGTATATACTGCGCGCCAATGTTAGTGGGAGAGCCTCGTGGCCATCGATATTCACTGGATCCGTGACGACCAGACCCTGGCCGAGCACTGCCAACAATGGCATGAGCTGCCTTTCGTGGCACTCGACACCGAATTCATGCGGGTCGACACCTTCTACCCCAAGGCCGGGCTGATCCAGATCGGCGACGGTCAACGCGCCTATCTCATCGATCCGCTGCTGATCCGTGACTGGCAACCGCTGGCCGCGTTGCTCGAGGACAGCGGCGTGGTCAAGGTGCTGCACGCCTGCAGCGAAGACCTCGAGGTGCTGCTGCGCCTGACCGGCAAGCTGCCGCAACCGCTGTTCGACACGCAACTGGCCGCCGGCTACCTGAACATCGGCTTCTCGATGGGCTATTCGCGCCTGGTCCAGGATGTGCTGGGCATCGAGCTGCCCAAGGGCGAGACCCGCTCCGACTGGTTGCAGCGCCCGCTGTCGGACACCCAGGTCAGCTACGCCGCCGAGGACGCCGTGCACCTGGCCGAGCTGTTCGAAGCCCTGCGCCCCCGGTTGTCCGACGACAAGTACGCCTGGGTGCTGGAGGACGGCGCCGAGCTGGTCGCCGCGCTGCGCCGCGAAGTCGAGCCCGAGACCCTGTACCGCGATGTCAAGCTGGCCTGGAAGCTCGGCCGCCAGCAACTGGCGGTGCTGCGCGAATTGTGCGCCTGGCGTGAGCGTGAGGCCCGCAGCCGCGATGTGCCGCGCAACCGCATCCTCAAGGAACATTCGCTGTGGCCCATGGCCAGGAGCCAGCCGGATAGCCCATCTGCGCTGGCGAAAATCGACGAGATGCACCCGCGCACCATCCGCCAGGACGGTGAGCAGCTGATCCAGCTGATCAAGCGGGCCGCCAGCCAGCCCCAGGAGCAATGGCCCGAGCCACTGCCGGAGCCCCTGCCGATCGAAGCCGCCGGCATCCTCAAGCGCCTGCGTGCCATCGGCCAGGCCGAGGGCGAGCGGTTGGGCATCGCCCCAGAGCTGATGCTGCGCAAGAAAGCCCTCGAAGCCCTGCTCAAGAGCGGCTACCCCAATGGCCCCTATCAACTGCCTGATGCACTGCGCGGCTGGCGTCGCGAGCGCATGGGCCAGGCCCTGCTGGACGATCTGGCCGGCGCCGGAGATTGCCGATGAAACGTATCTGCTCGATCTACAAGAGCCCCCGCAAGAACGAGATGTACCTCTATGTGCTCAAGGCCGAAGGCCTGACCCGCGTCCCAGAGGGGCTGCTGCCGTTCTTCGGCACGCCAGTTCATGCGTTCGACCTGGTGCTGACCCCCGAGCGCAAGCTGGCCCGCGAGGACATCGCCAAGGTGCTGGAAAACCTCGACAACCAGGGTTACCACCTGCAGATGCCGCCGCCGGAAGACGACTATATCGAGCACCTGCCCGAAGAGCTGTTGCGTCGTAACGACCCGGCCTGATCCCGGCGTGGTCTCCTCCCCACGGCCCGCCTGGCGGGCCGCTTTCGTTGTTTGCCAAGGTTGTGTTTGCACATGCGTGTTCTGATCGCTGAACAGGATCATGCCCACTACGCTCGCCTGCTGCGCGAGCTGGCACCGGACCTGGAGGTCCTGACCAGCGGCGATTCCGCCGAGCTGGCGCGTTTCGCTCCCGAGTGCCCGGTGTGGCTGGGCCAGCCGGACCTGCTGGCCAGCCTGCTGCGCCAGGGCCACAAACCCCAGTGGATGCAGTCGACCTGGGCTGGTATCACACCGCTGTTGGCCGACGGCCTGCCGCGTGACTACCGCCTGACCCGCGCTGTGGGAATCTTTGGCCAGGTGATGGCCGAGTACATGCTCACCTATCTGCTGGGCCATGAACGCGAGGTGTTGTCGCGCCTGGTCAGCCAGGTCGAGCGGCGTTGGGACGACCGCCCGGGGCGCACCCTGGAAGGGCGCCGGGTGCTGATCGTCGGCACCGGCGACATTGGCCAGCGGGTGGCGGAGTTCCTGCAGCCGTTCGGCGTCATCCTCTACGGCGTGGCCAGCAGTGCCCGCGAGCAGGCGCCGTTTGTCGAGGTGGCTGGGCTCGATCAGTTGCCGCGCTTGGTCGGCGAGGTCGACTACGTGCTCAACCTGCTGCCCGATACCCCGGCGACCCACGACCTGTACGATGCGGCACTGTTCAAGCGCTTCAAGCCCAGCGCGCTGTTCATCAATGCCGGGCGCGGTGTGGCGGTGGTCGATGCCGATCTGGTCGAGGCGCTAAAGCAGGGGCACCTGGCCGGGGCGGTGATCGATGTCTGCCGCCAGGAGCCGTTGCCACAGCGCCATCCGTTTTGGACCGCCTGGGGGTTGCTGCTGACCGGGCACAGCTCGGCACCCACCTCGCCGCTGGCGATGGTGCGGTTGTTCGTCGAGAATGCGCGGGCGTATGCGGCGGAGCAGGCGCTGCGGGGCGAGGTGGATTTCACTCGCGGTTATTGAGTCGAGCTGTAGCGGCCTCTTCGCGGGCAAGCCCGCTCCCACACTTGAAAGTGGTGATATCCCTGTGGGAGCGGGCTTGCCCGCGAAGAGGCCGGTCCAGGCGACAGAGAATTACAGGCTGAACTCACCCTCGGCCGCCAGTTCGCTCAGCGGCCGGCGCGGGCTCGGCACTTCGCGGGCCTGCAGGCCTTCGGCCAGGGTCGCCTTGTCGCCCAGCTTGCCGATCGCCACCATCGCGTGCAGCGCATAGCCTTCGGGGATCTTCAGCTCGCGACGGGCCAGGTCCTGGTCGAAACCGGCCATGCCGTGAGTGTGCCAGCCGCTGATGCTGGCCTGCAGCGCCAGGTGGCCCCAGGCGGAGCCTGTGTCGAAGGTGTGCCACAGGGCCGGCTTCTCTTCTTCGGTGCCTGGCGCGGCAAAGGTGGTTTTGGAGATGATCAGCACCAGCGCCGAGGCGTGCTGCGCCCAGCTGCGGTTGAACTCGTTGAGGATCGCCAGGTAGCGCGCCCAGCTCGGCGTGTCGCGGCGGGCGTAGAGGAAGCGCCAAGGCTGCGAGTTGTAGGCCGAAGGCGCCCAGCGCGCGGCCTCGAGGAAGCTCAATAGGGTTTCCTGGCTGATCGGCTCGTCGCTGAAGGCGCGGGGCGACCAGCGGTTGATGAACTGCTCGTTGATGGCATAGTCGGCGATGCGTGGGGTGGCGCTCATGGCTGCTCCTGCAAGGGCGGGGTCGAAGAGCGCACGCTACTGTGTCCGGCGAGCACTGACAAGCGGTCTGGCAATGCCGCCGGACTGCCTCTAGACTGGCGCCGCCGCGCGCCGCGGATTGAAGTTGACTGCAGGAAACCGTGTGATGATCGCCGATACCGCGCCCTTCTGGCGGCGCAAGACCCTCGACCAGCTCGACCCCCAGGAGTGGGAGTCGCTCTGCGACGGCTGTGGCCTGTGCTGCCTGCAGAAGCTCGAGGATGAAGAGGACAACAGCGTCTATTACACGAGTATCGCCTGCAAGCTGCTCGACCTCGACAGCTGCGCCTGCAGCGATTACCCCAATCGCTTCGAACAGGTGCCTGACTGCATCCAGCTGACCCCGGGCAAGGCCGACCAGTTCAAGTGGCTGCCGCCGACCTGTGGTTACCGCCTGGTCAGCGAGGGCAAGGACCTGCCAGCCTGGCATCACCTGGTGAGCGGGGATCGCCAGCAGGTGCATGAGCAACGCATTTCCCGGTCGGGGCGCATGCTCAGTGAAAACGATGTGGATGAAGACGACTGGGAAGACCACCTGATCTTTCGCGCGGGTTGAGCCTCGCGGCTACAAGGAGTTTCGCTATGCGTCGCCCGCTGTTGATGGTGCTTGGCCTGCTGCTCAGTACGCAGGCACTGGCGAAGAAGGTCGACCTCGACTACCAGGTACGCCTGCTGCCGCAAAGCGGCCAGGCCGAAGTGCGCCTGACCCTGGCCGAGGGCAGCGCGGTGCGCAGCCTGGACTTCGACCTGGGCAAGAGCGGCGCCTACAGCGACTTCCTGGCTGATGGCCAATGGCAGGTACAGAATGGGCGTGGCGTGTGGCGTCCCGCACCGGGCAAGACCAGCCTCAGCTACCGCGTGCTGCTCGACCAGCAACCCAAGGGGGGCGCCCATGAGGCGCGGATCACCCCGCATTGGGCGTTGTTCCGTGGCGACCAGTTGGTACCACCGGCGCGCCTCGACCAGCAGGACGGCACCGAGCTGGTGGCGCGGTTGGCCTTCGATCTGCCGGCGGGCTGGAAGAGTGTCGAAACCGCCTGGCCACGTATTGGTCGGCAGAAATTCCGCATCGATGATGTCTCGCGTCTGTTCGACCGCCCCACCGGCTGGATGCTCGCCGGCCACCTTGGTAGCCGCCGCGCTCGCCTGGGCGACACCGACGTGACCGTCGCCGCGCCGCAGGGGCAGGGGATGCGGCGCATGGATACGCTGACCTTGCTGACCTTCGTCTGGCCGCAGTTACAGGCGGTGTTCCCGCGCAACCCGTCCAAGCTGTTGCTGGTCGGCGCCCGTGACGAGATGTGGCGTGGCGTGCTGCCGGGCAACAACTCGTTGTATCTGCACAGTGGTCGGCCGTTGGTCAGCGAGAACGGCGCCAGCCCTCTGCTACGCGAACTGGTGCAACTGTTCGCCCAGATCAACGACCGTGACGGCAGTGATTGGCTGGGCGAGAGCCTGGCTGACTACTACGCCACCGAGCTGCTGCGCCGTGCCGGGGGCATGAGCGATGATCGCTACGAGGCCGCGCAGGCGCGTCTGCACAAGCTGGGTGACAAGGTGAACCACCTCAAGGGCGCCAAGGCCAGCCCCGCGCAAGTGGCGCGCGGTGTGCTGCTGCTGCAGGCGCTGGACCGCGAGATTCGCCTGCACAACCATGACAAGCGTTCGCTGGACGATGTCGCGCGGGCGCTGATGCGTCTGTCCAGCGTCAGTACCGAGGAGTTCGTGCAGATCAGCGAGAACGTGCTCGGGCGCCAGTCCGAGGTGTTGCAGAGCAAGGTGTTGCGCTAGGCGCGGGACTTTGATCGTGGGGCAAGTCTGTTCCCGCGCTCTGGTACTCATATGCCCTGGGCTGCGCTCATCCGCCGGTCACCGTCGCGGTACGGGTCGCGGCCTCGGCGCTGGCCTGCAGGGCCTTGAGTTCGGCCGCCCCGCATTCGATATCCCGATGCAGGCGCAGGTATTCGGCGCGATGGCGCTGCCACCAGGCCTTGGTCGAGCAATGACCGCTCACACCGCGGGCCAGGGCCAGGCCGCCCACGGCCACTTGCAGCATGCCCAGCAGGCCGCCTTGGCGCAGGCCTTTGCTGATCATCAGCGCACCACCGGCTAGGGAGCTGGCGCGTTCCAGGCCGTGGACATTGTGTTGCTGTGGATTCGTTGTGGGATGGATATCGTGCATTGCCAGGTCTCCTGAGGCTGGTGATATTCAGCAGACGGTGGTTGGCATACGAGCGTTCATTTTAATTGCCTGGGCGGCAACCTCGGCCAACTTCGAGTGTGTCCCGAGCATGCGCGGCTAATTAGAGTTTGTTGCTGTTGCTGTTGTGTTCTTGATTTTGCTTCTAAGTGCGCGATAGTTCAGGCACCACCAATTTCGACTTCAGGAGGCCGAGCGGAGTTCTTGCGGAGGGAGGTGACGGGCATGGATGCCCGTCAAGCGCTGCGCCCCAGGATGGGGCGTTCAGCGCGGTCCTCCCGGGAGCAAGAACGGAGCGAGGGGACCCCGGAGCGAAGCGTAGGGGCCGGATGAATGGAGCGAGGATTTTTTGCTTACTTGATCCTTCAAAAAGTGAGCCGCCGTAAGGGCCAGCCCTTTCAAGGTCTTTGCGTTTTTTCGGATGTGGCCGCTTCAATTCAAGATTGCCGGGGCTGCGTTGCAGCCCTTTCGCGACACAAGGCCGCTCCTACAGGACGGCACGGTCACCTGTAGGAGCGGCCTTGTGTCGCGAAAGGGTCGCAAAGCGACCCCGGCGAGTCTAAGTCGGACGCCAACTCTCAACACCTTGAAAGGGCTGGCCGTAAGGGCGGAAAGGTGACTATGCGTCGCCATCGCCAATGAATGAGCGTATAACTTTCAAAACCCACGCTCTGAAAGTCAAAGTCAAAGTCAAAGTCAATCGGCGTCGGTTTTTATAGTTGTAAGCGCATTCATTTGATATATCGACGCACAATCACCTTTTCGCCTTTACGTGAACTGACCCCCGAAAGTTGGACGGGGTACGCTATGGGTTCAGCGCTTGGGTCCGAAATTGTACCGGACTCAAGCCATTCAGTCTTAGACTTATACGCTCTTGGTTGTAGTAGGCGATGTAGTCCTCAAGGCCTGACGCCAGTTGTTCAACACTCTCAAACGATTGCAAATAGAAAAACTCGCTCTTGAGTGTGCCAAAGAAGCTTTCCATCGCGGCATTGTCCAGGCAGTTACCCTTACGCGACATACTCTGTTGTATTTTCTTTCTGCCCAGCATATGTCGATAAGCGGGCTGTCGGTATTGCCAGCCCTGATCGGAGTGCAATATCGGTTTGTCATCTGGGTTCAGCCGCTCGAAAGCTTGCTCCAACATCGCCGACACCATCTTGAACTCAGGGCGCGGATTGATCTGATAGGCAAGAATTTCGCCGTTGTACAGGTCCATCACAGGCGAAAGAAACAGCTTCTGCCCTTTCACCTTGAACTCTGTCACATCGGTTACCCATTTCTGATTAGGGGCTTCCGCCTTGAACTCACGCTTGAGCAGATCAGATGCAACAAGCCCTTCGGAACCTCGGTAGGAGCGATATTTCTTCACTTTTACCAGCGATTTCAGATCCATTAACTGCATCAACCGCTGCACCTTCTTGTGATTGATCACCTCGCCATGGCACCCAAGCACGGCGGTGATGCGGCGATAGCCGTACCGCCCCTTATGCCTGTGATAGACACTCTTGATGCGTTCTTTGAGGGCCGCATGCTTGTCGGCCACCAAGGCTTTGCTTTGGTAATAGAAGGTACTGCGTGCCAGCCCTGCAGCACGTAACAGCAGAGCCAGTCGATGTTCATGCCTCAATCCTTGGACAGCCTGCGCTTTCTTGGTTGCGCAGTGCGTGGATCCGCTTGGATCAAGGCATCGAGCTTTTTTAGATAGGCATTCTCCGCACGTAAATACTCCAGCTCTTCGAGCATTTGCTTAGGTGTCAACTCAGCATCTGCAGGCTTAGCAGGGCTTACGTTGGGTTGTTCTGATGCTTTGCGGGGCATACTGGATTCTCGGGCACGATGCGGGTGAAGTGCTTCTAGTCCGCCTTCATCGTACAACCTTTTCCATTGCCTGATGCTACTCGGGCCACGAATATCAAACTGTATGCAGGCTTGCTGGGCTGACAGTCCGTCTTGCTCGATGCACTGCAAAACCTTCAACTTGAACTGGGCGTCGTAGTGGCTGTACTTGGTAGCCAGACCTGCAGCACCGTGTTGCTCATAGCCCTTTATCCAACGGCGCAGCAGCGATGCACTCAGGCTATGCCTCAGTGCCACCTCATGAACACTCCGGGCAGAAAGACACTCCTCGATGAGTGCTTGCTTGAGCGCTAGGTCGTATTTCGTCATGGAACACCCTCCGCTTGGGGTCAGGCGTCCAACTTTCGGGGGTCAGTTCAACGGCGAGTCACTTTTTGTCAAACGCGACAAAAAGTAACCAAAAAACGCTGCGCTCCATTCATCCGGCCCTCCGCTTCGCTCCGGGTTCCCTTACTCCGGCCTTGCTCCCGGGAGGGCCGCGCTGAACGCCCCATCCTGGGGCGCAGCGCTTGACGGGCATCCATGCCCGTCACCTCCCTCCGCAAGGCCTGCGTTCGGCCTCCTGAAGTCGCGAAGGTACGGGCGGCGCCTGGGCTGGCGCAGCTGTCGCTTGCTGGGTTTGGCGCTAGCCTCTTGATCGGCAACGGCAACGGCAACGGCAACGGCCGCCGAGCGGCTCATAGAGCAGGCTCGCGCATCACGCCTGTAGGAGCCGGCCATGCCGGCGAAAGGGCCTACAGGCCTACTTGAACTTAGGCCCCGAGCGGGTATTGAGCCCCTTGGCCATGCGGTCATACAGCACCACGTTCACTGTCGCCGCCAGGTTCATGCACCCCTGGGTCGGAATGTAGATTGTCTCTTCGCACCAACCACGCACGTCCTCGCTCAACGAACCGTCCTCTGGCCCGAAGATATAGATCGCCCGGTCCGGATGAGTGTACTCGGGCAACGGCCGCGCGCCGTCCACCAGCTCTACCGCAACCGGTGTGCAGCCCAGGGGAATGATGCGTTGCAGGTCGTCGATGCCGATCAGCGGAATGTCGTAATGCACCCGCTTGGTATCGGTGACGAAGTCGCGGGCGCGTTCATAGCGCTTGCCGGTGTAGAACACCGAATTGACCCCATAACAACCTGCCGCGCGCATCACCGAACCGACGTTCTCGGCCGATTTGGGGTTGAACAGGCCAATGCAGCTGTACCGTTTGTTCGCCACGTGTCGGGGCCCTTCGCAAAAAAGAGCGCGATTATACGGGCTCGCCGACACACCGGGGGCGGGAATCGACGGTCAGTCCTTCTTCATCAGCGCAGCCAGGCCGGCGAAGGGGTTGTGGGTAGCCACGGCAACCTTCGGCGTGCTCAGCGAGCCTTCGCTGAAATACTGCTGGTCGGTGTAACGGGCATGCTCGTTGTCGTGGCAGTACAAGCACAGCAGCTCCCAGTTGGAGCCGTCCTGCGGGTTGTTGTCGTGGTTGTGGTCGCGGTGGTGCACGGTCAGCTCCGACAGACGCTTGCCGGAGAACTCACGGGTGCAGCGGCCACAGACGTGGGGATACATCTTCAGCGCCTTGTCGCGGTAGCCCATTTCCTTGTCGCGCTTGGCGTCGGCGAGGATGCGGTCGAGGCGGGCGGTGGCGTCGGAGGTGGAGCTCATGGTGTTACCTTTTTCTGATCAGGCCAATGACGGTTATACCGTCGAGTCTAGCGCGCCTGCGGGGCAGGCGGACAGGCGAAAATGCGTGGTTAGGCGTAGCCTGTAGGAAGGTTCTGATAGGAGGTTGCAGATGCCGCGTGTGATCCTCGTCGTCTTGCTGCTGGCTGTTGCGCCGTTGGCTGGGGCCGCCGGCCAGCAACAGCGGCCACTGACGCCCGTGCCGGGCGCCCCCGGCACGCCGACGCCTACGCCATACCCGCAGATCACCCCCAGCACGCCGCCCAAGGCAGGCGCCAATCAGCCTGGCGCGCCCTTGTTGCCCCCCATGCCGGTGCCGGGGCCGCCGAAGGATCAGCCGTTACCGGGGTTGCAAGCGAATCCGCCAACGCCTGAGCCCAAGGCCGACTAGACCTGTTGCGACAGGCGCTGACCGTCCTGCATGCGCAAGCGCCTGGACAGCGCCACGGCCAGGGCGCGAATGATTCGCGCGGCGATGCGTGGCGCTTCGTGGAGCATCTTTTCCAGCGAATCCTTGCCCAGGGTCAGCAGTTGGCAATCGCTGGCGGCCACGCAGGTGGCCGAGCGGCGCTCGCCGTCGAGCACGGCCATCTCGCCGAAGGCGCGGCCCTTGCGCAGTGTGGCGATCTCTACCAAGGCGCCGCTGCCGTCGGTCTTGCGTACCGAGACTTGGCCGCGGTGGAGGATACACATGAAGGTGCCAGCGTCGCCTTCGGTGAAGATGATCTGGCCCTCGCTCATCGTGGCGATGGCGAAGTAACCGGCGGCGGCCTGGAAGTCGCCGGGCGGCAGGCTGTCGAACAGGCCGCAGTCCATGAGCATGTCGCGGATTTCGGCGGTGAGGTGCTGGGCGTCGGGCATGGGATGTTCTTCTTGTCGGGTAGTGTCCTTGGGGCCTGGCGACGGCAGCGCCCTCGCCAGTGCGAACGCTATGACAACGAAAATCGCGTTTTACACCACGCCCAGCTCATTGAAGACGAACGCATACTCCAACGCCACGTCGCGCAGCCCCTGGTAGCGCCCGCTCATGCCGCCGTGGCCGGCGCCCATTTCGGTCTTGAGCAGCAGCAGATTGTTGTCGGTCTTGCGCGTGCGCAGACGCGCCACCCATTTGGCCGCTTCCCAGTACTGCACGCGGCTGTCGTTGTAGCCGGCGATCACCAGCATGGCCGGGTAGCCCTGGGCCTTGACGTTTTCATACGGTGCGTAGGCCTTGATCCGTGCGTACACCTTCGGCTCCTCGGGATTGCCCCATTCGTCGTACTCGGTGACGGTCAGCGGCAGGTCGGGGTCGAGCATGGTGTTGAGCACGTCGACGAACGGCACTTCGGCGATGGCGCAGCGGAACAGTTCCGGGCGCAGGTTGAGCACCGCGCCCATCAGCAGGCCACCGGCGCTGCCGCCGCTGATGGCCAGGCGATCGCGGCTGGTCACGCCCTCGGCGATCAGGTGCTCGGCGCAGGCGATGAAGTCGTCGAAGGTATTGTGCTTGTGTTCCTGCTTGCCGGCCCGATACCAGGCTTCGCCCAGTTCGCCGCCGCCGCGCACGTGGGCGATGGCGAAGGCCACGCCGCGCTCCAGCAGGCTCAGGCGGGCGTGGGAGAACCACGGGTCGAGGCTTTCGCCGTAGGCGCCGTAGCCATAGAGATACAGCGGCACGCACTTGCCTTCGTCGGCGCGGCGGCGCACCAGGCTGATCGGCACCCGCGTGCCATCCTTGGCCACCGCCCACAGGCGCTGGCTGATGTAGTCGTCGGCATCGAACGCACCCAGCACCGGGGTTTGCTTGAGCACTTGCTGAGCCCCCGTGGCAAGCTCCAGCTGGCGCACCTGGGCCGGGCGGTTGAGTGCCTCGTAGCGCAGGCGGATGCGGGGGCTGGCGAACTCAAGGCTGTCCTGCACGTAGAGGCTATAGGCCGCGTCCGGCAACTCGACGCGATAGGCCGGCAGCCCCTGGGGGCGCACCTCGATGATCGGCAGGCCACCTTCGCGCAGGCTCAGCGACAGCGCCGAGGCATTGAGGCTGACTCCTTCGAGCATGATGTCGTCGCGGTGCGCTACCAGCACCTGCCACTGCGCGCGGGTCGGTACCTTGTCCGCTGGCGCATGGAACAGGGCAAAGTTGATGCCATCCTGGTTACTGCGGATGAACCAGCGCCAGTCGCCATCGAGCTGGCCATGGTCGGGGAAGTATTCGTGGCCTTCGACCCGTGGCGCCAGGCAGGTGAAGTCGGCCTGCGGGGTGGCGGCATCCAGCACCCAGGCCTCGCTGGTGGTCTTGCTGTTGAGCAGCAGCACCAGCTGGCGTTCGGAGCTGGCGCGGTAGCAGTGCAGGAAGAAGCGCCCATCAGGCTCCTCGAACACCGTGCGGGCATCGGCCTCACCGAGGGTATGGCGGCGCAGGCGCCACGGGCGGTGGGTGTCGTCCAATTCGGCGAAGAACAGCGTCTGGCTGTCGTTGGCCCAGGTCAGGCTGCCGTCGCAGTCGTCGAAGGGCAGGGTGGTCAGCGTGCCGCTGGCCAGGTCCTTGACGTACAGGGTGTAGATCTCGTCGCCGCTGGTGTCGAGGCTGTAGGCCAGCAGGCGGTGATCGGGGCTGACGTTGAACGCGCCCAGCGCCAGGAAGCCGCCGTTTGCCAGGGCGTTGGGGTCGAGCAGCAGTTGCTCGCGGCTTTCGTCCACCGTGTTGCTGTCGTCGGCCGGGCGCGGGCAGCGGTAGTGGCGCGGATACTCGTCGCCGGCGGTGGTGCGGGTGTAGTAGAGGTACGGACCCCAGGGCGAGGGCAGCGACAGGTCGGTTTCGAGGATGCGGCCCTTGATCTCCTCGAACAGCTGTTCGCGCAGTGGCGCCTGGTCGGCCAGGACAGCTTGCTGGTAGGCGTTTTCCGCTTCCAGGTAGGCCAGGACCTCAGGGGTGTCGCGCTGCTGCAGCCAGGCGTAGGGATCGTTGGCGTGCTCCTGGCGCGCGACAGGGGGCTTGATTGGCATGCTAGGTCTCTTGTTTAGGGTCGCATGGGCCGGCCCTTTCGCGGGCAAGCCCGCTCCCACAGGATTGCACTGCCCTTGATAGCGGTGAAATCCTGTGGGAGCGGGTTTACCCGCGAAGAGGCCCTGACAGGCTGGGGGGGCGCCTGCGCCGGGAAAAGTGTTTATCATAGGCGTCTCTTTGCCTGGCTTGCACGAACACCATGACCGAACACGACTATACCCTCGCCTGGGGCCTGTACGCCGTTGCCGCCCTGGGCTGCCTGCTGGTGGGCTTCAAGCTGACCGGCTGGATGTGGCGCTGGCTGCGTGAGCCGTTGCGGGTGATCATCGCCGTGCTGCTGTTTGCCCCGACCATCGTCGACCCGGTCAAGGAAAGCTTCGCCCCGGCCATTGCCATCACCGCGCTGGACGTCGCCTTCAAGGTCGGCAACAACGCCTGGCGCGCCGCTTCGGACCTGGCCATGTACGGCATGCTCGCCTTTGCCCTGTACATCGTCTTCGTGCTGATCCGCTGGCCGTTGGAAAAGCGCGCCCGCGAGCGTCGCGCCCAGCGCGAGGCCGCGGCCCAACGCCAGCAGCAGGACGACGACGAGGCCAAGGCCGAGGCGCCGATGGCCGCCAACCGCCAGGACCGCTACCGCGACGAGCCGCCAGCCGCCCCGGTGCGCCGCGCCGGCCCCGGCCAGGGCCGGGTCGAGCCACGTCTGTAAGCCTGGAGCCGCGAACATGTGCGAACTGCTGGGTATGAGCGCCAACGTCCCCACCGACATCGTCTTCAGCTTCACCGGCCTGATGCAGCGTGGTGGCCGCACCGGGCCGCACCGCGACGGTTGGGGCATCGGCTTCTACGAAGGCCGTGGCCTGCGCCTGTTCCAGGACCCGGCGGCGAGCAGCGAGTCGGAAGTGGCCAACCTGGTGCAGCGCTACCCGATCAAGAGCGAAGTGGTCATTGGCCATATCCGCCAGGCCAACGTCGGCAAGGTCTGCCTGTCCAACACCCACCCGTTCGTGCGCGAGCTGTGGGGACGCAACTGGTGCTTCGCGCACAACGGCCAGCTGGGCGATTTCAGCGGCCGGCGCACCTTCTACCGGCCGATTGGCGACACCGACAGCGAGGCCGCGTTCTGCGACCTGCTCAACCGCGTGCGCGAAGCCTTCCCGGAACCGGTCGAGGTCGAGCAACTGCTGCCGGTACTGGTCGAGGCTTGCGCCGAGTACCGCGGCAAGGGCGTGTTCAACTGCCTACTCAGCGATGGCGACTGGCTGTTCTGCTTCTGCTCGACCAAGCTGGTGCACATCACCCGCCGCGCGCCGTTTGGCCCGGCACGCCTGAAGGATGTCGACCTGATCGTCGACTTTCATACCGAAACCACCCCCAATGATGTGGTCACGGTGATCGCCACCGAGGCCTTGACCGAGAACGAGACCTGGCAGCGCTACGCGCCGGGGCAATGGGCCCTGTGGCGTCACGGTGAGTGCGTCGCCCACGGGCAGAGCTAAGGACCCGGCATGTTCAGAAGTTACCTGCGCTTGCTTTTGTTCACCTTCGGCCTGCTGGCCGGTATCCAGGTGCCCGGGCTGGTCAAGGACTACAGCCAGCGGGTCGAGGCGCACCTGCTCGAGTCGCGCCAGGCGCTCGATGGTTTCCGCCAGACCGCGCAACGTTTCTTCAATGGCGACCTGCAGGCGCTGGTGCGGCACTACCGCAGCAGTGACGACCCGGTCTTCAACAGCGATGCCAACAGCATCGACAGCCTGTTGATCCGCAACCAGGCGCTGGAGCATGAATGGCAGGCCCTGCAGGGCTCGTGGCTGAGCCGCACCTGGCACGTGCTGGTGCAGCCGGAACCGACGTTGCGCGACGAGACGCTCAAGGGCTACAGCTACCAAATTCTGCTGGTGCCCGAAGCGATCGGCTGGGGCATTGGCGCCGGCTTCGTGCTGGCGTTCGTGGTCGAGAGCCTATTGTTGCTAGTGGGTTGGGTGATCCTCGGCGGGCGGCGCAAGGCGGTCAAAGAGAGCTGGCGTTAAGCGTCGCCTGCTCGGGCCTTTTCGCGGGTGAACCCGCTCCCACAGGTTTACTGCTGTTTTGTACCTGTGGGAGCGGGTTTACCCGCGAAGAAGCCTTCAGACCAACACAATCCGCTGCTCACCCACATCCCGCGCATAGCGCTCCAGCACCTGCCGACAAACCCCCACCACCTCGTCCACCAGCGCTACCCCGGTCTGCCAGGCCACCACCAGCTCCAGGCTTGGCGGCGGTTGCAGGCCGGCGAGCAACACCAGTTCGCCACGGCTCAATTCGCCGTCCACCAGGGCTGGCGGCAGGGCGCCGATACCGAAGCCATCGCGCAACAGCCGGGTGATCGCCGCCACCGAGTTCACGCAGTTCAACCGCGGCGCATCAGCCCCAGCGCCTTGCAACAGGCTGAGTACTTCCTGGTGCGGTCGGGAATTCTTCGAGAAGGTGACGATCCGCTCACGGGCTAGGTCCGCCAGGGAGGCGTAGGCGCGATGTTGCGGCGAGCCGGTGGCGACCAGCCAGCCCATGGGGTAGCGGGCCAGGTCCAGGCTGCGGATCGATTGCTCGCGCAGCAGGTCGGTCTGCAGGATCACATCGAGAAAGCCCTTTTGCAGCTGCTCGCGCAGGTTCAGCGCGGTGTCGGCCACCAGCTCGATCTCGATCTGTGGGTAGCGTTCACCCAGGTCGGCCACCAGCGCGCTCATCCAGGTATGGATGACGGTGTCCATCACCCCCAGGCGGATGCGCCCGGTCTTGGCCCGGTCGCTGTCCAGCGACTGTTTCATGGCCTTGGCCGTGTCGAGCATGCGCTCGGCGTATTCCAGCACCTTGCCGCCCTCGGGCGTCAGGCTGACGCCGCGCGAGTCGCGCAGCAGCAGCTTGACCCCCAGGTCGGCCTCCAGCGCGGCGATACGGCTGGACACCGACGCCTGGGTGGTGAACAGCTTCTCGGCCGTGAGGCGAAAGCTTTTGAGCCGGGCGACCCAGACGAAGGTTTCGAGGAATCGAAGGTTCATGATCAGTTTTTCTTGTTCCAGACCGGCGGTTTTTCTCGTTGGACGGCCAGGGCTGCGGCCTTCGAACATGGCGTCCAGGCCGCGACCCCGACGTCGCCCGTAGAACAATACCAACAAGCCGAGGCAATCATGAACCCGACCGGCGTGCAGCAGCAGGCCCCCGCCCGATCTTCGAGCGGCCCCTTCGCCTGGTATCGCGACATCGACTCCCAGCAACGCCGCACCTTCTGGAGCTGCAAGATCGGCTACGGCCTGGACGGCATGGACACCCAGATGCTGAGTTTCGTCATCCCCACCCTGATCATGCTCTGGGGCATCACCACCGCCGAGGCCGGGTTGATTCACACCAGCACCTTGATCGCCTCGGCCCTGGGCGGCTGGATCGCCGGGATTCTCTCCGACCGCATCGGTCGGGTGCGCACCCTGCAACTGACCGTGCTGTGGTTCGCCTTCTTCACCTTCCTCTGCGGCTTCGCCCAGAGCTACGAGCAGTTGCTGATCGCCCGCACCCTGATGGGCTTCGGCTTCGGTGGCGAATGGACCGCCGGGGCGGTGCTGATCGGCGAGGTGATCCGTGCCCAGGACCGCGGCAAGGCGGTGGGCATGGTGCAGTCGGGCTGGGCCATTGGCTGGGGCCTGACCGCGATCCTCTATGCGCTGCTGTTCACTTGGCTGCCGCCCGAACAGGCCTGGCGCGCGCTGTTCCTGCTCGGGTTGTTGCCGGCGCTCTTCGTGATTTTCGTCCGCCGCCTGGTCAAGGACCCGGAGGTGTACCGCGAGGCCAAGGCCGCCGAAAGCGCCGAGGTTCCGTCGCACTTCTACGAGATCTTCGCCCCGGGCATGCTCTGGACCACGATCCGCGCCTCGCTGCTGACCACCGGCGCGCTGGGCGGCTACTACGCCATCACCTCGTGGCTGCCGACCTTCCTCAAGAACGAACGCGGTTTGAGCGTGCTGGGCACCGGCGGCTACCTGGCGATGGTCATCGTCGGTTCCTACATCGGCTATGTGGTCAGCGCCTACCTGTGCGACCTGCTGGGGCGCAAGAAGAACTTCATCCTGTTCGCCGTGGGCTCGTTCGTCATCGTGCTGCTCTATACACAGATGCCGGTCAGCGACAACGTGATGCTGTGGCTGGGCTTCCCATTGGGCTTCTTCGCCTCGGGCATCTTCAGTGGCATGGGGTCGTTCCTCACCGAACTGTTCCCCACCCGGGTGCGCGGCTCGGGGCAGGGCTTCTGCTACAACATCGGCAAGGTCATCGCGGCGATGTTCCCGTTGCTGATCGGCCTGCTGGGTGAAAAGATTCCGCTGGGCCTGGGGATCGGTGCCTTCGCCGCGGTGTCCTACGGCGTGGTGATCCTGGCGGCGCTGAGCCTGCCGGAAACCCGCGGCAAACAACTCCAGGCGCGCTAAGGTAGGCAGCATGAACATCGAAACAGGAGCCCGCGAAGTGAAACGCCTGCTACTCAATTGCGACATGGGCGAGAGCTTCGGCAACTGGCGCATGGGCCAGGATGCCAAGGTCATGCCGTTCATCGACTGCGCCAACATCGCCTGCGGCTACCATGCCGGCGACCCGGGCACCATGCGCCGCACCGTGGCCCTGGCCCTGGAGCACCGGGTGGCCATTGGCGCGCACCCGGCCTACCCGGACCTGATGGGTTTCGGCCGCCGTTCCATGGCCTGTAGCAGCGACGAGATCCGCGACCTGCTGCATTACCAGATCGGTGCCCTGGACGGCATCTGCAAGGTGCTCGGTGGCCGGGTGGCCTACGTCAAGCCGCACGGCGCGCTGTACAACGACATGATGGCCAACCCGGACATCCTGCGCACCGTGCTCGAAGCAGTGGCGGCGTTCGACAGCGGCCTGCCGTTGATGCTGATGGCCACTGCCGACGACCGCGCCGCCCAGGCCCTGGGCGACGAAATCGGCGTGCCGCTGTGGTTCGAGGCTTTCGCCGACCGTGGCTACACCGCCAGCGGCCACCTGATGTCGCGGCGCCTGCCCAACGCTGTGCACCACGATCCGGCCCTGGTGGTCGAGCAGGCCTTGCGCCTGGCCAAGGGCGAGGCCCTGGTGGCGGACGACGGCAGCGATGTGCGCTTGAGCGCCAGCACCCTGTGCGTGCACGGCGACAACGACGGCTCGGTAGCCGCCGTGCGCCAGATCCGCCAGGCCCTGGATGCGCTGGAGCAAGCATGACGCCACGTATCGAGGTGGTGGCCATCGACAGCCTGATGGTGCGGCTGTTCGATGCCATCGATGAAGGCAACATGCCGTGGGTCCTCGCCGCCAGCCAGCGCTTGCGGGATGCGTTCGGCCAGCAGTTGATCGACCTGGTGCCGTCCTACACCACGCTGATGGTGCAGTTCGACCTGGCGCCGGGCGAGGCGCGTCAACGCATCCTGCAGGCGCTGGAGGGGCTGCGGCCGGATGCCGGCCAGGCCGGGCGCCGGCACGAAATCCCGGTGTGGTACCACGCCAGTGTCGGCCCCGAGCTGCCGGTGCTGGCCGCGCGCGGCGGGATGAGCGAGGCCGAGGTGATCTGTCTGCATTGTGGCCGCGACTACCCGGTGTTCGCCCTGGGGTTCGCGCCGGGCTTCGGCTTCATGGGCCTGGTCGACGAACGCCTGGCCACGCCGCGCCTGAGCACTCCGCGCAAGCGCGTGGCGGCGGGCAGCGTTGGCATCGCCGAGCGCCAGACGGCCGCCTATCCGGCCGTGTCGCCGGGCGGCTGGAACCTGATTGGTCGCACACCGGTGCGCCTGTTCGACCGCGAACGCGAGGGTTACAGCCTGCTGCAGCCTGGCGATCGGGTGCGTTTCGTGGCCGTCGAGCGGGCCGAATTCATCAACCTGGGTGGTGACGACAGCCCGCTGGAGGCCCAGGCATGAGCCAATTGAGAGTCGAGGCCAGCACCGCGCTGTGCCTGTTGCAGGATGCCGGGCGTTTCGGTGTGCGCCACCTGGGCGTGACCCAGGGCGGCGCGCTGGACTGGGTGGCGATGCGCTGGGCCAACTGGTTGCTGGGCAATGCCCTGGACAGCGCCGTGGTTGAGGTCGCGCTTGGCGGCTTCAGCGTGGTCGCCGAGCAGGACTGCGTGATGGCGCTGGCCGGAGCCGACCTGGATGCGCAGGTCGACGGGCAGGCTGTGGCGCCCTGGACAAGCTTCAACCTGGGCAAGGGCCAGCGCCTGGCGCTGCGTCAGCCTCGCCAAGGGATACGTGCTTACCTGGCGGTGCCGGGCGGCTTCGTGGGCGAGTCGGTGCTGGGGAGTTGTTCCACCGTGGTACGGGAAGAACTGGGTGGTTTAGACGGCCAGGGCCGGGCGCTGCTGAAAGGGGAGGTACTGCATGCTGCCGGGGCCATCGCGGGGCAAACCCGCTCCCACGTGCCCGAAGCGCTGCGGCCGGTGTATGCCGAGAAACCGGTATTGGATCTGGTGATGGGCGCGCAGATCGGCGATTTCGGTGGCACCAGCCTGTTCGAGGCGTTCAACCGTGACTGGACGCTGGACAGCCGTGCTGACCGCATGGGTATTCGCCTGCTTGGGCCGCAACTGGTCTACCAGGGCGCACCGATGATCTCCGAGGGGATTCCGCTAGGCGCCGTGCAGGTGCCGCCGGATGGGCAGCCGATCGTGTTGCTCAATGACCGGCAGACGATCGGTGGGTATCCACGGCTGGGGGCGTTGACGCCGTTGGCGCTGGCACAGTTGGCGCAGTGCATGCCGGGGGCTGCGGTGCGCTTTCGGGCGGTGGTGCAGGATGAGGCTTGGCGCGAGCAGCAGCTATACCTGCACCGTTGGCGGTGAAGCTGCTGGCCCTTTCGCGGGTAAACCCGCGAACAAGGCGATATCACTTGGACAGGTAACGCATCCCGTCTTCCAACCCCTGCAAGGTCAGCGGAAACATCCTGTCCTCGATCAGGTCTCGCACCAGATGGGTCGAGGCGGTGTAGTCCCAGGCCTGTTTGGGGTACGGGTTGATCCAGATGATCTTCCTGAACTTCTCCATGAAGCGCTGCATCCACACGTACCCGGCTTCTTCGTTCCAGTGCTCGACGCTGCCGCCCGGCTGGGTGATCTCGTAGGGCGCCATGGCCGCGTCGCCGACGAACACCACCTTGTAGTCGTCGCCGTACTTGTGCAGCAGGTCGAAGGTGGAGAAGCGCTCCGAGGTGCGGCGCAGGTTGTTCTTCCACACCGACTCGTAGATGAAGTTGTGGAAGTAGTAGTACTCCAGGTGCTTGAACTCGGTCTTGCAGGCCGAGAACAGTTCCTCGCACACCTTCACATGGGCGTCCATCGAGCCGCCGATGTCGAACAGCAACAGCAGCTTGACCGTGTTGCGCCGCTCGGGGCGCATCTGGATGTTCAGCAGCCCCGCGTCACGGGCGGTGTGGTCGATGGTGCCGTCGATGTCCAGCTCCTCGGCGGCGCCTTCGCGGGCGAACTTGCGCAGGCGGCGCAGGGCCAGCTTGATGTTGCGCGTGCCCAGTTCGACCTGGTCGTCGAGGTTCTTGTACTCGCGCTGGTCCCACACCTTCACCGCCTTGCCCTGGCGCTTGCCGGCCTCGCCGACGCGGATGCCCTCGGGGTTGAAACCGCCCGAGCCGAACGGGCTGGTGCCGCCGGTGCCGATCCACTTGTTGCCGCCGGCGTGGCGTTCCTTCTGCTCCTCGAGGCGCTTCTTGAACTCCTCGATCAGCTTGTCCAGCCCGCCCAGGGACTGGATCTGCGCGCGTTCCTCGTCGGTGAGCGAGCGCTCGAACTCCTTGCGCAGCCACTCGTCGGGGATCAGCGCCTCGATATGCCGGTCGAGGTTTTCCAGGCCCTTGAAGTAGGCGGCGAACGCCCGGTCGAACTTGTCGAAGTGGCGTTCGTCCTTCACCAGGATGGCGCGGGCCAGGTAGTAGAAGGCGTCCATGTCGGCGAACACCACGCCCTTTTGCAGGGCGTGGTGCAGGTCGAGCAGTTCGCGCACCGACACCGGCACCTTGGCCGCGCGCATTTCATTGAACAGGTTGAGCAGCATGGCCCGGCTCCTGTCAGCGGTTGCCGCGCCGGCTCATGAAGGCCAGGCGTTCGAGCAGTTGCACGTCCTGCTCGTTCTTCACCAGGGCCCCGGCCAGCGGTGGGATAGCCTTGGTCGGATCGCGTTCGCGCAGCACCGCTTCACCGATGTTGTCGGCCATCAGCAGCTTGAGCCAGTCGACCAGCTCCGAGGTGGACGGTTTTTTCTTCAGGCCCGGGACCTTGCGCACGTCGAAGAACACGTCCAGCGCTTCGCTGACCAGCGACTGGCTGATGTTCGGGTAGTGCACATCGACGATCTGTTGCAGGGTGGCGCGGTCGGGGAAGGCGATGTAATGGAAGAAGCAGCGGCGCAGGAAGGCGTCGGGCAGCTCTTTTTCGTTGTTGGAGGTGATGATGATGATCGGGCGCTGCCTGGCCTTGATGGTCTCGTCGATTTCGTAGACGTAGAACTCCATCTTGTCGAGTTCCTGCAACAGGTCGTTGGGGAACTCGATGTCGGCCTTGTCGATCTCGTCGATCAGCAGGATCACCCGCTCGTCGGCCTCGAAGGCTTCCCACAGCTTGCCCTTCTTCAGGTAGTTGCGCACATCGTGGACCTTGTCCACGCCCAGCTGCGAGTCACGCAGGCGGCTGACCGCGTCGTACTCGTAGAGGCCCTGGTGGGCCTTGGTGGTGGACTTGATGTGCCAGGTGATCAGGCGCGCGCCGAAGGAGGCGGCCAGTTGCTCGGCGAGCATGGTCTTGCCGGTGCCCGGTTCGCCCTTGACCAGCAGCGGGCGCTCCAGGGTGATGGCTGCATTGACCGCCAGCTTCAGGTCGTCTGTGGCGACGTAGTCGCGGGTGCCTTCGAACTTCATGAACCGATCCTCTGCACGGGTGTCAGCGAGGGCCCTTTCGCGGGCACGCCCGCTCCCACAGGGGACGGTGCGATCCTTGTGGGAGCGGGCGTGCCCGCGAAAGGGCCGGCTCGGACAACATCTGTTTGTGATTTGTCCGCGACTATAACCCCGCACCCGCCGCGTGCAAACGCAGACCGGGTATTCATTCCCTGAATGGTCCGTCACCCCAGCTGGCCAGACAGGCTTTACGCTCCCCGCCAGCAGGCTTACCCTTTTAGGTCCACCCGCCAGTCCATGCATTCAAGGACCCCGCCATGAGCCGTATCTACGCCGACAACGCACACTCCATCGGCAACACGCCGCTGGTGCAGATCAACCGCATCGCCCCGCGTGGGGTGACCATCCTGGCCAAGATCGAGGGGCGCAACCCAGGCTATTCGGTGAAGTGCCGGATCGGGGCGAACATGGTCTGGGACGCCGAAGGCAGCGGCAAGCTCAAGCCGGGCATGACCATCGTCGAGCCGACCTCGGGCAACACCGGCATCGGCCTGGCCTTCGTCGCCGCCGCGCGCGGCTACAAGCTGATCCTGACCATGCCGGCGTCGATGAGCCTGGAGCGTCGCAAGGTACTCAAGGCCCTGGGCGCGGAGCTGGTGCTCACCGAGCCGGCCAAGGGCATGAAAGGCGCCATCGAGAAGGCCAACGAGATCGTCGCCTCCGACCCTGCGCAGTATTTCCTGCCGGGGCAGTTCGACAACCCGGCCAACCCTGCCATCCATGAAAAGACCACCGGTCCGGAAATCTGGAACGACACCGACGGCGCGGTGGATGTGCTGGTGGCCGGTGTGGGCACCGGCGGCACCATCACCGGCGTGTCGCGCTACATCAAGCACACCCAGGGCAAGTCGATCCTGTCGGTGGCGGTAGAGCCGCTGAGCTCGCCGCTGATCAGCCAGACCTTGGCCGGTGAAGAGCTCAAGCCCAGCCCGCACAAGATCCAGGGCATCGGCGCCGGCTTCGTGCCGAAGAACCTCGACCTGTCGATCGTCGACCAGGTCGAGACGGTGACCGATGAAGAGTCCAAGGCCATGGCCATTCGTCTGATGCAGGAGGAGGGGATCCTCTGCGGTATTTCCTGCGGCGCGGCGATGGCCGCGGCGGTGCGCCTGGCCGAAAAGCCGGAGATGCAGGGCAAGACTCTCGTGGTGATCCTGCCGGACTCCGGCGAGCGCTACCTGTCGAGCATGCTGTTCAGCGATATGTTCAGCGAACAGGAGAACCAGCAGTAAGCGACCAGCTGCAAGCCGCAGGCTAAAGAATGGCCGTATTGACACGGATCAGCTTGGGGCTTGTCGCTTGCAGCTTCTGGCTTGCAGCGGCTCCTGATGGGTTTATCATGTCCGGCTATCCGGGGATGGCCTGATTTCCCCTCCAAGGAGTGTTGCATGACCTTTTCCTTCCTCGCCAAGGCGGGTGTCCTGCTGGTGTTCATCTCCAGCGTGCTGTTCGTGCACCTGCGCGGCAAGGCGCGTTTGCCGGTGCTGCGTCAGTTCGTCAACCATTCGGCGCTGTTCGCCCCCTACAACGCCCTGATGTACCTGTTTTCCGGCGTGCCCTCCAAGCCCTACCTGGACCGCCAGCGCTTCCCTGAGCTGGATGTGCTCAAGGACAACTGGCAGGTGATTCGCGAGGAGGCCATGCGCCTGTTCGACGAGGGTTACATCCGCGCGGCGGAAAAAGACAACGATGCCGGCTTCGGTTCGTTCTTCAAGAAGGGCTGGAAGCGTTTCTACCTGAAGTGGTACGACAAGCCGCTGCCGTCGGCCGAAATGCTCTGCCCGAAGACCGTCGAACTGGTCAGCAGCATCCCCAACGTCAAGGGCGCGATGTTCGCCCTGCTGCCCGGCGGCAGCCACCTCAACCCGCACCGTGACCCGTTCGCCGGTTCCCTGCGCTATCACCTGGGCCTGACCACGCCGAACTCGGACAACTGCCGCATCTACGTCGACGGCCAGCCCTACGCCTGGCGTGACGGCGAGGACGTGATGTTCGACGAGACCTACGTGCACTGGGTCAAGAACGAGACCGACGTTACCCGGGTGATCCTGTTCTGCGACGTCGAGCGCCCGCTCAACAGCCCGTTGATGACCCGCATCAACCGCAAGGTCAGCGCCTTCCTCGGCCGCGCCACCGCGCCGCAGAACACTGACGACGAGCGCGTTGGCGGGATCAACCAGGCCTATGCCTGGAGCAAGCGCTTCAGCAATGTCATCAGCACCCGGGTCAAGCAGTTCAAGCGCGCCAACCCCAAGGCCTACCGCATCTTGCGGCCAGTGCTGGCGGTGGTGGTGGCCTACGCGCTGTATCGCTGGCTGTTCTGATCGGGGCAGGCATCTTCCCGGGCAGGTCCAGCCTTTTCGCGGGTAAACCCACCCCCACAAGTACTCCATGGCAGCTAATCCAGCGAGATACTTGTGGGAGTGGGTTTACCCGCGAAGAATCCACCGCTATAGTCCAGTCCATTGACTTTCCAGAAGACCTGTTCATGCCCGTCATCCCTTCCACCACCGCCTACGTTCTCGCGCCTGTCGCGGGCGTTGTCGTGCGTGGCAGCCAGCAGCCGGCCATGATCAGTCACTATCCACCACCTGTCAGTGGCGTGGTAGGCGGCGTAGCTGCGCCCCCTCGCGCAGTCGTGGTGCTGGGCTGATCGGCCGCTGGCCGCATCCCCACCGCACGCGCAACGCACTGAACACGGTCGGCTATCCCTGATGACGCGATAGTTCCGCCCGTACGGCTTTCCTTGCCCATACAGGTGGCAATACATGTCTGTCCTTTCCAAAGCATCCGTGGCCTCGGCGGCCACTACCAGCCTGTTCGTCCTGCTGTGGAGCAGCGGGGCGATCGTCTCCAAGCTCGGCCTGGCCCAGGCCAGCCCCTTCGCCTTCCTCCTGCTGCGTTCAGCGCTGGCCCTGGCCGGCCTGCTGCTGATCGGCCCACTGCTCGGACTGCGCTGGCCGCGCAGCCGCAGCGGCATCCTGCGTGCCCTGGGCACGGGTTGCGTGCTGCTGGGCGCTTACCAGATCTTCTACTTGCTGGCGTTGAACACCCATGTCACGCCCGGGGTCATGGCCACGGTCATGGGAGTGCAACCGATCCTCACCGTGGTGCTGATGGAGCGTCAACGCTCCTGGAGTCGGCTGTTCGGCCTGGGGCTCGGGCTGGGCGGGTTGGTGATGGTGGTCTACCAGGGCATCAATCTGGGCGGGGTGTCCCTGGCCGGGATGCTGTTCGCCCTGCTGGCGCTGGCCAGCATGACCTGCGGCTCGATCCTGCAGAAGCGCATCACCGACAACCCGATGGGGACCTTGCCGTTGCAGTACCTCGCGGGTTTTGCCCTGTGCGCGGTGTTCGCACCGTTCCAGCCGCTGCATGTCGAGTGGAGCGTGAGCTTCCTCGGCGCCTTGCTGTGGATGGGCTTGGTGGTCTCGCTGCTCGCCACGCTGCTGCTGTATCGGCTGATCGCCCGGGGCAACCTGGTCAATGTCACCAGCCTGTTCTACCTGGTGCCGGCGGTGACCGCGGTGATGGACTTCATCATCTTCGGCAATCGCCTGGCGCCGCTGAGCCTGCTGGGGATGGGGCTGATCGTGGTCGGGTTGCTGTTCGTGTTCCGCAAGCCGGCGTTGCGCACGGCTGAGGCTTGAGGTGAATCGGTGGGAGCGGGCAACCCCGCTCCCACGTCACGATCGTGCCGGGCGCAGCACCAGCCACAGCGCCGCGCCGATCAACACCCCGCCATACAAGTGGGCCATCGACAGTGGCTCATCCAGCAGCCACGCACCCCACAGCACGCCAAACACCGGAATCAGGAACGTCACGGTGCTGGCTTTCACCGGCCCGATCTCGTTCAGCAGGCGGAAGTACAGGATGTAGGCGAACGCCGTGCACAGCAGACCCAGCCCGAGCAACGACAGCCATACCTGCCAGCCACCCCAGCTGGCCGGCGGTTGGCTCAGCGCACTCCAGGCGAACAGCGGGCTCAACAGTAGGGTGGCGCCGAGCATGCTGCCCAGGGCCGAGAGGCGGCTGTCCAGGGTGCCGACCCAGCGCCGCGCCAGGAACCCGGCAAAGCCATAACAGGTGGTCGCCGCCAGGCAGGCCAGGGCACCTTGCACCAGGGCCATGTCCAGCGCCACCGGCCCGGCGCCGCTGAGGATACCGACGCCGAACAAGCCAAGGAAGATCCCGCAGAGCTTGGGCAGGGTCATGGCCTCGCGGAAGAACAACGCACCGATCAGCACCCCCATCAGCGGCGTGGTGGCGTTGAAGATCGCCGAGTAGCCGGCGGGCAACACCTGCGCGGCCACCGAGTAGAAGGTGGCCGGGATGCCCGAGTTGATCATGCCCAGCACCAGGCAGGCGCCGAGCTTGCCTTCGAAGTCCCAGCGCACGCGTGCGGTGGCGAGGATGGCGATCAGCCCCAGGCAGGCGATCGATACGCGGAAGAAGGCGGTCGGCACGGTGCCGAGCTCTGGGGCGATGATGCGCATGAACAGAAAGCTGGCCCCCCAGACGGCGGCAAGGGTCAGCAGGCGGGCGAGGGCGATGGGGCTCACGGGTGGTCTCCGGCGGTGGGGCAGGGGCGCGAGTCTACGTGAATGCGCAGGGCAGATTCTTGTGCTTTCTTGCTGTATGACTGCCTTGGACAGCATTGCCGGCGAACAGCTATTCCCGACCCGGCTAAGCTATTGCGGTGACCATTGCCCAGAGGCACGCGCATGACCCAATCCTGGCCCGCCGCCGAGATCGCCCGGATGATCCTCGACGGCTTCGACGATTACCGTGAGCACTTCCGGCGCATCACCCTCGGTGCCCGCGAGCGCTTCGAACAGGCGCGCTGGCAGGCTATCCAGGATGCCGCGGCGGCACGCATCAACCTCTACGAAGAGAAGGTCGCCGAGGTCAACGGCTGGCTGCGCAAGGCCTTCGACGATGCCGTGCTGCTCGATATCGAGCAATGGCCGCTGGTCAAGAACGCCTATATCCGCCTGATCGACCCGCGGCTGGACGATGAGCTGTCCGAGACTTGGTACAACTCGCTGTTCTGCAGCCTGTTCAGCCATGACCTGATCAGTGACGGTTGCATGTTCATCCACACCACCCGCCCGTCGATGCGCGGCCACGAACGCGCCGCGCAGACCCGCACCTATACGCCACACCAGGGATTGAAAGGCCTGTTGCGGGCAATCTTCGCCGATTATGCATTCAACGTGCGGTACGGCGAATTGGAAGGCGACCTTGCGCGGCTGGAGGAGCAACTGCGCGAATGCCTGCCCGACTGGGTCTGCAAGGACCCGACCCTGGCGGTGGAGCTGTTCACTTCGGTGCTCTACCGCAACAAGGGGGCGTACCTGGTGGGGCGTTTATACACTCCCGACGAGCAATGGCCGCTGGTGATCCCGCTGCTGCACCGCGAAGGCCATGGCATCGAGGCCGACGCGCTGATCACCGACGAGGCGCAGGTGTCGATCATCTTTTCCTTCACTCGCTCGTACTTCATGGTCGATGTGCCGGTGCCGGCTGAGTTCGTCAACTTCCTCAAGCGCATCCTGCCGGGCAAGCACATCGCCGAGTTGTACACCTCGATTGGCTTCTACAAGCATGGCAAGTCGGAGTTCTACCGCGCGCTGATCAACCACCTGGCCAGCAGCGACGACCGTTTCGTCATGGCCCCGGGCGTGCGTGGCATGGTCATGAGCGTGTTCACCCTGCCGGGCTTCAATACCGTGTTCAAGATCATCAAGGACCGTTTCTCGCCGTCGAAGACTGTCGACCGGGCCACGGTGATCGAAAAGTACCGGCTGGTGAAAAGTGTCGATCGTGTCGGACGCATGGCCGATACCCAGGAATTCGCTGATTTTCGCTTCCCCCGCGCCAAGTTCGACCCTGACTGCCTGGCGGAGCTGCTGGAAGTGGCGCCGTCCACCGTGGCCCTGGAGGGCGACACGGTGTTGATCCGCCACTGCTGGACCGAACGGCGCATGACCCCACTGAACCTGTACCTGGAGCAGGCCAGCGAGGCCCAGGTGCTGGAGGCGCTGGAAGACTACGGGCTGGCGATCAAGCAACTGGCGGCGGCGAATATCTTCCCCGGCGACATGCTGTTGAAGAACTTCGGTGTCACCCGCCATGGCCGGGTGGTGTTCTACGACTACGACGAAATCAGCTTTCTCACCGAGGTGAATTTCCGCCATATCCCACCGCCGCGTTACCCGGAAGACGAGATGTCTGGCGAGCCGTGGTACTCGATCGGGCCGCATGACGTGTTCCCCGAGGAGTTCCCGCCGTTTCTGTTCGCCGATATCGGCCAGCGCCGACTGTTCAGCCGGTTGCATGGCGAGCTGTACGACGCTGATTACTGGAAGGGGCTGCAACAGGCGATTGGCGCGGGCAAGGTGATCGACGTGTTTCCGTATCGGCGCAAGGAGCGTTGAGAGGGCGCTCGCGTTCGTTGGCAAGGCTGGCGCCTACGGCGACTTGAGGCATTTGAGCTCGCTGAAGTCCGCGCGCACCTTGCCCAGCCGCTGTTGCAGGAATTGTCGCTGCGCCGGGCTGCTCTGCCTCACCAGGTCCACCACCAGGCTGCGCGCCTGTTGCTCGCTGTTCTGGAACGCCAGGCGGTATTCGGGCGTCCACAGGCTTTCCTTGCGCTGCAGCAACTGCGCCAGGCGTGGCTCGAAGCTGGGCGTGGCGCGCTGGTCCATCACCAATACCAGTTGCTGCTGCCAATGGGCGCGGTTGGCGATCCACTGGCGATTCTGGTCGCCCAGCGCCTGGGACCAGCTCATTACCCGTTGCCGCTGGTCGGCATTGAGTTCGCCCAGCCAGGGCTCGAGGCGCTTGCGCATACGTTTGGCGCGGTTTTC
This sequence comes from Pseudomonas xantholysinigenes, assembly GCF_014268885.2. Lineage (NCBI taxonomy): Bacteria > Pseudomonadati > Pseudomonadota > Gammaproteobacteria > Pseudomonadales > Pseudomonadaceae > Pseudomonas > Pseudomonas xantholysinigenes. The sequence goes on along the minus strand of NZ_CP077095.1, from coordinate 4,053,256 downwards.
GATCTGTTCGGGCAGTGGTGTCTCGACATAGGCTTTCTGCCGCTGCTCGATGTCCTGGTGAAACGCCCGGCGCATTTCGGCCACCTGGGCGTCGCTCATGCCTCGCAGCAGTTCGCTGGCGGAGGGGGTGATCTGTTCGGCGACCCGGCCGATGGCCTGGCGAGCCTCGGCTGTGCGCTGGCGTAGGGCGTCGTCGGTGACGGCATCGTTGGCCACCATCAGCCGTACCCGGTCCAGCCAGTCGAGGTAGCCCGGCAATTGAGTCTTGCAGTGCCAGGCCAGGTGCGCCTTGAGCCGTTCGTCGAGCAGCTGCTTCTGCTCGCGGTTCATGTCCAGGTAATCGTCCAGCGACCACGGTACCAGGCGGTCGAGGTTGCGGTAGGCCAGGTCGATGCGGCTGCAAGCGGCCAAGGCCAGGGCGAAGCCGATCAGCAGGAGCAGGGCGTGGGTCGGGCGATAGGGCATGTGCGGATCCTTGCAGGGCTGGCCAGGCGGTAGACGCAAGGGGGGCTCGGCGGTTCCGGCGAATGTACGCTCGGGCGGCCGGGCGGGTCAGGTGTTAGAATAGCCGCCTTGTCTTGAGGATCTTCGGAAATGGCTCTGCTTGGGCGTTACAACAGTTTGCAAATCGTGAAACACGTGGAGTTCGGCCTGTACCTGGACGGCGGCGCCGACGGCGAAATCCTCCTGCCGCGGCGGTACTTCCCCAAGGACGCCGAGCTGGAGCTGGATGACTGGCTCAATGTGTTCATCTACCTCGACAGCGAAGACCAGCTGATCGCCACCACCGAGAAACCGAAGATGCAGGTGGGCGAGTTCGCCAGCCTCAAGGTCAAGGACATCAACGGCGCGGGTATCTTCCTCGACTGGGGTCTGTCCAAGGACCTGCTGATGCCGTACTCGGAAGAGTCGCGGCCATTGAAGATCGGCGACTACTGCGTGGTGCACGCCTATCTGGACAAGCGCACCCGGCGCATCACCGCCACCGCCAAGCTCGACCGCTACCTGGACCGCACGCCAGTCGACTATACGGTCGGTCAGCCGGTGGAGTTGCTGGTGGCCGGCGAGACGCCGATGGGCTTCAAGGCGATCATCAACAACCGCCACTGGGGCCTGATCCACAAGAACGAAGTGTTCAAGTTCCTGCGCTCAGGGATGCACGAGAAAGGCTTCATCAAGGAAGTGCGCCACGACGGCAAGATCGCCCTGAGCCTGCAGCCGGTGGGCCAGGCATTGGCCGACAGCCTGCACGAGCAGATCATGCAGCGCCTGGAGGCCAATGGTGGGGTGCTGCCGGTATGCGACAAGAGCGACCCGGCGCTGATCAGCCAGATGTTCAACGTCAGCAAGGGCAACTTCAAGAAGGCCATCGGCGCGCTGTTCAAGCAGGGCCGGATCGTCATCCATGACGATCGCATCGAGCGGGCCTGATCAGTTCTGCACGAAGGTGCTGAAATCCAGCTGCTCGCCGCCCGGGCGGGTGTCGCGCAGCCGTGAGTCGCGATCGGCGCTCAGGGCCAGGCTGATGGTCGAGCGGCGCTTGCCAGGGTTGCGCACTTCCATTTGCTCCTGGTGAGCACGCAGGAAGTTGGTGGGCACCTTCAGGTGCTGCAGTTCGTCGGTTTCCGGGGTATGCAGCAGCAGGTTGATCCAGTCGGGCTGGCCCTTGCGCAGCAAGGCCACCGGGACTTCGAACCACCACAGGTTGCGCTTGGGGTCGAGGATGGCGAACAAGGTGTTGTCGCGGCTGAGCACCGGCCGGGCCAGCGCTTCGTTGCGCCGGGCGATGGCGGTGGGTTTGTCGAGTTTCATGCAGGTTCCTGCGGGTTGACGCCAGAAAGGCCCGATATTGTGCGGGTGGCCTGATCGCGGGGCAAGCCCGTGCCCAGGGATATCGCCAAAACATCCGCCGATTACCATTGGGCTGGCTTTATCCAAACCCATTGAAACTCTGACGAAGGGCCGAAGGTCGATCTGATGTCGGCACGATTTCCCGTGCCTTTCCCTCCAGGAGACATCCCATGAGTGGCACCAAGGACAAAGCGAAGGGCCTGGCCAACGAGGCCGTGGGCAACATCAAGCAGGGCGTCGGCAAGGTGACCGGCAACGACAAACTGCGCGCCGAAGGCAAGGCCCAGGAACTCAAGGGCGAGGCGCAGCAGGCGGTGGGCAAGGTCAAGGATGCCGTGAAGAAGCCGTGATGCTTGCCTGATTGAACTGCAGGAGCCAGCACGGCTGGTTCCTGCAGTCATCATCATGTTCCCGGGTAGCCGTTTTCCTGCATGTGCCATTGAGCCGTCACAGTTGCGGCACGGTCTATTAGACTTGTCTGCATTGCCAGGCCTGCTTATGGTCTTGGCCGACCCTCCGAGTTCAAGCGGCGAAAGGAGACGCTATGATTTTCCCCGACCTGCGCGGCCTGCCCCTGCACCGCGTGCTGGTGCGCACCGTCAAGGAGTTTCTCGACGACGAGATGTCCACCTATGCCTCCGCGCTGGCCTACCAGATGTTGTTCTCGCTGTTCCCCTTCCTGCTGTTCCTGATTGCCCTGATCGGCTTCCTGCACCTGCCGGATTTCTTTTCCTGGCTGCGCCTGCAGTCGGAACTGGTACTGCCGCCCCAGGCCCTGGAGCAGGTCAACCCGGTGATCGACCAGTTGCAGCAGTCCAAGGGCGGCCTGCTGTCGGTGGGTATCGTCATCGCCCTGTGGACCGCCTCGGCCGGCGTGCGCCTGATGATGAGCGCGATGAATGCCGCCTATGACGTGCCGGAAGGGCGCCCGGTGTGGAAACGCATCCCGTTGTCGATCATTTATACCGTTGGCGTCGCCGGCATGCTGTTGGCCGCCGCCGCGTTGATGGTGCTCGGCCCGCAGGTGATGGAGTGGATTGCCTCGCAGGTGGGGCTGGAAGAGGCGGTGGTGGTGGTCTGGACCATCCTGCGCTGGCCGGCGATCATCATCCTGATGATGGTCGCGGTGGCGCTGATCTACTACGTGATGCCCGACGTAAAGCAGAAATTCCGCTTCATCACCCCCGGCTCGGTGCTGGCGGTGGTGGTATGGATCGTCGCTTCGCTGGGCTTTGCCTACTACGTGAAGACCTTCGCTGACTACAACGCCATGTATGGCAGCATCGGCGCGATCATCGTGCTGCTGCTGTACTTCTACATCTCCGCCGCGGTGCTGTTGCTGGGCGCGGAGATGAACGCGGTGATCGAGCATATGTCGGCCGAGGGCAAGGACCCTGGCGAAAAAACCTTCAACGAGGACAATCCGCAACAGACCGTTACCGTGCTCGGTCATGAGCACCCGGTAACTCCCGAACCCCAGACCCGCGAGCCCAACACCTGATGATCCGCGACATTCTCAAGATGGGCGATGAGCGCTTGCTGCGCATTGCCCCACCGGTACCTGAGCACATGCTCGGCAGCGCCGAGCTGCAGCAACTGATCGACGACATGTTCGAAACCATGGCCCATGTCGGTGGTGTGGGCCTGGCCGCGCCGCAGGTCGGCATCGACCTGCAAATGGTGATCTTTGGTTTCGAGCGTAGCGAGCGCTACCCGGATGCCGAGCCGGTGCCGCGGACCATCCTCCTCAACCCGGTGATCACGCCGCTGGCCATGGAGGTCGAGGACGGCTGGGAGGGGTGTCTGTCGGTGCCGGGCCTGCGCGGCGTGGTGCCGCGCTACAAGCACATCAGCTATTCGGGCATCGACCCCCAGGGCAAGCCGATCAACCGATTCGCCGACGGCTTTCACGCACGGGTGGTGCAGCACGAATGCGATCACTTGATCGGTCGCCTGTATCCCTCGCGGATCCAGGATTTCAGCAAGTTCGGCTACACCGAGGTGCTGTTCCCCGGGCTTGATATTGCCGACGACTGACCGCGGACCATTGCGATCAGCGGCTTGCTGCGCTGGTAGCGGGCCAGGCGCGAGGCCAGGGCTTCGGGCAGGTCGACGGCGGGGGTGAAGGCCAGGTTCTGGTAGAAGGGCGCCAGGTCCGGGTGGCAGAACAGCCAGGTGGCGCCGGGCGCATCTTGCAGCGCAGTGTCGACCAAGCGCGAGGCCACGCGTTGGCCCCGCCATGGCGGGGCGACGAACAGAGCCGTCAGCCACTGGCCGCCAGTGACGGGCGTCAGGTTCAGCCCAGCAATGATTTCATCCGCGCGGGCCACCCACTGCTCGCCTTCGCCGGTGGCACGCATGCGTGAGCCGTGCTGGCGGTAGAAGTGATCCAGCAGGCGGCGCTGGAGGGCGGGGAGGCGGGTGCAGTTCATGGGGCGTTGGGATACCTGTCCTGGTGGGCCGCGCTTTGTCGCAGATTGTTGCAAATCCGACAAGGGTGAATGTCCGAGTTCGGGGTTCAACTATTGCGATCGGGGAGTAAAATTTCCCACATCCCCCCAGCAGTACGATAAAGCGGGATCGGTACTTCGTGTCATCTTCGCAGTCGATGACAACTTCTCCGCGCCATTGACGGCTTCAGAAGTCACGCGATCAGCTTGATAGCCATCAAGGTCAACACCCATGAAAGCCCTACTGATTCTTGCATTGGTCGGTATGTCCTCGTTCGCCCTCGCCGATGAGGCCAAGACCGCCTCCAGCCAACCTGCGGTCGAGCAGTACGACTACTCCACCAACCTCGACATCAAGCGTGTCATCAGCCTGTCGACCATCCCCAACGTTTGCGACGTGGTGCCTGCCACCATGACCTACGAGGACCACCAGGGCCAAGTGCATACCTTGCAGTATCGTGCGATGGGCGAGGGTTGCCGGCTCAATTGAGGCCTTGTTTTATGAGCGTTGTCCTGTGGGAGCGGCTTGCCCGCGAACACCGGCGAAGCCGCTGCCTGGCACCGCGGGGTCTGCTTCGCGGCGGTCCGCCAAGCCCGCTGCCACAGGGATAACAGCTCCCTGGGCGCCAGCGCAGCCACACAGGGCTGGGCGATCGCCTACGGTGATTGTTGTCGGCGTATCAGCTCCAGGCCCTGTTTCAGCTGGGCCCGGCTGCGCGCCGCCGAAAGGCTGACCCGCACTGCCGGCACCTTGTCGGTACCCACCGCGAACACGCTGGCCGGGACAATCTCCACCCCTTGTGTGCGGCAGCGGGCAACCAGTGTCTCGGCATCTGTCGAGGTGGCCAGCCAGGCATGGGGTGATGGCATGCCTTCGACTGCTAGCGCATCGCCCAGGATAGTCCGCGCCAGGCGCCAACGTTCGGCCAGTTCCTCCCGCTGCCAGGCCAGGCGCCGGGCTGCGCTGCCGTCGGCGATCCACTGGCAGGCGATACGCAGGTTCAGCGGCGATACCGACCAGTGGGTGGCCTGGGCATGGGGGTCGATCTGTTCCAACAGCGCTGGCCTGGCGACGATCCAGCCCAGGCGCAGGCCGGCGGCCACGGTCTTGGACAAGCTGCTGATCAGCACGCCCCGGCCTTCGAGCAAGGGGTAGAGCGGCGGCCGGTCGGTCAAGGCGCCATAGACGTCATCCTCGATGACCAGCAGTTGGTGACGCTTGGCGACTTGCGCCAGCGCCTGGCGCCGGGCCTCGTCCATGCAGGCCCCGGTCGGGTTGTGCAAGGTTGGGGTGGTCACCAGCACGCGCGCGCCACTGGCACGGGCGACACGGTCCAGTTCGTCCGGGCGCAGGCCTTGTTCATCCAGGGCTACAGCGTGCACCGGCAGGCGCAGTTGGCGGCAGGCGGCCTTGATGCCTGGGGCGGTCAGAGCCTCGACCAGCACCGCTTCGCCCGCCTGGCACAACGACTGCAACACCAGGATCAGGGCCTGTTGCGCGCCACCGCAGAGCAGCAGATTCTCTGGCGCAAGGTCCAGGCCGCGGTTGGCCAGCCAGCGGGCTCCCTGAATCCGCCCCAGCAGCAGTTGCTCGGGGTCCAGGTAATGGTCGAGCAACGTGACTTCATCCTGTTCGAGCAGGCTGCGCAGGCTGTGTTCGAGGTCGCGGTTATGTGGGTCGGCTACGGGGACGTTGGTCGACAGGTCGATCACCTGCTGGCAACGGTCTGGCTGCTTGAGGCGGAACAGCGTCGCCTCCTTGCTGCCCGCCAGCACGTAGGTGCCGCGCCCGACCTCGCCGGCTACCAAATGCCGCGCGGCCGCCTCGCGGTAGGCTTGCTGCGTGGTGCTCGGGTTCAGGCCCAGGGCCCAGGCCAGGCGTCGCTGTGGCGGCAGGCGCTCGCCAATCTTCAGTTCACCCTGCTCGATGGCGGCGGCAATGGCATCGACCAGCGCCAGGTAGCGCGGTTGCTGGTTGTCCGGCAGGGTGGGAAGCCACACGAAATTGTCGCCCATGCAATATAAGTTTGGACCCATACAATGCCCGGCCCTTAGGATCGGTTCAACCCACTACCGATAAGGAAGCCCGCCATGTTCGACCTGGCCGCCCTGCGCGAAGCCGCCGCCTTCGTTCACCAGCATGTTCCGCCGACCCCGCAACACGCCTGGCCGTTGCTGGCCGAGCGGGTGGGGTGCACGGTGTGGGTCAAGCACGAGAACCATGCCCCCACCGGTGCGTTCAAGGTGCGCGGTGGGCTGGTCTATGTGCGCTCGCTGCTGGCCAGTGGCCGGGTACCCCGTGGGCTGGTCACCGCCACCCGTGGCAACCATGGCCAGAGCATGGCCCTGGCGGCGCGCCAGGCCGGCTTGCCGCTGGTGATCGTGGTGCCCGAAGGCAACTCGCGGGAGAAGAACGCCGCCATGCGCGCCCTGGGGGCCGAACTGGTGGAGCATGGCGTGGACTTCGACGTTGCCCGTGAAGAGGCCGCGCGGCTGGCCGAGGCGCGCGGCTATGCGATGGTACCGTCGTTCCATCCGGAACTGGTGCGTGGCGTGGCCACCTATGCCCTGGAGCTGTTCGAGGCGGTCACCGACCTGGATTGCGTGTACGTGCCGATCGGCATGGGCTCGGGCATCTGTGGGCTGATCCAGGCGCGCAACCTGCTGGGGCTGTCCACCGAAATCGTCGGTGTGGTCTCCAGTGCCGCCGACGCCTATGCCCGCAGCTTCGAGCAGGGGCGTATCGTCACCACCGCCAGCGCCGACACCTTCGCCGACGGCATGGCCTGTCGCGTGCCGCATCCGCAGGCGTTTGCCCTGGTGCGCGAACACGCGGCGCGTATCGTGCGGGTGGATGACCAGGAGATTGCCGAGGCCATGCGCCTGTATCACGAAACCACCCACAACACTGCCGAGGGGGCAGGTGCGGCGGCCCTGGCCGCGTTGCTGCAGGAGCGCGAACGGCAAGCCGGCAGGCGGGTCGCGGTGGTGCTCAGCGGCGCCAACATCGATCGCGAACGTTATGCGCAGGTGCTGGCGGGGTGAAAAATCCTGAATGAATGTCGCGAGGGAAGGTGCTATCTTTATTTGATAGCATTTTCCGATGAACACTCGATATCGCAAGATTCTGGACATTCTATTCAGGACACCAACCACGACTTCGCTGGCGTTTGCCGAAATCGAGGCGCTGGTGCTGCACCTTGGCGGCCAGGTCGTCGAACGTCAGGGTTCGAGGGTCAAGATCCTGTTGGCTGGGCAGTGCTGGCGCTGCCATCGTCCTCACCCTGGCAAGGAGGCCAGGCGATATCAGATAGAAGAAGCCCGCGAGTTCCTGTTGCGGGCGGGAGTCCGACCATGAGTTGCATGCGCTACAAAGGCTATGCGGCGCGTATCGAGTACGACGCGCGCGACGATATCTTCGTGGGCCGCGTGCTGGGCCTGCGGGACATCATCAGTTTTCACGCCAGTGCCGTGCCCGAGTTGCATGAGGCGTTTCGCGAGGCGCTGGATGATTACCTGGCTGACTGTGCCGAGCAGGGCATCACGCCTGAGAAGCCGGCCTCGGGCAAGGTGATGCTGCGCATCCGTCCCGAGGTACACGCCGCGGCCAGCATTGCCGCCCGCGCCGCGGGCAAGAGCCTCAATCAATGGGCCGACGAGGTCTTCGAGCAGGCGGCGATGGTCTGAGCCGTGGATTGCCGCTGTACCGCCAGGCTGCATTCGGGTTCAATCCGCTGACTCTTGTTCGCAGCCGAGCCACCCATGCCCTTTTCCAACGGATTTCTTCTCAGCCTGTCCCTGTGCCTGGACATCGGCATCGCCAACATCGCCATGATCACCCTGGCCATGCAACGGGGCTTCCTGCAAGGATTCTGGCTGGGGCTTGGCACCTGTGTCGGCGACCTGATCTATGCCATCGCGGCGCTGGCGGGCATGACCGTGTTGCTGCAGTTCGAGAGCGTGCGCTGGACATTGTGGCTCGGTGGCTCGGCACTGTTGGTGTGGTTCGCGTTGAAGATGTTGCTGGCCGCCTGGCGTGGCGGGCACCTGGAGGCGCGGGGCGAGGTGGTGGTCGAGTCGGGCTGGCGCGAGTTCCTGCGCGGCATCTTCCTGGCCATGTCGTCACCCAGTGCGATCCTCTGGTTTGCCGCGGTGGGTGGCGTGTTGATTTCCAGGTCCGGTGCCGGTAGCGCGCTTGATGCTGGCCTGTTTCTCGGCGGCTTCTTTGCCGCGGGGCTGTTCTGGTGCGCCTCGTTGTGCGGTATCGCCAGCCATGGCGGGCGGCTGCTGGGTGATCGCCTGCTGACCTGGTCATACCTGCTGTCGGCGGCGATTTTCTGCTATTTCGCTGGGTATGTGATTTTGTCGGGGTACCGCGAGTTCATCCAGGCCGTGCCTGCCTGAGGTAGTTTTTTCAGGTGGGTTGTCGATTGACGATCTTGCCGTTCGACCAGTGTTGAAGGTGCCAGCATGTGCTCGGCGCCAAGCAGGCAAGCCCTGGGAGAACGCACCGATGAATGCTGCAGCTGAAACCGAGATCCGCCAACTGATCGAGCAATGGATGCAGGCCGTGCGCGAGCGTGACATCGAGCGCATTGTCCAACCCTACGCTGACGACATCCTGGCCTTCGATGCCATCCAGGCCCTGCAATTCAAAGGCAAGGCCGCCTACCGCGCGCATTGGGAAATGTGCATGGGCTATTGCACCGGGCCGATGGTGTTCGAACTGGCGCAACTGACCGTGCATGCCGACGGTGACCTGGGCCTGGCCCACTGGCTCAACCGCTGCGGCCCGTCCGACGATGAAAGCCAGTGCGGCTTCATGCGTGCCACCGTCGCCTACCGGCGCAGCGGCGGTCAATGGCAGGTGATCCATGAACATTGGTCGGCGCCGATCGACATGGAAACGCAGAAGGCCCTGTTCAACCTCAAGCCTTGATACCGCCCATCGCCTATCACCCGCCCGACCTGCTGGAGACGATCATGAAATACCTGTGCCTGGTCTATTGTGACGAAACGCTGCTGCACAGCTTGCCCGACAGCCCTGAAGACGCCGAGTGCATGGCCTACGCCGAATCCATCCAGGGCAGCGGGCGCATGCTGGCGGCCGAGGCGCTCAAGCCGGTGCAGACCGCGACCACGGTGCGCGTGCGAGGTGGGCAGATGAGCCTGACCGACGGCCCGTTTGCCGAAACCAAGGAGCAGCTGGCCGGCTTCTACCTGGTCGATGCCCGGGATCTCAACGAGGCGCTGAATATCGCCAAGGGCATCCCGGCAGCGCGGGTTGGCAGCGTCGAGGTCCGGCCTGTGCGTGAACTGCAACCCTGAATGGGAGCGAGGACAACCCGCATGACGCAGCAGGGAATGCCCATCCGATGACCACGGAAATGCTTGTGCGTCAGGAGGTCGAGGCGGTCTACCGGCGCGACTCCCGGCGCATCCTCGCGACCCTGATTCGCCTGCTGGGGGACTTCGACCTGGCCGAGGAGGCCATGCACGATGCCTTCTTCATCGCCGTCGAGCGTTGGCAACGCGATGGCATCCCGGATAATCCACGGGCCTGGCTGGTCTCCGCCGGCCGTTTCAAGGCCATCGACGGCTTGCGTCGGCGGGCGCGTTTCGATCGCTCCCAGGCAGACCTGATCATGTTGCTCGAGGGCGAGGCGAGTGACCCGAGTGAACAGGCGTTGCTGGCCGACGACCGCCTGCGGTTGATCTTCACCTGCTGTCACCCGGCGCTGGCCGCCGATGCCCAGGTGCCGCTGACCCTGCGCGAGGTGTGCGACTTGACCACCGAGCAGATCGCCCACGCCTTCCTGCAGAGCCCGGCAACCATTGCCCAGCGCATCGTGCGGGCCAAGGCCAAGATCCGTGATGCGAAGATTCCGTACCAGGTGCCGGAGCTGGCCGAACTCCCGCAGCGCCTGGAAAGTGTGCTGCGGGTGATCTACCTGGTGTTCAACGAAGGCTACTCGGCGTCCTCGGGTGAGCATGTGACCACCCGTGAACTGATGGACGAGGCCATTCGCCTGGGCCGGCTCGTGGCGCAACTGCTGCCCGATGCCGAAGTGCTCGGGCTGTTGGCGCTGATGCTGTTGCAAGCTTCGCGGCAACAGGCGCGCAGCGATGCCAGCGGTGAACTGGTGCTGCTTGACGAACAGGACCGCAGCTTGTGGGACCGCGCGCAGATCGACGAAGGTTGCCAGTTGGTGCAACAGGCGCTGCGCAGCCGCCAATTTGGCCCCTACAGCGTGCAGGCAGCGATTGCCGCGGTGCATGCCGAGGCGCCCAGTGCCGAGGCGACCGATTGGCATGAGATTGTCGGTTTGTATGATGTGCTGCAGCGGCACTGGCCGTCGCCTGTGGTGGCGCTGAACCGGGCGGCGGCGTTGGCCAGGCGCGATGGCGCGCAGGTGGGGTTGCAGGCGGTCGAGGCGATCCTCGCAGCGGGTGAGCTGGGCGATTATCACCTGGCCCATGCCGCGCGGGCCGAGCTGCATTGGCAACTGGGCAACCTCGAGCAAGCCCGCGAAGCCTGGCGACAGGCCCTGGCGCTGACTCGCCAGGGGCCGGAGCGCCGGCATATCGAGCGGCGCTTGCGCGAGCTGGGCTGAACGTTTGAATGCATCGCGGGTTTGCCCCGCGATGGGGTCGGTCAGCTGGCGACGAAATTCGGCGGGCTCACCAGCTCGACGGTCTGCAGCTTGCGTGGCGCGAGGATCTCGGCTTCGCCAGCGACCACCAGCTCGTCGTTCTGGTTGTACACGTTGGTGGCGATGCGTACCTTGAACTTGGGCAGTTTCTCGAGGATTTCCAGGCGCACGGTCAGGGTGTCGCCGATCTTCACCGGCTTCTGGAAGCTCATCTGCTGGCCCAGGTAGATGGTGCCGGGGCCCGGCAGGGTGCAGGCTACCGCGGCGCTGATCAGCGCGCCGCTGAACATGCCGTGGGCAATACGCTCCTTGAACATGCTCTTGGCGGCGAACTCGGCATCCAGGTGCACCGGGTTGTGGTCACCGGACATGGCGGCGAACAACTGGATGTCGCGTTCTGCCACGGACTTCTGGTATTCAGCTTTCTGGCCGACTTCGAGCGCTTCGTAAGGGGTATTGCTGACCTGGGTCATCAGGGGCTTCCTTGTGGGGCGGGCGAGGGCGCCTATCATTCGCTGCGGGCAGGGCGGCCAAGGGCCAGCGCCTGCTCCAGCCAGCCGATGATGTCGGCGGTGACCTCGTCGCGATGGGTTTCGTTGAGCACTTCGTGCCGTGCACCGGGGTAAAGGCGCAACTGTACATGACGGTTGCCGGTCGCGCGCAGGGCGTCGGCCAGATCGGTGAGACGCTTGCCGGCACTCACCGGATCACATTCACCGCCAATTACCAGCAACGGCAGGTTCGGATCGATCTGCGCCAGGTGCCGGGGTTGGCTGATTTGCGCCAGGCCCTGGAGCAGGTCGAGCCACAATTGGTTGCTGCAGCGAAAGCCACACAGCGGATCGGCGATGTACTTGTCCACCTCGGCGGCATCGCGGCTGAGCCAGTCGAATGCGGTACGGTTGGGCTTGAACGCCTTGTTGAACGAGCCGAACGACAGCCAGTCGATCAGCGCGCTCTTGCCCAGGGGCCCCTGGCGCCAGGCTTCGAGCCGGGCGATCAGGCGCGCCGTGCGGTACAGCACGGCGGGCTGGAAGTTGGAGCCGCTGAGTATCGCCCCTTGCAGGCTGGCGCTGTGGTGCAGCAGGTAGGCCTGGGCGATGTAGCTGCCCATGCTGTGGCCGAACAGGAACAACGGCGTGCCGGGAAACTGCTGGCCGATGTGCTGGGCCAGCAGGCCCAGGTCATTGACTACGGCATTCCAGCCATTGTGCCGGGCGAACAAGCCCAGGCTGCCCAGCTCGGCGGTGCGGCCATGGCCGCGCAGGTCGGGGGCGAACAGGGCGAATCCGGCGGTGTTGAGCGCATGGCCCAGGCGCTGGTAGCGCCCGGCGTGCTCGGCCATGCCATGGGCCAGCAGCACCACGGCCTTGACCGGCGTGGCCGGCAGCCATTGGTGCACGTACAGGCTGCAGTGCTCGCTGGCGGGCAGCCAGAAGGCGTCATGGGGCATGGCGGGTCCTTGCGCGCTGGGGTTGCCAACAGTGTATGCGCAAAGCGGGCAATTGCAGGAAGGGCAGAAAAGAGATTCACAATGTTAATGGCGGCACTTGGCGTATTTGCCACCTCCGGCATTACTGCTAACGTCGGCTGAACGCCTTTTCGCCATCAGGCGATCAGGTCAGGGACGGTCCCGGCAGAGGAACAACAATAAATGCAAGCCGATTTCTGGAATGACAAGCGCCCGGCGGGCGTGCCTTCCACCATTGACATGAATGCATACAGGTCCGTCGTCGACGTCTTCGAGCGCTCCTGCAAGCGCTTTGCCGATCGCCCGGCGTTCAGCAACCTGGGCGTGACCCTCAGCTACGCTGAGCTGGATCGCCATTCGGCAGCCTTCGCCGCCTGGTTGCAGCAGCACACCGATCTGCAACCGGGTGATCGCATCGCGGTGCAGATGCCCAATGTCCTGCAATACCCCATCGCGGTGTTCGGTGCCATGCGCGCCGGCTTGGTGGTGGTCAACACCAACCCGCTGTACACCGAGCGCGAGATGCGCCACCAATTCAAGGATTCCGGTGCCCGTGCGCTGGTGTTCCTCAACATGTTCGGCAAGCGTGTGCAGGAGGTGTTGCCGGACACCGGCATCGAATACCTGATCGAAGCGAAGATGGGCGATCTGTTGCCGGCGGCCAAGGGCTGGCTGGTGAATACCGTGGTCGACAAGCTGAAGAAGATGGTGCCCGCCTATCAGTTGCCCCAGGCCGTGTCGTTCAAGCAGGTGCTGCGCCAGGGGCGCGGGCTGCTGCACACGCCGGTACCACAGATGCACGATGACGTCGCTGTGCTGCAGTACACCGGCGGCACCACGGGCCTGGCCAAGGGCGCCATGCTCAGCCACGGCAACCTGGTGGCCAATATGCTCCAGGTGCTGGCGTGCTTCGGCCAGCATGGCCCTGACGGCCAGCCATTGATCAAGGAAGGGCAGGAGGTGATGATCGCGCCGTTGCCGCTGTACCACATCTATGCCTTCACCGCGAACTGCATGTGCATGATGGTCACCGGCAACCACAACGTGCTTATCACCAACCCGAGGGATATTCCAGGTTTCATCAAGGAACTGGGCAAGTGGCGCTTCTCGGCGCTGCTGGGGTTGAACACGTTGTTCGTCGCGCTGATGGACCACCCAGGCTTCAAGGCGCTGGACTTCTCGGCGCTCAAGGTCACCAACTCCGGTGGCACCGCGTTGGTCAAGGCCACCGCCGAGCGCTGGGAAGCGCTCACGGGCTGTCGCATCGTCGAAGGCTACGGACTTACCGAAACGTCACCGGTGGCCAGCACCAACCCCTACGGGCAGTTGGCGCGCCTGGGCACGGTGGGCATCCCGGTACCGGGTACCGCGTTCAAGGTGATCGACGACGAGGGCAACGAGCAGCCCGTGGGCGAACGCGGTGAACTGTGCATCCAAGGGCCGCAGGTGATGAAGGGCTATTGGCGCCAGCCCGAGGCCACGGCCCAGGCGCTGGACGCCGAGGGCTGGTTCAAGACCGGCGATATCGCGGTGATCGACCCGGATGGCTTTACCCGGATCGTCGACCGCAAGAAGGACATGATCATCGTCTCGGGTTTCAATGTGTACCCCAACGAGATCGAGGATGTCGTGATGAGCCACCCGCAAGTGGCCAGTTGCGCGGCCATCGGTGTGCCCGACGAGCGTTCCGGCGAGGCGGTGAAGCTGTTCGTGGTACCGCGTGCGGGCGGGGTCAGCGTCGATGAGCTCAAGGCCTTCTGCAAGGCCAACTTCACCGGCTACAAGGTGCCCAAGCACATCGTGCTGCGTGAGTCGTTGCCGATGACGCCGGTGGGCAAGATCCTCAGGCGTGAGCTACGGGACATCGCCTGACTGCATGCCATGGGGGCGGCGCGACGCCGCGCCCATGGCTGAATAAGGACAGCTCTAGCACAGGGTTTTCAGCTGGATTCGCGACATTTTGTACAAATACTCTAAAAATGACCTGTATTCTTCTTTGAGTCATTTTTGTGACCGTGTGGGCCGCTTTGGCCTCTAGGCGACCCCTGGCAAAGCTGTTACTCTCGGCGCGCTTTCAGATGATCCGGTTTGCAATGAACCGTCATCCCATATCAATAATAAGCGCATCGACGCGTACCGAATTCGCTGTTGCTGAAGGAGCGGGCTTCCATGATCGAACATTTTTGGAAGGATAAGTACCCAGCCGGAATTACGGCGGAAATCAATCCTGACGAATTCCCCAATATCCAGGCGGTGCTCAAGCAATCCTGCCAACGCTTTGCCGACAAACCGGCCTTTAGCAACCTGGGCAAGACCATCACCTACGGCGAGCTGTATGCCTTGTCCGGCGCCTTCGCCGCCTGGCTGCAACAGCACACCGACCTCAAGCCTGGCGATCGCATCGCCGTGCAACTGCCCAACGTCCTGCAATACCCGGTCGCGGTGTTCGGCGCCATGCGTGCCGGGCTGATCGTGGTCAACACCAACCCGCTGTACACCGCCCGCGAGCTTGAGCATCAGTTCAACGACTCCGGGGCCAAGGCCCTGGTATGCCTGGCCAACATGGCGCACCTGGCGGAAAAGGTCGTGCCCAAGACCCAGGTCAAACACGTTATTGTCACCGAAGTGGCCGACCTGTTGCCACCGCTCAAGCGCCTGTTGATCAACAGCGTGATCAAATACGTGAAGAAAATGGTCCCGGCCTACAACCTGCCGGGTGCCGTGCGCTTCAACGACGCGCTGGCGCTGGGCAAGGGCGGGGCAGTCACCGAGGCCAACCCGCAGCCCAACGACGTTGCCGTGCTGCAGTACACCGGCGGAACCACCGGGGTGGCCAAGGGCGCGATGCTGACCCACCGCAACCTGGTGGCCAACATGCTGCAGTGCCGCGCGCTGATGGGGGCGAACCTGCACGAAGGCTGCGAGATCCTCATCACCCCGTTGCCGCTGTACCACATCTACGCGTTCACCTTCCATTGCATGGCCATGATGCTGATCGGCAACCACAACGTGCTGATCAGCAACCCGCGCGACCTGCCGGCCATGGTCAAGGAGCTGGGCAAGTGGAAGTTCAGCGGCTTCGTCGGCCTGAACACCTTGTTCGTGGCGCTGTGCAACAACGAAGCGTTCCGCAACCTCGACTTCTCGTCGCTGAAGATCACCCTGTCCGGCGGCATGGCCCTGCAACTGAGCGTGGCCGAGCGCTGGAAGGCGGTCACCGGCTGCGCTATCTGCGAAGGCTACGGCATGACCGAAACCAGCCCGGTAGCGGCGGTGAACCCGGCCGAGGCCAACCAGGTCGGCACCATCGGCATCCCGGTGCCGTCCACCCTGTGCAAGATCATCGACGACAACGGCCAGGAACTGCCCCTGGGCGAGGTCGGTGAGCTGTGCGTGAAGGGCCCGCAGGTGATGAAGGGCTATTGGCAGCGCGATGAAGCGACCGCCGAGATCATCGACAGCGAAGGCTGGCTGAAGACCGGCGATATTGCCTTGATCCAGCCGGATGGCTACATGCGCATCGTCGATCGCAAGAAGGACATGATCCTGGTCTCGGGCTTCAACGTTTACCCCAACGAGCTCGAAGACGTACTCGCGGCCTTGCCGGGCGTGTTGCAATGCGCGGCCATCGGCATTCCGGACGAGAAGTCGGGCGAAGTGATCAAGGTGTTCATCGTGGTCAAGCCGGGCATGACCGTGACCAAGGAACAGGTGATGGAGCATATGCGCGCCAACGTCACCGGCTACAAGGTGCCCAAGGCCATCGAGTTCCGCGATGCCCTGCCGACAACCAACGTCGGCAAGATCCTGCGTCGTGAGTTGCGTGACGAAGAGTTGAAGAAGCAAGGGCTGAAGAAGATCGCTTGACCCTCTGCAACGCTATTGGCCTTGTTGGCCTCTTCGCGGGTAAACCCGCTCCCACATAGGCTTTGTGGGAGCGGGTTTACCCGCGAATGCTTCAGCGCAGTTTTTCCAGCATCTGGTAGTACCACATCCCCGCCGCCAACAGCGGATTGCCCAGCACATCGCCCATCGGCACCTTGATGTGCTTGCACGCCGCGAAGGTATCGAACTGCTCCAAGGTTCCGGTCAGCGCCTCGGCCATGATCTCGCCCATGATGTGGCTGGTGGCGATGCCATGCCCGGAATACCCCTGGCAGTACCAGACGTTGTCCGACAGCTTGCCCAGCTGTGGGATGCGATTGACCACGATGCCCATGGCGCAGCTCCACTGGAACGCGATCGGTACGCCCTTGAGCGCCGGGAAGGTGCGCTCGATGCATGGGCGCAGTTCGGCTTCGATATCCCTGGAATCACGCCCGGAATAGTTGGCGCCACCGCCGAACAGCAGGCGTTTGTCGGCCGTCAGGCGGTAGTAGTCGAGGACGAAGCGGCAGTCGTACACCGCCAGGTCCTGGGGGTTGATCTGTTCGGCCAGTTCGCCCAGTGGCGCGGTGGTGACGATGCCACCCATGGCCGGGAAGATCTTGCCTTTGAGCTGACGCTTTTCCAGTTTGTGGTAGACATCGCCGGCGAGCATCACCTGGCGTGCCTCGATCCGCCCGTGGGCGGTGACCACGGCGGGGCGCGGGCCGTGGACGATGTCGAGCACTTCGGAGTTTTCGAAGATCAGCGCGCCGAGCTCATGGGCGGCACGGGCCTCGCCCAGGCACAGGTTGAGCGGGTGCAGGTGCAGGTTGCGCAGGTTCTTCAGTGCCCCGAGGTACAGCGGGCTCTGCAGGTGGCTGGCCACCGCGGCGCGGTCGAGCAATTGCACCTGGTCGCCCATGCCGCGACGCTGGGCCTCGGCTTCGAAGGCGCGCAGCTCATTCATGTGTGAAGGCTTCATCGCCGCATGCAGGTGGCCGTGCTTGAGATCGCACTGGATGCCGTAGCGCGCGACGCGCTGCTCGATGATCTGGTGCCCGCGCCAGCGCAGGTGCCAAATGAAGTCGTCGACCGCGGCGCCGAGCCGATCACGCATCTGCGTGCGCATTGCCTCGTCGCCCGACAGGCTGCCGGTAACTTGGCCGCCGTTGCGCCCGCTGGCGCCCCAGCCGATACGGTGGGTCTCGACGATGGCGACCTTCAGGCCACGTTCGGCCAGCTCCACCGCGGTGGCCACGCCGGTGAAGCCGCCACCGATGATCGCCACATCCACCTGCACGGTGCCCTTGAGGGTGGGGTAGAGCGTGTCGTCGTTGAGGGTGGCGCTGTAGTAGGACGGCGCGCGTTGGGCCGGCCCGTTGTTCACTGCTGCGTTCATGAGTGTTCCTTGTTGTAATGCGCGACTCAGGCCTGGTGCAGGTACCAGCGCCAGTCCTGTTCGCCGACTTCGGCCGTGAACTGACGGTACTCGGCGCGCTTGACCTTCAGATAGATCGCGAGGAAAGCCTCGCCCAGTGCCTCGCGGGCCCAGCTGGACTGGTCCAGGGCATCGAGGGCGGTCAGCCAGTCGGTGGGCAGGTGTTCGCCGGCCTGGGCGTAGCCATTGCCTTGCACGGGCGCGCCGGGATCCAGCTGCTGGCGGATCCCCGCATGGCTGGCCGCGAGAATGGCCGCGGCCGCCAGGTAGGGGTTGGCGTCGGCGCCACAGATACGGTGTTCCACATGGCGGCTGTTGGCCGGGCCTCCTGGTACCCGCAGGCTGACGGTTCGGTTGTCGACGCCCCAGGTCGGCGCCAACGGGGCATAGCTGTTGGCCTGGAAGCGGCGGAACGAGTTGGCGTTGGGGCAGAACAGCAACAGCGATTCATGCAGATGCCGCAGCATGCCGGCCACCGCCTGACGCAGCAATGGCGTGCCAGCCTTGTCCTCGCTGGCGAACAGGTTGCGGCCCTCGGCGTCCGCCAGGCTCAGGTGCATGTGCATGCCGGTGCCGGCCAGCTGGGCGAACGGCTTGGCCATGAAGCAGGCCTGCATGCCGTGGGCATTGGCCACGCCTTTGACCAGGCGTTTGTAGCGTACCGCCTGGTCCATCGCGGCGAGGGCGTCACCGTGTTCCAGGGTGATTTCCACCTGGCCCGGAGCGTATTCGGAAATCGCCGTGCGCGCCGGAATGCCCTGGGCCTTGCAGGCGGCGTAGAGGTCGGCGAGGAACGGCTCGATCTGCTCCAGCTCGCGCAACCCATAGACCTGGGTGGCCCGTGGGCGCGCGCCGTCGCTGTCCAGCGCCGGTTGCGGGCGGCCCTGGGCATCGCGCTGCTGGTCAAGCAGGTAGAACTCCAGCTCGCAGGCCATCACCGGGTGGTAGCCATCGGCCTTGAGCGCGTCGATGACCTTCAGCAGCACATGGCGCGGGTCAGCCACGCTGGCCGGCAGGCCCTCGCTGGGGTGCATGCTGACCTGCACGGCGGCGGTCGGCACGCGGCGCCAGGGCAGGCGCACCAGGCTGCCGTCCAGGGGGTAGGCGCGGCAGTCGATATCGCCGACATCCCAGACCAGGCCGGAGTTTTCCACATCGTCGCCGTTGACGGTGAGGCCGAGGATGGTGCTCGGCAACGGCCGGCCGCTCTCGTACACGGCCAGTAATTCGTCGCGGTGCAGCAGCTTGCCGCGCGGCACGCCGTTGGCGTCGAGGATGAACAGTTCGATCAAGTCGATATCAGGGTTGTCGGCCAGGAAACGCCTGGCTTGCTCTGCGGAGGCAAAGTGCATGGTGGATTCGCTCGCGCCCACGGGCGCACAGGACCGCCGTGAAGGCCACGGCCAGTCATACTGGAGGGCCGGCGACAAGGCCGGCACGGGTTCAGTGCGTGGCGAGCGAAGTATCTGGTGGGCGCGCGTGGCGGCAATGCCACAGGGCCCAGAAGGCGAGAATGATGTGCACCAGCGGGTTCTCGCCAGCACGGGCCCGGGCCTTCGGCAGCGAAGGAGAGGGCAGCGGGCGGGCGATCAACGGGACGGGAGGCATGCCTTGGATACTCACATGGGCCGTTAGGTTGGTTAAAGCAGTGAATGGCAACCTTCATTCCGCGGTTGGCTAAACATTGCAGATGGCATGGGGGTTGTCCGCGATGGCCTTGTGATGGGGAAAAAGAACCCTCCTACAGCAGTACCGCCTGCGGGCTGATAGGCGAATTGAGCGGCGGGGATCAATGTTGCTGGTTCATGGAGCATTGGCGGCAGGATCAAGCATGCAGCTCGACAGGACGTACCAGGTCATTGCCCGTCACGCGATCGTATTCGACGTCAGCGAGTTCACCATCCAGCCAGGAACGTGCTGCCAGCTGAGGCAATTGGCCTTGCCGTTCGTGCATCGCGGGCATTATCAGGTGATGGAGAACGTGGTGACGCTTTATGAGCGTATGCAGGCGAAGGAGCGGCCGTGTCATATGCGGGTGGCGGTATCCCGCCCGCTGACTCGGCAGCAAGGTGATGATTTGAATCAGCAGAGAAACACGGTTTCCAGTCTTGTTGGTTGGGGGGCCGGCAAAGCAACAGGGGTTGTAGTACTGGGCGTTGCCAGTGCGACGGCTGGAGCGCTGGCGGGGACCGTGGCTGGTGCTTTGGCCGCCTGGGGAGTTCAACAACGGCTGCCGACATTTCACGCTGGCGATGTGTTGGTGTCTTTGTTCGCGAGTGTCAGTGGTGGTATCGGCCCTCAGTCGAGCAGCGTCATGCTGATCCTTTGATCGAGGGTGCTCATGTCTACGTTCTATTTGGTCCTCTACGTGTTAATTGCCTCGACCCTTGCTGATTGGGTGTTCAGGTCAGCGCGACTCAGGGTTTTCCTTTACGTCGCCTGCATGGCGATGGGCGTTAGCAGTTGTACCCAGCTGGGTTCGCGCGACTTCCTGTTGCTCGATGGCTTTGGCTGGTTGAACTTCTTCACCTTTGTTGGCATGCGGTTGTTGTGTGAGCGATCCCGCTTTTTCGAGCGGTAATCGTGATTGAAAAACATCCGAGCCACCCGCTTCCATGCGCTCTTCCTGTGCCTGGGGTCGGTTTTTGTGTGGGCTGGTCCCGCGATGGCGCGGCTCAGCCAGCAAGCCAACGGCAAATCTGCGACAATCGCGCTTCTTACGCACGCCGATCATGAAAAAGCAGCGCTCGCCTGCATCATTAAAAAGCCCCATGACAGACCACGCCATCGAACAACTGCTGAACAACCTCGACCACGCCATGATCGCCGACCGCCATCGTCTGCGTCGGCAATTGCACGAACTGCGCAAGCGCCCCGACGAGGGCAAGCTCGCGCAATGGGTGGAAAAGGTCCAGGCGTCCTGCGCCCAGGTCACCGCGCGCCAGCAGAGCGTGCCGAGCATTCGCTACGACGACAGCCTGCCGATCGCCGCCAAGCGCGACGAGATCAAGAAGGCCCTGGCCGAGCACCAGGTGCTGGTGATCGCCGGCGAGACCGGTTCCGGCAAGACCACCCAGCTACCGAAGATCTGCCTGGAGCTGGGCCGCGGTAGCCATGGCCTGATCGCCCACACCCAGCCCCGGCGGATCGCCGCGCGCAGCGTGGCGGCGCGGGTCGCCGAAGAGCTGGGCACGCCGTTGGGGGCGCTGGTCGGCTACCAGGTGCGCTTCGAGGACCAGAGCGATTCGAACACCCTGGTCAAACTGATGACCGACGGTATCCTGCTGGCCGAGACCCAGCACGATCGCTTCCTCGAGCGCTACGACACGATCATCGTCGACGAGGCCCACGAGCGCAGCCTGAACATCGACTTCCTGCTCGGTTACCTCAAGACCCTGCTGCACCGCCGCCCGGACCTGAAGCTGATCATCACCTCGGCGACCATCGACCTGGAGCGTTTCTCCAAGCACTTCGACGGCGCGCCGATCATCGAGGTGTCGGGGCGCACCTACCCGGTGGACACCTGGTACCGCCCGCTGACCAGCGAGCAGGACGAGGAGGGCAACCAGGTCGAGGACGACCTCTCCGTCGACCAGGCGATCCTCGCCAGCCTCGATGAAATCGCCCAGCACGAGCGCAGCCAGGGCAAAGGCCCGGGCGACGTGCTGGTATTCCTGCCGGGCGAGCGCGAGATCCGCGACGCCGCCGAGATCCTGCGCAAGGCCCAGTTGCGTCATACCGAGATCCTGCCGCTGTATGCGCGGCTGTCGCCGGCCGAGCAGCAGAAGATCTTCCAGTCTCACAGCGGTCGACGCGTGGTGCTGGCGACCAACGTCGCGGAAACCTCGCTGACGGTGCCGGGCATCCGCTACGTGATCGACAGCGGCACCGCGCGCATCAGCCGCTACAGCTACCGCGCCAAGGTCCAGCGCCTGCCCATCGAGGCGGTGTCCCAGGCCAGCGCCAACCAGCGTAAAGGCCGTTGCGGCCGGGTCGAGCCGGGCATTTGCATCCGCCTGTACAGCGAGGAAGATTTCAACGGCCGTCCGGCGTTCACTGACCCCGAGATCCTGCGCACCAACCTGGCCGCGGTGATCCTGCAGATGCTGCACCTGCGCCTGGGCGCCATCGACGCGTTCCCGTTCATCGAGCCGCCGGATGGCAAGGCCATCAGCGACGGTTTCAACCTGTTGCAGGAGCTGTCGGCGGTCAATCGCGAGAACCAGCTGACCCCGCTGGGGCGCCAATTGGCGCGCCTGCCGATCGACCCGCGGCTGGGCCGCATGCTGCTCGAAGGCGCTCGCCAGGGCAGCTTGCAGGAGGTGCTGATCGTCGCCTCGGCGCTGTCGGTGCAGGATCCGCGCGAGCGCCCGCCGGAGCGCCAGCAGGCCGCCGACCAGGCCCATGCGCAATGGAAGGATGTCGATTCCGACTTCGCCGCCCTGGTCAACCTCTGGCGCGGCTTCGAAGAGCAGCGCCAGGCGCTGACCGCCAACCCGCTGCGCAACTGGTGCCGGAAGAACTTCCTCAACTACCTGCGCCTGCGCGAGTGGCGTGACGCCCATCGCCAGCTGGCGCTGATCTGCCGTGACCTGCAATTGGCGGTGAACAAGGAACCGTGCAACTACCAGCCGTTGCACAAGGCCATTCTCAGCGGCCTGCTCAGCCAGATCGGCCAGAAGACCGAGGAGGGTGACTACCAGGGCGCGCGCCAGCGCCGTTTCTGGATTCACCCGTCCTCGGGCATCGGCCGCAAGCGCCCGCAGTGGGTGATGGCCGCCGAACTGGTGGAAACCACCAAGTTGTACGCGCGCGTGGTGGCCAAGATCGAGCCGGACTGGATCGAGCCGCTGGCCAATCACCTGATCAAGAAGAACCACTTCGAGCCGCACTGGGAGAAGAAACGCGGGCAGGTGGTGGCCTACGAGCAGATCACCTTGTACGGGCTGATCCTGGTGGGCCGTCGCCCGGTGCATTTCGGCCCGATCGACCCGGTCACTTCCCGCGAGCTGTTCATCCGCGAAGGCCTGGTCGGTGGTGAAATCCAGTCGCGGGCCAAGTGCCTGGCGGCCAACAAACGCCTGCTCGAGCAGCTCGACGAGCTGGAGGCCAAGGCCCGCCGGCGCGACATCCTCGCCGACGAAGAAACACTGTACGCCTTCTATGAGGCGCGCCTGCCGGAGGAGATCCACCAGACCGCGACCTTCGACAGCTGGTATCGCATGAACAGCCAGAAGGATGCCAATCTGCTGATCATGCGCGAAGAAGACGTGCTCGCCCGCGAGGCCAGCGAGGTCACCGCCGCGCAGTACCCGGACCACCTGCAGGTGGGCGAGTTGAGCTTGTCGTTGAGCTATCACTTCGAGCCCAACCACCCACGCGATGGCGTGACCGTACGGGTGCCGGCGCCATTGCTGCCGAACCTGCCGGGCGAGCGCCTGGAGTGGCTGGTACCGGGCTTGCTCGAAGCCAAATGCATTGCCCTTGTGCGCAACCTGCCCAAGGCCCTGCGCAAGAACTTCGTGCCGGTGCCGGACTTCGTCAAGGCGGCGCTGGCGCGGATGAGCTTCGGCCAGTGTGCGCTGCCGCAAGCCTTGGGCCAGGAGCTGCTGCGCATGACCGGCGCGCGGGTGTCCGACGAAGCCTGGGCCGAGGCCGCCAGCCTGGTGGAAGGCCATTTGCGCATGAACATCGAGGTGGTCGACGCCCAGGGCAAGTTCCTCGGTGAGGGCCGCGACCTGGCCGAATTGACCGCGCGCTTCGCCGCCGCCAGCCAGGCCGCGCTGGCCCTGCCGCGCACAGACAAGGCCGAGCAGCCGGTGCAGGCCAAGGCTTTCGCCGAAGTGGCGCAGACCGCCCAGCAGAAGATCGCCGGGCTGTCGATGACGGTCTATCCGGCGTTGGTCGAGGACAATGGCACGGTACGCGAGGGACGCTTCTCGACCCAGGCCGAGGCCGAGTTCCAGCACCGTCGCGCCTTGCAGCGCCTGTTGCTGCAACAGTTGGCGGAGCCGGCCAAGTTCCTGCGCGGCAAGCTGCCGGGGCTGACCGAGCTGGGGTTGCTGTACCGCGAGCTGGGCCGGGTCGAGGCCTTGGTCGAGGACATCCTGCTGGCCAGCCTGGACAGCTGTGTGCTGGAGGGCGAAGACCCCTTGCCGCGCGATGGTGCCGGCCTGGCGTCGCTGGCCGAGCGCAAGCGTGGCAGCTGGGCCGAGCATGCCGAACGGCTGGCCCGCCAGACGCTCGAGGTGCTGAAGCTGTGGCACGGCCTGCAAAAACGCTTCAAGGGCAAGATCGACCTGACCCAGGCGGTGGCGCTCAACGACATCAAGCAGCAGTTGGCCAACCTGGTGTACCCAGGCTTTGTACGCGAGACGCCTGGCGTCTGGTTCAAGGAGCTGCCGCGTTACCTCAAGGCAGTGGAACTACGCCTGGAGAAACTGGGTTCGCAGGTGCAGAAGGATCGGGTATGGAGCGGCGAGCTGGCCAATTGCTGGGCGCAGTACAAGGCCCGTGTCGACAAGCACGCCCAGGAAGGCAAGCGCGACGAGCAACTGGCACTGTACCGCTGGCTGCTGGAGGAATACCGGGTGTCGCTGTTCGCCCAGCAGTTGGGGACCAAGGTGCCGGTTTCCGACAAGCGACTGAGCAAACAGTGGAGTCAGGTGGAAGCCTAACCTCCCCAAGTTGTGGCAAACTTGCAGGAATTTGCGGCCGCTGTGCGGCCGATCGCGGCACAAGGTCGCTCCTACAGGCAAACGCCGATGCTGTAGGAGCGGCCTTGTGCCGCGAACGAGGGCGCAGCCCTCGCCTACAAACTGGTACCAAGGTGCCAGTACCGACCTTTATTTTCGGCCAGCGCCCGTTTGGCGATGGCCTCTGACAGAGGAACGACCGTGCACAACGTCGTGATCAGCGGCACCGGCCTGTACACCCCGGCCCAGAGCATCTCCAACGAAGAATTGGTGGAATCCTTCAACGCCTGGGCACAGCGTTTCAACCGTGACAACGCCGCCGCCATCGAGCGCGGCGAAGTCGAGGCGGCGCCGCTGTCCGATGCCGCATTCATTGAGAAAGCCTCGGGCATCAAGAGCCGCTTCGTCATGGACAAGGCCGGCATTCTCGACCCGCAGCGCATGAAGCCGCGCCTGCCCGAGCGCGGCAACGACGAGCAATCGATCCTTTGCGAGATGGGCGTGGCTGCTGCCCGCCAGGCCCTGGAGCGTGCCGGTCGCACCGCCGCCGATGTCGATGGCGTGATCGTCGCCTGTTCCAACCTGCAGCGTCCGTATCCGGCCATCGCCATCGAAGTGCAGCAGGCGCTGGGCATCCAGGGCTTCGCCTTCGACATGAACGTGGCTTGCTCGTCGGCCACCTTCGGTATCCAGACCGCCGCCAACAGCGTGCAGCTGGGGCAGTCCCGCGCGGTGCTGGTGGTCAACCCGGAGATCTGCACCGGCCACCTGAACTTCCGCGACCGTGACAGCCACTTCATCTTTGGTGATGCCGCCACCGCCGTGCTGATCGAGCGGGCGGACCTTGCGACTTCGAAGCACCAGTTCGATATCGTCAGCACCAAGCTGCTGACCGCGTTTTCCAACAATATCCGCAATAACTTCGGCTTCCTCAACCGCGCCGCGGAAGAGGGCATCGGCGCCCGCGACAAGCTGTTCGTGCAGGAAGGCCGCAAGGTGTTCAAGGAAGTCTGCCCGATGGTCGCCGAGCTGATCGGCCAGCACCTGGCCGAGAACGACCTGCAGCCGTCGGACGTCAAGCGCTTCTGGTTGCACCAGGCCAACCTGAGCATGAACCACCTGATCGTCAAGAAACTGCTCGGGCGCGAAGTGGCCGAGGAAGATGCGCCGGTGATCCTGGACCGTTATGCCAACACCAGTTCGGCGGGTTCGGTGATTGCCTTCCACCTGTACCAGGACGACCTGGCCAAGGGTTCGCTGGGGGTGCTGAGTTCATTCGGTGCTGGGTATTCGATCGGGAGCGTGGTCCTGCGCAAGCGCTGATTTTCGGCTTGAAAATGCTGGGGCCGCTTTGCGGCCCTTTCGCGACACAAGGCCGCTCCTACAGGGAAATGCGATCACCTGTAGGAGCGGCCTTGCGCCGCGAAAGGGCTGCAAAGCAGCCCCAGCTTTCTAACAGGCAAAAAAGCGGGAAATGCCGGATGGGGTCAGCATTTCCCGCTTCAGGTAAAGCAAAGGCGCGTTGCGCTTAGAACTTGGCTTCCAGGTCCACTTGCAGCGTGTCGACATCGGCATTGCGGTTCGGCAACTGCGACAGGTCGGTCTTGGCCATCAGGTAGGCCGCGCCGAGGGAGAAGTTCTTGTCGATCTCGTAGCCGACCTTGAACTTGTGCCCGCGCGAGCCGGTGAAGCCGGCGCCGAAGTCGGAGTCGGTGAACAGGCTGACCACGGCGTTGCGCTGCACATCGCGGTAGTTGTAGTCCAGGCTCCAGGCGCCGAGCTTGGTCTTCAGGCCGGCCAGCCAGGCCTTGTCTTCGCCGTCGGTGCTTTCGGTGTTCTTGACGAACTGGCCGTAGGCCGACAGCGGGATGGCGAAGCCGGTGAAGTCCACCTGGCCAAAGCCCTCCACCAGGTTGAACTCGTCGGTGGTGTTGCCGAAGCTGCGCAGCACGGCCGACTTCTTGTCGTTGTCGAAGCCGTAGATGCTGCCGCCCACGGTGACCTTGACGGTATCGGCGGCGTTGAACCTGGTGCCCAACTGGCCGTGGTACAACTGGGCGTCGTGCTTGAACTGCACGCCGTCGCCGTCGACGTTGTCCTTGAGGGTGTAGTGGCCGGCACTGCCGAACAGCTCGGCGGCGCCCAGGTTGGTCTTGTAGGTGACGGCCACGCCTTCAGGGTTGATGTCGCTGTCCCAGATGATGTCGCCCATGCTCACCCACGGCTGCATCATCTTGCCGCCGATCAGGTGCAGGTTGGGCACGGCGGTCGGGTGCCAGTCGAGGTAGGCGAGGTCGACCCACAGCGATTTCTTGTCGAAGTAGTTGTCCAGGCTCTGGTTGGTCGAGCGGGCATCCGAGCTGCTGCCGGTGGCCACGCGCACGCCAGCGTCGACCTGCGGGTTGATCTCGCTGTAGAAGCCGACACGGGCCCGCACGCGCTCGCGGTCTTGGTTGCCGCTGCGGCTGTTGGGGTTGTCGACGTTGACGTCTTCGTAACGCAGGCGCACATCACCCTTGATCTGGGTCTTGGCGGCCCATGCCACTTTTTGTTCGAAGGAGCTCAGACGCTCGGACTGGGCTTTCTGGTCGGCCTTTTCCTTGGTTTCCTTTGCCAGGTCGCCCTGCAGTTCGTTGTACTGCGCCTGGTTGATCGAGCCATTGGCGCGGAGCATTTCGAGCAGCTTGGCGTCGACAGCAGCACTGGCCGGAGTACTCAGAGCCAGCATCATGCCGGTGAGGCTCACCCCGGTAAGTGTAGAAACAAGACGCATAAGGTTCTCCCTGTTGGAAAAAGTGGGGAGGCTCAAGCGCCCGCCCCCAAGTTGGCATGTCTTCGGAAAGGGCCTGACTAGACAGGTTCTGGGGTTCCGGAAAACAGGCGCAAGTATTGCGGGGGCGAATGACAGAATAATGTCTAAACAGTGGCACTGTTGTTAAGTCAGCAGCTTGTCATTTGAGCGTCACGCGCGAGTTGGTAATACTGGCGCTCTCTTTCCTGCGAGTCGGAATTGTGATCAGCCTCCACAGCCTTGCCCACCTGCGCGACCTGCCGGCGACCACCTGGGACGCCCTGGTGGCGGACGCCCAGCCGTTCCTGCGGCATGCTTTCCTCACGGCAATGGAGGACAGTGGCAGCGTGGCGCCCGATACGGGCTGGGCCGCCGAGCATCTGGTACTGGAGCGTGACGGTGAGGTACGTGCGTTGCTGCCGGCGTACCGCAAGTGGCATTCATTCGGCGAGTACGTGTTCGATCACGGCTGGGCCGATGCCTGCGAGCGCGCCGGTATTGCCTACTACCCGAAACTGCTCGGCGCGGTGCCGTTCAGCCCGGTGAGCGGGCCGCGGCTGCTGGCCGCCGATCCGGCCGAGGGGGCGTTGTTGTTGCAGGCGATTCCGGAGTATCTGGACAAGGGCGGGTTGTCCGGAGCGCACATCAATTTCACCGACCCGGCGCTGGATGAAGCCATGGCCGGTTTACCCGGCTGGATGGAGCGCCTGGGCTGCCAGTTCCACTGGCGCAACCCCGGCTACCGGGATTTCCAGGACTTTCTCGACCGCCTCAGCTCGCGCAAGCGCAAGCAGATGCGCAAGGAGCGTGAGCAGGTGGCCGGGCAGGGGATCGATTTCGCCTGGTACCGGGGCGACCAGCTGAGCGAGGCGCAGTGGGACTTTGTCTATCGCTGCTACGCCAACACCTATGCGATACGGCGCCGGGCGCCTTACCTGACGCGCGCGTTCTTCAGCCTGGTCGCCGAGCGCATGCCCGAGGCCATCCGCGTGGTGATCGCCCGACAGCACGGGCGCGAGGTGGCGATGGCGTTCAGCCTGGTGGGCGGCGACAGCTTGTATGGCCGTTACTGGGGCTGCCTGGATGAGTTCGACCGGCTGCACTTCGAGACCTGTTTCTACCAGGGCATGGACTTTGCCATCGACGAAGGCTTGCAGCGTTTCGATGCCGGTGCCCAGGGCGAGCACAAGCTGATCCGTGGCTTCGAACCGGTGATCACGCGCTCGTGGCATTACCTGTGCCATCCGGGGTTGCGGCGGGCGGTGGAAGAGTTTCTGGCGCAGGAGCGGGTGGGGGTCAGGGCGTATGCCGAAGAGGCGCGGGGGATGTTGCCTTATCGTCGGGACTGAAGGTTGTCAGTGCCGGCCTTTTCGCGGGTAAATCCGCTCCCACAGATATTGCGAAGAACCTGTGGGAGCGGGTTTACCCGCGAAGCGGCCGGTGCGGACGGAAGCAGCTATCAATCCACCCCGACGAACCCGCCGGTCTGGTGATGCCACAACCGCGCGTACAACCCGCGCTGGGCCAGCAACTCGCTGTGGCTGCCGCTCTCGACGATATGGCCCTTGTCCAGCACGATCAGCCGGTCCATGCGGGCAATGGTCGACAGGCGGTGGGCGATGGCGATCACCGTCTTGCCCTGCATCAGGGTTTCCAGGCTTTCCTGGATCGCTGCCTCGACTTCGGAGTCCAGCGCCGAGGTGGCCTCGTCCATGATCAGGATCGGCGCGTTCTTCAGCAGCACCCGGGCAATGGCGATGCGCTGGCGCTGGCCGCCGGACAGCTTCACCCCGCGTTCGCCGACATGTGCATCGAAACCGCTGCGGCCCTGGGCATCGGACAGCTGCGGGATGAACTCGTCGGCCCGGGCCCGGCGCACTGCTTCCCAGACTTCCTCGTCAGTGGCGTCGGGGCGGCCGTACAACAGGTTGTCGCGGATCGAGCGGTGCAGCAGCGAGGTGTCCTGGGTGATCATGCCGATCTGCGCGCGCAGGCTGGCCTGGTTGACCTCGGCGATGTCCTGGCCGTCGATGAGGATGCGCCCGGCCTGCACGTCGTAGAGGCGCAGCAGCAGGTTGACCAGGGTCGACTTGCCGGCGCCAGAGGGGCCGATCAGGCCGATCTTCTCGCCGGGGCGGATGTCCAGGTTGAGCGCGTCGATCACCTGGCTGCCCTTGCCGTAGTGAAAGCCCACATGTTCGAAGCGCACCGCGCCATGCTTGACCTTGAGCGCCGGCGCCTGGGGCTTGTCGCTGACGGTGACCGGCTGGGCGATGGTCTGCAGGCCGTCCTGGACCATGCCGATGTTCTCGAAGATGCCGTTGACCACCCACATGATCCAGCCCGACATGTTGACGATGCGGATCACCAGGCCAGTGGCCAGGGCAATGGCGCCGACGCTGATCGATGACTGGCTCCACAACCACAGGGCCAGGCCTGTGGTGAAGACCACCAGCAAGCCGTTGAGCGAGGTGATGACCACGTCCATGCTGGTGATCACCCGCGAGGCCAGCTGGGTTTTCTCGGTCTGTTCGCTGATCGCTTCGCGGGCGTACTGCTGCTCGTAGTCGGTGTGGGCGAACAGCTTGAGGGTGGCGATGTTGGTGTAGCCGTCGACGATGCGCCCCATCAGCTTGGAGCGGGCGTCCGAGGAGATCACCGAGCGTTCCTTCACCCGCGGCACAAAGTAGTACAGCGCGCCGATGTAGCAGGCGATCCACACCAGCAATGGCAGCATCAGGCGCCAGTCGGCCTCGGCGAACAGCACCAGTGCGCTGATGGCGTAGATCAGCACATGCCACAAGGCATCCACCGCCTGCACCGCCGAGTCGCGCAGCGAGTTGCCGGTCTGCATGATGCGCTGGGCGATGCGCCCGGCGAAGTCGCTCTGGAAGAAGTTCAGGCTCTGCTTGAGCACGTAGGTATGGTTTTGCCAGCGAATCAGGCTGGTCATGCCTGGGCTGATGGTCTGGTGCACCAGCAGGTCGTGCAGGCCGAAGAACACCGGCCGTAGTACCAGCACCACGACCACCATCCAGATCAGCTCGCCGCTGTGCTCGCTGAAGAAATTGGCGTTGGGGGTGCCCTGGGCCAGGTCGATGATGCGGCTCAGGTAGCTGAACAGCGCCACCTCGATCAGCGAGGCGATCAGGCCGACGATCAGCAAGGCGAGGAAGCTCGGCCAGACCTGACGCAGGTAGTAGAGGTAGAAGGGCCAGACTTTGCCGGGGGGCGCCTCGCTGGGCGCCTCGCGGAAGATATCGATCAACTGCTCGAAACGACGGTACAGCATGGGTGACAACACTCCTGTTTGACCCGGCACACGTCCCTGTGCGGCGCGTGGTCAGTCGATACGTTTGGCCGACTTGATGTACACCGGGTCGGCCGGGACATCACGCATGCCTTTCTTGATGGTGGTGGGCGAGTTGACGATCTGGTCGACCACCTCCATGCCCTTGGTGACCTTGCCGAACACTGCGTAGCCACGGTCGCGGCCCGGGTTGAGGAAATCATTGTCGGCAACGTTGATGAAGAACTGGCTGGTGGCCGAGTTCGGGTCGGAGGTGCGGGCCATGGACAGGGTGCCGCGGGTGTTCTGCAGGCCATTGCTGGCCTCGTTGCGGATCGGCTCCTTGGTGTTCTTTTGCACCATCTGGTCGGTGAAGCCACCGCCCTGGACCATGAAGCCCGGGATCACGCGGTGGAAGATGGTGTTGTTGTAGAAGCCGCTGTCGACGTACTCGAGGAAGTTCTTCGTACTGATCGGGGCTTTTTCTGCGTTCAGCTCGATTTCGACCTGGCCGAAGCTGGTGTCCAGCAGCACGTGCGGGGTCTTGTCCGAGGCCATGACGCTGGTGGCGAAGGCAACCGAGCAGGCGGTGAGCAGAAGTTTTTTCAGCATGGGCTCAAAGATCCTTGAGAGGTGGAGGCGGCTGCGAGGAATGGCAGCACGGTACGGTTGAAGGCTTCAGGTTGATCCAGGGGCGTAGCGTGCCGCGAATCGACGATGACCGCCAGCCTGGCGTTGGGCATCAGGGCAACATAGCGCTCTTTCAGGGCGACCGGGGTGTAGTCCTGGTCGGCGGCGATCACCAGCGTGGGACAGCGGATCTGGCCGATGCGTTCCTGCACGCCCCAGTCGACGATGGCGTCGAAGCTCTTGAGGTAGGCGCGCTTGTCGTTGCGCGCCCAGCGCTCGGCCATCTTGCGCCGCAGTTCGGCCTGTTGCGGCTTGGGGAACAGCCGCGCGGCCAGGCCCTGGCCCACGGTCTGGACACTGAGCAGGCGCGCCAGGCTCCAGCGCTTGAGCCACCAGAGCCAGTCGCTGCGGGTGCGCCGTTTCACTTCGGGGGCGCTGTTGACGATGCACAGGCTGCGCAGCCGGTCGGGGTGGTCGACGGCGAATTGGAAGCCGACCATGCCGCCCATGGACAGCCCGACAATATGCACCGGGCCGCAGTCCAGCTGTCGCAACAGGGCCAGCAGGTCGTCGCTGAAGGTCTGGATCTGGTAGCCCCGGCGCGGCTTGGACGACTGCCCGTGGCCACGGATGTCCATCAGGATCACTCGATAGTGGCGGCTGAACTCCGGTACCTGCAGTTCCCAGTCCTGGCTGCTCGAGCCCAGCCCGTGCAGCAGTACCAGGGGTTCGCCCTGGCCGTGTTCCTCGTAATGCAGCAGGCATCCGTCGTGTTCGAAACAGGCCATGGGCGCGGTCCTTTCAGGCTTGCGGGGGGGCGGCGAAGGGCACGTCCAGGGGCGCGGTGTCGAAATTGCGCAGCAGTTCGATGAGGATCTGCGTGGCCGGGCCCAGGGTTTTTTCCTTGCTCGAGTAAAGGTAGAACAGCGGGTGGCGACTGCCACCCTGATCCAGCGGCAGCGGCTTGAGCACGCCTTCGCGCAGCTCGCGCTCGATCATGTGCCGGGGCAGCCAGGCGAAGCCCAGGCCGCTGCTGACGAAAGTGGCGGCGGTGCCCAGGCTGCCCACGGTCCAGCGCTGCTCGGCGCCGAGCCAGCCGACGTCGCGTGGCTGGGCGCGGCCGGAGTCGCGGATGACCACCTGCAACTGGCTTTCCAGGTCCTGGAAGGTGATTTCGCGGCCCATGCGGTGCAGGGCATGCTCGGGGTGGGCGACGGCGATGAACTCCACCGGGCTCAGTTCGGTGCCCAGGTAGCCGCCAATGTTGAAGCTGCTGATGGCGAGGTCCGCGATGCCTTCGTGCAGCACTTCCTCGACCCCGGACAGCACCTCTTCGCGCAGGCGCACCCGGCAGCCACGGCTTTGCGGCATGAACGCGCTCAGGGCGCGGACCAGGCGGGCACTGGGGTAGGCGGCATCGACCACCAGGCGCACTTCCGCCTCCCAACCCTGTTCCATGTGATGGGCCAGGTCCTCGAGCTGGCTGGCCTGCTTGACCAATTGCCGCGAGCGGCGCAGCAGCACGCTGCCGGCCTCGGTCAGCACTGCCTTGCGTCCGTCGATGCGCAGCAACGGCACGCCCAGTTGCTCCTGCATGCGCGCCACGGTGTAGCTCACCGACGATTGCGAGCGGTGCAGGGCCTCGGCGGCCTGGGCGAACCCGCCATGATCGACCACCGCCTGCAGGGTTCGCCACTGATCCAGGGTTACGCGCGGCGCTTTCATCTATGGCTCCTGTTGTCCTAAGCTGCGCTCTTCTCAAGGAGAGCGCCCTATGAAGAAATGCTGTCTGGCCTTGCTGCTGTGCCTGCCCTTCGCGGTCCAGGCTTATCCCATCGACGTGGAAAAGGAACTGACCGGGGTCAAGGTCGACTACACCGCCTATGACACCGCCTACGACATCGGCGCTATCACCCTGAACAACTATGGGCAGGTCCCGGCGGCGTGCAAGGTCACCTTCCGCAACGGGCCCGAGGCACCGCGGGTGCGACGGGTCAACGTGCCGGCCGGCAAGAGCCTGGATGTGACGGCCAAGTTCAACCGGCAGATCATCAAGCTGCGCATCGTGCTCGACTGCCAAGGCGGAATAAACTGATTAATCGATAGATTGAACCCACTTTTTACGCTTTTTTATCGATAGGTCAACCTTTAATCTCACCTCCATCGCATCACACCCCTTTAGCGCCGATGGAGGCACCCCATGTCCCGCGTACTGATCATCGAAAGCAGCGCCCGCCAGCAGGATTCCGTTTCTCGCCAGCTGACCCAGGATTTCATCCAGCAGTGGCAGGCGGCGCATCCTGCGGACGCGATCACGGTACGCGACCTGGCGGTGAGCCCGGTGCCACACCTGGACGCCAATCTGCTGGGCGGCTGGATGAAGCCCGAGGAACAGCGCAGCGCCGCCGAGCGTGAGGCACTGGAGCGTTCCAACGCGTTGACCGACGAACTGCTGGCCGCTGATGTGCTGGTGATGGCCGCGCCGATGTACAACTTCACCATCCCCAGTACGCTGAAAGCCTGGCTGGACCATGTGCTGCGCGCCGGCATCACTTTCAAGTACACCCCCACCGGCCCACAAGGGCTGCTGGCCGGCAAGCGCGCCATTGTCCTGACCGCCCGCGGCGGCATCCATGCCGGTGCCAGCAGCGATCACCAGGAGCCCTACCTGCGCCAGGTAATGGCCTTCATTGGTATCCATGACGTGGACTTCATCCACGCCGAGGGCCTGAACATGAGCGGCGAGTTCCACGAGAAGGGCCTGAACCAGGCCAAGGCCAGGCTGGCCGCAGTGGCCTGAGCCACGACGAATTCCCAACCCTGACACCTTGTTGCTCCTTTGGGTGTGCCTGCCCGGCCAGTTCATGGCCGGGCTTTTTTATGCCGACCTCAAGCCATGCACTCCACCTGTGGGAGCGGGTTTACCCGCGAAGCAAGCGACGCGGTGCCTGGCACCGGCTGCGCCGGTGTTCGCGGCTAAAGCCGCTCCCACAGGGATCGCGCTAGCTTTAGCAGTTGAGCAAGACAGTTGCTCCAACAGAGAACGCACTGCATTCAAGGCCTGTGGTAGTGGGCTTGCCAGCGAAGAGGGCATTACTGCCCCCACATTTCCAATGGTTGAACTGCCCAGACCCAACCCGCTAAGGTCGCCGCCTTGCTCCACGAGGACCAACCATGGGCTACCTGATAATCGTCGCGCTGATCCAGGCGTACTCCTTCAACCTGATCGGCGAATACCTGGCCGGCCACGTCGACAGCTACTTCGCCGTGCTGGCGCGGGTGCTGCTGGCCGGGCTGGTGTTCCTGCCGCTGACCCGCTGGCGCCAGGTCGAGCCGCGTTTCATGCGTTCGATGCTGCTGATCGGCGCCCTGCAATACGGCATCACCTATGTCTGCCTGTACCTGAGTTTCCGCGTGCTGACGGTACCCGAGGTGCTGCTGTTCACCATCCTCACGCCGCTGCACGTGACCCTGATCGAGGACGCCCTGAACCGTCGCTTCAACCCTTGGGCGCTGCTGGCCGCGCTGGTGGCGGTGGCCGGCGCCGCGGTGATCCGCTTCGACACGGTCACCGGCGAGTTCTTCATGGGCTTCCTGCTGCTGCAACTGGCCAATTTCACCTACGCCGCCGGCCAGGTGCTGTATCGCCACCTGGTGGCGCGTCACCCCAGCGACCTGCCGCACTACCGGCGTTTCGGCTACTTCTACCTGGGCGCGCTGCTGGTAGTGCTGCCGGCGTTCCTGCTGTTCGGCAATGCCCAGCACCTGCCGAGCACCGACACCCAATGGCTGGTGCTGCTGTTCCTCGGCCTGTGCCCGACTGCCCTGGGCCTTTACTGGTGGAACAAGGGCGCTTGCCTGGTTTCCGGCGGCACCTTGGCGGTGATGAACAACCTGCATGTGCCGGTGGGCCTGCTGCTCAACCTGCTGATCTGGAACCAGGACGAACCATTGGGCCGCTTGGCCGTGGGCGGTGGGATCATCCTGGCGTCGGTCTGGCTGAGCCGTCTGGGTGGGCAACGTCTGGGGGCGCCGGGCGCGGCCTGAATCGCGCCATGCTCAGACCTGGTGACGCATACCACGGTGTATCACCAGGCACAGCGGCAAGGTCAGCGCCAAGGTGCCGGCCAGCGCCACCAGCCCCAGGGTCACCCCGGCATGGTCGGACATCGCGCCGATCAGCACCGGGGCCAGCGCGCCTCCACCCACGGTACCGGTGTAGTAGCCGGCGAACACCCGTTCGCGATTTGCGCGACCGGCGAAATCCGGCACCAGGCCGGTCAGTACCGAAGACGTGCCGTTGAGCGCCACGCCAATCAGCGGCATGACCAGCATCAGCGCCAGCAGTGGCAGCAGCAGTGCCACCAGGATCAGCACGGCCGTCAGCAACTCGGTGCAGATCACCGTGCGCACCGGGCCCAGGCGCGCGCCCAGGTAGCCGCAGAACAACTTGCCGAATGCACCGCCGATGAACAGCAGCGCCAGGGCCAGGCCGATCTGGGCGGTGGCCGCGCCCCTGGCCTGCAGCAGGAACGGCAGGAAGGTCAGAAACCCCATGCGCACGCCGCTGTCGAGGGTGCCGGTGGCGATCAGCGCCATCAGGCCGGAGGGCGTGCCGGCCTGGTGCTGGCGCGTAGGTTTGGCGGCAGGCTCGGCCTGCGCAGGCGGCTGGCGCAACAACCCCCACAGCAGCGCCGCCGCGCCAAGCCCGAGCAGGCCAAGCAGCGTGGCATTGGCCTGCCAGGACAGGTACACCAGCGCCAGGCCGCTCAGCCCAGGAATCACCGCCTTGCCGATATCGCCGGCGAAGTTGTACTGGGCCAAGGCGTGCTTGACCCTGCCACTGCCGTCGTAGGCATCGGCGACCAGGGCGCTGGCCAGCGGGTGCTGGGTGCTGGCGCCGAGGCCGGCGAGCATCAGGGCGATCAGCAACAGGCTCAGGTCGCTGGCCTGGGCGGCGAGCAGGTAAGCCAGCCCGGCCAGCGCCGTGCCCCGGATCAGCAGGGCTTCGCGCCCCCAGCGGCGGGCACCTTTGCTGGCCAGCAGTTGAAAGCCCGCCATCATCCCGGCGTAGGCGCCGCGTAGCAGGCCAACCTGGGCGTAGCTGAGGCCGAAGGCGACTTGCCAGAGGGGCAACAGCACGTAGATGACATCGGTGAGGCCGTCATGCACGCCATGGGCGAGACTGGCGGCGGCCAGGGCCTTGCGCCTAGGGGTAGTGTCGTTGTTGGCGTGGGGCGGGCTGAGGGACAGATCCTGACGCATGGTTCGCTCACGGTGGCTGCGAGTGGCGTTGATCGGTCATCAGGGGAAGGTCCGTCGATCTTCCTTGATGACGTTTTGCGCCTAGCGTAGTGGGCCTGTGGGGCAAAAAGCAAAGGGCGCCCATGGGCGCCCTGGGGGATCACGCGTCGCTCAGCGTCTCCAGGCTGCGCGGCTGCGGTTGTGCCTGCGGCCGGGCGGCGAGGCCCGCGCGCATGTCATTGCCGCTAGGCTGCTGATACAGGCTCAGGCCGAACTCCGGCAGCACCGCCAGCAGGTAGTCGAAGATATCGCCCTGGATGCGCTCGTACTCGGCCCACACCGTGGTGGTGGTGAAACAGTAGATTTCCAGTGGCA
The DNA here is from genome assembly GCF_014268885.2 of Pseudomonas xantholysinigenes. NCBI lineage: Bacteria > Pseudomonadati > Pseudomonadota > Gammaproteobacteria > Pseudomonadales > Pseudomonadaceae > Pseudomonas > Pseudomonas xantholysinigenes. The sequence continues at coordinate 4,016,502 of NZ_CP077095.1, read as the reverse complement.
CGCCTTCGGCGGTGGTCTGCATCTGGCGGACCATGCAGGTCATGTTCGGGTGCACGTTGGGGTGGTTCTTCAGGTAGGCCAGGGCGAAGGCGCGGAAGGTGCCGATGTTGGTGAGCTGGCGGCGGTTGGCCGACAGCTCCGCCACCGGACCCAGGGCCTCGTTCCACTGGTGCAACTCCTGACGTTTCTGGCTCAGGTAGTCGCCCAGCAGGCGCACCTGGCCAAGTCGGCGCTCTTCTTCCGCGTTGAGAAAGCGCACGCCGGCGGCATCGATGAACAGGCTGCGCTTGATCCGCCGCCCGCCCGATTGCTGCATGCCGCGGTAGTTGCGGAACGACTCGCTCATCAGGCGCCAGGTGGGGATCGAGACGATGGTCTTGTCGAAGTTCTGCACCTTCACCGTGTGCAAGGTGATGTCCACCACGTCGCCATCGGCGCCGGCCTGGGGCATCTCGATCCAGTCGCCGACATGCAGCATGTCGTTGCTGGTCAGTTGCACGCTGGCGACGAACGACAGCAAGGTGTCCTTGTACACCAACAACAGTACCGCCGACATGGCGCCCAGGCCCGACAGCAGCAACAGCGGCGAGCGGTCGATCAGGGTGGCGACGATGATGATGGCGGCGAAGATCCACAGCATCATCTTGGCCAGCTGCATGTAGCCCTTGATCGAGCGGGTGCGGGCGTGTTCGGTGCGGGCGTAGATGTCCAGCAGCGCGTCGAGCAGGCACGACAGGGCGCGGGTCATGAACAACAGGGTCACGGCCAGGGCGACGTTGCCGAGGAAGTGCTGGGCGGTGGCCGACAGCTCCGGCACCAGCTTGAGGCCGAACTGCACCACCAGCGACGGGGTGGTCTGGGCCAGGCGGTGCAGTACCTTGTTGTGGCGCAGGTCGTCGAGCCAGCGCAGCGCCGCCTGGCGCGCCAGCAGGCGGGTGGAGTGCAGGATCAGGAAGCGCGCCAGGCGGCCGATCAGCAGCGAGACGAACAGCAGCACGACCAGGCCAAGGGCGGCGTGCAGCGCGGGGTGTTGGTCGAGCGTGCCCCACAGGTCGAGGGCGTCACGCCAGAAGCGTTGGATGTCCATGGGCTTGAAAACGGTCTGTATTGCGGTACGAGGCGACATTAGAGCGTGGATCGGCGCAAAGTTGCCAAAAGAAATTCGGTTCTGGCGGCGGAAAACGTTACCCTATGCAACTTGAATTTTTCGCACTTGCCCGAGGTTACCCCCGTGTTTTCCCAATTCGCCCTGCACGAACGCCTGCTCAAAGCCGTGGCCGAGCTGAAATTTGTCGAGCCGACGCCGGTGCAGGCAGCGGCCATTCCCCTGGCCCTGCAAGGGCGTGACCTGCGGGTGACCGCGCAGACCGGCAGCGGCAAGACCGCCGCCTTCGTCCTGCCGCTGCTCAACCGCCTGGTCGACCTGAAAGGTGGACGGGTGGAGATCCGCTCGCTGATCCTGCTGCCGACCCGCGAGCTGGCCCAGCAGACCCTCAAGCAAGTGCAGCTGTTCTCCCAGTTCACCTACATCAAGGCTGGCCTGATCACCGGCGGTGAAGACTTCAAGGAACAGGCCGCGATGCTGCGCAAGGTCCCCGATGTGCTGATCGGCACCCCGGGCCGCCTGCTGGAGCACCTCAACGCCGGCAACCTCGACCTGTCCCACGTGCAGATGCTGATCCTCGACGAAGCCGACCGCATGCTCGACATGGGCTTCGCCGAAGACATGGAGCGCCTGTGCAAGGAGTGCGAGCAGCGCGAGCAGACCCTGCTGTTCTCCGCCACTACCGGCGGCGCGGCCCTGCGCGACATCATCGGCAAGGTGTTGAAGGACCCTGAGCACCTGATGCTCAACAGCGTCTCGCAACTGGCCGAGGGTACTCGCCAGCAGATCATCACCGCCGACCACGACCAGCATAAAGAGCAGATCGTCCAGTGGCTGCTGGCCAACGAGACCTTCGACAAGGCGATCATCTTCACCAACACCCGCGCCCTGGCCGACCGCATCTACGGCCACCTGGTGGCCAAGGACGTGAAGGCCTTCGTGCTGCACGGCGAGAAAGACCAGAAGGACCGCAAGCAGGCCCTCGAGCGCTTCAAGCAGGGTAGCTCCAAGGTGCTGGTGGCCACCGATGTCGCCGCCCGCGGCCTGGACATCGACGGCCTCGACCTGGTGATCAACTTCGACATGCCGCGCAGCGGCGATGAGTACGTGCACCGTGTGGGGCGTACCGGCCGTGCCGGTGGCGAAGGCCTGGCGATCTCGCTGATCACCCACAACGACTGGAACCTGATGTCGAGCATCGAGCGCTACCTCAAGCAGCAGTTCGAGCGCCGCGTCATCAAGGAGGTCAAGGGCACCTACAATGGGCCGAAGAAGGTCAAGGCCTCGGGCAAGGCCGCCGGCAGCAAGAAGAAAAAGGTCGAGAAGAAGACCGGTGCCGACAAGAAGGGCGCCGCCAAGAAAAAGCCGACCGCCAAGCCCAGGAGCAATGCCCCGCTGGCCAGCGCCGATGGCCTGGCCCCGTTGAAAAAGCGCAAGCCAGCCGCTGAGTAAGCGCTTTGCGGTCAGCCCGCCATCGCAATGATGGCGGGTAACTTCGCGCCTTCCCCAGGTGCTTGTAGCTCATTTCCCAAACTACCTTTTTGCCCCGGCATTTTGTCGCCAGCCCACCAGACGCCTATGGCATTTGTAGCTAAGGAGGCGTAGCGTATGTACGTATGTAAATACGATTGCTTAACCCGATTTGAGTGGGATCAGCAAAAGAACCTGATCAACATCCGCAAGCATGGCGTCGACTTCGACGATGTTACGCTCATGTTTCGCCAGCCGATGCTGGTGCTGCGTGATGAGCGGTTCGCGTACGAGGAACCGCGCTGGATCAGCATGGGCTGGATCAATGCCTGGGTCTGTGTGGTGGCCTACACCGAAAGGCAGGGTGATGTGATCCGAGTCATTTCCGCCAGACGAGCAACTCGACGTGAGGAACAGCGCTATGTCGAAACCATCCGCAACCCCTGAGGAGCAACAGCCACCCGTCGATACCTCGGACATTCCCGAGCTCGACGATGATTTCTTCAGCCGCGCCGAGTTGCGCGTGCCCGCCAAGCAGACCGTGACCATCCGCCTGGACGCTGACGTTCTGGCCTGGTTCAAGGAGCAGGGCGCGGGTTACCAAACCCGCATCAACCAGTTGTTGCGCCAGTACATGCAGGCCCAGCAGCGACGCTGATCTCGAGGCGGGTCAGGTTTTTTTCTCCGCCGCTTTCAGTTCATGGATGCGTTTATCGATCAGCTGGCATTTGTCCGGCAGGTCCTTGCTCGCTGATTCGAGTTTCATGCCCTGGAGCTCGTCATTGATCTCCTTGGCTTTTTGCGGGTTCTGCTCGGTAAGTTGGCTGACCAGCCCAGCCAGCTCCTCCCGTTTTTGCGTGGCCTGTTCAGGCGTGCAGGCCCAGGTGGGCAAGGCGCACAGCAGGCTGCCCAGGCAGGCGACAGACAAGAGCAGTTTCATTCCTTCGACCTCCGGCAATGGCTGTACAGGGTGGAGGTGCCGTATTGGCTGGAAGTTCAGTCTATTCCCCGACCTCGTCTCCCTCTTTTCACTCAGGTGTCGAACCTCATGTATGACGACCTACAGCCCCACACAACGGGTGGCCTGCTCGCCAGCCTGACGCGCAGCCATGTCGACAGCCTGGCCGAACTGAGTAAAAGCTATCCCCAAGTCCCCAGCGACTATGTGTCTTTCCTCCAGACCCTGGGATGGGGCGAGATCGGATCGTCCGCGTTCATGCTGTACGAGGGCTTGCTCGCGCCAGGGCAGATTTATGCCGATGAGGACGACTCTCTGGCGGGCATCGTCCTGTTTGGCGACGACTTGCAAGGCTACTGTTGCGGTTTCGATACGCTAAAGGGCTGGGAGGTTGTCGAAATCGACCCGGTCAGCCGCACGGCGCACGCCGTGGCCGACAGTTTCTCCAGCTTCATTCGCGATCTGCTGGACGATCTGGCATGAGTGCGAACGTGCGCAGAAGGTGACCCGCAATCACGCCGTCTCGCCGCTCACCGCCGGACAGCTCGACCGGATTTTCGTTGGAACGCTCGCCGTTAGGTGCCAGTCCCACGCTGTGTAGTCCATCTGGCCACAGCAGGAGGCCTTTCCATGAAGACTTACGACTGGGACCTGATCGAGCGCTTGCTGCACGAGGTGCAGAACGGCGCCGGTCACAGCTTCACCCCACGCCCCTACGCCGAGCAACATGCCGCGGCCCTGGCCGCCGAGGGCCAGGCGCCAGGTGATCTGGACCACCTCAAGACCCGCGCCTGCGAGTACGAAAAGCTGCTTTTCCAGCGCGAGTACATCGCCAGTCGACCTGAGGACGACGGCGGCAACGGCGAGAACTTCGTCCTTACCGAGCGTGGTTCGCGCCTGCTCAGCATGATCGACAGCAGCATCCCCGGCTTCGAGCACCCGCGCCAGGTGCTGGACCAACAGGACGACGCGTTGGACGAGATCACCTTCGACCGCGTATCCGCCGAGGCACGAATCGCCGGGGGCGCAATTTAGGCTGGTGTCGGCAGGGCTCGGCGTCTAATAATCGGGATCCATTCCACTGCCGAGCCTTGCCCATGATGTTGCAGCAGCCAAGGGGGCGCACATGATTGCGGCCCGCAAGAACCCAGACGCCTTCGCTTTTCAGGTCATGCTGGGGCTGTGCCTGGTCTGGGGTTGCCAGCAGGTGCTGATCAAGTCGGCCGCGGTGGATATCGCCCCGGTGATGCAGGCGGCCCTGCGCAATGGCATTGCCGCGCTGCTGGTCGGCTTGCTGGTGTGCTTTCGTGATGGCTGGGGGCAGGTGGGCATCACCTGGCGCGCCGGGCTGCTGGCGGGGGCCTTGTTCGGGCTGGAGTTCCTGTTCATCGCCGAAGGGCTGAAGCTGACGTCGGCGGCGCACATGTCGGTATTTCTCTACACCGCGCCGATCTTCACCGCCCTGGGGCTGCATTTCATGATACCCAGTGAGCGCCTGCGCCTACTGCAGTGGCTGGGCATTCTGCTGGCCTTCTGCGGCATCGCCCTGGCCTTCGCCGGGGGCGTGTCCCTTGCCCAACTGGATGGGCGGATGCTGCTGGGCGACGGCCTGGCGATCCTGGCCGGGTTGGCCTGGGGCGCGACCACCGTGGTGGTGCGTTGCTCGCGGCTGTCGGAGGCGCCGGTGACCCTGACCTTGTTCTACCAACTGGCGGTGGGGTTCGTCGGGTTGGTGGCGATCGCCTTGTTCAGCGGGCAGATCATGGATGTCGCGCTGACGCCTTTGGCGGTGGGCAGCGTGTTGTTCCAGGGCATCGTGGTGTCGTTCATCAGCTACATGACCTGGTTCTGGTTGCTGCGCAAGTACCTGGCGTCGAACCTGGCGGTGTTCTCATTCATCACGCCGCTGTTCGGCGTGACCTTTGGCGTGCTGCTGCTGGATGAACCGCTGAGCCTGAATTTCGTGATCGGCGCGGTGATGGTGCTGTTGGGGGTGATCATGGTCAGTGCCGAGGGCTGGGTACGCCAGCAGTTGCGCAAGGTCGTGGGCTAGGCTCTGTACGAAAAGCCTTGATACTCGGTGATGCTGCGTTGAAAACAGCCTCGGAATGCTCATTTACAACCCGTAAAGTCGTGCGCGACTCCGACCGTTCCTCGGCTGTTTTCGCCTTGCCTGACCTTCGTCTCAAGACTTTTCATACAGACCCCAGGGGGGAGCCGTTCGCCGGCAAGGCCGGCGAACACTGGTTCAGCGAGTTTGCCCAAGGTGGGCGCAGACCGCCGAGCGCGACACACCACCGGCCAGCACCAACACCCCGGCCAGCCCCAACCCCAGCGCCGCCAGCACCAGCGCCGGTTGCAAGCCTCCACTGAAATGGCTGCTCAACGCCGCCAGCAACGGCCCGCTCAACTGCCCCAGGGCAAAGCACGCGGTCAGCAGCCCGGCGTTACGTTGCGTGGCATGGGGCGCCAGTTCCCGTGAGCGTTGCATCACCAGTTGCATGCAGGCCAGGAATGGCCCGCCGCATAGCAGCACGCCCAGGCCCAGGCCGATACCTCCGCCCAACAGGCACGCCAGTACCCCCAGGCCCTGCAGCCACAGCGTGGCGGTCAGCCAGGTTTGGCTGCGGCCGGGGCGACGCAGGCTGGCTACCACTACCCCAAGCGCCGCGGCCAGGCCGAATGCCGGCCAGAACAGGTCGGCCAGCCATTGCCCTTGAAACTGCTGATTGGCCATCTGCGCCAGGAAGGTCGCGGGCAGGATGTAGCCGAGACCGTAGAGTGCGTAGACCAGCCCCAGGCGGCCGATGCCCGTGCCCTCGATAGGCCCGCTGGGCACCGTCACGGGCGCGGTTTCCAGTGCCCGTGGCAGCCACGGCAGCAGCGCCAGCAGCATCACCAGGGCAGCCACGCCATAGACCAGCCACAGCGCTGCCGAGTCCAGCCCCCGGACATGGGCGGCCAGGGCCAGCAAGCCGGTCAGCGCGATGCCGACGCCAGGGCCGGCGAACACCAGGGCACCGAGTCTTTGCCGTCCATGGGCATTGGCCAGTTGCTGGCTGAGGCTGGTGATCATCACCAGTACCCAGGCGCTGGCCACGCCGGTGCCGAAGCGCAGCAACAGGTGGCTCCAGAAGCCGTCAGCGGCCCAGGACGCCAGGGTCAACAGCACGCATAGCCACAGGCCACCGTGCAGGCGCAGGCGCACCTGGGCCGGTTGGCGGGCAAACATGCCATCCACCGCGCCAAGGAAGTAGCCCAGGTAATTGGCGGCGGCGATCAGGCCACCGGCGGTCAGGTCGAACTGGCCCTCGGCAATCAGCCGCGGCAGTTGCGGGGTAAGGGCAAAGCGGCCGATGCCCATGGCCATCATCAGCGCCACGGCGCTGGCCAGCAGTTGCATGAAGGGCGACATGGAAGCTCTCCTGCTCGAAAGAGTGCGATGGTTGGCAGGGTAGGGCGGATTGACTTTCAATAAAATTGAATAATCATGATCAAGTTATTCTGTTTTGGAGAATGTCGTGGAGTTCAGCCAACTGCGCATCTTCCAGGCTGTGGCCGAGGAAGGTTCATTGACCCGCGCCGCCGAGCGCCTGCACCGGGTGCCGTCGAACCTGTCGACGCGCCTGCGCCAGCTAGAAGAGCAGCTAGGCGTGGACCTTTTCCTGCGCGAGCGCCAGCGCTTGCAGCTGTCGCCGGCGGGCAAGGTGCTGCTAGATTACGCCAACCGCCTGGCGGCCCTACGCGACGAGGCCATGGCGGCGGTGCAGGGCGGTCAGCCGGCCGGCGACTTCGTGCTCGGCACCATGTACAGCAGCGCGGCCACCCATCTGCCGGCGTTGCTGGCGCGTTATCACCAGGCCTATCCGGCGGTGAACCTGCAAGTGCGTGCCGCGCCCAGCGGCGAGCTGTTCGAGGGCCTGCTCAACCATGCCCTGGATGCGGCGCTGGTGGACGGGCCTCCAAGCCTGGCCGGGCTGGATGGCGTGCCCTTGTGCGAGGAAGTGCTGGTGCTGATTACCAGCCCTGAGCACCCGTCGGTGCTGACGGCCAAGGATGTGGCGGGCAAGGCGGTATTCACCTTCCGCCAGGGTTGCTCCTACCGTATGCGCCTGGAGGCCTGGTACGCCCATGCCCATACGCCCATGGGGCGGGTGATGGAGATCGAGTCTTATCAGAGCATGCTGGCCTGCGTGATTGCCGGTGCGGGGGTGGCGTTGATGGCACAATCGATGCTCGACAGCCTGCCGGGGCATGAGCGGGTGCGGGTGCATCGGTTGCAGGCGCCGTTCGATCAGGCGCAGACCTGGCTGATGTGGCGCCAGGGCATGCGCGGGGCGAACTTGCAGGCCTGGATCGACTTGCAACAAAGCGAAACGATTGACCGACCGTCGGAAGCTGCCATCAGCGCTTGATCCGGGTCAAAATCGCCCATATGTGTAAGTACAGAGGCATGCGCAATACAGGACATGGGACTATGATCTGTATGAAGCATCGCAGAATTGATTGACCGTGAGGCTGACCCGTCAAGGGGGCAATATGAACCAACGCATGTACAACTGGCTCCACGACCTCGCCGTCGCCTTGGGCTTGCTCCCGCCACCGCTGCAGCCGGTGCCGATCCCGACCGACGAAGAACAGCGCAAGCGCCAGCCGCGTCGGCGCTGACCACCGCCAAAAAGGCCGCCGCATCTTGTGGATGCGGCGGCCTTTTGCGTTTTACTGGCAAGGCCCCTTTTACAAGGGGTTGGCGTGGAAGTGGCCTCAGGCCAGGTTCACCGTCGCCACCGGCTTGTGCGAAGCCAGGCTGACCACCACGAAGCTCACCAGGCCGATGGCCAGGCTGTAGTAGATCGGCGTGTTGGCTTCCAGGCCATCCTTGAACATGAACAGCAGCGCGGTGGCAAAGCCCAGCGACATGCTGGCGATGGCCCCGGCGGTGGTCGCGCGCTTCCAGAAGATCGCGCCGATCAGCGGGATCAGCATGCCGCCCACCAGCAGGTTGTAGGCCAAGGTCAGGGCGCTGATCACATCGTTCACCGCCAGGGCGATGCCCAGCACCACCAGGCCGGTGAGCAGGGTGAACAGGCGGTTGATGCCCAGGCTCGACTGCTTGCCGCCACGCAGTTTCGGCAGCAGGTCCTCGGTGAGGGTGGTGGAGGCGGCCAGCAGGCCGGCACTGGCGGTGGACATCATCGCGGCCAGGGCGGCGGCCATCAGCAGGCCACGGATGCCTTCGGGCAGTTGGCCCTTGATCATCTCGGCGAAGGCGTTGTTGGGGTTGGCCAGGTCTGGCATCAGCACGTGGGCGGCCATGCCGATCAGGGCGCAGGCCAGGCCGTACAGTACGCAGTAGACACCGGCGGTGGTGCCGGCGCGCTGGCAGACCTTCTCGTCGCGGGCGGTGAACACCCGCTGCCAGATGTCCTGGCCGATCAGGATGCCGAAGAAGTAGATCAGGAAGTAGGTGATGATGGTGTCCCAGCCGATGGTGGTCCAGCTGAAGCTGGCCGCCGGTAGCTTGGCCACCAGGGCGTCCCAGCCACCGGCCTTGTACAGGCACACCGGCAGCAGGATGAACATCAGGCCCACGGTCTTGATCACGAACTGGACGATGTCGGTGAGGGTCAGCGACCACATGCCGCCGATGGTCGAGTACACCACCACCACGCCGCCGCCGAACAGCAGGGCCATCCAGAACGGCACGTCGAGCAGCACCTGCAGCACGGTGCCCATGGCCAGGGTCGAGGTGACCGCGATCATCAGCGCGTAGGCGAGCATGATCGCCGCGCTGGCCTGGCGCGCCATCGGGTTGTAGCGGCGTTCCAGTACCTGGGTGACGGTGAAGATCTTCAGGCGCAGCAGGGGTTTGGCCAGGAACAGGTTGAGGGCGATGATCCCCAGCCCCAGGGCGGCGCATAGCCAGAAACCGGAAATACCATGGACATAGCCCAGGCGCACGGTGCCCACGGTGGAGGCGCCGCCGAGCACGGTGGTGGCCATGGTGCCCATGTACAGGGTCGGGCCGAGGTTGCGCCCGGCCACCAGGTAGTCTTCATGGGTCTTCGCGCGTCGCATGCCATACCAGCCGAGGCCGAGCATGCCGGCGGCATAGATCAGTACAACGATGATGTCCAAGGCCATTGGGGGTCTCCCGATTATCTTTATTATGGCGAGATCGGCCGCCTGGACGGTTCACGGCGCCCGGCGGTCCTTTGTGGTGTTGGCGGGCCTCTATGGCCCTCCCGAATGGCTCCTGCCGGGGTCAAGCAATTGCATGCAGCGCAACGCCCTGTGTGTAGGAGCGGTCTTGTGCCGCGAAAGGGCTGCAAGGCAGCCCCGGCGTTCTCTGCGAAAACGCTGAAAACCGGGGGCGCTATGCGCCCCTTTCGCGGCACAAGGCCGCTCCTACAAAGGACGGTGCTTGACGGCTAGCGTCGCACCACGCCCGGCAGCACGCAGAGCATTTCGAACAGCAGGTTGGCCCCCAGCAGCGAGGTGTTGCCGGTGGTGTCGTAAGGCGGGGAAACCTCCACCAGGTCGCAGCCGATCAGGTCCAGACCGTGGCAGCCGCGGATGATCTCCATCGCCTGGATAGTGGTCAAGCCGCCGATCTCCGGGGTGCCGGTGCCGGGCGCCCAGGCCGGGTCGATGCCGTCGATGTCGAACGACAGGTACACCGGGCCTCCGCCGACTTTTTCGCGCACCTCGGCCATCAGCGGTTCCAGCGACTTGTGCCAGCACTCCTCGGCCTGGACCACGCGGAAGCCCTGGCGGCGGCTCCAGTTGAAGTCGTCGGCGGTGTAGCCCTGGGCGCGCAGGCCAATCTGCACCACGCGGTCGCAATCGAGCAGGCCTTCTTCCACGGCGCGGCGGAAGGTGGTGCCGTGGGCGATCTTCTCGCCGAACATGTGGTCATTGACGTCGGCATGGGCGTCGATGTGCACCAGGCCGATCTTGCCGTGCTTCTTGTGCAGGGCGCGCAGGATCGGCAGGGTGATGGTGTGGTCGCCACCCAGGGTCAGCGGGATGATGTTGTGCTCGAGGACCTCGTCGTAGGCCTCTTCGATGATGCGCACGGCGTCCAGCAGGTTGAAGGTGTTGATCGCCACGTCGCCGATGTCGGCGACCGACAGCGAGTCGAACGGCGCGGCGCCGGTGGCCATGTTGTAGGGGCGGATCATCACCGATTCGGCGCGGATCTGCCGGGGGCCGAAGCGAGTGCCCGAGCGCAGCGAGGTGCCGATGTCCAGCGGCACGCCGATGAAGGCGGCATCGAGCCCTTCGGCGCTTTGCAGGTGGGGCAGACGGAGCATGGTGGCGATGCCGCCGAAACGCGGCATTTCGTTGCCGCCCAGTGGTTGGTGGAGAATCTTGTCCACGGTGGGCCTCATCAGTCGGTCGATTGTTCTGTTTGTTCGAACCTGTGCCGCCGCGCGCCTTCCTGGTCGGGTGATGCCGGCGGGCAGGGGCATTTCGCCGCAGTCTGCGCAAGGTAGTGTCCGGGAAGAATCGCTACCGACAAATACTTACTTCAGGAATTTCTGAACTATCGCTGCGAGGCGGGTTAGACTCTGGCTACCTTCAGCCCGTGGAACCTCGCGTCATGGCCTCTTCGCTGCCCGACTTGAAACTGCTGCGCATCTTCGCCAGCGTGGTGCGCCACCAAGGGTTCGCCAACGCCCAGCGCGACCTCAACCTGTCGACCTCGGCCATCAGCACCTACATGAGCCAGCTGGAAAGCGCCCTGGGCCTGGTGTTGTGCCATCGCGGCCGGGGTGGTTTCAGCCTGACCAGCAAAGGCGAGCTGTTCCACCAGGAAACCTTGCGCCTGCTCGGTGAGCTGGACGGTTTCGAGCAGTACGCCGCCGCGCTCAAGGGCGAGCTGCGCGGCACCCTCAACCTCGGGGTGATCGACTCCACCGTCGGTGACCGCGCGCTGCCGCTGGCCGAGGCCATTGGCGCCTACAGCCAGGAGCACCCGGCGGTGCATTTGCACCTGTCGGTCTCCAGCCCTTATGAATTGCAGTTGGGCGTGCAAGACAACCGCCTGGACCTGGCCATCGGTGCGTTTTCCTCGCGCATGAGCGGGCTGGTGTACCAGCCGCTGTACCGTGAGCAGCACTGGCTGTATTGCAGCAGCCGCCACCCATTGTTCGCTGAGCGGCGCATCCCCGAACCGGTGATCACCCAGCAGCGCATGGTTGGCCGCGGCTATTGGAGCCAGGCCGAGCTGGCCCGGCATGGCTTCAAGCACAGCGCGGCCACTGTGGAGAGCATGGAGGCACAGTTGATTCTGATTCTCTCCGGCGCCTACATCGGCTACCTGCCCGAGCACTATGCCCAGGCCTGGGTCGACAAGGGCGACCTGCGGGTGTTGTCGCCGGCGACCTTCGGCTACCAGGCGCCGTTCTCCCTGATCATTCGCCGTGGCCGCAGCCGGGAACCCTTGATCCAGACGTTCCGCGACCTGCTCAAGAGCCAGCTGAACGTCGGTTGACCACGGTTGGGTTGATACCGTTCCGTCAGGACTGGCAAATTTCCTACAAAACTTGACCGCTGGCGTGCTGGCCTTCTGCTAAATATCTACTTGCTTTGATGATTTTCCCATTCATCTGGATAAGCAAGGGACCGCCAACGATGCGCATGAATTTGCCCGTCACTGAGCACGAAAGAACCTTCCCCCAAGACCAGCGGCTGATCTCCACCACCGACCTGAACAGCCGCATCACCTACTGCAACGACGCATTCGTGGCCATCAGCGGTTTCACCTACGACGAACTGGTGGGCCAGCCGCATAATCTGGTCCGCCACCCGGACATGCCGCCCTCGGTGTTCGGTCATATGTGGGACACCATCAAGCAAGGCAAGCCGTGGATGGGTGTGGTCAAGAACCGCGCCAAGAACGGCGACTTCTACTGGGTCAGCGCTTATGTCACGGCGGTGTACGAGAACGGTCGCATCAGCGGCTACGAGTCGGTGCGCTCGGTGCCGACCCGCGAGCAGATCCGCCGTGCCGAACAGCTCTACGCGCGTTTGCGTGCCGGGCGTTCGGCAGTCCCCGTGGTGGCGCGCCTGGCCCATGGCATCGGCCATGGCTGGCCGTTGATCGGCGCCGGCCTGGCTTCGGCCGCCGGCTACCTGTGGCTGCCTCCTTATGCGGCCCTCGGCGTGTTGATGGCCAGCCTGCTGGCGGCCTGGTACGTGGTCGAGCACCGGCAGAACCAGTCGATCCGGCGTACCCTGCAGGAGCATCCCAAGGCCTTCACCAGCCCGCTGGTGGCGCTGACCTACAGCGACAACCCGGGCCTGCAGGGCCAGCTCGACCTGGCGATCATCAGCGAAGAGGCACGCCTGCAGACCGCGCTGACCCGCCTGGTGGATGCTGGTATCGGCGTCAAGTCGCGGGCCGCACAGTCCGCCGATCTGTCCGATGCCCAAGCGCAGATGCTCGACCGCCAGCGCAGCGAGACCGACCAGTCGGCCACCGCCATCGCGCAGATGGCCGCGACCATCCAGCAGGTGACCCATAACGTGCAGAGCACCGCCCACGCCGCCAGTGACGCCGACCAACTGGCGCAGAAGGGCAGCGACCTGGCCGAGCAGAGTTTGCGCGCCATGGGCAGCATGAACGAGGCGGTGAGCGATATCGGCCAGGCGGTCAATGCCCTGGCCGAGCAGACCCAGTCGATCGGCAGCGTGGTGGATGTGATCACCTCGATCGCCGAGCAGACCAACCTGCTGGCGCTCAATGCCGCCATCGAGGCGGCGCGGGCCGGCGAGCAGGGCCGGGGCTTCGCGGTGGTCGCCGACGAGGTGCGTTCGCTGGCCCAGCGCACCCGCGCCTCCACCGAGGAAATCCACCACATCATCTCGACCTTGCGCTCCGGCGCCGACCGGGCGGTGGCCAGCGCCAGTCGCGGGCAGCAGATTTCCAGCGACAGCGTGCATAGCGTCGAGGCGGTGCAGGAAGCCCTGGCCGGGATCGCCCAGGCGGTCAGCCGCATCACCGGCATGAGCCAGCAGATGGCCACGGCCTCCGAGCAGCAGAGCCATGTGGCGGAAGACATCAACCAGCAGATCGTGCGCATTGCGCATCTGTGCGACGAGAGCGCCGGGCAGGCCAAGCAGGGGGCCGAGATCAGCCAGGACCTGGAGCGCATGGCGGAGTACCTGCACAGCCTGGCGGAGCGGTTCAACCGATAAGGCCTGGTTTGCAGGCCCATTCGCGGCTAAAGCCGCTCCCACCCCTGTGGGAGCGGCTTTAGCCGCGAACACCGGCATAGCCGGTGCCAGGCACCGCGTCGCCTGGTTAGCGGTGGTTCGGTGCCCCGCTGAACCACTCCCACAGGGGCTGAGCAGGTTTGTCCGAGATGGGCCACAAAGCGGGCCCAAAACCCCAGCCTGTGGCAAAATCCCTCGGCCAACGGAGACCCCTATGCCTAGACCCCGCTGCGAGCGCTGCCAGCGTCCGCTCGCCCATTGCCTTTGCCCGCTGATCCCACAGCTCGACAGCCGCACCCGCGTGGTCGTGCTACAGCACCCCAGTGAAACCGCCCACGCGTTGAACACCGCGCGCCTGGCAACCCTGGGCCTGGTCAATGCCGAACTGAGAGTCGGCGAGGTGTTCGAAGACCTGCCTGCCTTGCTGGCGACACCGGGCTATCGCCCGGCATTGCTATTTCCCGGTGACCAGGCGGCGATCCTGCAGGCGTATGCAAGCGCCGACGCACCGCCGTTGCTGCTGATCGTGCCCGATGGCACCTGGCGCAAGGCGCGCAAGCTGCTGTACCTGAACCCGCTGCTGGAGGCCCTGCCACGGGTCACCCTGGGTGAGGTCAAACCCTCCCGCTACCGGCTGCGCAAGGCACCGGAGCCGGGGGCGGTGTCGACCTTGGAGGCAATCGTGCAAGCGCTGGATGTACTGGAGGCACCGGCAGCATTCGACGGGTTGCTCAAGCCATTCGAGGCGTTGATCGAGGGGCAGATCAGGGCGATGGGCAGCGAAACCTTTGAGCGCAACCATGGCCATGGCTAACCATCACCGCTCGCGCAGCGCCTCGGTGCGGGCCTTGAGCACCGGCTTGAGCAGGTAGTCCAGCACGCTCTTCTGCCCAGTGATGATATCCACCGTGGCGACCATCCCCGGAATGATCAGCAACGGCTTGTTGTCGCCGCCCAGGTGGTTCTTGTCGGTGCGCACCTGGATCAGGTAGAACGCGTTGCCCTTGTCGTCGGTGACGGTGTCCGCGCCAATCAGCTCCAGCTTGGCCTTCAGCCCGCCATAGATGGTGTAGTCGTAGGCGCTGAACTTGACCATCGCCGTTTGCCCCGGGTGCAGGAAGGCGACGTCCTGCGGCCGCACCTTGGCCTCGATCAGCAGGTTATCCTCGATCGGCACGATTTCCACCAGGTCGCTGCCGGGCTGCACCACGCCGCCGATGGTGTTGACCTTGAGCAGCTTGACGATGCCACGCACCGGTGAGACCACCGTGGTGCGGTTGACCCGGTCGTCGATGGCGATGCTGCTGGCGGTGATCTTCGACAGTTCCGTGCGCTTGTCGTTGAGTTCCTTGGCGGCGTCGGAGCGGAAGCTGGCGTCGGACTCCTGGACCTTGCTGCGGATCTCGGCGATGGCCGCCTCGGCGCGAGGGATCGCCAGGTTGGTGGCGTTCAACTGGCCACGGGCCTCGACGCTGCGTTGCTTGAGGCGCAGGATTTCCACCGGCGAGATGGCGCCCTTGCCGACCAGCGGCGTGGACATGTCCAGCTCTTGCTGCAGCAGGCCTACCGCTGAGCGGTACTGGTCGACCTTGGAGCGGAACTCGGCGAGTTCCTGGGTCTTTTGTCGCAGCTGTTCGTTGAGGGTCTGCTTTTCGCTGGCCAGGCGCCGCTGGCGCGATTCATACAAGGCGATCTCGTCCTCGGCCACCTGTGGCGCCTTGGCCCGCACTTCGTCGGAGAGCACGAACGGGCGGCCCTCGGCCTCGGCCGACAGGCGCTCGACCTGGGCCGTGAGGGCATAGCGGTCGGCTTCGCTCTCGCCCTTGTTCGACTTGAAGCGGGTGTCGTCCAGACGCAGCAGGGTGGCGCCCTTGTCGACCATCTGCCCTTCGCGCACGAAGATCTCGGTGACGATGCCACCCTCGAGGTTCTGCACCACCTGCACCTTGCTGGAAGGGATGGCCTTGCCCTCGCCGACGGTGACCTCGTCGAGCACCGCGAAATTGGCCCAGACCAGGGCCACCAGCAGCAGGATCGCCGCCAGCCACACGGTGAGGCGCGACAGGCTGGGCGAGTCCTGCAAGGTGGCGCCGACCAGCTCCGGCATGTAGTCGCGCTCGGCGCGGCTGTCGGTGCCGTGGAGGTAGCTGCGTATGCTGTGGCTGAGGGACATACATTGCCTCCTGGAAACTGGTCTGCTGTAGGCGCGGGTTTGTCCCGCGATCACGGGCGTGGCCCGTGCCAGGCTCCGCGTTGCCTTGATCGCGGGACAAGCCCGCTCCTACAGGGATGGTTGTGGTATCACAGCGCCGCGCCGATGCGGCCCTTGCGCAGCGCGTCGATGACCGCATCCTTCGGCCCGTCGGCGACGACCTTGCCGTTGTCCAGCACCAGCAGTCGGTCCACCAGGCTGAGCATCGAGGTGCGATGGGTGACCAGCAGCAGGGTCTTGCCCGGGACCCAGTCGAGCAGGCGCTGGCGCAGTTGCTCCTCGCTGCTGTTGTCCATGTGGCTGCTGGGCTCGTCGAGGATCAAGATCGCCGGCTCCAGCAGCAGCGCCCGGGCCAGCAGCACCGCCTGGCGCTGGCCGCCGGACAGCAGTTGGCCGCGCTCGCCCACCGGGCGGTCGAAACCTTGCGGGTGCTGGCGGGCCAGCTCGCTCACGCCGGTCAGCTCGGCCACCTCGAGCATGCGCGCGTCGCTGACATGCCGGGCGCCCAGGGTCAGGTTGTCACGCAGGCTACCGGCCAACAGCGGCAGGTCATGGGCCACGTAGCCGAGCTGGCTGCGCAGGTCGGCGATGTCCAGCTGGCGCAGGTCGAGGTTGTCCAGCAGCACCTGGCCTTCGTCGGGGTGGTGAAACCCCATCAACAGGCGTGCCAGGGTGCTCTTGCCCGAACCACTGCGGCCGATGATGCCGATGCGCTCGCCGGGCTTGAGGCTGACGCTGACACCGTTGAGCGCCGGCGCGACCTGGCCGGGGTAGCGGAAGGTGACATGGCTGACGGCCACCGCGCCGCGCAGCGTGGTGTGCTCCAGCGCCTGCTGCCGCGCTTCGCGCTCCTGGGGCAGGCTCATCAACGCATCGGTGCTGCGCATGGTCACTTGCGCCTGCTGGTAGCGGGTGATCAACCCGGCGATCTGGCCGAGCGGGGCGAGCACCCGGCTACCGAGCATGTAGCTGGCCACCAGGGCGCCGACGCTGAGATTGCCGGCGATGATGCTGTAGACCCCGGCGACGATGGTGGCCATGCCGCAGAACTGCTGGATGAACAGCGTGCCGTTGCTGGCCAGCGACGACAGGTTGCGGGCGTGGGCGTCGAGGCGGGCGATAGCGGCGTTGGTGTGTTCCCACTGGTACTGGCGCTCGCTTTCGGCGCCGCAGGCCTTGAGGGTTTCCAGACCGCCGAGGGTCTCGATCAGCAGGGCCTGGCGCACGGCGCCGAGGCTCAGGCTCTTCTGCACGGTGTCGCGCAGGCGCACCTGGATGAACAGTGCCAGCCCCACCGCCACCGGGAAGGCGACCAGCGGAATCAGCACCAGCCAACCGCCGAGCAGGCCGATCACCAGCAGCATGAGGGCGACGAAGGGCAGGTCGATAATGCTGGTCAGGGTGACCGCGGTGAGGAATTCACGCAGGCCCTGGAAGTCGTGGATGCTCTGGGCGAATCCGCCGATGGTGGCCGGGCGCGCCTTCATGCTCATGCCGGTGATGCGTTCGAACAGGGTGGCGGAGAGGATCAGGTCGGTCTTCTTGCCCGCCTGGTCCAGCAGGTGGGCGCGGACCATGCGCAGCACCAGCTCGAAGGCGGTGCCGATGAACAGGCCCGCGACCAGCACCCACAGGGTCGACAGCGCCTGGTTGGGCACCACCCGGTCGTAGGTCTGCATGACGAACAGCGGCACCATCAAGCCCAGCAGGTTGATCAAAAGGCTGGCCAGCAAGGCGTCGCCGTACAGCCAGCGGGAGTGGCGCAGGGTATCGCGGAACCAGGCGTTGACCCGTGGAATCAACGGTGCGCGCACATCTTCCAGGGTGTGCCGTGGGCGGGCGAACAGGGCCTGGCCACTGTAGGCCGCGGCCAGGGCTTCATGTTCGACCCACTGCTCGCCACCTTCGGCCTCGCATGGCAGCAGCAATGCCCGGCCATTGTCGCCCCAACGCTGCAGAACGGCGCTGCGACCGTCGTTGAGAATCAGCAGCACCGGCAGGTTGAGGGCGGAAATCGCCGCCAGCTCGCGTTGCAGCACCCGCGCCTGCAGCCCGGCGCGGGCAGCGGCGCGCGGCAGCAGGGCCAGGTCCAGGCGCTGCTGGGCCAAGGGCAGGCCGCTGCACAGGCTGGCGCGGCTGGCCGGGCAGCCGTGCAGCTTGCACAGGATCAGCAGGCCATCGAGCAACGGATCATCAACATCCAGGCGCGGTTGCGCGCTTTGCAGACTGGTCACGATGGCCTACTCCTGTCGCGGTGGACGGGAACCGGGCGCTGGCAGGGCTTCCCTGTTCGTCCAGGCCTCAACGCATATCGGGCAACCTTGCCTCGTTGCGTACTTCGCTCTTGGCGATGGCTTCGGGCGGCAGCGAGATACGCTGCTTGCTCAGCAGCTCACCCATGTTCGCCAGCAGCCGGTACATGGAGAACTCTTCGGTGTAGCGCACTTCGGTGTAGCGCCGATTGGCGTTGTACAGTTCGTTCTCGCTGTCGAGCAGGTCGAGCAGGGTACGTTGGCCCAGGCCGAACTGGTCCTGGTAGGCGGCGCGCACGCGTTGGGTGGTCTCGGCGTACTCGCGTGCGCTCGGGGTCTGCTTGCGCGCGTTGTTCATGGCGTTCCAGGCCAGGCTCAGGTTCTCGTTGAGTTCGCGCAGGGCATTGTTGCGGATGTCCATGGCCTGGTTGATCTTGTGCGCGTCCGATTGCAGGCGGGCCTTGTCGCTGCCGCCGCGGAACAGGTTGTAGCTGAGTTCGACGCCGGCCTGCCAGTCGTTGTTGTCATGGCCTTTCTGGCCGCCGAGGTTGTTGTTGGCACCGGTGGCCAGCACTGCGTCCAGGCGTGGGTAGAAGGGCGACTTGGCCACTTCGTATTGCTGTTCGGCGGACTGCACGTCGGCCTGGGCCGACTTGAGGTAGGGGTTGTTTTCCAGCATGCCCTGGCGCGCGGCGGCGATATCGGCCGGCACCTCGGCCTTGATGGTGCTCGGTGCTTCCAGCTCGTCGGGCATGCGTCCGACTACGCTGAAGAAGTTGGCTTCGGCATCGGCCAGGTCGACCTCGGCGGTGTCCAGGTTGTTTTCGGCCAGGGCGCGACGGGCGCGGGACTGGTCGAGGTCGGCGGTGCTACCCACGCCGCGCTCGCTACGCAGGCCGATCTGGTCGTTGACCCGCAGGTGTGCTTGCAGGTTGTTGCGGGCCAGGGTCACCAGTTCGCGGCGCTTGAGCACTTCGAGGTAGACCTCGACGGCGCGCAGGGCCACGGTCTCGGCGGTGGCCTGGGTGTAGTAGGCGCGGGAGTTGGCCACCGCTTCGGTACGGCCGACTTCGTTGGCGGTGTTGAAACCGTCGAACAGCATTTGCCGCAGGCGCAGCTCGGACTGGGTGTAGTTGAGCGTCTCTTTGTTGTGGTTGCGCCTGCCGTCGGCATCGAAGGTACGGGTATTGGTGTTGTCCGAGCGCTGCCGGCCGTAGCCGGCCACCAGGTCAACGGTTGGGTAGTACCCCCCGCGGGCGAACTTCACATCCTCGTCGGCCGACAGGCGGCTGTTACGGCTGGCGCTGATTTCAGGATGCTGGTCCACGGCGTTCTGGACAGCCTCGGTGATCGACATCGCCTGACTGTTGGCACACGCCATGGCCAACAAAATCGCACTGGTGATGGGGGTTAAAGCGCGCATGGGGTACATCTCCCTGGTCTCGAATAAGTCCTGCAGTTCGCCAAAAAAATGACGAAAAATGGATATCAAACCGTTTCAGGTTTGTAACAACAGAGCTAAGAACATTTATCGGGCGAGCTAAGAAGATTTTTTCATAAGCTATATGCGAAAAAAAACTTATGCGGTCTAAGGAATCCGGGACATTGTTTCATTCAAGTGGCTGCGGGAACTGGTCGGGACTGGCGGTTTTCGGGCTTCGCGGAAAGTTCCAGATTTTTTGCAGCTAAGGAGATAGGGGAGGAGGGCAAAAGCGGAATTTGGCGACAAAAAAATGGCACTCGATAATGGCCATTCTCCATCACCGCTTACGCCGCAATCGTCACAAGGAGCGTGGGGTCCCACGAATGTGACAGTCGCGATTCACTGCTGGATCGTGGCGCGAATTACCCGACACGCCTTGATCTGCGAAAAGCCCATCGGCAGGGGAGGCGTACGCTCATGGCTAAATTAGTCGGTGTGGTCAGCAAAGTCGTTGGCCAGGTATTCGCGGTTGGTGATGACGGTCATCGCCGCCTGCTGGTGGAGGGCGACCGGTTGTTTGCCGGCGAGCAACTGCAGACCAGCAGTGCTGGCGCGGTGGCGGTGCGGCTGCACAACGGCGCCGAATTGACCCTCGGGCGTGACAGCAGCCTGGAAATGACCCCGGAACTGTTGGCCAACCGTGCGCCCCATGTGCAGACCCCGGACCTGGTGCCCAACGACGGCCAGCTCAGCGATGTCGAGCGCATCCAGCAAGCGATCGCCGCGGGTGCCGACCCCACCCAAGAAGCCGAAGCGACCGCCGCCGGTGGCAATCCGGCGGGCGTGGCGGGGGCGCTGGGCGGCGGCCACAGCTTTGTGATCCTCTCCGAAGTGGCCGGGCGAGTGGACCCGACCATTGGTTTCCCTACCGCCGGCTTCAATGGCATCCCCGAGCTTGCCAACCGCTACCTGGGCGCGCTCGACCTGAACAATGACAATGGCCTGCCGCCAGGGGCGGACAATCCGGTCAGCCTCGATGGCCTGGCGGTCAGCCCTGGCGAACTGACCCTGGACGAGGCCAACCTGCCCCAGGGCTCGGCCAGCAACCCAGCGGCGTTGACCCAGGCCGGCAGCTTTACCGTGGTCGCCGCCGACGGTGTATTCAACCTGAGTGTAGGTGGCATCAATGTGGTCACGGCGGGGGTGGTGACCGGTGTCGGCCAGTCGATCGTCACCGGGCTCGGCAACATCCTGACCATCACCGGCTACAACCCGACTACCGGTGTGGTCAGCTACAGCTACACCCTGACCGGCGCCGAGCAGCACCCCGACGGTGCTGGCAACAATACCTTGGGCGAGCACTTCCCGGTGCTGGTCAGCGACAGCGATGGTGACGTGGCCAGCGGCTCGCTGGACGTGATCATCCGCGACGATGTGCCCAGGGCAGTGAATGACGGCAATGCTGTGACGGCCACCGAGCAGCATCTTGAACTCACGGGCAATGTGCTGACCAACGACGTGCAAGGTGCCGACCGCATTGCCAGTGGCCCAGTGGTGGCGGGGACCTTCGTCGGCACCTACGGCACCCTGGTGCTGGCCGCGGACGGCTCCTACACCTACACCCTCAACCCCGACGATACGGACTTCAAGAACCTGCACGGTGGCGGCAATGGGGTGGAGACCTTCACCTACACCTTGAAGGATTCCGACGGCGACACCAGCACGGCGACCTTGACCCTCAACGTCAGCAACCTCAATGACCCGGTCACCCTGGGTGGCCTGGGTGTGAACGGCGGCGGGCTGACCGTCTACGAGAAGAACCTGGCCGACGGCAGCGCGCCGAACCCAGGCGCGCTGACCCAGAGCGGCAGCTTCACGGTGACGGCGCCGGACGGCCTGCAAACCCTGAGCGTGGGCGGCATCACTGTAGTTAGCGGTGGTGTGGCGGCGGGTTTCCCACAATCGATCACCACGGCCTTGGGCAACACCCTGACCATCACCGGCTACAACCCCGCCACCGGTGTGGTCAGCTACAGCTACACCCTCACTGCGACCGAGACCCACGCCAGCGGCGATGGCGCCAATAGCCTCAGCGAACATTTCACCGTCACCGCGACGGACACCGACGGCAGCAGTGCCAGCAGTACGCTGGATGTGAACATCGTCGACGATGTGCCCAAGGCTGTGGATGACAGCAACGCCACTCCAGCCACCGAGCAACACCTCGAACTCACGGGCAACGTGCTGACCAACGACGTGCAAGGTGCCGACCGTGTGGCCAGCGGCCCAGTGGTGGCGGGGACCTTCGTCGGCACC
Organism: Pseudomonas xantholysinigenes; assembly: GCF_014268885.2. Lineage (NCBI taxonomy): Bacteria > Pseudomonadati > Pseudomonadota > Gammaproteobacteria > Pseudomonadales > Pseudomonadaceae > Pseudomonas > Pseudomonas xantholysinigenes. The sequence continues at coordinate 3,994,542 of NZ_CP077095.1, read as the reverse complement.
TACGGCACCCTGGTGCTGGCCGCGGACGGCTCCTACACCTACACCCTCAACCCCAACGACACGGACTTCAAGAACCTGCACGGTGGCGGTAATGGGGTGGAGACCTTCACCTACACCCTGAAGGATGCCGACGGCGACACCAGCACGGCGACCTTGACCCTCAATGTCACCAACCTCAATGACCCGGTCACCCTGGGCGGCCTGGATGTGAACGGCGGTGAACTGACCGTCTACGAGAAGAACCTGGCCGACGGCAGCGCGCCGAACCCAGGCGCGCTGACCCAGAGTGGTAGCTTCACGGTGACGGCGCCGGACGGCCTACAAACCCTGAGCGTGGGCGGCATCAGCGTAGTTAGCGGTGGTGTGGCGGCGGGCTTCCCACAATCGATCACCACGGCCTTGGGCAACACCCTGACCATCACCGGCTACAACCCGGCCACCGGCGTGGTCAGCTACAGCTACACCCTTGCCACCACCGAAACCCACGCCAGCGGCGATGGCGCCAACAGCCTCAGCGAGCACTTCACCGTCACTGCGACGGACACCGACGGCAGCAGTGCCAGCAATACGCTGGATGTGAACATCGTCGACGATGTGCCCAAGGCCGTGGATGACAGCAACGCCACTCCAGCCACCGAGCAGCACCTCGAACTCACGGGCAACGTGCTGACCAATGACGTGCAAGGTGCCGACCGTGTGGCCAGCGGCCCGGTGGTGGCAGGGACCTTCGTCGGTACCTATGGCACCCTGGTGCTGGCTGCGGACGGCTCCTACACCTACACCCTCAACCCCAACGACACGGACTTCAAGAACCTGCACGGTGGCGGCAATGGGGTGGAGAACTTCACCTACACCTTGAAGGATGCCGATGGCGACACCAGCACGGCGACCCTGACCCTCAATGTCACCAACCTCAATGACCCGGTCACCCTGGGTGGCCTGGATGTGAACGGCGGCGAACTGACCGTCTACGAGAAGAACCTGGCCGACGGCAGCGCGCCGAACCCAGGCGCGCTGACCCAGAGCGGCAGTTTCACGGTGACAGCGCCGGACGGCCTGCAAACCCTGAGCGTGGGCGGCATCACTGTAGTCAGCGGTGGCGTGGCAGCGGGCTTCCCGCAGTCGATCACCACGGCCTTGGGCAACACCTTGACCATCACCGGCTACAACCCGACCACCGGCGTGGTCAGCTACAGCTACACCCTTGCCACCACCGAAACCCACGCCAGCGGCGATGGCGCCAACAGCCTCAGCGAGCACTTCACCGTCACTGCGACGGACACCGACGGCAGCAGTGCCAGCAATACGCTGGATGTGAACATCGTCGACGATGTGCCCAAGGCCGTGGATGACAGCAACGCCACTCCAGCCACCGAGCAGCACCTCGAACTCACGGGCAACGTGCTGACCAATGACGTGCAAGGTGCCGACCGTGTGGCCAGCGGCCCGGTGGTGGCAGGGACCTTCGTCGGTACCTATGGCACCCTGGTGCTGGCTGCGGACGGCTCCTACACCTACACCCTCAACCCCAACGACACGGACTTCAAGAACCTGCACGGTGGCGGCAATGGGGTGGAGAACTTCACCTACACCTTGAAGGATGCCGATGGCGACACCAGCACGGCGACCCTGACCCTCAATGTCACCAACCTCAATGACCCGGTCACCCTGGGTGGCCTGGATGTGAACGGCGGCGAACTGACCGTCTACGAGAAGAACCTGGCCGACGGCAGCGCGCCGAACCCAGGCGCGCTGACCCAGAGCGGCAGTTTCACGGTGACAGCGCCGGACGGCCTGCAAACCCTGAGCGTGGGCGGCATCACTGTAGTCAGCGGTGGCGTGGCAGCGGGCTTCCCGCAGTCGATCACCACGGCCTTGGGCAACACCTTGACCATCACCGGCTACAACCCGACCACCGGCGTGGTCAGCTACAGCTACACCCTTGCCACCACCGAAACCCACGCCAGCGGCGATGGCGCCAACAGCCTCAGCGAGCACTTCACCGTCACTGCGACGGACACCGACGGCAGCAGTGCCAGCAGTACGCTGGATGTGAACATCGTCGACGATGTGCCCAAGGCCGTGGATGACAGCAACGCCACTCCAGCCACCGAGCAACACCTCGAACTCACGGGCAACGTGCTGGGCAACGACGTACAGGGCGCCGACCGTGTGGCCAGCGGCCCGGTGGTGGCCGGCACCTTCGTCGGCACCTACGGCACCCTGGTGCTGGCTGCGGACGGCTCCTACACCTACACCCTCAACCCCAACGACACGGACTTCAAGAACCTGCACGGTGGCGGTAATGGGGTGGAGACCTTCACCTACACCTTGAAGGATGCCGACGGCGACACCAGCACGGCGACCTTGACCCTCAACGTCACCAACCTCAATGACCCGGTCACCCTGGGTGGCCTGGATGTGAACGGCGGTGAACTGACCGTCTACGAGAAGAACCTGGCCGACGGCAGCGCGCCGAACCCAGGCGCGCTGACCCAGAGCGGCAGTTTCACGGTGACGGCGCCAGACGGCCTGCAAACCCTGAGCGTGGGCGGCATCAGCGTAGTCAGCGGTGGTGTGGCAGTGGGCTTCCCACAATCAATCACCACGGCCTTGGGCAACACCCTGACCATCACCGGCTACAACCCGGCCACCGGCGTGGTCAGCTACAGCTACACCCTCACTACCACCGAAACCCATGCCAGCGGCGATGGCGCCAACAGCCTCAGCGAGCATTTCACCGTCACTGCGACAGACACCGACGGCAGCAGTGCCAGCAATACGCTGGATGTGAACATCATCGATGACCTGCCCAAGGCCGAAGCCGACGCGGCCAGTGTCGTCGAAGGCGGGACCGTCAGCGGCAACGTGCTCGACAACGATAGCTCAGGCGCCGATGTGCGTGCCGATGGCCAGTATGTGGTTGGCGTGCGCGCCGGGGCCGATACCTCGACGTCGGCGATCGGCCAGCTGGGCAGCAACGTGGTCGGCCAATATGGCTACCTGACCCTGGATGCCCAGGGCAACGCCACCTACCACGCCAACCCCAACGCCGTGGCACCACCCGGCGCCACGGATGTATTCGTCTACACCGTGCGCGATGCCGACGGCGACGAAAGCACGACCACCATCACCATCGATGTACGCGATTGTTCGTTGATTGCCGGGCCTGACAGCGAGGTCACCGTCTACGAGAAGGCCCTCGACCTGAACAAGGATGGCAACGACCTGGCGGGGGGCACCGTGGTCGGCAGCGAGCCGGGTTCGAGCGCCGAGACGGCCAGCGGCTCGTTGGCGGGCTCGGCCAGTGGCGGGGTCGGCGCGCTGACCTACAGCCTGGTCGGCAGCGCCACGGGCCAGTACGGCCAGATCCAGCTGAATGCCGACGGCACCTACACCTATACCCTGACGTCTCCGGCCAACTCGCCCAACCATGTCAATGACGGTCCGAATGTGCTGACCGAGACCTTCACCTACGAGGTCAAGGATTCGCTGGGCAACGCCACCACCAGTACCATCGTCATCAGCATCGTCGACGATGTGCCCAAGGCCCACAGCGACTTTGCCAATGTCTACGAAGGCGGCACGGTCAGCGGCAACGTGCTGGTCAACGACGTGGTCGGCGCCGATGTGCGGGCCGACGGGCAGTACGTGGTTGGCGTACGTGCCGGTACCGATACGTCCACCTCCGCCATCGGCCAGCTGGGCAGCCATGTCGTAGGGCAGTACGGCTACCTGACCCTGGATGCCCAGGGCAACGCCTCCTACCATGCCAACCCTGACAGTGTGGCACCGCCCGGCGCGACCGATGTGTTCGTCTATACCATCCGTGATGCCGACGGTGACGAAAGCACCACCACCATCACCATCGATGTCCACGATATTTCGCTGGTCGTCTGCCCGGACGATAGCGTCAAGGTCTTCGAGAAAGCCCTGGACCTGGTCAAGGATGGCAGCGACCTGGCGCCCGGCACGGTCACCGGCAGCGACCCGCACGCCACCAGCGAAACCACCAGCGGTTCGCTGGCCAGCTCGGTGAGTGGTGGTATCGGTGCCTTGACCTTCACCCTGGTCAGCAATGCGCTTGGCCAGTACGGCCAGATCCAGCTCAATGCCGACGGCTCCTACACCTACACCCTGACCTCGGCGCCGAACTCGCCGGTACATGCCAACGATGGCCCGAATGTGGTGACCGAGAGCTTCACCTACCAGGTGAAGGATTCGCTGGGCAACTCCACCACCAGCACCCTGGTCGTCAGCATTGTCGATGACATGCCCAAGGCCCACTGTGATGTGATTTCGGTCGCCGAAGGCAGCACAGTGAGCGGCAATGTACTGGACAACGACGTGATCGGCGCCGATGTGCGCAGCGATGGCCAGTATGTGGTTGGCGTGCGCGCCGGTAGCGATACCGCCACCTCGGCCAGCGGCCATGTGGGCGAGCAGATTGTCGGCCAGTACGGCTACCTGACCCTCGACAGCCAAGGCAATGCCATCTACCACGCCAATCCCGACAGCGTGGCGCCGGCGGGGGCTGCGGATGTGTTCGTCTACACCATTCGCGATGCCGACGGCGACGAGAGCACCACCACCCTGACCATCAATGTCCAGGACAGCAAGCTGGTGGCGGCTGTCGACAACGATGTCACTGTCTACGAGAAGGCCTTGGATCTGTTCAAGGATGGCAACGACCTGGCTGCGGGCACCGTCACCGGCAGTGAACCGGGCTCCAGCAGTGAGACCGCGTCCGGCAGCCTGGTCGGATCGGTCACCGGAGGTGTCGGCGCGCTGACCTACAGCCTGGTCGGCAATGCCGTGGGCCAGTACGGCCAGATCCAGCTCAATGCCGATGGCTCATACACCTATACCTTGACCTCGGCGCCGAAAACCCCGGGCGGTGCCGACGACGGTGCCAATACCGTCAACGAGTACTTTACCTACAAGGCCACCGACGCCCTGGGCAACAGTGTCACCAGCACCATTGCCATCAATATCGTCGACGATGTGCCCAATGTCGCCTCTGCGGTGCGCAGCATCACCCCGGGCCAGGTGGATTCCAACATCCTGCTGGTGATCGATGTGTCCGGCAGCATGGACTCCGCCTCGGGTGTGCCGGGCCTGACCCGCCTGGACCTGGCCAAGCAGGCGATCAACGCGCTGCTCGACAAGTATGACGAGATGGGCGACATCAAGGTCCAGGTGGTCACCTTCTCCACCGGCGCGACGGTGCAGACCCCGGTCTGGGTCACGATCAGCGAGGCCAAGAGCCTGATCGCCGGGCTCACGGCCAATGGCTCGACCTACTACGATTCGGCGGCGACCAAGGCCCAGGAAGCCTGGAGCACCTCCGGCAAGCTGGTAGGGGCGCAGAACATCAGCTACTTCTTCTCGGACGGCGAGCCGACTTCCGGCCATTCGATGACGGCGGTGCGCGAGACCGCCTGGGAAACCTTCCTCGACAACAATGGCATCAAGTCCTATGCCATCGGCATGGGTACCGGTGTCAATGCCGGCAACCTCAACCCCTTGGCCTACGACGGCAGCAGCCATACCGACACCAACTCGGTGGTGGTCACCGACCTCAACCAGCTCAATGCGGTGCTCACCGGCACCGTGCAGGGCGCGCCGATCACCGGCAGCCTGATGAGCGGTGGCGACTTTGGCGCCGACGGCGGTTTCATCAAGGCGCTGCTGGTCGATGGCACCACCTACACCTACGACCCGAAAGCCAATGGTGGGCAGGGTGGCTACACGGTCAGCGGTGGCGCGGACAAGGCCATGTTCGATACCGGCACCAACAGCTTGAACATCAAGACCAGCCTGGGCGGTACCTTGCTGGTGAACATGGACAACGGCGAGTTCACCTACACCCCGCCCAAGGACAACGGCAGCAGTCAGGTGGAGCACTTCACCTTCACCGCCAGCGATAACGACGGCGATACCCGCAGCGCCACCCTGACGGTGAACATCAATACCAACACCGCCCCAGTGGCCGGTGCCGATCACATCATCAGCAATATCAGCGGGGCCACGCTGACGGTGCCAGCCGAAGCCCTGCTGGCCAACGACAGCGATGCCGACCATGATCGCCTGAGCGCGGCACCGATCACCTTCAACACCAACTTCGCCGACAAGGGCGCAGGTTTCACCGCCGGCGCCCAGGCCCGCACCATCAGCTTCGACGGCACCCAGAATCGCAGCGAGAACCAGTTCCGCGACCTGGCGCGCAGCGAATTCACCAGCCTCAACGGCAGCATGACCGCAGCCTTGGTGGTGGCCGGCTACCTGGGTTCGATCAGTACCAGCAACGCCAACGACGAGGACACCCTGACCGTTACCCTGCGCAAGGGCGAGACCCTGACCCTCGATCACGACCGTCCGGCTGGCAACCTGATGATGGAGTGGAAGGACGCCAGCGGCAGCTACCAGACCATCGCCGACGGCGGCAGCTTCACCGCGAGCCATGACGGGGTGTACAGCATCCATGTGATCAACACCGAGAACGCCGCCGGCAACAGCAAGGCCGCCGAGAACTACAAGCTGAGCCTGGTGGTGGACTACAGCAATGCGACCAACGATCCCTACCATGGCAGCTACACCGTCAGTGACAACCACGGCGGCACGGCCACGGGCGCGGTGGACATCACCTACCAGGCCGGTAACACGCTGACCGGCACCAGTGGTGACGATGTGCTGGTGGCCGGCAACGGCGATACCACGCTCAATGGCGGCGCAGGCAACGATGTGCTGGTGGCGGGGGCGGGCAACAACAGCCTGCACGGTGGCGACGGCAACGACCTGCTGATCGGCGGGCCGGGCAACGACCTGCTCGATGGTGGCGCTGGCAACGACACCGCCAGCTACGCCCGGGCCACTGCCGGGGTGACCGTGGACCTGGGCCATGTCGGGCCACAGAACACCGTCGGCGCTGGGCAGGACACCCTGACGGGCATCGAGAACCTGATCGGTTCGGACTACAACGACACGTTGATCGGCAACGATGGCGACAACCTGCTCAATGGTGGGGCGGGCAACGATGTGCTCAGGGGCGGCGCGGGCAATGACATCCTGATTGGCGGGCGGGGCGACGACACTTTGACCGGGGGCAGTGGCAACGATGTGTTCGTCTGGCAGAAGGGCGATACCGGGCACGATACCGTGACCGATTTCACCCCAGGCAGCGACCGCCTCGACCTGTCGCAGCTGCTGCAAGGCGAGAATGCCACCAGCGCGTCACTGGACGACTACCTGCACTTCAAGGTCAGCGGCACGGGCGGCAACGTGGTGTCGACCATCGAGGTCAGCAGCGTCGCGGGGGCCGCGCCAACCCAGACCATCGACCTGGCCGGGGTCGACCTGGCCCAGCATTACGGGGTTGCGGCCGGTGCCGGCGGGGTGATCGCGGCGGGGCATGACACCGCGACCATCATCAACGGCATGCTCAATGACCATTCGTTGAAGGTGGATACGGTGTAAGCGGCTGTTACGCTTTTCCCTGTGGGAGCAACGGTCTTGCTCAACTGCTAAAGCTAGCGCGGCCGCTGTGGGAGCGGCTTCAGCCGCGAACACCGGCACAGCCGGTGCCAGGCACCGCGTTGCCTGCTTCGCGGGTAAACCCGCTCCCACAGGTGTGGTGCATGCCCTGAGGCCGGCGCGGTCCCTGTGGGAGCGGCTTCAGCCGCGAACACCGGCACAGCCGGTGCCAGGCACCGCGTTGCCTGCTTCGCGGGTAAACCCGCTCCCACAGGTGTGGTGCATGCCCTGAGGCCGGCGCGGTCGCTGTGGGAGCGGCTTCAGCCGCGAACACCAGCGTAGCCGGTGCCAGGTACCGCGTCGCCTGCTTCGCGGGCAAGCCTGCTCCCACAGGTGTGGTGCTGGGAGCGGCTTTAGCCATGAACACTGGGAGCGGCACCAGCGTAGCCGGTGCCAGGTACCGCGTCGCCTGCTTCGCGGGCAAGCCTGCTCCCACAGGTGTGGTGCATGCCCTGAGGCCGGCGCGATCCCTGTGGGAGCGGCTTCAGCCGCGAACACCAGCGTAGCCGGTGCCAGGTACCGCGTCGCCTGCTTCGCGGGCAAGCCTGCTCCCACAGGTGTGGTGCATGCCCTGAGGCCGGCGCGATCCCTGTGGGAGCGGCTTTAGCCGCGAACACCGGCGCAGCCGGTGCCAGGCACCGCGTCGCTTGCTTCGCGGGTAAACCCGCTCCCACAGGTGTGGGGCATGCCCTGAGGCCGGCGCGATCCCTGTGGGAGCGGCTTTAGCCGCGAACACCGGCGCAGCCGGTGCCAGGCACCGCGTCGCTTGCTTCGCGGGTAAACCCGCTCCCACAGGTGTGGGGCATGCCCTGAGGCCGGCGCGATCCCTGTGGGAGCGGCTTTAGCCGCGAACACCGGCGCAGCCGGTGCCAGGCACCGCGTCGCTTGCTTCGCGGGTAAACCCGCTCCCACAGGTGTGGGGCATGCCCCGAGGTCGGCGCGGTCCCTGTGGGAGCGGCTTTAGCCGCGAACACCGGCGCAGCCGGTGCCAGGCACCGCGTCGCTTGCTTCGCGGGTAAACCCGCTCCCACAGGTGTGGGGCATGCCCCGAGGTCGGCGCGGTCCCTGTGGGAGCGGCTTCAGCCGCGAACACCGGCGCAGCGGCCGGTGCCAGGCACCGCGTCGCTTGCTTCGCGGGTAAACCCGCTCCCACAGGTGTGGGGCATGCCCCGAGGTCGGCGCGGTCCCTGTGGGAGCGGCTTCAGCCGCGAACACCGGCACAGCCGGTGCCAGGCACCGCGTCGCTTGCTTCGCGGGCAGGCCCGCTCCCACAGGTGTGGTGCATGCCCTGAGGGTGGCGCGGTCGCTGTGGGAGCGGCTTCAGCTGCGAACACCAGCGTAGCCGGTGCCAGGCACCGCGTCGCTTGCTTCGCGGGCAAGCCCGCTCCCACAGGTGTGGGGCATGCCCCGAGGTCGGCGCGGTCCCTGTGGGAAGCCGCGAACACCGGCGCAGCCGGTGCCAGGCACCGCGTCGCTTGCTTCGCGGGTAAACCCGCTCCCACAGGTGTGGGGCATGCCCCGAGGTCGGCGCGGTCCCTGTGGGAGCGGCTTCAGCCGCGAACACCGGCACAGCCGGTGCCAGGCACCGCGTCGCTTGCTTCGCGGGCAGGCCCGCTCCCACAGGTGTGGTGCATGCCCTGAGGGTGGCGCGGTCGCTGTGGGAGCGGCTTCAGCTGCGAACACCAGCGTAGCCGGTGCCAGGTACCGCGTCGCCTGCTTCGCGGGCAAGCCCGCTCCCACAGGTGTGGTGCATGCCCTGAGGTCGGCGCGGTCGCTGTGGGAGCGGCTTCAGCCGCGAACACCGGCATAGCCGGTGCCAGGCACCGCGTTGCCTGCTTCGCGGGCAAGCCCGCTCCCACAGGATAAGTATTGTGCTCGCTACGGTCGCTGCAGGGTCTTCTGCTTGAGGATCCAGGCGCTGACCAGTACCGCGCTGCTCAGCATGAACACGCGTGCCCAGAACAACGGCACCAGGTAGCAGGACAGGCCGATGCTCGCCCACATCAGGCCAATGGCGTAGACCTTGCCTTTGAGCGGGATGCCCTCGCCGCTGAGATAGTCGCGGATCCACGGCCCGAGCTTCGGGTGGTTGACCAGCCAGGCATGAAAACGCGGCGAACTGCGGGCAAAGCAGGCCGCCGCGAGCAGCAGGAATGGGGTAGTGGGCAGTACCGGCAGGAAGATCCCCACGACCCCCAGCGCGACGCTGAGCCAGCCGACGGCCAGCAGCAGGTAGCGCACCACCGCTGATCAGTGGTGGCGCGGCTTGAGCAGGGCAGGCTTTTCTTCCGGCGCGTGCAGCAGCAGGAACAGCGCGCTCAACGCCTCGGGGATCTGCACGATCATGTCGTCCTGCAGGTTGGCGTTGCTGGCAATGTCGGCGAATTCCGGCTGTTCGTCGAACAGGCCCGAACCGACCATGATCGGCAGGAGCATTTCGCTGACTTCTTCCTCGGCGTTCTCGAACCAGGCCTCTTCACGCAGGAACACGCCCTCCATGAAGCCGATGCACCAGCCGCGCAGGTCGGAATCGTCCGGCTCGTCGGTCAGGTCCAGCTCACAGGGCAGGTCGAACTCCTCGTCGCTGGCCAGCTGACGGGCGATGTGGCCCTTGAGCGCAACCAGGGTGGCCTCGATCTCGGTGCGCTGGGCATCGCTGGCGTAGTGGGGTTCTTCGGCGAACAGGGCGTCGATCCATTCGCGTTCTGGTACTTCCTCCGAGCAGATCGACAGCGCGGTCAGGTAGCCGTGGGCGGCGACGTAGTCCAGCGCTTCTTCGTGCAGCTCATCGGCGTCGAGGAAGGCTTGCAGGCGGGTCAGTTGCTCGGCGAAGGACATTACAGGGCTACCTTGGGGAATAAACGATGCTGAATTCTAGCACCTTGCAGGCTTTCCAGGGCAAAGGGAACGTCTGTCACCGGGGCATGCCGGGGGGCGTGGCAGTCGGGTATACTCTGCGGTTTTTCGTGCCGGCTGGCGATTTTCGCGCCAGCCGGCAAAAACCGCTTACGCATTCGGTGTGTGCGCGGCGGATTTATCGTCCAGCCTGAGTCCAGGATGGTACGGCGATTTTGGAGTGGCAAATGCTCGAACAGGCTCAGCGCGTCCTCAAGGATGTCTTCGGTTACGACAGTTTCCGTGGGCGCCAGGCCGCGATCATCGAATGTGTGGCGGGCGGCGGCGATGCCCTGGTGCTGATGCCTACCGGCGGCGGCAAGTCGCTGTGCTTCCAGGTACCGGGGCTGCTGCGTCCGGGCCTGACGGTGGTGGTGTCGCCACTGATCGCGCTGATGGACGACCAGGTCGCCACTCTCGACGAGCTGGGCGTGGCCGCCGCCGCGCTGAACTCCACCTTGAGCGCCGAGCAGCAGCGCGACCTCGCCGGGCGCCTGCGCCGCGGCGAGGTGAAGATGCTCTATCTGGCCCCCGAGCGCCTGGTGCAGCCGCGCATGCTGGACTTCCTGCGCGGCCTGGACATCGCCCTGTTCGCCATCGACGAGGCCCACTGCGTGTCGCAATGGGGCCACGATTTCCGCCCCGAGTACCTGCAACTGGGCCAGTTGGCCGAGCTGTTCCCCCATGTGCCGCGTATCGCCCTGACCGCCACCGCCGACATGCGCACCCGCGAGGAGATCGTCCAGCGCCTGCACCTGCAGGGCGCCGAGCGTTTCCTGTCGAGCTTCGACCGGCCGAATATTTTCTACCGCATCGTGCCCAAGGAAGCGCCGCGCAAGCAGTTGATGGCCTTCCTCGGCGAGCGCCGCGGCAATGCCGGCATCGTCTACTGCCTGTCGCGCAAGAAAGTCGACGAGACCGCCGCCTTCCTCTGCGAGCAGGGCTTCCCGGCCCTGCCGTACCACGCCGGGTTGGCCGCCGAGACCCGCGCCGCCAACCAGCACCGCTTCCTCAACGAGGAAGGGCTGATCATGGTCGCCACCATCGCCTTCGGCATGGGCATCGACAAGCCCAACGTGCGCTTCGTCGCCCACCTCGACCTGCCCAAGTCGCTCGAGGCCTATTACCAGGAAACCGGCCGGGCCGGCCGTGACGGCCTGCCATCGGACGCCTGGATGGCCTACGGCCTGCAGGACATGGTGATGCTCAAGCAGATGCTGCAGAACTCCGAGGGCGACGAGCGGCACAAGCGCATCGAGCAACACAAGCTCGACGCCATGCTGGCGCTGTGCGAGGAAACCCGCTGCCGCCGCCAGTCGCTGCTGGCCTACTTCGACGAAGTGCTGGAGCAACCCTGCGGGCATTGCGACAACTGTGTCGACAATGTGCAGACCTGGGACGCCACCGAACCTGCCCGTCAGGCGCTGTCGGCGGTGTTCCGCACCGGCCAGCGCTATGGCGTCGGCCACCTGGTCGATGTGCTGCTGGGCAAGGACACCGAAAAAGTCCGTAATTTCGGCCACGAGAAACTCTCGGTGTTCGGCGTCGGCAAGGCCCTAGCCGAGGCCGAGTGGCGCTCGCTGTTCCGCCAGCTGGTGGCCCGCGGCCTGGTGGATATCGACCTGGAGGGCTATGGCGGCTTGCGCCTGTCCGACAGCTGCCGGCCACTGTTGCGCGGCGAGGTGAACCTGCAGTTGCGTCGCGATCTCAAGCCGCAGATCGCGGCCAAGGCCTCCGGCGGCAGTGGCGGCAGCCCGGCCAGCCAACTGGTGCGCGCCGAGGAGCGCGAACTGTGGGAGGCGTTGCGTACCTTGCGGCGCAAGTTGGCCGAGGAGCACAGCGTGCCGCCTTATGTCATCTTCCCCGACTCGACGTTGCTGGAGATGTTGCGCAGCATGCCCACCAGCCTCAGCGACATGGCCCAGGTCAGCGGTGTCGGCGCACGCAAGCTGGAGCGCTACGGCCAGGCCTTCCTCGAAGTGCTCAACGGCGCCGGCGGCACCGAAGAGGCGCCAAAGGTGGTGCTCGACCTGCGTCATGAACTGGTCAGCCTGGCCCGCGCCGGCATGACCCCGGCGCAGATCGCCGGCCAGCTCAACTGCACCGAGAAGAATGTCTACAGCCTGCTGGCCGAGGCCATCGGCCGCCAGGAGCTGAGCCTGGAGCAGGCCCTCGACCTGCCGGAGGACCTGATGATGGAAGTGCAGGACGCCTTCCTCGACGGCGAGGGTGAACTGCCCCCGGTATCGGTGGTGGCGCCATTGTTCGGCGCGCGGGTGCCCGAGGGGGTGCTGCATTGCGTGCGCGCGGCGCTGGCCGCGGAGTTCGAGCTCTGATCGCCGGCATTTGTGCCAATTGATGATCTTTGTCATGCCCTTACACGATTCTCAGCGATTTCCTCGGCACTGAGCCTTGCCGGATCGGCAAGGGCATGATTAGCTGACTAATAATTAGTTCTGTTTATTGAGTTGCTTATGCCCTTGACCGACAACCAACACCGCTTCGGCATGCAGCTGGCCCAGATGTCCCGGGGCTGGCGTGCCGAACTGGATCGCCGCCTGGCCGGGCTCAACCTTTCGCAGGCACGCTGGCTGGTGCTGTTGCACCTGGCGCGCTTTGACGAGGCGCCGACCCAGCGCGAGCTGGCGCAGAGCGTCGGGGTCGAGGGCCCAACCCTGGCCCGCCTGCTCGACAGCCTGGAAAGCCAGGGCCTGGTGCGGCGCCAGGCGGTGATGGAAGACCGCCGGGCCAAGAAGATCCTGCTGTGCCCACCGGCCAAGCCTTTGATCGAGCAGATCGAGACCATCGCCAATGCCTTGCGCCTCGAGCTGTTCACCGGCATAGACGAGGCTGACATGGAAGTGTGCATGCGCGTGCATGCGAAGATTCTCGATAATCTCGAGAAGTCCTGATAGCAGGCGCAAGCTGCAAGCTGCAAGCCGCAAGCTTCAAGCTTCAAGAAAAAGCGGATCTGTGTACCTACGCGATCCGCTTTTTCTTGCAGCTTGCAGCTTGCAGCTTGCAGCTTAGAAGGTATGCCCCAAGTTAAGGTACACCGCCTTTTCATGGGCATCGTTGGCCCCATAGCTCAGGTTCAGCGGCCCCAGCGGCGTTTCCAGCCCGAGGAAGATGCTCGCCGCGTTGATATAGCCACTGTCGAACTCGTTGTCGTTGTTCCACGCCCGCCCACGTTCCAGCGAGCCGCCCAGGTACAGCGGGAAGTCCAGCGGCAGGTAAGCCCGTGGCGTCAGCCGACGGTAATAGACCATGCGCAGCAGGCTCATGTTCTGCCCGGAAATCGAGTCCTGGCGGAAGCCCGACAGTTGCCGCGCGCCACCGAACACGAAGCTTGAAGTGACCACCTCGGCCTCATCCAGGGTGCGCCCGTAGCGCCCGCCCAGCACCAGGGTATTCGGCCCGCTGCTGATGGCCTTGTCCAGGTTGACCAGCCATTGCCGGTAGTCCTGGTCCGAATCCAGCGAGCGATCGTACTTGCGCACGGTCAGGCCGATGTCCTCGCCGCTGTGGGGGAAGTACACGTTGTCGAAGGTGTCGAACGAGTACTTGAGCTCGTAGAAGCCTTCGTTGAAGCTGACCTTGGGCAGGTCCTGGTCGCCGATGCGCACTTCGGCGTTGCCCCAGGCCTTGCCCACGCCCAGGCGTACCTCGCCGTAGGTGCCGATCTGCCGGCCGACATTGAGGCCGAAGCCATAGCGTTCGAGGCGGTACTCGGCCACCGGGTCGTTGTCGAGGGTTGCCTCGACATTCTGCGAACCGAGGGCCAGGTACGGCGCGATGAAATACCGCGAGCCGACATCCAGGGGTTGGTAGAACTCGCTGTACAGTTCCTGTTCGTCGCCGATCTGCGCCCGGGTCAGCCACTCGGCGCCTAGGCGGTTGATGCCATTGACCCGATAGCTGGCGCCGAGGTTGAAGGCGCTGTCGCCGCGCAGGTCGTCGGACAGGTTCAGCCCCAGGCGCAGGTAGTCGGTGCCGCCGCGGCGGCCACGGGCGTTGATCACCAGGGTGTTGTCCTCGCCCTTGTGCACCACCCGGTACTGCACCTGATCGAAGTAGTCGAGCCCGTACAGGGTGCCCATGTCGGTTTGCAACCGGCCGAGGTCCAGCGGTTCGCCGATGGGCTGGCGGATGTAGTAGCGAATCACATCGTCGCTGACCTTGGAGTCGTTCTCCACTTTGATCGCGGTGATCATTGGCGTGCGTTGGCGCGGCGAGCGGGCCACCGCCAGGTTGGCGTCGCCTTCGGGCTGGCGCAGCGCCAGCAGGCGCGGGTCGAGGTTGCGGGTGGCGCGGTAGCCGGCGTCGATCATGTCCTGGGCGCGGCCAAAGTCGGTGACGCCGAAGGCGGCCAGCGGCGGCTGGACCAGGATGTCCTCGCGGCGCAGGCTGGCCAGTTGCTCTTCGGAGTTACGCCGGGTCATCAGGGTGATCGACTGGTTGAGCACATCCACCACCGTGGCCAGTTGCTTGCGGTTGCGCAGCGGGGTGCCGATGTCGACGACGATGGCCAGGTCCACGCCCATCTCGCGTACCACGTCCAGCGGGATGTTATCGGTCATGCCGCCGTCCACCAGCAGGCGGCCGTCCAGTTCCACCGGGGCGAACACCGCTGGGATCGACATGCTGGCGCGGATTACCTGGGGCAGGTGGCCACGGCGAAACACCACTTTCTCGCCGCTGGTGATATCGGTGGCCACGGCGCGAAACGGGATCGGTAGTTTATCGAAGTCGCGGATGTCGGCAGTGTGGGCCAGCTTGCTTTCCAGCAGCAGAGCCAGGTTCTGGCCCTGGATCACCCCCAGCGGCAGCCCCAGGCTGCCGTCGTCGCGAAAGCTCAGCTTCTGCTTGACCAGGAAATCACGGTCGTCCTGCTTGCGCCGGAACGGTACATCCTTGCGTGGCGGGGCGTCGGACAGCGCCTGTTGCCAGTCGAGGGTGGTGGCCAGTTTCTCCAGCTCGGCGATGCTGTAGCCGGAGGCGTACAGCCCGCCGACCACCGCGCCCATGCTGGTGCCGGCGATGGCATCGATACGCACGCCTTGTTCCTCGAGGGCCTTGAGCACGCCGATATGCGCCAGGCCCCGGGCGGCGCCGCCGGACAGCACCAGGCCGATCTTCGGCCGGGCCGCTTCGGTAGCCTGCGCGATGAAAGAGGTGAGCAACAGGAAGCAGAACAGCAAGCGACGCATCGTGAGTCTCAAACCTGGGGTAAAGACCGCTAGTATAAGCGGCCCTTCCCACGGAGTTCGCCGACATGGCCGACAACAAGCCGCAAATTGTCATCACGTATTGCACCCAGTGCCAATGGTTACTGCGCGCCGCCTGGCTGGCCCAGGAGTTGCTCAGCACCTTTGCCGACGACTTGGGCCAGGTGGCCCTGGCCCCTGCCACGGGCGGGGTGTTTCACATCACCTGCGACGGTGTGCAGATCTGGGAGCGCAAGGCCGATGGCGGCTTCCCCGAGGCCAAGGTGCTCAAGCAGCGAGTGCGTGACCAGATCGACCCGCAGCGCGACCTCGGTCACAACGATCGTTGATCAGGTGCCTTCGGCCACGGCTTGGCGGGCGGGCTGTTCGGCGGCCAGGCGGCTGGACAGCACGATGGCGAAGATGATCAGCGCGCCGCCAGCGAGCATGCGCAAGGTCGGGGTTTCGGCGAACACCACCCAGGCCACGGCGATGCCGTAGACCGGCTCCATGGCGAACACCACCGCCGCGGTGCGTGCCTTGATCACCGCCAGGCTGGCGACGAACAGGCTGTGGGCCACGCCGGTGCAGAAAATGCCGAGCAGGGCGATCCACAGCCAATCCAGCGGTGCCACGGCACCCAGGCCGGGGGCGGCGAAAGGCAGCAGGCACAGGCTTACCACCAGGTTCTGCCACAGCGCCGCCTGTACCGCCGGCAGACGCCCGGAGCCGGCGCGGTTGGTCAACGACAGCAGCGAGAACAGCAGGCCCGACAGCAACGCCCAGAGCAGGCCGCTGGTGGCCTCGCTGGCCAAGTCGAACGCTGGGGTGACCAGCACCAGGCCGATGCTCACCAGGATGACCAGCAGCGCTTCGTTGCGGCGAATGCGCTCGCGGAACAGCAGGCCTTCGAGGATCACCGTGAAAGCTGGGAAACTGGCGAAACCGAGGGTGGCGATGGCCACGCCGCCGACCTTGACCGCGATGAAGAAACTCACCCAGTGCCCGGCCAGCAGCACGCCGCCGAGCAGCAGGCGGCGCAGGTCCTGGCCACGCAGTGGCGTCCAGGCCTGGCGGGCCAGGCTGGCGAACAGGCCCAGGGCGAGCACGGCGAAGGCGGCGCGGCCGAAGACGATGATCGAGGGGCTGGCGCTGGCGGCCAGCTTGCCGAAGACGCCGGTCAGGCCGAAGAACAGCGCGCCGATATGCAGGGCGCCGAGGGCAGTGCGGTGGTTCATGGTGGTCCTTTGCATGCGCAGGTCCCTGTGCTGGCCTCTTCGCGGGTAAACCCGCTCCCACAGGTTTCGCACTGGCCTGTGGGGAGCGGGTTTACCCGCGAAGAGGCCGACACAGGGAGAGAAAATCGTGGCGCTCAGTGTAAGAGCCCGGTCTGCCCGTGTCTGTCGCGCGTCTTGCGTCAGTTGTCGCCAGACTCGCGCCGCAACGCCAACGGTGTGCACCCGAACACCCGCATCACCGCCGCGCTGAAGGCGCTCTGCGAGCCATACCCCACCCGCGCCGCGACCTCGCCCACCGGCAACAGCGTCTCACGCAACAGGCGCCGGGCCATCGATAGCCGCTGCTGGCGGATATAGTCCATTGGCGTCACGCCGCACTCGCTGGCAAAGCGCGCATGCAGTCGCGCGCTGGACAGCCCGGCCAGCCGCGCCAGGTCGGCGACCTGCAATGGGTAGGCGGCGTGCTGTTCGATATGTCGGTCGAAGGCGGCATAGGGCAGGCGCCTGCTGGTCAGTACCGGGGCTCCGGCTTGCGGGTTGAGGCTGGCCAGCAACAGCACCGCGCCCTGGCGGGCAATCAACGGGTCGTCCACCGGGCTTGCCGCCAGCCAGTCGACCAACTGCTGCTGGCGACTGTTCAGGCCCAAGGGGCCGGGGCGGTCGAGCAGGCGGCGGCTGCCGTCGACATGCTCGCCCAGGTGCAGGTCGAGCCATTGCCCACCCGGGACATCCAGCACCAGGCAATGGCTGCCGGCCGGGCTGCCGCAGGTGTGGTGGGCACCGGCCGGGACCACCATCAGGTCTTGTCGAATGATCTGCGCGCCGCGGCCCTGCACCTCGAATTCCAGGCGCCCGCCCAGGCCGAACACCAATTGCGCGTGTTCATGGCTGTGGGCGATCAGGTCATGGCGGTAATGGCGCAGCGAAAGCAGCGGGCCGGTGGTCATGGTCGATCCTCGTGGGCAGACGCGCAGTGTACACCCAGTACCGGCGCTCGGATCGTCACCGGATTGCCACCAACCTGTCACCTGCGGCTGCCAGTCTCCAGCAAACAGCGCCGGAGCCTGCCCATGACCCACGCCGAACCCGCCCGCCCGTCACGCAAGCAGCGTGTCCGTACCCTGTGGCTTTCCGATGTGCACCTGGGCACCCGGGATTGCCAGGCTGAACACCTTGCGCATTTTCTCAAGGGTTACCAGGCCGATCGCATCTACCTGGTCGGCGATATCATCGACGGCTGGAAGCTGCGCAGCGGCATCTACTGGCCGCAAGCCCACACCAACGTCATCCGCCGCTTGCTGACCATGAGCAAGCGCGGCACCGAGGTGATCTACGTCACCGGCAATCATGACGAGTTCCTGCGCCGTTATTCGAAGCTGATGCTCGGCAATATCCAGCTGGTGGACGAGGCCGAGCACCTGACCGCCGATGGTCGGCGCTTGCTGGTGATCCATGGCGACCAGTTCGATGTGATTACCCGCTACCACCGCTGGCTGGCGTTCCTGGGTGATCGCGCCTACGAGGTTACCCTGGTCCTCAACCGTTGGCTCAACCATTGGCGCGCCCGTTACGGGTATGGCTACTGGTCGTTGTCGGCCTACCTCAAGCACAAGGTCAAGGGCGCGGTGAACTTCATCAGTGACTTCGAGGACGCCATTGCCCATGAGTGCACCCGGCGTGGCTTCCAGGGCGTGGTGTGCGGGCACATTCACCACGCTGAGATCCGTCAGGTCGGTGCGGTGCAATACCTCAACTGTGGCGACTGGGTGGAGTCGTGCACGGCGCTGATCGAGCATTGGGACGGGCAGATCGAGCTGTACCGGTTCGCCGAGGCCCAGGCACGGGAAACGGCGCGACGCTTGGCGGCGCTGGGCGAGACGGCCTGAACGAATCGCGGTGGTATTGCGGGGCAAGCCGGGCGTTCCTTGTAGAGGCCAGCTTGACTGGTGAAGCAGGCTACGCGGTGGCTGGCACCGGCTGCGCCGGTGTTCGCGGGCAAGCCCGCTCCCACAGGGATCGCGCCAGATCGAGAAAGATCAGCAAGTCAGTTGCTGCCGCCGAGCCTGCAATCAGAGGGCGATGCGCCCCAGCAGGATGTCGCGGAACATGGCGAAATCGCCGATCAGGCTGTACCACGGATGGCTGAAGGTGGCGGGGCGGTTCTTCTCGAAGAAGAAATGTCCGACCCAGGCGAAGCCGTAGCCGGCCAGGGGCACGGCCAGCAGCAACAGCCACTTGCCGCTGCCGACGGTGTAGGCGAGCAGGGCAATCACCAGGGCGGTGCCGACGAAGTGCAGGCGTCGGCAGGTGGGGTTGCTGTGCTCGCCCAGATAGTACGGGTAGAACTCGGCAAAACTGCGGAACTGCGCGGTGCTGGTCATGGCGTGCTTTCCGGATCTGCGGGCGTGGCGTCAGGATATACGGCGTGGAGCCTGAATCGAGTCTAGAGTCATTGGGGGCAGTGGCCAGTGACAATAAGCGCCAATTGAGTATCCTTTCGATTCACCGCAGGAGCGGTCGGCACAAGAGCCTGTCATGAGCGAGAGAACCACGTCAGCCAGCTGGGCATCAGGGATCGTCAAGGCGCTTGAGCTGGAGGGGCTCGATTGCCCGGCCATGTTCAAGCAATTGGGGCTGGATTTCGCCGCCCTCGACGACCCGGATGCGCGTTTCACCCAGGATTCCATGACCCGCCTGTGGCAACTGGCGGTGGAGCTGTCCGGCAACCAGGCCATCGGCCTGAACATGGCGCGGGTGGTGCGCCCGGCGTCGTTCCATGTGGTCGGTTATGCCTTGATGTCCAGCCGCACCCTGGCCGAAGGGTTCGCCCGGCTGGTGCGCTATCAGCGGATCATCGCCGAAAGCTCGGACCTGAGTTTTCGCCTGGAGCCCGAAGGTTATGCCCTGGTCCTGACCGTGCACGGCGATCACCTGCCGCCGACCCGTCACAGTGGCGAAGCGTCGCTGGCTTGCGCCCTGGCGCTGTGCACCTGGCTCAGCGGGCGGCCGATCCAGCCGCGGCGGGTGCTGATCCAGGGCGCCCAGCCCAGCAGTGTCGAGCCGTACAAGGCGGCGTTCCATGCCCCGCTGCAATTTGGCGCGGCCCATGACGCGCTGGTGTTCGAGCGCGCCGACATGGAAGCACCCTTGCCTACGGCCAACGAGGCGATGGCGGTGCTGCACGACCGCTTTGCCGGGGAATACCTGGCGCGCTTCTCGGAAAGCCGCGTGACCCACCGGGTGCGCCAGGTGTTGTGCCGCATCCTGCCCCAGGGCGAACCCAAGCGCGAAACTGTGGCCCAGGCCCTGCACCTGTCGCAACGCACCTTGCAGCGGCGGCTGCAGGACGAGGGCACCAGTTTCCAGACCCTGCTCGACGACACCCGTCGCGAACTGGCCGAGCAATACCTGGCGCAGCCCGGCACCACCTTGCTGGAAACCGCCTACCTGCTGGGCTTTGCCGACCCGAGCAACTTCTACCGGGCGTTCCGCCGCTGGTTCGACGCCACGCCGAGCGAATACCGCTTGCGCCTGGCGGTCAGTGACGCCAGAACGCCGGCATGCACAACACCAGCACCGTGATGATCTCCAGGCGGCCTAGCAGCATGCCGCCGGCGAGGATCCACTTGGCGGCATCGGGCAGGGTCGCGTAGTTGCCGGCCGGGCCGATGACTTCGCCGAGCCCCGGGCCAACGCCGGAGACGGTGCCGGCGGCGCCGGTCAGCGCGGTCATCCAGTCCACGCCCAGCAGCGACAGCAGCAGGGCGATGATGCAGATGGTGATGGCGAAGAAGAACGAGAACGTCAGGATCGAGCGCACGATCTCTTCGTCGAGGCGGTGGCCGTTGTACTTCTGCTTGATCACCGCGCGCGGGTGGATCAGCTGGTTGAGGTTGGCCTTGAGCAGTATGTAGGCGACCTGGAAGCGGAAGATCTTGATCCCCCCGGCGGTGGAGCCGGAGCAGCCACCGACGAAGCCGAGGTAGAAGAACAGCATCAGCGAGAAGTTGCCCCACAGGCTGTAGTCGCCCAGGGCGAAGCCGGTGGTGGTGACCACCGAGGTGACGTTCAGTGCCACGTGGCGCAGGGCGTCGAGCCAGTGCAGGTCGGTGGTCGCCCAGTACCAGGTGCCGAGCACCAGCCAGGTGGCCACCAGCATGGCCAGCAGGCCCTGGACCTGCTGGTCCTTGATCAGCGCCCGGCGATGGCCGCGCAGGGTGGCCACGTAGAGGGTGAACGGCACGCTGCCCATGATCATCACCACCACCGCAACCCAGTGCACCGCGGGGATATCCCACTTGGCCAGCGACTGGTCGGAGGTGGAGAAACCGCCGGTGGAAATCGCCGACATGGCATGGTTGATCGCGTCGAACGGGCTCATGCCAGCCCACCAGAAGGCCAGGCTGCCGAACACGGTGATGCCGACGTATACCGCGACGATCGACTTGGCGACCATGTGCGAGCGCGGCATGACCTTTTCCGAACGATCGGAGGACTCGGTCTGGAACAGGCGCATGCCACCGATGCGCAGCAGTGGCAGGATCGCCACCGCCATGCCGATGAAGCCGATGCCGCCCAGCCAGTGCAGCATCGAGCGCCACATCAGGATGCCCGGCGACATGGTGTCCAGGCCGCTGAGTACCGTGGCGCCGGTGGCGGTGATGCCCGACATGCTCTCGAAGAAGGCGTCGGTGTAGCTGATGTGCTGGGTCAGCAGGAAGGGCAGGGCGGCGAACACGCATACCACCAGCCAGCTGCTGACGGTCAGCAGGTACATGTCGCGGGGACGCAGGTGCACGTGCTCGGGGCGACCGGGAATGACCAGGCCAAGGCCGGCGATGAAGGTGATCAGGCTGGCCCAGAGGAACGACGGCATGTCGCCGGTGCGCTCGAAGACCACCAGGGTCGCCATGGGCACCACCATGCTCACTGCCAGGGTGATCAGGAAGATGCCGATGATGAAACCAATGATCCTTAAGGTCGGCAACGCCATGTGATCTGCTCTGACTCGTTACGGAAAGGGCGCCATTTTAAGCCGCAACTTGCAAGCTGCAAGGGCCAAGCGCCAATGCGGCTTGCGAAGGCTGCTTTTTCTTGTGGCTTGCAGCTTGATGCTTGCCGCTTGAGAATGGCCGCACTTTCAATCTGCCAGGAGGGTAGCCCATGGAGGCTCTCGACGCATTGCTCAACCGTGTTTCCGTGCCACGCCTGACCGAACCTGCGCCCAACGCCGCGCAACGCGAGGCATTGTTCCTGGCTGCGCTGCGTGCGCCGGACCATGGCCAGTTGCGGCCCTGGCGTTTCCTGACCATCGAGGGGCAGGGCCGCGAAAAGCTCGGCGAGCTGTTTGCCGAGGCCGTGCAGGCCAAGGGCGATGCGACCCAGGCCGCGCTGGACAAGGCCCGTGCCATGCCGTTGCGCGCGCCGCTGCTGATCGTGGTGATTGCCCGCTTGCAGGAACATTTCAAGGTGCCGCAGATCGAGCAGCGCCTGGCGGCCGGTTGCGCGGCCCATGGCATCCTGATCGCCGCCCATGCCCAGGGCATCGGCGCGGTATGGCGTACCGGCGACATGGCCTTCGATGCCCATGTGCACGAGGGGTTGGGGCTTGAGGCCAATGAAGAGGTGATCGGCTACCTGTATGTCGGCACGCCGTTGGGTGAGCCGCGCACGGCGCCGGTGCTGGAAACCGCGCAGTACGTCAGCGCCTGGGGCGAGTGACTGTTGGGGCTGCAAAGCAGCCCCAGGATTCGTCAGCCAATAGCACTCTCGCAGGGAAAATCCAGCGTCGCAATGAACCCGCCCTGCGGGTGGTTGGCCAATACCAGCGTCCCACCATGGCGCTCCGCCGCCTTGCGCGCGATCGCCAGCCCCAACCCATGCCCCGCTGTGTCCTGCCCCGGCGCCCGGAAGAACGGCTCGCCCAGCTGCGCCAAGTGCTCTGCCGCCACTCCCGGGCCATGATCGCGCACGCTCAGCACGATGCGATCCTGTTCGCGCCGGGCATGCACCTCGATCGGCTGGCCGCTCGGGTTGAAGCGCAGGGCATTGCGCAACAAATTGTCCAGCGCCCGTTCGATCAAAGTTGGCCAGCCGTGCAGGGTCAGGCCTGGCTGTGCCTCCAGTCGCACGTCCTGTTCCGGCGCGGCCAGTTGGGCATCCTTGCGCACGCCGCCGAGCAGGGCATTGAGATCCACCGGCTCGGCGTGGGCCTGCTCGGCATCGACCCGGGCCAGCACCAGGATCTCGCTGATCAGATCTTCCAGGCGGTCGCACTCGCGGGTCAGGCGCGGCCATAGCGCCTGGCGCTGTTCGGGCTCGGCGCGTTCGGCCAGGGCCAGGGCGATACGCAGCCGCGCCAGCGGCGAGCGCAGTTCGTGGGAGACATCGCGCAGCAACTGGCGCTGGCTGCCGATCAGGCTTTGCAGGCGCGCGCCCATTTTGTTGAAGTCGTTGGCCAGCACACCGAATTCGTCGCGGCGCACCGCCAGGCGCGCCAGGCTGTTCTGCTGGTAGCTGGTCTGCCCCAGGTCATGCACGGCGCCGCGCAGGCGACTGAGCGGACGGGTGATCGACAGGGTCACCAGCAGGCTGAACAGGGTCAGCACCACCAGGGCTATGCCCAGGGCACTGAGCGGCCAGATCAGGCTTTCGCGATGCCAGGCGGCCAGTTCGGGGTGAGGAATGCGGTAGATCAGCAGGTAGGTCTCGCCGCTGCCGGGGCTGGTGTATTCCTCGGTCAGGCGGCGCCAGGGCAGGCGGCGCTCATCGTTGTGCTGGCGCGCCTCGAAGGCGGCGGCACGGCGTGGGAAGGTCCCGGGCACCACGGCCTCGCCGCTGTCGTCGAGCACCTGTACATCGATCTTGTAGTGGTGCTTGCGGCGCTCGAGGAAGCGTTGGGCCGACTCCACGCCCTCTTGTTCATAGTGCTGTGCCCAGCGGCTGGCCAGGTTGCTCAGGCCGGGGTGGCGGCTGAGAATCCAGGTGTCCTGGTTGAGCATGTGCCCGAGCAGGATCGACAGGCCGGCGACCAGGGCGATGGCCAGCCAGAAGCTGGCCAGGATGCGCCAGAACAGTGAACGCAAGACGAGCACCTCCAGGAAATGACGAAAGCCCGACCCGCTGGGGCGCGGGTCGGGCATCGGTGGACAGCTTACTGGGCCTTGCCGGCTTTTTCAGCCTTCCAGGCCTGGAATTCCTTCCATTCGGCCTTGCGTGCGGCGCGTTCCTTCTGCAGGTCGTCGAACTTCTTCTGCTGCTCGGGCTTGAGCAGCGCGCGGACCTGGCTGTCGGTCTTGTCGTGGCTGGCCTTGAGCTCGTCTTTCAGGGCTTTCTGCTCGCCGGCGGGCAGTTTGTTGATGTAGCGCTCGGTGATTTCGCGGCGTTGCTGCATCTGCTCGCCCATCAGTTTACCGATCTGCTGGCGTTGCTCGCGGCTCAGGTCCAGCTGGGCGAAAGGCGCATCACCGCGGTGATGCGGGCCGTCGTGGCGCGGACCACCTTCAGGCATGGCCATGGCCACGGTCGGCAGGGCGGCGGCGAACATCAGGGCGATAAGGGTCTTGCGCATGGCGTCTCTCCTGTCATGGGCCGGTGGTTACCGGATGAGCCCAGTCTAGGGAGATCAAGGTCAAGGGCGGTCAGGCGAGGGTAAAGGCTGGGTAAAGATGTCGGTAGCCACCGCGCGGACCCTGTAGGAGCGGCCTTGTGTCGCGATGGGCTGCACAGCAGCCCCGGCAATTTTGCATGCCGCCGCGATTCTGGGGGCGCTTCGCGCCCCATCGCGACACAAGGCCGCTTACAGAGATCGTGTTGCCTGTCAAAGGCTGTAGTAATAACCCCGGCTACGCAGCGCGACGATACGCGGGCGGCCGTCCGGGTGCGGGCCGAGCTTCTTGCGCAGGTTGCTGACGTGCATGTCCAGGCTGCGGTCGTACAGGGTCAGCTTGCGGCCCAGGCCAATCTGCGCCAGCTCCTGCTTGTCCAGCGGCTCGCCGGGTTGGCGCAGCAGCGCCTCGAGGATGCGGCTTTCGGACAGGGTGAGGGTCATCTCGCGCTGGTCGATGCTGACCACGCCGCGCACCGGGCTGAACACCAGGTCGCCGACCTCGACCTGGCTGCCGGGCGCGCTGGGGTGGCTGCGGCGCAGCACCGCGCGCAGGCGGGCGGTGAGCTCGCGAGGGTCGCAGGGCTTGGCCAGGTAGTCGTCGGCGCCCAGTTCCAGGCCAAGGATGCGGTCCAATGGCTCGCCGCGGGCCGAGAGCATCAGCACCGGCAAGTCGGTGTGTTCGCTGCGCAGTTGCTTGAGCAGTTCCAGGCCGCTGCCGTCGGGCAGCATGACATCCAGCACCACCGCCGCCGGGGCATGGGCGGCCAGGGCCTGACGCGCGCTCTGGCCGTCGTGGCAGGCGCGTACCGCGAACCCTTCCTGGGTCAGCCAGCTGCCGAGCAGCTCGCACAGTTCCTGGTCATCATCAATCAGTAACAGCTCGCTCATGTCTCACTCAATTCAACCATTGACGGCGTCTTCTGTGTCCGCCGCTGGCTAAGATACCGCAGACGGCCGACAACAGTGCAACGACCGCGCCGACCAGGAACCATTGCTGCTGCTCGGTCAGCCACTGCTGGGGGGCGCTGGCGCCGGCCTGCAGCTCCTTGACCGCCAGTTTCAGGCGCTGGTTGTCCTGGCGCAGGCGGGTCAGTTGGGCGCTCTCGCGCTCGCTGTCCTGACGTTGCAGTTGCTGGGTCAGCGCGTCGCGCTGTTTCTCGCTCTCTTCCAGGCGCTGCTGCAAGTCGGTGATCCGCGCCCCGGCTTCCAGCGACAGCGGCTGCTCGGCCGTGGCGAAAGGGGACAGCAGCAACAGGCAAAGCAACAGGGACATCGGGCCTTGACGCATTGGAACTCCTGATTCGAATCGGTTCAGGAGGTTGTCGGCCGGTTGTCGGATTAGATGAGGCGGGTATCGAGTCAACCTCATTCGCGGGTAAACTCGCTCCCACAGCGGTGTGCGACACCTGTGGGAGCGGGTTTACCCGCGAATGAGGCGCTGCGGTTCTGGATCAGGGCAGGACTTGCTTGAACGGCTTGACCACGACCCGCTCATACACGCCCGCGGCAATATACGGGTCGGCATCGGCCCAGGCCTGGGCGGCGGCCAGCGAGTCGAACTCGGCGACGATCAGGCTGCCGCTGAAACCGGCAGCGCCCGGGTCGTTGCTGTCGATGGCCGGGTGTGGCCCGGCCAGGACCACGCGGCCTTCGGCCTTGAGTTGCTGCAGGCGTTCAAGATGCGCGGGGCGGGCGGCCAGGCGTTGTTCCAGGGAGTTTTCCACGTCGCTGGCGATGATGGCGTAGAGCATGTCAGTCCTTGGGTTTGGAGGTGGAGGGGTCGGCATCGTGCAGGTGGCGCGACAGGTAGACACCCTGGGCCACCAGGAACAGCACGGTCATGCCCAGGCTGCCGAACACCTTGAAGTCGACCCAGAAGTCCTGGAAGGTGAAGGCGACGAACAGGTTGGCCGCGCCGCACACCAGGAAGAAGCCGATCCAGGCCAGGTTCAGGCGGGTCCAGATGGCGTCCGGCAGGGTCAGGGCATGGCCCATGATGCGCTTGATCAGTACCCGGTCACCGATGAAGTGGCTGCCGGCGAAGGCCAGGGCGAACAACCAATTGACCACCGGAGCCTTCCACTTGAGGAAGGTCTCGCTGTGGAAGGCCAGGGTCAGGCCACCGAACACCAGGCAGGCGACCAGGGTCAGCAACTGGCCCTTTTCCAGCTTGCCATGGCGCAGGAACAGCGCGCCGTAGACCACCACCGAGCTGGCGATGAGCATCGCCGTGGCGCTGTAGATCCCGCCGAATTCGAAGCCGTGGCCGGCGATTTCGACCGGTCGCGGGTCGAGCTTGTAGACGATGAAGAACAGCAGCAGCGGGATGAAATCGATGAATTGTTTCACAGTGGCAGCCAGAAGCGGGATGTGACGGCATAATAACAAACATCGATTCCTGCGAAAGCGCTCCTCCATGAATGTTGATCTGCACTGCCACAGCACGGCCTCCGACGGCGCCCTGTCGCCCACGGCGCTGGTCGCCCGGGCCCATGAGCACGGGGTGCGCACACTGTCGCTCACCGACCACGACACCATCGATGGCCTGCCCGAGGCGCGCCAGGCCTGCGCCGAGCGCGGCATGGGCTGGGTCAGTGGCGTGGAATTGTCGTGCACCTGGGGTGGCGCGACCATTCATGTGCTCGGCTATGACTTCCCTCTCGACGCCGCGCCGTTGCTCGAGGCGATCGAGGGCCTGCATCGCGGGCGCTGGCTGCGCGCCGAGGAAATCGACCGCAAGCTGGCGGCCAAGGGCATGCCGGGGGCGCTGGAAGGCGCGCGAGCGGTGCAGCAGGAACTGGGCGACAGCGGCAATGCCCCGGCACGGCCGCATTTCGCCGAATTCATGGTGCGTGCCGGGTTCGTCAAGGACCGCGGCGAGGCGTTTCGCAAGTGGCTGGGCGCGGGCAAGCTGGGCGACGTCAAGCTGCACTGGCCGACCCTCGAGGAAACCGTCGCCACCCTGCGTGCGTCCAATGCCTGGGTGAGCCTGGCCCATCCCATGCATTACGATCTGACCCGCAGCAAGCGCAGACGGCTGATTGCCGACTATATTCAGGCAGGAGGGCAGGCGTTGGAAGTGGTCAATGGGATGATGCCGCCCGAACAGGTGGGGACGCTGTCGATCCTCACCCGTGAGTTCGGCCTGCTGGCAAGCGCCGGCAGCGATTTCCACGGCCCTGGCACCTGGGGCGAGATCGGTGCCTACCGGCCCTTGCCCGAGGACCTGCCACCCCTGTGGCGCAGATTCCGACATGAACAGCCTATGGCGGTATGAACAGGACGACTTCGTGAGCCAATTTTTCCAGATTCATCCGGAGAACCCGCAGCCGCGCCTGATCAAGCAGGCCGTGGAGATCATCCGCAAGGGCGGTGTGGTGGTCTATCCGACCGACTCGGCCTATGCGCTGGGCTGCCAGATCGGCAACAAGGCCGCCATCGAACGGGTGCGCAAGCTGCGCGGCCTGGACAAGACCCACAATTTCACCCTGATGTGCTGTGACATGTCGCAGCTCGGGCTGTACGCCAAGGTCGACACCGGCACTTTCCGCCTGCTCAAGGCCCATGTGCCCGGGCCCTACACCTTCATTCTCAACGGTACCCGCGAGGTGCCGCGCCTGCTGTTGCACGAAAAGCGCCGTACCATCGGCCTGCGCGTGCCGAAGCATGCAATCACCTTGGCGCTGCTCGAAGAGCTTGGCGAGCCGCTGATGAACGTCAGCCTGATCCTGCCGGGCGACGCTGAGCCGATGGTCGACCCCTACGAGATCCGCGAGCGCCTGGAGCACCACGTCGACCTGGTGATCGACGGCGGCTTCGGCGACCTCAAGGCCTCCACCATCATCGACCTGTCCGGAGACGAGCCGGAACTGATCCGCGAAGGCTGCGGCGACCCCACGCCGTTCCTGGTCAACGCGTGAGCCAGCTGGAAGCGCCCGAGGCGCCGGCCCTGGAGGCTGAAGCGCCGCAGCAGTTGCAATTGGCCCTGGTCTACGGCGAAGCCCTGACCGAGATGCCGGTGGACCTGTACATCCCGCCGGACGCCCTGGAAGTCATTCTCGAGGCCTTCGAAGGCCCGTTGGACCTGCTGCTTTACCTGATCCGCAAGCAGAACATCGACATCCTCGACATCCCCGTGGCAGAGATCACCCGCCAGTACATGGGCTACGTCGAGCTGATGAAGAGCGTGCGTCTGGAACTGGCCGCCGAGTACCTGGTGATGGCTGCCATGCTTGCCGAGATCAAGTCGCGCATGCTGCTGCCGCGTTCCAGCGAGATCGAGGAAGAAGAAGGCGACCCACGCGCCGAGCTGATTCGTCGCCTGCAGGAGTACGAGCGTTTCAAGGCCGCCGCCGAAGGCATCGATGAGCTGCCCCGGGTTGGCCGCGAGGTCGTCGTGCCACGCCTGGAAGCGCCCCAGGCCAAGGTGCGCAAACTGTTGCCGGAGGTGGCGCTGGAAGAAATCCTGCTGTCGATGGCCGAGGTCATGCGCCGCAACGACCTGTTCGAAAGCCACCAGATCACCCGCGAGGTGCTGTCGACCCGCGAGCGCATGAGCGACGTGCTCGAACGCCTGAAGGGCGGGGGCTTCGTGCCGTTCGTCGAGCTGTTCACGGTCGAGGAGGGCAAGCTGGGTGTGGTGGTGACCTTCATGGCGATTCTCGAATTGGTGAAGGAATCGCTGATCGAACTGGTGCAGAATGAGCCTTTTGCCCCGATCCACGTCCGTGCCCGGGCAGAGTGACCTGACGACCGATGAACCTGAATGAACCCCGCGAACTCGCCTCGTTGATCGAGGCCTTCCTGCTCGCCTCGGGCAAGCCGCAGTCCCTCGAGCGCCTGTACGAGCTGTTCGAGGAGGCCGAGCGCCCGGCGCCAGGTGTGTTCAAGAAAGCCTTGGAAGTGCTCGGCAAGTCCTGTGCGGGGCGGGCTTTCGAACTCAAGGAAGTGGCCAGCGGTTATCGCCTGCAGATTCGCGAAGATTACGCGCCCTGGGTGGGTCGCCTGTGGGAGGAACGCCCGCAGCGTTACTCGCGGGCCCTGCTCGAAACCATGGCGCTAATCGCCTACCGCCAGCCCATCACCCGCGGTGAGATCGAGGATGTGCGCGGCGTGGCGGTGAACAGCAACATCATCAAGACGTTGATGGAGCGTGAGTGGATCCGGATCGTCGGCTACCGCGAGGTGCCCGGGCGGCCGGCCATGTTTGCCACCACCAAGGCGTTTCTCGATCACTTCAACCTCAAGAGCCTCGATGAACTGCCGGCACTGGCCGAGCTGCGTGAGATGGAGCTTGAGCCTGAGCTCGATCCGGACGAGGCGCCTGTGCCCGCTCATCTGCAAGCCTTGGCCGATGCCAGCCTGGGCGAGGCGGGTGAAGAGGTGGAACCCAAGGAAGAGACCAGTTTCCGCTCGCTGCTGGTGGAGCTGGATGCGATGGAAGAAGGGCTCAAGACCGATTTCGATGATTTGCGCGAAGAAGAGCCTGAGGCCTCGGAGCAGGGCGAGGGCAAGTTGCCGCCTTGATTCATCTACCGCCTGAGCTGGCCTCTTCGCGGGCAAGCCCGCTCCCACAGGGATCTCACCACCTGTGGGAGCGGGCTTGCCCGCGAAGAGGCCGGACCTGATTACACAAAGCCCATTTGGCAGAAAATCACGTCCAACCACACAAAACGCTCTACTCTCCAGTGCGTTGCGCGTATGATTCGCGCCCGCTTTCACTACTACACCGGGAGGTGCCCAGATGAGTGACACAGACCTGCAAGACCAACAACCCACCCCGCCATCCGGCGAAAAACTGCAAAAGGTGCTGGCGCGCATTGGCGTCGGTTCGCGCCGTGACGTCGAGGCCTGGATCAGCCAGGGCCGCATCAAGGTCAACGGTGTCGAGGCCACGCTCGGCCTGCGCGTCGACCTGCATGACGCCATCACCGTCGACGGCAAGCTGATCAAGCGCGTCGAGGCCGCCGAGGCCACCCGCCGGGTGATCATGTACAACAAGCCCGATGGCGAAATCTGCACCCGCGACGACCCGGAAGGCCGCCCGACCGTGTTCGACCGCCTGCCGCGCCCGAAAGAGGGGCGTTGGATCAACATCGGTCGCCTGGACATCAACACCACCGGCCTGCTGTTGTTCACCACCGATGGCGAACTGGCCAACCGCCTGATGCACCCCTCCTACGAGATGGACCGCGAGTACGCGGTGCGTGTGCGTGGCGAGGTCGACGACGACATGGTCGACCGCCTCAAGGCCGGCGTGATGCTCGAAGACGGCCCGGCCAAGTTCACCGATATCCAGAAAGCCCCTGGTGGCGAAGGCTTCAACCACTGGTACCACTGCGTGGTGATGGAAGGCCGCAACCGGGAAGTGCGTCGCCTGTGGGAGTCCCAGGGCGTGGTGGTCAGCCGCCTGAAGCGCGTGCGTTTCGGCCCGGTGTTCCTCAACTCCGACTTGCCGATGGGCCGCTGGCGCGAAATGAGCCAGGGCGAGATCGACATCCTTGCCGCTGAAGTCGGCCTGCAGCCGGTAGCGCTGCCGGAGATGAAGCTCAAGGCCAAGGACAAGCTCGAGCGTCTGCAGCGCAAGTCGAGCCGTCCACTGGGGCGTGGCGAGCGTGTGCGCACCCTGCGCCCGGCCGGCGAAGGCCAGAGCGAGCGCCCGGCCCGTGCCCCGCGTGAAGACGCCGCGCCACGCAAGGGTGGTCGCGGTAGCACCGTGGCCGAGCGCCCGAGCGAGATGCGCAAGCGTCCGGCGCGTCCTGACGGCGATAAGCCGACGGGGCGTGGCCGTGGGCGCGAGAAGCCGCGCGGCTGATCTCTCCCGGTGTTGCCAAAGCCAGCCTTCGGGCTGGCTTTTTTGTGCGCGCGGAAAAGACGTTGCCGCACGTTCGCCGGCAAGGCTGGCTCCTGCGAATCCAAGGGCTGAAAAATAGCTCAAGCCTCTGATCAAAAAGAAATTTCCCTGAGGGCTGGAAACTTTTTGAACCGCGCCGTAAAGAAAACTATACGAATAAGGCCGTTTTCCAAGGTTGTGCGATCTAGTGTAACAAAAACTTTCCGAATGCCCTGCTCCAGAGCCGTCGCGCTACCCATGGCCCCCTTCCCAAACCCCCTCCCAACCGCTGAGATAGCGCCATTGCGTGTACAAAGCCAGGCAGGATCGCCAGGCACCAAGAACAACAAACAAATGGAGGCGTCATGCACGCCGATCACTTCGCCTTTTCAGGCTATCTCCCCGGGACCGCTGCGTTTTTTCCACAGGAAACGATGCAACGCGTTGACGCCTGCGCGTTTGCAGGGTTATACAATGCGCCGCGTTTTACCTGTGACTCCCTTGCGTACCGCGCACGCTTGCTGACACCCGGTTGATCCGCCCCTGGCCTCGCGGCCTCGTGCGACTACCTGTCACAAGTATCCAAGGTAACCACCTTGCCCATTCCGCTGCGCCACGAGCGCGGTGGGTCCGATTCCGTCACAGATAAAAACAAGCAGGTGACTTCGTTCATGAGTGGACATAATTCACAGTCTGGTGAACTCAAGCGTGGCTTGAAGAACCGTCATATCCAGCTGATCGCCCTGGGTGGCGCCATCGGCACCGGGTTGTTCCTGGGCTCGGCCGGCGTGATGAAGTCCGCCGGGCCTTCGATGATCCTCGGCTATGCCATCTGCGGCTTCATTGCCTTCATGATCATGCGCCAGCTCGGCGAGATGATCGTCGAGGAGCCGGTGGCCGGCTCCTTCAGCCATTTCGCCCACAAGTACTGGGGCGGTTTCGCCGGCTTCCTGTCGGGGTGGAACTGCTGGGTGCTGTACATCCTGGTGGGCATGTCGGAGCTGTCGGCGGTGGGCAAGTACGTTCACTACTGGTGGCCTGAGATCCCGACCTGGGTCACGGCGGCGGCGTTCTTCCTGCTGATCAACGCCATCAACCTGATGAACGTGAAATTCTTCGGCGAGGCCGAGTTCTGGTTCGCCATCATCAAGGTGGTGGCCATCGTCAGCATGATCGGCCTGGGCGCCTACCTGCTGACCAGCGGCAGCGGCGGTCCGGACGCGACCGTGGCCAACCTGTGGTCGCATGGTGGCTTCTTCCCCAACGGTGTCAGCGGTCTGGTCATGGCCTTGGCGTTCATCATGTTCTCCTTCGGTGGTCTGGAAATGCTCGGCTTCACCGCTGCCGAGGCCGACAAGCCGAAGAGCGTGATCCCCAAGGCGATCAACCAGGTCATCTACCGCATCCTGATCTTCTATGTCGGTGCCCTGGTGGTACTGCTGTCGCTGACCCCGTGGGACACCCTGGTGGCCAGCATCGACGCCTCCGGCGGCAGCTATGGCAGCAGCCCGTTCGTCCAGGTGTTCTCGCTGCTGGGCAGTGATGTGGCCGCGCACCTGCTGAACTTCGTGGTCCTGACCGCGGCGCTGTCGGTGTACAACAGCGGCACCTACTGCAACGCCCGCATGCTCCTGGGCATGGCCGAGCAGGGCGATGCCCCGGCAGCCCTGGCCAAGGTCGACCGTCGCGGTGTGCCGGTGCGCTCGATCCTGGTATCGGCGGCCGTGACCCTGATCGCGGTGCTGCTTAACTACCTGATGCCGCAGAACGCCCTGGAGCTGCTGATGTCGCTGGTGGTGGCAACCCTGGTGATCAACTGGGCGATGATCAGCTACTCGCACCTGAAGTTCCGCCAGCATCTTGATCGTACCGGCCAGAAGCCACTATTCAAGGCGCTGTGGTACCCCTACGGCAACTACCTGGTGCTGGCGTTCGTGGTGCTGATCCTGGGCATCATGCTGCAGATCCCGGGCATCCAGGTGTCGGTGTACGCGATGCCGGTGTGGCTGGTGGTGATGTATGTGGCCTACATGCTCAAGGGCAAGCGTGGTGCGCAGCCTAATGGCGCTGCCGGCATTGCCAAGTAAGCGCTGAGGCGCTTCTGGAAAACCCGATGCCGGGTAACCGGCATCGGGTTTTTTGTTGTCTGTCCCGACCCTTTCGCGGGTAAACCCGCTCCCACAGGGGCGGTGGGTACAGAACCTGTGGGAGCGGGCTTGCCCGCGAAAGGGCCGTCAGATCTGTTCCAGCAGCCAGCCACGAAACGCTCGCAACGATGGCAATGCCTCGTTGCGCGGAGGATAGATCAGGTAGTAACTGCGCTGGCTGGCAAACGGCGCCCCAGGGCTGAACAGCTCGCCGCTGGCCAGCTCATCGGTCACCAGGATCCGCGGCACCAGGCCAATGCCTATCCCCGCCCGCACCGCCTGGATCAGGTGCGAGGTCAGCTCGAAACTCGGTCCCAGGCGCATGGCGCGGTGGGGCAGGGCGTGGTGGGAGAACCATTCCCCCCAGGCATGCGGGTTGTTGGCGACATTGAGCAAGACCTCCGCGCTGATCCGCGCCGGGGTCCACGGCGCATCGTCACGGGCTTGCGGCGGCAGGATCACCACCAGTTCCTCGGCATGCAGGCGATGACAGATCAGCCCGGGCAGGTCATGGCTGGCCACGCCGATGGCGGCGTCGATTTCGCTGGTGTCGAAGTTGATCGCTTCGATCCGTGAATGAATGTGCACCAGCATGCCCGGGTGCGCGGCGTAGAAGGCATGCAGGCGCGGCAGCAGCCACTTCGAGCCGAAGGTCGGCAGCGTCGCCAGGCGCAGGGTGCCGACCCCGGACTGATAGGCCAGGGCCTGCAAGGTGGCGCTGCGGATGCGCCCCAAGGCCTCGCTGAGTTCGCGCTGGTACAGGCGCCCGACATCGGTCAGTTGCACCTGGCGGCCCTCGCGGCGGAACAGCGTCAGTCCAAGCTGCTGCTCCAGCGCCTGCACCTGGCGGCTGACCGCGCTCTGGGTCAGCGACAGCTCGGCGGCGGCGCGGGTGTAGCTTTCATGCCGGGCGGCGGCCTCGAAGGCCAGCAGCAGCGACATCGAGGGGGTGAGGTGGCGGTAATTCATTCATAAAGCTCATCGATAGCGGCAGGAATATCCGTTTGCCCCTGGCGCGAAACTACAGGAACATTGGCGTATTCGAAATCCTCCCATGAGTCATTCATGCCGGAGTGACAAGATTTCCGTGAATTAGCCGATATAAAAGAGGCATCCGTCGATGATCGCCCAGCTGCCGCCCCGTGCGCCTGCCGCCCACTACCCTGAATTCCTCGAAGCGCTGAAAAACAGCGGATTCCGTGGCCAGATCAGCGCCGACTACGGCACCCGAACCGTGCTGGCTACCGACAACTCCATCTACCAGCGTCTGCCCCAGGCCGCGGTGTTCCCGCTGGATGCCGACGATGTGGCGCGGGTTGCCACGTTGATGGCCGAGACGCGCTTCCAGGCGATCAAGCTTACCCCCCGCGGTGGTGGCACCGGCACCAATGGCCAGTCGTTGACCGATGGCATCGTCGTCGATCTGTCGCGGCACATGAATACGATCCTCGAGATCAATGTCGAGGAACGTTGGGTGCGGGTCCAGGCCGGTGTGGTCAAGGACCAGCTCAATGCCGCGCTCAAGCCATACGGCCTGTTCTTCGCCCCAGAACTGTCCACCTCCAACCGCGCCACCGTCGGCGGCATGATCAACACCGATGCCAGCGGCCAGGGCAGTTGCACCTACGGCAAGACCCGCGACCACGTACTTGAGCTGCACAGCGTGCTGCTCGGTGGCGAGCGCCTGCACAGCCAGCCGATCGACGACGCGGCGCTGGAGCAGGCCTGCGCCGCGCCGGGGCGGATCGGCGAGGTGTACCGCATGGCCCGGGAAATCCAGGAAACCCAGGCCGAACTGATCGAGACCACCTTCCCCAAGCTCAACCGCTGCCTGACCGGCTACGACCTGGCGCACCTGCGCGACGAGCAGGGTCGTTTCAACCTCAACAGCGTTCTGTGTGGCGCCGAGGGTTCGCTGGGCTATGTGGTCGAGGCCAAGCTCAATGTGCTGCCGATCCCGAAATATGCGGTGCTGGTCAACGTCCGCTACTCCAGCTTCATGGACGCCCTGCGCGATGCCAACGCGTTGATGGCGCTCAAGCCGCTGTCGATCGAGACGGTGGACTCCAAGGTCTTGATGCTGGCGATGCAGGATATCGTCTGGCACAGCGTCGCCGAGTACTTCCCGGCCGATCCCGAGCGGCCGACCCTGGGCATCAACCTGGTGGAGTTCTGCGGTGACGAGCCGGCCGAGGTCAATGCCCGAGTGCAGGCGTTCATCGACCACCTGCAAAGCGACACCAGCGTCGAGCGCCTCGGGCATACCCTGGCCGAGGGCGCCGAGGCGGTGACCCGCGTCTACACCATGCGCAAGCGCTCGGTGGGGTTGTTGGGCAACGTCGAGGGCGAGGTGCGTCCGCAACCCTTCGTCGAAGACACCGCGGTGCCGCCGGAGCAACTGGCCGACTATATTGCCGAGTTCCGTGCCCTGCTCGACGGTTACGGCCTGGCCTACGGCATGTTCGGCCATGTCGATGCCGGCGTGCTGCACGTACGCCCGGCGCTGGACATGAAAGACCCGGCCCAGGCCGCGCTGGTCAAACCGATTTCCGATGCCGTGGCGGCGCTGACCAAGCGCTATGGCGGTCTGCTCTGGGGCGAGCACGGCAAGGGACTGCGCTCGGAGTACGTGCCGGAATACTTCGGCGAGCTGTACCCGGCGCTGCAGCGTTTGAAGGGTGCCTTCGACCCGTACAACCAGCTCAACCCCGGCAAGATCTGCACCCCGCCGGACAGCGCCGAAGGCCTGACTCCGGTGGACGGCGTGACCTTGCGCGGCGACCTGGACCGCAGCATCGACGAACGGGTGTGGCAGGACTTCGCCAGCGCCGTGTACTGCAACGGCAACGGCGCCTGCTACAACTACGACCCCAACGACGCCATGTGTCCGTCGTGGAAGGCCACCCGTGAGCGTCAGCACTCGCCCAAGGGCCGTGCCTCGCTGATCCGCGAATGGCTGCGGCTACAGGGCGAGGCCAATATCGATGTGCTCGCCGCAGCCCAGCGCAAGGCTTCCTGGCTCAAGGGACTGCCGGCGCGGCTGCGCAACAGCCGGGCACGCCAGCAAGGGCAGGCTGATTTCTCCCATGAGGTATATGACGCCATGGCCGGATGCCTGGCGTGCAAGTCGTGTGCTGGCCAGTGCCCGATCAAGGTCAATGTGCCGGACTTCCGTTCGCGCTTTCTCGAGCTGTACCACGGCCGCTACCAGCGTCCGCTGCGCGATTACCTGATCGGCTCGCTGGAGTTCAGCATCCCCTACCTGGCCCATGCGCCGGGGCTGTACAACGCGGTGATGGGCTCGAAGTGGGTGGGCAGGTTGCTGGCAGACAAGGTTGGCATGGTCGACAGCCCGCTGATCAGCCGTTTCAACTTCCAGGCCACCCTGACGCGTTGTCGGGTCCAGGTGGCCAGCGTGCCGGCCCTGCGCGAACTGACCCCGGCCCAGCGCGAGCGCAGTATCGTGCTGGTTCAGGACGCGTTCACCCGTTACTTCGAGACGCCGCTGCTGGCAGCATTCATCGAGCTGGCCCATCGCCTGGGGCACAAGGTGTTCCTTGCTCCATACAGTGCCAACGGCAAGCCACTGCACGTGCAGGGTTTCCTCGGCGCCTTCGCCAAGGCAGCGATCCGCAACGCCACCCAGCTCAAGACCCTGGCCGCTTGCGGCGTGCCGTTGGTGGGGCTGGACCCGGCGATGACCCTGGTCTATCGCCAGGAGTACCAGAAGGTTGACGGACTGGACGGTTGCCCGAAGGTGCTGCTGCCCCAGGAGTGGCTGATCGAGGTGCTGCCCGAGCAGCCTGCGGCCAAGGCCGATACGTTCCGCCTGATGGCCCACTGCACCGAGAAGACCAATGTGCCGGCGAGTACCCGGCAGTGGGAGCAGGTGTTCGCGCGTCTGGGCTTGAAGTTGGTCACCGAGGCCACCGGCTGCTGTGGCATGTCCGGCACCTATGGCCATGAGGCGCGTAACCAGGCCACCTCGAAGACCATCTTCGAGCAGTCCTGGGCGACCAAGCTGGACAAGCAGGGCGAGGCGCTGGCGACGGGGTATTCGTGCCGCAGCCAGGTCAAGCGCATGACCGAAAAGCAGCTGCGCCATCCGCTGGAGGTGGTACTGCAATACGCGCAGCGCTGAAGGCAGGCCGGCACCTACCTGGGTGCCGGCTCAACCTTCAGAAGCTGGCGCGATTCCTGTGGGAGCAACTGTCTTGCTCAACTGCTAAAGCCAGCGCGATCCCTGTGGGAGCGGGTTTACCCGCGAACACCGGCGGAGCCGGTGCCAGGTGCCGCGCTGCTTGCTTCCCGGCAAACCGGCCCCCCGATAAGCCTGCTCCCGCATTTGCGTGCCGCGCGGTAGACGTATGGAGTCAGCCCTCGCGCAAGCGTCGCGCCTGGCGGTACAGGTACAGGCTCAATACCAGCCCGCATCCCGCCGCCGCCGCCGCGAACAGAAACATCGAGGCAAAGCCGAACCCTGCCGCCACCGCGCCCACCAGCGGCCCGGTGATGCCCAGCGACAGGTCGATGAACAACGAATAGGCGCCCACCGCCGCGCCACGGTTGGCCGCCGACACCTGGTTCACCGCCTCTACCCCCAGCGCTGGGAATACCAGCGAAAAGCCGAACCCGCTCAGTGCCGCGCCCGCCAGGGCCATTCCGGCGTTGGGTGCCAGCCACAGCATCAGCAGCCCCAGGGTTTCCACCGACAGGCAAGCGATCGCCACGCGAAAGCCGCCGATACGGTTGATCAGGTTGCCGAACAACAGCCGCGCACAGATGAAACTGGCGCCGAACAGGCTCAGGGTCAGCGCGGCATTGGGCCAGTCGCGGCTGGCGTAGTACAGGGTGATGAAGGTGGCAATGGTACCGAAACCGATCGAGCCAAGCGCCAGTCCGGAGCCATGGGGAAAGACCTTGCCGAGTACCCGCAGGAACGGCAGGCGCACCCCGGAGACCACCGGCGCGGCACGCTTGGGCCAGGCTAGCAGCAGGCCGAGCGCGCCAAGCAGGATGATGCTTGCGCCCATGCTCCACAGGCCAAGGCTCCTGACCATCAGCACCCCCAGCGGTGCGCCGATCGCCAGGGCACCGTAGCTGGCGATGCCGTTCCAGGAAATCACCTTGGCGGTGTTCTGCGCGCCAACCCGGCCGATGCCCCAGCCAATCGAGCCCGAGCCCACCAGGCTCTCGGCGCTGCCCAGCACCAGGCGACCGATCAGCAGGCAGGTAAGGCTCAGCCAGGGCCAGGGGGTGAGGGCACTGCAGGCCAGCATGAACACGCCGCTCAGGCCGCAGCCGGCAAGCCCCCACATCACCGCCTTCTTGCTACCGAGGTTGTCGATGATGCGGCTGGCGGTGGGGCGACTGAGCAAGGTGGCCAGGTACTGGATGCTGATCACCAGGCCGGCGACTACGGCGCTGAAACCCAGGTCGTTGTGCACGTAGCCGGGCAACACCGCCAGCGGGATGCCGATGTTCAGGTAGCCGATGAAGGTGAAGAGGACGATGGAGACCACCTGGGTGGTGATGGTCAATGGTGAGGTAGATAGGGACATCCAGGGTTCCAACCGTGGCGAAACGAAGGCGTCGCTATCATAGCCACCTCGGCCCACGCCTTGCGAGGCGTGGACCGAGGTGTCGTGTTCAACCCTGCCTGTCGAAGAGATCTTCGCGGGCTCAGGGTAGTGCGCTGTGCTCGGTGCGGCGAGGGGGGCGCGCAATGCTTTGCTTATTGATAGTCATCCAGATAAGTCACCCAGAAGTCCGCATCGTTATAGGCGAGTGCCAATTGAGGCAGTACCACTCCGCCGCAGGATCGACAGGTATCCATTCGAGTAAAGACATGGATGGAGTCGATGCTGTGTGCGGGGTGCTGTTCCTTGACGATGCTCGCGATCAAGCGCTCGGCGTCCAGGTGGCGGGAGTGCCCGGTGATGTTCAATCTACCGGCATGTCTCACATTCGGAAGGCTGGTAATGCTTGGGTCGGGAGCGCGATCTTTCATCAGCTCTCGCGCATCCGTGTAGGTGATGCCCTCTATTGTGCGGCTGGTTTCCCCTGCCACATGGATTTTGACGTTCAATTTCTCCGCGCGCTTGCCGCCTGCCAGGGCGTAATAGACGAATTTATCTCCTGCTTTGGTCTGGATCGAGAAGAATGCCAGGTTGCTGGTGTTTACCTGTTTCGAGATCATATTCGAGACCGCGTCGTCGACAATGTTATCGACTGTGACGGGCACCCAAGTGGCTTCTTTGCCTTTTATCGGTAACAGCTCATTCAGGGTTTCGACGGTCGCGCGTTTTTCCGCGATGTTGCGTTGAGTGATTTTCCTCCAGTCGGGAATCAGTGCGCGTGTCTCTTCGACCAAGGCGCTCTGCGAATGCTCCCCTGACAGAATGTTCTCGGCAAAGTGCAGCATGTCGTTACGTACGTTGTTGTCGATGCACCATTGGGCGTATGTCTGGTACTCACGGTTGCTTGGTGCAGAGGCAAGCCAGTCTTTAAGCCCAGGTTCGTCTTTCTCTACGAGGGCGTGATAGAGGAGCTTGGCAATATTGTCCCGGTCAACAGCGCTGTAAGGGCGCTCGGAGACGAATCGGTACTGGTTGGATAGACGCAGGTACTCGTCGATTTCCGCCGGATCGCTAACGGGGGTGAATGACAGCTCACCGGGGCCTTGGCTGGTTTTATAAAATTGCCCATTGTCGACTTCAACGTAGACGTACGTTTCTGATTCCCACTCCATGCTGATTCCGCGCAGGCGTCGCCTATCGGTAACTTGATCGCAGATCTGCTCCAGCTCGACGACTGGTACTTGGGGGTTGATGGTCTTGGCTTGCGTGCCACTGATTTGATCAGAGAACCCGAAATTGCGTTCTCTGGACATACGCCCGGTGATTTCGGCGCGGTAGTTAGGTGCTTCGGGTAAGCCTAGGGCATCGCGTTGTTCGGCGCTCAAGGCCACGATCTGTTTGTCTGGCGTGAACCTCACGGGGTTGGTTCTTTTTATAGGCGCATGGCCCCATTTGCAAAACTTGCCTTCATGGACCAGCAGGTTGTGCGTTTGCTCCGCAGACTGTTCACTCGCCGGGATGGTACGCCGTTCAAGATGGAACTCCCTGGCCTCGAATGCCTGGCTGATTTCCTGTCCGCGCGTCAGTGGGTCGGCTCCTGGGGTGCCAAGGCGTTCAGCCGGCAGGGTCACTAATTTGGTATGGGAGGTGCAGGAAACCTCAACTACATCGCGCCTGAGGCGACAGAGGATTTGCTCGGCCTCCACATCGGTCAGTTCACTGAGGGGGGCCTTGGGTAATTCGGTGAGGCAGGGTTCGGCTGAGGTGGTATCCAGGTGGTAGCCGTGATCATCGATATGGATGTCGTAGTGACCCTCACCCTTGTAACGCACGCGTACCTCGCAAGCTTCATCGATTGACATGCTCAGTCTTTCGTCTGCCGTCGCAACTGCGGCGATGCGGGTAGGGTAGTGATCGGGACTGATACTTCCGGGTTCCTTCAGCAGGTTCAAAGAGTGCGCCAATGACGTGTCCTCTTCGATCAGCCGCGGTCCGAAGGGCAGGTTGTCGAGTGGGTCGAGTAGCTTGAAGTTCGGCGTCTCCGGCGTGCCAAGGTTGCGCACCAGTGTGTTTTCGCGCGTGCCCACTTGTTCCAGTTCGCCTGGCAGGGTGGAATGCCCAAGCTCGTTCAAGGCTTCCCGAGTGATGGCGTAGGTGCCTTCCTCGGTCATGTGCAGCAGTTGCGGCACGCCGCGCAGATCCTGCAGCCAATGCAGCGCAGGTTGTGCCAGCTTTTCCCAGGACTTGACCGAAAGCCAGCGGATGCCACGGCCGATGTCCCGATAAATGAGCACCGGGCTTTGTTCCGCCAAATGGGTGAGCAGGTCGCCGACTGCGCTGCTCATGACTTCATACGCCGCGCGCAGGGTCAGTTTGCCGGCATCGCGAACCAGCGTCAGGCTCGAGGCCATGAACCTGCCTGCGGGGATCAGCACGCCGACGGCATCCAGCACGCAGCCGATGATGACACCGGCGGAGTGATCACCCTTGACCAGATCGGCGATGCAGCCGTAGAAGGGCAGCAGTGTGCGCGCGAGGAAGTCGGCAATCTGTTTTTCCAGATCGACCAATTCCTCCCAAGGGGTGGTGTGGGTGTGATCGGCCTTGAGCTTGTCGAGCGTGGAGGCATACAGATGGGTGGTTGCCGTGGTGGCCAGGGTCTGGAAGAAGTCCTCCTCGCTCGCCCGGTTGGCGTACACCCATTGCGTGGAGGGGATCAGTGTGCCGTTGCGTGGCGTCTGCAATTGGCTGGCCACGCGTGACGGCGTGCCATTGAGGTAGGCGTCGCTGTCCAAGCGCGCCTGCGGGGTTAGGCGGTTCTTGCGTTTGAATTTCTCGATCGCCGATTGAAGCATCATCTCGGCCATGGTGCTTTTGGGGATGTAGCTCGGGGGGATGGTGTACTTGAAGGACTGCGCGCAGGGGCGTAGTGCGCCAGCGCCGGGGCAGAGTTCGAAATAGTGTTCCAGGCCGGCTGCATGGTTGTCGAAGTCGTCACGGTGGTCGCCGGATTGGCAGCGAATGAACAGGGCTTGTGTGCCGGTTTCACCGCCGAAGGTCACTAGGCTCACTTCGCAGGTAGAGATGTAGAGCAGGTTGCGCAAGGCTTGCGGCAGTTCCATGAACAGTCGCTTGATCAGCCGTGCGTGGGCGGCTTCCCACTCGGTCTTGAACGCCTCGAAGGCCTGGTCATAAAGCTGTGGCACCGTGCTTTCGCCATCGCGATAGATATCTCCCGACATCATCAGTTGCGTGAGGTTTTCGATGACAGGTTTCTGGCTAGGGTCGCCCGCGTCACCCATGAATCCCGGTGTGGCGATGGTGTGATGCCAGGTGTAGCTGCTCGACTTGGCCAGGCCGAGGCCGCTCAGGTGGGTCCAGGTTTGCGTTTCGGCAATGGATTTGTCCCAGTAGCGCGTGTCGACACCGGCTTCGCTCAACTGTTGCTCGGCCAAGGTTTTTCGATCAGGCGGAGCCTTGGCGATCTCCTGCGCATCCTGTGCGAATGCCTGTTGTTCGCGGGTAACGAACTGCACGGCCTGGTTGATCTGTTGCAGCGTCGCCTGGCTGATATCGTTGCCCGTGAAATCAGGCAGCGCACCGTGGGCCTTGGCGTAGCGCAGGGCAGGCAGAATCAGGGCGTTGCTCCACTGGCGCTGGAGTTGCTCATCGTCGCTGCCGCTCACGTCACTGGCCAAGGTGATGACCTTGTCATAGGCCGCCCGACTGCTGGCGCCAGGCAGCATGGCTTCGAGCAACCTGGCGCCGTGAATCAGGGCGACGCTCTGCAGGGAGCGGCCGTAGTAGAGCCAGTCGGGTGTGTCGCTGATCAGTAGTTCAGGCGCGATCTCCCGGAGCAACAGGTACTCGAGCAGGCTCAGTGCTGCAGGGGAGGCATCGGGATTGCGCGCACGAATGTCGTCACTGATTTTCGCGCGCAGTTCCAGGTGGCTGTACTCGGTCAGCCAATGATCCTGGAAGTCCTGCGCCATTGATCGATCATCGGGTGTGCGAGGGCCGAGGAAGTGATCGACGATTGCCCTGCTCGCCAGCGCTTGTGTTGCCCGCGGCGAAGCGTGCTCGTCAGGCAGTGCGCCATACCAGCCAAGTTTTTCCAGCAGGGGTTGGAGCAGTTCGGCGAACTGGCTTGAGTACATTGCCAGTTGCCA
Source organism: Pseudomonas xantholysinigenes (assembly GCF_014268885.2). Classification (NCBI taxonomy): domain Bacteria; kingdom Pseudomonadati; phylum Pseudomonadota; class Gammaproteobacteria; order Pseudomonadales; family Pseudomonadaceae; genus Pseudomonas; species Pseudomonas xantholysinigenes. The sequence continues at coordinate 3,951,333 of NZ_CP077095.1, read as the reverse complement.
GGCTTGTGCGGCAGGTACCCGCAAATGTCGTGCTCCACCCTGGGTTTCGCAGAGCAACTCGAAGCCCGCCTTCGAGAGAAAGTCGTCGAGCGAGGCTTCCGGGCACCAGTCGTTGAACGCGGGTAGCGCAACCTCCAGCGGGCGGCTGTCTGGCAGGGAGGCGAGTGGCGAAGGGGTTTGCGACGAGGCCGTTGCAGGCAACAGCAGTGAGGCCAGGCGCAGGCAGCTGTTTGTACTCAGCGTGGGGTGCCTGCGCTGCAGTTCGGTTGCAAAGGAGTAGGCCTGCATGCCGGGTGTGCGTTGAGCATCGTCGATAGCGAGGCGCACCCAGGCCTGGATCTCTGCCTCGAGTGCGTGCAGTGTCACTTTTTGCAGAATTCGTGCGCCTAGCTCCTGGGTTTGCGCGTCACTCCAGGTGATGCTCGGAAGATCGTCGTGGGAGCGATCCTCATTGGCCCAGGCGGGCACCTGCGACATGACCGGGAGCACCCTGACGCGCAGCTTCATCATCGGCCCTGTCAGGTGCAGGTTGCGTGAGTGTGCCAGGGCTTGATCCTCGTACTCTGCCGTGGTGGGCAGCAGCGTTTCCATCTGGCTGGCCAGAGTGCTCAAGGCGGTTTGGCTTGTATCCAGCTGGTAGGCGGTCAGGCTTTGCAGCAGATTTTCAGCCGGGCACTGGGTCAACCAGTCGCTGGCGGTATCACGGTGTTGGCCGCGCTTGAACTGCAGCATCCATACCTGCAATGAATCTGGCACGCCAGTCAGCAAGGTGCCCAGTTCGGACCATTCATCCTGGCCAAGGCGTGTCGCCTCCTGGCTCAGCAAGCGATTGCCATGCAGCAGGTCAGCCAGTTGTTCCCGTGCGGTTGGTGTCTGGATTGACGCTTCGTTCAGCCAGGCGATGCGGGCGAAGAATCCATGTACCAGGCTTGGGGTTACGCTTGGCAGTTCAACGTTCAGCGCGGCAGCGACCAAGGCATAGGTCCTGCTGTCAGCGTACAGGTCCATCAGTTCTAGAAAGAGGCCGGTGGGATCGCTGGGGAACTGGGCATGCGTGTCGAGCAGATAGTTGAGTGTGCAGTGAACCGCTTTGATGTAGTCGTGCGCTTCGGTTGGTGCGCTGGAAGGAATGTCCGGATCGCTAGCGGTTGTCGCTGCTGTAGGGGTGGTTGCCGACACATGTACTCGAATATTTTCGAGCAGTTGTGTCGTGCTGAGCGATATGCCTGGTAAAGGATCGCGTTCGACAGGTTGCGTGATAGCGACTTCGCCCTGTGAGGTCGTGGCGGCTTGGTCGTCGGGAAAGCTATCGTCCAAGATCCCATCATCGAGGTTGATGGTATGGATTGCCGAAGGTTTGGTGGCAATGAGCCCGGATTTTTTTGACATGTGATGTCTCCTGTGGGGGAGGCATCAGTCTGTCGAGTTGAAATGAGCGCGAGGCGGTAGTGGGATAACGCGCCACGAGTGGCTGGACGGTGTGAAAACGCGATGACGGGGAGGTACTCCAGGTCAGCCGTTTTCACACGGTCGGACGGTGCGCGAGTTAGTCCTGGTCGGCGCTGGATGGATCGTCGCCGTCCTGGTCGACGGCAGGCGTCGGTTCGGCGTGGGCGGCAACGGATTGCTCTTCGGGGTTCAGGCTTGGGAAGGGAAGATTCGGGATTTCATGCATCTCGTCGTTCCTCGCAAGTGTGAGTGAAAAGACAGCGCCTTGGCGCGCGTGAGGCTTCGAAAAGCTGGGGCAGGATACCGCAGTCTGGATGACAGTTTGAGATTTTTCCGCCGCGCTTATCGGTTATTGCGGCGATCGGCCAAGCAATGGCAGCGTTCGGGCATCGGCAAGACTGTGGGGGCAGTTGGCCTGTTGAGGTTTCTCGAGCTGCCGCGAAGCCAGCGACACGGTGCCTGGCATCGGCCATGCCGGTGTTCGCGGCTGAAGCCGCTCCCACAGGAGGGGCGCGGCAGATGGAGGCCTCTTTGCAAGACAGTAGCGGCGCGATCAGCGACAGACGTCGGCGATGGCCGCGGCCAGCTGTTCCAGGCGCTGGGCATCGGCCCCGGCGATGTTCGCCCGACCGGTACCGACCATGTACACGCTGTGCCGCTCACGCAGTTGGCGCACCTGCTCCGGGTTCAGCCCGGTATAGGAGAACATCCCGCGTTGCGCCGCGATGTGCGCGAAGCGCTCGGCCAGGCCGTGGGGCGCCAGGGCCTGGACCAGCCCCTGGCGCAGCTCGGCGATGCGCTGGCGCATGGCGTTCACTTCTTTAACCCACAGCGCTTTCAGTGCCGGGTCGCCAAGAATCTCGGCCACCACTGCGGCACCGTGGTCCGGCGGTGTCGACCACAGGTTGCGTGCGATGAATGCCAGCTGACTGCGCACATCCTGCAGTTTTTCGGCGTCATGACAGCTCACCAGCAGCGCGCCGGTGCGGTCGCGATAGAGGCCGAAGTTCTTCGAGCAGGAGCTGGTGACCAGCAGCTCCGGCAATTCGGCGGCGAACAGGCGCACCGCCCAGGCGTCTTCCTCCAGGCCGTCGCCAAAGCCTTGGTAGGCGAAGTCGATCAAGGGCAGCAGGTTGCGCCGCTTGACGATGGCGAGCACCGCGCGCCAGTCGTCCTGGCCCAGGTCGAAGCCGGTGGGGTTGTGGCAGCAGGCGTGCAGCAATACCACGTCGCCTTCAGGGGCTTGCTCCAGCGCGGCGAGCAGGCCAGCGACGTTCAGGCGATTGTCCGCACCCACATAGGGGTAGTGGGACACCTTGAGCCCGGCGCCGGCGAAGATTGTCTCGTGGATCGGCCAGGTCGGGTTGCTCAGCCAGACGCCACGGCCCGGCAGGCAGTGGGCGATGAACTCCGCGGCCAGGCGCAGGGCGCCGGTACCGCCTGGGGTCTGGGTGGCGCCGGCGCGCTGGGCGGCGAGCAGCGGCGAAGCGCTGCCCAGCACCAGTTCACTGATCAACCGACCGAACGCCGCGTCGCCGTGGCCGCCGATGTAGCTCTTGCTCGCCTGGCGCTCGACCAACCGTTGCTCGGCCTGCTTGACTGCGGCGGGAATCGGCGTCAGGCCCTGGGCGTCCTTGAATACGCCGACACCCAGGTCGAACTTGTCCGGGTTGGCATCGCGGGCGTAGGCCTCCATCAGGCCGAGGATCGGGTCGCCGGGGACCCGGCCAATGGCCGTGAAGTGCATCACTTGCGCCCTTCGGCAGTCTTGGCGACTTCATCGGTGCGCGCGCACATGATGAAGTCATTGCGGTGCAGGCCTTTGATCGAATGGCTCCACCAGGTCACGGTGACCTTGCCCCATTCGGTCAGCAGGCCCGGGTGGTGACCTTCGGCCTCGGCAATTTCGCCGATGGCATTGGTGAAGGCCAGGGCGTGCTTGAAGTTCTTGAACAGGAACACGCGCTCGAGCTCCATGTGACCGTCGCGGACTTCGATGTTCCAGTCCGGAATCTCGCGGATCAGCACCGCCAGTTCTTCGTCGGTGACTTTCGGCGCATCGGCGCGGCAGGCTTCGCAGTGGGCTTGGTTCAAGGCATTCATAGGTGTTTTCCGGTTTGAGTTGTTATCGACAAGGCCGCTCAGGCAGCGACCTTGGGTGGAAACTTCGGTGCGTGCAGCCCCAACTGCATGGCCTGGTGGACCATGGCCATGATGTCTTCGTGGGCCAGGTCGAACAGGCGCTTCATGCTCGGCAGGACGAAGTACAGGGGCTGCAGGATGTCGATGCGGTACGGCGTGCGCATGGCCTCGATCGGATCGAAGGCCTGGTGCTCGGGCTCGCTTGACAGACTGTAGACGGTCTCCTTCGGCGAGGAGAGGATGCCGCCGCCGTAGATCTTGCGGCCCTGGGCGGTTTCCATCAGGCCGAACTCGATGGTCATCCAGTACAGGCGCGCCAGGTAGACGCGCTCTTCCTTGGTCGCGGCCAGGCCGAGCTTGCCGTAGGTGTGGGTGAATTCGGCGAACCAAGGGTTGGTCAGCAGTGGGCAGTGGCCGAAGATCTCGTGAAAGATGTCGGGCTCCTGCAGGTAGTCCAGCTCTTCCGGGGTGCGGATGAAGGTGGCGACCGGGAAGCGCTTGCTGGCGAGCAGTTCGAAGAAGGTCTGGAAGGGGATCAGCGCTGGCACCCGGGCGACTTGCCAGCCCGTGGTGGCGCCCAGCACCTTGTTGATTTCGCCCAGTTGCGGAATGCGGTCATGGGGCAGCTTGAGCTGCTCGATGCCGTCCAGGTACTCCTGACAGGCCCGGCCTTCGATGACTTTCAGCTGGCGGGTGATCAGGGTGTTCCACACCGCATGCTCTTGCTGCGGGTAGTCGATGAAGCCGTGCGCATCGGGCTCACGGGCCACGTAGTGCGTCTGTTTCATGTGGCTCTCCTGGGAGGACATTCTTGTTATGTTCAGGACATGCCCTAGAGATAACCCCGTCCTTGGTGCTTTGCACGGGTGTTTGCCACTGGAGGTGACATTCGTTTGCAGGGTTTTTGTAACGATAATTTTACAAGATCGGATTGATCCCGGAAAATGGTGGGTGCCAGGCTGGCCTATGTGCTGTTTTTGTCAGCTTATCTTTACGAGTTTTCCGTCGACCAACGAAATTTTTGTCTGTTTCGAGAGCCTCCATGCGTATCAAGGTGCATTGCCAAAACCGTATCGGCATCCTCCGGGACATCCTCAACCTGCTGGTGGAGTACGGCATCAACGTGCTGCGCGGCGAGGTGGGCGGTGACCACGGCAACGCCATCTACCTGCACTGTCCGAACCTGATCAACCTGCAGTTCCAGGCACTACGGCCCAAGTTCGAGTCGATCGCCGGGGTGTTCGGGGTCAAGCGCGTCGGCTTGATGCCCAGCGAACGTCGGCACATGGAGTTGAACGCGCTGCTCGGGGCGCTGGATTTCCCGGTGCTGTCGATCGACATGGGCGGCAGTATCGTCGCTGCCAACCGCGGCGCGGCGCAGCTGCTCGGGGTGCGCGTCGACGAGGTGCCGGGGATCCCCTTGTCGCGCTATGTCGAGGACTTCGACCTGCCGGAGCTGGTGCGGGCCAACAAGTCGCGGATCAACGGCTTGCGCATCAAGGTCAAGGGCGATGTGTTCCTGGCCGATATCGCGCCGCTGCAATCGGAGCACGACGAGAGCGAGGCCTTGGCTGGCGCTGTGCTGACCCTGCATCGCGCTGATCGTATCGGTGAGCGTATCTACAACGTGCGCAAGCAGGAGCTGCGCGGGTTCGACAGCATCTTCCAGAGCTCCAGGGTGATGGCGGCGGTAGTGCGTGAAGCGCGACGCATGGCGCCGCTGGATGCGCCTTTGTTGATCGAGGGCGAGACGGGTACCGGCAAGGAGCTGCTGGCGCGCGCCTGCCACCTGGCCAGCCCGCGCGGCCAGGCGCCGTTGATGGCGCTCAACTGTGCCGGCCTGCCGGAGTCGATGGCCGAGACCGAGCTGTTCGGCTATGGGCCCGGAGCCTTCGAGGGGGCGCGGGCCGAGGGCAAGCTTGGGCTGTTGGAGCTGACCGCTGGTGGCACGCTGTTTCTCGATGGCGTCGGGGAGATGAGCCCACGACTGCAGGTCAAGCTGTTGCGCTTCTTGCAGGACGGCTGTTTCCGCCGGGTGGGCAGCGATGAAGAGGTCTATCTCGATGTGCGGGTGATCTGCGCGACCCAGGTCGACCTGTCCGAACTCTGCGCGCGCGGTGAGTTCCGCCAGGATCTCTACCATCGTTTGAATGTGTTGTCGCTGCACATACCGCCATTGCGCGAATGCATGGATGGGTTGGAGGGCTTGGTGCAGCACTTCCTTGATCAGGCCAGTCGGCAGATTGGTTGCCCGATGCCGCGCCTGGCATCTTCGGCGATGGACAAGTTGAGCCAGTACCATTGGCCAGGCAATGTAAGGCAACTGGAAAACGTCTTGTTCCAGGCGGTGTCGTTATGTGAAGGTGGCGTGGTAAAAAGCGAACATATTCGCTTGCCGGATTATGGCGTGCGCCAGCCATTGGGCGAGTTTTCGCTGGATGGCGATCTTTCGCAAATTGTCGGGCGTTTTGAAAAAGCCGTGTTGGAAAGTTTGCTGGGCGAGTTTCCAAGCAGTCGCGCATTGGGCAAGCGGCTAGGGGTTTCGCATACGACCATCGCCAACAAGTTGCGTGATTATTCGTTGGGCAAGTCGGCGGAATAAAGTGGGCTGTGCATGAGCCTGCTCATGGCGAGTTGATGGTGTTTCCCGCGAAGGGCCGCAGGGCGGCCCCTTGGGCATCGGCAATCAGCCGTTGGAGCAGCCGTTCCCCATCACGCGGTATTCGAGAATGTGCTTCTGACCTTTGGAGTCTTCGTAGGTCATGCGGGCGGGTACGACTTCGCAAACATTAGGCACTTCGCTCATGGAAATAACACGGGCGATGTCCAGGTGCTGCGAATAACTGTACTGTTCAACCGGAATCTGCTCGGCATTGTTTGCCTCGCCGGCCATTGCCGCGCCGCAAAGACTGCCAAGTACCAATACCAGTAAAGCTTTCATTTTCTATTTACCTATCTAAGGTCGTGAGGGGGCACGCGGCGCTGAGGGCGCCGCGAGTACAGCAAGTTTCAACTATCAGGATGAGCTGCGAATTAACTTTGCCTGGGTGGGGGCTGTTACCAAGTTAATCGCGTTGCCGTTGCTGGCGAGGTGAATTCTAGGAGGGTGGCCGGGGCTGAAACAGAGGGGGTTTTGATAAAGTCTTTTGACAGAATCTGTAACAATCCCCCAGGTATTCACTGTCGTTGCTGCATGGGATGACTGAATGCCATGTGCTAGAGCGGCCCGGTTCAAACAGCGGGTTGCCGGGGCGGCGCGTTACTACCAACGTCGAATGGTGTTTGCTGCTCTGGTACAGTTACAAACGGTTCCATACAAAAACAACTATTACACCGAGGTAACACAGATGAGTGCGGCTCCACTGTATCCCGTTCGTCCCGAGGTTGCGGCCAGTACCCTGACCGACGAGGCCACCTACAAGGCCATGTACCAGCAATCGGTGATCAATCCGGACGGCTTCTGGCGCGAGCAGGCCCAGCGTCTGGACTGGATCAAGCCCTTCACCAAGGTCAAGCAGACCTCGTTCGACGACCACCACGTCGATATCAAGTGGTTCGCCGACGGCACTCTGAACGTCTCCTACAACTGCCTGGATCGTCACCTCGAAGCGCGTGGCGACCAGTTGGCGATCATCTGGGAGGGCGATGACCCTTCCGAGCACCGCAACATCACCTACCGCGAACTGCACGAGCAGGTCTGCAAGTTCGCCAACGCCCTGCGTGGCCAGGACGTGCACCGTGGTGATGTGGTGACCATCTACATGCCGATGATCCCCGAGGCCGTGGTCGCCATGCTGGCCTGCGCCCGCATCGGCGCGATCCACTCGGTGGTGTTCGGCGGCTTCTCGCCCGAGGCTCTGGCCGGACGCATCATCGACTGCAAGTCCAAGGTGGTGATCACTGCCGACGAAGGCCTGCGTGGCGGCCGTCGCACGCCGCTCAAGGCCAACGTCGACCTGGCCCTGACCAACCCTGAAACCAACAGCGTGCAGAAGATCATCGTGTGCAAGCGCACCGGTGGTGATATCGCCTGGCACCAGCATCGCGACATCTGGTTTGAGGACCTGATGAAGGTCGCCTCCAGCCATTGCGCGCCTAAAGAGATGGGCGCCGAGGAAGCGCTGTTCATCCTTTATACCTCCGGTTCCACCGGCAAGCCCAAGGGCGTGCTGCACACCACCGGTGGTTACCTGGTGTATGCGGCGCTGACCCACGAGCGCGTGTTCGACTACCGCCCGGGCGAGGTCTACTGGTGCACCGCCGACGTCGGCTGGGTCACCGGCCACAGCTACATCGTCTACGGCCCGCTGGCCAACGGTGCCACTACCTTGCTGTTCGAAGGCGTGCCGAACTACCCGGACATCACCCGGGTGTCGAAGATCGTCGACAAGCACAAGGTCAACATCCTCTACACCGCGCCTACCGCCATCCGCGCCATGATGGCCGAAGGCGAGGCGGCGGTGGCCGGTGCCGATGGCTCCAGCCTGCGCCTGCTGGGCTCGGTGGGCGAGCCGATCAACCCCGAGGCCTGGAACTGGTACTACAAGACCGTGGGCAAGGAGCGTTGCCCGATCGTCGACACCTGGTGGCAGACCGAGACCGGCGGCGTGCTGATCAGCCCGTTGCCGGGTGCCACCGCGCTCAAGCCAGGCTCGGCGACCCGTCCGTTCTTCGGTGTGGTGCCGGCGCTGGTGGACAACCTGGGCAACCTGATCGAAGGCGCCGCCGAGGGCAACCTGGTGATCCTCGATTCCTGGCCGGGCCAGTCGCGCTCGCTGTACGGCGATCACGACCGTTTCGTCGATACCTACTTCAAGACCTTCCGCGGCATGTACTTCACCGGTGACGGCGCCCGTCGCGATGAAGATGGCTACTACTGGATCACCGGTCGCGTGGATGATGTGCTCAACGTCTCCGGCCACCGCATGGGCACCGCCGAGATCGAGAGCGCCATGGTCGCCCATGCCAAGGTGGCCGAGGCCGCGGTGGTGGGTGTGCCGCACGATATCAAGGGGCAGGGCATCTATGTGTATGTCACCCTCAATGCCGGTGTGGAGCCGAGCGAGCAGTTGCGCCTGGAGCTGAAGAACTGGGTGCGCAAGGAAATCGGCCCGATCGCCTCGCCGGATGTGATCCAGTGGGCGCCGGGGCTGCCGAAGACCCGCTCGGGCAAGATCATGCGCCGGATCCTGCGCAAGATCGCCACCGGTGAATACGATGCGCTGGGGGATATCTCGACCCTGGCCGACCCGGGGGTGGTGCAGCACCTGATCGACACCCACAAGGCGATGAGCCTGGCTTCCGCCTGATCGTCGACCGCCCTGAAACGATGAACAAAGCCCCGCCGGGCAACCGGCGGGGCTTTTGCTTTGCTACAGAGGTGTTACTCCGACATTCATCGGTAACCTTTCGCTGTCACCTATTTCGCACAAAACCGGGGCCTGCAGAAACATTCACGTGCCAGAACGGTGCGTTTTTGCGAGCATTTCTTGCGCTGCGGCACGCTGCACTTGCCGGAATACAAGGCTTTGCCAATAATGGGCCCGCTTATTGCTTTGTGTATGGGTTATTTCTTTTTTGCTCTTGCATAATCCGCAGGAGCTGTCAATATCGCCCGCCGCGGTTCCAGGCGCTTCTGTAACTAGTTGTCGCTTTGAAGAAATATCGACTACCGGGCTGTCGCTAAAATGCCACTCACTCGCTCGTGGTCTGCGACCTTGGTCGAACCCTGCGCGGCTCGCGTTGTACCCATTCGCATATCGGGCAGCCGTTACAACTGCCTTGTATTGCCCCGTACCGATGGAGTTACCTGATGAAGAAGCTCGCACTGCTTGGCGCCCTGGCGCTTTCCATGTTTTCCCTGGTCTCGCAGGCCGACGAGAAGCCGTTGAAGATTGGTATCGAGGCCGCCTACCCACCCTTCGCCTTCAAGCAGCCCGACGGCAGCCTGGCCGGCTTCGACTACGACATCGGCAATGCCTTGTGCGAAGAGATGAAAGCCAAGTGCACCTGGGTCGAGCAGGAGTTCGACGGCCTGATCCCGGCGCTGAAAGTGCGCAAGATCGACGCCATCCTGTCGTCCATGTCGATCACTGACGATCGCAAGAAGTCGGTCGACTTCACCAAGCGCTACTACCTGACCCCGGCCCGCTTGGTCATGAAGGAAGGCACCACCGTCAGCGACAGCCTGGTCGAGCTCAAGGGCAAGAAGATCGGCGTGCAGCGCGGCTCCATCCACGACCGCTTCGCCAAGGAAGTCCTGGCCCCGCAAGGCGCCACCGTCGTGCCTTACGGCACCCAGAACGAAATCTACCTCGATGTCGCCGCCGGCCGCCTGGACGGTACCGTGGCCGACGCCACCCTGCTCGAGGACGGCTTCCTGAAGACCGACGCTGGCAAGGGCTTCGCCTTCGTTGGCCCGGCCTTCACCGACACCAAGTACTTCGGTGATGGCGTCGGTATCGCCGTGCGCAAGGGTGACAAGGCCAACGCCGACCGCATCAACGCGGCCATCGACGCGATCCGTGCCAACGGCAAGTACAAGCAGATCGAAGCCAAGTACTTCAATTTCGACATCTACGGCCCTGACGCCAAGTAAGACGTCGAGATACACCTGTGTAATGGTGCAAACAGCAGAATCTCTGAGGTTTGCACCATTTTTCATTCCCAAGCCCTGAGGAATCCGAATCATGTTGAAAGGCTATGGGGCAGTCATCCTCGACGGAGCGTGGCTGACGCTGCAGCTCGCCCTGTCGTCGATGGCCCTGGCCATCGTCCTCGGCCTGATCGGCGTGGCGCTGCGCTTGTCGCCGGTGCGCTGGTTGGCCTGGTTAGGGGATCTGTACTCCACGGTCATCCGTGGCATCCCCGACCTGGTCCTGATCCTGCTGATCTTCTATGGCGGCCAGGACATCATTAACCGGGTGGCGCCGCTGCTCGGCTATGACGACTACATCGACCTGAACCCCCTGGTCGCCGGCATCGGCACCCTGGGCTTCATCTTCGGTGCCTACCTCTCGGAAACCTTCCGTGGCGCCTTCCTGGGTATTCCCAAGGGGCAGGCCGAGGCGGGCGCGGCCTATGGCATGAGCGGTGTGCAGGTGTTCTTCCGGATCATGGTGCCGCAGATGATTCGCCTGGCGATCCCGGGCTTCACCAACAACTGGCTGGTGTTGACCAAGGCGACCGCGCTGATTTCCGTGGTCGGCCTGCAGGACATGATGTTCAAGGCCAAGCAGGCGGCCGATGCCACCCGCGAACCCTTCACCTTCTTCCTGGCGGTGGCGGCGTTGTACCTGGTGTTGACCAGTGTCTCGCTGCTGGCGTTGAAGTATCTCGAGAAGCGCTACTCGGTGGGCGTCAAGGCGGCTGAACTATGATCTTCGACTACAACGTCATCTGGGAAGCCATGCCGCTGTACCTGGGTGGCCTGCTGACCACCCTCAAGCTGCTGGCGCTGTCGCTGTTCTTTGGCCTGCTGGCGGCCATCCCGCTGGGCCTGATGCGGGTGTCCAAGCAGCCGCTGGTGAACATGAGCGCCTGGCTGTACACCTATGTGATCCGCGGCACGCCGATGCTGGTGCAGCTGTTTTTGATCTACTACGGCCTGGCCCAGTTCGAGGCGGTGCGCGAGAGCTTCCTGTGGCCGTGGTTGTCCAGCGCGACCTTCTGTGCCTGCCTGGCCTTTGCCGTCAACACCAGCGCCTACACCGCCGAGATCATCGCCGGCAGCCTCAAGGCCACGCCCCATGGCGAGATCGAGGCGGCCAAGGCCATCGGCATGTCGCGCATGAAGATGTACCGCCGCATCCTGCTGCCTTCGGCATTGCGTCGGGCGCTGCCGCAGTACAGCAACGAAGTGATCATGATGCTGCAGACCACCAGCCTGGCGTCGATCGTCACCCTGATCGACATCACCGGTGCCGCGCGCACGGTCAATGCCCAGTACTACCTGCCTTTCGAGGCCTACATCACGGCGGGCGTGTTCTACCTGTGCCTGACCTTCATCCTCGTGCGCCTGTTCAAGCTGGCCGAACGCCGTTGGCTCGGCTACCTGGCGCCGCGCAAGCACTGACCGCTCTGTGAGAACCGACAGCATGTACAAACTGCAAATCCAAGACCTGCACAAGCGCTATGGCAGCCACGAGGTGCTCAAGGGTGTCTCGCTGGAAGCCAAGGCGGGCGATGTGATCAGCATCATCGGCTCCAGCGGCTCGGGCAAGTCGACCTTCCTGCGCTGCATCAACCTGCTCGAGCAGCCGCATGCGGGCAAGATCCTGCTCAACAACGAAGAGCTCAAGCTGGTGGCCGGCAAGGATGGCGCGCTCAAGGCCGCCGATCCCAAGCAGCTGCAGCGCATGCGTTCGCGCCTGTCGATGGTGTTCCAGCATTTCAACCTGTGGTCGCACATGACCGCGCTGGAGAACATCATCGAAGCGCCGGTGCATGTGCTGGGCGTGAACAAGAAGGAAGCACTGGAGAAGGCCGAGTATTACCTGGCCAAGGTGGGCGTGGCCCATCGCAAGGACGCCTTCCCGGGCCACATGTCCGGTGGCGAGCAGCAGCGGGTGGCGATTGCCCGTGCCCTGGCCATGGAGCCGGAGGTGATGCTGTTCGACGAACCGACCTCGGCGCTTGATCCTGAGTTGGTGGGGGATGTGCTCAAGGTCATGCAGTCGCTGGCCCAGGAAGGCCGCACCATGGTCGTGGTCACCCACGAGATGGGGTTTGCCCGCGAGGTTTCCAACCAGCTGGTGTTCCTGCACAAGGGCCTGGTAGAGGAGCGCGGTTGCCCGCGCGAAGTGCTGGTCAATCCGCAGTCCGAGCGCCTCAAGCAGTTCCTTTCCGGTAGCCTGAAGTAAAGGCTGCACTTTGCACCATGATGGGGCATGCTGCGCAACGCACGCAGCATGCCCTGGCGCCACAAGCGCGAACCCTTCTTTCCAGGTTTCGGACCACGCCCTATGACCACCCAGCGAATCGGATTTCTCATCTGGCCCGGCACCAAGCCGCTGACCCTGGCGCTGGCGGAAGAAGTGTTGCTGGTGGCCCAGCGGGTGCATCCGGACGTGGCCTACGAACTGCTCTATCTGCAGGCCGAGGCCGGGCAGGAGGGCAGCTGGCGCCTGCCGGGCGAACCGTGGAACGGTCGCCTGGAGGGCTGTCACAAGTTGTTCCTGCTGGCCGATGAGCCGCCAGCGGCTGTCGGTTCGGCGCTGTCGACAGCGCTCAAGCAGCTGGCACGCAGTGGTTGCATGATTGGCGGGCTGTCTGCCGGGGTCTATCCGCTGGCCTTGTTGGGCTTGCTCGATGGCTACCGCGCCGCCGTGCACTGGCGCTGGCAGGATGACTTCAGCGAGCGTTTCCCCAAGGTGATCGCCACCAGCCATCTGTTCGATTGGGATCGTGATCGCCTGACCGCGTGCGGCGGCATGGCGGTGACCGACCTGCTGCTGGCCCTGCTGGCCCGGGATCACGGCGCGGAGCTGGCGGGGGCGGTGTCGGAGGAGCTGGTGGTCGAGCGCATTCGCGAAGGTGGCGAGCGCCAGCGTATACCCCTGCAGAATCGTCTAGGCTCCAGCCATCCGAAGCTCACCCAGGCGGTGTTGCTGATGGAAGCCAATATCGAGGAGCCGCTGACCACCGACGAGATCGCCCAGCATGTGTGCGTGTCGCGCCGTCAGCTGGAGCGGATCTTCAAGCAGTACCTCAATCGCGTGCCCAGCCAGTACTACCTGGAGCTGCGCCTGAACAAGGCGCGGCAGATGCTGATGCAGACCAGCAAGTCGATCATCCAGATCGGCTTGTCCTGCGGGTTCTCCTCGGGGCCGCATTTTTCCAGTGCGTACCGCAACTTCTTTGGCGCCACGCCGCGTGAAGACCGCAACCAGCGGCGCAGCAGCAGCCCGTTCGAGCTCAGTTCGGCGCCGGCCGAGAAGGGCTGATTTATCTATTCCCTGTGCTGGCCCTTTCGCGGGTAAACCCGCTCCCACAGGTAATCTGTCGTTTTCAGGTGCGGCACCATCCTGTGGGGGTGGACTTGCCCGCGAAGAGGCCGGCGCAGGCTGCCTTTCTTCTTGATGTGCACACCCGTTCACCCAGCCCCCTCTCTCCCGTACACTGCGCGAATGCGACACTGTTTGTCGCATTGCCGAAAACCGCGTGAAAACACGGTTTGGCGCTGTAACAAGTTGTCGCCTGGCAGCAAGGACAGGCGCCGATCAGTCCTTACAATCGCTCCATCGCTCGCCACTTCCTGGCCAGCGTTCCTCTTCAGGAGACTCAGATGTCCGTTGAGCAAGCCCCGGTGCAACGTGCCGATTTCGACCAGGTCATGGTTCCCAACTACTCCCCGGCGGCCTTCATTCCTGTGCGAGGCGAGGGTTCCCGAGTCTGGGACCAGACCGGGCGCGAGCTGATCGACTTTGCTGGCGGCATCGCGGTCAACGCCCTCGGCCACTGCCACCCGGCGCTGGTCAAGGCACTGACCGAACAGGCCAATACCCTCTGGCACGTCTCCAACGTATTCACCAACGAGCCGGCCCTGCGCCTGGCGCACAAGCTGGTGGACGCGACCTTCGCCGAGCGCGCGTTCTTCTGCAACTCCGGCGCCGAGGCCAACGAGGCCGCCTTCAAGCTGGCCCGTCGCGTCGCTCATGACCGCTTCGGCCCGGAGAAGCACGAGATCATCGCCACCGTGAACAGCTTCCACGGTCGCACCCTGTTCACCGTCAGCGTTGGTGGCCAGCCCAAGTATTCCGACGGCTTCGGTCCGAAGATCACTGGTATCAGCCATGTGCCCTACAACGACCTGGAAGCGCTCAAGGCGCAGATTTCCGACAAGACCTGCGCCGTGGTCATCGAGCCGATCCAGGGCGAGAGCGGCGTGGTCCCGGCCGACAAGGACTACCTGGAGGGCGCGCGCAAGCTGTGTGATGAACACAATGCCCTGCTGATCTTCGATGAAGTGCAGACCGGCGTTGGCCGTACCGGTTCGCTGTACGCCTACCAGCACTACGGCGTCACCCCGGATATCCTCACCAGCGCCAAGAGCCTGGGCGGTGGTTTCCCGATCGGCGCCATGCTGACCACCAGCGAGCTGGCCAAGCACCTGGCCGTCGGCACCCACGGCACCACCTATGGCGGCAACCCACTGGCCTGCGCCGTGGCCTGCGCCGTGCTTGATGTGGTCAATACCCCGCAAACTCTGGCGGGCATCAAGGCCAAGCACGAGCGCTTCAAGACCCGCCTGGAGAAGATTGGCCAGGAAGCCGGCCTGTTCACCCAGGTGCGCGGTGTCGGCCTGCTGATTGGCTGCGTGCTCAGCGACGCCTGGAAAGGCAAGGCCAAGGACATCCTCAATGCCGCCGAGAAGGAAGGCGTGATGGTCCTGCAGGCCGGTCCGGACGTGGTGCGCTTCGCCCCGAGCCTGGTGGTCGAGGATGCCGATATCGATGAAGGCCTGGCGCGCTTCGAGCGTGCCGTGGGCAAACTGACCCAGGGCTGATCCTGCGGTCCTTTCGCCGGCCCCGCCGGGCCGGCGAAACCTGAATTCCAGTGCGGGCACCTGCTTGCAGGTGGTGGCGCGTGCCCGCCGTTTTTCCGTGCCGATGTGATCGGCGTGCTTTCCCGAAAGGAGTGACACCATGCTGGTGATGCGCCCCGCGCAAATGGCGGATCTGAACGAAGTGCAGCGCATGGCTGCCGACAGCCCCATTGGTGTCACCTCGCTGCCGGACGACACCGCTCGCCTGGGCGACAAGATCGCCGCCTCGGAAACCTCGTTCGCCGCCGAAGTGAGTTTCAACGGCGAGGAGAGCTATTTCTTCGTGCTCGAGGACAGCGCCACCGGAAAACTGGTCGGCTGCTCGGCCATCGTCGCCTCGGCCGGTTACTCCGAGCCGTTCTACAGCTTCCGCAACGAGACCTTCGTGCATGCCTCGCGCGAGCTGAAGATCCACAACAAGATCCATGTCCTGTCGCTGTGCCACGACCTCACCGGCAACAGCCTGCTGACCAGCTTCTACGTGCTGCCGGAATTGGTCAACAGCGCCTTCGCCGAGCTCAACTCCCGAGGGCGCCTGCTGTTCATGGCCGCGCACCCCGAGCGCTTCGCCGAATCGGTGGTGACCGAGATCGTCGGCTACAGCGACGAACAGGGCGAGTCGCCGTTCTGGGATGCCATCGGGCGCAACTTCTTCGACCTCAACTATGCCGACGCCGAGCGCCTGTGCGGGCTGAAGAGCCGGACCTTCCTCGCCGAGCTGATGCCGCATTACCCGATCTACGTGCCGCTGCTGGCCGACGAGGCCCAGGAGGCCATGGGCCAGGTGCATCCGCGGGCACAGATCACCTTCGATATCCTCATGCGCGAGGGCTTCGAGACCGAGCACTACATCGACATCTTCGACGGTGGCCCAACCCTGCATGCGCGCACCTCGGGCATCCGCTCGATTGCCCAGAGCCGGGTGGTGCCGGTCAAGCTCGACGATGCGCCAGCCAAGGGCGGGCGCCCCTATCTGGTGTGCAACGGCCAGTTGCAGGACTACCGCGCGGTGTTGCTGGAGCTGGATTGGGTGCCGGGAAAACCGGTCAGCCTGAACAGCGAGGCCGCCGAGGCCCTGGGTGTCGGCGAAGGTGCCAGCGTGCGCCTGGTCGCGGTCTGAGTTGGCGCAACAGAGAGTTTCGCGGCAGGCACAGGCCGCCGCACAAGGAGATAGCATGATCGTTCGTCCTGTACGCAGCAGCGATTTACCCGCGCTGATCGAGCTGGCCCGCAGCACTGGCACCACCGGGCTGACCACGCTGCCGGCCAACGAGGAGCGCCTCGGCCACCGCGTTGGTTGGGCCGAGAAGAGCTTCCGCGGCGAAGCCGAGCGCGGCGATACCGACTACCTGTTCGTGCTGGAAAACGACGAGGGCCTGGTGGTCGGTATCAGCGCCATTGCCGGTGCCGTCGGCCTGCGCGAACCCTGGTACAACTACCGGGTCGGCCTGACCGTCAGCGCCTCGCAGGAGCTGAACATCTACCGCGAGATCCCGACCCTGTTCCTGGCCAACGACCTGACCGGCAACTCTGAGCTGTGCTCGTTGTTCCTGCGCAGCGACTACCGCAGTGGCCTCAACGGTCGCCTGCTGTCCAAGGCGCGGATGCTGTTCATTGCCGAGTTCCCCGAGCTGTTCGGCAACAAGATCATCGCCGAGATGCGTGGCATGTCCGACGAGCAGGGGCGTTCGCCGTTCTGGGAAAGCCTTGGCCGGCACTTCTTCAAGATGGAATTCAGCCAGGCCGACTACCTCACCGGCGTGGGCAACAAGTCGTTCATCGCCGAGCTGATGCCCAAGTTCCCGTTGTACACCTGCTTCCTGTCGGAGGCGGCGCGCAATGTCATCGGCCGCGTACACAGCGACACCGAGCCTGCCCTGGCGATGCTCAAGCGCGAGGGCTTCAACTACCAAGGCTTCGTCGACATCTTCGATGCTGGCCCGGCCATCGAGTGCGAGACGTCGAAGATTCGTGCCGTGCGCGACAGCGAAACCCTGGTGCTGGCGGTCGGTACCCCTGGTGATGACGCCACGCCCTACATCATTCACAACCGCAAGCGCGAAGACTGCCGCATCACCGCCGCGCCCGCCCGTCTGGCGGCCGGCACCCTGGTGGTCGACCCGCAAACCGCCAAGCGCCTGCGCCTGGGGGCTGGCGACAACGTCCGCGCGGTACCGCTGTCCGCCGGTCGGGAGGCTCAATAAATGACCACGCATTACATCGCCGGCCAATGGCTGGCTGGCCAGGGCGAAGCCCTGCAATCGCTCAATCCTGTCAGCCAGGCAGTGATCTGGCAGGGGCAGGGCGCCGATGCGGCCCAGGTCGAGGCTGCCGTCCAGGCTGCCCGCCAAGCGTTCCCGGCCTGGGCATCGTTGAGCCTGGAGGCGCGTACAAGCGTGCTGGAGGCCTTTGCCGACAAGCTCAAGGCGCGAGCCGAAGAACTGGCGCGCTGCATCGGTGAAGAAACCGGCAAGCCGCTGTGGGAGTCGGCCACCGAAGTGACCAGCATGGTCAACAAGGTCGCCATCTCGGTGCAGAGTTATCGCGAGCGCACCGGTGAGAAGAGCGGCCCGCTGGCCGACGCTACTGCCGTGTTGCGGCACAAGCCCCACGGCGTGGTCGCGGTGTTCGGCCCGTACAACTTCCCCGGCCACCTGCCCAATGGGCATATCGTGCCGGCGCTGCTGGCCGGCAACTGCGTGGTCTTCAAGCCCAGCGAGCTGACGCCGAAGGTTGCCGAGCTGACGGTCCAGTGCTGGATCGAGGCCGGCTTGCCGGCCGGCGTGCTCAACCTGGTCCAGGGCGCTCGTGAAACCGGCGTGGCACTGGCTGCCAACCCGGGCATCGACGGTTTGTTCTTCACCGGTTCCAGCCGCACCGGCAACCTGCTGCACCAGCAGTTCGCCGGCCGCCCGGACAAGATCCTCGCCCTGGAAATGGGCGGCAACAACCCGCTGGTGGTCGATGAGGTCAAGGACCTGGACGCGGCGGTGTACACCATCATCCAGTCGGCTTTCATCTCTGCCGGCCAGCGCTGCACCTGTGCCCGTCGCCTGCTCGTGCCGCAGGGCGCGTGGGGTGATTCGCTGATCCAGCGCCTGGTCGAGGTCTGCCGTGGCATCAGCGTCGGCGCGTTCGACCAGCAGCCCGCGCCATTCATGGGCTCGGTGATCTCGCTGCAGGCCGCTCGCGCACTGCTGGCAGCCCAGGCCGAGTTGCTCGGCAAGGGCGCGGTGGCGTTGCTGGAGATGACCCAGCCCCAGGCCAGCGCCGCCTTGCTCACCCCAGGCATCATTGATGTCACCGGTGTGCCTGGGCGCCCGGATGAAGAGTTCTTTGGGCCGCTGCTGCAGGTGATTCGCTACACCGACTTCGACGCGGCGATCGAAGAGGCCAACAACACTCAGTACGGCCTGGCCGCTGGCCTGTTGTCGGATTCCAATGCCCGCTACCAGCACTTCTGGCTGCGCAGCCGCGCTGGCATCGTTAACTGGAACAAGCAACTGACCGGTGCCGCCAGCAGCGCGCCGTTCGGGGGCGTCGGCGCCAGCGGCAACCACCGCGCCAGCGCCTACTACGCGGCGGACTACTGCGCCTACCCTGTGGCTTCGCTGGAGACCGCAAGCCTTGCACTGCCGGCGACCCTGACGCCGGGCGTCACCCTATAACAACAGGTCTCGGAGCTTAGCCGATGAAATCCTATGAAGTGAATTTTGATGGCCTGGTGGGGCCGACCCACAACTACGGCGGCCTGTCGTACGGCAACGTGGCCTCGCAGAGCAACAGCCAGCAGGGTTCCAACCCGCGCGAGGCGGCGCGTCAGGGCCTGGCGAAAATGAAGGCGCTGATGGAAATGGGCTTCCAGCAGGGCGTGCTGGCGCCGCAGGAGCGCCCGGACGTGGCCGCGCTGCGTCGCCTGGGCTTCACCGGCAGCGACGCCGAAGTGATCCAGCGCGCCGCGAAGGAGGCCATGCCGCTGCTGGTGGCCAGTTGCTCGGCCTCGAGCATGTGGGTGGCCAACGCCGCCACCGTCAGCCCCAGCGCCGACACCGCTGACGGCCGCGTGCACTTCACCGCCGCCAACCTCAACTGCAAGTACCACCGCAGCATCGAGCACCCGACCACCAGTCGCGTGCTGGGCGCCATGTTCAATGACGACAAGGTCTTCGCCCATCATCAGGCGCTGCCGGCGGTGGCCCAGTTCGGTGACGAGGGCGCGGCCAACCATACCCGCTTCTGCCGTGCCTACGGCGATGCCGGCGTCGAGTTCTTCGTCTATGGCCGCAGTGCCTTCGACAGCCGCTACCCCGCGCCGCAGAAGTATCCGGCGCGCCAGACCCTGGAAGCCTCGCAGGCGGTGGCCCGGTTGCACGGCCTGCGCGACGATGGCGTGGTCTACGCTCAACAGAACCCGGCGGTGATCGACCAGGGTGTGTTCCACAACGATGTGATCGCGGTGGGCAACGGCGAGGTGCTGTTCTACCACGAGGACGCCTTCCTCGACACCGACGCGGTGCTTGGCCAACTGCAGGCTAAACTGGCCAGCAAGGGTGGCAACTTCCAGGCCATCTGTGTGCCGCGTTCGGCGGTGACGGTGGAGGACGCGGTGCGTTCCTACCTGTTCAACAGCCAGCTGCTCAGCCGCGAGGACGGCTCGATGCTGCTGGTGGTGCCAGAGGAATGCCGCAACAACGAGCGCGTCTGGGCGTATCTGGGCCAGCTGACCAGCCAGGGTGGCCCGATCAAGGAGGTCAAGGTGTTCGACCTCAAGCAGAGCATGCAGAACGGCGGCGGCCCGGCTTGCCTGCGCCTGCGCGTGGCGTTGAAGGAAAACGAACTGGCGGCGGTCAACCAAGGCGTTATCATGACCGCCTCGCTGTACGACACCCTGGTGCAGTGGGTCGACAGGCACTACCGCGATCGCCTTGGCGAAGCGGACCTGGCCGATCCGCAGTTGCTGGTCGAGTGCCGCACGGCACTGGATGAACTGACCCAGATCCTCAAGCTGGGTTCGGTCTATCCGTTCCAACGCCAACCTTGATAGAGAGAAAACCCTGATGTCCGACGCCCTGCGCCTGATCCTGGAAGATGAAGACGGCACCCAGCTGGAAACCTCCTGCACGCGTTTTGCCGTGGTCTGGCAAGGCAAGGAAGTGTGGATTCAGCAGGATGGCCGCGGCCAATTGCTGATTGGCGTGGATGTCGAAGAAGACGACACCGAGTACGCCAACCTGCTGCTGCGCCCGATGGCCACCAACCTGGTCAGCCTGCAACTGGAAATGGAACCGGCCGATGCCGGTGACGACGACCACGTCCATGGCCCGGATTGCGGCCACCACCACTAAGGAAGCGCCTATGCTCGCCCTTGGCAAACTGCTTGAGCTGACCCTGACCGATCACGAACCGGCCGAGAAGACCCAAGTGACCACCAGGGGCGTGCGTTTGCGCTGGCTGGGGGAGGGCGCGTTGGAAGTGCGTCCTCCCGAAGGTGAGGATTGTGGGCTCGACCTGCTGCTCTCGGCAGGTATCCATGGCAACGAGACGGCACCGATCGAGTTGCTCGAGCGCCTGCTGCATGGGGTGGCCAACGGCAAGATCAAGCCGCGCGCGCGCGTCTTGTTCCTGTTCGGCAATCCGGCGGCGATCCGCAAGGGCGAGCGTTTCATCGAGCAGGACATCAACCGCCTGTTCAATGGTCGGCACGAGCTGTCCAGTGGTTTCGAGGCACTGCGCGCCGCGGAGCTCGAACAGTTTGCCCGAGTGTTTTTCAGCAAGCCCGAGCGCACCCGCCTGCATTACGACCTGCATACCGCCATTCGTGGGTCCAAGATCGAGCAGTTCGCCCTGTATCCCTTCAAAGAGGGGCGCACGCACTCTCGTCGCGAGCTTGCCCGTCTTGCGGCGGCCGGCATGGAAGCAGTCCTGCTGCAGAGCAAGTCGTCGATCACTTTCAGCGCCTTTACCTACGAGCAGCTCGATGCCGAAGCCTTCACCCTGGAGCTTGGCAAGGCTCGTCCGTTCGGACAGAACGAAGAGGTCAATCTCGACAGGCTCGAAACCCGGCTGATCCAGCTTATCGAAGACAGCGAACCGCAGACCGAGCAGTCCCTCGAGGGCCTCAAGCTGTTCAGTGTCGCCCGCGAGATCATCAAGCACAGCGACAGTTTCCACCTGCACCTGCCGGCGGACATCGAGAACTTCTCCGAGCTGAGCAAGGGCTACCTGCTGGCCGAGGACCTGGCCGAGACGCGCTGGGTGGTCGAGGAAGAGGGTGCGCGGATCATCTTCCCCAACCCCAAGGTCAAGAATGGGTTGCGCGCCGGTATCCTGATCGTGCCGGATTCGGGCCAACGCCTGGCCTGAGGCTTGCGCGCCCCCGGCGATCTTTGCTCAACATGGAAATCCTGGGGCTGCTACGCAGCCCTTTCGCGGCACAAGGCCGCTCCTACAGGAGCGTTCTGCGCTTGACTGGTTTTGGATCCCTTCGGTGATGAAATTCTTTTAATTCACCAACCTGTTAATTTTCCCCGTCCCAGGACCGTAATTGGCTTGCCAGCAGCGAAACCCTGGCTTTAGCATCGCGGTCATGCCGTTTCCAACTGCTTTAGTCTGATAAACCGTCCAACCGACGGCATCTATCGCACAAACACACTGCACCGAGACTGCAGGACCGATATAATGCGGCCCTTTGCCGTCGTTTCGTCGATTCGACGTGTGGCCGCCGTTTCCGTGGAAGAACCTATGAAAAGCGCAGAAATCCGTGAAGCCTTCCTCCGCTTCTTCGAAGAGCAGGGACATACTCGCGTTGCCTCCAGCTCCCTGATCCCGGGCAATGACCCGACCCTGCTGTTCACCAACGCCGGCATGAACCAGTTCAAGGACTGCTTCCTCGGCCAGGAAAAGCGCGCCTACACCCGCGCGGTCAGCAGCCAGAAATGCGTGCGCGCCGGTGGCAAGCACAACGACCTGGAAAACGTCGGCTACACCGCCCGTCATCACACCTTCTTCGAGATGCTGGGCAACTTCAGCTTCGGCGACTATTTCAAGCGCGACGCCATCACTTTCGCCTGGACCTTCCTGACTTCGGACAAGTGGCTGAACCTGCCGAAGGAAAAACTGTGGGTCACCGTCTACGCCAGCGATGACGAGGCCTACGATATCTGGACCAAGGAAGTCGGCGTGCCGGCCGAGCGCATGGTGCGCATCGGCGACAACAAAGGCGCCCCGTACGCCTCCGATAACTTCTGGACCATGGGCGACACCGGCCCGTGCGGCCCATGCACCGAGATTTTCTACGATCACGGCGCCGACATCTGGGGCGGCCCACCCGGCTCGCCGGAAGAAGACGGCGACCGTTACATCGAGATCTGGAACAACGTCTTCATGCAGTTCAACCGCACCGCCGATGGCGTTCTGCATCCGCTGCCGGCGCCGTCGGTGGACACCGGCATGGGCCTGGAACGCATCAGTGCGGTGATGCAGCACGTGCACTCGAACTACGAGATCGACCTGTTCCAGAGCCTGCTGGCCGCCGCCGCCGAAGCCATTGGTTGCAGCAATGACGACCAGCCTTCGCTGAAGGTGGTTGCCGACCACATCCGTTCCTGCGGCTTCCTGGTCGCCGATGGCGTGCTGCCTTCCAACGAAGGCCGTGGCTATGTACTGCGCCGCATCATTCGTCGGGCCTGCCGCCATGGCAACAAGCTCGGCGCCAAGGGCAGCTTCTTCCACAAGATCGTCGCCGCGCTGGTGGCCGAGATGGGCGAAGCCTTCCCTGAGCTCAAGAGCCAGCAGGCGCACATCGAGCGCGTGCTCAAGACCGAGGAAGAGCAGTTCGCCAAGACCCTCGAGCAGGGCCTGCGCATCCTCGAGCAAGACCTGGCCCAGCTGCAGGGCAAGGTGGTACCGGGCGACGTGGTGTTCAAGCTGTACGACACCTACGGCTTCCCCATGGACCTGACTGCCGACATCGCCCGCGAGCGCGAACTGAGCATCGACGAAGTCGGCTTCGAGCGCGAGATGGAGGCCCAGCGCGAGCGTGCCCGCTCCGCCAGCGCCTTCGGCATGGACTACAACAGCCTGGTCAAGGTCGACACCGCTACCGACTTCCTCGGTTACGACGCCACCGAAGGCCAGGGCAAGATCATCGCCCTGTACAAGGATGGCCAAGCGGTCGATCAACTGGGTGAAGGCGAGGAGGGCGTCGTGGTCCTCGATCGCACGCCGTTCTACGCCGAGTCCGGTGGCCAGGTCGGCGACACTGGCTACCTGCAAGCCGGCGCCGCGCGCTTCGATGTGCGTGACACCACCAAGACTGGCGGTGCCTTCCTGCACCACGGCGTGGTCGCCAGTGGCGCGCTGGTCATCGGCTCGCCGGTCGAGGCCAAGGTCGACGCCGAGGTGCAGCACGCCACCTCGCTGAATCACTCGGCCACCCACCTGCTGCACGAGGCGCTGCGCCAGGTCCTGGGCGAGCACGTGCAGCAGAAGGGCTCGCTGGTGGACAGCCAGCGCCTGCGCTTTGACTTCAGCCACTTCGAGGCGGTCAAGCCTGAGCAGATCAAGGCCTTGGAAGACATCGTCAACCGCGAGGTGCGCAAGAACACCCCGGTCGAAACCGAGCTGACCGATATCGAGACTGCCAAGGCCAAGGGCGCCATGGCGCTGTTTGGTGAAAAGTATGGCGACACCGTGCGCGTGCTGAGCATGGGCGGTGACTTCTCCGTCGAGCTGTGCGGTGGCATCCATGCCAAGCGCACTGGCGACATCGCCGTGTTCAAGATCATCAGCGAAGGCGGCGTGGCCTCTGGCGTGCGCCGTATCGAAGCGATCACCGGTGCCGCCGCGCTGGCCTACCTGAACGCTGCCGAAGAGCAGGTCAAGGAAGCCGCGCAGCTGGTCAAGGGTAATCGCGACAATGTGATCGACAAGCTGTCGGCTGTGCTCGAGCGCAACCGCCAGCTGGAAAAGCAACTCGAGCAGTTGCAGGCCAAGGCCGCCAGCGCCGCCGGGGATGATCTCTCCAACGCGGCCGTTGAGGTCAAGGGTGCCAAGGTGCTTGCCGCCCGCCTGGATGGGCAGGATGGCAAGGCTCTGCTGGCGCTCGTCGATCAACTGAAGAACAAGCTCGGCCATGCAGTGATCCTGCTGGGCAGCGAGCATGAGGGCAAGGTCGTGCTGGTGGCTGGCGTGACCAAGGACCTCTCCGGCCAACTCAAGGCTGGCGATCTGATGAAGCAAGCCGCTGCAGTGGTGGGTGGCAAGGGCGGTGGTCGTCCGGACATGGCCCAGGGCGGTGGCGTCGACGTCGCCGCGCTGGACCAGGCCCTGGCCCTGGCCGTGCCGTTCGCCGAGCAGGGTCTTTGAGATGAGGCGGCCGGTGTCCAGTCACCGGCCGCTTCATGTTGGATTGTTTTTTGGGGCCCTTGAGGGCTGAGGCACCTTTGAAATGGCGTTGATCGTACAGAAATTTGGCGGTACCTCTGTCGGTTCCATCGAGCGGATCGAGCAGGTTGCCGACAAGGTCAAGAAATTCCGCGAGCAAGGCACCGACCTGGTGGTCGTGCTGTCGGCGATGAGCGGGGAAACCAACCGCCTGATCGACCTGGCCAAGCAGATCACCGACAAGCCGGAACCGCGCGAGTTGGACGTGATCGTTTCGACCGGCGAGCAGGTCACCATCGCCCTGTTGTCCATGGCCCTGATGAAGCGCGGCGTGCCGGCGGTGTCCTACACCGGCAACCAGGTGCGCATCCTCACCGACAGTGCGCACAATAAGGCGCGCATCCTGCAGATCGACGACCAGAAGATCCGCGCCGACCTCAAGGCCGGGCGTGTTGTGGTGGTGGCCGGTTTCCAGGGCGTCGACGAGCACGGCAACATCACCACCCTCGGCCGTGGCGGCTCCGACACCACTGGCGTGGCCCTGGCGGCGGCGCTGAAGGCTGACGAGTGTCAGATCTACACCGATGTCGACGGCGTCTACACCACCGACCCGCGTGTCGTGCCCCAGGCCCAGCGCCTGGAGAAGATCACCTTCGAGGAGATGCTGGAAATGGCCAGCCTCGGCTCCAAGGTGCTGCAGATCCGCTCGGTTGAGTTCGCCGGCAAGTACAACGTCCCGCTGCGCGTGCTGCACAGCTTCAAGGAGGGTCCGGGTACCCTCATTACCATCGATGAAGAGGAATCCATGGAACAGCCGATCATTTCCGGTATCGCCTTCAACCGTGATGAGGCCAAGCTGACCATTCGTGGCGTCCCGGATACCCCAGGCGTTGCCTTCAAGATCCTCGGCCCGATCAGCGCGGCCAACATCGAAGTCGACATGATCGTGCAGAACGTCTCGCACGATAACACCACCGACTTCACCTTCACCGTGCACCGCAATGAGTACGAGAAGGCGCTGAGCGTGCTGGAGAACACCGCCCGTGAAATCGGCGCGCGTGAAGTGATCGGCGACACCAAGATCGCCAAGGTGTCGATCGTCGGTGTCGGCATGCGCTCCCACGCGGGTGTCGCCAGCCGCATGTTCGAAGCCCTGGCCAAGGAGAGCATCAATATCCAGATGATCTCCACCTCCGAAATCAAGGTTTCGGTGGTGATCGAAGAGAAGTACCTGGAGCTGGCCGTGCGCGCGCTGCACACCGCGTTCGAGCTCGATGCGCCCGCCCGACAGGGCGAGTAAGGCGCTGCCTGGAGGGGCGCGGCTTGCCGCGCCCTTCGCGTTTTTGCCCGCTGGTGGTGTCCCTGTCCAGGCGCCGCCGGCAGTTGTCCCGGGCCTTATGCCGTCGTCCCCGGCAGGCCTCGTTAACAAAGACTGTTGTCCCTGAAGATTCAAGTGAGGAGAAAACTATGCTGATTCTGACTCGTCGGTGCGCCGAGAGCCTGATCATTGGTGACGGTGAGATCACCGTGACGGTCCTGGGTGTCAAAGGCAACCAGGTGCGTATTGGCGTTAGCGCGCCCAAGGAAGTGGCTGTTCACCGCGAGGAAATCTACCTGCGGATCAAGAAAGAGAAGGACGAGGAGCCAAGCCTTTAATTTTTTTGAAGTTTTTTTCAAAAAAAGGGTTGCAAACGAGGAAGGGTGTGTTTAATATTCGCCTCGTGTTGCGGTGAGGTGGCCGAGTGGCCGAAGGCGCTCCCCTGCTAAGGGAGTATACCTCATAAGGGTATCGGGGGTTCGAATCCCCCCTTCACCGCCATTATTTGCCTAGAGCGCTTAGTGCGATCTGAATGGCACAGCAAGACACGGACTCATAGCTCAGCTGGATAGAGTACTCGGCTACGAACCGAGCGGTCGGAGGTTCGAATCCTCCTGAGTCCGCCACTTTTGAAGTGGCTTTGCTAGCAAGGCTGCTTCAATCAACCAGTGGTAATCTGGTCTAAAACTACCCCACGGACTCATAGCTCAGCTGGATAGAGTACTCGGCTACGAACCGAGCGGTCGGAGGTTCGAATCCTCCTGAGTCCGCCACTTTTGAAGTGGCTTTGCTAGCAAGGCTGTTTCAACCCACCAGTGGTAACCTGGTCTAAAACTACCCTACGGACTCATAGCTCAGCTGGATAGAGTACTCGGCTACGAACCGAGCGGTCGGAGGTTCGAATCCTCCTGAGTCCGCCACTTTTGAAGTGGCTTTGCTTGCAAGGCTGTTTCACCCACCAGTGGTAACCTGGTCTAAAACTACCACCTACGGACTCATAGCTCAGCTGGATAGAGTACTCGGCTACGAACCGAGCGGTCGGAGGTTCGAATCCTCCTGAGTCCGCCATACATCAAGAAGCCCGCTCATTCGAGCGGGCTTTTTGTTTTTCTGCCGCACTGAATTGTCGCGGATGTGCATCTACGCTTTTCAGTAGTTATCGCGATTCGTGTGGCATCACCTGATCCGCCAACAAGGCTGTCTTACACGGTTCGAGGCAGGTCGTGAATTTTTCAGGTGGCCGTTAATGCGATGTGCTTTTTCTATCGCGCCCACCGTCGCACTGTTGGCTTCGAGCGTTGTCATAGCTTTATCGCGCAAACGATTGTTCTGGCCAAAAATTTAAGCGATCCGACAGCTTGCACAGTGTATGATTGCGCCCGTCAGCCCCGCCGGGGCTTGTGGAATCCCACCATGGACTTACCCAGTAGTTACTCCTTAACGCGCTTCATACAGCAAGATCTGACCGATTGATTCTCCCGGCGTGCTCCGCTGCTGGGAGTGGAGTTCGCCTATGACCGAAATCGAAGTAAAGAAAGCCCAAGAAAGCCTGCAGGATCGCCTGGCCCAGGTGATCGAACTGCTGCAGCGCCAGCGGGTGGTCGAGGACCTGACGCACCGTCAGGAAGGTCACCACCATGACCGGGTGGAAAACCTCGTCCACCGCCAGAACCTCGTCGAGCTGCAGCGTAAGCTCGATGACCTGCACCCTGCCGACATCGCCTACATCCTTGAAGCCTTGCCGCTGGAAGACCGTCTGACGGTCTGGCAGTTGGTGCGCTCGGACCGTGACGGCGACATCCTGCTCGAAGTTTCCGACGCTGTTCGTCAGACCCTGATCGCCGATATGGATGATCACGAGTTGCTGGCCGCCGCCAAAGAGATGGACGCCGACGAACTCGCCGACCTGGCGCCGGAGCTGCCGCGTGACGTCGTGCACGAGCTCATGGAAAGCCTCGATGCCCAGCAGCGCGAGCGTGTGCGCTCGGCCCTGAGCTATGACGAGGAGCAGGTCGGTGCGTTGATGGACTTCGAGATGGTGACCATCCGCGAAGATGTCAGCCTCGAAGTGGTGTTGCGCTACCTACGTCGGCTCAAGGAGCTGCCGGGGCACACCGACAAATTGTTCGTGGTCGATTACGACGGCAAGCTCAAAGGTGTGCTGCCGATCAAGCGGTTGTTGGTCAACGACCCGGAAAAGAAAGTCGCGGAGGTCATGGCCAATGACCCGGTGACCTTCCACCCCGAGGAAGATGCCTACGATGCGGCTCAGGCGTTCGAGCGTTACGACCTGGTGTCTGCGCCTGTGGTGGACAAGAACGACCGCCTTATCGGTCGTCTGACCATCGACGAGATGGTCGACCTGATCCGTGAAGAGAGCGAAAGCGAAGTGCTCAACATGGCCGGTCTGCGTGAAGAGGAAGATATCTTCGCTTCGGTCTGGCGTTCGCTGCGCAACCGTTGGGCCTGGCTGGCGATCAACCTGATCACCGCCTTCGTCGCGTCGCGGGTGATTGGCCTGTTCGAAGGCTCCATCGAAAAGCTGGTGGCTCTTGCCGCGCTGATGCCGATCGTGGCCGGTATCGGCGGCAACTCGGGTAACCAGACCATCACCATGATTGTCCGGGCCATGGCGTTGGACCAGGTGTCGCCGGGCAACACCAGCCGCCTGATGCGCAAGGAGCTGGCGGTATCGCTGCTCAATGGTCTGATCTGGGGTGGGGTGATTGGCGTGGTCGCGTTCTGGCTCTATGGGAGCTGGTCGTTGGGTCTGGTGATGACGGCGGCGATGACCTTGAACTTGTTGCTCGCCGCATTGATGGGGGTGTTGATCCCAATGACCCTGACGCGTCTGGGGCGCGATCCGGCGATGGGGTCGAGTGTGATGATCACGGCGGTCACCGACAGCGGCGGCTTCTTTATCTTCCTCGGTCTGGCTACGCTGTTCCTGCTGTAGGAGCGGCCTTGCCGAGGCGTCGGACCGGCCGGAAAGGGTCGGAAAGCGGCCCCAGGATTTCAACGTTGACGCATAGATCGCCGGGGCCGCTGCGCGGCCCTTTCGCGGCACGAGGCCGCTCCTACAGGGGGCGTGCGTTAACCTGCCGTGCCCCCACAATCACCAGATGCAAAAAAGCCAGCTTGCGCTGGCTTTTTTGTGTGCGGCAGTTGCGTGTCGAGATCAGGCGTCTGCTGCCATTTCCACATCGTGAGCGATGAGGGCGACCAGGGCATTCTGCTGGCGATGAGACAGCTGGCGGAAGCGCTGCAGCAGTTCGCGTTCGTGCAGGCTGAGCTCTGGGCTGTCCAGGCGCATGCTCAGCTCTTCACCCAGCGCACCTTCCTGGATAAGGCTCTGCTCCAGGCGCGCGATGATTTCGGAGTTCATGCTGCGGTGATGGTTGCGCGCTACCTCGGCAATGCGCTCACGCATCCCGTCTGGCAGGCGGACGACGAACTTGTCAGCGGTGCGGCTCGAATAGATAGCCTGTTTCATTGGGCGCATATAAATTGACCGGTTGTTCTGGTTCAGGGGAAGCGGTTCTCAAATTGGCCGCACGGTGGAAGTACGACCGCGGCGACGACAAAATGTTCAACCGTGATGTGATTTTGGGTGTTCATCTTGCCTCATGGTCGCCGTTTCCTTGGCGTCAATTCTGTGACAAATAGTGATCTGGATAAAGGCTTTTTGCCAGTACCAATTATCAGAAATGAGCACTGGTTTGAAAAGTTTCACATACATCCGTGTTTGGTGGTGTCAGACGTTTGTCGTCAAAATCTGGTAATAAGCAACAAAAGCCCGGGGAAAAGCTTACAATTTGCGGGTTTCCTTCACATTGAGCATAGTGGCTATGCAATATGACGCAAGCAACGGGGCGATCTCAAGGGCGCGTGTGATATTCCTCATAGGACCGTCTGGTTCGGGAAAAGATTCCCTGATCGATGCGGCCCGTGAGGCGTTGCGGGCACGGGGCGTGGAAGTGGCCCGCAGGGTCATCACCCGCTCGGCCGAGGCCAAGGGGGAAGATGCCCATGGCGTGAGCGAGGCGCAGTTCCAGGCCATGCGCGATGAAGGTGCGTTCGCCCTCGACTGGCAGGCCAATGGCTTGCGCTACGGCATTCCAATACAGATCGACCGTTGGCTTGCCGCTGGCAGGTCGGTGTTGGTCAATGGATCGCGTGGCCATCTGGCAATTGCCCGTCGTCGCTATCCCGATCTGTTGGCAGTGGGCCTGGTGGTATCGCCCGACGCCTTGCGAGCGCGTTTGCTTGCCCGGGGGCGGGAGAGCCTTGAGGCGATCGAGCAGCGCTTGGCCCGCAATGCCAGCCTGCAAGCCTATGACGCCGAGGTTCAGGTGCTGGACAATTCGACCTCGCTGGCGAACGCATGCCGCGCGTTGTTGCGTTTGCTGGAAGAGCAGGGCGTGGGCCGCTCGAGCGTGCAGAAAAGTCCGACATGCAAATTGCCCGATTGAGGCATGACAAACGGCGGCGTGCTGGTTAACATGCTCGCCGTCCCGTCGTACAGCGTTCGCTGGCGGCTTGTATGTCTCAGTAGCTCAATTGGATAGAGCATCCCCCTCCTAAGGGGAAGGTTGCAGGTTCAAATCCTGCCTGGGACGCCATCTTCCGATTTCCCCTCATGACCATCGCGCCGTCTTTGCTTCAAAGGCTGGCGGAGTAGCGCTTTTCGATGTCCCGGTCAGTCGTCTTGCTCACCTCCTCAACCACCAGCCCTGGTGCCTGAGCGCGATACTGCTGCTGGACGATCTTGGCTTGGGTCTTCAGCTCGGCGTCCTCCTCGATGCGCTGGGCAATCTGCTTGTCGATCTTCAGTTTTTGCTCCGGGGGCAGTGCGTCGTACTCTTCTGGTGTCAGGCCCAGTTCCTGAAGCATCTTTTCCTTGATCTTCTGCGCCGGTGATTTGGCCATGTAATCGCGGAACTCCTGCAGGGCAACGGATGCTTCCTGCTTGTCTGTGCTGGCCTGGCGCGTACTGTCGGCTTTCGGGTTTTGCAGTGTTGCCATCAACTTGGCAAAGGCTTCCTTGCTGTTGTCCTCGGCTTGCTGTTGTGATGTGCCGCCCTGGCTGTTCTGCGGCGTCTCGGCCTTACGGGTTGCGGGGATGGCCGAGAAGGCCGGGAAGGGGCTGGCGGACTGTTCGTTGCCGCTGCGATTGTGCTGTTGCACGTTTTGCCAACCCAGCCCGGTTGCGGTGATAAGCATGGTTTCCTCCATGGATGATGCGAAAGACCCGGCAAAAGTGGCAAAAGCTGTGCCACTGGGCTACTCGCTGCGAAATAGGCCGTTCGAGCTATTCCGGGTACTCGCCACTCGGCATATGCTTGCCCGCGAGAGGAACAGTATTGCCGCCTGCGGCAATCGTCATGCATGTCGGCAGCACCGTGACCGGGGCGCAGTTGCTGGATACCAAGGAGAGCGTCCATGAGTCAGGCAATCAAGCCGATCCCGGCGGGTTTTACCGAGCAGCAACTACACACCTTGTTTGACCTCATCAGCGATGGCATCTGGGACTGGGATGCCAACAGCGGGTATGTCTACCGCAACCCTGGCTGGTACTCGATGTTGGGTTATGCCAGCCATGCCATGGCCAATACCGTGCTGACCTGGGAAGGCGTTATCCACCCGCAGGACTATCCGCGGGTAATGGCGCACTTCGAGGCCTACATCAATCAACGCAATGAACGCTATCGCATCGAATACCGCTGCCGCTGCCAGGACGGCAGCTACCTGTGGATCGAGGACAGCGGTCATATCATCGCCCGCAACCCGGATGGTTCGGTGGCCAGGATGCTTGGCGCGCACCGCAACATCGACGCCGGAAAGCGCCTGGTGGCCGAGCTGGAACAACGCAACCAGTCGCTGGAAACCCTGGTTGCCGAGCGCACCCGCGAGCTGTCGTGGGTCAACCAGCAACTGCAGCGCCAACTGGACGAGAACCGTGAACTCGCCGAGCGCGATGCACTGACCCGCGTCGCCAATCGCTACCGCCTGGAGAAAACCCTGCAGCAGGAATGCGAGCGCGCACGGCGCTTCCGTGAGCCACTGGCGCTGATCGCCATGGACCTGGATGACTTCAAGCCGATCAACGATCGTCATGGTCATGCCCAGGGCGATGCCGCGCTGATCGAGGTGAGTGAGCGTATTCAGGGGCGCTTGCGTGATCAGGACTTGCTGGCACGCTGGGGCGGCGACGAGTTTGCCGTCGTCTTGCCGCAGACCGCGCTGGAGGACGCGCGTGATATTGCCATTGGGATTCAGCGGGCGGTGGCCGATATTGCCCCGGTAGGCGATTGCCAGCTCACCATGAGCTATGGCGTGGTGCAGTGGCAGGATGGGGAAGACCAGCGCGACCTGCTGGTCCGTGCCGACAAGGCCTTGTACCAGGCTAAAGCGGCAGGCAAGAACGTTATCGCCGAGTAAAAAAATGCCCGCGACGCCTGGGGCGCAGCGGGCCAAATCGGCTATTGCCGCTTCAGTGTCCTGCGTCAGATATGCAGTGCGTGGCCCAGGGCCCGCAATGCCGCCTCCTGCACTGCCTCGCCGAGGGTTGGGTGGGCGTGGATGGTACCGGCGATGTCTTCCAGGCGCGCGCCCATTTCCAGTGACTGGGCGAAGGCGCTGGACAGTTCGGAAACCGCCACGCCCACTGCTTGCCAGCCGAGGATCAGGTGGTTGTCACGGCGTGCCACCACGCGTACGAAACCGGTCTTGGCTTCCAGGCTCATGGCCCGGCCGTTGGCGGCAAAAGGGAATTGCGCGACGATGCAGTCCAGGCCCTGTTGGCTGGCCTGTTCAGGAGTAGTGCCGACCACCACCACTTCTGGATCGGTGAAGCACACCGCGGCGATCGCGCTGGGCTCGAAGCGGCGACTCTTGCCGGCAATGATCTCGGCGACCATCTCGCCCTGGGCCATGGCCCGGTGTGCCAGCATCGGCTCGCCGGCGACGTCGCCAATGGCCCAGACATTGCGCATGCTGGTCTGGCAGCGTTCGTCGATGGCGATGGCGGCGCCATTCATTTTCAGCTCCAGGCTTTCCAGGCCGAAGCCTTTGGTGCGTGGGCGGCGACCGACGGCCACCAGTACCTGGTCGGCTTCCAGGCGCAGTTGTCTACCTTGGCCATCGCTGGCCAGCAGGCAGCCATCCGTATAGCCCTCGACGCTGTGCCCCAGGTAGAGCGCGATGCCCAGTTTCTTGATCGCGTCGGCCACCGGCGCAGTCAGCTCGGCGTCGTAGGTCGGCAGGATGCGCTCGCGCGCTTCCACCACGCTGACCTTGGCGCCGAGCTTGCGGTAGGCGATGCCCAGTTCCAGGCCGATATAGCCACCGCCGACCACCACCAGGTGCTGCGGCAATGCCTTGGGTGCCAGCGCTTCGGTGGAGGAAATGACCGGCCCGCCAATCGGCAGCATCGGCAATTCGACGCTGCTCGAGCCGGTGGCCAGCAACAGGTGTTCACACTGGATGCGCTGGCCATCGACCTCGACGCTCTTGCCGTCGAGAATTTTCGCCCAGCCGTGGATCACCTTCACCCCGTGCTTTTTCAGCAGGGCGGCGACGCCGCTGGTGAGGCGGTCGACGATGCCGTCCTTCCATTCGACGCTGCGGGCGATGTCCAGCCGCGGCGACGCCACGCTGATGCCCAGCGGCGAAGGTTCGGTGAAGCGGCTGGCCTGGTGGAATTGCTCGGCCACATGGATCAGTGCCTTGGACGGGATGCAGCCGATGTTCAGGCAGGTGCCGCCCAGCGCCTGGCCTTCGACCAGCACGGTGGGGATGCCCAGTTGCCCGGCGCGGATGGCGGCGACATAGCCGCCGGGGCCGCCGCCGATGATCAGCAGGGTGGTGTCGATAATCGGTTGCATGATCACTCCACGAACAGGCAGGCAGGTTGTTCCAGCAGGCCGCGCACGGCCTGGATGAACAGGGCGGCGTCCATGCCGTCGACCACGCGATGGTCGAACGAGCTGGACAGGTTCATCATCTTGCGCACGACGATCTGGCCATCGATCACCATTGGCCGCTCGACCATGCGGTTGACACCGACGATCGCCACTTCTGGGGTGTTGACCACTGGCGTGCTGACGATGCCTCCCAGTGCGCCGAGGCTGGTCAGGGTAATGGTCGAGCCGGACAGCTCTTCACGGGTCGCCTTGTTGTTGCGCGCGGCGTGGGCGACGCGGGCGATCTCGCTGGCGTTGCTCCACAGGCTGCCGGCTTCGGCATGGCGCAGCACCGGGACCATCAGGCCATTGTCGCCCTGGGTGGCGATGCCCACGTGCACAGCGCCATGGCGGGTGATGACCTGGGCTTCGTCGTCGTAGGTGGCGTTGATCTGCGGGAAGTCGCGCAGGGCCACGACCATGGCACGTACCAGGAACGGCAAAAGGGTCAGCTTGCCGCGACTGTCGCCGTGCTTGGCATTGAGTTGCTGGCGCAGGGCCTCGAGGTTGGTGACGTCGATTTCCTCGACGTAGCTGAAGTGGGCGACGCGGCGCTTGGCGTCCTGCATGCGCTGGGCGATCTTGCGGCGCAGGCCGATCACTGGCACCTGCTCGCTGTCGGTGCGCTTGCCGTAGCCGCCTGGCGCCTGGCCAGCGCTGGTCTGCGGCTTGCTGATGAAGGCGTCGAGGTCTTCGTGCAGGATGCGCCCGGCCGGGCCGCTGCCATGCACGTAGCGCAGCTCGATACCGGCATCCAGCGCGCGCTTGCGCACGGCGGGGGAGGCCAGTGGCTTGTCGTGGGCTTCGCGCGGCACGATCGGCGCGGCGATGTGATGCGTGGCGGCCTGTGGCGGTGCTTCGAGGCGCACCTCGGGCTTGGCTTCGGCCTTGACCGGCGCGGCTGCCGGCTCTACCGGCTTGGCCAGGGGCGCGTCGACATGGTTGCCGCTGCCTTCGACCTCGATGCGGATCAGCTCGCTGCCGACCGCCATCACTTCACCTGGCTGGCCGCCCAGGGCCAGGACCTTGCCGGCGACCGGCGAGGGGATTTCCACGGTGGCCTTGTCGGTCATGACATCGGCAACCACCTGGTCTTCGGCGATCAGGTCGCCGACCTTGACGAACCATTCCACCAACTCGACCTGCGCGATGCCTTCGCCAATGTCCGGCATCTTGATGACGTGCGTTCCCATTCAGACCTCCATGACCCGTTTCAGTGCCGCGCCTACCCGCGAAGGGCCTGGGAAGTAAGCCCATTCCTGTGCGTGGGGGTAGGGGGTGTCCCAGCCGGTGACGCGCTCGATCGGCGCCTCGAGGTGATGGAAGCAGTGCTCCTGGACCAGCGACACCAGTTCGGCGCCGAAGCCGCAGGTGCGGGTGGCTTCGTGGACGATCACGCAGCGGCCGGTCTTCTTCACCGAGGCGACAATGGTCTCCAGGTCCAGCGGCCAGAGGCTGCGCAGGTCAATGACCTCGGCGTCGACGCCGCTCTCCTCGGCGGCCACTTGCGACACGTACACGGTGGTGCCGTAGGTCAGCACGGTGACATCGTTGCCAGGGCGGGTGATGGCCGCCTTGTCCAGCGGCACGCTGTAGTAACCATCGGGCACGGCGCTGTGCGGGTGCTTGGACCAGGGGGTCACCGGCCGGTCGTGGTGGCCGTCGAACGGGCCGTTGTACAGGCGCTTGGGCTCGAGGAAGATCACCGGGTCGTCGCATTCGATCGAGGCGATCAGCAGGCCCTTGGCGTCGTAGGGGTTGGACGGCATGACCGTGCGCAGGCCGCAGACCTGGGTGAACATCGCTTCCGGGCTCTGGCTGTGGGTCTGGCCGCCGTAGATGCCGCCGCCGCAAGGCATGCGCAGGGTCAGCGGCGAGATGAACTCACCGGCCGAGCGGTAGCGCAGGCGGGCCATCTCCGAGACGATCTGGTCGGAGGCGGGGTAGAAGTAGTCGGCGAACTGGATCTCGACCACCGGACGCAGGCCGTAGGCGCCCATGCCCACGGCAGTGCCGACGATGCCGCTCTCGGAGATCGGCGCATCGAACACGCGCGACTTGCCGTACTTGGTCTGCAGGCCTTCGGTGCAGCGGAACACGCCGCCGAAGTAGCCAACGTCCTGGCCATAGACCACCACGTTGTCATCGCGCTCGAGCATGACATCCATGGCCGAGCGCAGGGCCTGGATCATGGTCATGGTAGTGGTGGACATGGCGTTTTCCAGATGGATGCTGTTGTTGTGATCGTTCATCTCAGACCCCCAGTTCCTGGCGCTGACGGCGCAGGTGGTCGGGCATTTCCTTGTACACGTCCTCGAACATCGAGGCGGCGCTGGGGATATGGCCATTGCTCAGGGTACCGAACTGCTCGGCGTCCTTCTGCGCCTTGATCACCTCGGCCTCCAGCTCCGCGCTGACGGCCTGGTGCTCGTCCTCGGACCAATGGCCGGCCTTGATCAGGTGCTGCTTGAGGCGGGCGATCGGGTCGCCTAGCGGGAAGTGGCTCCAGTCGTCGGCGGGGCGGTACTTGGACGGGTCGTCCGAGGTCGAATGTGGGCCGGCGCGGTAGGTGACCCATTCGATCAGTGTCGGGCCCAGGCCACGGCGGGCGCGTTCGGCGGCCCAGCGCGAGGCGGCGTAGACCGCGATGAAGTCGTTGCCGTCGACCCGCAGCGAGGCGATGCCGCAGCCCACGCCACGGCCGGCGAAGGTAGTCGATTCACCGCCGGCGATGGCCTGGAAGGTGGAGATCGCCCACTGGTTGTTGACCACGTTGAGGATCACCGGGGCGCGGTAGACGTGGGCGAAGGTCAACGCGGTGTGGAAGTCGGATTCGGCGGTAGCACCGTCGCCGATCCAGGCCGAGGCGATTTTCGTGTCGCCCTTGATCGCCGAGGCCATGGCCCAGCCGACCGCCTGGACGAACTGGGTGGCCAGGTTGCCGCTGATGGTGAAGAAGCCGGCTTCGCGCACCGAGTACATGATCGGCAGCTGGCGGCCTTTGAGTGGGTCGCGGGTGTTGGACAGCAGTTGGCAGATCATGTCCACCAGCGACACATCGCGGGCCATCAGGATGCTCTGCTGGCGGTAGGTGGGGAAGCACATGTCGCTGCGGTTCAGGGCCAGGGCCTGGCCGCTGCCGATGGCTTCCTCGCCCAGGCTCTGCATGTAGAAAGACATTTTCTTCTGGCGCTGGGCGACCACCATGCGGCTGTCGAAGATGCGCGTCTTGAGCATGGCGCGCATGCCCTGGCGCAGCACCTGCGGGTCGATGCCCTCGGCCCAGGGGCCGACAGCGTCACCGTGCTCGTTGAGCACGCGCACGAGGCTGTAGGAGAGGTCCGCGGTGTCGGCGGGCTCTACATCGATAGGGGGTTTACGGACTTGGCCGGCGTCGTTCAGACGCAGGTAGGAGAAATCGGTCTGGCAGCCTGGCCGGCCTGTAGGCTCGGGCACATGCAGACGCAGGGGGGCGTACTCGTTCATTGCTTTTTACGCTCGCTCGAATGTTGTTTTTGTGAGCTTTGAAGCGGCCGCCGCTGAGTACCGGCTTGTGACTGGCAAGTCAGCGTCTTTTACATCATAGGGGGATGGCCGGAGAATTTTTCTCTCAAGTTCGTTGCCTTTGCCGGGCAGGGAAGATAAACATTCCGGACAAACACAAAAACCAGGTGAATTTGTCTCATGCGTAAGTTGGATCGTACGGATATCGGCATTCTCAACAGCCTGCAGGAAAACGCCCGGATCACCAACGCGGAACTGGCGCGTTCGGTCAACCTGTCGCCCACTCCCTGTTTCAATCGGGTCAAGGCTATGGAGGAGATGGGCGTGATTCGCCAGCAGGTAACGCTGTTGTCACCGGAGGCGCTGGGGCTGGACGTCAATGTGTTCATCCACGTCAGCCTCGAGAAGCAGGTGGAGCAATCGCTGCACCGTTTCGAAGAAGAGATCGCCGAGCGGCCCGAGGTCATGGAGTGCTACCTGATGACCGGTGACCCGGACTATCTGCTACGGGTGCTGCTGCCGAGCATCCAGGCGCTGGAGCGGTTTCTCGATTACCTGACGCGGTTGCCGGGGGTGGCGAACATTCGTTCCAGCTTTGCCTTGAAGCAGGTGCGCTACAAGACCGCGCTGCCGTTGCCGGCCAATGGCATGACCTTGCGTGAGCAATAACCTGGGCTGGCCCTTTCGCAGGTACCAGGCCACCCGCAAGGGCAACGGTGAACCTGTGGGAGCGGGTTTACCCGTGAACAGTGCGCCATGGAATTGGGGTGCTTGATATTTTAAACACCCTCTGTCTATGTTGTGTTCACCGCCATTGCGGCATGCGTACACAACAACAAGGACAGCGTCATGACGACCGAAGGCCCGCATCACCAGGCCCAGCACCTGCAGGGTATCGACGAAATCGAATGTGTCACCCCGGACCTTAACGGCGTTGCCCGTGGCAAGGTGATGACCGCCGAGGGCTTCCTCGAAGGCCGGCGCCTGCAGATGGCGCGCGGGGTATTGCTGCAGTGCATCATGGGCGGCTACCCGCCGGCGAAGTTCTATGGCAGCGACGACGGTGACCTGGCGCTGGTGGCCGACCCCGCGCAGATCCACCGCCTGCCCTGGAGCGACGAGCCACGCGCCCTGGCGATCTGCGATGCGGTCGAACTCGATGGCGTGCCGTCCGGGCTGTCCAGTCGCGGCCAGCTGAAGGCGGTGCTGGCGCGTTATGCCGAGCGTGGTCTGGCGCCAGTGGTGGCCACCGAGCTGGAGTTCTTCGTCTTTGCCCCCAATACCGACCCCGCCCAGCCATTCCTGCCGCCGCTGGGCAAGGACGGGCGTCGGGAGATGGGCCATTCGGCCTTCAGTGTCAGTTCCAACAATGGCCTGCGCCCGTTCTTCAACGAGGTGTACCGCTGCATGGCGGCGCTCGGGCTACCGCGCGACACCTTCATGCACGAGATGGGCGTCAGCCAGTTCGAGATCAACCTGCTGCATGGCGACCCGCTGCTGCTGGCCGACCAGACCTTCCTGTTCAAGCATTTGCTCAAGGAAGTCGCGCTCAAGCATGGCCTGAGCGTGGTGTGCATGGCCAAGCCGTTGGCGCACACGCCGGGCAGTTCGATGCACATTCACCAGAGCCTGGTCGAGATCACCAGCGGGCGCAATGTGTTCAGCGACGAGCAGGGCGCGCCAACCGACACCTTCCACCATTTCATCGGCGGCTTGCAGGCCTGCCTGGCCGACTTCACCGTGCTGTTCGCGCCTCACGTCAATTCCTACCAGCGTTTGTGCCACCCTTATGCGTCGCCCAACAATGCCTGCTGGTCCGAAGACAACCGCGCCGCCGGGCTGCGCATCCCGGCCAGCTCGCCGGTGGCGCGACGGGTGGAAAACCGCCTGCCGGGTGCCGACGCCAATCCGTACCTGGCGATTGCCGCCAGCCTCGCCGCCGGGCTGCATGGCATCGAGCGGCAGATCGTGCCGGCGGCGGCCATCCAGGGGGAGTTCGAGGTGCCGGAGCACCTGAGCCTGCCCTGCACCTTGCATGCGGCACTGGAGCGCCTCAAGCGCAGCGCCCTGGCGCGGGAACTGTTCGGCCAGGAGTTCATCGAAGGCTACATCGCCACCAAGACCCTCGAGCTGACGGATTTCTTCGATGAGATCACGCCGTGGGAACGCCGTGTACTGGCGGCGCAGGCCTGAACGCGACACGCCCTGTACCGCGTACGTCGCCGGTGGTTTTTTTCGCTGCCGGGGGCCTGCGCGGTCAGGCAATTGCCCTTATGCTTGCTTGCACCGCCGCCACCTGACCAGGGAGCTTTTCGGAACGCATGCGACAGATCTGGAAGTCTTTTCGTTCGCTGTATTTCGCCGCCCTGATGATGTTGATCGGCTCGGGCCTGCTCAGTACCTACCTGGCCTTGCGCCTGGCGGCCGAGCATGTCGACAGCCTGTGGGTCGGCGCCTTGATGGCGGCCAACTATTTCGGCCTGGCATTGGGAGGCAAGATTGGCCACCGGCTGATTGCCCGGGTCGGTCACATCCGCGCCTATGCCACCTGCGCCGGCATCGTCGGCGCGGCGGTGCTCGGCCATGGCCTGACCAGCTGGTTGCCGGCCTGGGTCGGGCTGCGGATGATCGTCGGCCTGGGGATGATGTGCCAATACATGGTCATCGAGAGCTGGCTCAACGAACAGGCCGACGCCAAGCACCGTGGTGCGGTATTCAGTGGCTATATGATCGCCTCCTACCTGGGGCTGGTGCTGGGCCAGTTGATCCTGGTGGTGCACCCGCAACTGGGGCCGGAACTGCTGATGTTGGTGGCCATGTGCTTTGCCCTGTGCCTGGTGCCGGTGGCCATGACCCGGCGTATCCACCCCGCGCCTTTGCGCCCGGCGCCAATGGAACCGAAGTTTTTCATCAAGCGGGTGCCGCAGTCGTTGTCCACCGTGCTGGGCTCCGGCTTGATCGTCGGTTCCTTCTATGGCTTGGCACCGCTGTATGCGGCCAACCAAGGATTGTCCACCGAGCAGGTCGGCTTGTTCATGGGTAGCTGCATTTTCGCCGGCCTGGTGGTGCAGTGGCCGCTGGGCTGGTTATCCGACCGCTATGACCGCGCAGTGTTGATCCGCAGCGCGGCGATCGGCCTGGCGCTGGCGTCGGCGCCGCTGGCGATCCTGCCGAGCGTGCCGTTGGCACTGCTGTTTGCCATTGGTTTTGTCATTTCGCTGTTGCAGTTCTGCCTCTACCCCTTGGCGGTGGCCTTCTCCAACGACCATGTGGAGAGCGAGCGGCGGGTGTCGCTGACGGCCATGCTGTTGGTGACCTACGGTGTCGGCGCCTGTATCGGGCCGCTGGCCGCCGGTGTGCTGATGAAACTGCTCGGGGCGCAGATGCTGTACGCCTTCTTCCTGTTCTTTGCCCTGGTGCTGGTGTGGCGCATCAGGCCGAAAGCGGTGACCGGCTTGCACCAGGTCCAGGATGCGCCGTTGGGGCACGTGGCGATGCCGGCGGCAGGCTCGCCATTGTCGGCGGCGCTTGACCCGCGGGTCGATGAGCAGACGGTGCAGGATGTGATGCAGGCGCCGGTGGCGGCGGAGGATACCGAGGAAGAAGATAAAGGCGCTCAGGTAGCGCCGCCTGAGGCCGGGGAGGGCAGGAGCTGAGTGCATTCCTGACGCCCACGACTATCGTGCCGGAACGAAAACGCCACCCGAAGGTGGCGTTTTTCTTAGTAGTCGTCTTTATCGAAGCGCCGCGCTTCTCGCTGTAGCTGGTAGACGAAGCTTTCGATCTTGCGCTGGGCCTGGCCATTGAGGTTGTGGAAGCGCACACCGGCGAAGGTGGTGTTGATGCGTTCTTCGTAGTGCAGGTGGCGCAGTTCGACCAGGGTGTCGGTCAAGCCCAGGGGATTGCCGGCCTTGAAGCGCTCGTAGACCTGGCCCAGTTGCAGGCGCTCTTCGACATTGCCTTCGAAGCGCAGCTTGCAGCCGGTGGCGGAAATGTCCAGCAGCTTGCCGCGCAGCCCGCCATTGCCCTTGAGGTGGGTGCCGTCGAGGACGATGTCGACCAGTTGCGACAACTTCAGCGCGGCGCGGAAGGCGTTGCGGCGCTGGTGGTAGGTGATTTCCGTCGGCAGAGGGCCGCGGTAGCAGCGATGGCCATCGATCTCGGTGATGGTCAGCGGGATGTCGCTTTCCCAGGCGATGCGCACGCCATCGTGGAAACCTTCGATGCGGAAGGCCTCGCCGTTCTCGATGTACTTTTCGCCGTCGCGCGGGATCATCTCGTCCAGTGCCAGTACCCCCGCCTCGCGGTCGACATGCACCACATAGCTCTGGAAGCGCTGGCTGCGCTCATGGAAGCTGATGATCAGCGGATCGTGGCTCTCCAGCAGCTGGCGCAGGTTGGCCGTAATCTCCAAAGGAGTGGTCAGCACCTTCGGTGGCTGGGGAGCATCGGATTCATTGAACACGGGTTTTCAATCTCCAGGCAAAAACGACACACGCAATTAACGGCATTTTGCCAGTATGTTCCGTGCCTTGATACCACTAATCACACTTGGCTGATCGCGCGCGGCTTGGCCATCGGCGAGGTGCCGCCGCGGGCGTCGTAGAGCGACGGAGAGTCGCCACCCTGGAGGATTCGCACCTGGTTGGCGGTGACGTGCTGCTGCACCTGGATGATCTGGCCGTTGGTGGCGTTCACCTGTTGGCAGGCGTCCATCAGGTTGCTCAGCTCGGCGAGCCGGGCGAGGATGGCCTGGCCATTGCTCGACTGGGCGGCCAGGGCTTCTGCGCCGGCACGATCGGCGCTGAGGCCGAGGCTGGCGAGCAGTTGGCTGCGGCGCCGACCCTGCTGCTCGAGCAAGATGATCAACGACTGTTTGCGGGCCAGGATCTGCTCCAGTACGGCCATGTCGCGGCCATGCAGGGCTATCGCTTCGTTTTGCAGAAGTTCGAGCAGTTCCTGCGTGGGCGCGATGTCGTTTTCGATCAGTTGCAGCAGAGTGATGTCGTGCATGGCTAACTCTTGGCGTGTTGCGTCCTGGAAGTCAGCGCGCCTGAAGGTCAGCGCTGGGCTTCGAAATCAAGCAGTTTGCTGGCGACCCGGTCGGCATCGACCTTGTAGCTGCCGTCGGCGATGGCCTGCTTCAACTCGGCCACGCGGGCGCTGTTGACGGTCGGCTGGTCGCGCAGCTTGTCGCTGATCTTCTGCAATTGCTGGGCCTCTGGGCTCAGATGTACCGCTTCTCCGCTGGCGCTGGCGTGTTTTGGCGCCTCGCTGGCTTCACCGGTCTTCTCGGTGGTGCCTGGCGCGGCATTGCCGCGAACGCCGCCCGTGATGGACGGAGAATTATTCAAACGACTGAAGTCGATGACCATGATCAGAACCCCTGGGTATTAGGACGCATGCCTGGTTTTCGGCCAACCCGAAAGAAACTTTAGGCAGGAAAGCGACACTGCCTCAAAGCCAGCCTGCGTCACCCGATTCCCGACACAGTTTAGGGCGCCCGCTTGCGCACCGCCAGCTTTCCGTCGTCGTTTCGTCACCTGGGCTACATGGCCACCTCGACCTGGCCGGGCCCGGTCACCCTGGCCTTGACCACGCGCTTGGAATTGAGGTTGCGCACGCGGATCTGTGTTTGCAGGCCGCCCTTGTCCAGCGCCTCTCCCGGCATGCGCACGCTCAGGCTGCCGCTGCGGGCGATGATCACCACATGGTCGCCCTTGCGCACCACTTCGGCCTGCTCCAGGTGCTGCTGGGTGAGAACCTGGTCGAGTACCGTCGGGCGCAGCAGCTTGAGGCCCACGGCCTGGTCCAGCTGGGTCAGGTAGCTCTGGCCGAGGGTGCCGACATCGCGCTGGCGCAGGGCCACGTCGCCCTCGCTGACCACGCTGTCACGTTTGAGCGGACGGGTCATGACCACCACGTCGCGCAGCAGGCGCACCTGGGCGGGGACGAACACCGTCCACGGCGCCGTGCTGTCGCAGCGCACCCGCACCGTAACTCGTCCCAGAGGGGTAGGGCTTTCCAGCGAGGCGTCCAGCGGCTGGCTGCACAGTGGCATGCGCAGGCGCGGGTCGAGCTTGTTCACTTCGATCTCGTAGCGGCCCTGGGTCTGGGTGGTCGCCAGATAATCCTCCACGGTGAATTCAAGAAACCCTTGAGTGACACCGATAAGCTGTTCAGGCAAGGTAAAAGTGTCCGCCAGCGTCTTGATGCCGGGTACCATCAGGCACAACGCGGCCAGGGAGCC
Source organism: Pseudomonas xantholysinigenes (assembly GCF_014268885.2). Lineage (NCBI taxonomy): Bacteria > Pseudomonadati > Pseudomonadota > Gammaproteobacteria > Pseudomonadales > Pseudomonadaceae > Pseudomonas > Pseudomonas xantholysinigenes. Next base: position 3,907,777 of record NZ_CP077095.1, on the reverse strand, counting down.
GGTCAGCAGGCGCGTCAGTCGTCGGAAAAATGTCGTTTTCGTGTACATGGCGCTCAAAAAAGCAAAGCCCGTGCCGACTTGGTACGCAGGCAATCGTTGAAGGAGTCCGGCATGGCTGGAGTGATGGATTCGGTCAACCAGCGCACGCAGCTGGTGGGGCAGAATCGCCTGGAGCTACTGTTGTTTCGCCTCAATGGCGACCAGCTCTACGGCATCAATGTGTTCAAGGTCCGGGAGGTGCTGCAGTGCCCGGAACTGACCTTGCTGCCCAAGTCCCATCCGGTGGTGCGCGGGGTGGCCAACATTCGCGGGGCGACCATTCCTATCCTCGACCTGTCGATGGCCACCGGCCTTCCGCAGCTGAAGGAAGAAACGCGCAACAGCTTCGTGATCATCACCGAGTACAACACCAAGACCCAGGGCTTCCTGGTGCACTCGGTCGAGCGCATCGTCAACATGAACTGGGAAGAGATCCATCCGCCACCCAAGGGTACCGGGCGCGATCACTACCTGACCGCGGTCACCCGGGTCGACAACCGCATGGTCGAGATCATCGATGTGGAGAAGGTGCTGGCCGAGGTGGCGCCGTCGTCCGAGTCGGTGTCCGAGGGTGTGATCGATGCCGAGGTGCAGGACAAGGCGGTGATGCTGCGGGTGCTGACGGTCGATGATTCATCGGTGGCGCGCAAGCAGGTGAGCCGGTGCCTGCAGACCGTCGGCGTCGAGGTGGTGGCGCTCAATGACGGTCGCCAGGCCTTGGACTACCTGCGCAAGCTGGTGGACGAGGGCAAGCGTCCGGAGGAGGAATTCCTCATGATGATCTCGGATATTGAAATGCCGGAAATGGACGGCTATACCCTCACGGCGGAGATCCGCAGCGATCCACGCATGCAAAAGCTGCACATCTGCCTGCATACTTCGTTGTCTGGGGTATTCAACCAGGCGATGGTCAAGAAGGTCGGCGCCGACGACTTCCTGGCCAAGTTCAAGCCGGACGATCTCGCCCAGCGCGTGGTCGATCGGATCAAGGCGAGTCATTGAAACGGCCGGGGTTCGCCCCGGCGCACGCGGTTTATAAGAAAGAGGCGGCAGCATTGTCTACGGGTAATTTGGATTTCGAACAGTTCCGGGTCTTCCTGGAGAAAGCCTGTGGCATCCTGCTGGGCGAGAATAAGCAGTACCTGGTCTCCAGCCGTCTCAACAAGCTGATGGAGCAGCAGGGCATCAAGTCGCTGGGCGAGCTGGTGCAGCGCATCCAGACCCAGCCACGCGGTGGCTTGCGCGAGCAGGTGGTCGATGCCATGACCACCAACGAGACGCTGTGGTTTCGCGACACCTACCCGTTCGAGGTGCTCAAGAACAAGGTGATCCCGGAGTTCATCAAGAACAATCCCGGCCAGCGCCTGCGCATCTGGTCGGCGGCCTGTTCGTCCGGGCAGGAGCCGTACTCCATCTCCATGGCCATCGACGAGTTCGAACGCACCAACCTGGGCCAGTTGAAGATGGGCGCGCAGATCGTCGCCACCGACCTGTCCGGTGCCATGCTCAACAACTGCAAGACCGGCGAGTACGACAGCCTGGCCATTGCCCGCGGGCTGTCCCAGGAGCGTCTGCAGCGCTACTTCGATACCAAGGGGCCGGGGCGCTGGGCGATCAAGCCGCCGATTCGCAGCCGTGTCGAGTTTCGCTCCTACAACCTGCTCGACAGCTACGCGCCGCTGGGCAAGTTCGACATCGTGTTCTGCCGCAACGTGCTGATCTACTTCTCGGCCCAGGTCAAGAAGGACATCCTCATGCGTATCCATGGCACGCTCAAGCCCGGTGGCTATCTGTTCCTGGGCGCCTCCGAGGCGCTCAATGGCCTGCCGGACCACTACCAGATGGTGCAGTGCAGCCCAGGGATCATCTACCAGGCCAAGTGAGGCGGGTGGCAGGCGGCAACGAAAGGCCGGCATCGCGAGATGCCGGCCTTTTTCATGCCTGCGCGCTGCGGGTTCAAACATCCGCCGTCAATATTTTGTTTTGCCGCCCTGGCATCCGTTCGATTGCCGCCTGGCGGCTGCAAAGCGGAAGCACTTTGCCGCTTTTCTGGCAGCGGTGGCTCATCGTTGCTGATGCAAACCCCGAGTTCAAAGGCTTTGATCGGGTTGGCACAGCCCTTGCTATAGCTCAGACAACGCAACGCTGGTCAACCTTCGAAGGTTCCCCGACATGAGCATCAGCTTCGACAAGGCCCTTGGCATCCACGAAAAGGCATTGGGCTTCCGCGCCCAGCGCGCCGAGGTGCTGGCCAACAACATCGCCAACGCCGACACGCCGAACTACAAGGCGCGCGACATGGACTTCTCGTCAGTGCTCGCCGCCGAGTCCGACAAGCAGCAGAGCGGGCGTATCGCCCTGGATCGCACCAACAGCCGTCACATCGAGGCAGAAGGCCTGGCAATGATGGACGACACGTTGAAGTACCGCACGCCGATGCAGCCGTCGATCGACCAGAACACCGTGGACGCGCAGATCGAGCAATCGAACTACACGGAAAACGCCGTTGGCTTCCAGGCCAGCTTCACCTTGCTCAACAGTAAATTCAAAGGGCTGGTATCGGCCCTGCGCGGAGAGTGACCATGTCCCTTGCCAGTGTCTTCAATATCGCCGGTAGCGGCATGAGCGCGCAGAACACGCGCCTGAACACCGTCGCCTCGAACATCGCCAACGCCGAGACCGTCTCGTCGAGCATCGACCAGACCTACCGCGCCCGCCACCCGGTGTTCGCCACCACCTTCCAGCAGGCCCAGGCCGGCGCCGGCCAGTCGCTGTTCGAGGATCAGGGCGAGGCGGGGCAGGGGGTGCAGGTCAAGGGCATCATCGAGGACCAGAGCAACCTCGAGGCGCGCTACGAGCCGAACCACCCGGCGGCGAACAAGGACGGCTACGTCTACTACCCGAACGTCAACGTGGTCGAGGAGATGGCCGACATGATCTCCGCCAGCCGCGCGTTCCAGACCAACGCCGAGCTGATGAACACCGCCAAGAACATGATGCAGAAAGTGCTGACCCTGGGTCAGTAAGCAGGGAGCCGAAATGACTACCACCAATACCGATAACCAGGTCGGCAGCGGCTACCTGGAGTCGCTGCAAAAACCTGCCAGCAAGAACAACGGCAGCACCGGCCAGGCCGGCAGCGCGCTGGGCAAGGATGCGTTCCTGCAGTTGCTGGTGACGCAGATGAAGAACCAGAACCCGCTCGATCCCCAGGACAACGGCGAGTTCGTCGCGCAGCTGGCCCAGTTCAGCAGCCTCGAGGGCATCCAGTCGCTGAAGGAGTCGGTCGACGGCATCCTCACCGGCATCGGCTCGTCCCAGGCGCTGCAGGCCACCTCGCTGGTCGGTCGCTCGGTGATCGTGGCAAGCGACAAAGCGGTGGTCGATACCACCAAGAGCTTCAATGGCCAGGTCGTGGTGCCCTCGAACATCACCGAGGGCAAGGTCACCATCAAGGACAAGGACGGCAACGTGGTCAAGACCATTGGCCTGGGTGCGCAGAAGGCCGGTACCGCCGACTTCATCTGGGACGGCAAGAACGAGAAGGGTGAGGCGGTCGACCCGGGTACCTACACCTTCAGTGCCGAGACCAAGGTCGATGGCAAGGCCAAGACGCTGGCCACGCTGCTGCCGGCCAAGGTCAACAGCGTCAGCTTCCAGAACGGCAGCGAGATGATGCTCGACCTGGCCGGTATCGGCAAAGTCGGCATCTCCAAAGTCACCACCATCGGAATTTAACGCCGCAGAAACGGCACAAGGAGCGAGTAAATGTCTTTCAATATCGGCCTTAGCGGTCTCTATGCGGCGAACAAGGCTCTGAACGTTACCGGCAACAACATTGCCAACGTCGCCACCACCGGTTTCAAATCGTCCCGTGCCGAATTCGGCGACCAGTACTCGCAGTCCATCCGCGGCACTGCCGGCGGCAAGACCCAGGTTGGCAGCGGTGTGAAGACCATGGCGGTCTCGCAGATGTTCAACCCGGGCAACATCAACGGTACCGGCCAGGCGCTGGACATGGCCATCGACGGCAACGGTTTCTTCGCCCTGAACGACAACGGCTCGCGCATCTACACCCGTGCCGGCGCCTTCTACAGCGACAAGGAAGGCTACGTGGTCAACGCCAGTGGCGCCAACCTGCAGGGCTATCCGGTGGATGACAACGGCAAGGTCATTCCGGGCGCGCTGACCGACCTGAAGATCGACACCTCGAACCTGGCGCCGAAGCCGACCGGTCGGATCAATGAGACCGTCAACCTGAACTCCAGCGACAATGCGCCATCGGTTTCGCCGTTCGACCCGGCCACCGTCGGTAGCTACAACTACAAGTTCAACACCCCGGTGTACGACAGCCAGGGCAACGAGCACCAGATGAACCAGTACTTCGTCAAGGAAGCTGGCACCAATACCTGGAGCATGTACACCACCATCGATGGTCGTAACCCGGCCGATCCGACCCTGGCCACGCCGCTGAAGAACACCCTGCCATTCACCACTGCGGGCAAACTGAACACCGCGGCCATGACCTCCGGTACGGTCACGGGTGGCCTGACCATTGCTCCCGACAAGACCTTCACGCTCGACGCCTGGATTCCAGCCGAGAAGAATGCCGCAGGCAACTGGGTAAGCAACGGCGCGGTGATGCGCCCAGGTGGCGTGGCCCTGGACATGCTGGCCACCACGCAATACAACGCGGCCTCGGCCACTACCGCCAAGGATCAGGACGGCTATGCCACTGGTGAGCTGGCCGGCCTGACCGTCGATCAGAGCGGCAACATGTTCGCCAACTTCACCAACGGTCAGAACAAGGTCATCGGCCAGGTGGCGATTGCCAACTTCGCCAACTTGCAAGGCTTGACGCCAGTCGGCGGCACTGCCTGGAAAGAGTCCTACGCTTCGGGCGTACCGATCATCGGCGAGCCGGACACCGGCACCCTGGGTCGTATCGCCGGCAGCTCCCTGGAAGACTCCAACGTCGACCTGACCGGCGAGCTGGTCAACCTGATCAAGGCGCAGAGCAACTACCAAGCCAACGCCAAGACCATTTCCACCGAAAGCACCATCATGCAGACCATCATCCAGATGACCTGATGAGCGTGGCGTGATCGAGCCCCTGCCTGCAGGGGCTTTTTCACGTCTGGCAGAGGAGGTTGATGCCGTGAACAAGTCGATGTTCGTGGTGGCGGGCGCGTTGTTGATCGCCCTGTCGCTGCAGGCCGCGCCAGCGCCCTGGTACCAATGGCAGAGCCTGGCGACCGGGCGCTACATGTGCTCGGCCACCGATCCGGGTGAGGGGTGGAAGCGCCATTCCGGGCCCTACAACAATGGCGCCTGCCGCGCTGACTGACGCCGCGGTTGCCGCTGGCGGCAAGGATTCGCCGACAAACTGACGCTCGTGCCCGTCATCGTGCCTGAAAGCCCCGTGTTAAAGGGCTTTGTCAGTTTGGTTCGATAATTGCTTCATCCTTGCCAACGACAGCGCGGCAAGGTTCGCGTAGAGGAGATGCTGTGGACAAGATGCTTTATGTGGCCATGACCGGCGCCAGCCAGAACGCGCTGGCGCAGAAGGCCCATGCCAACAACCTGGCGAACGTTTCCACCAATGGGTTCCAGCGCGACCTGGAACAGGCGCGTTCGATGCCGGTGTTCGGCGACAGCTTTCCGGCGCGTGCCTTTGCCATGACCGAGCGCCCGGCCACCGATTTCAGCGAGGGTGCACTGGTCGAGACCGGTCGTCCGCTGGACGTGGCGGTGTCCGGCAAGGGCTTCATCGCCGTGCAGGCCCCCGATGGCAGTGAAGCCTACGTGCGCACCGGCAGCCTGAATATCGATGCCCTGGGCGTGCTGCGCGCCGGCAACGGCATGCCGGTGATCGGCAATGGCGGGCCGATCGCCATTCCGCCGGAGCAGCAGGTCGAGGTGGGCGACGACGGCACCATCAGCATTCGCGCCATGGGCGAGGACCCGCGAGTGATGGCCGAGGTCGACCGCATCAAGCTGGTCAACCCCGACATCAAGGGCCTGACCAAGGGGCCGGACGGCATGATCCACACCAGCAATGGCCAGCCGGCCGATGCCGACGTCAATGTCCGCGTGGTCTCGGGCTTCCTTGAGTCGAGCAACGTCAATGCCGTCGAGGAAATGACCTCGGTGCTGGCGTTGTCCCGTCAGTTCGAACTGCACGTCAAGATGATGAACGCGGCCAAGGAAGGCGATGAAGCCATGGCCCGTGTCTTGCAAATCGGCTAATCACATTTGAACGGGTGCCGAAAAACAGGCGCACGAGGAGAACACTAAATGCTTCCAGCTCTTTGGGTCGCGAAAACCGGCCTGTCCGCCCAGGACACCAACCTGGCCGTCATCTCCAACAACCTGGCGAACGTCTCGACCACCGGCTTCAAGCGGGATCGCGCCGAGTTCCAGGACCTGCTGTACCAGATCAAGCGCCAGCCTGGCGCCCAGTCGACCCAGGACAGCGAACTGCCTTCGGGCCTGCAGGTCGGTACCGGTGTGCGTATCGTCGGCACCCAGAAAAGCTTCGTCGCCGGCAGCCTGCAGACCACCGAGAACCCGCTGGACATGGCCGTCAACGGTCGCGGTTTCTTCCAGATCCTGCAGCCGGACGGCACCGTGAGCTACACCCGTGACGGTACCTTCCACCTGAACTCCGACGGCCAGATCGTCACCGCCAACGGCTTCGCCCTGGAACCGGCCATCGTCGTGCCGCCAGATGCGCAGACCTTCACCGTCGGCAAGGACGGCACCGTGTCGATCACCACCGTGGGTAACCCGGCGGCGCAGATTATCGGCAACATCCAGACCGCCGACTTCATCAACCCGGCCGGCTTGCAGGCCATCGGTGGCAACCTGTTCCTGGAAACCGCGGCCAGCGGTGCGCCGCAGGTCGGCACCCCGGGCCTGAACGGCTTTGGCACCACCGAGCAGCAGACCCTGGAAGCCTCCAATGTCAGCACCGTCGAGGAGCTGGTGAACATGATCACCACCCAACGCGCCTACGAGATGAACTCCAAGGTCATCTCCACCGCCGACAAGATGCTGTCGTTCGTCACCCAGCAGCTGTAAGCCCTGGCGGCTCGCCTGGCGCGGGCCGCTGACCATGCGCTCGTTGTTGCAGCGCCTGTTTCACCGTGAGGTAAGTGTCATGATGCGTTCGTTGTCCGTATTCGCCCTGGGGGGGGTGGTGTTGTTGGCCGGTTGCGTCGCGCCGACGCCCAAGCCCAACGACCCGTACTATGCGCCGGTGCTGCCGCGCACCCCGCTGCCGGCGGCGGCCAACAACGGCTCGATTTACCAGGCCGGCTTCGAGCAGAGCCTGTACACCGACCGCAAGGCGTTCCGCGTCGGCGACATCATCACCATCACCCTCAACGAGCGCACCTCGGCAAGCAAGAACGCCGGCTCGCAGATCCAGAAGAACAGCAAGGCCAACCTTGGTCTGACTTCGCTGTTCGGTACCGTGCCCAACACCAACAATCCGTTGGGCAGTGGCGACCTGACCCTGGACGCCGGCTACAGCGGTGATCGCACCACCAAGGGCGACAGCAAGGCCACCCAGGGCAACACCCTGACTGGCTCGATCACCGTCACCGTCGCCGAGGTGCTGCCCAACGGCATCATCGCCGTGCGCGGCGAGAAGTGGATGACCCTGAACACCGGTGAAGAGCTGGTGCGCATCGCCGGCCTGGTACGCGCCGACGACATCGCCACCGACAACACCGTGCCGTCCACCCGCGTGGCCGATGCGCGCATCACCTATTCGGGCACCGGCTCGTTCGCCGATGCCAGCCAGCCTGGTTGGCTGGACCGTTTCTTCATCAGCCCGCTCTGGCCTTTCTGAGTACGGATGACCATGTTCAACGCTAGGCGGTTGATTGCCGCGACCCTGCTCCTGTCCTGCGCGTTCGGTGCCCATGCCGAGCGCCTGAAGGATATCGCCAGCATTTCCGGCGTGCGCGCCAACCAGCTGATCGGCTACGGCCTGGTCGTGGGCCTCAATGGCACGGGTGACCAGACTACCCAGACGCCGTTCACCCTGCAGACCTTCAACAACATGCTCTCGCAGTTTGGTATCAAGGTGCCGGCAGGCTCGGGCAACGTGCAGTTGAAGAACGTCGCCGCGGTGTCGGTGCACGCCGACCTGCCGCCTTTCGCCAAGCCTGGCCAGGTGGTCGATATCACCGTGTCGTCCATCGGCAACTCCAAGAGCCTGCGCGGCGGCAGCTTGCTGATGACGCCGCTCAAGGGCATCGACGGCAACGTCTACGCCATTGCCCAGGGCAACCTGGTGGTGGGGGGCTTCGATGCCGAAGGTCGCGATGGCTCGAAGATCACCGTCAACGTTCCGTCGGCCGGTCGCATTCCCGGTGGCGCCTCTGTCGAGCGCGCGGTGCCGAGCGGCTTCAATCAGGGCAACAGCCTGACCCTGAACCTCAATCGCCCGGACTTCACCACCGCCAAGCGCATCGTCGACAAGGTCAACGAACTGCTTGGCCCAGGTGTCGCCCAGGCGGTCGATGGCGGCTCGGTGCGGGTAACGGCGCCGATGGACCCAAGCCAGCGCGTCGACTACCTGTCGATCCTGGAGAACCTCGAGATCGATCCGGGCCAGGCGGTGGCCAAGGTCATCATCAACTCGCGCACCGGTACCATCGTCATCGGCCAGAACGTCAAGGTGTCGCCGGCGGCAGTGACCCACGGCAGCCTGACCGTGACCATCACCGAAGACCCGATCGTCAGCCAGCCGGGGCCGTTCTCCAATGGCCAGACCGCGGTGGTGCCGCGTTCGCGGGTCAATGCCGAGCAGGAAGCCAAGCCGATGTTCAAGTTCGGCCCGGGCACCACGCTGGATGAGATCGTCCGCGCGGTGAACCAGGTCGGCGCGGCGCCCAGCGACCTGATGGCGATCCTCGAAGCCCTGAAGCAGGCCGGCGCGTTGCAAGCCGACCTGATCGTGATCTGAGGCCGCCTGGGATGAATCCGAAGAGCCTGATTTCCAGCCCCGCCGACAGTGGCGCCTTCACCGATCTCAATCGCTTGAGCTCGCTCAAGCATGGTGATCGTGACGGCGAGGGCAACATTCGCAAGGTGGCCCAGGAATTCGAATCGTTGTTCGTCAGCGAGATGCTCAAGGCCTCGCGCAAGGCCAGTGACGTGCTGGCCGACGAAGAAAACCCGATGAACAGCGACACCACCAAGCAGTACCGCGACATGTACGACCAGCAGCTGGCGGTGAGCATGTCCCGCGAGGGCGGCGGTATCGGTCTGCAGGACGTGCTGGTGCGTCAGCTGAGCAAGAGCAAGGGTGGCGGCGTCAACAACAGCCCGTTCCCGCGTATCGACGGCCCGGCGCCGGCACTATGGGGTGGTGGTCGCGTGGCCCAGCCGGTGCGCGGCGAGCAGGCCGCGGCCGGGCGCAACGATGTGGCGGCGCTCAACTCGCGGCGCCTGGCCTTGCCGGGCAAGCTCACCGATCGCCTGCTGGCCGGTATCGTGCCGTCGGCGGCGGGCGCCAATGGCGATGCCGCCTTGCCCCAGCGCAGCGGGCCGTCGCTGGCCGGTGTCGCCCGGGGCGACTGGCAGCCCGCGCAGACCTACGCCGCGCCACAGGCGCGCGAAGGCATGCGTATTCTCGGCCGGGCCGTGGCCCAGCCGCCGCTGGCGCCGAACAAGGCGTTCAGTGACAGCGACGCGTTCGTTGCCACCATGCTGCCGATGGCCGAGCAGGCGGCCAAGCGCATCGGCATCGACCCACGCTACCTGGTAGCCCAGGCGGCGCTGGAAACCGGTTGGGGCAAGTCGGTCATGCGCAACCCCGATGGCAGCAGCAGCCACAACCTGTTCGGCATCAAGGCCACCGGCAACTGGCAGGGCGGCGAGGCGAGGGCGATCACCAGCGAGTTCCGTGGCGGTCAGTTCGTCAAGGAGACGGCGGCGTTCCGTTCCTACGACTCGTACCAGGACAGCTTCCACGACCTGGTCAGCCTGTTGCAGAACAACAGCCGCTATAAAGATGCCGTCGGCTCGGCCGATAAACCGGAACAGTTTGCAAGAGAGCTGCAGAAGGCTGGCTACGCCACCGATCCGGACTATGCCCGCAAGATCATCAGCATCGCCCGGCAACTGCAGCCGACCCAGGAATACGCCATGGCTGGCACTACCACGAATCTATAAGGATTGAACCATGTCTAACCTGATCTCGATCGGGCTGTCCGGCCTGAATGCCAGCCAGACCGCGTTGGCCATCACCGGTAACAACATCGCCAACGCGGCGGTTTCCGGCTATTCGCGGCAGCAAACCATCCAGACCACTGGCCCGTCGCACAACATCGGCACGGGTTTCGTCGGCACGGGCACCACGTTGTCGGATGTGCGTCGCATCTACAACGCCTACCTGGACAACCAGCTGCAGACCGCGACTTCGCTGAATACCGATGCGGCCGCGTTCCAGGATCAGATCACGGGTATCGACAAACTGCTGGCCGAAAGCGACACCGGTATCAGCTCGGTGCTGACCGCCTTCTTCTCGGCGTTGCAGACCGCCTCGGCCAAGCCCAGCGACATGGCTTCGCGCCAGTTGTTGCTGACCCAGGCGCAGACCTTGAGCAACCGCTTCAATGCCATCTCCAGCCAGATGAGCAAGCAGAACGACAGCATCAACAGCCAGCTCGAAACGCTGTCGGGCCAGGTCAACAAGCTGACCTCGAGCATCGCCGACCTCAACAAGCAGATCACCCAGCTATCGGCTTCCGGCGCTTCGCCGAACAACCTGCTGGATGCGCGCAGCGAAGCGGTGCGCCAGCTCAATGAGCTGGTCGGCGTCACCGTGCAGGAGCGTGACGGCAACTACGACGTCTACATGGGTAACGGCCAGTCGCTGGTTACCGGTAACCGCGCCAATACCCTGACCGCCGTGCCGAGCACCAGCGATCAGGGCCAGTACAGCCTGCAGATCAACTACCCATCGTTCTCCTCGGACGTCACTTCGGTGGTCAGTGGTGGCCAGCTCGGCGGCCTGCTGCGCTACCGTGACGATGTGCTCAATCCGTCGATGAACGAGCTGGGGCGTGTCGCCCTGGTGGTGGCCGACAGCATCAACAGCCAGCTGGGGCAGGGTCTGGACGCCAATGGCCAGTTCGGCAGCGCGCTGTTCTCCAGCATCAACAGCGCTGCCGCGCTCAGCCAGCGCAGCCTGGCTTCGGCGAACAACAGCGCGGGCTCCGGCAACCTGGATGTGACCATCGCCAACAGCGGTGCGCTCACCACCTACGATTACGAAGTCAAGTTCACTGGCCCCAACCAGTACAGCGTGCGTCGTTCCGATGGCACCGACATGGGCAACTTCGACCTGACCACCACGCCACCGCCGGTCATTGATGGTTTCACCCTCAATCTCAACGGTGGCGGCCTGGCCGCTGGCGACAGCTTCAAGATCAGCCCGACCCGCACTGCGGCGGGCTCGATCAATACCGTGCTCACCGATGCCAACAAACTGTCGTTCGCCGGTCCGATCAATGGCATCGTCGGTGGTGGCAACACCGGTACCGGGACCATTACCCAGCCTAACCTGGGGGCAAAACTGGATATCTACGGCGGTGCCGACACCGCGTTGATCCAGGATTCGATCAAGCATTCGATGCCAGTGCGCATGGTGTTCGGGGCCGCCAGCGGCGGTACCCAGGGCTATACCCTGTTCGATGCCAAAGGCAGTCCCATTGGCACCGGCACCATCGTGCCTGGCCAGGACAACAAGCTGACCATCAATGTGCCGATGCGCGACGCCAGCGGCGCGCCGATCCTCGATGGCAGCGGCAATCCGCGTACCTTCGCCGTTGAAACCACTGTCGGTGGCAGCCCGGCCACCGATGACAGCTTCTCCTTCGGCTTCAATGCCGATGGCAAGTCCGACAACCGCAACGCCCAGGCGCTGCTCGGCCTGCAGACCAAGTCCACGGTCGGGGTGAATTCCGGCGGCGGCTCCAGTTTCACATCGGCCTATGCCTCGCTGGTCGAGCGGGTCGGTGCCAAGGCCAACCAGGCCAAAATCGATACCGTTGCGACCAAGGCCGTGCTCGATTCGGCCAAGGAGAGCCGCAACGGGGTTTCCGGTGTCAACCTGGATGACGAGGCGGCCAACCTCATCAAGTTCCAGCACTACTACACCGCGTCGTCGCAGATCATCAAAGCGGCGCAAGAAACCTTCAGCATCCTGATCAACGCTTTGTAAGGAGTAGCCATCGTGCGTATTTCCACCGCTCAGTTCTATGAGTCGAGCGCCAGCAGCTACACCAAGAACTTCGCCGACCTGATGAAGAGCAAGACCCAGATCGACAGCGGCGTGCGTATCCAGACCGCCGCCGATGATCCGGTCGGTGCCGCGCGCCTGTTGCTGCTGCAGCAGCAGCAGGCCCTGCTCAAGCAATACGACGGCAACATGACCACGGTGAACAACTCGCTGCTGCAGGAAGAGAGCGTGCTGGCCACCATCAACGACGCCATGCAGCGTGCCAGCGAGCTGGCCCTGCGTGCCGGTGGCGCTGGCGTGACCGATGCCGACCGCGTATCCATCAGCGGCGAGCTGAAAGAGATCGAGGCCAACATCTTCGGCCTGCTCAATTCGCGTGATGCCAACGGCGACTACATGTTCGGCGGCACCAAGACCTCGTCGCCGCCCTACGTGCGCAATGCCGACGGCACCTACAGCTACCAGGGCGACCAGACCCAGCTGAGCCTGCAAGTGTCCGACACCCTGAGCCTGGCCACCAACGACACCGGCTTCAGCATCTTCGATTCGGCCAAGAACAAGAGTCGCACCGAGTCCACCCTGGTAGCGCCGCCGGTCGATGATGGCAAGGTCGCGCTGTCGCCCGGCCTGCTGACTTCGAACAACAGCTTCAACAGCAGCTTCACCGCAGGCCAGCCGTACAAGATCACCTTCACCAGCGCCACCCAGTACAAGGTGACCGATGCCCTGGGCAACGACATCACCGCCGAGACGCCAACCAACGGTACCTTCGACAGCAAGACCGAAGGCGGCAACCGCATCGCCCTGCGCGGTGTCGAGTTCGAAGTCACGGTTGCGCTGAAGGAAGGCGACGACGCCGATGCCGTCTTGGCTGGCCGCGAGTTCAGCGTGCAGGCGCGCCCTGATTCGCTGACCGCCGTGCGTGGTGCCGGCAACTCGTCCAGTGCCCAGGTCACCAGCAGTGCCGTGACCGATCAGGCCGCCTATCGCAGCACCTTCCCGAGCAACGGCGCGGTGATCAAGTTCACCGGTGCCAACACCTACGAGTTCTATGCCCAGCCCTTGACCGCCGACAGCAAGCCGGTGGCCAGCGGGACCTTCACCGCGCCGTCGTTGACCGTGGCCGGGGTGACCTACCAGGTGTCGGGTGCGCCGCAGGCTGGCGATCAGTTCGCGGTCAACGCCAACAATCACCAGAACCAGAGTGTGCTGGAAACCCTCAGCCAGCTGCGTTCGGCGCTGGATGCGCCGCCCGGCACCGCTGGTGACAACGTCGCGATCAAGAACGCCGTCGCCTCGGCTGTGGCCAATCTGGCCAGTGCCCGCGAGCAGGTCGATATCACCCGTGGTTCGATCGGCGCGCGGGGTAACTCGCTCGACATCCAGCGCCAGGAGAACACCAGCCTGACCACGGCCAACAAGGTCACCCAGGACGCCATCGGCAATACTGACATGGCCGATGCCTCGATCATGTTGACCCTGCAGCAGGCCATGCTGGAGGCGTCGCAGCTGGCGTTCTCGCGGATTTCCCAACTGAGCCTGTTCAACAAGCTCTGATCGCGTTTGCGTCAAAAAGCCCCGGTCAGCAGTGTGCTGCCGGGGCTTTTTTGTGTCTGTTGCGCGGCGCCGCAGTGGTTTTCGCGATAAATGAGTGTGACCAATGGGTCAAATCGTGCATCTTCCCTGTATTCTATGCGGCAGCTGCTGCAGCATTTTGTTACCGGTGTGCGAGCGACAGCCTGGTGTCGGCCTGTCTCGGCCGCGGTGGCTTCGACCCGGTATTGGCGCCCTCAATTCATCGAGTGGTGGTCTTTGGCTGTTTTCATTGGGAAGCCAGAATGATTGGCATCAAAAGCATTGCGAGTTATGTGCCCACCGCTGGCCTGGACAACTACGTCCAGGGTGCGAAGTTCGGCAAGGACGAAGCGTTCATGTTCGGCAAGATCGGCGCCTCGTTCCTGCCGCGCAAGGCCGAAGAGCAGGAAACCTCCGACCTGTGCGTCGAGGCCGCCCGGGCCCTGTTCGCCAACAACCCCGAGCTTGACCCGCAGTCGATCGACGTGCTGATCGTGGTCACCCAGAACGGTGACGAAGAAGGGCTGCCGCACACGGCGGCAATCGTCCAGGACAAGCTGGGCCTGTCCACCCGCGTGGCGGCCTTCGATGTGTCGCTGGGCTGCTCCGGCTATGTCTACGGCCTGTATGCGATCAAAGGCTTCATGCAGGCGGCCGGGCTGAAGAACGGCCTGCTGATCACCGCCGACCCGTATTCGAAGATCGTCGATCCGGAAGACCGCAACACCACCATGCTGTTCGGCGATGCCGCCACCGCTACCTGGATGGGCGAGAACGCCGTCTGGCAGCTGGGCGAGGCGCGCTTCGGCACCGACGGTTCCGGTGCCGAGCACCTGAAGGTCAGCGATGGCACCTTCTTCATGAACGGTCGCCAGGTGTTCAACTTCGCCCTGGTCAAGGTGCCGGCGCACCTGCACGAGCTGCTCGAGGCCAGTGGCTTGCAGTCGGCGGACATCGACGCGTTCTGCATCCACCAGGGCAGTGCCGCCATTGTCGATGCCGTGGCGCGCCGCTTTGAGGAGCAGCACCCGGAGAAATTCGTCAAGGACATGCTCGAGACTGGCAATACCGTGTCGTCCAGCGTGCCGTTGCTGTTGCAGAAGCACATGCTCGACAGCAGCTGGAAGCGCGTGGCCATCAGTGGATTTGGTGTCGGCTTGTCGTGGGGCTCGGCGATCCTGTATCGGGCTTGACCTGCATCCTGTTCAAAAAAACGCCTGGCGTACCCCGCCAGGCGTTTTTTTATGCATTAACCCCCTGATTTTGTAGGGGTGGCGGGGTGATGGCATTTTTTTTTTGAAAATGCCCTCAAGCAACCCCCGCAAACGACGATAACCATTACGAAGGTTCTCTAGGCCATACCCGGCGGATGCCAGGGCCGGAAGCCGCAGTACCCATCCAACGAGGATTTCGTCATGGCTTTAACTGTAAACACCAACATTGCTTCGGTTACTACTCAGGTTAACCTGAACAAGGCCAGCACTGCCCAGACCACTTCGATGCAGCGCCTGTCTTCCGGCCTGCGCATCAACAGCGCCAAAGACGACGCTGCCGGCCTGCAGATCGCCAACCGTCTGACCAGCCAGATCAACGGCCTGGGCCAGGCAGTCAAGAACGCCAACGACGGTATCTCGATCGCCCAGACCGCCGAAGGCGCCATGCAGGCTTCGACCGACATCCTGCAGAAAATGCGTACCCTGGCCCTGTCCTCGGCCACTGGCTCCCTGAGCGCCGACGACCGTAAGTCGAACAACGACGAATACCAGGCTCTGACCGCCGAGCTGAACCGTATTTCCGCTACCACCACCTTCGGTGGCCAGAAGCTGCTGGACGGTTCGTACGGCACCAAGGCCATCCAGGTCGGCGCCAACGCCAACGAAACCATCAACCTGACTCTGGAAAACGTTGCTGCCAGCAACATCGGTTCCCAGCAGATCAAGAGCGTCGCCATCACCCCTAACGACACTGGCGTCAAGGCTGGTACCATCACCGTTACCGGTAACGGCCAGACCAAAGACGTAACCGTCGCTGCTGGTGATTCGGCCAAGAAGATCGCTGCCAACATGAACGGCGCCATCGGTGGCCTGACCGCTACCGCCAGCACCGAAGTCAAGCTGGAAGTGGATAAAGCCGCTATCGCTGCTTCCACTACCAAGTCGGCTAACTTCACTCTGGATGTTGGTGGCCAGTCGGTCAAGATCGTTGGTGCTACCGATACTGCAGGTCTGGCTGACCAGCTCAAGTCCAACGCTGCCAAGCTGGGCATCAGCGTCAACTATGACGAGTCGAACGGTGCGCTGTCGATCAAATCCGATACTGGTGAGAACATCACGTTCAAAAGCAGCGATGCCGGTGCTAAAGATGGCATCAAGGTTAACACCCGTGACGGCGCTGGTAACTACGCTGCCGCTGGCACCGCTCTGGATGATACCAAAGACATCATCGCCACTGGCGCTGTGTCCCTGGACTCCGCCAAGGGCTACGCTCTGAACGGTGCTGGTGTTGATAGTCTGTTCGCTGCTGCTGGTACCACCGCAGCCACTTCGACCAAAACCACCATCTCCAACACCGACGTCACCGACGCTACCAAGGCCCAAAACGCCCTGGCCGTCATCGACAAGGCCATTGGTTCGATCGACAGCGTCCGTTCTGGCCTGGGTGCTACCCAGAACCGTCTGACCACCACCGTCGACAACCTGCAGAACATCCAGAAGAACTCCACCGCTGCCCGTTCCACCGTGCAGGACGTGGACTTCGCTTCGGAAACTGCTGAGCTGACCAAGCAGCAGACCCTGCAGCAGGCTTCGACCGCGATCCTGTCGCAGGCTAACCAGCTGCCTTCCTCGGTCCTGAAACTGCTTCAGTAATTCAGGCGCCTGAGTAAGAGGTGGAAGGGCGCGTTTACGTGCCCTTTCGCCTTTTTGACATGAGGAGTTCGAAGCATGGACATGAGTGTCAAGCTGAACCAGGTGTATCCTGCGGTGCCGCCCCAGGCGGTAGCTGTTGTGAAGGAGCCACTGGCGCCTGCCAAGGTGCAGGAGGCAGCGGCTGCGGATGACAAGCCGCATACCCGCGAAGACCTGGAAAAGGCGGTTGGCGAAATCCGTGATTTCGTCCAGTCGAGCCAGCGCAAGCTGGATTTTTCCATTGATGATTCCACCGGCCGGGTCGTGGTCAAGGTGATCGCCACCGAATCGGGTGACGTGATTCGCCAACTCCCGTCGGAAACCGCGCTGAAGCTGGCACAAAGCCTCAGCGAAGCCGGCAGCCTGCTGTTCGACGGCAAGGCATAGGCTGGCATGATTTTTGTTGCTGTCGAACCTTTGAGGGATTTTTCCGCCAAGGATCCGGCAGCCACTGAACAAGGAGAGCAATGATGGCAGGTACAACAGTCAGCGGTATCGGATCGGGCATCGATACCCAGGCGATTGTGAAGTCCCTGGTGGACGCGCAGAAGGCGCCGAAGCAGGCACAGATCAATACCCAGACACTGAAGGCAACCACCACGTTGTCCTCTATCGGCAAGATCCAGGCGGCGCTGGACGCCTTCCGTGGCGCCTTGACCAGCATGACCAACGACAATAGCTTCGGTGGTCTGGCACTGAAGTCCTCGGACGAGAAGGTCGCGACCATTACCGCAGGGGCGGGGGCAGCCAACGGCTCGTTCAACCTGCAGGTGGAGCAACTGGCCTCTGCCTCCAAGGTCTCCACCAAGGTATACGCTGGTGGGGCGAATAGCGTGGTCAATGCTGGTACTTCCGCGACCACGTTGACCATCACCCAGAATGGCAAGGCCCATGACGTGAGCATTCCACCGGGGGCCACGTTGCAGCAAGTGCGTGAGGCCATCAACAGCCAGTTCGGGACTGCGGGGTTGAGCGCCAACGTTCTGACCGATGCCTCGGGTTCGCGTCTGGTGATCACATCCAACAAGATGGGTGTAGGGTCCGATATCACCTTGTCGGGTAACTCCGGCATTGATACGGGCTACACCGTTGTCGATGAGCCCAAGAATGCCAAGTACAAGCTCGATGGCATTGCCATGGAGTCCAAGAGCAACGACATCAGTGATGCGGTCAGTGGCTTGAACATCAAGCTGGTCGGGGTCTCAGCCAAGGAAAAGGACGGCACCGATCTCGTCAAGACCACGCTGTCGCTGACCACCAGCGCCACCGCGCTGAAGTCGGGCCTGAAGGGGTTCATCGACAGCTATAACGCCTTGATGAAGGTCATCAATGCGGAAACCCGCGTGACCAAGAACGCCGATGGCACCATGACGCCGGCAGCGCTGACCGGTGATGCCTCGATGCGCGCCTTGATGTCCTCGATCCGCGAAGAAATGAACGCGCTGTCCGGCAATGGCACCATGAAGTCGCTGGCCGCGTTCGGCGTCACCTCGTCCCAGGACGGTGGCCTGCTGAGCCTGGACGACAAGAAGTGGGACAAGGCCGCGGCCACCAATGCCGCTGACCTGACCAGCATCTTCAATGGCAAGGACGGCATGCTCGCGCGTCTGCAGAAGGTCACCGAGCCCTACGCCAAGGCCAGCACCGGCACCCTCGCCGAGCGCTCCAAGACGCTGTCCGAGAGCCTGACCAAGCTAAAGACCGAGCAGGATACCCTGGATGCCCGCATGGAAGCCCTGCGCATCAGCCTGCAGGACAAGTACAACAACATGGATACCCTGGTCACCCAGCTGCGTCAGCAGCAGAACAACGTGCTGGGCACGCTCAACGCGCTGAACAACGCCAAGAGCGACAAATAATCCGTGAAGGTTGCATGAAGTCCGGGCATGATGCCCGGCTTCATGTCATCGGCCGGTAAAGTTTTTTGCCGCCGGCCCGATACAGGGACTATCGAACCTACCGTTTTTGCCCGTTACGAGGTCGCAAGATGAACCCCATGAGAGCCCTTCGTCAGTACCAGAAGGTCAATTCCCATGCCCAGATTTCCGAAGCAACGCCCCATCGCTTGGTGCAGATGCTGATGGAGGGTGGGCTCGATCGCATGGCCCAGGCCAAAGGTGCGCTGGCCCGTGGCGACATCGCCGAGAAAGGCCTGATGCTGGGCAAGGCGATCGATATCATCATCGGCCTGAACGATGGCCTCGATGCGCAGAAGAGCCAGGATCCGGCCTACATCGAGCAGCTGTCGAGCCTGTACGCCTACATGACCAATCGCCTGATGCAGGCCAATATCGACAACGACCCGGCGATCATCGACGAGGTCGCGCAATTGCTGATCACCGTGAAAAGCGGCTGGGATGCGATTGCCGATGCACAGCCAAACGGCTGAGGAGGCAGGGATGAGCAGCGCGCTGCAACGTTTCGAAGAAACTCAGGACGCCTTGCGCGATGCGCTGGCCGCGCGCGACTGGGAAGCCATTCGCGCGCTCGACGAGAACTGCCGGACCTGCATCGACGATATGCTCAATGCGCCGAGCCTGGACGAGGCGCTGGTCAAGGAGCGGCTGGAAGGCTTGCTGGAGGTGTACCGCGACCTGCTCGACGCCACCATTGGCGAGCGCCAGGCAATCGCCGATGAGATGACCCAGATCAAGCAAGCAAAGAATGCGTCGAAGGTTTACCATTTATTCAGTTAAGATGCACCGAACTGAGTAAGAGGCGCCATAAATTTGACTGTTACGGTCTTTTTGACTTTACTAGTGGCTGTTTTCGAAATTCAGACGTCCGAACACTGACCATTCAGTCGGAATGATGTCGTGCACGCCTTCGGGCGCCGATATGACTAGGGAAGTTGCTATTGCATGTGGCGTGAAACCAAGATTCTCCTGATCGATGACGACAGCGAACGCCGCCGCGATCTGGCGGTGGTCCTGAATTTTCTCGGCGAAGAAAACCTTTCTTGCTCCAGCCAGGACTGGCAGCAGGTGGTCGAAGGTTTGTCTTCCAGCCGTGAAGTGCTGTGCGTCCTGATCGGGACCGTAAATGCACCAGCCAGCGTGCTGGGGCTCCTTAAGACAGTGGCTGGGTGGGATGAGTTCCTGCCGGTGCTGCTTTTGGGTGAAATTTCTTCCGCGGAGTTCCCTGAGGACCTGCGTCGTCGTGTGCTCTCCAACCTGGAGATGCCGCCAAGCTACAGCCAGCTGCTCGATTCGCTGCACCGTGCCCAGGTCTATCGCGAGATGTATGACCAGGCCCGCGAGCGCGGTCGCCAGCGCGAGCCCAACCTGTTCCGCAGCCTGGTCGGTACCAGCCGTGCCATCCAGCACGTGCGGCAGATGATGCAGCAGGTGGCCGACACCGACGCCAGCGTGTTGATCCTCGGCGAGTCCGGCACTGGCAAGGAAGTGGTGGCGCGTAACCTGCACTACCATTCCAAACGTCGCGAAGCGCCGTTCGTGCCGGTCAACTGCGGGGCGATCCCGGCGGAGTTGCTCGAGAGCGAACTGTTCGGCCACGAGAAGGGCGCCTTCACCGGTGCGATCACCAGCCGTGCCGGGCGCTTCGAGCTGGCCAACGGCGGTACCCTGTTCCTCGACGAGATCGGCGACATGCCGTTGCCGATGCAGGTCAAGCTGCTGCGGGTGTTGCAGGAGCGTACTTTCGAGCGCGTGGGTAGCAACAAGACCCAGAGCATCGATGTGCGCATCATCGCCGCCACGCACAAGAACCTCGAGACCATGATCGAGGACGGCACCTTCCGCGAAGACCTGTATTACCGGCTGAACGTGTTCCCCATCGAGATGGCGCCATTGCGTGAGCGGGTGGAAGACATCCCGCTGCTGATGAACGAGCTGATCTCGCGCATGGAGCACGAGAAGCGCGGCTCGATCCGCTTCAATTCCGCTTCGATCATGTCGCTGTGCCGCCACGGCTGGCCAGGCAACGTCCGTGAACTGGCCAACCTGGTGGAGCGCATGGCGATCATGCATCCGTATGGGGTGATCGGGGTGGCGGAGTTGCCGAAGAAGTTCCGCTATGTCGACGATGAGGACGAGCAGTTGGTTGACAGCCTGCGTTCCGATCTCGAGGAGCGCGTGGCGATCAACGGGCATACGCCGAACTTCGCCAGTCACGCCATGCTGCCGCCTGAGGGGCTGGACCTGAAGGACTACCTCGGCAGCCTGGAGCAGGGGCTGATCCAGCAGGCGCTGGACGATGCCAACGGTATCGTTGCCCGCGCCGCCGAGCGCCTGCGCATCCGTCGCACCACCTTGGTGGAAAAGATGCGCAAGTACGGCATGAGTCGCCAGGGCGGCGAGGACCAGGCCGACGACTGAGGTCGTCGCGCTGGGTGGCTAGTGTCGCCCATCAGGGGCCGCTGTGCGGCCCATCGCCTGTTTGCCCGGATACTGCAATTTGCCGCGCTCCCACAGGCGCAGCGCATGGCTTGAGCCCGGCGCGGTCGCCATGGCAGTCGGCTTCCTTTAATCCCCATCTTCGGCACGGCTATTGCTACACCGCAGGCAACATACCGTTTTTATGACGGTCAGCCATGCGAGAGAGCACGATGCCCCAGGCCGCCCACCGTTCCCCAGCCCCCGATTCGCGCGGGCACACCCCGCTCGAGCAGGAAAGCCGGCAGGGGCTTGAGCAGGCGTTCGCCCTGTTCGACCAGGTATCCAGCCAGTTGAGCCAGTCTTATAACCTGCTCGAGGCCCGGGTCAGTGAACTCAAGGGTGAGCTGGCGGTGGTCAGTGGCCAGCGCATGGCCGAGCTGGATGAGAAGGAACGCCTGGCCAATCGCTTGCAGAACCTGCTCGACCTGCTACCGGGCGGGGTGATCGTGATCGACGCCGACGGCTATGTGCGCGAGGCCAATCCGGCGGCCTGCGAGTTGCTCGGCGAACCGCTGATCGGGCTGCTCTGGCGGCAGGTGATTGCACGCAGCTTCGCGCCGCGCGAGGACGATGGCCATGAGGTGTCCCTGCGCGATGGCCGTCGCCTGTCGATTGCCACCCGCTCGCTGGACGCCGAGCCCGGGCAGTTGGTGTTGCTCAACGACCTGACTGAAACCCGTCGCCTGCAGGACCAGTTGGCGCGTCACCAGCGCCTGTCGTCGCTGGGGCGCATGGTGGCGTCGCTGGCTCACCAGATCCGCACGCCGTTGTCGGCCGCAATGCTCTATGCCAGTCACCTGGCCGACCCGGATCAGGCGCTGCCGACCGAAACCCGCCAGCGTTTCGCGGGCAGCCTCAAGGAGCGCCTGCATGAACTCGAGCACCAGGTGCGGGACATGCTGGTGTTCGCCCGGGGCGAGCTGCCGCTCAATGACCGGGTTAGCCCCAAGGCGCTGTTCCAGGCCTTGCAGCAGGCGGCCCAGCTCCATGTGCAGGGGCATGCGGTGCGCTGGCAGTGCGACAGCCACTTGGGCGAGTTGCTGTGTAACCGCGACACCCTGGTCGGTGCCTTGCTCAACCTCATCGAGAATGCCCTGCAGGCCAGTGCCGAACCGGCCCGCTTGAAGGTGCACCTGATGCGTCGTGGATCGGCCGTGCACCTGTGCGTCAGCGATGCCGGCAGCGGTATCGACGAGCAGTTGCTGGCACGCCTGGGCGAGCCGTTCCTGACCACCAAGGCCACCGGTACCGGCCTGGGGTTGGCGGTGGTGCAGGCAGTGGTGCGTGCCCATCGTGGTGAATTGCGCCTGCGTTCCAGGGTGGGGCGCGGCACGTGCGTGACCGTGATCCTGCCGTTGATCGACGCGCGGGAGGAGGGGTAATGAGTATCAAGGTGCTGCTGGTCGAGGATGACCGGGTATTGCGTCAGGCCCTGGCTGACACCCTGGAAATCGGCGGGTTCGCTCATCGCGCCGTCGGCAGTGCCGAGGAGGCGTTGCAGGTGGTGGGGGAGGAGGCCTTCGGCCTGGTGGTCAGCGATGTGAACATGCCGGGCATGGACGGCCATCAACTGCTGGCGCAGTTGCGCCGCCAGCACCCGCAGTTGCCGGTGTTGCTGATGACTGCCCATGCCGCGGTGGAGCGGGCGGTCGACGCCATGCGCCAGGGCGCCGCCGATTACCTGGTCAAGCCGTTCGAACCCAAGGCCCTGCTCAGCCTGGTGGCGCGTCATGCCGTGGGCGCTGCCGAGGATGAAGGGCCGGTGGCTTGCGAGCCGGCCAGCCGGCAGCTGTTGGAGTTGGCGGTGCGGGTCGCGCGCAGCGATTCCACGGTATTGATTTCCGGTGAGTCGGGCACCGGCAAGGAAGTGCTCGCCCGTTACATTCACCAGCAGTCGCCGCGGGCCGGCCAGGCTTTCGTGGCGATCAACTGCGCCGCGATCCCCGACAACATGCTCGAGGCCACGCTGTTTGGCCATGAAAAAGGTGCCTTCACCGGCGCTATTGCGGCCCAGGCCGGCAAGTTCGAGCAGGCCGATGGCGGCACCTTGTTGCTCGACGAGATTTCCGAAATGCCGCTGGGCCTGCAGGCCAAGCTGCTGCGCGTGTTGCAGGAGCGCGAGGTGGAGCGGGTCGGTGGGCGCAAGCCTATCGCCCTGGATATCCGCGTGCTGGCAACCACCAACCGCGACCTGGCTGCCGAGGTGGCGGCTGGGCGCTTCCGCGAAGACCTGTTCTACCGACTGTCGGTGTTCCCCATGGCCTGGCAGGCGTTGCGCGAGCGTCCCGGTGACATCCTGCCGCTGGCCGAGCGCCTGCTGGCCCGGCATGTAGCGAAGATGCGGCACGCCCAGGTCAGCTTGTCCGCCGATGCCCGTGCCTGCCTGCAGGCCTACGCCTGGCCGGGGAACGTGCGTGAACTGGACAACGCCCTGCAGCGCGCGCTGATTCTGCAGCAAGGTGGTGTCATCGAAGCGGCGGATTTCTGTCTGGCGGGCG
This sequence comes from Pseudomonas xantholysinigenes, assembly GCF_014268885.2. Classification (NCBI taxonomy): domain Bacteria; kingdom Pseudomonadati; phylum Pseudomonadota; class Gammaproteobacteria; order Pseudomonadales; family Pseudomonadaceae; genus Pseudomonas; species Pseudomonas xantholysinigenes. The sequence goes on along the minus strand of NZ_CP077095.1, from coordinate 3,884,100 downwards.
TCATTCCATTGTCGTCGTCGAAAGTGGCCACTATTTCGCCATTATGCGTCGATCAGGGCGCAGAGACAGGGGGCTTGGAGGATGACATGCGTCGCCATGAATTCCAGACGATCATCGACACCCTGCGTGTCGAGCGCGGGCGTCGCAAGGAGGCCGCCGAACGCTTGGGCATCAGCCCGCGCACGCTGCGCTACAAGCTGGCGCAGATGCGTGACGCCGGTTTCGATGTCGAGGCCAGCCTGTTCGGCTGATGCACCGTTTTGAATGATCCACAGGCTGGCTGGCACTCCTCTTGCTAGTTCCAGCCTATTCGCTGCATGAGTGTCAAAAAAATGCGGCCGCCGGAGAGAGAAGTCCATGACCCAAGGTGTTGAATTCAATCGTCTGATGTTGGACATGCGCGCCATGCAGGCCGATGCCATGTCCCTGCCCAAGGTGGCTGCCGCGCCTGAGCTGGCGCCGGGGCAGAGCAGCTTCGCCGACATGCTCGGCCAGGCCATAGGCAAGGTGCATGAGACGCAGCAGGCGTCCACCCAGCTGGCCAACGCCTTCGAAATCGGCAAGAGCGGCGTCGACCTGACCGACGTGATGATCGCCTCGCAGAAAGCCTCCGTGTCGTTCCAGGCCTTGACCCAGGTGCGCAACAAGCTGGTACAGGCGTACCAGGACATCATGCAGATGCCGGTATAAGGGCGAGAGTGAGTCATGGCCGAAGCAGTCGTCGATAACGCCCCCGCCAAGAGTGGCCCGCCAGCCGCCAAGCCGCCGCTGTTCGGCATGGCGTTCCTGGAAAACATCTCGCAGATGCCCGTGCTGCGTCAGGTTGGCCTGTTGGTCGGCCTGGCCGCGAGCGTGGCCATCGGCTTTGCCGTGGTGCTCTGGTCGCAGCAGCCGGACTACCGGCCGCTGTACGGCAGCCTGGCGGGCATGGACACCAAGCAGGTGGTCGATACCCTGGCTTCGGCCGACATTCCCTACCGCGTCGAACCCAATTCCGGCGCGCTGCTGGTCAAGGCCGACGACCTCTCCCGTGCGCGCCTTAAACTTGCGGCCGCCGGCGTGGCACCCAGTGACGGCAACGTCGGTTTCGAGCTGCTCGATAAAGACCAAGGGTTGGGCACCAGCCAGTTCATGGAAGCCACCCGCTACCGCCGCGGCCTGGAAGGCGAGCTGGCGCGTACCGTGTCGAGCCTGAACAACGTCAAGGCCGCTCGCGTGCACCTGGCGATCCCGAAAAGCTCGGTGTTCGTGCGCGACGAGCGCAAGCCCAGCGCCTCGGTACTGGTAGAGCTGTACCCGGGTCGTGCCCTTGAGGCCGGCCAGGTGATGGCGATCGTCAACCTGGTGGCCACCAGCGTCCCGGAGCTGGACAAGTCCCAGGTGACCGTGGTCGACCAGAAAGGCAACCTGCTGTCCGACCAGTTGCAGGACACCGCCCTGACCATGGCCGGCAAGCAGTTCGACTACAGCCGCCGCATGGAAGGCATGCTCACCCAGCGCGTGCACAACATCCTGCAGCCGGTGCTGGGCAATGATCGCTACAAGGCGGAAGTGTCGGCCGACGTCGACTTCAGCGCCGTCGAGTCCACCTCCGAGCAATTCAACCCAGACCAGCCGGCGCTGCGCAGCGAGCAGTCGGTCAACGAGCAGCGTGCCAGCAGCCAGGGCCCGCAGGGCGTGCCGGGCGCCTTGAGCAACCAGCCGCCGGCCGGTGCCTCCGCGCCTGAAAATGCCAAGACCGCCGCCACGCCGGCCGGCGCCATCCAGCCTGGCCAACCGCTGGTGGACGCCAACGGCCAGCAGATCATGGATCCGGCTACCGGCCAGCCGATGCTCGCGCCATACCCGAGCGACAAGCGCCAGCAGAGCACCAAGAACTTCGAGCTGGACCGCTCCATCAGCCACACCCGTCAGCAGCAGGGTCGCCTGACCCGCCTGTCGGTGGCCGTGGTGGTGGACGACCAGGTCAAGCTGGACGCCACCAGCGGCGAGGCCACCCGCACCCCGTGGGGCGCCGAGGACCTGGCGCGCTTCACTCGCCTGGTGCAGGACGCGGTGGGCTTCGATGCCAGCCGTGGCGACAGCGTCACCGTGATCAACGTGCCGTTCGCCGCCGACCGTGGCGATGAGCTGGGCGACATTCCGTTCTACTCGCAGCCGTGGTTCTGGGACATCGTCAAGCAGGTGCTGGGCGTGCTGTTCATCCTGGTACTGGTGTTCGGCGTGCTGCGTCCGGTGCTCAACAACATCACAGGTGGCGGCAAGCAGGCGGCCACGGACAGCGACATGGAGCTGGGCGGCATGATCGGTCTGGATGGCGAACTGGCCAACGACCGCGTCAGCCTGGGTGGCCCGACAAGCATTCTGTTGCCAAGCCCCAGCGAGGGTTACGAGGCACAGCTCAACGCAATCAAGGGCCTGGTGGCCGAAGACCCGGGCCGCGTGGCCCAGGTCGTGAAAGAGTGGATCAACGCCGATGAGTGACAATCGAGCCATTACCGCCAAGCTGAGCCGCGTCGACAAGGCGGCCATCCTCCTGCTCTCGCTCGGCGAGACCGATGCCGCGCAGGTACTGCGCCACATGGGGCCCAAGGAAGTGCAGCGGGTCGGTGTGGCCATGGCGCAGATGGGCAACGTCCATCGCGAGCAGGTCGAGCAGGTGATGAGCGAGTTCGTCGAGATCGTCGGCGACCAGACCAGCCTGGGCGTCGGCTCCGACGGCTACATTCGCAAGATGCTCAACCAGGCCCTCGGCGAGGACAAGGCCAACGGCCTGATCGACCGCATCCTGCTCGGTGGCAACACCAGCGGCCTGGACAGCCTCAAGTGGATGGAGCCGCGCGCGGTGGCCGACGTCATCCGTTACGAGCACCCACAGATCCAGGCCATCGTGGTCGCCTACCTCGACCCCGACCAGGCCGGCGAGGTGCTGAGCAACTTCGACCACAAGGTGCGTCTGGACATCGTCCTGCGCGTGTCGTCGCTCAACACCGTGCAACCGGCGGCGCTCAAGGAGCTGAACCAGATCCTCGAGAAGCAGTTCTCGGGCAACTCCAACGCCGCGCGCACCACCCTGGGCGGCATCAAGCGCGCCGCCGATATCATGAACTTCCTCGACAGTTCGGTGGAAGGCGCGCTGATGGACGCGATCCGCGAGATCGACAGCGACCTGTCGGAGCAGATCGAAGACCTGATGTTCGTTTTCAACAATCTGGCCGATGTCGACGACCGCGGTATCCAGGCGCTGCTGCGCGAAGTGTCCTCCGACGTGCTGGTGGTGTCGCTCAAGGGCGCCGACGAGCGGGTCAAGGACAAGATCTTCAAGAACATGTCCAAGCGTGCGTCCGAGCTGCTGCGCGACGACCTGGAGGCCAAGGGGCCGGTACGGGTCAGCGATGTGGAAACGGCGCAGAAGGAAATCCTCACCATCGCCCGCCGCATGGCCGAGGCCGGCGAGATCGTGCTGGGCGGCAAGGGCGCCGAGGAAATGATTTAAGCGGCAAGTTTCAAGCGGCAAGCGACAAGAAATAGCGGGCCGAGCGAGGGCCGCCTTTTCTTGCAGCTTGAAGCTTGATACTTGCCGCTAAAGAGGTTTTTGAGCATGTCCACCACCGAACACCCCAGCGACCTGATCCGCGCCCGCGACCTCGAGGGCGTCGATGTGTGGGCGCTGCCCAGCTTCGACCCGGAACCCGAACCTGAGCCAGAACCTGAGCCGGAAGCCATCGAGGAAGAAGTCGAAGAGGTCCCGCTGGAGGAAGTCCAGCCACTGACCCTCGAAGAGCTCGAAGCCATCCGCCAGGAGGCCTATAACGAAGGCTTCGCCACCGGCGAGCGCGAAGGTTTCCACAGCACGCAGTTGAAAGTGCGCCAGGAGGCCGAGGTGGCCCTGGCGGCCAAACTGGCGAGCCTCGAGCAGGTGATGGGCCACCTGCTGGAGCCGATTGCCGAGCAGGACACCCAGATCGAGAAAGCCCTGGTGCAACTGGTCGCGAGCATGACCCGCCAGGTCATCGGCCGCGAGTTGCGCGGCGACTCCAGCCAGATCACCCATGTCCTGCGCGAAGCGCTGAAATTGCTGCCAATGGGCGCCGACAATATCCGCATCCACCTCAATCCCCAGGACTTCGAGCTGGCCAAGGCCCTGCGCGAGCGCCACGAGGAAAACTGGAAGTTGCTCGAGGACGAGGCGTTGTTGCCGGGGGGCTGTCGTATCGAAACTGCCCACAGTCGCATAGACGCGACCATGGAAACGCGGATCGACAAGGCCATCGCGCAGTTGTTCGACCAATCCCACGACCAGGCCCTGCACCCGGCGGCGGCGGATATTTCGCTGGAGCTGGACGCTGCCCAGGGTGAAACCGATGCGCCTTGATCGCACCAGTTTCGGCAAGCGCCTTGAAGGCTACGCCGACGCGGTGAAACTGCCCGAGCAGCCGATCGTCGAAGGCCGCCTGCTGCGCATGGTCGGCCTCACGCTCGAGGCCGAGGGCCTGCGCGCGGCGGTGGGCAGTCGCTGCCTGGTGATCAACGATGACAGCTACCACCCGGTGCAGGTCGAGGCCGAGGTCATGGGCTTTGCCGGCAGCAAGGTGTTCCTCATGCCGGTCGGCAGTATCGTTGGCTTGGCGCCCGGCGCCCGGGTGGTGCCGCTGGATGACAGCGGTCGCCTGCCCATGGGCATGAGCATGCTTGGCCGGGTGCTCGATGGCGCCGGACGCGCGCTGGACGGCAAGGGCGGCATGAAGGCCGAGGACTGGGTGCCGATGGACGGCCCGATCATCAACCCGCTCAACCGCGACCCCATCAGCCAGCCGCTGGATGTGGGAATTCGCAGCATCAACGGCCTGCTCACTGTCGGTCGTGGCCAGCGCCTGGGCTTGTTCGCCGGTACCGGTGTCGGCAAGTCGGTGCTGTTGGGCATGATGACCCGTTTTACCGAGGCCGAGATCATCGTGGTTGGGCTGATCGGCGAGCGTGGTCGCGAGGTGAAGGAATTCATCGAGCACATCCTCGGTGAGGAGGGGCTCAAGCGTTCGGTGGTGGTGGCTTCGCCCGCCGACGACGCGCCGTTGATGCGGCTGCGCGCGGCCATGTATTGCACGCGAATCGCCGAGTATTTTCGCGACAAGGGCAAGAACGTCCTGCTGCTGATGGATTCACTGACCCGTTTCGCCCAGGCCCAGCGTGAAATCGCCCTGGCCATCGGCGAGCCGCCGGCTACCCGCGGTTATCCGCCTTCGGTGTTCGCCAAGTTGCCCAAGCTGGTTGAGCGGGCCGGCAACGGCGAGCCGGGTGGCGGCTCGATCACTGCGTTCTACACGGTGCTGTCTGAAGGTGACGACCAGCAGGACCCGATCGCCGACTCGGCGCGGGGTGTGCTCGACGGGCACTTCGTGCTGTCCCGGCGCCTGGCCGAGGAAGGGCATTACCCGGCCATCGATATCGAGGCTTCGATCAGCCGGGTCATGCCTCAGGTGGTCGACCCGGATCATCTGCGCCAGGCGCAGAAGTTCAAGCAGCTGTGGTCGCGACTGTCGCAGAGTCGCGACCTGATCAGCGTCGGTGCCTATGTGGCTGGCGGTGATCCGGAGACCGACCTGGCCATTGCCCTGCAGCCCAAGCTGGTGGACTTCCTGCGCCAGCGCCTGGATGAAAACGTCGGCATGGCGCAGAGCCGTGAAGAACTGGCCGCGGTGTTCGCGCCGCCGGCGGGCTGATAGGCCATGGCCCAACCCAGCCGTGCCGCGCGCCTGGTGCCCGTGGTGGAGATGGCCGAGGAGGCCGAGCGCAAGGCGGCGCAGCGCCTGGGGCATTTCCAGAAGCTGCTCAGCGACGCCCAGGCCAAACTGGCCGAGCTCGAGAGTTTTCGCGAAGCGTACCAGCAGCAGTGGATCAACCGTGGCTCGCAAGGGGTCGACGGTAACTGGTTGGTCAATTACCAGCGCTTCCTCGGGCAGCTGGAAACGGCGATGGCCCAGCAGCGCCAGAGCATGGCCTGGCACCAGAACAACCTGAACAATGCGCGCAACACCTGGCAGCAGGCCTATGCCCGGGTCGAGGGGTTGCGCAAGCTGGTGCAGCGCTACCTGGACGAGGCGCGCCGGGCCGAGGACAAGCGCGAGCAGAAGCTGCTCGACGAGCTGTCCCAGCGCTTGCCGCGCCAAGGGCATCTCTAGCGGCGCCCTTGGTGGGCGCAACTGTCTTGCTGAAACTTCTCGATCTGGCGCGAGCCCGCTCCCACAGGTGCAGTGCATACCCTGAGGTCAGCGCGGTCCCTGTGGGAGCGGCTTCAGCCGCGAACACCGGCGCAGCCGGTGCCAGGCGCCGCGTTGCCTGGTTCGCCAGCAAGGCTGGCTCCTACAGCTTGCGGGGTGTCTGGCTGGCTGCTAAACCTTCAGGAGTCGCATTCGCCATTATCGAAGGAATCGCTCGTATGGCAGTCGAAACTGATTTCTCACAGGACGGGAAAAAGCTGACGATTAAGGTCAAGGGTCGTTTCGATTTCGGCAAGCACCAGGAATTCCGGGACGCTTACGAACGCCAGCGCCCAAAGCCGGACGCGGTGGTGGTCGACCTCAAGGAAGCGACCTACCTCGACAGCTCGGCGCTGGGGATGTTGCTGCTGCTGCGTGACCATGTCGGCGGTGAAGAGTCGGATATCCGCGTGGTCCACGCCAGCCCGGATGTGCGCAAGATCCTGGCTATTTCCAACTTTGAAAAGCTGTTCGACATCAGTTGAGTGTCGTCATGCCCGTCGAGCAGGCCTTGACCGTGCTGGTAGCCGAGGACGGCGCCGCCGATCGCCTGTTGTTGGCGCAGATCGTTAGGCGCCAGGGCCATGAGGTGCTTACCGCGGAAAACGGCGAGCAGGCAGTTGCTTTGTTTGCCGAGCGGCGTCCGCAACTGGTGTTGCTGGACGCCCTGATGCCGGTGATGGATGGTTTCGAGGCGGCGCGACGGATCAAGGCGCTGGCCGGCGAGGCGCTGGTGCCGATCATCTTTCTTACCTCGCTCAACGAGGAGGAAGCGTTGGTGCGCTGTCTCGAGGCCGGCGGCGATGACTTCATGGCCAAGCCCTACAGCGCGGTGATTCTTGCTGCCAAGATTCGCGCCATGGACCGTTTGCGCCGGCTGCAGGCCACGGTGCTCGAGCAGCGCGACCAGATAACCCAGCATCACCACCACCTGCTCAACGAGCAGCGGGTGGCCAAGGCAGTGTTCGACAAGGTGGCGCATGCCGGTTGCCTGAAAGCCTCTAATATCCGCTACCTGCAATCACCCTATGCGCTGTTCAATGGCGACCTGCTGTTGGCGGCGTTCACGCCATCCGGTGACATGCATGTGCTGCTGGGCGATTTCACCGGCCACGGCCTGCCTGCGGCGGTGGGCGCCATGCCGCTGGCCGAGGTGTTCTATGGCATGACCGCCAAGGGCTATGGCCTGGTCGAGACCTTGCGCGAGATGAACGCCAAGCTCAAGCGCATCCTGCCGGTGGATATGTTCTGTTGCGCGCTGTTGCTCAACCTGAGCTTCCAGCGTGGCACGGTCGAGGTGTGGAATGGCGGCATGCCTGATGGCTACCGCCTGTCCGCTGAGGGTGAGGTATTGGCGGTGCTGCCGTCGCGGCATTTGCCGCTGGGCATCCTCGCCGCAGAGCAGTTCGACGACGCTACCGAGGTCCTGCCGCTGGCGGCAGGCGAGCGTTTGTTCCTGTTGTCCGACGGCGTGGTCGATACCGGCGATGCGCAGGACTGCCTGTTCGGCGTCCAGCGCTTGCGTCAGGTGCTGGCCGGCAATCGCCAGCCGGACCGTCTGTTCGACGAGGTCATGCAGGCGCTGGAGCATTTCGGCGGGCGGCCCCGGGACGACATCAGTCTGTGCGATATCCGTATGCTCGCGCCCGACCAGGTGGTCGTGCCGGCGGTGATCTACTCCGACAGCGGGCGCTCCAGTCCATTGGACTGGTCGATGCGTTTCGAGCTGCGCGGGGAGAGCCTGCGACGTTTCAACCCGGTGCCTTACCTGGTGCAGTTGCTGCAGGAGATCCATGGGCTGCGGCCCATCAGTGGTCGGTTGCACAGTGTGCTCAGCGAGTTGTACTCCAATGCCCTGGAGCACGGTGTGCTTGGGCTGAATTCACGGCTCAAGCGAGACGCCCAAGGGTTCGCGGAGTACTATCGGCAACGTGCCGAGCGCCTTGCCGGGCAGGTCGAGGGCTTTGTCATCATCGACCTGCGGGTGGAGCCGCAGGGCGCTGGAGGGCGTCTGTTGGTCGAAGTGCGCGACAGTGGCGCGGGGTTCGATGTGGCGCAGGTGTTGGCCGGCAGGCCTGTCGCGCATGGTTTCAGTGGGCGCGGAGTGAACCTGGTGCAGCGCCTGGGTCGCCGTGCGCGTTGGCTGGAGGGCGGCTGCGTGGCGCAGGTGGATTTTGAGTGGTGAGTCGGTGTTGGTGCTGTCGCGGGCTCTGGTGTAATCAGGCTTGATCAGGGAGTGAGCAAGTGGACATGCATATCGATCACAAAGTGCTGAGTGACCTCCAGGAGGTCATGGAAGATGGCTACCTGCAGTTGCTGGAAACCTTTCTGGAGGATTCCGAGCGGCGTCTGAGCCAGTTGCATGAGGCCAAGGATGCGGATGAGCTCGGGATGGCGGCGCATAGCTTCAAAGGGAGCAGCAGCAACATGGGGGCCACGGGATTGGCTGCTCTGTGCCAGCAGCTTGAAGACCGTGTGCGGCAGCAGCCACTGTATGGCATCGAGGACCTGATCAACCGCATCGATCAGGAGTACCTCGAAGTGCAGCGGTTCTACCGGGGTGAGCGGCAACGAATTTCTACCCAGTAGCACGCACTTGGCGCGAGTCTTGCTTTTCCTGCTCCAGACATGATTTTCAGCTTCTGGCGCGGAGACCTTTCAATGCCTGTCGCACCCAATCCATTGTTGCAAGCCGGTCTGCTGAACAAGGCCCCGCGCCCCGCTGTCGGCGCGTCGGACAAGCCGCAGCAGGCCGCGTCCGACCAGGCCCCGGGCTTCGACAAGGTCATGGCTAATCAGGGGCGTGACAGTGTTCCGGCCCGAGACGACAAGGCCGCGCCAGGCAAGAAGCGCGACACGACTGACGCTGCTGCAGGCGGCAAACCGAGCGGCAGCGGTGCGCCGACGGTTGCCGATGACGGCAAGCACTTGCCATCGGCGGCGAAGACTTCGCCCGCCGCCGATGCCGATGACGCCTCTGACGGTGAAGTATCCGCGCCCCTCGATGCCAGTTTGGTGGCGGGGCAGGTAACCGATGCGCAGCCGGGGGCGCAGTTGCTTCAGGCCCAGGCCGAGGCCGTGGCTCCGGTGCTGCAGGCGGCGGTCCAGCCTCCCCTGCAGCCAGCGCCGCAGCCGGCGCCAATGTCGGCGGCTGCCAGTGCAACGGAAGAGGCGGCGAAGGCCGCGTTCGACCCTGAGGCCGACCCGCTGGCCAACATGCCGACCTTGCGCCTGGCGTTGGAACAGGATGCCCAGGCCAAGGGCACGACCTCGGCCCATGCTGCCAGCCCGCGTAGCGAAGCCAGTCAGCAACCCGCCGATCCGGCAGCTGTCGCCGTCAATACCTTGGCGAATGCCACCGGCAAGGATGAGGCGCAGGCTGGGCATGCCGAGCATGGCGACAAGGCCTTTGCCGGCCTGCTCGACGACGGGCTCAAGGATATCAAGGGCGCCAGCAGCGATACGCGGGTCGATGACTTCGCCAATCGCCTGGCCAACCTGACCCAGGCGGTGACCGCGAAGACGGCCAATGCCGTGCCGGCCACCCCGAGCCCGCTGCAACAGCCCTTGGCGATGAATCAGGGCGCCTGGACCGAAGGCCTGGTCAATCGGGTCATGTACCTGTCCAGCCAGAACCTCAAATCGGCGGATATCCAGCTCGAGCCCGCTGAGCTGGGGCGCCTGGACATTCGCGTCAACGTAGCGGCGGACCAGTCGACCCAGATTCACTTCGTCAGTGGCCACGCCGGCGTGCGCGATGCGCTCGACAGCCAGGTGCACCGCCTGCGTGAGCTGTTCACCCAGCAGGGCCTGGCCCAGCCGGACGTCAGTGTTGCCGATCAGTCGCGCGGCCAGCAGCAACAGCAGGCGCAGCAGGGCGGTTCGAGCAATCTCTCGGGCGTCGCTGCGCGCCGTGCCGAGGCGGGCGGGGAAGGCGGCGAGCTGGCCGATGCCGCGCGCCCGGTAACGCAACAGGTGGTGGGTGACAGCGCGGTCGACTACTACGCCTGATTCATCTGCGCAGTGCCATCCACCGCGTCGGGCTGGGGAGCGCAATCGTCCCCCAGCCGGCAAATCTGGCATAACACTTGCTCAAGCCACGTCATCCTTCTTTGAAACCGCGATGGACGACGGATTATTGGCATGGCGAAGAGCGACGCAGTGAAAGACCCCGCCACTAAAGGCAAACTCAAGCTGATCCTGCTGCTGGTGCTGGCCCTGCTCCTGGCGGTCGGCCTGTCGGTGGGCGCAACTTGGTTCTTCATGCACAAGAGCGAATCTGCACCTGCTGCCGACGCGGCCCAGAGCAACGTCAAGCCGGCGGCGATCTACGAGGCCCTGGCACCGGCCTTCGTGGTCAACTTCAACCAGAACGGCCGCCAACGCTACATGCAGGTGAGCATCACCATGCAGGGGCGCAGCCAGGCTGACCTCGACGCGCTGAAAGTGCACATGCCGGTGATTCGCAACAACCTGGTGATGATGTTCTCCGGCCAGGGCTTCGACACCCTGGCCAGCAGCCCGGTCGGCCAAGAGATGCTGCGCCAGAAAGCCACCGCGGTGGTGCAGGAAGTGGCGCAGAAAGAAGTCGGCAGGCCGGTCGTCGACCAACTGCTGTTCACCAATTTCGTATTGCAGTAGGAGCACATAGATGGCCGTGCAGGACCTGCTGTCCCAGGATGAGATCGACGCCCTGCTGCATGGGGTGGACGATGGGCTGGTACAAACCGAAAGTGCCGCCGAACCCGGCAGTATCAAGAGCTACGACCTGACCAGTCAGGATCGGATCGTCCGTGGGCGCATGCCGACCCTGGAGATGATCAACGAGCGCTTCGCCCGTTACACCCGCATCAGCATGTTCAACCTGCTGCGGCGCTCCGCCGACGTGGCGGTGGGCGGCGTGCAGGTGATGAAGTTCGGCGAGTACGTGCATTCGCTGTACGTGCCGACCAGCTTGAACCTGGTCAAGATCAAGCCGCTGCGCGGTACATCGCTGTTCATCCTCGACGCCAAGCTGGTGTTCAAGCTGGTGGACAACTTCTTCGGCGGCGACGGGCGCCATGCCAAGATCGAGGGGCGTGAGTTCACTCCGACCGAGCTGCGCGTGGTGCGCATGGTCCTGGACCAGTGCTTCGTCGATCTCAAAGAAGCCTGGCAGGCGATCATGCCGGTCAACTTCGAGTACATCAACTCCGAGGTCAACCCGGCCATGGCCAACATCGTCGGCCCCAGCGAGGCGGTGGTGGTCTCGACCTTCCACATCGAGCTGGACGGTGGCGGCGGCGACCTGCACGTGACCATGCCGTACTCGATGATCGAGCCGGTGCGCGAGATGCTCGATGCCGGCTTCCAGTCCGACCTGGACGACCAGGACGAGCGCTGGGTCAAGGCCCTGCGCGAGGACGTGCTGGACGTCAACGTGCCGGTCTCGGCCACGGTCGCCCGGCGCCAGCTCAAGTTGCGCGACATCCTGCACATGCAGCCGGGCGATGTGATCCCGGTGGAGCTGCCCGAGCACCTGGTGCTGCGCGCCAACGGCGTGCCGTCGTTCAAGGCGCGCCTCGGTTCGCACAAAGGCACCCTGTCGCTGCAGATCATCGACCCGATCGAGCGCCGCTGACGGCGTGCCGGTCGCTCTAACGTATTGAATGCCTGTCGAGGAAATCATGGCTAACGAAAACGAGATCACCTCTCCCGAGGAACAGGCCCTGGCCGATGAGTGGGCCGCGGCCCTAGAAGAAACCGGCGATGCCGGCCAGTCCGACATCGACGCCTTGTTGGCCGCCGACGCCGCCTCGGGTCCGGGACGTCTGCCGATGGAAGAGTTCGCCAGCTCGCCAAAGCCCAACGAGAACGTCAGCCTCGAAGGTCCGAACCTGGATGTGATCCTGGATATCCCGGTGAGCATCTCCATGGAAGTGGGCAGCACCGAAATCAGCATCCGCAACCTGCTGCAGCTCAACCAGGGCTCGGTGATCGAGCTCGATCGCCTGGCGGGCGAGCCGCTGGACGTGCTGGTCAACGGCACCCTGATCGCCCACGGCGAGGTGGTGGTGGTCAACGAGAAGTTCGGCATCCGCCTGACCGACGTGATCAGCCCCAGCGAACGTATCAAGAAGCTGCGCTGAGTGAAGGGCATGGTGCGGGCCTTTTCGGCCCTGGTTGCGCTGTTGGTCAGCGAGGTCGTGATCGCCGCTGAAGTGGCCGCCGTGCCGACCACGGCACCCGCGCCCGGTGGGTTGGGTGGGCAGTTGGCGCAGATGGTTTTCGGCCTGCTGCTGGTGGTCGGGCTGATCTTCTTCCTGGCCTGGTTGCTGCGGCGCATGCAAGGTTCGGCGCAGCGCGGCGCCCAGGTGATCGAGATCGTCGGCAGCCGCGCCATCGGCCCGCGTGACCGCTTGCTGCTGGTGCAGGTTGGCAAGGAACAGATCCTCATCGGCCACACCCCGGGCAGCATCGAGGCCTTGCATGTGCTGGCCGAGCCAGTCGATGTGCCCGCCGGCGCCCGTCAGGCCGCGCCGGAATTCGCTCAACGGCTGCTCGAGCTGATGGGCAAGGACCAAAAGGACAAGAAGTGATGAGCGGCGCACTGCGCGTGTTGTTGACCCTGGCGCTGCTGCTGGCGGCGCCGTTGGCCCTGGCCGCCGACCCGCTGTCGATCCCGGCCATCACCCTGTCCAGTGGCGCGGACGGACAACAGGAATATTCGGTCAGCCTGCAGATCCTGCTGATCATGACGGCGCTGAGTTTCATCCCGGCGTTCGTCATCCTGATGACCAGCTTCACCCGCATCATCATCGTCTTCTCCATCCTGCGCCAGGCCCTGGGCCTGCAGCAGACGCCATCGAACCAGGTGCTCACCGGCATGGCGCTGTTTCTGACCATGTTCATCATGGCGCCGGTGTTCGATCGGGTGAACAAGGATGCGCTGCAGCCGTACCTGGCTGAGCAGCTGACCGCGCAGCAGGCCATCGACAAGGCCCAGGGGCCGCTGAAGGAGTTCATGCTGACGCAGACCCGGCAAAGCGACCTGGACATGTTTGTGCGCCTGTCCAAGCGCACCGACATCGCTGGGCCCGAGCAGGTGCCGCTGACCATCCTGGTGCCGGCGTTCGTCACCTCGGAGCTCAAGACCGCGTTCCAGATCGGCTTCATGATCTTCATCCCGTTCCTGATCATCGACATGGTGGTCGCCAGTGTGCTGATGGCCATGGGTATGATGATGCTGTCGCCGTTGATCATCTCGTTGCCGTTCAAGATCATGCTGTTTGTCCTGGTCGATGGCTGGGCGCTGATCATGGGTACCCTGGCCGGCAGTTTCGGCGGTGTCTGATACCGTCAAGGAGAGCTTCGCATGACGCCTGAAGTCGCCGTCGACCTGTTTCGCGACGCCTTGTGGCTGACCACGCTGATGGTTGCCGTGCTGGTGGTGCCGAGCCTGCTGGTCGGCCTGGTGGTGGCCATGTTCCAGGCCGCCACGCAGATCAACGAACAGACCCTGAGTTTCCTGCCGCGCCTGCTGGTGATGCTGATCACCCTGATCGTCGCCGGGCCGTGGCTGGTGCAGAAGTTCATGGAGTACTTCATCGGCCTGTACACCAGCATTCCGCAGCTGATCGGTTGACGCCGCCATGCTGGAGCTGACCGACACGCAGATCGGCACCTGGGTCGCCACCTTCATCCTGCCGCTGTTCCGGGTGATGGCGGTGCTGATGACCATGCCGATCTTCGGTACCAAGATGTTGCCGGCGCGGGTGCGTCTGTATGCCGCCGTGGCGATCACCGTGGTGATCGTGCCGGGCCTGCCGCCGCTGCCTGAGGTTGATCCGTTGAGCCTGCGCGGCATGTTGTTGTGCGCCGAACAGGTGATTGTCGGTGCGTTGTTCGGTTTCTCCCTGCAGCTGTTGTTCCAGGCCTTCGTCATCGCCGGGCAGATCGTTGCCGTGCAGATGGGCATGGCCTTCGCTTCCATGGTCGATCCGGCGAACGGCGTCAACGTCACGGTGATCAGTCAGTTCATGACCATGCTGGTGAGCGTGCTGTTCCTGCTGATGAACGGGCACCTGGTGGTGTTCGAGGTGTTGACCGAAAGCTTCACCACCTTGCCGGTGGGCAGTGCCCTGGTGGTCGGCCACTTCTGGGAAATGGCCGGGCGCCTGAGCTGGGTGATGGGCGCGGCGCTGCTGCTGATCCTGCCGGCCATCGCCGCGCTGCTGGTGGTCAACATCGCCTTCGGCGTGATGACCCGCGCCGCGCCGCAGTTGAATATCTTCTCCATCGGCTTCCCGCTTACGCTGGTGCTGGGCATGGGCATCTTCTGGGTTGGCCTGGCCGATATTCTTTCCCATTACCAGTCACTGGCCAGCGAAGCGCTGCAATGGCTGCGTGAACTGGCAAGGGCGCGCTAAGCATGGCAGAGAGCGAGAGCGGTCAGGACAAGACAGAGGAACCCACCGAGAAGCGCAAGCGTGACTCGCGCGAGAAAGGTGAGATTGCCCGGTCCAAGGAACTCAATACCGTTGCGGTGACCTTGGCCGGTGCTGGTGGGTTGCTGGCGTTTGGCGGTTATCTGGCCGAGACGCTGATGACGCTGATGCGCATGAACTTCAGCCTGACGCGCGAGGTGATCGTTGATGAGCGCAGCATGGGGGCGTTCCTGCTGGCCTCGGGCAAGATGGCCATCTGGTCGGTGCAGCCGATCCTGATCCTGCTGTTCGTCATCTCCTTCGTCGCGCCCATTGCCCTGGGCGGCTTCCTGTTTTCCGGGAGCCTGTTGCAGCCGAAGTTCAGTCGGATGAATCCGCTGTCGGGGATCAAGCGCATGTTCTCGATGAACGCGTTGACCGAACTGCTCAAGGCGGTGGCCAAGTTCATCATGATCCTGATGGTGGCGCTGCTGGTGCTGGCCAGTGACCGCCAGGCGTTGCTGGCCATTGCCAATGAGCCGATGGAGCAGGCGATCATCCATGCCGTTCAGGTAGTGGGCTGGAGTGCCTTGTGGATGGCGGCTGGGCTGTTGCTGATCGCGGCGATCGATGTGCCGTACCAGCTGTTCCAGACGAACAAGAAAATGAAAATGACCAAGCAGGAAGTGAAGGACGAGTACAAGGACAGCGAGGGTAAGCCTGAGGTCAAGCAGCGGATCCGGCAGTTGCAGCGGGAGATGTCGCAGCGGCGGATGATGGCGGCGGTGCCGGAGGCTGATGTGATCATCACCAACCCGACGCACTACGCGGTGGCTTTGCAGTACGACCCCGAGAAGGGCGGCTCGGCGCCGTTGCTGCTGGCCAAGGGGACCGATTTCATGGCCTTGAAAATTCGTGAGATCGGGGTGGAGCACAAGGTGCAGATCCTCGAGTCGCCAGCCCTGGCGCGGGCGATCTACTATTCCACCGAGCTTGAGCAGGAGATTCCGGCGGGGCTTTACCTGGCGGTGGCGCAGGTGTTGGCCTATGTGTTCCAGATTCGGCAGTATCGGGCGGGTAGGGGTAAGGCGCCTGATCCGTTGAACAAGGATTTGCCGATTCCTGAGGATTTGCGGCGGGATAGTTGAGGTTGTTTGTTGTTTGTTGTTTGTTGTTTGTTGTTTGTTTTGATTTTTTTATGCGCATTCATTTGCGATGTCGACGCTTATTCACCTTTCCGCCCTTACGGCGGGTTACTTTGGTCTTAACTCGCCGTCCGCGGCCAAAGTAACCAAAGCCGCTGCGCTCCATTCATCCGGCCCTGCGCTTCGCTCCGGGTTCCCTCACTCCGGCCTTGCTCCCGGGAGGACCGCGCTGTAGGGCCCATCCTGGGCCCCAGCGCTTGACGGGCATCCATGCCCGTCACCTCCCTCCGCAAGGCCTGCGTTCGGCCTCCTGAAGTCGCGAAGTTAGGGGCGGCGCCTGCACTGGCGTAGCTGTCGCTAGTTGCATGTCTGTGATCTCCAGGGCCCTTTCGCGGGCAAGCCCGCTCCCACAGGGTTATATATATTTTCAACTTCCACCACTCTCCTGTGGGAGCGGGCTTGCCCGCGAAAGGGCCGGAAGAGTCAATATTTAAATAACTGTCAGAAATAAATTTAAAACTTCTGCTCTTGCTCTGCTCTTGCTTCTAAGCGCGCGATAGTTCAGGCGCCGCCAATTGCGACTTCAGGAGGCCGAGCGGAGTTCTTGCGAAGGGAGGTGACGGGCATGGATGCCCGTCAAGCGCTGGGGCCCAGGATGGGCCCTGCAGCGCGGTCCTCCCGGGAGCAAGAACGGAGCGAGGGGACCCCGGAGCGAAGCGCAGGGGCCGGATGAATGGAGCGAGCGGTTTTTGCCTACTTTTGCCCGCGTGCAAAAGTAGGTCGCCGTAAGGGCGAAAAGGTGACTGAGTGTCGACATCATCTACGAATGCGCATAAAGAGATCAAAACCCACGCTATAAAACCCGAACCCGAACCCGAACCCGAACCCGAACCCGAACCAGCCCAAGAAAATCCCCTATCCCCAAAAGTTGGAAGGCTTCTTGCAAAGCCAGCGCCAAGCGCCACCCAGGCGTCAAAGTTTTGCTTGAAGAGGACTCTCGGTGGACCGCACTCAGTTAATCAGCAACGCCCGCAACAACCTGGCCGGTCTCGGCCGGGGCAACCTGGGCGTGCCGTTACTGCTGCTGGTGATGTTGGCAATGATGATGTTGCCGATCCCGCCGTTCCTGCTCGACGTGTTCTTCACCTTCAACATCGCCCTGTCGATCGTGGTCCTGCTGGTCTGCGTCTACGCCCTGCGTCCCCTGGACTTCGCCGCCTTCCCCACCATTTTGCTGGTGGCGACCCTGCTGCGCCTGGCGCTCAACGTCGCCTCCACCCGCGTGGTCATGCTCCACGGCCAAGAGGGCCACGGCGCCGCGGGCAAGGTGATCCAGGCCTTCGGTGAAGTGGTGATCGGCGGCAACTACGTCGTCGGTGCCGTGGTGTTTGCCATCCTCATGATCATCAACTTCGTGGTCGTTACCAAGGGCGCTGGGCGCATCTCCGAAGTCAGCGCGCGCTTCACCCTCGACGCCATGCCCGGCAAGCAGATGGCCATCGACGCCGACCTCAACGCCGGCCTGATCGACCAAGTGCAGGCCAAGGCGCGCCGCGCCGAGGTCGCCCAGGAGGCAGAGTTCTACGGTTCGATGGATGGTGCCAGCAAGTTCGTCCGTGGCGACGCGATCGCCGGCCTGCTGATCCTCTTCATCAACCTCATCGGCGGCATGCTCATCGGCATGCTGCAGCACGGCATGAGCTTCGGTGACGCCGGTAAGGTCTACGCCTTGTTGACCATCGGTGACGGTTTGGTGGCGCAATTGCCATCGCTGCTGCTGTCCACCGCCGCCGCAATCATGGTCACCCGTGCCTCGGGCTCCGAGGACATGGGCAAGCTGATCAACCGGCAGATGTTCGATTCACCCAAGGCCCTGGCCGTCTCCGCTGGCCTGATGATCGTCATGGGCCTGGTGCCAGGCATGCCCCACGTCGCCTTCCTCAGCCTGGGCGCCCTGGCCGGTGGCGGTGCCTACCTGGTCTGGAAGAAACAGCAGAAAGCCAAGGCCGTCGCGTTGCAGGAAGCCCAGCGCCAGCAAGACCTGCTGCCCTCGCCGCAGCGCGCGATGGAAACCAAGGAGCTGGGTTGGGACGACGTCACCCCGATCGACATGATCGGCCTTGAAGTCGGCTATCGCCTGATTCCCCTGGTCGACCGCAACCAGGGCGGCCAATTGCTGGCGCGGATCAAGGGCGTGCGCAAGAAGCTCTCCCAGGACCTGGGCTTCCTCATGCCCACGGTGCATATCCGCGACAACCTCGACCTGGCGCCCAGCGCCTATCGCCTGACCCTGATGGGGGTGATCCTGGCCGAGGCCGAGATCTATCCGGATCGTGAGTTGGCAATCAACCCGGGCCAGGTATTCGGCACCCTCAACGGCATCGCCGCCCACGACCCGGCGTTCGGTCTGGAGGCCGTATGGATCGATGTCGGCCAGCGCGCCCAGGCGCAGTCGCTGGGCTACACCGTGGTCGATGCCAGCACGGTGGTCGCCACCCACCTCAACCAGATCTTGCAGAAGCATTGCCATGAACTGATCGGGCATGAGGAAGTGCAGCAATTGCTGCAGGTGCTGGCCAAGGTCTCGCCGAAACTGGCCGAGGAGGTCGTGCCGGGTGTCATTTCCTTGTCGGGTCTGCTCAAGGTGTTGCAAGCACTGCTTGCCGAGCAGGTGCCGGTGCGCGACATCCGCAGTATTGCCGAAGCCATCGCCAACAATGCGAACAAGAGTCAAGATACCGCCGCGCTGGTGGCCGTGGTGCGCGTCGGATTGTGTCGCGCCATCGTGCAAAGCATTGTCGGCGTTGAGTCGGAGCTGCCTGTGATCACCCTTGAGCCAAGGTTGGAACAGATTTTGCTCAATAGTTTGCAAAGGGCCGGGCAAGGTCAGGAAGAAGGTGTTCTTCTTGAACCGAGCATGGCTGAAAAGCTTCAGCGTTCGTTGATCGAAGCCGCCCAGCGCCAGGAAGTGCAGGGCCAGCCGGCCATCCTCCTGGTTGCCGGCCCGATCCGTGCCATGCTGTCGCGTTTCGGTCGCCTGGCTGTACCGAATTTGCATGTTTTGGCGTATCAGGAAATACCTGACAACAAGCAAGTCACCATCGTTGCCACCGTGGGCCCCAATGGCTGAGGTAGTGGGTTATGCAAGTTAAGCGTTTTTTCGCCGCCGATATGCGTCAGGCCATGAAGCTGGTCCGTGATGAGCTCGGCTCCGACGCCGCCATCATCGGCAACCGGCGCATCGCTGGCGGTGTCGAACTGACGGCTGCGCTGGACTACAAGCTGTCCGCCCTGGCCCCGCGCGTGCCCAATGTCGAGCTGGAGGACGAGCTGCGCAAGACCCAGTCGCGCATCGTCACCGCCCAGGCCGAGCTGAGCGGCCGTGGCGAGGCGAGCGAGGGCGGCAACCGCCAGTTGTTCGCCGGTCAGTCGCTGACCGCCTCCGAGCCGTTGATCGAGCCGCAGGTCGATGAGCCTACCCCGGTGGCAGCCTCGGCCCCGGCGGCGGTCGACCCGCGCCTGTTCGATGCCATGCGTTTCGAGCTCAACGGCCTGCGCGAGCTGCTCGAGGTCCAGCTCGGTTCGCTGGCCTGGAGCCAACTGCAGGGCAGCAAGCCGCAGCAGGCCAATCTCTGGCGTCGCCTGCAGCGCCTGGGCCTGTCCGGCGGCCTGGCCCGCGAACTGCTCGAACTCACCGCGGAAATCGAAGAACCGCGCCACGCCTGGCGCATGGTTCTGGCGCACCTGGCACGCATGATCGACGTGCCCGAGATCGAGCCGATCGAAGAGGGCGGCGTGATCGCCATGGTCGGCCCGGCCGGCATGGGCAAGACCACCACCCTGGCCAAGCTGGCCGCGCGCTACGTGCTCAAGTACGGCGCGCACAACCTGGCGCTGGTGAGCATGGACAGTTTCCGCATCGGTGCCCAGGAGCAACTCAAGACCCTGGGGCGCATCCTCAACGTGCCGGTCACCTATGTCGATCCGGGCGAGTCGCTGGCCCAGGCCCTCGAGCCGCTGCTGCGCAAGCGCGTGGTGTTGATCGACACCGCTGGCCTGCAGGCCAGCGACCCGGCCTTGCGCATGCAGCTGGAAACCCTGGCCGGGCGTGGCATCGCCGCGAAGAATTACCTGGTACTGGCAACCACCAGCCAGAAACAGGTGCTGACCGCCGCCTACCACAGCTACAAACGCTGTGGCCTGGCCGGTTGCATCCTGACCAAGCTGGATGAAACGGCCTGCCTCGGCGAAGTGCTGAGCCTGGCCATCCGTCATGAATTGCCGGTGGCCTATCTGACCGATGGCCCGCGCATTCCCGACGACCTGCAGTTACCACGCAAGCACCAGCTGGTGAGCCGCGCGGTGAGCGTGCAGTTGCAGGACGAGCCCAGCGACGAGGCCATGGCCGACATGTTCGCTGATCTGTACCACAACCCTGGCAAGCGCGCGGGTTGAGGGTGAATACTGTGCAAAGTACCTACATCATGGGGTTGCCCGGCCGGACCGTGGCCTTGAATGTTCAGCCCCTCATGTGGCCTGGGTCCAAGCGAGACAAGGTAAAGAACAGACATGGGTAGCATGCATCCCGTACAGGTGATCGCCGTGACCGGTGGCAAAGGTGGCGTCGGCAAGACTAACGTTTCAGTGAACCTGTCCCTGGCGCTGGCCGAGCTCGGCCGCCGGGTCATGTTGCTGGACGCCGACCTGGGCCTGGCCAATGTCGACGTTCTGCTGGGGCTCACGCCCAAGCGCACCCTCGCCGATGTGATCGAGGGCCGCTGCGAGCTGCGCGACGTGCTGTTGCAGGGGCCGGGTGGTGTGCGCATCGTCCCGGCGGCCTCCGGCACGCAGAGCATGGTGCACCTGGCGCCGGCGCAGCATGCCGGCCTGATCCAGGCCTTCAGCGAGATCGGCGACAACCTCGATGTGCTGGTGATCGACACCGCGGCAGGGATCGGCGAGTCGGTGGTCAGTTTCGTGCGCGCCGCCCAGGAAGTGCTGCTGGTGGTCTGCGACGAGCCCACCTCGATCACCGACGCCTACGCGCTGATCAAGCTGCTCAACCGCGACTACGGCATGAACCGTTTCCGCGTGCTGGCCAACATGGCCCAGAGCCCGCAGGAAGGGCGCAACCTTTTCGCCAAGTTGACCAAGGTCACGGATCGCTTCCTCGACGTCGCCCTACAATACGTCGGCGCCGTGCCTTACGACGAATGCGTGCGCAAGGCCGTGCAGAAGCAGCGGGCGGTCTATGAGGCCTTCCCTCGGTCCAAGTGCGCGCTGGCCTTCAAGGCCATTGCGCAGAAGGTCGACAGCTGGCCGCTGCCTGCCAACCCGCGCGGTCACCTGGAGTTCTTCGTCGAGCGCCTGGTGCAACCCACCAGCGCAGGGCCCGTGCTATGAACGCGAGCGGTTTCAAGATGTACAGCAAGGCGGCGAAGGACGCCCAGTACGAGCTGGTTGAACGCTACGCGCCGCTGGTCAAGCGCATCGCCTACCACCTGCTGGCGCGGCTGCCGGCCAATGTCCAGGTCGAGGACCTGATCCAGGCTGGCATGATCGGTCTGCTGGAAGTCGCCAACAAATACGACGCCAGCAAGGGCGCCAGCTTCGAGACATACGCCGGGATTCGCATCCGTGGCGCCATGCTCGACGAGGTGCGCAAGGGCGATTGGGCACCGCGTTCGGTGCATCGCAATACGCGCATGGTCAGCGATGCGATTCGCTGTGTTGAAGCAAAGACCGGTCGCGACGCTAAAGATCACGAGGTTGCTGCCGAACTCCAATTGAGTCTCGATGATTACTACGGGATTCTGAACGACACCTTGGGCAGCCGCCTGTTCAGTTTCGACGACCTGCTGCAGGACGGCGAACACGAAGGGCTGCACGAGGACGGAGCCAGCGGCCAGCTGGAGCCATCGCGAGATCTGGAGGACGAGCGCTTCCAGGCCGCCCTGGCCGATGCCATTGCCAACCTGCCGGAGCGCGAGCGCCTGGTCCTGGCGCTGTACTACGACGAAGAGCTGAACCTCAAGGAAATCGGCGAGGTGCTGGGGGTCAGCGAGTCGCGTGTCAGCCAGTTGCACAGCCAGTGCGCGGCACGTCTGCGCAGCCGTCTGGGTGAATGGCGGGCGCGTTGAGCCAAGGTTCGATGCAGTCGTTTTTTGTGGTGCCGAATTGATTGACTGCGCGCTCGGCGCCGAGCGCGTTTAAGACTGCTTGGAGGTCTAATTGAACAAAGACATGAAAATCCTCATCGTTGACGACTTTTCGACGATGCGGCGGATCATCAAGAACCTGTTGCGTGATCTGGGCTTCACCAACGTCAAGGAAGCCGATGACGGCAACACGGCACTGCCGATGCTCACCAGTGAGCACTTTGACTTCCTGGTAACTGACTGGAACATGCCGGGCATGACCGGTATCGACCTGCTGCGCGCGGTTCGTGCCGATGAGCGTCTCAAGCACCTGCCGGTGTTGATGGTCACCGCCGAAGCCAAGCGCGAGCAGATCATCGAAGCGGCCCAGGCCGGGGTCAATGGCTATGTGGTCAAGCCTTTCACCGCCCTGGCGCTGAAAGAAAAGATCGAGAAGATCTTCGAGCGCGTCAACGGCTGAGTCACGTCAGGGGGCGCCATGGAGTCAATCAACAACTCGCTGGGTGAGTTCGAATCAACCCTGAAGAAGCATGCCCAGGAACTGGTCGAGAGCCTTGAGCGCGGCCGGTTCGGCGAGGCCGTGCAGCTGATCCACCAACTGAACCAGACCCGCGACCGCGGCCTGTACCAGGAGGTGGGCAAGCTTACCCGCGAGCTGCACAGCGCGATCGTCAGCTTCCAGATCGACCCGGAGATGCCGCAGGCCGAAGAGGTCTCGCAGATCACCGATGCCACCGAACGCCTCTCTTACGTGGTGCGCCTCACCGAAGGCGCCGCCAACCGCACCATGGACCTGGTGGAGGAGAGCACGCCGGTGCTCAACGCGCTGGCGACCGAGGCCCAGGACCTGTCCGCCGATTGGCAGCGCTTCATGCGCCGCGAAGTGGCGGCGCCGGAGTTTCGTGAGCTGGTCAAGCGTGTCGACAGTTTCCTGACGCACAGCGCCGAGGGCAACCGCAAGGTGTCCGGGCACCTCAACGACATTCTGCTGGCTCAGGACTATCAGGATCTGACCGGCCAGGTGATCAAGCGGGTGACCGCGCTGGTTACCGAAGTAGAAAGCAATCTGCTCAAGCTCGTGCTGATGGCCAGTCAGGTCGACCGCTTTGCCGGCATCGAACATGACCACCAGCAGCTGCGTGCTGAAAAAGATCAAGAAAAACATCCGACTCGGGGTGAAGGTCCGCAGATTCATGCCGATAAGCGTGAAGACGTCGTGTCCAGTCAGGACGATGTCGATGATCTGCTGTCCAGCCTGGGTTTTTAAGGAGCACGTTTAATGAGCTTCGGCGCCGATGAAGAAATCCTCCAGGATTTCCTGGTAGAAGCCGGCGAAATCCTCGAGCAACTGTCCGAGCAACTGGTCGAGCTGGAAAGCCGACCCGATGACGCGGACCTGCTCAATGCGATTTTCCGCGGTTTCCACACTGTAAAAGGGGGCGCCGGCTTCCTCCAGCTCAACGAGCTGGTGGAGTGCTGCCATATCGCCGAGAACGTGTTCGACATCCTGCGCAAAGGTGAGCGCCGGGTCGACGCGGAGCTGATGGACGTTGTGCTCGAGGCGCTCGATACGGTCAACAGCATGTTCGGCCAGGTCCGCGAGCGCAGCGAAGTGACCCCGGCCACTCCGGAACTGCTGGCGGCGCTGTCGCGCCTGGCCGAGCCCGGTGGCGCGCAAGCCCAGGCACCGGTGGTCGAGGCCGAGCCGGTTGTCGAGGCACCATCTGCCGAAGCGGATATCACCGACACCGAGTTCGAGCAGTTGCTCGACTCGCTGGATGCGGTCAAGGCCGAGGCGGCTGTCCATGAGCAGTTGCAGGGCGAGTCGGTCGGTGGCGAAGGTGACGAGATCACCGACGCCGAGTTCGAATCGCTGCTCGACCAGTTGCATGGCAAGGGCCAGTTCTCGGCTGAAGTCGCCGCCAGCGAGCCCGTTGCCGCTGCGCCGGCCAGCGACGAAATCACCGACGACGAGTTCGAATCGCTGCTTGACCAGCTGCACGGCAAAGGCACCTTCACCGTCGAGGCCCTGCCGGGCGCCACGGCTGCCGCCAGTGCCGCGCCGACCGCGGCGGCTGGCGACAATATCAGCGAGCACGAATTCGAGGCGCTGCTGGACCAGTTGCACGGCAAGGGCAAGTTCTCCGGCGACGCCGTCGCCGCCGAGGCGCCAGCTGCCGCTGTGGCCGCCGCTCCGGCCGCGGCCAAGGTCGAAGCCAAGCCTGTCGCCAAGCCAGCACCGGCGGCACCTGCTCCTGCGGCCAAGCCTGCGGCCCCGGCCCGAGCCCCGGCGCCGGCTGCCGACAAGCACGGCGCCAGCGAAGCGGAAACCACCGTGCGCGTCGATACCGCGCGCCTGGACGAAATCATGAACATGGTCGGCGAACTGGTGCTGGTGCGTAACCGCCTGGTACGCCTGGGGCTCAACAGTGGCGACGAGGCCATGTCCAAGGCCGTGTCCAACCTCGACGTGGTCACCGCCGACCTGCAGACCGCAGTCATGAAGACCCGCATGCAGCCGATCAAGAAGGTCTTCGGGCGCTTCCCGCGCCTGGTCCGCGACCTGGCTCGGCAGTTGAAGAAAGAGATCAACCTGGAGCTGGTCGGCGAAGAGACCGACCTCGACAAGAACCTGGTCGAGGCGCTGGCCGACCCGCTGGTGCACTTGGTGCGCAACGCCGTCGACCATGGTGTCGAGATGCCCGATGAGCGCGAGGCCTCCGGCAAGGCGCGCACTGGCCGCGTGGTGCTGTCCGCCGAGCAGGAAGGCGACCACATCCTGCTGTCGATCTCCGACGACGGTAAGGGCATGGATCCGAGCATCCTGCGCGCCAAGGCTGTGGAAAAGGGCCTGATGGACAAGGACGCGGCCGACCGCCTGAGCGAATCGGACTGCTACAACCTGATCTTCGCCCCAGGCTTCTCGACCAAGACCGAGATCTCCGACGTGTCCGGCCGTGGCGTCGGCATGGACGTGGTGAAGACCAAGATTTCCCAGCTCAACGGCTCGATCAATATCTTCTCGGCCAAGGGCCAGGGATCGAAGATCGTCATCAAGGTGCCGCTGACCCTGGCGATCATGCCGACGCTGATGGTGATGCTGGCCAACCAGGCGTTCGCCTTCCCACTGGTCAACGTCAACGAGATCTTCCATCTCGACCTGTCGCGCACCAACGTGGTCGACGGCCAGGAAGTGGTGATCGTTCGCGACAAGGCCTTGCCGCTGTTCTACCTCAAGCGCTGGCTGGTCCAGGACCACGAGCACGAGGAACAGCACGAAGGCCATGTGGTGATCCTCTCGGTCGGCACCCAGCGCATTGGCTTCGTGGTCGACCAGTTGGTCGGCCAGGAAGAGGTGGTGATCAAGCCGCTGGGCAAGATGCTGCAGGGCACCCCGGGCATGTCTGGCGCCACCATCACCGGTGACGGCCGGATCGCGCTGATCCTCGACGTTCCGAGCATGCTCAAGCGTTACGCCGCCCGGCGTATTTGATTTCGGTGGCGCGCCCTGGCGGGTGCGCTGCCTAATGGAGTGTTTATGGCAGTCAAGGTCCTGGTGGTGGATGATTCCGGTTTCTTCCGCCGCCGTGTCTCGGAAATTCTCTCGGCGGACCCGACGATCCAGGTCGTGGGTACCGCGACCAACGGCAAGGAAGCGATCGACCAGGCGCTGGCGCTCAAGCCCGATGTCATCACCATGGACTACGAAATGCCCATGATGGACGGCATCACCGCGGTGCGACACATCATGCAGCGCTGCCCGACGCCGGTGCTGATGTTCTCCTCGCTCACCCACGAAGGCGCCCGGGTGACCCTCGACGCCCTGGATGCCGGTGCGGTCGACTACCTGCCGAAGAACTTCGAGGACATCTCGCGCAACCCGGAAAAGGTCAAGCAGATGCTGTGCGAGAAGGTGCATACCATTTCGCGCAGCAACCGCCGTTTCAGCGCGTACTCCAGCCCGGCGCCGGCCGCCGCGCCGGCCCCGGCCAGCAGCCATGCGCCGACCAGCAGCTTCGCCAGCACCGCGCCTGCGCGCCCAGCCGCACCGGCCCGCGCCGCGGCACCGGCTGCCGCGCACTCGCCAGCGCCCAAGCGCAAACCGTACAAGCTGGTTGCCATCGGCACTTCCACCGGTGGCCCGGTGGCGCTGCAGCGGGTGCTGACCCAGCTGCCTGCCGGATTCCCGGCGCCGATCGTGTTGATCCAGCACATGCCGGCGGCCTTCACCAAGGCCTTCGCTGAGCGCCTGGACAAACTATGCAAGATCAGCGTCAAGGAAGCCGAGGACGGTGACGTGCTGCGCCCGGGCCTGGCACTGCTGGCCCCAGGTGGCAAACAGATGATGGTCGATGGCCGTGGCACGGTGAAGATCCTGCCAGGCGACGAGCGCCTGAACTACAAGCCATGTGTCGACATCACCTTTGGCTCGGCCGCCAAATCCTACGGTGACAAGGTGCTCTCGGTGGTGCTCACCGGCATGGGCGCCGACGGCCGCGAAGGCGCGCGCCTGCTCAAGCAGGGCGGCAGCACCGTGTGGGCGCAGGATGAGGCCAGTTGTGTGATCTATGGCATGCCCATGGCCATCGTCAAGGCCAACCTGGCCGATGCCGTGTACAGCCTGGACGAGATCGGCAAGCACCTGGTCGAGGCGTGCGTCTGATGGATGTGCTTAGCCTTATTGGCCTGATCCTCGCCTTTGTCGCCATCGTCGGCGGCAATTTCCTCGAGGGCGGCCACGTCGGCGCGCTGCTCAACGGCCCAGCAGCCTTGATCGTGCTCGGCGGTACCTTGGCGGCGGCCTTGCTGCAGTCGCCGCTGTCGTCGTTCAAGCGCGCCTTGCAGATCGTGCGCTGGATCTTCTTCCCGCCACGGGTCGACCTGGTCGGTGGCATCGACCGGGTGGTGAACTGGAGCCTGACCGCGCGCAAGGAAGGCCTGCTGGGTCTGGAAGGGGTGGCCGACGCCGAGCCCGACCCGTATGCGCGCAAGGGCCTGCAACTGCTGGTCGACGGCGCCGAGCCCGAGGCCATCCGCAGCATCCTCGAAGTCGACTTCCTGACCCAGGAAGCCCGCGACATCCAGGCCGCCAAGGTGTTCGAGAGCATGGGCGGCTACGCGCCGACCATCGGTATCATCGGTGCGGTCATGGGCCTGATCCATGTGATGGGCAACCTGGCCGACCCGTCGCAGTTGGGCAACGGCATTGCCGTGGCCTTCGTCGCCACCATCTATGGCGTGGCCAGCGCCAACTTGATCCTGCTGCCGATCGCCAACAAGCTCAAGGCCATCACCCTGCGCCAGTCGCGCTACCGCGAAATGCTGCTGGAGGGCCTGCTGTCGATCGCCGAAGGCGAGAACCCGCGCTCGATCGAGCTGAAGCTGCAAGGCTTCATGGAGTAAGCCATGGCCCGCCGTCGTCACACCGAGGAACATGAAAACCACGAACGTTGGCTGGTGTCGTATGCCGACTTCATCACCTTGCTGTTCGCCTTCTTCGTGGTCATGTACTCGATTTCCTCGATCAACGAGGGCAAGTACAAGGTCATCTCCCAGGCGCTGATCGGGGTGTTCAACGACCCCGATCGGACCATGAAGCCTATCCCCATCGGCGAGGAGCGGCCGCTGTCGGTGCGCCCGGCCGAGCCATTGATCAGGGACAGCGAGCAGACCGACGCGGGCCTGGCGCAAAGCAGCGCCGACCCGCTGCAGACCATCAGTGACGATGTCCGCGATGCCTTCGGCGACTTGATCAAGTCCAACCAGATGACCGTGCGCGGCAACGAGCTGTGGATCGAGATCGAGCTCAATTCCTCGCTGCTGTTCGCCAGTGCCGATGCCATGCCCAGCGATGTCGCCTTCGAGATCATCGAAAAGGTGGCGAAGATCCTCAAGCCGTTCGCCAACCCGGTGCATGTCGAGGGCTTTACCGACAACCTGCCGATCCGCACCGCCCAGTACCCGACCAACTGGGAACTGTCGTCGGCGCGGGCGGCGAGCATCGTGCGCCTGCTGGCCATGGAAGGGGTCAACCCGGCGCGCATGGCTTCGGTGGGCTATGGCGAGTACCAGCCGGTGGCCAGTAACGACAGTGCCGAGGGCCGTGCGCGTAACCGCCGGGTGGTCCTGGTGATTTCACGCAACCTCGAGGTGCGTCGCAGCCTGACCGGTAGCGGCAGCGCCAATGCCACCCCTGATGCCGCGTTGCGCCGGGCTGGCACACAAAGTGCACCAGCCACGCCAGCATCGGTGGCGGGGCCATAACTCGTCAATTCTCTGTCGCCGCGTGCCTGTGGGAGCCGGTTTCCACAGGGTTCGGCGACATTAACGAGTCAAGAGTTGTCCTATGAGAGTCTGGGCAGTAGCCAATCAAAAAGGTGGCGTCGGCAAGACCACCACTACCATTGCCCTGGCCGGCCTGCTGGCCGAGGCGGGCAAGCGCGTGGTCGTGGTCGACCTCGATCCGCACGGCTCGATGACCAGCTACTTCGGGCATAACCCCGACGCGCTCGAGCACAGCTGCTACGACTTGTTCCTGCACAAGGGCACGGTGCCCGAGGGCCTGCCGGGTCAATTGTTGCTGCCGACCAGCGACGAGCGCATCTCGTTGCTGCCGTCGAGCACCGCGCTGGCGGTGCTGGAGCGTCAGTCGCCGGGCCAGAGTGGCCTGGGCCTGGTCATTGCCAAGAGTCTGGCGCAGCTGTGGCAGGATTTCGACTTCGCCCTGATCGACAGCCCGCCCTTGCTGGGCGTGCTGATGGTCAACGCCCTGGCGGCCAGCCAGCAGTTGGTGATCCCGGTGCAAACCGAGTTCCTTGCGGTCAAGGGCCTGGAACGCATGGTCGGCACCCTGGGCATGATCAACCGCTCGCGCAAGCAGGCGCTGCCCTACCAGATCGTGCCCACATTATTCGACCGCCGCACCCAGGCTTCGCTGGGCACTCTCAAGGTGCTGCGCGACACCTACGGCGAGCAGGTCTGGCAGGGCTATATCCCGGTCGATACTCGGTTGCGCGACGCCAGCCGCAATGGCGTTACCCCATCGCAGTTCGATGGCAAGAGCCGTGGCGTGGTGGCCTACCGGGCGCTGCTCAAGCACCTGTTGACCTACCGTAACGCGTTGCAGGTGGCGTGATGAATCAGGCCCGGCCTATTACCAGCAAGCCACAGTTGGCCCTGCAGTCCTACCTCGATGGGTTGCTGCAGGAGGCTACAGAATCATTCGACCTGCCGGAGCAAGTGCCGGTAGCCAGCCCGCCAGTGGTAGAGGCAGCGCCCAGCGATGAGTTCGAGGCGGCCGTGCGCGAGGAACAGGCTCGCGATGCCCAGCGCGAGGAGGCCCCGTTACCTGCGCCAGTGCGTCCTTTCGCTGAACCGCAGGTCAAGGTCCTGCCGACGGTATTGCCCCCGGCACCTCCCGTTGCGGCACCGATCGTCAGCGTGGAGGCCGAAACCAGCATTGCGCCGCAGATCAGCGCTCCGGCCGCCGAACCAGTGGCACCGTTGGTCGAGCTGCGCGCCCCGGTCGCGCCCGCCGCGCCGACCCCGCCGGCAACGGTCGACGGCCGTCCGGCCTGGGCCGCAGAACCTTTCGAATGCCTGCTGTTCGACGTGGCTGGCCTGACCCTGGCGGTGCCGCTGGTTTGCCTTGGGTCGATCTACACCCTGGCCGGCCAGGAGCTGACACCGCTGTTCGGCCAGCCGGACTGGTTCCTCGGCATCCTCACCTGCCAGGCGGGCAATCTCAAGGTGCTCGACACGGCGCGCTGGGTGATGCCGGATCGCTACCGCGACGATTTCCGCCAGGGCCTGCAATACGTGATTTCGGTGCAGGGCTACGAATGGGGATTGGCCGTGCACCAGGTCAGCCGCTCGTTGCGCCTGGACCCGAACGAGATCAAGTGGCGCAGCCAGCGCGGGCAGCGCCCATGGCTGGCCGGCACGGTGATCGAACACATGTGCGCGCTGCTAGACGTGGCCGAACTGGCCGAGCTGATCGCCAGTGGCGCGGTCAAGCAGATGAACACCAAACACAACTGAATCAACGCCGCTACTGCCGCGGCTACACAGAGCACACCGCCAAAGGCGGATTTAGAGGGCTAGGGGAATGAAAAAGTCGTCTGCACAAGGTTCCGAAGATCCGATCCTGCAATGGGTCACCTTCCGTCTGGACAACGAGTCCTACGGCATCAATGTGATGCAGGTGCAGGAAGTGTTGCGCTACACCGAGATCGCCCCGGTACCGGGTGCGCCGAGCTACGTACTGGGCATCATCAACCTGCGCGGCAACGTGGTGACGGTGATCGACACCCGCCAGCGTTTTGGCTTGATGTCCAGCGAAGTCACCGACAACACCCGCATCGTCATCATCGAGGCGGACAAGCAGGTGGTCGGCATTCTCGTCGACAGCGTTGCCGAGGTGGTGTACCTGCGTCAGTCGGAGATCGAGACCGCGCCGAATGTCGGCAACGAAGAGTCGGCCAAGTTCATCCAGGGTGTGTGCAACAAGAACGGCGAGCTGCTGATCCTGGTCGAGCTGGACAAGATGATGACCGAGGAAGAGTGGTCCGAGCTGGAGAACATCTGAGTTGATCTTCGAGGTTGCTGTCATCTTCCTGGCGCTGCTCTGGGCGCTGAGCTTGTGGTTCTTCCTCAACTACAGCAAACGCCAGCGCGAGCTGGCCGCCCAGCAGGCCCAGGGCGATGCGCTGCGTGACCAGCGCATCAAGGACCTGGCCAAGCGCCTGGACGACTACCAGAACGGCACCGTGCGCATGGGCGAGGCGATCCATGAACTGCGCGCGGTGGTCGCGCCGTTGCCCGAGAAGCTGCAGCAACTCGAGCAGCGCGATCCCAACAGCGTCACCTTCACCCAGGCTGCCAAGCTGGTGGTGATGGGCGCCAGCGTCGAGGAACTGACCCAGACCTGCGGATTGACCCAGGCCGAGGCGCAGTTGATGAGCAAGCTGCACCGCGGCGAGTGATGAAGCGGGCGATGGACGTCGCCCGCTTTTGTCAGGCTGGGTCCAGGAGTGTCCGTTGCCGACTTCTACTAACCGACTGAAAGCCTGGTCACGGTACCGTGCTTTCTCAAGGGCGACTCTCAGAATCGCAGACTATTTCGCGGAATGACTTCGTTCAGGCTGGAGGTAGTTCTGAGCTGGTGCCTGTGCCTTGATCTGGGCGAGGCACGGGCACATTGTGCTTGAGCAACCAAGCCTTGATGGCTTGCGCCACCTCCCAGTCCGGGCCTGGGGTGTTGGCCAGTTGGCCGCATACGGACTGCCTGCCAACGGTATTGATTCCGTTCGTGGTCACCTCGTTCCTCCTGGATACCGGCGTCGGCAATGCGCCTCGGTCGCGAAGGAGCCTAGAGATGGTTGTTTGTTGGCTGTTACTGCTCAGTAACCTTGGGCATTGCCCACGGCGATCACCTGTTCCAGGGGCAGCAGACGCCTTTCGGCGCGCTCCTGGGCGGCGGTGTCGAACAATGCCTCCTCATGCAGTAACGGCAGGTTGTTCAGGTCCATGATGTTCCTGAACGTGCGCAACTGCTGCAGGCGTTGGTCTATGACATGGTTGAGCACACCGGGGCCAGTCATCATGTTGAGCTTCTTGGTATAGATTTGGTACGCCGCTTTGTCCGAAGGTGGTGGCTTGATCTGGTAGAACTCCTGCCCCCCTGGCGCTTGATAGCGACGAAGGATCTCGTCGGAAATATCGTTCAGGACCGGGTTGGCGGCGTGGCTGCCGATCATGCTGGTGTTGTAGCTGGTGTACATGCCCAACTGCTGGTTGCACACCGGGCTCCTGAGCAGCAGCCCATCGGGCGTGGCATTCAGTGATACTGCATCCAGACGCGCGCGTGGTGGTGGGCCCTCGTCCAGCAGCAGGTGATCGTCCATGTCCAGGTAGATACCGCCTTCACTGTGGAGAATGCGATAGCGCAGGATATCGGAGGCGGACGAGAAGTTGCTGGCCACACCGCCGTTGCCTGCGATGGCCGCCTGGTACTGGTTGAAATAATCGCTGTTCTTGAACAAGTCGTAAAAGCCCTGGCTCTCCAGCTGTTTCACTTTCAGGCCGCCCGCTATTCGGCTTTGCAGCAGCGCCATGTTCTGTTGATACGCGACCTTGTTAGTGGTGGAGAGGTAAAGCGTCAGCACGTAGTCGCTATTGCGAAGCACCTGGATGTTATGGTCCAGCGCGGTCAAATAGTCGCCAGCGATGACTTTGTCGCCAACCCAGATACTGAACAGCCGCTTGGGTATGGCTTCACCAGGCGTGACGCCCAATGCCTCAAAGTCTACGGGTAAGGTAATCTCCACCCCGAGCGCACGCAGCGTGCGGGAGCGCGATGCGGGGGTGGCCTGGCGTGATGGCTCGGTGTTGCGCACTAGCGTGCTGGCCTGGGGATTGTCAGCATCTGGCTGAGCAATGAAGTCCTGCCCGGCTCGCGCCTGGTCGGGGTAATAGAGGACGAAACTGTCACGCTGTGCGTCGTACACGAGCATTTCCATGCCCCTGCCCAGGTCACCGTACAACCGATCGCCGGTGCCAAACGCGCGGCCCCGTATGACGGCAGCGGCGACATGTGGGTCGGCTTCGCTGCCCATATCGCTGGTGTGCTCGCTGACTGTCGCCAGGTCCTGAAAATAAGGCAGCGTCGTCTGCTCAGGCAGGTGGGGAGGTCCGACAGGACTCAGGAGATAGCCGACACGACCGTTCACCCTGACAGGTTTTATGAATCCAAGCGAATGATTGCCAAATAACGTCCTGCTGGCCCTGATCCCCTTGGTGATACCCGGTGCGGCGTTGAGCAGGCCGAACGCAGCCTGCCAGGCACCGTCTTCCTGCTGTTCGAGGTGTTTGTCGTTGATGGCCTGGTCCAGTCCTACGCCAAACTGTGCCGCACCGGCGACGGTGAGCAGAGGGATCAGTTCGGGCACCACTAGCATGAATGGCGTGAGCAAGTTCATGGTCAAGTAGAAGTAGCCGCGCCAGGTCGCCTTGCTGACCTCGCTGTCCCGGGTGATCAGGAAGCTGGCATCGTGCTCGCTGCGCCGACGTTGTTCCTGAGCCAACGCCGAGAACACATCACCTTTGATCAACGGGCTATAGGTGTCGGCTTGATAGTTGATGACGGTGTTGGGGTTCCAGTACCTCACCAGCCGATATACCGAAGTGGCAGGGGCGATTCTGCGTTGGAGCGGAAACTGGCCGAGCCCCTGAAGGACAGTGGCTAGCCCGGGGCGCGCAAGACGGTCTGGGATGTCCTGGGCACAGAAGTGTGTAAGCAATGCCGTTCTCCTGTCGGCCATACGACAAGCGAGCGCCAGCCACACGCGTAGCTGTCTGGTGCTAGCGAACTCATGAAGAGGGGAGGCGTTACCCGGGATATACAGCACGATCCGCTGACTAGCGATATCTGTCAGGCAGAGGATGTTGCTTGAACGATATCCATGGATATTGAGCATTCTGGCTTCGAACGTGCGGTCACCCTGTTTAGAGTCCACGCCTGAACGCTCGACACCTGCTGCCCGCCATGCCAGTTGGCGCGCCGATTCGCTGAGCGTGCCCTGCAAGGTTTGCTTGTTGCACGCCGCGAGGAAGGCGATGCGGGCCGCGAGGGCATAGCTGTCTTCAGATTGCCGCCAGAACGTGGCGAGCTGATCCTTGAATACGTCCTGGAACTCCAGCTTCCAGATGAAGGCCTGGAACGCTTTGGCATCGAGGTCGACGAAAGTGCTGGCGTCATAGCGCATGGGCGTTTGCTGGTGAAACAGACCGTGGAAAACACTGTGGTCATCGATATCTTCGAGCAAGCCGCCCTTGGGCAACTGTTCGACTATGGTGATCTGAGCGTCGCTGAATGCACTGGCCCAGGAAACATGGCCATGGGGCCAGAGCAGGTCGGGCAGCATGCCGAGCAGGCTGATGGCACTCAGCGGTCGCATGCCTTGCGCTATTGCATTCTGCACCGTGAGTGCTGTGGACTGGTCCTGCCAATTGGTCAGCAACGCCTCGGTCATGGTCATTTGCTCGGCTATGCGCACCAGCCAGCCACGCGCTTTGTCGAACTTGTAGTGCAACGTCACAGCGAGGATGTCTTTGGGCTCTAGTCCGGGATGGTCGGCGCTCGCCCACTCACGTATCGCCTGGATAGCACTGAGGTCTGGGCGGGGCACATTGGCGAGGATGTGTTTCACATGCTGCTTGCCGGCGCTACCGACAATGGCTTGGGGGGCTTTTCCGAGGTGGTTGGTCTTGTCGTGTCGAATGTTCATCAGCGGGCGATCCGGGCAAGGGAGAGGCCATGATCAACCCGGTACGCAAGTCACAAGTGGTATGTATTGCTGTTGGGGGCCACAGGTCGCTGCAACCGTCTCTACCGGCTTTCGGGCGATGGCAGCAAGCGAGACGCAGGCGAGATGTCCCGGGTCGAGGCTTGTTGGTCGTTGAATCCCGGCGGTACCTTGCCACGCAACTGCCAGGCGAAGGCGATGATCTCGGCGATGGTCAGGTACAGGGCCTCGGGGATTTGCTCGCCCAGTTCCAGGCGCGCCAGCAAGCGCACCAGCTCGGCATTCTCGTAGATCGGCACCTCATGCTCACGAGCCAGGGCGAGGATGGCCTCGGCCAGTTCGTCGTCGCCTTTGGCGGTCAGGGTAGGCGCCTGCTGGCCGTCATAGCTCAGGGCGATGGCCTGGCGGGGTTGCTTGCTGCTCATGCGTTCTCGTCCACCCAACGTTGTTCCAGGCGTGTGCGCGGGCCTTGCGGTGGAGTGCCGGGATGGCATTCCAGGTCGCCCACATCCAGCCCGCGGGCCAGCAGGCGCTCGCGCAGGGCTCCCAGTTGGCTGTCGATCAGGCGTGCGGTCTGCTCGTGCTGCGCCCACAGTTGCCCCGACAAACGGCCCTTGGCCAGTTGCGCCTGGACCTGCAGCGGGCCAAGCGGCGACAGGTCGAAAGCCAGTTCGATACGCCATAGCGCTTCCAGCGGATCGTGCTGCTCGCGTTCGCGCTCGGCCTGTTGCTCCGGAGTTTCTTCGCGTTGCAGCTTGACCTGCAGAGGGATGAACTCCTGGCCGTGGCGCACCGGGATCTCGGTCTGCCAGGTGGTCTGCTGGTTGCCGTTG
Organism: Pseudomonas xantholysinigenes; assembly: GCF_014268885.2. Classification (NCBI taxonomy): domain Bacteria; kingdom Pseudomonadati; phylum Pseudomonadota; class Gammaproteobacteria; order Pseudomonadales; family Pseudomonadaceae; genus Pseudomonas; species Pseudomonas xantholysinigenes. The sequence goes on along the minus strand of NZ_CP077095.1, from coordinate 3,848,997 downwards.
TCGAGGGTGCCGCTTTGCTGCAGGCTCGACAGCGAATGGCTCTGCAGCCGCGATATCGCTGCAGCCGCCAGGCGCAGCAGTTGTTGCAGGTCGCCCTCGCTTTCCAGCTTTTGCAGCAGGCGCGAGGGTAGGGGGAAGGCGCTTGGCTGCGGGCGTGGGCTGACCTGGCCGAGCATGCCCAGCGCGCTGCGGGCGAGGCCCGGCAGTGCATGGGCCAGGACCTGGGGCGCGCTGGCCAGCGCCGGATGCGCGGCGAGGGCGGCCTGCCCCGATGGATTGGGCAGGGCCTGGGCCACCAGGCGGATCAATTGTGCCTTGAGGTCCGCAGCGATGCCGCTGGCCTGGCCACCGAACAGCTTGGCCTCCAGGAAAGTGCCACTGTCGTTCAGTGCCTGGGCGAGGTTCTTCGCATCCCCCAGTTGTCGCGCCTCGGGCAGGCTGGCGAGCAGGCGTTCGGCACTGGCGCGTAGTTCAAGACCCGCATCGGGGGCGCTGGCGATGCGTTGCAGGGTGCTGAGCACACCCGTCAGCGAGGCCTGCTGGGCCTGCTGGGTCGAGAGGTGCTGGGTGACGGCCAGCTGGTCCTGGCGACCGCTCAGGGGCACGAAGCGCAACGACTGGTCGCCTTGCACCATGGCGCTGAGCAGGCTGCCCAGCGGCAGTCGGCGCGGGCTGTCGATGACCAGGGTGGCGCCGGCCTGGGGGCTGTTGAGCAGGCTTACCAGCGAGCGGAAACTGACGGGCTCGCCAACTGTCGCTGGCAGCGCCTGGCTGGTCAGGACCTTGCCCTGCAACAGGGTGCCGACCGGTACCTGGCGAGTATCGACCTGGGTCAGGGTAGCGATGTTGCCGGCGTTGCCCAGTTGCACCATGACCGCCAGGCGGTTGCTGTCGGGCTGGCTGACGATGATCTGGCTACCAGGGGCCAGGGGCTGGCTGGCATTGGCCAGCACTTGTGTCTGGTTGCCATTGGCCTGGGTGAGGCGTAGCAGCAGTTGGAAGTCCGGGCCGACCTGGCGCAGGCTGACCACCTCGGCCTCGGCGTTTTCGCCGGGCGGCAGCATGCCGGGCTGGGCCTGCAGCAGGCGCAGCAGTTCACCGGTCATGGCGGCCTTGGCCACCTGTGGGCTCACCGTGGTTTGTGCGCCGAGACTATTGATTTCAGTCATGATTGTATACAACCTGTTGAACCCGCCCTCTTGGCAGGGCGGCACCGCGTGTAATAATGCCGCCTGCCCGCCACTGCCAGTATAACGGCAGGGCTTGAGGCGACTTGAGACAAGGGGGTGCGATCAGGCCCCATACTGCATAAGGCGATACCGTGACCCTTCACCTCCAAGCCGCCGGCCTGGCCTGCGAGCGCGACTGGCGACTGCTCTTCGAGCACCTGGACTTCGAGCTGCGCCCCGGCGACATGCTGCAGATCGCCGGCCCCAACGGCAGCGGCAAGACCAGCCTGCTGCGCCTGCTGGCCGGGCTGATGCAACCCACCGCCGGGCAGATCCTGTTCAATGGCCAGCCTTTGGCCGAGCAGCGCCACGCCCTCGCCAGCATGTTGCTGTGGATTGGCCACGCCGCCGGGATCAAGGACTTGCTCACCCCGGAGGAAAATCTCGCCTGGCTGTGCGCCTTGCACCGGCCGGCCGGCCGCGACGCGATCTGGCAGGCCCTGGAGGCCGTCGGCCTGCGCGGCTTCGAGGATGTCCCCAGCCATACCCTGTCGGCCGGCCAGCAACGTCGCGTGGCCCTGGCTCGGTTGTACCTGGACAGCCCGCCGCTGTGGATCCTCGATGAACCCTTCACCGCCCTCGACAAACAGGGCGTGGCCCAGTTGGAAGCGCACCTGGCGGCCCACTGCGAACAGGGCGGCACCGTGGTGCTGACCACCCATCACACGCTCGCGCGCAAGCCTGACGGCTATCGCGAGCTGAACCTGGGGCAATGGGCGGCATGAGCGTATTTGTTCTTCTGTTGCGCCGCGAGGCGCGCCTGTTGTTCCGTCGCCCGGCGGAGCTGGCCAACCCGCTGGTGTTCTTTGCCATCGTGGTGGCGCTGTTCCCATTGGCGGTCGGCCCCGAGACGCAATTGTTGCAAACCTTGTCGCCGGGCCTGATCTGGGTCGCGGCCCTGCTGGCCGTGTTGCTGTCGCTGGACGGGTTGTTCCGCAGCGATTTCGAGGACGGCTCGCTGGAGCAATGGGTGCTGTCGCCCCACCCGCTGGCGCTGCTGGTGTTGGCCAAGGTGCTTGCGCACTGGATCTTTTCCGGGCTGGCGCTGGTATTGTTGGCGCCACTGCTGGCGCTGATGCTTGGCCTGCCTGCCGCCTGCCTGCCGGTGCTGCTGGCCTCGCTGCTGCTGGGCACCCCGGTGCTGAGTTTGCTGGGCGCGGTGGGCGCGGCGCTGACGGTCGGTCTCAAGCGTGGCGGCCTGCTGCTGGCGTTGCTGATTCTGCCGTTGTATATCCCTGTATTGATCCTGGGCAGTGGCGCGTTGCAAGCGGCATTGCAGAATATGCCGGCCACCGGTCATCTGCTCTGGCTCGCCAGCCTGACTGCCCTGGCCGTGACACTGGCACCCTTTGCGATAGCGGCCGGGCTGAAGATCAGCGTCGGCGAATAACGAGTCCCGGGCACCGCAGCCCGGCCAATACCCTGGATGTACCCTGATGAAAATTAGCTGGACGTGGTTCCACAAGCTGGGCTCCCCCAAATGGTTCTATGCCATCAGCGGCCGCATGCTGCCGTGGCTGGCCGTCTCCGCCATCGTGCTGCTGTTGGTTGGCATCACCTGGGGCCTGGCCTTCGCCCCCCAGGACTACCAGCAGGGCAACAGTTTCCGCATCATCTATATCCACGTGCCCGCGGCGATGCTGGCGCAGTCGTGCTATGTGCTGCTGGCGGTGGCCGGGGTGGTGGGGCTGGTGTGGAAGATGAAACTGGCCGATGTCGCGCTGCAGTGCGCGGCCCCCATTGGCGCCTGGATGACCGCGGTGGCACTGGTGACCGGGGCGATATGGGGCAAGCCGACCTGGGGTAGCTGGTGGGTGTGGGACGCGCGTCTGACCTCCATGCTGATCCTGCTGTTCCTGTATTTCGGCATCATCGCCCTGGGCCAGGCCATCAGCAACCGCGATAGCGCCGCTAAGGCCTGCGCGGTACTGGCGATCGTCGGTGTGATCAACATCCCGATCATCAAGTACTCGGTGGAGTGGTGGAACACCCTGCACCAGGGCGCCACCTTCACCCTCACCGAAAAGCCGGCGATGCCGGTGGAGATGTGGGCGCCGCTGCTGATCACCGCGCTGGGCTTCTATTGCTTCTTCGGCGCGGTACTGTTGCTGCGCATGCGCCTCGAGGTGCTCAAGCGCGAGGCCCGCGCCAGCTGGGTGCGCGATGAGGTGTTGAACAGCCTGGGCCGGGAGGCGGCACGATGAGCTTCGCGTCCTTCAGTGATTTCCTGGCCATGGGGCACCATGGCCTGTACGTCTGGTCGGCCTACGGCATCTGCCTGGCGGTGCTGGCGCTCAATGTCGCAGCGCCCCTGCTGGCCCGCCGTCGCTACCTGCAAGAAGAGGCGCGTCGTCTGCGCCGGGAGAACAAACCGTGAATCCGCAGCGCAAGAAACGCCTGTTCATCATCCTCGGCCTGCTGGCCGGTGTCGGCGTGGCGGTGGGCTTCGCCCTCAGCGCCCTGCAACAGAACATCAACCTGTTCTACACCCCGACCCAGATTGCCAACGGCGAGGCGCCGCTGGACACCCGCATTCGCGCCGGCGGCATGGTCGAAAAAGGCTCGGTGCAGCGCTCGGCCGACTCGCTGGACGTGCGCTTCGTGGTCACTGACTACAGCAAGTCGGTGCCGATCACCTACCGCGGCATCCTCCCTGACCTGTTCCGCGAAGGGCAGGGCATCGTCGCCCTCGGCAAGCTGAACGCCGACGGCGTGGTGGTGGCCGACGAGGTGCTGGCCAAGCACGACGAGAAGTACATGCCGCCCGAGGTCACCAAGGCCCTCAAGGAAAGCGGCCAGGCCGCCACTGGTGGGGAGACCAAGCCATGAACGCAGCCCTGGTGATTCCTGAACTGGGCCAGCTGGCGATGATCCTGGCGATCTGCTTCGCCGCCGTGCAGGCCAGCGTGCCGCTGCTCGGCGCCTGGCGTGGCGACCGCCTGTGGATGAGCCTGGCGCGCCCTGCGGCGTGGGGCCAGTTCGCCTTCCTGGCGTTCGCTTTTGCCTGCCTGACCCACGCCTTCATGACCGACAACTTCTCGGTTGCCTATGTGGCCAGCAACTCCAACAGTGCCTTGCCCTGGTACTACAAGTTCAGCGCCGTGTGGGGCGCCCACGAGGGCTCGCTGCTGTTGTGGGCGCTGATCCTCGGTGGCTGGACCTTCGCCGTGTCGATCTTCTCGCGCCAGTTGCCGCAGGTGATGCTGGCCCGGGTGCTGGCGGTGATGGGCATGATCAGCGTGGGCTTCCTGAGCTTCCTGATCATCACCTCCAACCCGTTCTCGCGCCTGTTGCCACAGGTGCCGGGTGATGGTCGCGACCTCAATCCGCTGCTGCAGGACTTCGGCCTGATCGTCCACCCGCCGATGCTGTACATGGGCTATGTCGGCTTCTCGGTGGCTTTCGCCTTCGCCATCGCCGCGCTGCTCGGTGGGCGCCTGGACGCTGCCTGGGCGCGTTGGTCGCGGCCCTGGACCATCGTTGCCTGGGCCTTCCTCGGCGTGGGCATCACCCTGGGCTCGTGGTGGGCCTATTACGAGCTGGGCTGGGGCGGCTGGTGGTTCTGGGACCCGGTGGAAAACGCCTCGTTCATGCCCTGGCTGGTGGGTACGGCCCTGATTCACTCGCTGGCGGTCACCGAGAAGCGTGGCGTGTTCAAGAGCTGGACCGTGCTGCTGGCCATCGCCGCGTTCTCGCTGAGCCTGCTGGGCACCTTCCTGGTGCGCTCTGGCGTGCTGACCTCGGTGCATGCCTTTGCCGCAGACCCGTCGCGCGGCATCTTCATCCTGATCTTCCTGCTGTTCGTGGTCGGTGGTTCGCTGACCCTGTTCGCCCTGCGCGCGCCGGTGGTCAAGAGCCAGGTGGGCTTTGCCTTGTGGTCGCGGGAAACCCTGCTGCTGGCCAACAACCTGGTGCTGGTGGTGGCGGCCTCGATGATCCTGCTGGGTACCCTCTACCCCTTGGTGCTCGACGCCCTGACCGGCGCCAAGCTGTCGGTCGGACCGCCGTATTTCGACGCCTTGTTCCTGCCGCTGATGGCACTGCTGATGCTGGTGCTCGGCATTGGCGTGGTGGTGCGCTGGAAGGACACCCCCGGCAAATGGCTGGCCGGCATGCTGACTCCGGTGCTGATCGGCAGCGCGGTGTTGGCGCCGCTGGCCGGGTTGCTGGTCGATGACTTCGACTGGCCGGCCCTGAGCGTGTTCGCTTTGGCTGCATGGGTGGTGCTCAGCGGTGTGCGCGACATACTCGACAAGACCCGGCACAAGGGCCTGGTCAAAGGCCTGGCAGGCCTCAACCGCAGCTACTGGGGCATGCAGCTGGCGCACCTGGGCCTGGCGGTGTGCGCCCTGGGCGTGGTGCTGTCGAGCAACAACAGCGCCGAGCGCGACCTGCGCATGGCGCCTGGCGAAACCGTCGAACTGGGCGGTTATCACTTCCTGTTCGAAGGCGCCAAGCACTTCGAGGGGCCGAACTTCATCTCCGACAAGGGCACCGTGCGGGTGTCCCGCGAAGGCCGCGAAGTGAGCGTGCTGCACCCGGAAAAACGCCTGTACACCGTGCAGCAGTCGATGATGACCGAGGCCGGCATCGATGCCGGCTTCACCCGCGACCTGTACGTTGCCCTGGGCGAGCCGCTGGAAAACGGCGCCTGGGCGGTGCGGGTGCATATCAAACCCTATGTCCGCTGGATCTGGCTGGGCGGTCTGCTGACCGCGCTGGGCGGCTTCCTGGCGGCCCTCGACCGGCGCTACCGCGTCAAGGTCAAAGCCCGGGTGCGTGAGGTGCTGGGCGTGTCTGGAGCAACTGCATGAAGCGTTGGATCATGGTAGTGCCACTGGCGGTGTTCCTGCTGGTGGCGGTCTTTCTCTACAAGGGGCTGTTCCTCAAGCCCGACGAGTTGCCTTCGGCGATGATCGGCAAGCCGTTCCCGACGTTCTCGCTGGCGACGGTACAGGGTGAGCACACCCTGACCCAGGCCGACCTGCTGGGTCGCCCGGCGCTGGTCAATGTATGGGGCACCTGGTGCCCCTCGTGCAAGGTCGAGCATCCGTACCTGAACCAGCTGGCCGGGCAGGGCGTGGTGATCCATGGGGTCAACTACAAGGACGACAACGCCGCCGCGCTGAAATGGCTGGCCGAGTTCCACAACCCCTACCAGCTGAATATCGCCGATCCACAGGGCTCGCTGGGCCTGGACCTGGGCGTGTACGGCGCGCCGGAAACCTTCCTGATCGACGCCAAGGGCATCATCCGCTACAAGCATGTCGGCGTGGTCGATGCCACGGTGTGGCGCGAGCAGCTGGCGCCGCTGTACCAGGGGCTGGTCGACGAGGCCCGACCATGAAACGCTGGCTTGCAGCCGTAGTCCTGGGCTTGAGCCTGGCCGGGGTGGCCAAGGCCGCCATCGACACCTACCAGTTCCGCGACGAGGCCGAGCGCGCGCGCTATCAGCAACTGACCAAGGAACTGCGCTGCCCGAAGTGCCAGAACCAGGACATCGCCGACTCCAACGCGCCGATCGCCGCCGACCTGCGCCGCGAAATCTTCCGCATGCTCGGCGAAGGCCAGAGCAACCAGCAGATCGTCGACTTCATGGTCGACCGCTACGGCGATTTCGTGCGCTACAAGCCGGCGCTCAGCGGGCGCACCTGGCTGCTCTGGTTCGGCCCGGGGATCCTCCTGGCCGGGGGCTTCGTGGTGCTGGCGGTGATCGTCCGCCGGCGCCGTGGCCAAGCCGTGGCCGGCACCACCGAACTGTCCGCCGACGAACGCGAGCGTCTCGCCAAACTGCTGGAAAAAGAACGTACCCATGACTGAATTCTGGCTTAGCGCGGGCCTGCTGCTGCTCGCCGCCCTGGCATTTCTGTTGTTGCCGATCCTGCGCGGTCAGCGCCGTCAGCAGGCCGAACAGGACCGTACCGGCCTCAACGTGGCGCTCTACCAGGAGCGTGTCGCCGAACTGGCCGCCCAGCAGGCCGCCGGTGTGCTCGATGCGCAGCAGCTGGAAAAGGGCCGCGACGAAGCTGCCCGCGAGCTGCTGGCCGATACCGAACGCGACGAGGTAGCCCGCCAGGGCCACCTGGGCAAGGTCATCCCGCTGCTGGCGGCGCTCCTGGTGCCGGCCATGGCACTGGGGTTGTACCTGCACTTCGGCGCGGCGGACAAGGTCGAGCTGACCCAGGAGTTCGCCCAGGCGCCGCAGTCGATGCAAGAGATGACGACCCGTCTGGAGCGGGCCGTGCAGGCACAGCCTGATTCGGCCGAAGGCTTGTATTTCCTTGGGCGCGCCTACATGGCCGAGCAACGCCCGGCGGATGCCGCCAAGGCATTCGAGCGTGCGGTGGCCCTGGCCGGGCGTCAGCCCGAGCTGCTCGGGCAATGGGCCCAGGCGTTGTATTTCGCCAGCGACAAGCAATGGAACAGCCAACTGCAGGGGCTCACCGACGAGGCGCTCAAGGCCGACCCGCGGGAAGTCACCAGCCTGGGCCTGCGCGGCATTGCCGCGTTCGAGGGTGAGCGCTACCAGGAAGCCATCGACTTCTGGAACCGTCTGCTGGCCTTGCTGCCGGAAGGCGACGCCTCGCGCGCCGCGTTGCAGGGTGGTATCGACCGAGCCGCCGACAAGCTCAAGGCCGGGGGCGGCAAGGTCGTCCAGGCCGCGCGGCTGAAAGTGCGGGTCGAGTTGGCCGCCGCGCTCAAGGACAAGGTGCGTGCGGACGACACCGTGTTCATCTTCGCCCGCGCGCTCAAGGGCCCGCCGATGCCCCTGGCGGCCAAGCGGGTGACGGTGGCGCAATTGCCGATCGAGGTGGAGCTGTCGGATGCCGATGCGATGATGCCGCAGATGAAACTGTCGGACTTCGCTGAAGTCCAACTGGTTGCCCGTGTCTCCCGCGCCGGGCAGCCAACCCAGGGTGAGTGGAAGGGCCAGAGCGCGCCGTTGGCCACCGGTACCCAGGGCACCCAGCATGTGACCATCGACAGCCCCGACTCATAAGAGAGCACCCCCATGAACAGCACCGTCCGCCTGACCCTGATTTCCCTGGCCCTGGGTCTTTGCGCGTGTACGGTGCAGCAGCCGGGTGAGCGCGAGCCGCTGCCGCCCATCGAGACCACGCCGCCGCCACACCAGGGGCCGGTGGTCAAGCCGTTGCCGGGCGGCCAGCCCGGCAGCCAGCCGAGCAAGCCAGCGGCGATTCCCAAACCTATGCCGCGTACTTCTGCGAGCTTCGCGCCGCCGCCCGGCGGTGCCAGCCACTGGGACCCTAAATTGGGCGTCTACGTGCTGGAGAAACAGCCTAACACCTTCTATCGCCAGCGCACCTATTACCGCTGGAACAACGGCTGGAGCTGGTCGTTGAGCCCCAACGGGCCGTGGCAGGACACCGACAGCAGCGGTGTGCCGGGTGGTTTGGGGCGCGCGTTCGGGCAATAGCTGCCTTGGGCTCGCAATAGGGCTGGCAGCTGGCATACTCCCTCTTCGCATTCAACCGGAGGGTGGCATGAGCAAGACAGTCCTGGTGCTGGTGGAAACCGTCGATGACTACCTGCCGCTATTGGAACGGGCCGGCTATCGCTTGATTCGCGCACCGTCGCCACAGATGCGTGCCGACGCCATTGCCCGGCATGGCGACGAGATCGATGCCGTGTTGACCCGGGGCCCGTTGGGGCTGAGCGCCGCTGAGATCGCGACCTTGACCAAGCTGCGGATCATTTGCGTGATCGGCGCTGGCTACGAGCAGGTCGACCTGGTCGCCGCCGCGGCGCGAGGCATCATCGTCACCAACGGCGCCGGGGCCAACGCCGGACCGGTCGCAGACCATGCCATGGCCTTGTTGCTGGCGCTGTTGCGTGATATTCCCCGGGCCGACGCCAGCACCCGGCGTGGCGAGTGGAACCGGGTGATCAGCCCGTCGGTGAGTGGCAAACGCCTGGGCATCATCGGCCTGGGCGCGGTTGGCCAGGCCATTGCCCGCCGTGCCAGCCAGGGCTTCGACATGAATGTCAGCTACCACAGCCGCACGCCCCGTGCCGAGGTGCCTTACACCTGGTACGACAGCCCTCTGCACCTGGCCGACGCGGTGGACATCCTGGTGGTGGCCACGCCCGGCGGCAACGGCACCCGCCACCTGGTCGATGCCGCAGTGCTCGAGGCGCTGGGTGCCGAGGGTTACCTGGTCAACATCGCCCGGGCCAGCGTGGTCGATACCGATGCGTTGGTCGGCGCCTTGCGCGGCGGCGTGATCGCTGGGGCGGCGCTGGATGTATTCGATGACGAGCCAGCAGTGCCGGATGCCCTCAAGGCACAGGGCAACACGGTGCTCACGCCGCACGTGGCGGGGCAGTCGCCGGAGGCGGCGCGTGACACGGTGGCCCTGGTGCTGCGCAACCTGCAGGCGTTCTTCGCCGGCGAGCCGGTGTTGACCCCGGTTCGTGCCTGATCCCTTTATCAATGCCTGCCTGGCGGTGTGTCGGGCTTGAGGAGCTTTTGCATGCAACTCGAAATTTTCCAGGTCGATGCCTTTTCTGCCGTGCCGTTTGGCGGTAATCCGGCGGCGGTCATCCCGTTGGAGCAGTGGTTGCCAGACGAGGTGCTGCAGCGCATCGCCGAAGAGAACAACCTGTCCGAGACTGCATACTTCGTACGCAACGGTGAGGTGTTCGACCTGCGCTGGTTCACCCCGTCGGTGGAGGTCGACCTGTGTGGGCATGCCACCTTGGCGGCGGCCTGGGTGTTGTTCGAGCAACTGGGCGAGGGGGCAGAGGTGTTGCGGTTCAATACCCGTAGCGGTGAGTTGCGGGTCAGTCGTGATGCCAATGGGTTGCTGGCGATGGATTTTCCGGCCAAGCAGCCGGTTGCGCAGGACTTGCCGGCCGGGTTGCTGGAGGCCCTTGGGCTGGCTGAGGCGCGGGCGTTGTATCGGACGGATGACTTTATCGTGGTGATCGATGATGTTGACTTGATCGAGGGGCTCAAGCCGGACTTCGTGGCGTTGTCGGCGTTCGATGTGAGGGGGATTGCGGTGACGGCGCCGGGGCGGGGGTTTGATTTCGTCACGCGGTGGTTTGGGCCGCGGGTGGGGGTCAATGAGGATCCGGTGACGGGGTCGGCGCATACGTCATTGGTGCCCTACTGGGCTGAGCGGTTGGGCAAGGACAGCTTGCGCTGTGAGCAGGGGGGCGGGCGCAAGGGGCAGTTGCATTGTGAGTTGCCGGGGAATGGGCGGGTGATTATTCGTGGGGCGGGGGCGCTTTATATGCGTGGGGTGGTGTTTCTTTGAGTTGCTAGTTACTAGTTGCTGGTTTTGGTCTTTGGTGGTTTTGAAAGTTGTATGCGCATTCATTTGCGATGTCGACGCTTATTCACCTTTCCGCCCTTACGGCGGGTTACTTTGGTCGTAACTCGCCGTCCGCGGCCAAAGTAACCAAAGCCGTTGCGCTCCATTCATCCGTCCCGCTCGTGGCGGGATTCCCTCACTCCGGCCTTGCTCCCGGGAGGACCGCGCTGTAGGGCCCATCCTGGGCCCCAGCGCTTGACGGGCATCCATGCCCGTCACCTCCCTCCGCAAGGCCTACGTTCGGCCTCCTGAAGTCGCGAAGTTAGGGGCGGCGCCTGCACTGGCGTAGCTGTCGCTAGTTGCAATTCTGTGATCTCCAGGGCCCTTTCGCGGGCAAGCCCGCTCCCACAGGGTTATGTATATTTTCAACTTCCACCACTCTCCTGTGGGAGCGGGCTTGCCCGCGAAAGGGCCAGAGCAGTCAATATTTAAATAACTGCCAGGAATCTATTTAAAACTTCTGCTCTTGCTCTTGCTCTTGCTCTTGCTCTTGCTCTTGCTCTTGCTCTTGCTCTTGCTTCTAAGCGCGCGATAGTTCAGGCGCCGCCAATTGCGACTTCAGGAGGCCGAGTGGAGTTCTTGCGAAGGGAGGTGACGGGCATGGATGCCCGTCAAGCGCTGCGCCCCAGGATGGGGCGTTCAGCGCGGTCCTCCCGGGAGCAAGAACGGAGCGAGGGAACCCCGGAGCGAAGCGTAGGGGCCGGATGAATGGAGCGAGGATTTTTTGGTGACTTTTTGATCCTTCAAAAAGTTACCCGCCGTAAGGGCGGAAAGGTGACTATGCGTCAACATCGCCAATGAATGCGCATACAAAAATCAAAACAATCACTGCAGATCCAGATCCAGATCCAGATCCAGATCCAGATCCAGATCCAGATCCAGATCCAGGTCCAATCCGCGACCTATATTCCAATACCTCCAAAAACAACAGCAAAGAGCCCCCCAATGACCTTGGGAAAGCAAGGCGTCTGCTGCTTTGCTAATTCAATGAATTCTAGGCTCGTTGTGGTTTTTTTTTGTATATTTAAGCGAGGGTGTTTAGGGTAGGTTTTCAGTCGGAGCTAAACTGGCATGCCTGCGTATTCAGTGTTACCACTCGTAGGGAAAGACTCTCGGAGACATTGATTCCATCGGTGGTGATGACCGAGATGTACGACCGCCCATCACCCCGTGCTCCGTTGCTCAATCGATGGTTTAGATCGACAGAACCTTGGGTGCCTAAGATGGAGTTTAATCTAAAACTATAGATATTCGTATGTTCTAAGGAGCCTGGTAAGTTCGATCCTTAATTCAGGTTCCGTAAGCTCAGAGGAGAAGTCTTTGGTGTCCTCGACTAAACTGTCGACCAGCCCAAACATTAAAGTCAGGCAGCTGCCTAGTTTTGGCTCGTCCTGAGCCAAAAGTCCAGATTCCCCCTCAGATCTCCAGGTTTCGAAAAAAGTCTTGGAGAACTCTTCGCTGCTAATGGATGATGAGAGGAATTTTTTTGCTAGGTCAATCAGAGCGAGACTCATTACAGTACCTCCGTTTCGATATAGTTTCTGTGTTGGTCGGAGCCAGGGCTAAGGTGCCAGCCAGAAAGAAATTTACCATTCGCCGCTACTATGACCACCAAATTTGTAGTGGGGTTAAAATACACCTTCGACCCTGGCTCTCGTCGATATGTTCCTTTTTCGATTGTACTCGAGCTATTTAAATGCTGCTCGATAGCGTCCCTGAATGCAGTCAAGGTCTCTGTGTTTTTATTTGTGGCCAAAACTCCAAAGTCTATAGCGTGCTTATACTTTTTATCCAACTGCCTCCGGGTGAATATCCCCGAGTCTAAAGGCTCGCTGAACATCAAATAGATCAGTTTCATCCCGGAGTCTACCGGGAAGGTAATGATCAGATCGCGAGCATCCGGCAACACACCGGGGTAGGTCTCGGCCTCAATGTTCAGCGGTTGCAGTTCCACGCCCGTGTAGGGCGGTGGAACGACCGGTGTCGTCGTACTTGAGGACTGGTCCCCTGGAGGCGCTGCAGGCGTCCAGGTCAGGGTGATGGGAGGCTGGTCTGGTACCAAGCTTGGCACCGTCACAGTGTAGCGTCCAGTTTGCGGATCAAACGTGGCAGCCCGTACGGGTACGCTCTTGGAGATGTTCACGCCATCAGCTGTGACCACCGAAACGTAGGAGCGCCCATCACCTCGGGTTTCGTTGGTGAGCCTATACGGCAGCTCGACAGTGCCTTGAGCGGCGGCAATGGCATTGAGATCGACGTTCGCCGAAAAGCCAAGGTCATGAGCATTGACACCCAAACCGTAGCGAAATCGCGCCGGTGTTTGGTCCTATCCAGCGTCAATAGGCAAAGGGTCGGGCCCCGGGCGAGCAATCGTCGCCGGTAGCTCTATGGCCATAAATTCATTCCTTGAAAGAGCGATTTCCGGAAGGGAGATCGGCGGCTAATGCTGTATAAAAAACAGTATATGGAATCAATGGCTCAACCCCGCCTGTGGCTTGGCGTACGATTTTTTCTGAGTTCTGCGAGCTCCCCCGGTACAGCAAAACGGATCGGCCTACTGAGATGCATTAGAAAATGAATAAATGGAAGGGCTGGAATTTCCGACCCTGAGATATTCCAGCCAAGAGGTGTTGAGTTTTCTCTTGAAGCCAAGGTTTTGTATCAACCGACATGTTTTGGCAACAGCCGTCCCCCAGTTTGCCTTGCGGACTACCGACCGGATGCGGTTTTTGCGATTACTGGCTCTGTACGAAATCCCGAGAAACCCAATCGGCACCCTTCGGAAGCTGAAACTCTGTAGGGCTCCCGGCCATCTACGGAAAGGAATTCTGTGATGGCAAAGCGTTACGAACTCTCGGATGAGGCCTGGACAGTGGTCGCCGAGCCTCTTCTGGCGCCGGGAAAAAAGGGGGGCTGACGAGCCTGCCGATCACGCTCTAGGCCGCAGTCGCGGTGGCCTGACAACCAAAATCCACATGCTCTGCGACGCCAACGGGACACCGTTGCGCTTCCTTTTTCTAAACGTATGACTTTCGATCGATTCGGGTGCCAACCTACGAGGGATGATGGCACCCGACCAGATCTTCTATTTACATCACAGGACGTAGATAAAATTACGGCAAGGAATTATAGGAAACCGTGGTTTTTCAGCGCTTTCTCAAGCTCTGCCCTCAAAGCCCGTTCGTCTAGCTCATAGCTTTCTCTGTCAGGATGAGAGGTGTAGCGCTCTGCTAAATCAAAAATCACATACAAGCAGTCTGCAATATTCTTGCTATCTTTTGCCAGGACGCCGGATTCTCCCTCAAGTCGCCAGCCTTCGAAAAACTTAGTTTCAAAATCATCGGCAGTGATTTCTTTCTTGGCTGCCGACTTCGCCAAGTTTATTAGATCTATGCTCATTTCAGCTTCCCTGTGCTGATGTAGTTTTCATACTGCGGTGTTCCTGGCACTAGCTTCCACCCTGAAAGGAATTTTCCAGTGGTATCTAAGACGACAACATTATTTGTCGTAGAGTTAAAGTGCACTTTTGAGTTTTCAGCGTAGAGATAGGTTCCTTTCTCGATGGTTCCACTGTGCTTCAGGTGAGCCTCAATTGCATTGCGGAATTCTGCTAAGGTTTCGCTGTTCTTTTTTGTATCGGTGACTCCGAAGCTTTTAGCATGCTTATATTTTTTATCAAGCTGTTTTCGCGTGAAAATCCCTGAGTCTAGCGGTTCGCTGAACATCACATAGACTGGTTTCAAGCCAGAGTCTGCAGGGAACGTGATGATAAAGTCATTAGCATCCGGCAACACACCGGGGTAGGTCTCGGCCTCAATGTTCAGCGGTTGCAGTTCCACGCCTGTGTAGGTCGGCACAGGCGGTGGAACGACCGGTGTCGTCGTACTTGAGGACTGATCCCCTGGAGGCGCCGCAGGCGTCCAGGTCAGGGTAATGGGAGGCTGGTCTGGTACCAAGCTTGGCACCGTCACAGTGTAGCGTCCAGTTTGCGGATCAAACGTGGCAGCCCGTACGGGTACGCTCTTGGAGATGTTCACGCCATCAGCTGTGACCACCGAAACGTAGGAGCGCCCATCACCTCGGGTTTCGTTGGTGAGCCTATACGGCAGCTCGACAGTGCCTTGAGCGGCGGCAATGGCATTGAGATCGGCGTTCGCCGAAAAGCCAAGCTCATGAGCATTGACACCCAAGCCGTAGCGAAATCGCGCCGGTGTTTGGTCCTGCTCTTCACTGGCTGTTGAACGGGCATAAAACACGGCGGTCAGGGCGGCGGCGATTGGGGCACCCGGCCCAGCCGTGGCAATGCGGCCTAATGCGGCAATGGCGTTTGCAATGCCTTGGCGCAGTGTCGCCAGCGCGGTTTCGGCCAAAGGGACGGTGCCTTGTCCTGGCACGGTGAGTGCCGCCGCAGCGCTGGCTGCGAAGCGGTAGCTGTTGGCCGCTTGGGTAATGGCGGTTTGAGTGGTGCCGGGCAGGGCTTGAAGCTGGGCTTGGGCGCTGTTTCGGGCAGACTGGATGCCTGTACTTACCTCCTGCCTTTTGACGGTGTCTGCGAGGGATGCAATATGGATCTGGTTACTCGCAGCAACATAAGCGGTGTCTGTGACTTGCTTAAGAGACTGTTGGGCCGATGCGGCGATGTCGCGGGTCGGCGTAGCTTGAACCTGTGCAATGAGTTCGGCCACGCGGGCGCTGACCTGGATGGCGGCACCAGTGCTGGCCTGATTGACCGTTTGGCGCTGAGACTCGATGAATGCATTGGCATTGGCCACCAGCTGATTCGCCGCGCGGGTGAACGTAGCAGCAACGGTGCCGGCCATTGCCCTTACCGATTGGTTGATCTGAGCGAGTTCCCCGCATTGACCCTGCTGCCAGCCGAGGTGATGAGGGCATCAATCTGCTGATACGCTTGCTCAACCGCTTGCCGCACAGCCTGATTAGCGGCTTCTCGTTCAGCATTGGTCCTAGTTGCAGAGTCGGAAAACTGATTTTCCAGAGCTTGTCTATGCGCAGCCAGTTGCTGTTGCGCAGGTGCTGTGATGGCTGATAAATCACTGCTGATTGACTGACGAACGGATTGTACTTCACGAACTTTGGCCTGTTCTAGGCTGGTGTTCAAGTTCGCTTGGCGTTCCTGCAATGTCTTTATGGTTTGACCTACCACTCGGGATTGCAGGGCTGCCTCATAGGCTTTCTGATAAATACCTTGTTCCGACGCCGGGAATGGTCCCCATGCACGCCAGTGCTTGGGGATTCGTGACATGTTCGCAGCCTTGATCTGAGAGGCATTGAGTTCAAGCACATTGCCACCCGAAAATGCCAAGGCCTCTGTGGACAGCGAGGCGAGCTGATCATTAGCCTCGACAAGTGCCTGGTTGACGGTACTGATGTATCCCGCAATATCAGCTGCACTGCTTGAGGAGGTATCCAATGGGACACCGAGCAGCCCCAAGGTCTCCAAAGTGGTTTGGGCTGCTCCCGTGATCAAGGGCGCATAAGACGTATCCAAATACGTCTTGACCCGCAGGAGTTCTGCTGCAAGGTCGGTCATCATTCTGTTAAATGTTGCTAATTGTTCCCGGCCCTGTCGGTCCCGCTCGTTGTAGAGGTACGCGAATGATCCCGCGTCAATAGGCAAAGGGTCGGGCCACGGGTGAACAGTCGTTTCCGGTAGCTCTATGGCCATAAATTCATTCCTTGAAAGAGCGATTTCCGGAAGGGAGATCGCTGGCAAGTGCTGTATAAAAACACAGTACATGGAGTCAATGACTCAACCCCGCCTGTGGCTTGGCGTACGATTTTTTCCGAATTCTGCGGACTCCCCTAGAAGCCTCCGCGCACCTGCCTACTACAGTGAGTGGTTCCTCCACCACAACCAAAGGCCCTCATTTGATCGTCGCTCACGGCCTGGAAAAGCGACTCGTTAATCAGACGCAGGCGCGGCCAATTGTGACTTTAGGAGGCCAAGTGGAGTTCTTGCATAATCCGCGATCTATACTCCAACACCCGCAAAAACAACAGCAAGGAGCCCCCCCAATGCCCCTGGAAAAACAAGGCACCTGCCTGTGCAAGGCCACCCACTTGAACCTCACCCTGGAAAACACCCACGTCAGCGCTTGCCACTGCAGCATGTGCCGCAAATGGACCGGCGGCCCGCTATTGGCGGTGCAATGCAGCCAACCCCCAGTGATCAAAGGCCCCGCGCCCAGCATCTACGACTCATCCCCCTGGGCCGAGCGCGGCTTCTGCGGCCAGTGCGGCACGCACCTGTTCTACCGCCTGAAAGAGAGCGGCCTTTACGTCGTGCCGGTCGGCGTAATCGACAGTGAGCAAACCTGGACCTTCACCGAACAGATCTTCATCGACGAAAAACCCACCTGGTACTGCTTCAGCAACGAAACCAAGAACCTCACCGGCCAGCAAGTGTTCGATCAATTCGCCCCGTCCTGATCCTCCGCGCCTTGCCAAAACGCAACAATCCTGAGAAAACGGCGGCCTTTGAAAAACCGCTTCGAGGAACCTGCCATGAGCAGCGAACTGCAAGTCATCGATCTCCAGGAAGGCGACGGCAAGGCCGTGGTCAAGGGCGCGCTGATCACCACCCAGTACCGCGGTACCCTCGCCGACGGCAGCGAGTTCGACTCGTCCTGGGCACGCGGCAAGCCGTTCCAGTGCGTGATCGGCACCGGCCGGGTGATCAAGGGCTGGGACCAGGGGCTGATGGGCATGCGCGTCGGCGGCAAGCGCCAGCTGCAGGTACCGGCGCACCTGGGCTATGGCGAGCGCAGCGTGGGCGCGATCCCGCCGAACTCCGACCTGACCTTCGAGATCGAACTGCTGGAAGTGCTGACCCGCGACGACTGACCTGCCGCGCAACAATTCGGCAATACAAGCGCGCTAAGGTGGAACTCGTCCATGGAACGGCACGCATGGTCACGGAAGACTCCGCCACGGATGGCGACCACGACAGGGATGCCCTGCGGCTTCGGCCGCAGGGCAATGTCGTGTTCCACCGGTTGCTGGTACTGTCGCTGCTGAGGCACTGCACAGGAAGGCATGAATGAACCAGCAGGTGACGGTAATCGGTGGCGGCGTGGTTGGCCTGGCCACCGCCTACGCACTGGTGCGCGACGGTTGGCAGGTCGAGCTGGTCGAGGCCCGCGACCGCCTGGCCAGTGCCACCAGCTTCGCCAATGGCGGGCAGCTGTCCTATCGCTATGTCGCGCCGCTGGCCGATGCCGGGGTGCCCTGGCAGGCGCTTGGCTGGCTGCTGCGGGGCGATTCGCCACTGCGCTTGCGCCTGCGCCTGGACCCGGTGCAGTGGCGCTGGCTGGCAGCCTTCCTGTTGGCTTGTCGGCGCTCGGTCAATCGGCGTAACGCCGCGCAACTGCTGAACCTTGCCCTGCACAGCCAAACGGCGTTGCAGCGCTGGCGCGAGGAAGATGGCCTCGACGGGTTCGCCTGGCGGCGCAATGGCAAGCTTGTGGCCTTTCGCACCCAGCGCGCCTTTGCTCAGGCTCGCGCACAGCTGCTCGACCCCGATACACAACAAATACTGGATGCCATGGCGTTGCGCGGGCTTGACCCGGCGCTGGCTGAGACGCCCTTTGTCGGCGGGGTGTTCACCGCCGCCGAGGAGGTCGCTGACTGCCACCGTTTCTGCCTGCGCCTGGCCGAGCGCCTGCAGGCCTCGGGGCGTTGCCGGATGCTGTTGGGCCAGCCCGTGACGCGGCTGGTCGCGCAGGGTCAACGCGTGGTCGAGCTGCAACTCGGGCAGCAGCACGTAGCGGTGCAACGCTTGGTGCTGTGTGCCGGGCACCGCAGTGCCGCCCTGGCCTTGCCGGGGCTCAAGCTGCCCGTCTATCCGCTCAAGGGCTATAGCCTCACCGCGCCAATTGGCGCCACCCACGAAGCACCGGAGGTAAGCCTCACCGATTACGAGCGCAAGATCGTCTACGCCAGGCTGGATGACCAACTGCGGGTGGCGGCGATGGTCGACATCGTCGGCTATGACGAGTCGGTCGATGTCGGCAGGCTCAGGAGCATGCGCCGGCTGGCCTGGGAAACGCTGCCCCAGGCTGCCGACTACCAACAGGCGGTGGAATGGGCGGGAATGCGCCCGGCGACGCCGAGCGGTGTGCCGATCATCGGGGCCACCCACTACCGCAACCTGTGGCTGAACCTCGGGCATGGCGCGCTGGGATTCACCCTGGCGTGCGGCAGCGGTGAGCGGTTGGCGAAGATGTTGCGGCCAGCCTCACAGACTTCAAGCCACGCGTTGCTCCTGTAGACGCCAGCCTTGCTGGTGAGCCAGGCGGCGCAGTGCCTGGCACCGGCTGTGCCGGTGTTCGCGGCTGAAGCCGCTCCCACAGGGGCCGCTCTGACCTCAAGCCATGCGCTACGCCTGTGGGAGCGGGTTTACCCGCGAAGCAGGCGACGCGGTGTTTGGCACCGGCTGCGCCGGTGTTCGCGGCTGAAGCCGCTCCCACAGCGACCGCGCTGACCTCAAGCCATGCGCTACGCCTGTGGGAGCGGGTTTACCCGCGAAGCAGGCGACGCGGTGTTTGGCACCGGCTGCGCCGGTGTTCGCGGCTAAAGCCGCTCCCACAGGGACCGCGCTGACCTCAGGGCATGCACCATACCTGTGGGAGCGGGCTTGTCGGACCGCCGCACCGCCGCGAAGCAAGCGGCGCGGTGCCTGGCACCGGCTGCGCCGGTGGTCGCGGCTGAAGCCGCTCCCACAGGGGCTGCGCTAGCTTTAGCAGTTGAGCAAGACAGATGCTCCCACAGGAACCACGGCAAAAGGCTCAGCGGCCGAAACGCATCGGCCAGCCCAGCACCTGCTTGGTCCGTGGCGTGGCATAGGTGCGCACCTTGGAGGTGCTCAGGCCCAGGCGTACCAGAGACTCGGCGATGGTGACCGCCGCGCTGACCCCATCCACCACCGGCACCCCGGTACGGCGGCGGATCTGCTCGTCGAGCCCGGCCATGCCGCCGCAGCCCAGGCAGATCACCTCGGCCTTGTCTTCGCGCACGGCGCGCTCGGCCTGCTCGACGATGGCCTGCACCGCACGCTGCGGGTCTGCTTCGAGCTCCAGCACCGCCAGGCCGCTGGCGCGTACCGAAGCGCAGCGGTCGTACAGGCCGGAGAGTTTCAGGCGGTCCTCGATCAGCGGCACCGTGCGGTCCAGGGTGGTCACCACCGAATAGGCGTGGCCCAGGTACATCGCGGTGCTGGCGGCGGCGTCAGTGATGTCCACCACCGGCACGTCCAGCAGTTCCTGCAGACCTTCCCGGCCATGCTCGCCATAGCCGGCCTGGATGACTGCGTCATAGGGTTGGTCGTAGGCCAGCACCCGGTCCATCACGGCAATGGCGGCCAGGTAGCTCTCGAAATTGCCTTCCACCGATTCGGCACCGAACCAGGGCGTCAGGCCGACGATCTCGGTGCCTGGGGCGGCCACGCTGCGGGCTTGCTCGGCGATGGCCTCGGTGATGGCGGTGGTGGTATTGACGTTGGCGATCAGGATACGCATGGCGGATCTCCCTGCAATCAATGGCTGCTGTGGTCGACGGCGATGCATTCGCCGCTGACGTCGTGGTAGTGGCGGTGGCGCGGCGCGACCAGCAGGTACACGGTGGCGGCGATGCCGGCACCGATCAGCCAGGAGAACGGCGCGACGCTGTGGAAGTTGGGCACCAGGGCCAGGACGATGGCCAGCAGCGCGGCGGGGATGAAGGCCGCCACCGCACGCAGGTTGATGCCGCGGCTGTAGTGGTAGGCGCCGGCGGGGTGCTCGCTGTACAACTCAGGGACGTTGATGCGGCCCTTACGCAGCAGCCAGTAGTCGGCCATGATCACGCCGTACAGGGGGCCGAGCAGGGCGCCCAGGCCGGAGAGGAAGTACACGATCACCAAGGGGCTGTTGTAGAGGTTCCACGGCAAGATCACCACCGCCAGGGTGGCGCTGATCAGCCCGGCGCGGCGGAAGTTCAGGTGGCGTGGCGCCAGGTTGCTGAGGACGAAGGCCGGGGCGACGAAGTTGGCCATGATGTTCACCGCCACGGTGACGATCAGGAAGGCCAGGCAGCCAAGCACCAGGAAGGCCGTATTGGGGATGCTGGCGACGATCTGGGTCGGGCTGTCGATGATCTGGCCGTTGATCTGGAACTGCGCGCCGCACAGCACCACGGTGATGGCGGCGAACACCAGGATGTTCACTGGCAGGCCCCAGAAGTTGCCGATGCGGATGGTCTTGCGGCAAGGCGCGCTGCGGGCGAAGTCGCAGAAGTTCAATACCAGGGTGCCGTAGATCGCCAGCCACAGGGCGCCGCCGGCGAAGATGTTGCGCCACATCTCGTAGCCGCTCAGGGGCTCGGCCACCGACCAGGCGATGCGCGCATCGGCCTTGAAGTACATGAACACCGCCAGGCTCGCCACGGTGAGCAGGATGACGGGGCCGGCGAAGGCCTCGTAGCGGCGCACCATCTCCATGCCATAGGCGAGGATCACCAGTTGCACCAGCCAGATCGCCACGAAGCAGACCCAGCCCAGGCTCGACAGGCCGAGGATGCTGTCGTGGTCATAGCTGGCCACCTGCGGCCATACGGCGGTCAACAGCACCCGCAGCACCACCGAGGCCAGGTAGGTCTGGATGCCGAACCAGGCAATGGCGATCACCGCGCGGATCAGCGCTGGGATCTGCGCGCCATGGATGCCGAAGGCGATGCGGCTGATGACCGGGAAGGGCACCCCGGTCTTCTGCCCCATGTAGCCGGACAGGTTCATGAAGAAATACACCAGTGCCGCGCCGATCGCCAGCGACAGCAGGATCTGCCAACCGCCCAGGCCGAGGGCGAACAAACCCATGGCAAAGGAGTAGTTGGCGATGTTGTGCACATCGTTGGTCCACAACGCGAAGATGCTGTAGCCGCCCCAGCGCCGTCCGGCGAGCTTGGTTGGCGCCAGGTCGCGGTTGTGCAGGCGCGGGCTCAACTCGAGACCTGCCGGGAGGCCTTCGAGGGTGGTGCTGGTGGGGTGGGTGCTGGCAACGGAAAGTTCAGGGGCAAGGGGGAGGCTGCTACTCATTCCGGCGGCTCCTGATGCGCGTGACTGCGATGAGCGGGCGCTGGCGCACGGGCTCGCCATCTCGTCGGTGCAGGCGTTGGCATCACTGGGTTCTGGGCGCAACGGTCGACGCTGAGGGCGACGCTGCGGGTTCTTGTGTATTTATGTTTTGACTGAGTTGTATACAAAACACCAACACACAAAAGCCAGTTCCGTGCCAGGCTGAAACCAACTTTCACGGCGCCATTATTTTGAATCTATCTTGTTGAAAGCTAAGTGGATGAAATCAATTAACTATAAGTTGACCAAATGAACAGGTTATATTTTGTTCTGATGATTTTAGTTGATCGTTTGGTCAGATTTAGTTGCAGGTAGTGTGTAACCAAATGGGGCGTTACTGCTAAAAAATGCACACAAAAATGGCACTTAAAGTGACATTTATGTATACAGATTTTTGGGCAATGCATGGTTGTGAGCGCAACTGCCTTGCTGAGCCTTCTCGCGTTGACGCGACTCCTGTGGGAGCGGGCTCGCTCGGGCTCAGGCCATCGGCGGCAAGCGCCGCTGCACCGGGGTCTTCTTGACGATCGCGGTGTTGGTTTCGGCCAGCACATTGAGCCGGTCGAGCAAGGTATCGAGCTGCTCCATCGAGCGCACATGCAAGCGCGCGATGAAACAGTCCTCGCCAGTGACCTTGTCGCATTCGGTGAACTCGGGAATGGCGACGATCTGCCGTTCCACCTCCTGCAACTGCCCAGGCAATGGGCGGATGCGCACGATGGCCTGCAACTGGTAGCCAAAGCAGCGCGGGTCGACATCGACCGTATAGCCACGCAGCACACCGCGCTCCTCCAGGCGCCGCAGGCGTTCACTGACACTCGGCGCGGACAGGCCACTGATTTGGGCCAGGGCCTTGAGCGAGCGGCGCGAATCCTCCATCAGGGCGTTGATCAGCAACTGGTCGATGGCGTCGGTCATGGCTACCTCGTTAGGCAATTGACGGGATTTGCCTTGATAGTAAAGGCCATGATCCCGTTTTGCCTTGGTAATCCGCTGGAAGGTCGTAGGCCTGCCTGCGCATACTGTGGCCATCGTCGAAAGGAGGTGTGAGATGGACAATGGGTTGCGTCGCGGGTCGCTGGAAATGATTGCCGCCATGCTGATCTCCGGCACCATCGGCTGGTTCGTGCTGGTCTCCGGGCAGCCAGTGCTGGACGTAGTGTTCTGGCGCTGTGTGTTCGGCGCCGCGACCTTGCTGGTGATCTGCGCGGCCATGGGCTTTCTCAAACCTGGCGTGCTGACCCGTGGCACCTTCCTGCTGGCCGTGGCCAGCGGCGTGGCCATCGTCGGTAACTGGGTGTTGCTGTTCGCTTCCTATTCGCGGGCGTCGATCGCCATCGGCACGGCGGTGTACAACGTCCAGCCATTCATGCTGGTGGGGCTGGCGGCGTTGTTCCTCGGCGAAAAGCTCACCCTGGCCAAGCTCACTTGGTTGGGCCTGGCCTTCATCGGCATGCTGGCCATCGTCGGCGCCCATGGCAACGGCCAGGCCAGCGGCGACGACTACCTGCTGGGGATCGCCCTGGCGTTGGGCGCGGCGTTTCTGTATGCGCTGGCGGCGTTGATCATCAAGCGCCTCACCGGCACCCCGCCGCACCTGATCGCGCTGGTGCAGGTCGGCACCGGTGTGCTGCTGCTGGCGCCCTGGGTCAAACTGGGCGGCCTGCCGGGCGAGTGGCCGGCGCTGGGTAGCCTGCTGACCCTGGGCATGGTTCATACCGGCGTGATGTATGTGCTGTTGTACAGCGCCATCCAGCGCCTGCCCACCGCGTTGACCGGGGCTTTGTCGTTCATCTACCCGATCGCGGCGATCCTGGTCGACTGGTTCGCCTTCGGCCACCGTCTGGCGCCGTTGCAATGGCTGGGGGTGGGGTTGATCCTGCTGGCGGCGGCGGGGATGCAGCAGGGGTGGTGGTTCCGTAGGGCACGGAGCGCGCAGCAGGCTTGAGCTCTGGGCTGGCGAACCGTCCGACAACTTTTGTAGGAGATGGCCAGTTGATGGCGCGCTGACCCTCTAGTACCCTGCGCGCTTTTTCGCAGTGATGCGACCCGTTCTCAAGTGATGGATCATCCCCGCATGTCCCGTTCTTTTCGCGCCATGGCCACAGGCCTGGCGCTGTTGCCGTTGTTTGCCAGCGCCGCGCCATTCCAGTCCCCCGGTGATCGGGATTTGATTCGTGACCGCCAGGAAAACTTGCTGCAGGAGCAGCGCAGGCGCCTCGAGGAGCTGCAACAGTTGCCTGGCAAACAGGCCCCGCAGGCGCCGACGCAGCCCAGTGAAGACAGCCGCTGCTTCCAGATCGAGCGCATCGACCTGCAGGGTGCGACGCTGCTCAGCGAGGGGCAACGTCATGCCCTGCTGGCGGATCATGAAGGCCAGTGCCTGCCGATTGCCCGGTTCAATGGGTTGCTCAAGCGGATTACCGACCACTACCTCGACCGTGGCTACCTGACCACCCGCGCCTACCTGCCGCAGCAGGACTTGGGCAGCGGTGTGCTGCAGATCATCGTCGTCGAAGGGCGTCTCGAGGGCCTGGACAGCTCGAACCTGGCCAGCCCGTGGGAGCTGGCCATGACCTTCCCCGGCGCGGTGGGCGAGGTGCTCGACCTGCGCCAGATGGAGCAGATGGTCGACCAGCTGGGTCGCTTGCCCTCGCGCCGGGCCGAGGTGGAACTGGTGCCGGGCCAGGCCGTCGGCGGTAGTCGGGTGCAGCTCAAGGGCGAGCGTGACAAGCCCTGGCGGGTTTCGGCCAGCCGGCACAACAACGGCGATGCCAGCAGTGGCGAACAGCAGATGAACCTGGGCTTCGAGTGGGACAGCCCGCTGGGCCTGGCCGACCAGCTCAGCCTGCGCGCCGGCCGCGACGTGGTCAGCGACCAGTGGCGTCATAGCGACAGCCAGGGCCTGAACTACAACCTGCCGTGGGGCTGGTGGACCTTCAACTACAGCTACAACCGCAACTACTACCGCACCCGCGACACTTCCAGTGGCTTCCCCTTCAAGCTCGACGGCGACAACGCCGTGCATCAGTTCCAGGCCGAACGGGTGATCCACCGTGACAGCCTGAGCAAGACCGCGGTGAACCTGGGCATCAGCCACCTGCGTGCACGCAACTACCTGGACGACACCCTGATCGATGTCTCCAGCACCCGTATCACCGAGCGCCAGTTGGGCTTCAACCATGGCCGGCGCATCGGCAACGCCTTCGTCAACCTTGACGCCGGCTGGCAGCAGGGCATTGGTGCGCTCGACGCCCAGGGCGCGGGCGATCCGCGCGGCAACGAGCCGGTGGCGCGCTACAACAAGTACACCCTGACCCTGAGCTACCTGCAGCCATTCCAGTTGTGGGGCGAGCAGTTCAGCTTCGACAGCCTGGCCACCGGCCAGCGCAGCGAGGACGCCCTCTACAGCGGCCAGCGCATCAGCGTCGGCGGGCTGACCTCGGTGCGCGGCTTCAAGGAACAGACCCTCACCGGCGACAGCGGCGGCTACTGGCGCAACCAGTTGCGCTGGCGCCGCCCGGTTACCTGGGCACCACTACAGCCCTGGTTGCGTGAGTACGGCATGGCCTTCGCCTATGACGCCGGGGTGATCAAGGGCCAGCACGGCAATGGCCAGGACCATGGCCGCCTGAGTGGCAACGCCTTCGAGTTCAATGTGCGTGGCCAGTACTTCGCCGCCAGCGCCACCTTCGCCCGCTCGCTGGAACGCCCCGACGTCATCACCCGCCGTGAGCATCCGATCTATTTCCGCGTCGACGCGTTCTTCTGAGCCCCGACCCACCCATTACTCGTGACACCGCCGCCCCGACAGGGGCGCGCCTGCAACTGGCCCGAGCAGCGCCTGGAGTTCGTTCGACATGGATATCCGCACCCCACTGAACCAATGCATCGCCCTGATCGTCGCGGGTGTGCTGTTTCTCAACCCCATCGTCGCCACGGCCGCGCAACTGACCGTCGATGCGGCGGCCAATGCCAATACCAGCGTCAACCGGGCCGGCAACGGGGTGCCGATCGTCAACATCGCCACACCCAATGGCAGCGGCCTGTCGACCAACACCTTCCGCGACTACAACGTCGGCAGCAATGGGTTGATCCTCAACAACGCCACCAGCAAGACCCAGTCGACCCAGCTGGGCGGCATCATCGTCGGCAACCCCAACCTGCGCGGCCAGGCCGCCCAGGTGATCCTCAACCAGGTCACCGGTGGCAACCGCAGTACCCTGCAAGGCTATACCGAGGTGGCGGGGCAGGCGGCCCGGGTCATCGTCGCCAACCCCCACGGCATCACCTGCAAGGGCTGCGGCTTCATCAACACGCCGCGGGCCACCCTCACCACCGGCAAGCCGATCATGGACGGCGAACGCCTCGACCGCTTCCAGGTGGACGGCGGCGACATCGCCATCGAAGGCGATGCGCTCAATGCCACCAACCTCGACCAGTTCGACCTGATCACCCGCAGCGCCAAGCTCAACACCGAACTGCACGCCAGGCAGTTGAACATCGTCACCGGGCGCAACGACGTCAAGGCCGATACCTTGCAGGCCACGCCACGGGCCGAGGACGGCAGCGACAAACCGCTGCTGGCCATCGACAGCGCGGCGCTGGGTGGCATGTATGCCAACACCATTCGCCTGGTCGGCACCGAGCAGGGCGTGGGCGTCAAGCTGGCCGGCAACATGGCCGCCACCACCGGTGACATCCAGGTGGACACCAACGGCAAGGTGACCCTGGCGCAGACGTCCAGTGCCGGCAACCTGACGATCGCCGCGCAAAGCGCCGAGCTGACCGGCAAGACCTACGCCGCCGGCAGTGCCAGCGTGCGCGTGCGCGACGCAGTGACGGTCGGCCAGAGCCTTGCCGCCAAGGACAGCATCACCGTGACCGGCGCGCGAGTCGACAACCAGGGCGTCATCGAAGCCGGCGTGGAGCCAGACAACACCCGCAATGCCCACGGCGATGTGACCCTCGCCGGCCAGACCCTGCGCAACCGCGGCAGCGTGGTGGCCAACCGCACCCTGGATGCCACCGGCAGCACCACCCTCGACAACCAGGGCGGCACCCTCAAAGGCCGAGTTACCACCCTGACGGCTGGCCAGCTGGACAACCGCAAAGGCCAGGCACTGGCCGACGGCACCCTGACGGTCAACGCCCAGGCGATCGACAACCGTGACCAAGGCCTGCTGCAGGGCAAGGGCAAGGCTGTGGTAGACGTCAGTACCACCCTCGACAACCGGGGCGGTCGCCTGGTTGGCCAGGGCGGCCTGCAGATCACCGCCACCCGGTTGGACAACCGCGACAAAGGCCTGGTCGGCAGTGACCGGCAGGCCAAGCTGAACACCCATGCGCTGCTGGACAACCAGGCTGGCGGCAAGCTCAGTGCCGACCGCCTGGACATCACCACCGCCGGCCTGCTCAACGGTGGCGGCCAATTGCTCGGCGGCGATGTGCTGATAAACGCCAGCGCCGACATCGACAACCGTCTCGGCCTGGTTTCGGCCAAGCGCCTGCTCGACCTCAAGGCCGTGGGCCTTAACAACAGCGGCAAGGGCAACCTGCGCAGCGATGGCACCTTGGGCGTCAAGGTGGCGACCCTGGACAACCGTGACAACGGCATGCTGTCGAGCCTTGGCGACCTGACCCTGCATGGCGAACGTCTCGACAACCGTGGCGGCCTGGTCCTCGCCGACCGCTCGCTGACCGTCACCGGCGGGCATTTCGACAACCGCGACAAGGGCGCGGCTACCACCAAGGGCAAGGCCTACATCGACGTCGCCAGCCTGGCCAACAGCGATGCCGGCCACCTGCAGAGCGATGGTCGCCTCGACTTGATGGCCGGCAAGGTCGACAACGAGCGGCTGGGCAACATCATCGCCAAGGGTGACCTTGAAGCCCACCTGGGCGCCTTGAACCAGCAAGGCGGCAGGCTGACCAGCCTGGGCAGCCTGCTGCTCACCGCCGACACCCTCGACAACCAGCAGGGCGGCAAGATTGGCGCGACCAGCGTGGCCGACATCAGCGCGGCGCGCATCCTCAACCAGCAGGGTGAGATCTCCAGCGCCGGCAAGGTCGTCCTCAATGCCAGCGAACTGTTGGACAACCAAGGCGGCAAGGTCATCGGCGATCGTGGCCTGACCCTCACCGTGCAGCGCCTGCTCAACCAGAACAAGGGCCTGCTCAGTGGCTATGACCGCTTGAGCCTGCACGGCACCGAGCTGCTCAACAACGGCGGCAAGCTGAGCAGCCACCAGCACATCGACGTGGCCCTAGATGGCAAGCTGGACAACAGCGACGCCGGCCTGATCGTCAGTGACGCCACTGTCACCCTGAATGCCGGCACGCTGCATAACCGCGCGGGCGGCAAGGTCTCGGCCAAGGCGGCCCTGGACCTGACTAGCCAAGGGCTGCTGGACAACCAGGGCGGCACCCTGGTGACCAACACCGGGCTGCTGCTCAAGGCCGGTCGCCTGGACAACAGCCATCTCGGTGTCGTCAGCGCCCAGGACCACGCCGAGCTGCGCAGCGGCGCCATCGACAACAGCGCCAAGGGCAATATCGGTGCCGGCAGCCTGCTGCTGGTCGCTACCCAGCTGGACAACAACGCCTACGGCCGCATCAGCGCCGCCGGCCAGATCGATGCCACGCTGACCGGCCTTGACCAGAACGATCACGGGCAACTGGTCAGTGAAACCGGCATCGACCTCGACCTGCGGCACGGCCAACTGGTGAACCGCAACGGCGGCCTGCTGCGTTCGCCGGGCAGCCTGTTGTTGCGTCAGGTCGGTGTGGTGGACAACCGCGAGGCGGGCGAGATCTCCAGCAATCACGGTTTCAGCCTGGCCGCCAACAGGCTCGACAACCGTGGCGGGCGGGTGATCAGTGCCCAGGACCTGACCCTGCGCATTGCCGGCGTTCTCGATAACAGCCTTGCAGGCGTGTTGTCGGCCAGCCACGACCTCAGGGTCGAGGCCGCCAGCCTTGACAACTACAGCGGCGGCAGCCTGGCCAGCGGCCGGGCGCTCAAGGCAACTATCGACGGCCAGCTGGACAACCACGACCAAGGCACCCTGTCCGCCGTCGGCGCGCTGACCGTGACCAGCGCCGGGTTGCTCAACGGCGAGCGCGGCCTGTTGTCGGGCAATACCGGTGTCAATGTCAGCACCGGCCAGTTGGACAACCACCAGGGCGGCCAGCTCATCAGCCAGGCGGCAATGACCGTCGACAGTCGTGAGCTCGACAACCGTGGCGGTGCCTTGAGCAGCAAGCAGGCCATGAAGCTGACCACGGGTGATCTGCGCAACGGCGCCGATGCCCTTGAGCACGCAGGGCGGATCCACAGCGATGGCGCGTTGACGCTGGTGGCGGGGCAGGTCGATTCCAGCCAGGGCGGTGAAATATCCGCCAAGGGCGACCTGCTGCTGCGGGTGAGCACGCTGATCCAGCGCCAGGGGCGGCTGATCGGCGAACAGCAGCTCGACCTCGACCTGAACGGCGGTGACCTGCTGAACCAGGGCGGCCTGATCAGCGCCAACGGCCCGCTGAAAATCCACAACCTGCGCAAGCTCGACAACAGCGCCGGCGAAGTCACCAGCCAGCAATCCTACAAGCTGCTCGCCCAGCGCATCGACAACCAGCAGGGCCGCATCCTCAGCGATGGCCGGCTGACCGTAGAGGCGCCACGGCTGGACAACAGCAACAAGGGCCTGATTTCCGGAGCGCAAGGTCTGCTGGCCAAGGGCACCGACCTGAACAACAGTGGCGAGGGCACCCTGTCCAGCAAGGACGGCGACCTCACCGTGACCCTGGACGGTACCCTCGACAACCGCGACCAGGGCGCCCTGGTCAGCAAGGCTGGCCAGCAGATCACTGCAGCCAACCTGCGCAACAGCAAAGGCATCGTCTCTTCAGAACAGGCCGTTACCCTCAGTGTCACCGAGCGGCTCGACAACAGCGGCGGCGGCCTTATTTCCGCCACCGGCGACCTGGCGTTCGACCAGGCCGGCACCGTTATCGACAACCAGGGCGGGCAGATCAACGGCCAGGCGATCAGCGTCGCCGGCAAGCGCCTGGAAAACACCAAGGGCCAGCTGACCAGCCGCGCGCTGCTCGACCTGACCTTGAGCGAAGCACTGATCAATACCGATGGCGCACGCCTGGTCAGCGGCGCCGACCTGTTGCTCAAGGCCGGCAGTGTCGCCAACAACGGCGGCAAGCTGGTCAGCCACGGCCTGCTGCGCGTCGACGCGACGACCCTGGACAACAGCCGCGGCGGTAACCTGGCCAGCCAGCAGAACTTGGTGCTGCGCCTGGACGGCGACCTGCTCAACGGCCAGGACGGCCTGCTGTTCAGCGAACACGGCAAGCTCGATATCCATGCCAATGCCCTGGACAACCAGGGCGGTACGTTGAAGAGCCAGGGCGACATCGAAGCGCACCTGGACCAGGCCTTGAACAACCACGGCGGGCGCCTGGAAAGCCTGGCCGGTGGCGTCGAACTGCACGCTGCGAGCCTCGACAACACCGGCAGTGGCATGCTCAGCGCTGCCAAGGGGCTGTTCAAGGGCGTCTTCGGCGGCCTGTTCGACAACGGCGGCGGCACCACCCAGGCGCAGTCGGTGGACATCAAGGCCGACACCCGGGTGAACAACCAGGGCGGCTACCTCTCGGCCCTGGGTGGCGACAATCAGCTCGTCACCGCCGAGTTCGACAACCGCGGTGGCGGCCTGTACGCCGAGGGGCTGTTACACCTTCAGGGCCAGCAACTGTTCAACCAGAGCGGCAAGATCGGCGCCGGGCGCATCGACTTCGGCCTGGACGGCGCGCTGTACAACGGCCTCGGCCAGCTGGAAAGCGAAAGTGACCTGCTGCTGCGCGCCAGCGAACTCGACAACCGCACGGGCAGCCTGCGCGCGCTCGGCAAGACCGGCACCAGCCGCTTTATCGTCGCGGGCAACCTGCTCAACGACAACGGCGTGCTGGCCACCGCCAACCACGACCTCGACCTACAGATCGGCGGCCTGAGCAACAGCGGCGGGCAACTGCTGCACACCGGCCTTGGTACCTTCGGCCTGGCCTCGGACAAAGTCACCCAGGCCGGTGGCGTACTGCATACCGATGGCCTGCTGAGCATCGCTGCCGCCAACTGGACCAACAGCAGCGTGCTGCAGGCCCGGCGCCTGGAACTGGACATCGGGCATTTCGTGCAGACGGCCAGCGGCAAGCTGCTGGCGGTCGAGAGCTTCAAGGGCCGCGGTGGCGACTGGAGCAACCATGGCCTGCTGGCCAGCGATGGCAGCCTGCAACTCGACCTCACCGGCCAATACGATGGCAATGGTCGCCTGAGCAGTCTCGGCGGCCTGGGGCTGAGCGCCACCGACATCCGCCTGTCCAGTGCCGCCAGCCTGGCCGCCGGCGCGGGCGGCGTGGTGACGGCCCGCAACCTGCTGAGCAACGACGGCCGCCTGACCGCCCTTGGTGGCCTTACGGTCAACGCCGCCAGCCTGGAAAACCGCGGCACCCTCGGCGGCGCCGCGGCGCTGACGCTGACCGCCAACACCCTGAGCAACCAGCGCGGCCTGGTGTTCAGCGGCAACGACATGACCCTGCGCGTGGGCAGCCTGAGCAACTACTACGGCGATATCTACAGCCTCGGCGGCCTGGACCTGGCCGGCAACGGCAGCGCCCGCGCCGCGTTGCTGGACAATATCTCCGCCAGCATGGAAAGCGCCGGCAGCATGACCCTGGCGGTGGACACCTTGCTCAACCGCAAGGAACACCTGAGCTCGAAGCAGAAGCTGGTCGCTGGCTACGTCAACGTGTATTCCGACGACCGCTGCAAGGGCAAGGGTTGCGAGCTGTACTTCTCGGCCACGGAAAGCTGGCAGGATGTCATCGACCAGGACAGCCCCACGGCCTTCATGACGAGCGGCGGCAAGCTGACCTTTGCCGGTGACGCGTTCCGCAACCACTACAGCAGTGTCTCGGCGGGCGGCGATATCGCCATCAACACGGCCGTGTTCGAGAACAAGGGTGCCGGTGGCGGCGAGCAACGCAACCTCACCGCCAGCATGTACACCCGTGATCGCGGGCAGTACAACGCGTTCATCAATGCCAAGAACCAGTTCAACCAGAACCCGGGTTCGCTGACGCTCGATCAGGTCATGGCGGCGTCTGGCTATCCGCATGCCAGCATCTACAACGTCATCGACAACAAGACGCCGATCGCCGGCGCCGTGGTCGCCCCGGCGGTGGTGCAGTCGGCTGGCGCGGTGACCATCAATGCCACCCAGCGTATCGACAACAGCGTGGTACGCGTCAACCAGGCCGGTGCCGGCACCCTCAATGCCCGTGGCGATGCCACGGCCGATGCGCGCCAGGCCCAGACCCAGGTGCGCGCGCTCAACCCGCAGTTGCCGCCGGACTTGGCCCAGCGCCAGGTCAACCCGGTCACCCTGCCCAGCTTCAGCCTGCCCCAGGGCGGCAACGGCCTGTTCCGCATCAGCAGCCAGGCCGGCCAGGCCGCGATCAGCGGCGACGCCCTGGGCGCGACCGGCGATCGTACCCAGGCCGGCAGCGGCACCTTCATCGCACCGCTGGCCAGTACCGCCGGTGCCGACAGCCGTGCCGCGCAGCCCCTGGGCGCCAACGGCTCGGCCGCAGCGCAGGGCGCCGTGGCCGGTTCCGGCGTGGACCTGGGCAGCCTGGCCGCCGGCGTCAAACTGGTCCAGGGCGTGCCCGAGCGCAGTGTGCCGAATGTCGCGCACAAGTACCTGGTAGAGACCAACCCGGTCCTCACCGACCTCAAGCAGTTCCTCAGCTCCGACTACCTGCTTGGCCAGCTCGACGTCAAGCCGGACCAGGCCATCAAGCGCCTGGGCGATGGCCTCTACGAACAGCGTCTGATCCGCGAGGCAGTGGTGGCCCGTACCGGCCAGCGCTACATCGATGGCACGACCAGCGACGAGACGCTGTTCCGCTACCTGATGGACAACGCCATCGCCAGCAAGGACAAGCTGGCGCTGAGCGTGGGCGTGTCGCTCAGCGCCGAGCAGGTGGCGGCGCTGACCCACGACATCGTCTGGATGGAGCAGGTCGAGGTCAACGGCGAGAAGGTACTCGCCCCGGTGCTGTACCTGGCCCACGCCAACGGCCGCGTGGCCCCCAACGGCGCGTTGATCCAGGGTCGCGATGTCAACCTGATCAGCGGCGGCGACCTGGTCAACGTCGGCACCTTGCGCGCCACCAACAACCTCGCCGTCAGCGCCAGCAACATCGGCAACGCCGGGTTGATGGAGGCAGGCGGGCGCCTGGACATGCTGGCCACCGACTCGATCCGCAACGCCCAGGGCGGGATCATCGCCGGGCGCGAAGTGAGCCTCACCGCGCTGACCGGCGACGTGATCAACGAGCGCAGCGTCACCCGCCTGGAAGGCCACGCGGGCGGTGAGCACGTGACCAAGGACCTGGTCGACACCGCCGCGCGCATCGAGGCGGCGAACAACCTGACGATCACGGCGGGGCAGGATATTGGCATTGTCGGCGGCGCCGTGCAGGCCGGCGGCAACATCGACCTCGACGCTGGGCGTGACCTGATCATCGCCAGCCAGGAAGGCGTCGACAGCCACGAGTACCAGCGCCGCCGGGTCAGTGGCCACGACACCAGCATCACCCAGTACGGCAGCGAGGTGAAGGCCGGCGGCAACCTCACCGCCACGGCCGGCCAGGACCTGAGCATCGTCGCCAGCGAGATCGAGGCCCGCCGCGACCTGGCCCTGCAGGCGGGGCGCGACGTGACCCTGGCCGCTGCGGCGAACGAGGAGCACAGCTACGCCAAGGGCAAGAAAGGCCAGACCAAGTACGAGCGTCAGGAGGACGACGTCGAGCAGCAGCCAGCCGAAGTGAAGGCCGGCGGCGACCTGACCATCGACGCCGGGCGCGACCTGCGCCTGGTGGCGAGCAAGGCCAGCGCCGGTGACGAAGCCTACCTGGTGGCCGGTGACAAGCTCGAGCTGCTGGCTGCCAACGACAGCCAGTACTCGCTGTATGACATGAACAAGAAGGGTGGTTGGGGTAGCAAGAAGACCCAGCGCGACGAAGTGACCGACGTCAAGGCGGTGGGCAGTGAGATCACCAGTGGTGGCGACCTGACCCTCGAGAGCGGCGGTGACCAGCTGTACCAGGGCGCGAAACTCGCCTCCGGTGCGGACCTGACCATTGACAGTGGCGGTGCGGTGACCTTCGAAGCGGTCAAGGACATGCATCAGGAGAGTCACGAGAAGTCCAAGGGTGACCTTGCCTGGAACAGCATGAAGGGCAAGGGCAGCACCGACGAAACCCTGCGCCAGAGCCAGCTGACCGCTAATGGTGATCTGGTGATCAAGGCGGTGGATGGCTTGAAGGTCGATGTGAAACATGTCGACCAGGCGACCATCAGCCAGAGCATCGACGCCATGGTCGCGGCCGATCCACAGCTGGCTTGGCTGAAGGAAGTCGAGAAGCGCGGGGATGTGGACTGGCGGCAGGTGAAGGAAGTGCATGACTCCTTCAAGTACAGCCATTCCGGGCTTGGGGCTGGGGCGCAGATCGTCATTGCCATCATCGTCACCTACCTGACGGCAGGGGCGGCCGGCGCAATGATTGGCAATGCCACAGGTGCCGTGGCAGGTTCCGGCTCGGCCTTGGCTGCAAGCGGAACCGCGACCGCCAGTGCCGTGGCCAGCGGTGCCGCGGCAGGATCCACGGTCGCTGCCGGTTGGGCCAACGTGGCGTTGAGTAGCATTGCCACTGCCGCCACCAACAACGCCGTCATCAGCGGCATCAACAACCGCGGCAACCTTGGGGCAGTGTTCAAGGATGTCACTTCGTCGAGCAGCCTGAAGGGGTATGCCACAGGCGCAATTACCGCCGGGGTTACTGCTGCCTATCTCAACGATGCCTTCGGCATATCCGCCGAGGACCTGAACAAGCCTACCTTTGGCTTTGACCTGAGCAAGCTTTCCGGCTTCGGCAAGTTTGCCGGTTACACCGGCTCGCAGGCAGCGATTGGTGCTGTGGCCAAGTCCGCGCTGGAAGGGAGCGACCTGGGTAGCAACCTGACCGATGCAGGCAAGACCTTCGTGGGCAATGCGTTGTCGGCGGCCATCTACAAGCGACTAGGTGACAAGCTGTACTTCGAAGGGCTGCCGACCAAGACCGTGGCGCACGCCTTGGTCGGTGGCCTGATCGCCGAGGCCGCGGGTGGTGATTTCCGTACGGGGGCGATTGCGGCAGGTGCGAACGAAGCCTTCGTCGCCACCGTTGGTGAGCACATTTTCCCCGGGGAGTCGCATGAGCAACTGCTGACCATGACCTCGCAGTTGTTGGGGCTGACCGTGGCCGCAGGTTTGGGGGCCGATGAGAAAGGGCAGCAGGTGGCAGGCTGGGTGGCGCAGAACGCGACCCAATATAACAACCTCGATCACCCGACTGCGGAGCGCATGCTGGGTGAGTTGAAGGCATGTCGGGCAACCAAACAGTGCACGGCGGGCCGGATCCAGGACATCCTCGATCGATACGAAAGCATCTCCATCGCCCGCTCGAAGGCGATGGACGACTGCAAGACGCGTGCGTGTGCGCAGGGGCTGGTCGACAGCGCGGTTGTCATCGACAGCCCGGTTGCCAAAGAACTGATTGCGTTCTTTAAGAACCAGGGATACGACACCGTCGGTTTGCTCAATGGCAACCCAGGGCAACACCTGATGCCGTCGATGAACCCTGCCGGTACCGGCGGCTTGTTTGTGCCCGATAAGGACCTGTTCACCGCAAAACTCATCAAGGAAGGCTGGTTGACGCCTGCGGAGCAAGCCGGGCTTCAGCGATGGGATACGGAAACATCATGGCTGGACAATGCCGCTGGTCGTAAGTTGACGATCAAAGAAAAGGCTACGCTGATCACCGAACTGGGTACGACCGGGGCGCTGGCCATCATGGCCGGTGGTCGAGGCGTAGTCGCTGCGACGGGGGGCGGTAAGGGCAAATCCGGAGAGGGCAAGGTCAGCCCGGGCGAGGGCGCGAAGGTCCCGCCATGCCCGCGTTGCTTCGCAGCTGGCACCCTGGTGGCAACGCCGGATGGCGACCGGGCGATTGAAACGCTCAAGGTCGGCGATTTGGTTTGGACCAAGCCAGAGCACGGCGGCAAGCCGTTTGCCGCGGCGATCACCGCGACCCATGAGCGGGATGACCAGCCAATTTATCGCCTGGCCCTGGAGAGCACCCGTACCGATGGCGCGGCAAGATCGGAAACATTGTTGGTGACACCGAGTCACCCGTTCTATGTACCCGCCAAGCGTAACTTTGTGCAGATGGGCGAGCTACGGCAGGGGGATCTGCTGCAATCGCTGGCAGATGGAGAGGGTGAAGGGACATCGACTCGGGTGGTCTCGGCGCGGTTGTACAAGCCGGTTGGGAAGACGTTTAACCTGACGGTGGATGTGGGGCATACGTTCTATGTGGGTGATTTGAGGACGTGGGTGCACAATACTGGGGGGCCTTGTGATAATCCTGTTGGTGTAAAGGACGGAACATTCCCTGATGAGGTGTTTTCCGGGAAGAAGCCGCATCAGACGACGCCAGGTACAAAGACTACTACCCAAGAGAGGTATAATCCTAAGACTGGGAAGTTAGAAAAATCTGTGATTGAGTATGATCAGTATGGTCGGCAAGTTAGGCGGACGGATTACACGAATCACGGATATGGGAATAAAGAAAAGCCGGATGAGTATCATTCAGATCCGCACGTGCATATCTATGAATATGGTCCTGGATATAGCCCTAAAGGGAAAGAGACGAGGGTAAACAATGATTAGTGTTGCTGAGTTGAATGAGATGCTGATTGCTAATAATTGCTTGCATTCTATTAATGTTCAGTTGAATGATGAGGGGGTGGCCTATGATCTGTTTCTATCAATTTCGGAATCTGAAGATGTATGGGGTGCTGCTGTTCGTGTGAGGTTCTTCGATGTCAGTCAGTTTGCGATTCGCGATTTTGGTGGAGGGTTGACTCAGCTTATGCATATGAATGTAGAAAAATTGGACTCTGGTCTTGATAGGATGCGCTATAAGTTTAGCGATCTTGAGGGTGAGTTATTTTCATTTTATTTCTCATCATTTTCTGTCGACTAAAATAGGGAAAGGGGGCAAAGAAAAAGGGGCGGGCGGGAAAAGGACGGGGAACGGGGTAGATATATTTTTACTGCTCTTGGAGAAAATAAATCCGTCCCCTTTTCTTCCGGCGAGTACTGTGGCAGTGATTACTGGTCATAAAGGTAATCTTGTGAGCGCTTTTCCAGGGAGAACATTCTGAATGTACTGTGCCATTTTGTGGAGTAAGGAAAGGGCCGCTGCGGGGTTGGATGGAGTACTGAAGGTAATTGAAATTACTAAAGATGCCATTCCAATGCTCATAAATGCGGATTCTAAAAATTATCCATTGCTCTCGAAACTGTGTCTTGATGATTATGGGTTGTACTCTGGAGAGCAGTTGGATCGGTTGCGGCTTGAGTTGAAAAATATGTCAAGAGCAACGAATGGAATGGATAGATTTTTT
This sequence comes from Pseudomonas xantholysinigenes, assembly GCF_014268885.2. Lineage (NCBI taxonomy): Bacteria > Pseudomonadati > Pseudomonadota > Gammaproteobacteria > Pseudomonadales > Pseudomonadaceae > Pseudomonas > Pseudomonas xantholysinigenes. The sequence goes on along the minus strand of NZ_CP077095.1, from coordinate 3,811,716 downwards.
TGTTCTCTGGACGATCTTGCTTTAGAGGCAAGGGTGCTTGGAGAAAGTGTATTATTTGATCCGTTTAGGGATTTAAGTAGTTAAGGAAAGAAAAAGAAGGCTAGGAAAAGGGGACGGATTTATTCTTGTTGCTCTAGTTTCGGTTTCTGGCGGCGAACGGATCTAGACATCATGTGGGGAGGGCGAGATTAGAGTAAAACGAGCAGAAAGGGAGCAAAAAAGCAAAAAGGGGACAGATTTATTTTTCTTACTCTAATTCCAGCTCCTGGCAGCGAAGGGATCTAGCTGTCATGTAGGTAGGCCGAAATTAGAGTGGGGAAAATAAATCTGTCCCCTTTTTTATGCAAGATATTTTTAAAATGTATGAGTGAGCGGGATATGAATGGACAGTCGAAGGGTAAGCAAGTTGAAGAGCTGATCGCCAGGTTGTCGATCAATAGAAATGCGTGCGACGAAAATGAGCTGTGTTGCGAAGTTAGATTGATTTCAGAGAATGAAAAGTTACAAGTTATTCGTGATCTGATAGTTTTTAATGTTCGCCTCGCTGCTGCTGTCGCCGCACGAGTGCATTTGGCAGAGCGGCAGCAGGTGCAGTTGATGAGGGAGCTTTTGGAAAGTGGGGGGAGCAATACTATAAGGCAGTTTGTAGATCGTTTGTTTTCGCACCGACTAAGTGCTTCATTGGTTTTGAAAGAGCTAATGAGGGCGAGGGCGAATAATCCTGATGCAGTTAGTTTGATGGCGTATTATTTTTCCGGCAAGTTGGTGTTTAGAAGTGCGGATCAAAAATCTATTATTTGTAAGTTAAGGTCTGGTGACGCTGGGTGATGGGCTCAATAGCGAAGGGCGGAAAAGGGGACAGATTTATTTTTCCTACTCTAATTCCAGCTCCTGGCAGCGAAGGGATCTAGCTGTCATGTAGGTAGGCCGAGATTAGAGTGGGGAAAATAAATCTGTCCCCTTTTTTCTGCAAGACGCGCGCGTGCGCGTAGGGCTTGGTCGATAGCGCAATGGAGTTATTCGAACCTATGAATGGAGCGGGCATTACGGAATGAACTGGACTCCAAAGCTTCGTGAACAGTTCAAGTCCTTTATGACTAGTCATGGTGTGGATGTTACACATGCTCCAGGAATATCTAGATGATAGATGAGCTGAAAGAAAAATTATTAATGGAGCTTGCTAGACTTGAAAGGCCATGGGAGAGCAAAAAAGAGTATGGCTCTGAAGGGGCTGTCTTGAGTTGGCTTCCTGTGGCGAAGTTGTGTGGCGGACGTTTTTTATTGGGGCTTACTTCTGGAGGTATTTGGGCTAGATCAACAGAGTCGTTTGTGTATACGTTTGGGGATGAAGCTGAGTGTGTGTTTTTTTTTGCCTATACTAGAGGGTTCTCCAGGAGTAGTGCGCTGCAAGATGATCGATGGGCTTAAAGTATATGGTCTTTCAGAGTGGGTTTTGGATTTTCTTCCATTTGAGAAGGTTGTTATAGAAGGTCTTAGAGGTCAGAGTGAATACTGGTCTGGTCTGGTCTGGTCTGGTCTGGTCTGGCGCTGAAGTGGGCATTGTTCGTTCCGAGGTCTGATATTTTGAAAGAGGAAATATATGCGTTGAGTAAAATCGGAGAGACTCAACAAATTCGTCACTCAGCAAGAAAGTTAGCTAAGCAGCTAAAAGATTCATGATATGAAAAGCGGAAAAGCGGAAAAGCGGAAAAGCGGAAAAGCGGAAAAGCGGAAAAGTGGAAAAGGCAGTGGGAAAGGGGACGGATTTATTTTTCCTACTCTAATTCCGGCTCCTGGCAGCGAAGGGGGCTAGGCTGGTTGATGGGCTCAAAGGCGAAAGCAGAAAAGCAGCAGAAAAAGGGAGCGGAGCTTACTTGGCCATCAGATCCTTTGATCTATCCGTTTTGCCAAGAAAGGTGCCAGGAAAGGGGGTAGATATATTTTTGCTACTCTGATTTCGGTTCCTGGCGGTGAAGAAAGTGACCAAAAAGGGGGCGAATCTTTCATCATTCTCTGTTGGCTGAATAAGAGGAAAAAGGTGGATCTATTTTCCCGGAAGTGGAAAATAACTTACCCAGCCAATTACCCGCCGCTGCCCAGAACAAGGAAGTCGTCATGTTCTCCAAAATCAGTCTCGAACAATGGCGGGCGTTCGTCTGCACCGTCGAATGCGGCGGTTTTCAGCAGGCCGGCGAGCGCCTGTTCAAGTCGCAGTCGGCCGTCAGCCATGCGGTCAACCGCATGGAGCAGTTGCTGGGCCAGGCACTGTTCGTCATCGAGGGGCGCAAGGCCGTGCTCACCCCTCTCGGCCAAGCCCTGCTGCCCCAGGCCAAGCACCTGCTCGGCGCGGCGCAGAAGCTCGAGCATCTGGCCAACCAGTACCAACCGGGGTTGTTCAGCGAACAGGCGCTGGCAGTGGATGTATTGTTCCCCCTCGAGCTGCTGCAGCAGGCGCTGGTGGATTTCGCCGAGGACTACCCGGATCACCGCATCCGTCTGTACGAGCCTGCGCTGTCCGGGGCGCGCGAGCTGCTCGAGGACGGCAAGGTCGAGCTGGCCATCGCCAGCCGTCTGCCGGCCGGCTACGTGCAGGAACTGCTGCTGAATATCACCCTGGTCTGTGTGGCGGGCGCCGAGCATCCTGTGGGCCTGGCGCAGGGCGAACTGAGCCTGGATGACATGAAGCAGCATCGCCAGGTGGTGATTCGTGATTCAGGCATTCGTCACGCGCAGAACAGCGGTTGGCTGGGCACGTCCCAGCGCTGGACGGTGAGCAGCCTGGCAACCGCCATCAGCTTCGTCGAGCGTGGGCTGGGCTTTGCCTGGCTGCCGGAACACAGTGTGGGCCGCGGGTTGCGGCAAGGACGTTTGCGGCGGGTCAATCTGCAACACCAGCAGACCCGCGAGGTGCCGATGTTCATGGGCTATCCAGAGGCATTGCGGCACTGTCCCGAGGTCAGGCGACTGGCACAGGCCCTGCGCCAGCGTTGCTCGCCATAGCGCCCCGTCGAGCGCTGATATCGCCGCTCTATTGCGCTTCGCGCACCCGGACGATGGCCTGACGCAGTTCATCCAGGCCCAGGGCGCCTGAAACCAGGAAACGTCCGTCGATCACCAGGCTGGGCACCGAGCGGATGCCCAGGCGCTGCCCCATCGCCAGTTCGTCGTGCAGCAATTGTGGCGCCTGTTCGTAGAAGGCCAAGGCAAAGGCCGCGGTGTCCAGGCCGGCTTCCTCGGCGAGGGTCAGCACCGTGGCGTGGTCGCCGATGTTGCGGTTCTCCATCAGGTGCGCCTCCTGCAGGCGCTCGAACATCCGCCCGTGGCCACTGTTGCCGGCCAGCAGCGTGGCGGCCTGGCAGGCCAGGCCGGCGAGCAGGCCGCTGGGGTAGTCGAAGGCCTGTTGGCGCATGCCCTCGATGTTGATGCGCGGGGTGTCTTCGGCCTCGGCGCAGGCGCGCCAGTGCTCGAGGATGGTCTGCTTGGCCTGCGACATCGAGCCGAAGCGCTCGATCATCGCCTCGCGGCTGGTTTGCAGAATGAAGGTGCGGTGCTGGATGTCCAGGTTCAGTTCGGCCTGCAGCTGTTGCAGGCGTGGCGCCAGCACGAAACACCAGGCGCAGACGGCATCGTGGAAAAATTCGACCTTGAGCGGGCGCATGGGCAATTCCGTTTGCAAAGGGGAGGGCGGCACTATCCCCAGTAGTGGCCCGGGGAAAAAGCGACAAAAATCGCGCCAACCCATTCATCCTGTTCATCAATGGCGGCCAGCGTTGGCATCGAGCAGGTAGAATGGCGTTTTTGCCTGATCCAAGACCGCCATGAGCCCAGCCATCGCCACCCTCGAGCAGCACCTGCTCGCCGCCCTCGAACCCGCCCCGACCGAAACCCGCCGCCTGTTCCATGGCCGTGGCCGCTGCTGGCCGGGCCTGGAGCAGATCACCGTCGACTGGCTCGACGGCGTGCTGCTGGTGGCGCTGTTTCGCGAGCCGCCCGAGGGCCAGTTGGCCGAGCTCAAGGCGATGCTGCGCGCCCTGGCCGAACGCCCGCAATGGACCGGCCAGGCCGTGTTGCTGCAACACCGCTACCTGCCCGACAGCCCGGGACAATGGCTACTCGGTGAACCTTGCCTGCAACGTGAGGTGATCGAGGATGGCCTGAAGTACCTGCTCGACCTTGGCGTGCGCCAGAACAACGGCCTGTTCCTTGACATGCGCTACGGTCGCCGTTGGGTGCGCGAGCAGGCGGCGGGCAAGCGGGTGCTCAACCTGTTCGCCTACACCTGCGGGTTCTCGGTGGCGGCGATTGCCGGTGGCGCCGAGCAGGTGGTCAACCTGGACATGGCCAAGTCGGCGCTGTCGCGCGGGCGCGACAATCATCGGCTCAATGGCCATGACGCCTCACGCGTGGCGTACCTGGGGCATGAGTTGTTCAAGTCGTGGGGCAAGGTGCGCAAGTACGGGCCGTACGACCTGATCATCATCGACCCGCCGACCTTTCAGCGTGGCAGCTTCGTGCTGACCCAGGACTACGGCAAGATCCTGCGACGGTTGCCGGAGCTATTGAGTGAAGGTGGCACGGTGCTGGCCTGCGTCAACGATCCGGGGATCGGGCCGCAGTTCCTGATCGATGGCATGGCCGAGCAGGCGCCGGGGCTGGTGTTCGTCGAGCGGCTGGAGAATCCGCCGGAGTTTCCGGATGCGGATCCGGAGGGGGGGCTCAAAGCCCTGGTTTTCCGCCAGGGCTGAGGTTGATCTTACCGGCCTCTTCGCGGGCAAGCCCGCTCCCACAGGTACGGCGCTGCCATTGAGACTTGTGGGAGCGGGTTTACCCGCGAAGAGGCCGGAACCAGCAACTGATTACTGGTTGGTGTAGATCTGGTCGAACACGCCGCCGTCGTTGAAGTGGGTCTTCTGCACGGTGCGCCAGTCACCGAAGGTCCTCTCCACCGACAGGAAGTCGACTTTCGGGAAGCGGTCGGTGTACTTGGCCAGCACCTTGGGGTCACGCGGGCGCAGGTAGTTGTTGGCGGCGATCTCCTGGGCTTCCGGCGACCACAGGTACTTCAGGTATTCCTCGGCCACGGCTTGGGTGCCTTTCTTGGCCACCACCTTGTCGACCACGCTCACCGGCGGCTCGGCCTCGGCCGACACGCTCGGATAGACCACCTCGAACTGGTCGCGGCCGAACTCGCGGGCGATCATCTCGGCTTCGTTCTCGAAGGTCACCAGCACGTCGCCGATCTGGTTGGTCATGAAGGTGGTGGTGGCGGCGCGGCCGCCGGTATCGAGCACCGGCGCCTGCTTGAACAGCTTGCCGACGAAGTCGCGGGCCTTGCTTTCGTCACCGCCCTGCTTGAGCACGTAGCCCCAGGCCGAGAGGTAGGTGTAGCGGCCGTTGCCCGAGGTCTTGGGGTTGGGCACGATCACCTGCACGCCATCCTTGAGCAGATCCGGCCAGTCTTTCAGCGCCTTGGGGTTGCCCTTGCGCACGATGAACACGGTGGCCGAGGTGAACGGCGCGCTGTTGTTTGGCAGGCGCGTGACCCAGTTGTCCGGCACCAGCTTGCCGTTGTCGACCAGGGCATTGATGTCGGTGGCCATGTTCATGGTGATGACGTCGGCCGGCAGGCCATCGATTACCGCGCGGGCTTGCTTGCTCGAGCCGCCGAAGGACATCTGCAGGTTGACCTTCTCGTTGTGTTCTTTCTCCCAGTGCTTCTGGAACGCCGGGTTGTAGTCCTTGTAGAAGTCGCGCATCACGTCATAGGAGACGTTGAGCAGGGTCGGGGCAGCCTGGGCGAGGTTGCCCAGGGCCAGGCCCGCGGCCAGCAGCGAGGCGCTGAAGAGTTTTTTCACTGGGGGCATTCCTTGTTCTGGTTCAAAGGGTTGGCGATATGCCAGCGACTATAGCGGGTGGCTTTGCGTGGGTTAAAGAACAAAAAGGACTTTGGTTATGTCGTTGTCAGTGCCGGCCTGTTCGCGGGTAAACCCGCTCCCACAGGTCTCAATGGCAGCGCCGTACCTGTGGGAGCGGGTTTACCCGCGAAGAGGCCGGCACAGGTAACCTCATTGCTTGGGAAACAACGCATTGCCACAGCGCGAACAGAACGCCGCGCCATGCTCGTGGTGCTTCTTGGCGCAGGTCGGGCAATCGTGCTGCAACTGCTCGCCGCGCAGGGCATTGGCCAGTTCGGCGGTGAAGATGCCGGTGGGCACGGCGATGATCGAGTAACCGGTGATCATCACCAGCGACGACAGCACCTGCCCCAGCGGCGTCTTCGGCACGATGTCGCCGAAGCCCACGGTGGTGAGGGTGACGATGGCCCAGTAGATGCCCTTGGGGATGCTGGTAAAGCCATGCTCGGGGCCTTCGATCACATACATCAGGGTGCCGAACACGGTGACCAGGGTCGACACGCTGACCAGGAACACGATGATCTTCTGCTTGCTGCCCTGCAGCGCCGCCAGCAGGTAGTGGGCCTGCTTGAGGTAGGGGCTGAGCTTGAGCACGCGGAAGATCCGCAGCATGCGCACCACGCGGATGATCAGCAGGTACTGGGCGTCGCTGTAGTACAGGGCGATGATCCCCGGCACGATCGCCAGCAGGTCGACCAGCCCGTAGAAACTGAAGGCGTAGCGCAACGGCTTGGGCGAGCAGTACAGGCGGGTGAGGTACTCGGCGAGGAAGATCGCGGTGAAGCCCCACTCGATGCCGGCCAGCAGCCCGGCGTAGTTCTGGTGGACATCATCGATGCTGTCGAGGATCACCGTGACCAGGCTGGCCAGGATGATCAGCAGGAGAATCTTGTCGAAGCGTCTTCCGGCCGTGGTGTCGGTCTGGAAGACGATGACATAGAGCCGCTCGCGCAGGCTCGCAGGGTTGTCCATGGGCTCGTTCCATTGTGCGAATGGGCAGAGCCTAGGGGTTGGGTTTCAGCTGTGCAAGCGAGGTGCGTTGCGGCGCTGGTTGAACTGGGCCAGGTGGCCGCCCAGGTGCATCAGCCAGCAGGCGACCACGAACGGCGCGGTCAGCCCGGCGATCGGCAGCAGGTTGAACAGCGGCGTCAGCATCAGCGCGCAGGCGATGGCGAGCAAGCTCACCCAGGGTTTTTCGCCCTGGCGGCTGAAGGCCAGCGCGGCCAGTGCCGCATTGAAACCATAGAGCCCCAGCCAGGCCCCTTGGGCGTCCCCGGCGAGCAGGGCGACGCCACCGCCGATGGCCGAGCCGATCACCGCCCAGGTGGCGGCATAGGGGTTGGCGAAGTACATGCCGATGACGATCAGCAGGCCGGCCATGGGTTTGTCGAGCAGGAAGACCTGCCCGACGCCACGCAGCAGGGCGTATACCGGGTCTGCGTCGACGAGGCCGTTGGCCGAGGGCTCGACCAGCAGCAGGGTGGCCCAGCCCAGTAGTACGAAGGGGGCGGTGTAGGCGATCAACAGCTTGCCGCCGCGCTTGCGCCACTGGTGGGTGAGCATGCTCGACAGGCCGCCGGCGGCGATGATCAGCGGCGGCAGGATCGCTGACCAGGGCAGCACGGCGCTGATCAGGATGCCGATCAGCACGCCGTTGTAGCAGTACAGCCCGGCCTGGCGGTCGGCGCGCTCATAACCGCGGCGCTGGGCGGTGAGCAGGCCGGCCAGGGCGCCGAGCAGGGCGCCGCCGACCAGGTTCGGCGCGGTCAGCAGGATGGCCAGCAGGCAGCACAGGCCGCACAGCGGGTTGCGCAGCAGCAGCACCTGGCTGAAGCCGTTGAGCAAGGCCGTGGCCCAGTCGGGGCACGGGTTGATGAAGTTCTTGGTGTACATGGGCAGTCGGTGAGGTGGGTGGGGGAGCGGTGGGCCTCTTTGGGCTTTGGTTTTCCGCAGTTCTGTCACATCGGTGTACGGGGAGGGCTGCGCCCTCCAATCGCGACACAAGGCCGCTCCTACAGGGATCGTGTATTCATGCCTGGGTGCGATCTCTGTAGGAGCGGCCTTGTGCCGCGAAAGGGGCGCAGAGCGCCCCCGGCGATCTCAAACCAAGGTCTCGATCCGCAAGGTGTTAGTCGAACCCGGCTTGCCGAAAGGCACACCGGCGGTGATCAGCAGCGTGTCGCCTCGGCTGGCCATGCCTTGCGCCTGGGCGATCTCCAGTGCGGTGGAGACCACCTCGTCGACCTGGCGCAGGCGATCGTTGACCACCGAGTGCACGCCCCAGGTCACGCTCAGCCGCCGCGCGGTGTTGAGGTTCGGCGTCAGGTTGAGGATCGGCGCCCGTGGCCGCTCGCGGGCGGCGCGCAGGGTCGAGGCCCCCGACTCGCTGTAGTTGACCAGCACCGCTACCGGCAGGATGCCGCTGATGCGACGGATCGCGCAGCTGATGGCGTCGGACACGGTGGCCTCGGCCTTGGGCCGGCCGACGTCGAGCTGGGCCTGGTAGTCCGGGCCGTTCTCCACCTGGCGGATGATCTTGCTCATCATCTGCACCGCTTCCAGCGGGTAGTCGCCCGAGGCGGTCTCGGCCGACAGCATCACCGCATCGGCGCCTTCGGCCACGGCGTTGGCCACGTCGGTGACCTCGGCGCGGGTCGGCGCCGGGGAGAAGCGCATCGACTCGAGCATCTGGGTGGCCACCACCACCGGCTTGCCCAGCTGACGGCAGGTGCCGATGATGCGTTTCTGGATCTGCGGCACGCTTTCGGCCGGCACTTCCACGCCCAGGTCGCCACGGGCGACCATGATCGCGTCGGACAGCTCGGCGATGGCCTGCAGCTGCTCGACCGCCGAAGGCTTCTCGATCTTGGCCATCAGGTAGGCGCGTTCACCGATCAACTGGCGCGCCTCGGTGATGTCTTCGGGGCGCTGCACGAACGACAGCGCCACCCAGTCGACCCCCAGTTCCAGGCCGAAGGCCAGGTCGCGGCGGTCCTTCTCGGTAAGCGGGGAGAGGTCCAGCACCGCTTGCGGTACGTTGACGCCCTTGCGGTCGGACAGCTCGCCACCGTTGAGCACTTCGGTGTCGATGGCGTCGCTGTGCTTGGCGGTGACCCGCAGGCGCAGCTTGCCGTCATCGAGCAGCAGGTCCATGCCCGGCTCCAGCGCGGCGATGATCTCCGGGTGCGGCAGGTTGACCCGGCGGCTGTCGCCCGGGGTCTTGTCCAGGTCCAGGCGCAGGGCCTGGCCGCGTTGCAACTGGACCTTGCCGTCGGCGAAACGGCCCACGCGCAGCTTCGGCCCTTGCAGGTCCATGAGGATGCCCAGTGGGTAGTTGAGCTGCTGCTCGACTTCGCGGATCCACTGGTAGCGCAGGGCGTGGTCGGCATGTTCGCCGTGGCTGAAGTTGAGGCGGAAGATGTTCACTCCGGCCTCGACCAGCTGGCGAATGTCATCGATGCCATTGATCGCAGGCCCGAGGGTGGCGAGGATTTTGACTTTTTTATCAGGCGTCATGATTGCGGGGTCTCGAGGATCAGGATGGCGCGGAAGTCGTTGACGTTGGTGCGGGTCGGCTCGGTGACGATCAGCGCATCAAGCGCGGCGAAATAGCCGTAGCCGTTGTTGTTGTCCAGTTCGTCGCTGGCCGACAGGCCCAGGGCTGCGGCGCGGGCGTAGCTATCCGGGGTCATGAAGGCGCCGGCGTTGTCTTCCGAGCCATCGATGCCATCGGTGTCGCCGGCCAGGGCATACACGCCCGGCAGGCCCTTGAGGCTTTCGGTGAGGCTGAGCAGGAACTCGGCGTTGCGCCCGCCGCGCCCGTTGCCGCGCACGGTGACGGTGGTCTCGCCACCGGAGAGGATCACGCAGGGCGCCTTCAGCGGCTGGCCGTGCAGGACGATCTGCCGGGCGATACCGGCATGCACCTTGGCTACTTCGCGCGACTCGCCTTCCAGGTCGCCGAGGATCAGCGGGCTGAAGCCGGCCTGGCGGGCTTTCACCGCGGCGGCCTCCAGCGACTGCTGGGGTTTGGCGATCAGCTGGAAGTGGCTGCGCGCCAGCGCCGGGTCATCGGCCTTGACGGTCTCGGAGGCGGGGTTGTTGAGCCAGTCGATAACGGCCTTGGGCGCGTCGATGTTGTAGCGCTTGATGATCGCCAGGGCCTCGGCCGAGGTGCTCGGGTCGGCCACGGTGGGGCCGGAGGCGATGACCGTGGCGAGGTCGCCGGGCACGTCGGAGATGGCATAGGTGTAGACCGTGGCCGGCCAGCAGGCCTTGGCCAGGCGGCCACCCTTGATCGCCGAGAGGTGCTTGCGCACGCAGTTCATCTCGCCGATGGTGGCGCCGGATTTCAGCAGGGCCTTGTTGATCTGCTGCTTGTCGGCCAGGGTCAGGCCTTCGGCGGGCAGCGCCAGCAGGGCCGAACCGCCACCGGACAGCAGGAAGATGACGCGGTCGGCTTCGCTCAGGTTGCTGACCAGCTCGAGCACGCGCTTGGCCACGGCCAGGCCGGCGGCATCGGGGACCGGGTGGGCGGCTTCGACCACCTCGATTTTCTGGCAGCTGGCGCCATGGCCGTAGCGGGTGACCACCAGGCCGGAGACTTCGCCCTGCCAGCTTTTCTCGACCACTTCGGCCATGGCCGCGGCGGCCTTGCCGGCACCGATGACGATGACCCGGCCGCTGCGGTCGGCGGGCAGGTAGGGTTCGAGGACCTGACGGGGGTGGGCGGCGGCGATGGCTGTGTCGAACAGCTCGCGCAGGAGTTCTTGTGGATCGACCGACATGGCAGGCTCCCAAAATTCTTGTTGTTCTGCAGAATCGAAAACGCCCCTGGAACTGCCTCCGTGCAGGCCGAACCAGGGGCGCCCCTTCGGAGCTGCAAGCTTCAAGCGACAAGCTACAAGTAAAAGCAGATCTGCTCTTGATGTTGCTTGCCGCTTGAAGCTTGCCGCTTGAAGCTGGTTTATTCGTCGCGGATCGAGAAGTTGGCCATGTGCTCCAGGCCCTTGATCAGCGCCGAGTGGTCCCAGTTGCCGCCGCCCAGCGCCACGCAAGTGCTGAACACTTGCTGGGCGTTGGAGGTGTTGGGCAGGTTGATGCCCAGCTCCTTGGCGCCCTGCAGGGCCAGGTTCAGGTCCTTCTGGTGCAGGTTGATGCGGAAGCCTGGGTCGAAGGTGCCCTTGATCATGCGCTCGGCGTGCACTTCGAGGATCTTCGACGAGGCGAAGCCGCCCATCAGCGCTTCGCGCACCTTGGCTGGGTCCGCGCCGTTCTTGGCGGCGAACAGCAGGGCTTCGCCGACGGCCTGGATGTTCAGGGCGACGATGATCTGGTTGGCGACCTTGGCGGTCTGGCCGTCGCCATTGCCACCGACGCGGGTGATGTTCTTGCCCATGGCTTCGAACAGCGGCAGGGCGCGCTCGAAGGCTTTCGGGCAGCCGCCGACCATGATGCTCAGGGTGGCGGCCTTGGCACCGACTTCGCCGCCGGACACCGGGGCGTCCAGGTAGGCGGCGCCGGTGGCCTTGATCTTCTCGGCGAAGGCCTTGGTGGCGGTGGGCGAGATCGAGCTCATGTCGATCACCACCTTGCTCGGGCCGACGCCTTCGGCAACGCCGTTCTCACCGAACAGCACGCTCTCGACCTGCGGGGTGTCGGGCACCATGACGATGATGAATTCGGCTTCCTGGGCAACCTCTTTCGGGTTGGCCAGGGCCACGGCGCCGGCGGCGATCAGGTCGGCCGGGGCGGCGTCGTGGTGGGTGGAAACGAAGATGCTGTGACCTGCCTTTTGCAGGTTCTGGGCCATGGGCTTGCCCATGATGCCGGTGCCGAGGAAACCGATTTTAGCCATGAGAAATTACCTCTTTGTATTTGTGATATCTCAAGCAAGCTTTGGCCCCCTGTGGGAGCGGGCTTGCCCGCGAAGCAGACAACTCGGTGGATGGCACCGGCTTTGCCGGTGTTCGCGGGCAAGCCCGCTCCCACAGGGTTCCGGATTGCCCGTCAGATCGCGTTATGGGTCTTGAGCCAGCCCAGGCCCGCTTCGGTGGTGGTCTTGGGCTTGTATTCCGCGCCCACCCAGCCCTGGTAGCCGATGCGGTCCAGGTGCTCGAACAGGAAGCGGTAGTTGATCTCGCCAGTGCCCGGTTCGTGGCGGCCAGGGTTGTCGGCCAGCTGCACGTGGTTGATCAGCTTGAGGTTGGTTTCCAGGGTGCGGGCCAGGTCACCTTCCATGATCTGCATGTGGTAGATGTCGTACTGCAGGAACAGGTTGTCGCTGCCCACTTCGGCCTGGATTTCCAGGGCCTGCTGGGTGGTGTTCAGGTAGAAGCCTGGGATGTCGCGGGTGTTGATCATTTCCATGACCAGGCGGATACCGGCGGCCTTGAGCTTGTCGGCGGCGTAGCGCAGGTTTTCCACGAAGGTCTTGCGTAAGGTGGCGCAGTCCGGGCCTTGCGGGCGAATGCCGGCCAGGGCGTTGACCTGGGTGTTGCCCAGCACCTTGGCGTATTCGATGGCCTTGTCGACGCCGGCGCGGAATTCTTCGACGCGGTCTGGGTGGCAGGTGATACCGCGCTCACCTTTGGCCCAATCGCCGGCCGGCAGGTTGAACAGCACCTGGGTCAGGCCGTGGGCGTCAAGTTGCTGCTTGATTTCGGCTGCGCTGAAATCGTACGGGAAGAGGTATTCGACACCGCTGAAACCGGCATCGGCGGCAGCCTTGAAGCGGGCCAGGAAGTCCTGTTCGGTGAACAGCATGGACAGGTTGGCAGCGAAGCGAGGCATGGGTTGTCTCCTTGCGTTGAAGGCCCCCGGGCGCTCCCGGGGGCGTCAGGCGATCAGTCCAGCAGCGAGATGGCGGTTGGCGCGTCGTTGCCGACCAGGGCGAGGTCTTCGAACTCGTTGACCGCGTTGATCTCGGTGCCCATGGAAATGTTGGTGACGCGCTCGAGGATCACCTCGACCACCACCGGCACGCGGAACTCTTCGGCCATCTTCTGCGCCTTGAGCAGGGCAGGGGCGATCTCGGCCGGTTCGAACACGCGGATGGCCTTGCAGCCCAGGCCTTCGACCACGGCGACGTGGTCGACACCGTAGGTGGCGGCGTCGGTGGAGTTGATGTTCTCGAACGCCAGTTGTACACAGTAATCCATGTCGAAGCCACGCTGGGCCTGGCGGATCAGGCCGAGGTAGGCGTTGTTCACCAGCACGTGGACGTACGGCAGGTTGAACTGCGCGCCCACCGCCAGCTCTTCGATCATGAACTGGAAGTCGTAGTCACCGGACAGCGCGACCACCTTGCGTTGCGGATCGGCTTTTACGACGCCCAGGGCGGCAGGGATGGTCCAGCCCAGCGGGCCGGCCTGGCCGCAGTTGATCCAGTGGCGTGGCTTGTACACGTGCAGGAACTGCGCGCCGGCGATCTGCGACAGGCCGATGGTGCTGACGTAGGTGGTGTCCTTGCCGAACACCTGGTTCATCTCTTCGTACACGCGCTGCGGCTTGACCGGCACGTTGTCGAAGTGGGTCTTGCGCTGCAGGGTCGCCTTGCGCTCCTGGCAGTCTGCCAGCCAGGCCTTGCGGCACTTCAGCTTGCCTGCGGCTTTCCACTCGCGGGCCACTTCGAGGAACGCATCCAGTGCCTTGCCGGCATCGGAAACGATACCCAGGTCAGGGGTGAACACGCGACCGATCTGGGTCGGTTCGATGTCGACGTGAACGAACTTGCGACCTTCGGTGTAAACGTCGACGGAGCCGGTGTGGCGGTTGGCCCAGCGGTTGCCGATGCCGAACACCAGGTCGGACTTGAGCAGGGTGGCGTTGCCGTAACGGTGCGAGGTCTGCAGGCCGACCATGCCGACCATCAGTTGGTGATCGTCCGGGATGGTGCCCCAGCCCATCAGGGTCGGGATCACTGGCACGCCGGTCAGTTCGGCGAACTCGACCAGCTTGTCGCTGGCGTCGGCGTTGATGATGCCACCACCGGCCACCAGCAGCGGGCGCTCGGCGTCATTGAGCAGAGCCAGGGCTTTTTCGGCCTGTACCCGGGTGGCGGACGGCTTGTGCACCGGCAGCGGCTCGTAGGCGTCGATGTCGAATTCGATTTCGGCCATCTGCACGTCGAACGGCAGGTCGATCAGCACCGGGCCTGGGCGGCCGGTGCGCATTTCATAGAAGGCCTTCTGGAAGGCGTAGGGCACCTGGCCTGGCTCCAGGACGGTGGTCGCCCACTTGGTGACTGGCTTGACGATGCTGGTGATGTCGACAGCCTGGAAGTCTTCCTTGTGCAGGCGCGCGCGCGGGGCCTGGCCGGTGATGCAGAGGATCGGGATAGAGTCGGCCGAGGCACTGTACAGGCCGGTGACCATGTCGGTGCCGGCAGGGCCGGAGGTACCGATGCACACGCCGATGTTGCCCGGGTTGGCGCGGGTGTAGCCCTCGGCCATGTGCGAGGCACCTTCGACGTGGCGAGCGAGGACGTGATCGATGCCACCGACTTTTTTCAGGGCCGAGTACAGCGGGTTGATGGCGGCGCCTGGAATGCCGAACGCGGTATCTACACCTTCACGGCGCATGACCAGAACGGCTGCATCGATTGCTCTCATTTTGCTCATGGTTTGTGCCTCATCGATTTTGTAATTGTATACAACTTACGTTGCGGTAGAGTGTATTCATGGTCGACGCAAAAGGTCAATCCATTTTCGTCGGCAGGTCTGACCAGGCGGTCATGCCCCGTCATGGCGGCATTTCGTCGCACCTTTGGCGATTGATCTAAAAAATTGTATACAAATGGTGTCTTTGTTGTGTTCTATCTTGTCTATTGGTTTTCAACTGCCCTCAGGGCTTCTCACAACAAGAAGAGGACCTTTTCATGAACGCATTGACCCTGAAAGTCGCGGTTGGCGTGGTCAACGCCGCCCTTGCCGCGGGCCGCAAGATCAACGCCGCACCGCTGACCGTGGCGGTGCTCGACGCCGGCGGGCACCTGCTGGCCCTGCAGCGCGAGGACGGCGCCAGCCTGCTGCGCCCGGAGGTGGCCATCGGCAAGGCCTGGGGCGCGGTGGCCTTGGGCAAGGGTTCGCGCCTGCTGGCGCTGGATTCGCAGCAGCGCCCGGCGTTCTATGCCGCGCTGAACGGGCTGGGCGAGCGGCCGGTGGTGCCGGTGCCGGGTGGCGTGCTGGTACGTGACCAGGAGGGCAAGGTGCTGGGCGCGGTGGGGATCAGCGGGGATACGTCGGATATCGACGAGCAGTGCGCGATCAGTGCGATCGAAGAGGTGGGGCTGACGGCGGATGCGGGGGTTGCTGCGTAAGGCTCGTCATTTTTTGGGGCCGCTCCGCAGCCCATCGCGACACAAGGCCGCTCCTACAGGGAAATGCATAACCTCTGTAGGAGCGGCCTTGTGCCGCGAACGGGCTGCACGGCAGCCCCATTGGTCCTATCAGGCCGCCTCGGGCTCACAGCCCTTGAGCACCAGGCGAATGATGGTCTCGGCCGCCGCATCGTAATCGTCGTCGGCCAGCTTGGCCTTGCCGGTCACCACGGCGATCTGCCAGTCGAAATCCGCGTAGGTCTGGGTCGCCGCCCAGATGCTGAACATCAGGTGGTGCGGGTCGACGTTGGCGATCTGTCCACGCTCGAGCCAGCGCTGGATGCATTCGATGTTGTGCCGGGCCTGCTCGTTGAGCTGCTCGACCTGGCGCGGCGACAGGTGCGGCGCGCCATGCATGATCTCGCTGGCGAACACCTTGGAGGCGTGCGGCAGGTCGCGGGAGATGCGGATCTTCGAGCGGATGTAGGCGCTCAGCACTTCTTTGGGATCACCGTCGGCGTTGAACGGCGTCGAAGCCTGCATGATCGGCGCGATGATGCTCTCCAGCACTTCGCGGTAGAGGTTTTCCTTCGACTTGAAGTAGTAGTAGACGTTCGGCTTGGGCAGGCCAGCCTTGGCCGCGATGTCGCTGGTCTTGGTGGCGGCGAAGCCCTTGTCGGCGAATTCTTCACTGGCCGCGCGCAGGATCAGTTCCTTGTTGCGCTCGCGAATGGTGCTCATTGTCGGGGATCTTCCTCGTGTCTGGCCCCTTGCAAGAAGGGTCCGGCATGGTAGCACCCGCCCCGACGGACGCTCAAGGCAGCGACTTTCGGCTAGAATCGGCTGCATTCAACCCATTGGAAACAGGCAAACATGGCAGGAAGCAGTCTACTGGTATTGATCGACGACATCGCCACGGTGCTCGACGATGTCTCGCTGATGACCAAGGTCGCGGCGAAGAAGACCGCCGGGGTGCTGGGCGACGACCTGGCGCTCAACGCCCAGCAGGTCACCGGTGTGCGCGCCGATCGGGAGCTTCCGGTGGTCTGGGCGGTGGCCAAGGGCTCGCTGGTGAACAAGGCGATCCTGGTGCCGGCGGCGCTGTTGATCAGCGCCTTCATCCCCTGGGCGGTGACGCCGCTGTTGATGGTCGGCGGCGCCTACCTGTGCTTCGAGGGTTTCGAGAAGCTGGCGCACAAGTTCCTGCACAGCAAGGACGACGACGAGGCGCAGCACGAGGCGCGCAAGGAAGCCCTGGCCGACGCCAATGTCGACCTGGTGGCCTATGAGAAGAGCAAGATCAAGGGCGCGGTGCGCACCGACTTCATCCTCTCCGCCGAGATCATCGCGATTACCCTGGGCATCGTCGCCGACGCGCCGTTGAGCCAGCAGATCGTCGTGCTGTCGGGCATCGCGGTGGTCATGACCATCGGTGTCTATGGCCTGGTGGGCGGTATCGTCAAGCTCGATGACCTGGGGCTGTGGATGACGCAACGGGCATCGAGCCTGTCCCGCGCGGTCGGCAACGGCATCCTGCGCGCGGCGCCGTACATGATGAAAGGCTTGTCGGTGATCGGTACCGCTGCCATGTTCCTGGTCGGCGGCGGCATCCTGGTGCACGGCATCGCGCCGCTGCATCACGCCATCGAGGCGTTCAGCGAAGGGCGGGGCGGGGCGTTGACCGGGGCGCTGCTCAACGGCGTGGCCGGTGTAGTGGCCGGGGCCGTGGTGCTGGCGCTGGTGAGCGTGCTGGGCAAACTATGGCGGCGTGTGCGGCCTGCTCGCTGAGGCGGGTGCAGCGGTTCGCCGGCAAGCCGGCGAACCGCCATTGAAGCAAGGGCTCAAGGGCTGACAGCGACACCTTTCTCTTCTGGCTCCCACGCCAGCAATCCTTGGCTGAAGCCGTAGGCGGCGCTCTGGTAATAGGCGATCGCTCGGCGAATCAACGGGTTGTCCTCAGTCACGCTAGTCTCGCGGCTGTTGCCCAGCGCATCTTCATGTACGCGCAGGCCGCCGCGAGGGCTGAGGATCGCCAGGTCCTTGCCGTCGAAAAGCCCCAGGTGCTGGTAGTTGCCGATCAGCACCCGTGGTGGAAGGTCGTCGTCTTGTAGCAGGTCACGGCCGAAGAAGGTCGAGGTGTAGCTCAGGTTGAGCAGGCCGAGCAGGGTGGGTGCCAGATCGATCTGGCTCGCCAGTTGCGGGTTCTCCTGCGGCTCGATCATTTTCGGCGCATAGATCCACAGCGGGATCTGGTAGTTGTTGACCGGCAGGTCCTCCTTGCCGGCGCTGCCCGCGGTGTGGTCGGCGACAATCACGAACAGGGTATTGTCGAACCAGGGTTTTTCTTTGGCCTGGCGCAGGAATTGGGCGATGGCGTAGTCGGTGTATTTCACTGCGCCCTCGCGCCC
The DNA here is from genome assembly GCF_014268885.2 of Pseudomonas xantholysinigenes. Classification (NCBI taxonomy): domain Bacteria; kingdom Pseudomonadati; phylum Pseudomonadota; class Gammaproteobacteria; order Pseudomonadales; family Pseudomonadaceae; genus Pseudomonas; species Pseudomonas xantholysinigenes. The sequence goes on along the minus strand of NZ_CP077095.1, from coordinate 3,794,074 downwards.
GTCGCCCGATGGGAGGTCGATTCGGCCGTCGGGATAGGTGTACGGGCGATGGTTGGAAGTGGTCATCAACTGCAGGAAGAATGGCTTTTGCGCGGCGTGGTCGGTATCCGCCAGCTTGATCGCCTGGCGATACAGATCCTCGTCGGCCATGCCCCAGGCGTTCTTGAAGCTGATCTCGTTCTCGTCGACGCTGCTCTGGTCGACGATGCGGTAACCATTGCCACTGAAAAAGGCGTTCATGTTGTCAAAGTAGCCGCGCCCGCCATAGACGTACACGGCGTCATAGCCGATCGCCGTCAACTGTTGGCCCAGGCTGGCATAGCCGCCTTCCCGGCCGATGCGCTTGACGATCGAACGGCCCGGAGTGGGAGGGATCGACAGGGTGATGGCTTCCAGGCCACGGTCGGTGCGGGTGCCGGTGGCGTAGAAGTTATTGAAGTACAGGCTCTGGCTTCGCAGCGCATCGAGATTGGGTGTGAGGTTTTCTGGGTGGCCGTTGCTGCCCATGTACTTGGCGCTGAAGCTCTCGAGGGTCACCAGGATGATGTTGGGCTTGCGCAATGCTCCCCTGGCGCTGATGTGACGGCGGATGTCCTGGGGCTCACGGGCCTCCAGGCGAGCGTTGGCGGTGGCCAGCTCCTGATGCATTTGCGCGCCTACCATGTCGGCGCCAAGGCTGGTGTAGAACTGGTTGTAGTCGAGCTCGTTGTTGCGGAAGGCGGCAAAGAACTGGTACGGACCGTTGCTGGCCAGCTCGCGCTGGTAAGCGTTGCCGCCCTGGCCACGAGGGAACTGCTGGTCGACCACCAGCACAGACACCACTCCCAGTCCGGTCAGCAAGCCAAGGCCCATCAGGCGCTGACGACTGGTGATCGGCGCACCCGCAAGGGCGCGCAGCAGCGGTCTGCGCAGCAGCAAGGTGAGCAGCAGTGTCACCAACGCCAGGCTGCCCAGCAGTGCGGGCAACGGATAGGACTCGCGGATGTTGTCCATCACTTCCTTGGAGTACACCAGGTAGTCCACGGCGATAAAGTTGAAGCGCACGCCGAACTCGTCCCAGAACAGCCACTCGGCCACCGCGATGAACAGCATCAGGAACAGGCTTGCCGACAGCACGCCTTGCAGCAGCCAGCGGTGGAGGCGGGTGCGCCACAAGAATCCTGGGCACAACGCCAGGTACAGGCCCAGCGGCAGCGCGGCGTAGCTTAGGAAGCTCAGGTCATACAACGCACCACCGAGAAACACTGACAGTGAGTTGCCGCTAAACGTGTCGGCGTGGGCGGTCAGCAAAACCACGCGGGTCAATATAAAAATGCCGAGCCAGGTTGTGCAGAGTAACAGCAGGAAGCGCCAGGGCGCGGCAAGTGAGGTGCGCATGAAGTTTTCCTATGTCCATTAGCGGTGCAGAATGGTCAGTAGGCTATCGAGCGGTTTGCAAAAAAAATGTAAAAAAAATGCAGGCAATTAGTGTGGGTCGACTTTAATCGTTCGGGTTCTTAATATGAAGTTTGTCTCGGAGGTGATCATGTTTGGCCAGGTACTGAACTACGACGTATATCATCTGGCGCTGTATCTTTTGGCGGCGCTGGCTTGGGGGGTGTTGGGTGTGCGGTTTTTGCTGCATGACACGACTGCCAAGGGTTTGATCAAGTGCTTTGCGATGCTTGGAGTGGCCATGGTGATCAATTTGGTGATGCTGATGCTCGATATCTGGCGGGTGCTTGAACACTACCAGGTTGAGTTTCTGTTGATGATGTTGGGGGGACTTTTACCAGGTGGGCTTATGCTGATCTGGAAAGTGAGCTGCTTGTCGGGTAGGAAATTTCCTATTTAGTTGTAAGGAGGCTCTTAAAATTTATAAAGAAACAGCGCCTTTCGAAAGGCGCTGTTTCTTTTTCGATCAGAAGTGAACTTTCACCAAGAAGCTCATGGTGTTCTGGTCGGTGGTGAAGGCATCGCTGTCCTTGATGCCGTACTTGTTCTTCCAGTAGTCGTACTCGATACCCACGTACAGCTGCTTCTCGCCGAAGTGCAAGGCCTTGCCCAGGTCGTACTTGACCTGCGGGTTGAAGTGCAGGTTCGCCTGGTAGGTGCCACGACGGTTCTCGTCGTTGTCCACGACCCAGTCCATGTAGCCATCGATCAGGATGTCGGAGGAGCCGACAGGGATGGTGTACGACCATACCGGGGTGATCTGCCAGACATTGTCACCCGGGCGGCTGCCGTCGGTGGTGCGCTGGTAGAAGTTCAGCTGGAAGTAGTCGAAGCCGGGGATGGCCAGGTCGAAGCCGGGGCCGATCAGGTACGACTCGGTGTCACCCTCGCCGAACTCGTAGGTCATCGCCAGCAGCACGTCCTTCACTGGGCCGAACTCGAGCTTCTGGTCGAAGATCTTGCCGAACGACAGGCGCGGGCTGATCTCGCCGTAATAGGTGTTCGGGCCATTGCCGGCGTCTTTCTTGCCCTGGTAGAAAATCTTGTCGAAGAAGATGAAGTTGTCACCGTACTTCCACGCATCGGCGTGCTCGAAGGTGAAGGTCTGCTGGGTCTCAGGGTTGACCTTGAAGTTCTTGCCCCACAGGTAGGTCAGGCTGTTGTTCTGCCATTGCAGCAGGTCGCCGGCTTGGCTGGCGCCGCAGGCCAGCAGGCCACCGGCGAGGATCAGGCTATTGATGGTACGCATTGCGAGTGTCGCTCCCTTGATTTGTATCTGTTGTCAGCGCTCGGGCGCTGTTCTTGTCTTTTGGGTCAGCTTTTTTCGATTGGCCACAGCTGTTTGGCAAGAGCTGCGCCAACTTTTCCACGTTGGGCACAACCATCCTGCTCGACGTCTTTCTGAACGGATGAAATGGGTATTTCACGCTGGCAACACGTCGGCCAACCGCCCGGAATCATTGACTCGGTGGTCAGCAAACGCGGGCAGGATCCATCCTGCCCCGATCGAGGGGGCGCGCAGATTACTCACTTGCGCGCCTGGCCTCAAGTGCTCCGTCCTGGAGCACGGTGTCACATCGGTGGGCGTGGGCCCGTTGGCTTAGAAATGCACCTTCACCAAGGCGCTGGCGACGCTCTGGTTGCTGTCCAGGTTGCCGCGGCTGTCGATGCCGTACTTGTCTTTCCAGTAGCTGTATTCAAAGCCTACGTAGAGCTGCTTGGCGCCCAGGTTCAGGGCCTTGCCCAGGTCGTATTTGACCTGTGGGTTGAAGTGCAGGTTGGCATGGTAGGTGCCGCGGCGGGTCTGGTCGTTGTCCACCACCCAATCCATGTAACCGTCGATCAGGATGTCGGACTTGCCCACGGGGATGGTGTACGACCAGGCCGGGGTGATCTGCCAGACGTTGTCGCCGGGGCGGCTGCCTTCGGTGTTGCGCACGTAGAAGTTGAGGGTGAAATAGTTGAAGCCGGGAATGTCGAGGTCGAAGCCCGGGCCGATCAGGTAGGCCTCGTTGTCGCCTTCGCCGCGTTCGTAGGTCATGGCCAGCAGCACGTCCTTGACCGGGCCGAAGGCCAGTTTGCGGTCGAGGATCTTGCCGAACGACAGGCGCGGGCTGAATTCACCGTAGTAGGTGGTCACGCCTTTGCCGGGATCGGCCTTGCCGTTGTAGAAGATCTTGTCGATGAACAGGAAGGTGTCGCCGTACTTCCACTTGTTGGCGTGTTCGAAGGTGATCGTCTGCTGGATGTCGGGGTTGATCTTGAAGTCCTTGCCATACAGGTAGGTCAGGCTTTCGCCATGCCACTGCAGCCATTCGCCGGCGTGGGCGGGAAGGGTGGCCAGCAGGGTGCTGCCCAGCAAAACGGACGAGGTGATGCGCTTCATGTTGTGATTCCCGGACTTATTGTTTTTGTTTGGGCTTTTTCGGCGCGCAGGCGCCCCGGGCGGCCCATTCCGGCGGGCCGACGGCATCGCGTTACCACAGGGGTGGAGCGGGGCGGCCGGACAGGCGCCGCCCCTTGTCACTCAATGCTGATGACAGGCATCGTTGTGCGCGGCGCGATCGGCGCCACCGAGGATGTTGAACAGCAGGTTCAACACCAGGGCGCTGACGGTCGCCATGGCGATACCGCTGTGGGTGATCGGTTCCATCCACTGTGGCATCTGCGCGAAGAACTCCGGGCGCACCACCGGGATCAGGCCGAAACCGACACTGACCGCCACCAACAACTGGTTGCGCCGGTCAGCGATGTCCGCCTCCTGGAGGATCTTGATGCCGGTGGCGGTGACCATGCCGAACATGGCGATGGACGCGCCACCCAGTACCGCAGGCGGGATCGAGGCGATCAGGAACGCCGCCTTGGGCAGCAGGCTGAGCAGGATCAGCAGCGCGCCGGCCATCACCGTGACGTAGCGGCAACGTACCCCGGTCATCTGCACCAGGCCGATGTTCTGGGCGAACGAGGAGTGGGTGAAGGTGTTGAAGAACCCGGCGACGAACGACGCGCCGGCATCGCACAGCAAGCCGCGACGCAGCATTCCCGGGGTCACTTCACGGTCGGTGACCTTGCCCAGGGCGAGGAACATGCCGGTGGACTCGACGAAAATGATCACCACCACCAGGCACATCGACAGGATCGGCGCCAGGCTGAAGGTCGGCATGCCGAAGTGCAGCGGAGTGACCACCTGCAGCCAGGGTGCCTGGTCCAGGCCCGACAGGTCGACCATGCCGATGGAGCCGGCGAGGATGTAGCCCAGGCCCATGCCCACCAGTACCGAAACGTTGACCCAGAAGCCGCGCATGAAGCGGTTGATCAGCAGGATCACCGCCAGCACCAAGCCGGCGACCATCAGGTAGATCGGCGCGCCGAAGGCCGTGGCCTCTTGCCCACCGCCGGCCCAGTTGACCGCCACCGGGAACAGCGACAGGCCAATGGAGGTGATGACCGTGCCGGTCACCAGCGGAGGGAAGAAGCGCACGACCTTGGACATGAACGGCGCGATCAGCATGCCGAAGAAACCGGCGGCGATGGTCGCGCCGAAGATCCCCTGCAGGCCGACGCCGGGCATGCCGGCCATGGCCACCATGCTGCCGACCGCGGCGAAGCTGGCGCCCATCATGACCGGCATGCGTATGCCGACCGGGCCGATACCGAAGGATTGGATGATGGTGGCAACGCCGGCGACCAGCAGGTCGGCGTTGATCAGGAAGGCGACTTCTTCGCGGGACAGGCCCGCCGCCTGGCCGATGATCAGCGGCACGGCGATGGCGCCTCCGTACATCAGCAGCACGTGTTGCAGACCCACCAGGATCAGCTGGAACAAGGGCAGGGGCTGTCGTGGCGGCGCAACAGGGATGTACGCCTTGGGTGACTCGGACATGCAGCACCTCGAGTTTTGTTTTTATTCTCGGATCCAAGCCACAAGCTTCAAGCGGCAAGCTTCAAGGTAGAAGCTTGTGGTTTCCGCTCGAAGCCTGAGGCTCGATGCTTGCTTGTTGCCTGACGACTTACAGCTTGAGGCTTGCAGCTTGCAGCTGCTTTTTAGTTGACCCGTGCGCCGTTGGCGATCCAGTCGCCGACCAGCTTGCGTTCTTCAACGGTCATCTGGGTGATGTTGCCCAGCGGCATGATCTGACTGGCGACGGCTTGCGCCTGGATGCGCGCGGCCTGGGCCTGGATCTGCTGCGGGGTGTCGAACATCACGCCGGCCGGGGCGGCGCTGAACAGCGGGCTGGTCGGCTTGGCCGAGTGGCACACGGTGCAGCGTTCCTGGATGACGTCGTGGATCTTGCCGAAACTGCCGGTGGCGGCTTGCGCGTTGACCTGGGCCGGTTGCTCGGCAGCGGCCTGGGCTGGCTTGGCGGCTTCCTCGGCGCGCAGCTCGGCGGCAGTCTTGCCACCTACGGCAGTGGCCGGCAACGGCTGGTACTCGACCTTGGCCGCGGCCTGCTCAGGAGCAGTCGGCAGTGGCTTGGGGCCGGTCACGTAGGCCAGGCAGATCATCGCCAGGGCGCCCACGGGCAGGGTCCAGGCGTACTTGTTGCTGTCGTGGCGGGTGTTGAAGTAGTGACGGATCAAGACTGCGGCCACCGCGATCCCGGCCAGGATCAGCCAGTTGTACTGGCTGCCATAGGTGCTCGGGAAGTGGTTGCTGATCATGATGAACAGCACTGGCAGGGTGAAGTAGTTGTTGTGGCGCGAACGCAGCAGGCCCTTGGCCGGCAATACCGGGTCCGGGGTCTGGTTGTTCTCGATGGCCGCCACCAGCTGGCGCTGGGCCGGCATGATGATGCGGAACACGTTGCCGACCATGATGGTGCCGATGATCGCGCCAGTGTGCAGGTAGGCGCCACGGCCGCTGAACACCAGGCTGAAGCCCCAGCAGGCGGCAATGATCAGCACGAACAGCACGGCGCCGAGCAGGGCCGGCTTCTTGCCCAGGGGCGAGTCGCAGAGGAAGTCGTAGATGAACCAGCCGGCGATCAGCGAGCCGATGCCGATGGCCACGCCTTCGGCGCCACTCAGGGTGCTGCCGGGCGCCAGCAGGTAAAGGCTTGGGTTCCAGTAGAACACCACGCACAGCAGGGCGATCCCGGACATCCAGGTGAAGTAGGCTTCCCATTTGAACCAGTGCAGGTTCTCGGGCATTTTCGGCGGTGCCAGCTTGTATTTTTCCAGGTGGTAGATGCCACCACCGTGGATGGCCCAAAGGTCACCCGACAACCCATCGCGCGGGTTGCTACGGTTCAGGTGGTTCTCCAGCCAGACAAAGTAGAACGATGCACCGATCCAGGCCACGCCGGTGATCATGTGAACCCAGCGAATGCTCAGGTTCAGCCATTCGTGAAGGTGTGCTTCCACAGTATGTACCTCTCGCCGGCCACCCTCAGGGCGGACCTTGGATGACCGACCTTTTCTTATTGGTGGGGATTGAGGATCAACATCTGTTCCTCGGGGAAGTAATGCTCATCGCAGTTGTTGCCGGAACCACTGCGATCAACCACCAGGAAGTCATCCCGCTTTTCGATCGTCAGCACCGGGTGGTGCCAGACGCCGCGATGGTAATTAACGCCCTGCCTGCCATTACTGCGGAAGGCTCGGACCAAGCCTGATACAGGTGCATCGCCAACGGGCGCGACCACGATCAGAAAGGGGTTGCCGAGCAGCGGGATGAAAGCCTGGCTGCCCAGCGGATGGCGTTCCAGCATGCGTACGGTCAGCGGCATGTCCAGCGCGTCGGCGCGGAAGATGCTGATGATCGCCTTATCTTCAGGCTCGGCGGTCTCGACCGTGGCGAGCTTGTGGAAGCGCATGGTCGAACCGTTGTTGATCATGAAGTGGTCGCTGCCGTCGGTTTCGATCACGTCACCGAAGGGGGCGAAGGCTTCTTTGCTCAGGGGTTCGATCATCAGGGTGCGCATGCGGTTATCTCTTCTATGTCGTTGTTCTGGATTCGGGGGACTGGCTGGCCAGGCCCTTACAGCTGCAGCAGGCGGAACAGGGCGATCAGGTTGATCTGCGCCAGGGCTTCCTTGAACTCGGCATCGGCATCGTTGTGGATGCGTTTTTCGAACGCGGCGAGGATCTGGTGCCGGTTGCTGCCCTTGACCGCCATGATGAACGGGAACTGGAACTTGGCCTTGTAGGCGTCGTTGAGTTCGGTGAAGCGGGCGAACTCTTCGGCGGTGCACTGGTGGATACCGGCACCGGCCTGTTCGTTGGTGCTCGATTCGGTCAGCTCGCCCTGGATCGCTGCCTTGCCGGCGAGGTCCGGGTGAGCGTTGATCAGGGCCAGTTGGTCGGCGTGGTTGGCGCTGAGCAGGATGTCGCTCATGCGCTGGTGCAGTGCCTCGATTTCGTCCAGTTCACCCAGCTGGCCGAGGTCGTAGGCCTTCTCGGCGACCCATGGCGAGTGCTCGTAGATGTCGGCGAAGGCGGCGACGAACGCGGCACGGTCCAGGGTGGAGGGCTTGAGGGTGTTGAAGGCGGTCATCAGGCGTTCTCTTTCTTGTACGGGTGGGTGGCGTGCCAGTGCTGGGCGATGTCCACGCGACGGGCGAACCAGACCTGGTCGTGGCTCTTGGCATAGTCGATGAAGCGCTTGAGCGCGGCCAGGCGCGCCGGGCGCCCGACCAGGCGGCAGTGCAGGCCGATCGAGAGCATCTTCGGCGCCTCGGCGCCTTCGGCGTAGAGCACGTCGAAGGCGTCCTTGAGGTACTGGAAGAACTGCTCGCCACAGTTGAAGCCCTGTACCTGGGTAAAGCGCATGTCGTTGGTGTCCAGGGTGTAGGGGATCACCAGGTGCGGCTTGCCGGTGGGATTGTTCGGCTCCCAGTAGGGCAGGTCGTCGTCGTAGGTGTCGCTGTCATAGAGGAAGCCGCCTTCCTCCATCACCAGGCGCCGGGTGTTAGGGCCGGTGCGGCCGGTGTACCAGCCTTGCGGGCGCTCGCCGGTGATCTCGGTGAGGATGCGGATGGCTTCGAGCATGTGCTCGCGCTCTTGCGCTTCATCCATGTACTGGTAGTCGATCCAGCGGTAGCCGTGGCTGCAGATCTCGTGGCCGGCGGCGACCATGGCGCGGATCACATCGGGGTGGCGTTGGGCGGCCATGGCCACGGCGAAGATGGTCAACGGCACGCCGCTGTCCTTGAACAGCTTGAGCAGGCGCCAGACGCCGGCGCGGCTGCCGTATTCGTAGAGCGACTCCATGCTCATGTTGCGCGCGCCCTGCAGTGGCTGGGCGGCGACCATTTCGGAGAGGAACGCTTCGGATTCTTTGTCGCCGTGCAGGATGTTGCGCTCGCCACCTTCTTCGTAGTTGAGCACGAAGGACAGCGCAATGCGGGCATTCCCCGGCCATTGCGGATGAGGTGGGTTGTTGCCGTAACCGATCAGGTCGCGTGGGTAGTCAGCGCTCACTGCAGTCTTCCTTCTTGTACGTTAGTGCGGGTGGTGGGCGGGCCGCGTCGGGATGTCGCACCACCGGATGGGCTGATTGTATACAACTTCTGAAATCTTTTGTAAGCCTGTTTTTCCGCATTTCTGCCCTTTTGTCGGCGCGAAATCACTTGCAAGAAACCTGCCCGGTTGGTCAGCAAATAACTTAGGTGTCGATACAGGCCGCGTCTTTGCGACTGGCGGGGTGTTCTGGAGCGTTGCGTCGGAAGGGGTGAAAAAATTGTGTACAATTTATCCGTAAACTGTCTTAATGACTCCATTCCCGCACGCCGCAGGCCCTGGGCCCGGTGATTGCCGTGTATTTTTTGCCCACGCATACGACAAGAGGCGACAAGCAAATGGGACGTTTGACCACACACGTACTGGACGCCGCGCATGGCTGCCCGGGCAGCTCGATCAAGGTCGAGCTGTACCGCGTCGAAGGCCAGCAGCTGGAGCTGGTGAACACCGCCCTGACCAACAGCGATGGCCGCGTCGACGCGCCGCTGCTGCAAGGTGACGATTACCGCACTGGCGTCTATCAATTGCAGTTCAGCGCCGGTGACTACTACCGCGCCAAGGGCGTGAAGCTGCCGGATGCCGCGTTCCTCGACGTGGTAGTGCTGCGCTTCGGCATCGACGAGCAGCAGGAGCATTACCACGTGCCGCTGCTGATCTCGCCGTACAGCTATTCGACCTATCGTGGAAGCTAGTTGGTCGCTAGAAGAATCTTCGTAGGTCCTTGGCCCGCTCTCACACTGGCGGGCTTTTTTTCGTCTGTTGTTTTCCCTGAGCGTTGGTTTGCACGGTTTGTGTAGGAGCGGCCTTGTGTCGCGAAAGGGCTGCGCAGCAGCCCCGGTAATGTTGCATGAGGGCGAGACCCTGGGGCCGCTGCGCAGCCCTTTCGCGACACAAGGCCGCTCCTACAGGGGATGTGTGGAAGCAGGCATGCCGAGCAGGCAAAAAAAGAAAGGGCGCCGAGGCGCCCTTGGTTGTTGCAGTGAGTTCAGAGGAACACGAACTTGGCAATGAAGATCAGGCACAGTACCCACAAGCTCGCCGAGATCTCCTTGAACTTGCCGGTCCCGGCCTTCAGCGCCACGTAGCTGATGAAACCCAGGGCAATGCCATCGGCCACCGAGAAGGTCAGCGGCATCATGATCACCGTGACGATCGCCGGAATGCTGTCGGTGGCTTCGTCCCACTCGATATGCGCCATGCTGCCCATCATCAGCATCGCCACATAGATCAGCGCGCCGGCGGTGGCATAGGCCGGAATCATCCCGGCCAGCGGGGCAAAGAACATCGCCGCGACGAACAGCACGCCGACCACCACGGCCGTCAGGCCGGTACGCCCACCCGCCGCCACGCCCGCGGCACTTTCCACGTAGCTGGTCACCGGTGGTACCCCGACCACCGCGCCGAACACGCTGGAGGTACTGTCGGCCTTCAGCGCCCGCGACAGGTTTTCGATGCGCCCGTCCGGCGCCACCAGGTTGGCGCGCTGGGCTACGCCCATCAAGGTGCCGGCGGTGTCGAACATGTGCACGAACAGGAACGCCAGCACCACGCTGATCATACTGACGTTGAACACCCCGGCCACGTCCATGGCCATCCAGGTCGGCGCCAGGCTCGGCGGCATCGACATCACCCCGCCGAACTTGACCAGGCCCAGGCCCCAGCCGGCCAGGGTGACGCCGATGATGCTGATCAGGATCGCGCCGAACACCCGCTTGTAGCTGAGAATGGCGATCGACAGGAAGCACACCGCCGCCAGCAGTGGCCCAGGCTCATGCAACGAGCCCAGCTTGACCAGGGTCGCCGGGCTGTCGACGATGATGCCGGCGGTCTTCAGGCCGATCAGCCCGAGGAACAATCCGACGCCGGCCCCCATGGCATGGCGCAGGCTCACCGGGATGCTGTTGAGCAGCCACTCGCGCACCCGCGAAACGGTCAGGAACATGAACAGCACGCCCGAGACGAACACCGCCCCCAGCGCCGTTTCCCAGTTGTAGCCCATGGTGCCGACCACGGTGTAGGTGAAGAAGGCGTTGAGGCCCATGCCCGGCGCCAGGCCCACCGGCCAGTTGGCGTACAGGCCCATCAGCAGGCAGCCGAGGGCGGCGGCGATGCAGGTGGCGACGAACGCCGCGCCGTGGTCGATGCCGGCGTCGGCCATGATGTTGGGGTTGACGAAGATGATGTAGGCCATGGTGATGAAGGTGGTCACCCCGGCAATCAGTTCGGTCCTGACGGTAGTGCCATGTCGCTTGAGTTTGAAAATCCGCTCCAGCCAGCCCGTTTCGAGCGGTGGAGCGAGATCCAGCGTAGGTGCTTCGGATTTGCGGCTTTCCACAGCGAGTACTCCTCAAGTCTTTCTTGTTGTTCGAAGCCGGGTCCTGAGCCATGCACTGGGGGGCTTCGCGAGGGGGTGTGGCAGACATCCGACCATTTTGTTGACTTTTGGGTCAGGAAGTTGCTCGCAGGATTATGCTTTTGTGTACAAAGAAAGCAAATAATGTTTTATCTTTTGTGCGCACAAACTGCCGTACAACGGCTATATAGGTAAAAGGCCACCTGCAGAAACGGGTCAGCCTGTGTACAATGGCGCCATACCTTGGCCCACTATTTTTCTTCCCGGACTTGCCATCCCCCCGCTGACAGGTATTACAGTCACGGTCCGACTGGCAGATCCTTCGTGCTCGAGAGCCCATGAACGAACAGCTGCAACCTCTGAAAAAACCTGCGCGCACTGGCAAGGCCGGGCGCAGCGGTACCCAGGACGACATCGTCTACGCGCATATCTTCGAGGCGATCCTCGAGCAGCGCCTGGCACCGGGCACCAAGTTGAGCGAGGAAGCGCTGGGCGAGATCTTCGGCGTCAGCCGCACCATCATCCGCCGTGCCTTGTCGCGCCTGGCCCATGAAAGCGTGGTGCTGCTGCGGCCCAACCGCGGCGCGGTGGTGGCCAGCCCGACGGTCGAGGAGGCGCGCCAGGTGTTCTTCTCCCGGCGCATGGTCGAGCGCGCCATCACCGAGCTGGCGGTGCAGCACGCCACCGTCGAACAGCTCAACGAACTGCGCCACATGGTCCGCGAGGAGCGCGACAGCTTCTCCCGTGGCGACCGGGGCGCCGGTATCCGCCTGTCCGGCGAATTCCACCTCAAGCTGGCCGAAGCCGCTGGCAATGCGCCGCTGGTGAGCTTCCAGCGCAGCCTGGTGTCGCAGACTTCGCTGATCATCGCCCAGTACGAGAGCGGCAACCGCTCGCATTGCTCGTACGACGAGCACATGCAGCTGATCGACGCCATCGAGGCGCGCGATGCCGAGCAGGCGGTGAGCCTGATGATGCATCACATGGACCATATCGACAGCAAGCTCAACCTCGACGAGGAAAGCGCCTCGGACGACCTGCACGCGGTGTTCTCCCACCTGCTGAAGAAGCCCAAGGCCACCGCCAAGGGTTGAACGTTTGCCTGCATGACCCAGGGGCCGCTTTGCGGCCCCTTGTCATTACTGGCCATTTGCCGGGACCCTGATAGATTTACTAATTGCAAACCCCTGTTCAATGTAGTTGGGCTTGCGCAGCCGTTGCGTCCAATTACTTGAGGAATGCTCCATGAGTTCGTCCCTGGGTGTGCGCATGGGTGCCGAGCTGGTCGGCACTTTCTGGTTGGTCCTGGGTGGTTGCGGCAGCGCGGTGCTGGCTGCCAGCTCACCGGTTGGCATCGGTGTCCTCGGTGTCGCCTTTGCCTTCGGCCTGACCGTCCTGACCATGGCCTTCGCCATTGGTCATATCTCCGGTTGTCACCTCAACCCCGCCGTGTCGTTCGGCCTGGTGGTGGGTGGGCGGTTTCCGGCCAAAGAACTGTTGCCCTACGTGATTGCCCAGGTGATCGGCGCCATCCTCGCCGCGGCGGTGATCTACTTCATCGCCAGTGGCAAGGCGGGGTTCGAGCTGTCGAACGGGCTGGCGTCCAACGGTTATGCCGAGCACTCGCCGGGCGGCTACAGCCTGGCGGCGGGCTTTGTCAGCGAAGTGGTGATGACCGCGATGTTCCTGGTGATCATCATGGGCGCCACCGATGCCCGGGCGCCGGCAGGGTTCGCGCCGATCGCCATTGGCCTGGCGCTGACCTTGATCCACCTGATCTCGATCCCGGTCACCAATACCTCGGTGAACCCGGCGCGTAGCACCGGGCCGGCATTGTTCGTCGGTGGCTGGGCCTTGCAGCAGCTGTGGCTGTTCTGGCTGGCGCCGCTGATTGGGGCGGCGATCGGCGGCGCCTTGTACCGGGGGCTGGCGAAACAACCTTAGCGCTGGTGCACACGGCGCCCGGCGGCGTAGGTCTCGCGCACGGTGCGATCATCGCCCAGGGTGGTGAGGACGAACAGGGTCTCCTCGATGCTCTTGGACTGCTGCAGGCGGTAGTCCAGGAGCGGGGTGGCCTTGTAGTCGAGCACCACGAAGTCGGCGTCGTTGCCTGGGCGCAGGCTGCCGATGCGATCGTCCAGGCGCAGCGCGCGAGCGCCGCCGAGGGTGGCCAGGTACAGTGACTTGTACGGGTGCAGGCGCGCGCCTTGCAGCTGCATCACCTTGTACGCCTCGTTCAGGGTGTTGAGCAGCGAGAAGCTGGTGCCGGCGCCGACATCGGTGCCCAGGCCCACGTTGACCTTGAAACGCTCGGCCTGCGGCAGGTTGAACAGGCCGCTGCCGAGGAACAGGTTGGAGGTGGGGCAGAAGGCGATGGCCGAGCCGGTCTCGGCCAGGCGCTGGCACTCGTCGTCGCACAGGTGCACGCCATGGGCGAACACCGAACGCTCACCCAGCAGCTCGAAGTGGTCGTAGACGTCCAGGTAGCCTTTTTGCTCGGGGAACAGCGACTTGACCCAGTCGATCTCCTTGAGGTTCTCCGACAGGTGGGTGTGCATGTACACCCCCGGGTGCTCCTTGAGCAACTGCCCGGCGGCCGCCAACTGCTCCGGGGTGCTGGTCGGGGCGAAGCGCGGGGTCACCGCGTAGTGCAGGCGGCCCTTGCCGTGCCAGCGTTCGATCAGCGCCTTGCTGTCGCGGTAGCTCGACTCGGCGGTGTCGGTCAGGTAGTCGGGAGCGTTGCGGTCCATCATCACCTTGCCGGCGATCAGGCGCAGGTCCAGGCGCTCGGCTTCCTCGAACAGGGCGTTGACCGACTCCGGATGCACGCTGCCGAACACCAGGGCGGTGGTGGTGCCGTTGCGCAGCAGCTCCTTGAGGAAGATCTTCGCCACCTGGTCGGCGTGGGCCTTGTCGGCGAATTGCTTCTCGCAGGGGAAGGTGTAGGTGTTCAGCCAGTCCAGCAACTGCTCGCCGTAGGAGCCGATCATGCCGGTCTGCGGGAAGTGGATGTGGGTGTCGATGAAGCCCGGAGTGATCAGGGCATCCTGGTGGTGTTCGACCGGGATGTCGGCGTCCAGGGTCGGCAGCAGCTCGCTGGCATGGCCGAGGGCGCTGATGCGGCCGTCGTCGACCACCAGCAGGCCGTCTTCATAGTATTCGCAGGACGCCTCCAGGCCGACCTCGGCAGGGTCGGCGATGCTGTGCAGGATGGCGGCTCGGTAGGCTTTGCGGGTTGCGCTCATGGGGCTCTCGTCAAAGGGTCTGGCTGCGTCGCGAAGACGGCAGCAATTGGGCGATGGGGCCTGCATTGACGGCAGCGTCATGCTGGCCAAAGCAGGCGTTGTAGGTGGCAATGATCTCGGCGGCGATGGACACGGCGATCTCGATCGGCAGCTTGCCCTTGACCTCGGCCAGGCCCATCGGGCAACGCATGCGCGCCAGCAGGTTGTCGTCGAAGCCACGCTCGCGCAGGCGGTGCTCGAACTTGACCCGCTTGGTTTTCGAGCCGATCAGGCCGAACCAGGTGAAATCATTGCGCTTGAGGATGGCGGCGGTCAGTTCCAGGTCCAGCTGGTGGTTGTGGGTCATGACGATGCAGTAGCTGCCGGCGGGCAGGTCGGCGACTTCGTCCACCGGCTCTTCGCTGACGACTTTGCTCACCCCGTTGGGGATGACCTCGGGGAATTCCTGTTCGCGCGAATCGATCCAGCGCACCCGGCAGGGCAGCGCGGCGAGCAAGGGTACCAGAGCGCGGCCGACATGGCCCGCGCCGAACACGGCGATCTCGGCCTGTACGCCGGTCATCGGCTCGAACAGCAGCACGGTCGCGCCGCCGCAGCACTGGCCAAGGCTGGCACCGAGGCTGAAGCGCTCCAGATGTGGGGTGCTGCGCTGCTCCTCGAGCATCTGCCGGGCGATGTGCAGGGCCTTGAATTCCAGGTGGCCGCCGCCGATGGTGTCGTACAGCGCGCTGGCGCTGACCACCATCTTCGAGCCGGCGTTGCGCGGCGTGGAGCCGCGCTCCTCGATGATGGTCACCAGTACGCAGGGTTCGCCGCGGGACTGGTGGTCGGCGAGGGCGTTGATCCATTGGTGCATGTTCCGAATCCTCCTCGTGCCCTTGTAGGAGCGGCCTTGTGTCGCGAAAGGGGCGCGAAGCGGCCCCAACATCTGTGCAGCGATGAAGATTTCTGGGGCTGCTACGCAGCCCTTTCGCGACACAAGGCCGCTCCTACAGGGGGCGGCGGCGTCAGTGGGTGACGGGTTCCAGTTCCTGTTCGGCGGGCTGTGCCGCAGCCACGGCCTTGCGCATCTGCTCGCACCCCCACAACACCCGCTCCGGCGTCGACGGCGCGTCGATGTTCGGTTGCACCCGGTAGTCGGCGATGCTCGCCACCGCGTCCTTGATCGCGCACCAGGCGGCGATGCCGAGCATGAACGGCGGCTCGCCCACGGCCTTGGAGTGGAACACCGTGTCTTCGGGGTTCTTGCGGTTCTCCACCAGTTTCACCCGCATGTCGATGGGCATGTCGGCCACCGCCGGGATCTTGTAGCTGGCCGGGCCGTTGGTCATCAGCTTGCCCTTGGCGTTCCACACCAGTTCCTCGGTGGTCAGCCAGCCCATGCCCTGGACGAAGCCGCCCTCGACCTGGCCGATATCGATGGCCGGGTTCAGCGAGTCGCCGACGTCGTGCAGGATGTCGGCGCGCAGCATCTTGTACTCGCCGGTCAGGGTGTCGACGATCACCTCCACGCACGCCGCGCCGAAGGCAAAGTAGTAGAACGGCCGGCCACGGGCCTGGGAGCGGTCGTAGAAGATCTTCGGCGTGCGGTAGAAACCGGTGGTCGACAGCGACACCTGGGCGAAGTAGGCCTGCTGCACCAGTTGCTCGAAGCTGACGATCTGGTCGCGCACGCGCACATGGCCGTTGCGGAACTCGACGTCTTCCTCGGTGACGTTGTAGTGCCGCGCGGCGAATTCGGTCAGACGCTTCTTGAGGATCTCGGCGGCATTCTGCGCGGCCTTGCCGTTCAGGTCGGCACCGCTGGAGGCGGCGGTCGGCGAGGTGTTGGGCACCTTGTCGGTGTTTGTGGCGGTGATCTGGATACGGTTGAAATCCACCTGGAACACCTGTGCCACGACCTGCGCGACCTTGGTGTTCAGGCCCTGGCCCATCTCGGTGCCGCCGTGGTTGAGGTGGATGCTGCCGTCGGTATAAATGTGGATCAATGCACCTGCCTGGTTGAGGAAGGTGGCGGTGAACGAGATACCGAACTTCACCGGGGTCAGTGCCAGGCCTTTCTTCAGCACCGGGCTGTTGGCGTTGAAGCGACGGATCGACTCGCGGCGCTCGTGGTAGTCGCTGCTGGCCTCGAGCTCGGCGGTCATCTCCTCGAGCATGTTGTGCTCGACGGTCTGGTAGTAGTGGGTGACGTTGCGCTCGGTCTTGCCGTAGTAGTTGGCCTTGCGCACCGCCAGCGGGTCGAGGGCCAGGTGGCGGGCGATATGGTCCATCACCTGTTCGATGGCAACCATGCCCTGCGGCCCGCCGAAACCGCGGTAGGCGGTGTTGGAGGCAGTGTTGGTCTTGCAGCGGTGGCCGTGCACGGTGGCATCGCCCAGGTAGTAGGCGTTGTCGGAGTGGAACATGGCGCGGTCGACGATCGAGCCGGACAAGTCGGGCGAGTAGCCGCAGTTGCCGGCCAGGTCGAAGTTGATCCCGTGCAGGCGGCCGCTGTCGTCGAAGCCGACGTCGTACTCGACGTAGAACGGGTGGCGCTTGCCGGTCATCATCATGTCTTCGACACGGGGCAGGCGCATCTTGGTCGGCTGGCCGGTCAGGCGCGCGACCACCGCGCACAGGCAGGCGGGGCTGGCGGCCTGGGTTTCCTTGCCACCGAAGCCGCCGCCCATGCGGCGCATGTCGACGACGATCTTGTGCATCGGCACATCGAGCACCTCGGCGACCAGTTTCTGCACCTCGGTGGGGTTCTGCGTCGAGCAGTAGACGATCATGCCGCCGTCTTCGCTGGGCATCACCGAGCTGATCTGGGTTTCCAGGTAGAAGTGCTCCTGGCCGCCGATGTGCAGGTTGCCCTGGATGCGGTGTGGCGCACTGGCCAGGGCGGCAGCCGAGTCACCGCGCTGGTGGGTGTGGCTGTCGAGTACGAAGTGTTTCTTGCGCAGGGCTTCGACCACGTCCAGCACCGGCTCCAGGTCTTCGTACTCGACGATCGCGGCCATGGCCGCACGGCGCGCGGTATCAAGGTCGCGGGCCGCCACGGCGAGCACCGGCTGGCCGAAGAACTCGACCTTGTCGATGGCCAGCAGCGGGTCGCCAGCGACCACCGGGCCGATG
This sequence comes from Pseudomonas xantholysinigenes, assembly GCF_014268885.2. Classification (NCBI taxonomy): domain Bacteria; kingdom Pseudomonadati; phylum Pseudomonadota; class Gammaproteobacteria; order Pseudomonadales; family Pseudomonadaceae; genus Pseudomonas; species Pseudomonas xantholysinigenes. The sequence continues at coordinate 3,776,464 of NZ_CP077095.1, read as the reverse complement.
TCCTTGAGCCCCGGGATGTCTTCGTGGGTGATGGCGATGCGCACCCCTTCGAACTGGTAGCACGGCGTGGTGTCGATGCGCAGGATGCGCGCGTGGGCGCGGTCCGCGGTGCGCGCATAGACGTGCAGCTGGTTGGGGAATTCCAGGCGGTCGTCGATGTACACCGCCTCGCCCGCCACGTGCTTGTCGGCGCTGTCGTGCTTGAGGCTGCGGCCGACCCCGGTGGTCAGGTCCTGGCTGAACAATGCGGCCATCTCGGCCTGGCTCTTGACGGCGTGATGGTTAGACATAGGCGGTCACCCGGGTTTCGATGTGCGGTGTTTGCAGTTCGATGAAGTACTTGCGCAGCAGGTTCTGCGCGGTCAGCAGGCGGTACTCGCGGCTGGCGCGGAAATCGCTGAGCGGGGTGAAGTCTTCGGCCAGGGCCTGGCAGGCGCGCTCGACACTGGCCTGGTTCCACGGCTTGCCGCGCAGGGCCGCTTCGCAGGCTCGGGCGCGCTTGGGGATGGCAGCCATGCCGCCGAAGGCGATGCGCACGCCGCTGACCACACCGTTGTCGATGCTCAGGTTGAACGCTGCGCATACCGCGGAAATATCGTCGTCCAGGCGCTTGGACACCTTGTACGCGCGGAATGTCCAGTCGTGGCTGGCGCGCGGCACGATGATCTTCTCGATGAACTCGCTGTCCTGGCGCGCGGTGATGCGGTAGTCGATGAAGTAGTCTTCCAGCGCCAAGGTGCGCTGGCGCTCGCCCTGGCGCAGGACGATCTGCGCATCCAGGGCGATCAGCAGGGGTGGCGAGTCGCCGATCGGCGAGGCATTGCCGATGTTGCCACCCAGGGTGCCCTGGTTGCGAATCTGCAGCGAGGCGAAGCGGTGCAGCAGGTCGCCGAAATCGGGGTATTCCTCGTTGAGGGCGGTGTAGCAGTCGGTCAGTGGCGTCGCGGCGCCGATCTCCAGGTGGGTGGAGGTCTTGTCGATGCGCTTGAGCTCGGCGACATGGCCGACGTAGATCATCACCGGCAGGGTGCGGTGGAACTGGGTGACTTCCAGCGCCAGGTCGGTACCGCCGGCCAGCAGGCGCGCCTCGGGGTGCGAGCTGTAGAGGTCGGCCAGGTCGGCCACGGTCAGCGGTACCAGGCAGCGCTTGTCGCCGCTGTTGAGCTCGCCGGTCTGCTGCGGCGCGATGGCCTTGAGGCGAGCGATGGTCTGCGCCTGCTGCACGTCGAACTGGTCGCTGCAGGGGCGGGCGCAGCTCTGTTGGGCGGCATCGAGAATCGGCCGGTAGCCGGTGCAACGGCACAGGTTGCCGGCCAGGGCTTCCTGGGCCTGGTGCAGGTCGTGGCCGCTGCTGTTCTTTTGCAGGGCGAACAGCGACATGACGAAGCCCGGCGTGCAGAAACCGCATTGCGAGCCATGGCAGTCGGCCATGGCTTTCTGCACGCTGTGCAGCTCACCCTGGTGCTTGAGGCCCTCGACGCTGATCAGTTGCTTACCGTGCAGCGAAGAAACGAACGTCAGGCACGAATTGAGGCTGCGGTAGCGAATGCTGTCGTTGCCTTGGTTGTCCGCGACGAGTTCGCCGACCACCACGGTGCAGGCGCCACAGTCGCCGCTGGCGCAGCCTTCCTTGGTGCCGGGTTTGCCCAGGTGCTCACGCAGGTACTGCAGCACCGTCATGTTCGGGTCCAGGGCGTGCTCGCTGCGCAGCTCCTGGTTGACGAGAAACTGGATCACGGGGGAGGGCCTCGCAATGGTTTTATTGTTGTTCCGGCGGACTCTAAGCAACGCTTGACCTGATGGTCAATAATTTTCTGACTCAAAGGTCAAGATTTTATCCGAGCCCAGCCGAACCGCCTCATCGAGCCTTTTCCAAAGCATAGTTCGCGCCACGCAGAAACATTGACCCGCCAGTCGCACAAACCACCTCCTCACGCTGCGCGAGCGCAGGGCAAGTGCGCTACAATCGCGCCCTTGTGCACAGCTATTCAGATCGCGAAGGAAAACCATGACGTTCAAGGCGCCGGACAGCCTCTCCGAGCAAATTGCCCACTATCTGGCCGAACGGATCATCCGCGGCGAGCTCGCACCTGGCGAGCGTATCCAGGAGCAGAAGGTCACCCAGGCCCTCAACGTCAGCCGCGGCTCGGTGCGCGAGGCGCTGCTGATCCTCGAACGTCGCCACCTGGTGGCGATCTTGCCGCGACGTGGCGCCCATGTGACCGAACTTGACGAAAACAGCGTGCGTAGCCTGTGCACGTTGATGGGCGAGTTCTACATCCTGTTGGGCAACGCGGTCGCCCAACATTGGCGCAGCGACAGCGACCTGCGCCCGTTCCTGGAAATCCAGCAGCGCTTGCAGCAGGCCTATGCCGGCAAGGACATCAAGGCCTTCGTCGCCGACAGCTTCGCGGTGATGCGCGCGGCCTATCCGTTTGCCAACAACCCATACCTGCAGGAAACCGTCGAGAACCTGCAACCGGCCATGAGCCGCGCCTACTACCTGGCCCTCGACCAGCGCCAGGCCAGCATGGTCGACTACCTCACCCTGTTCGCCAGCCTGCTCGATGCCGTGGTCGCCCGCGACCTGGCGCGTATTCGCGAGGTGCTCACCGCCTATTGCCAGCGCAGCTGCGAGCTGGTGCTGGCGGCACTGGCGCGAGCCTGACCCATGCGTCTGAAGTGCATTCGCCTGGCCGGGTTCAAGTCGTTCGTCGATCCGACCACTGTCAACTTCCCCAGCAACATGGCGGCGGTGGTCGGCCCCAATGGCTGCGGCAAGTCCAACATCATCGACGCGGTGCGCTGGGTGATGGGCGAGAGTTCGGCGAAGAACCTGCGTGGCGAGTCGATGACCGATGTCATCTTCAACGGCTCCACCAGTCGTAAGCCGGTCAGCCAGGCGAGCATCGAACTGGTATTCGACAACAGTGACAACAGCCTGGTGGGCGAATACGCCGCCTACGCCGAGATCTCGATCCGGCGCAAGGTCACCCGCGACGGCCAGAACACCTATTACCTGAACGGCACCAAGTGCCGGCGCCGTGATATCACCGATATCTTCCTCGGCACCGGCCTGGGGCCGCGCAGCTACTCGATCATCGAGCAAGGCATGATCAGCAAGCTGATCGAGGCCAAGCCCGAGGAGCTGCGCAACTTCATCGAGGAAGCGGCGGGCATCTCCAAGTACAAGGAGCGCCGCCGCGAAACCGAGAATCGTATACGCCGTACCCAGGAGAACCTGGCCCGGCTGACCGACCTGCGCGAAGAGCTGGAGCGCCAGCTCGAACGCCTGCACCGCCAGGCCCAGGCCGCCGAGAAGTACCGTGAGTTCAAGGCCCAGGAGCGCCAGCTCAAGGCACGCCTGTCGGCCCTGCGCTGGCGCGAGCTGGATGCGCGCGTGCGCCAGCGCGAGACGGTCATCGGCGACCAGGAGATCGCCTTCGAGGCGCTGGTGGCCGAGCAGCGTAACGCCGACGCCAGCATCGAGCGCCTGCGTGATGGCCACCACGAGCTGTCCGAGCGCTTCAACCAGGTACAGGGGCGTTTCTATTCCGTGGCCGGCGATATCGCCCGGGTCGAGCAGAGCATCCAGCACGGCCAGCAGCGCCTGCGCCAGTTGCAGGACGACCTGAAGGAGGCCGAGCGCACCCGCCTGGAGACCGAATCGCACCTGGGGCACGACCGTACTTTGCTGGCCACCCTGGGCGAAGAGTTGGCGATGCTCGAGCCGGAGCAGGAGCTTACCCTGGCCGCCGCCGAGGAGGCCGCCGCGACACTGGAAGAAGCCGAGCTCGGCATGCACGGCTGGCAGGAGCAGTGGGACAGTTTCAACACCCGTTCCGCCGAACCGCGCCGTCAGGCCGAAGTGCAGCAGGCGCGCCTGGCGCAGCTCGAATCCAGTCTGGAGCGCCTGGCCGAGCGCCAGCGCAAACTGGGCGAGGAAGGTGAGCAACTGGGCGCTGACCCGCAGGATACCGAGCTGCTCGATGTGGCTGAGCAGGTGGACAGCAGCGAGTTGTCGCTCGAAGACCTGCAGGTGCAGGAGCAGCAGGTGGTCGAGCGCCTTGAGGCGCTGCGCGAGCAGTTGCAGCAGGCGACCCAGGCGCAACAGCAGCAACAGGGCGAATTGCAGCGCCTCGGTGGCCGGCTGGCCTCGCTGGAGGCCTTGCAGCAGGCAGCGCTTGAGCCGGGCGTGGGTGCCGCCGAGTGGTTGCGCGAGCAGGGGCTGGAGCAGCGCCCGCGCCTGGCGGAGGGCCTGCGGGTCGAGCCGGGCTGGGAGCTGGCGGTGGAGACGGTGCTCGGCGCCGACCTGCAAGCGGTATTGCTCGAGGGCTTCGACAGCCTCGACTTCGCCGCGCTGGAACAGGGTGAGCTGCGCCTGCTGCTGGCCGGCGGGGAGGGCCCGCGCATGGCTGGCAGCCTGCTCGACAAGGTCGAGGGGCGTACCGATCTGTCGCCCTGGCTGGGCCGGGTCAAGCCGGTGGACACCTTGGAGCAGGCGTTGGCCTTGCGTGCGACGCTGGAGGGCGAGCAAAGCCTGGTCAGCCGCGACGGTTACTGGGTCGGGCGGCATTTCCTGCGGGTCAGCCGCGGCGGCGAGGCCCAGGGCGGCGTATTGGCCCGTGGTCAGGAAATCGAGCGGCTGGGCCAGGAGCAACTGGAGCAGGAGGCCTTGCTGGAGCAGCTTGAAGAACAGCTCCAGCGCCTGCGCGAGCAACAACTCGACCAGGAAGAGCAGCGCGAACAACTGCGCCGGCGCAGCCAGGAAGAAAGTCGTCGGCACGGCGAGCTCAAGGCGCGCCTGTCTGCCGGCAAGGCCCGGGCCGAGCAGGTCGAGCTGCGCCGGCGACGTTTGCACGAAGAGCAGGCCGAGCTGCAGGAACAGCGTGCCATCGAGCACGAGCAACTCGGCGAGGCGCGCCTGATGCTGCAGGACGCCCTTGACCTGATGGCCCAGGATACCGAGCAGCGTGAAACCTTGATGGCGCGCCGCGATACGTTGCGTGAAGGCCTCGACCGTGTTCGCCAGGAAGCCCGCCAGCACAAGGATCACGCCCATCAGTTGGCCGTGCGCCTGGGCTCGCTGCGCGCCCAGCACGACTCCACCCGTCAGGCGCTCGAGCGCCTGGAGCAGCAGGCTGCGCGCCTGAGCGAACGCCAGGAACAACTGAACCTGAACCTGGAAGAGGGCGAGGCGCCGCTGGAGGAGTTGCGCCTGAAGCTCGAAGAACTGCTCGAGCGGCGCATGAGCGTCGACGAAGAGATGCGCCAAGCCCGCCTGCATATGGACGAGGCCGACCGCGAGCTGCGCGATGCCGAGCGGCGCCGCACCCAGGCCGAGCAGCAGTCGCAGTTGCTGCGTGGCCAGCTGGAGCAGCAGCGCCTGGAGTCCCAGGGCCTGGACGTGCGGCGCAAAACCCTGCAGGAACAATTGCTCGCCGACGGCTACGATCTTCAGGGCGTGCTGGCCACGCTGGAGGCTGATGCCAGCGAGCAGGGCACCGAGCAGGAACTGGAGCAGCTCGAGGCGCGCATCCAGCGCTTGGGCGCGATCAACCTCGCGGCCATCGAGGAGTACGAACAGCAGTCTGAACGCAAGCGTTACCTGGATGCCCAGGACGCCGATCTGGTCGAGGCGCTGGAGACCCTGGAAAACGTCATTCGCAAGATCGACAAGGAAACCCGCAACCGCTTCAAGGATACCTTTGATCAGATAAATGCCGGATTACAGGCACTTTTCCCAAAAGTTTTCGGTGGTGGCAGCGCTTATCTGGAACTGACGGGCGAAGATTTACTCGATACAGGGGTGACGATCATGGCGCGCCCGCCGGGCAAGAAGAACAGCACCATTCATTTGCTGTCCGGCGGCGAGAAGGCACTGACGGCACTGGCACTGGTGTTTGCCATCTTCAAGCTGAACCCGGCGCCGTTCTGCATGCTCGACGAGGTCGATGCACCGCTGGACGACGCCAACGTCGGCCGCTATGCGCGGCTGGTGAAGGAAATGAGCGAAACCGTGCAGTTCATCTACATCACCCACAACAAGATTGCCATGGAAATGGCCGATCAATTGATGGGGGTGACCATGCACGAGCCGGGCTGTTCACGTCTTGTTGCAGTTGATGTGGAAGAGGCCATGGCCATGGTTGACACATGAGGTGTCAGAAAGGGTTCGATCATGTAGGCAAATTCCTCGGCAGATGCGACAGACGGTGTAAAGTTGCCTTTGGTCGTGCTAGCTTTATGTCACTTGTTTTTTGCGTGGGTAAAACGCCTGTCAGAACATAGAGTTGGCGCCACGTGTTAAAGGCCTTTGAAGCCTTTGTTTTCAAGCATATTTTTTATAGAGGCACGGGATTACATGGAAATCGGTCTGCGCGAGTGGCTGATCGTCATCGGCATCATTGTCATCGCCGGTATTCTTTTCGACGGCTGGCGCCGCATGCGCGGCGGCAAGGGCAAGTTGAAGTTCCGTCTGGACCGTAGCTACGCCAACGTTCCGGACGACGAGGGCGGTGCCGAGGTGCTCGGCCCTGCACGCGTGCTGGAAACCCACAAAGAGCCTGAGCTGGATGAAAGCGACCTGCCGTCGGTGAGCGCGCCCGTGCGTGAGCGCGAACGTGAGCGTGAGCCCAAGCCGGCCAAGGCGTCCAAGCGCGGCAAACGCAACAACAGCGAGCCGCAGCAGGGCGACCTGAACCTGGCGGCCGAGCCGCGCGAGCCCGACCTGTTCGCCGAAGACAGCAATGACTTCGCAGCCGACAACAAGCGTGACGGTGGCTTCGCGGCGGCTGCCAGTACCCCGGCCAAAGAGCTGCCACCGGCCGAAGAGGTGCTGGTGATCAGCGTGATTTCTCGCGACGAAGGCGGCTTCAAGGGCCCGGCCTTGCTGCAGAACATCCTGGAAAGCGGCCTGCGCTTCGGTGACATGGACATCTTCCACCGTCATGAGAGCATGGCCGGTCACGGCGAAGTGCTGTTCTCCATGGCCAACGCGGTCAAGCCTGGTGTGTTCGACCTGGACGACATCGACCACTTCAGCACCCGCGCGGTGAGCTTCTTCCTCGGCCTGCCTGGCCCGCGTCACCCCAAGCAGGCGTTCGATGTGATGGTCGCCGCCGCCCGCAAGCTGGCCCACGAGCTCGATGGCGAGCTCAAGGACGACCAGCGCAGCGTGCTGACTGCCCAGACCATCGAGCACTACCGCCAGCGCATCGTCGAGTTCGAGCGTCGCGCGCTGACCCAGAAACGCTGATGTACCCGAGCGGGTGGGCCCTGCCTCGGTCCACTTCGCGATGATTCAAGCAAAAGAGCAGCCTGGGGCTGCTCTTTTGCTTTGCAAGAGAAGACGAAAATGAACGCCGAACCCCGAATCCATGAGCTGCGTGCCGAGCTCGACCAGCACAACTACCGCTACTACGTACTCGACGAACCCAGTGTCCCGGACGCCGAATACGACCGCCTGTTCAACGAGCTCAAGGCGCTGGAGGCCGAGCATCCGCATCTGGTGACGCCCGATTCACCGACCCAGCGCGTCGGTGGCGCGGCGCTTGCGGCATTCAGCCAGGTTCGTCATGAAATCCCCATGCTCAGCCTGGGCAACGCTTTCGAGGAAGATGACCTGCGCGACTTCGATCGCCGCGTGGTCGAGGGCCTCGACCTGCAGGGCGGCGACTTGTTCGCCGCGCGCGCCGTCGTCGACTACAGCTGCGAGCCCAAGCTCGACGGCTTGGCGGTGAGCCTGCTGTACCGCGATGGGCAGTTGGTGCAGGGCGCCACCCGCGGTGATGGCACTACCGGCGAGGACATCAGCGCCAACGTCCGCACCGTGCGCAACATCCCGCTGAAACTGCAAGGCGAAGGTTGGCCGGCGGTGCTGGAAGTGCGTGGCGAGGTGTACATGAGCAAGGCCGGTTTCGACCGGCTCAACGCCGCCCAGGCCGAAGCCGGCGGCAAGACCTTCGCCAACCCACGCAACGCTGCCGCCGGCAGCCTGCGCCAGCTGGATTCGAAAATCACTGCCAGCCGCCCGCTGGAGTTCTGTTGCTACGGTGTCGGCCAGGTGTCGGAGCCATTCGGCGACAGCCATATCGGTATTCTCGAGAAGCTCAAGACCTGGGGCTTGCCGATCAGTCGCGAGCTGCGCCACGCCGCCGGCATCGAAGAGTGCCTGGCCTATTACCGCGACATCGGCGCCCGGCGCAACGAGCTGCCCTACGAGATCGATGGCGTGGTGTTCAAGGTCAATGCCCTGGCCTCCCAGCGTGAGCTGGGCTTCCGCGCCCGTGAGCCGCGCTGGGCCATCGCCCACAAGTTCCCGGCCATGGAAGAGCTCACCGAGGTGCTCGATGTCGAGTTCCAGGTTGGTCGTACCGGCGCGGTGACCCCGGTGGCGCGCTTGAAGCCGGTCAAGGTTGCCGGTGTCACCGTGTCCAACGCCACCTTGCACAACATGGACGAAATCGCCCGCCTGGGCCTGCGCATCGGCGACACGGTGATCATTCGCCGGGCCGGCGACGTAATCCCGCAGGTGATGCAGGTGGTGCTCGAGCGCCGCCCCGAGGGCGCGCGCGCGGTCGAAGTGCCCAGCGCCTGTCCGGTGTGTGGCTCGCAGGTCGAGCGCACCCAACTGGTCAAGCGCAGCAAGGGCAAGGAAACCACCAGCGAAGGCGCGGTGTACCGCTGCGTTGGTCGTCTGAGCTGCGCCGCCCAGCTCAAGCAGGCGATCATCCACTACGTGTCGCGCCGGGCCATGGATATCGACGGCCTGGGCGAGAAGAGCGTCGAGCAGTTGGTCGATGAAAACCTGATTCGTTCACCGGCCGACCTGTATCAGCTCAAGTTCGAGCAGGTGGTCGCCCTCGAAGGCTTTGCCGAGGTGTCCAGTCGCAAGCTGCTGGAGGCCATCGAGGCCAGTAAGCGCCCAAGCCTGGCGCGCTTCATCTACGCCTTGGGCATTCCCGATGTGGGAGAGGAGACCGCCAAGGTGCTGGCGCGTTCGCTGGGCAGTCTGGCACGGGTTCAGGTGGCCTTGCCCCAGGTTTTGACCTACCTGCCGGACATCGGCCTTGAAGTTGCCTACGAGATCCACAACTTCTTCGAGGACGAGCACAACCGTGCGGTGATCGGGCAATTGCTCGACAGCGGCATGCAGTTGCAGGAAGAGGGCGAGCTGGCTGCTGAGTTCGCTGCCAGCACCACGCTCGCCGGCATGCTTGCCAAACTCGACATTCCGTCGGTGGGGCCGACCGGGGCCGAGAAGCTGGTGGACAAGCTGGGCACCCTGGACAAGATCATCGCCGCTGACGGCATCGACCTGCGTCAGGCGTTGAATACCAAGGCGGCCGAGGGCGTGCGCGAGTTCTTCAAGGTCGAGGCCAACCAGCAGCTGGCCCGTGCTATCGAAGCCCAGTTGCTGGACTTCGGCATGCACTGGTCGTGCGAGAAGAAAACTGCCGAGGGCCTGCCCCTGGCCGGCCAGACCTGGGTGTTGACCGGTACCCTGGAGCGCATGAGCCGCGACGTCGCCAAGGACAAGCTGGAAAGCTTGGGGGCGAAGGTGGCGGGCTCGGTATCCGGCAAGACTCACTGCGTGGTCGCCGGCCCCGGTGCAGGCTCCAAGCTGGCCAAGGCCGCTGAGCTGGGCGTTGCGGTGATGGACGAGGAGGCGTTCGTAGGCTTCCTGGCGGAGCGTGGTATCAGCGTCTGAACCCGCAGGCCTTGTCGCGGGGCAAGCCCGCTCCCACGGCCGGTGGTGCGTGGGAGCGGGCTTGTCCCGCGATAGATTTGCCACAAGTCATTGAGAAGTGATGGTTTTTTCACGATCAAAGGTTGTAACTTCGCCCCGGCGCTGTACAATGGCGCGGCTCGTCACTTGGCGAGCCGTCGTGGTGGCCCCATCGGTCCCCCCGCATTGATTACCCGTTAACCTGGTCAGGCCCGGAAGGGAGCAGCCATAGCGGGAACATCGAGTGCCGGGGTGTGGCTGGTGGGGCCGCCTCCATTTTGGGCGTAGGCTTTTCCGGTACGCCATCTTTTCCTACCCCGCTCGACGCCTTTCCTCGCACCGTTTGCGCCTGCACAATCGCGCGCGACGTTTTATCATGCATCCCATCGTGTCAGTCCGTTCGGCCAGGAGATAGCGACCGTGGAACATGTCGACGACCTCACCCGCCAGAAAATCCGTGAGTGGCAACTGCGCCGCCTGGAAATCAAGGACCAGATGGCCTCCCATCCAGACCGGGTGCTGGAGCTGTCGCAGGTGCTCGACCAGATGGAGGAGGAGCATGAGCGAATCCTCGAGCAGGCAACCGCGACTCCCAGCATGAACACCAGTACGGCAGCATTGGAGTTGCAGCTGCAGGTTTCGGCGAAGAATGCCCGCGACCTGCGCAAGCTGCTCGAGCTGGCCTTGCACGAGTTGGATGATGCCCTTGCCGAGCCAGCGACGGGCAACCAGAGCGCCGACATGTCGGGCACGCTCGGCGCCTACCGGTTCGACCTGCTCGCCACACCCGGCGAATCCTGAATGATTGCCCGGAACCCGCGCCCCCATGCAGCCTGAACACTTCGACTTTTCCCGCCCGGTCTACTTGCCGGTAACCGCCGAGGTCTGCCAGGGGTTGTTGCAGGCCGAGGGCGCGCCTGCGCTCGATGCCTTGAGCGACCCTGAACTGGCCGCGCTGCTGGTGATCCAGAACCTGGCCCAGGGAAGCGCCAGGGTCGACGCCTCGGCGGCGGAGAAAGTGCTGGGCCGGCTGCTGGCCTGGGCGGTCGATGGGCCGCACTCGGCCAATGTGGGCCTGCTGTCGGAGGCGCGTCGTCTGTTCGATGCACGCAAGCTGTACTTCGGCCTCGAAGTGATCAAGGGCTCCAGGCTGCGCCTGCTCGATGCCGAGCAGGTCCAGGCGCGGGAATACCTGCTGGCCGATGGCAAATGGGATTTCGATTTCCGCATCCGCCTGCAGCAGGATGGCGACCCATTCAGCCAGCAGGTGACCACCGGCTTCGACAAGGAGCGCTGGTTGACGGTCGAGCAGGACAAGCTGCTCAAGGTCGTGCGCGCCAACCTCGATGAAGACCTGCATGTGCAAGGTTATGCCGGGATCGGCAAGAGCTACCTGCTGGGAGCACTGATGGACTGCCTGCCGCGGGGCAGGGTGCTGGCCCTGGCGCGCACGCCAGCCAAGCTCGGCGCCTTGCGACAGCGCATGGGCCTGGATGCCCAGGCCAAGGTCGGCATGACGTTCGGCCAATTCGCCCGCGCGTTGCTCAAGGACGCCCGGCCGCCGGTGGCCAAGGCATCGCCACGGGGCCCAGGCAAGCGCCGCCTGGCCGAAGAGCTGGGCATCGTCGGGCTGCGCCAGTACGACGCCGAGCATGCTTTGGATATCTGCCTGGAGGTGCTGCATGGCTACTGTGCGTCGCGGGACTACAGCCTTTCGAGCCGCCATCTGCCGTTCTTCCGCCAGGCGCTATCCGGCGTTGATGCGCAGGTGCTGCTGGAGTACGCCAGCCGGCTCTGGCGTTACCTGGAGGCCAACCCCGCCTGGGGTGTGCACACCGGCTTCGAGGCATTGCTGCTGATCAAGCGCGCGAGCCTGGCCGGCTGTAGCGTGCCCGGGCGCTTCAGCCATGTGATCATCGACGAGAGCCAGGACGTGCCGGCATCGCTGTTGCAGGTCATCGAGCGTGGCCGCCAGGTGCTGATCACCCTGGGTGACGAGTACCAGAAGGCCAGTGGCGAGGTGGTCCGGCGCGAGCGCCAGGTGCGCCAGAAGGACATGGCCTTCGCGGTGCGTTCGGGGCCAAAGGTCGAGCGTCTGATCAACCCGTTGATCGGCGTGCATTCGCAGAAATCCAAGGTCGCTTTCGAGGCCGCGAGCACGGTCGATGTGGGCATCGAGCATTTTCCCGAGGGCTTCGTGCCGCCTGAGGGTTGCGTGGTGCTCACCGCCTCGCGTTGGGACACGATGCGCTGGGCCATGGAGATGCTCGCGTGCAACTGCCTGCTGAGCTTCCCCGATTGGCCCGATACGCGGCGTTTCATGGCCACGGCGATCGGCTTGTTCCGCTCGGCGTTCTACGCCTCGGGGCCGGATGCCGAAGGCTTGCATGGCTATTTTGCTCACCTGCTCGATTGGCAACAGGTGCGCGAGTCGGAGTGTTTCGATGCATCGTTCCTATGGGTCGAGGCGCGCCTTGGGGCTGGCTTCAAGCTGTCTGACCTGACCTTGCTCGATGCGCGGGTCGCGGATCGCCGGGGCAGCCTGACCCTGATGCAGGCCGAGGATGCCGGGGGGCTGGAGTTCGACCAGGTGCTGCTGACGCCGGAGCTGATGACCACCCAGCGCTTCAAGGATGCCTATGCCTTCGATGCGCGGGTCTGCGCGGTGTATATCGCCTTGTCGCGGGCGCGCCAGCAGTTGTACTTGCCCTATGACGTACAGGAGTGGATCGACTATCACAAAGGGCAGCCATTCCGCGAGCTGCATGGTTACTGAGGTTCGTTGATATCGCCGGGAGGTGCTGCGATCAGGCCTTGTCTGGCGCTTTGCCGCGCTTGCTCTGCCTGGACGACACCTGCAGCAAGCGCTGGAAGTTGGGGCAGTGCAAATGGTTCTCCTGGGGGCACACCGCCGCATGGCGCAGGCCTTTGCTCATGGCCTGCAAGCGTTTGATCCGGCGCTCGATCTCATCGGCCTTGGCCAGCAGCATCTGTCGGTCGACCCGGTGCTCCACCAGCATTGCCGCCACTTCGTCCAGGGAAAAGCCGGCGGCCTGGCCGAGGGCGATCAGCGCCAGGCGCTCCGGTGTGTCGGCGGGGAACTGTCGGCGCTGGCCGGGGCCTGCGAGCGAGGTGAGCAGGCCCTTGTTCGCGTAGTAACGCAGTGTCGAGGCGGGTACGCCCGTGCGCCGGGCGACGTCGGCGATATCCATGTTCGTTCTCTCTTGACTTGAAGTTGACTTCAACTTGCATGCTGCTCGGCAAGTAGCTTTTCGTCAACGTTCCAAGGGGTTTCAACATGAATGCGCTCGTGCTGGTCTTTTCTATCGTGCTGGTCGCCATCGGCGCGACCCTGGTCATGGACTTGTGGACTTACCTGCTCAAGCGGTTGGGCGTCGCCACCCTGAGCTACGCCATGGTCGGCCGCTGGGCTGGGCACCTGTTCAAGGGGCGCTGGCGTCACGCGGCGATTGGCCAGGCAGCGCCAGTAGGCGGCGAGCTGTACTGGGGCTGGGCGATTCATTACGGCACGGGTTTGATGTTCGCGATGGTGCTGGTGATCTTTGCCGGGGAAGGCTGGTTGCGCGCGCCGACCCTGTGGCCTGCCTTGCTGTTTGGAGTGGTTTCGGTGCTGGTTCCATTGTGCGTGGTGCAGCCGGCGTTTGGCGCAGGCTATTTTGCCAGCCGTACTCCGGCGCCGCTCAGGGCCTGCCTGCGTAGCCTTGCCACGCATGGGGTGTTCGGCTTCGGCCTGTTCCTCAGCGCGCTTGCGTTGGCCGAAGTGCGTGGGTTTGCCTGACAGGATAAACAACCATGTTTGGATCTGCGTGCCAATTGCGGACCTGTCTCACGCTTTGCTCGGAGCTGTCTGGCATCTCTTGGCTGGTCGCGCGATTACAGTGTCGTCTCGCAATCGGCTTGGAGAGGCGCAGATGAGCATGAGTCGGCGAGACCTGTTTGCCGGTGTACTGGTGACCGTGCTTTGGGGTTGCAACTTTTCCGTGATCGAACTGGGGCTCAAGACGCTTGACCCTTATCTTTTGACATTGCTGCGCTTCACCTTCTGCGCCGTGCCGCTGGTGTTCTTCATCAAGCGTCCGGTCGGCGTTTCCCTTGTCGTGCTGGCAGGGTATGGCGCGATGTTCGGAGCAGGCCTGTGGTGGACGGTCAATTTCGCCATGTACAACGGCCTGTCACCGGGCATGTCTTCGGTATTCCTGCAGTTCAGCGCCTTTTTCACCATTGGCTGCAGCGCGCTGTTCCTGGGTGAGCGAATCAATGTCGTGCACCTCGGGGGCATGGTGTTCGCCGTTGCAGGTTTGTTGCTGATGCTGCTTGGCAGTGAGCCCTCTACCTCGTACGGCATCCTCCTCGTACTGCTTGCGGCGCTTGCCTGGTCGTTATGCAACCTGCTGGTCAAGGTCAAGCGACCGGCGCAGATGATGGCATTCATCATCTGGTCGAGCCTGTTCTCGGTGCCGGTGATTCTGTTGCTGACCCTGGTGACTCAAGGAGTGGCGCCCTTCGCCAGCCTGGGGCGAGGTTTGGCCTGGGAGGCGCTGTTCTCGATCGCCTTCCAAAGCTATGTCACCACGTTGTTGGGGTATCTGGTCTGGAACAACCTTATGAAAAAGTACCCGGCAACCCATGTCGCGCCACTTTCACTACTGGTTCCCGTTTCTGGCTTGCTGGCGTCATACCTGCTCCATGAAGAGGTACTGAGCGTTGCCCAGTGCGTTGCCATTGGCCTTGTCCTGGTCGGTATCGCGATCTTCCTGAATGCTACGGTGTTGTCGACAATCGTGGCCTCCAGGCGGATTTCGTCTACTGGGGCGTCGCAAGGTCATTGAGGTGACATGTGCCACGCAAGGGAGTTTGCGATGTTTGACATGAACAGGCATAGGCACGAGTACTTCTATGACATGGCCACGATGATCGAGGGCGTGCTTCCCGAAGCACTCTGTGATGAATTGGCCAATAGAGCTCAAATTGTCATCGATGAACAGGGCGTGGATCTGGTACAGCATTCGGGCCTTGGCACGGATGCTGTGTCGGATCTGGGTGGCGACTATCACCATCATATTTTCAAAGGGGACGATGTCAGGCGCTGCCTGCCGGAACTCTATGCGGTCTATCACGCATTGACTCCACTCATCAGTCTTGTCACCCACACCGACGCGATAGTCTCGCCCTATCCGCTTTCTGATGTGAACATCAAGGCCTATCCACCTGGCGGCGGGACCTTGGGCCTGCACTACGACACCAATGGCATTACCGTCCTGCTCTTTCTGACCACCAATCGGGAGGCGGCATTACGCATGCAGATAGAGCGCAGCCACCCCAGCCAGTGCAAGCCATGGATCGAGCACAGGAAAATACATGCGCGTAAAGGCGCGCTCCTGGTCATGCAGGGGCGCAAGGTTCTGCATGACAGTGAACCGACGGTGCGTGAGCAGAAGTTATCTGTCGTTTACAACTACTACGAGCGGCACGATACCTATCGGCATGAGGATTTCGATAACTTCGTCTACTACGGAGCCAAGCCCAAAGGGCTCAGTGAGACTTCTGGCCAGGAGTGATGTGCGCGGGACGCTCCGCCACCGAGGGCGGAGCCGCCTGTTGTCGTATGTCGCCGTAGTGCTCGATGATCCGTTGCATCTCGCCGGACTGCTTGATCCGCGCAATGGCTTCTAGCACTGCCTGGGTGGGAAGTTCGGGGGCATCGCGTACCATGCAGCCCAGCGCTTGTTCCTCGAGCACCGCCAGGACATGCAGGTGCTGTTCGGGAGGCAGGCTGCGATTGAACCATTGCAGCGATAGCTGGTTGCTGACGGCATATTGGTAGCGCCCGGCCTGTAGCTTGTGCAGCACCAGAGATTGGTTGCGGCTGTCCTCGCGCAGCAAGCGGCCCTGGGCGAACAGAGCTTCGAGCGTGGGGTAGGTGTAGCCTAGTACGGTGCCGATGGCCTGTGCAGGCAGTTGGTCGGCGCTGGCAGTGCCGTATTCGCCGCTGCGACCGATCAGCAGGTCGCGCTGCTCGATGAGCGGGATGCTCCAGCGATAATTCCCGGACGGCTCGGTGAGCCAATGCGTGGACACATAACAGCGCACGTCGATTTCGCCGTCGCGCATGGCCTGTTGCAGGCGCAGGCGAGCCATCAGGTGGTACTGCGGGCGGGTGTTGGTTTCCCGGGCGATGGCGTGCATCAGCTCAAAAAGAATGCCTTCCACCGGCTGGTCCTGCTCGGTGCGCATCAACGGCATGCTCCAGCTTTCAGCGATGGAAAAACGCAGCACAGGCTGCTCGGCCAGGCTGTGGGTCGTCCATAACAGCAGGATGGCCAGGACTCGGCGCACGTATGATCCTCCCTGACTTGTCTGGCCGTGTGCCCTTGCTTGAGCTTAGACGAGAACCGCAGGGTGCAATTTCGGCCCCGCTCCGCTAGCATTAGCGCTCTTTCCGCCCGCTCCGGTCACGATGGTTTTTTGATGAGTTATCAGGTTCTTGCACGTAAATGGCGTCCGCGCTCGTTCCGCGAAATGGTCGGCCAGACCCATGTGCTCAAGGCTTTGATCAACGCCCTGGACAACCAGCGCCTGCACCACGCCTACCTGTTCACCGGTACCCGCGGCGTGGGCAAGACCACCATCGCGCGGATCATTGCCAAGTGCCTGAACTGCGAGACCGGCATCACTTCGACGCCGTGCGGCACCTGCTCGGTGTGCCGGGAGATCGACGAGGGGCGTTTCGTCGACCTGATCGAGATCGACGCCGCCAGTCGCACCAAGGTCGAGGACACCCGCGAACTGCTCGACAACGTGCAGTACGCCCCAAGCCGCGGGCGCTTCAAGGTCTACCTGATCGACGAAGTGCACATGCTGTCCACCCACTCGTTCAACGCCCTGTTGAAGACGCTGGAAGAGCCGCCGCCCTACGTCAAGTTCATCCTCGCCACCACCGACCCGCAGAAACTGCCGGCGACCATTCTGTCGCGCTGCCTGCAGTTCTCGCTGAAGAACATGAGCCCGGAGCGTGTGGTCGAGCACCTGACCCATGTACTGGGCGCCGAGAACGTGCCGTTCGAGGAGGACGCCCTGTGGCTGCTGGGCCGTGCCGCCGATGGCTCGATGCGCGACGCCATGAGCCTGACCGACCAGGCCATTGCCTTTGGCGAGGGCCGGGTGCTGGCGGCCGATGTGCGGGCAATGCTCGGCACCCTCGACCACGGCCAGGTGTATGGCGTGCTCCAGGCACTGCTCGAGGGTGATGCCCGGGCGTTGCTGGAGGCGGTGCGTGACTTGGCCGAGCAAGGTCCGGACTGGAGTGGCGTGCTTTCGGAAATGCTCAATGTGCTGCACCGGGTGGCGATCGCCCAGGCGCTGCCGGAGGCGGTCGACAATGGCCAGGGCGACCGCGACCGAGTGCTGGCGCTGGCCCAGGCCTTGCCGGCCGAGGATGTGCAGTTCTACTACCAGATGGGCCTGATTGGTCGGCGCGACTTGCCGCTGGCGCCGGACCCGCGTGGTGGCTTCGAAATGGTCCTGCTGCGGATGCTGGCGTTCCGCCCGGCCGATGCCGACGATGCGCCGAAGCCGATACTAAAGCCAGTGGGGATCAGCCAGGCCACAGCTGATCCAGCCACACCGGTGGTCGCGACAGCCGCTGTCGTTGCGCCGCCTGTGGAGCCCATTGTCGCGCCCGCGCCGCCCCAGCTTGCCGAACCGGCTCCCGCGCCAGTGGTGCAGGCACCCGTGCCGGCTGAGCCAACGGCGCCTGAGCCGCCTGAGCCAGTGGCGGTCGAGGAAGTCGTCGACTTGCCGTGGGAAGAGCCTGTCGCCGCGCCTGCGCCCGTTGCCGTTGAGCCGCAGCCCGAGCCTAATCCGCCAGCGCCGCCACCAGTCGCCGAGCCGTCCAGCTTCCAGCCGGATGATGAGGTGCCGCCGTTCGACCCGTCCGCCTATAGCCCGGCAGGCATGGAGCGTGACGATGAGCCGCCGAGTGACGAGGACTATTACTCCCCGGACAGCGATCCGGCCGGTTTCAGCTACCTGGATGAACTCGCCGAGCACGTTCAGGAAGAAGTGCCCGCCAAGGTTCCCGAGCCCTTGCCCGCCGCCCAACCGGCGACCGGCTTGGCCTTGCAATGGCTGGAATTATTCCCACAGTTGCCTGTCTCGGGTATGACAGGCAACATCGCCGCCAACTGCACCCTGATCGCCGCCGAGGGCGACGCCTGGCTGCTGCATCTGGACCCGGGGCAGGGCGCGCTGTTCAACGCCACCCAGCAACGGCGCCTGAACGACGCACTCAACCAACTGCTGGGGCGTAGCATCAACCTGAACATCGAGTTGATCCGCCCCGAGCAGGAAACCCCGGCCCAGGCCGCCGCGCGCAAGCGTGCCGACCGCCAGCGCGACGCGGAAGTGTCGATCGAGCAGGATCCGCTCATCCAGCAGATGATCCGGCAGTTCGGTGCTACGGTGCGACAGGATACTATTGAGCCGGTGGACGCCCTGGTCAGCCAGGGGCAATGACGAATAACCATGCGGCCGGCCACGGGCGGGCCGCATCACATGACCCAATCGAGGTACACCCCATGATGAAAGGTGGCATGGCCGGCCTGATGAAGCAGGCCCAGCAGATGCAGGAAAAAATGCAGAAGATGCAGGAAGAACTGGCCAATGCGGAAGTCACCGGCCAGTCCGGCGGCGGCCTGGTCAGCGTGGTGATGACCGGTCGCCACGACGTCAAGCGCGTCAGCATCGACCAGAGCCTGATGTCGACCGAAGAAGACGACAAGGAAGTGCTCGAAGACCTGATCGCCGCCGCGCTGAACGATGCCGTGCGCAAGATCGAGCAAAACAGCCAAGACAAGATGGGCAGCATGACCGCCGGCATGCAGCTGCCACCTGGTTTCAAGATGCCGTTCTGATCGGCCATTGGCGTTACAGGGGGAGCAACGGCCCAGCGGTCGTTGCTCCCTTGTTCATTCTGATTCCTGAATTGGCAGGCCCGCACACATGAGCTTCAGCCCCCTGATCCGCCAACTGATCGACGCCCTGCGCATCCTGCCCGGTGTCGGCCAGAAAACCGCCCAGCGCATGGCCCTGCAGTTGCTCGAGCGCGACCGCAGCGGCGGCACGCGCCTGGCCCAGGCCCTGAGCCAGGCCATGGAAGGCGTCGGCCACTGCCGCCAATGCCGTACCCTGACCGAGCAGGAACTGTGCCCGCAGTGCGCCGATCCGCGCCGTGACGACACGCAGTTGTGCGTGGTCGAAGGGCCGATGGATGTCTATGCGGTGGAGCAGACGGGTTACCGCGGGCGCTATTTCGTGCTCAAGGGGCACTTGTCGCCGCTCGATGGCCTGGGGCCGGAGGCCATTGGTATTCCGCAGTTGATGGCGCGGATCGAGGAGCAGGGCAGCTTCAGTGAGGTGATTCTGGCGACCAACCCGACGGTGGAAGGGGAGGCAACTGCCCACTACATCGCCCAGCTGCTGGCCGAGAAGGGGCTGGCCGCTACGCGTATTGCCCATGGCGTGCCCCTGGGCGGGGAGTTGGAGCTGGTGGATGGCGGCACGCTGGCCCATGCTTTCGCGGGGCGCAGGCCGATTTCGCTTTGAAGCTTCGAGTTGCAAGCTGCAAGCGACAAGTAAAAGCGGTTATGCGCTGATCTGCTTTTACTTGCAGCTTGAGGCTTGCAGCTTGCCGCTGCTTTTAATATTCGCTGAGGGAAAACTCGGTCAGGCAGAAGGTCGGTACCCCGGCCGCTTGCAGGCGACGCGAACCTTCCAGCTCTGGCAGGTCGATGATCGCCGCCGCCTCGAACACCTGGGCGCCGGTGCGGCGTACCAGGTTGGCCGCGGCCAGCAGGGTGCCGCCGGTGGCGATCAGGTCATCGAAGATCAGCACCGAATCCCCCTCGCAAAGGCTGTCGGCGTGCACTTCCAGGAAGGCTTCGCCATATTCGGTCTGGTAACCCTCGCTCAGGACGTCGGCCGGCAGTTTGCCTTGCTTGCGGAACAGGATCAGTGGCTTGTTCAACTGGTGGGCGATGATCGAGCCGATCAGGAAGCCCCGTGCATCCATGGCGCCGATGTGGCTGAACTCGGCCTCGACATAGCGCTCGATGAACTGGTCGGCGACATAGCGCAGCCCGCGCGGCGACTGGAACAGCGGGGTGATATCGCGAAAGATCACGCCCGGCTTGGGGAAGTCCACTACCGGGCGGATCAGGGCTTTGAGGTCGAAGGTGTCGCTGTGCATGGGGCGGGTATCCTGGAAAAACCAAGGCGCCAGTATACCCTGTTCACGCCACGATCAGGCCTCGAGCGCACCACCGGCCAGCGCGCACAGCTGGATCGGGTCGAGGATATGCACTTCCTTGCCCTCAGCCTTGAGCAGGCCGTTCTGCTGGAAGCGGGTGAACACGCGGGACACGGTTTCCACGGCCAGGCCCAGGTAGTTGCCGATTTCGTTGCGCGACATGCTCAGGCGGAACTGGTTGGCCGAGTAACCGCGGGCGCGGAAGCGCGCGGACAGGTTGACCAGGAAGGTGGCGATGCGCTCGTCGGCGGTTTTCTTCGACAGCAGCAGCATCATTTGCTGGTCATCGCGGATTTCACGGCTCATCACCCGCATCAGTTGGCGACGCAGTTGTGGCAGTTGCACCGACAGCTCGTCGAGGCGTTCGAACGGGATCTCGCACACCGAGGTGGTTTCCTGGGCCTGGGCCGAGACCGGGTAGGCCTCGGTGTCCATGCCGGACAGGCCGACCAGTTCGCTGGGCAGGTGGAAACCGGTGATCTGCTCTTCGCCGCTGTCGCTCAGGCTGAAGGTTTTCAGGGCGCCGGAGCGAACCGCGTAGACCGAGCCGAAATTGTCACCCTGGCGGAACAGGAACTCGCCTTTCTTCAGCGGGCGGCCGCGTTTGACGATTTCATCCAGTGCGTCCATGTCCTCGAGGTTGAGGGACAGGGGCAGGCACAGGGGGGCCAGGCTGCAATCCTTGCAGTGGGCCTGGTTGTGTGGGCGCAGTTTTACTGGCTCGGACATTTCTTTCGATCCTTGTGGGAAAGCACACATAAGCCGTAAGGATAACCCGCGGCATGGGCTGTAGGCCAGCGTGCGCATTTTTGGTGCGTGCCGGCAACGGTCCGGCAAGGGGTTCCGGTACCGTACAACTGTCCATAGTGTGCCTCGAAAGGCCCGCTGTCCATGCGGTGAAACGCCTCAATACATTCAGATCACCCTGGAGAAACGCTGGCGATTCTGCTGCGCCAGGTAGGCATCGAAGACCATGCACACCGAGCGCGCCAGCAACCGCCCGGCCGGCAGGATACGGATACCCTGGGTATCCAGGGTGATCAGGCCGTCACGCTGCATGGCCTGCAGCTGCGGCCAGAGATCGTTGAAGTAACCGCGAAAATCAATGGTGAAAGCCTGTTCGATGGCTTCGAAGTCCAGTTCGAAGTGGCAGATCAGTTGCTGGATGACTGCCCGGCGCAGGCGATCATCCTGGTTGCACAGCAGGCCACGCTGGGTCGCTAGCTGGGCAGTGGAGAGGGTGTCCTGGTAGGTGTTGAGGTCGCTGCTGTTCTGGCAGTAGAGATCGCCGATCTGGCTGATCGCCGACACGCCCAGGCCGATCAGGTCGCAATGACCATGGGTGGTGTAGCCCTGGAAATTGCGTTGCAGGGTGCCTTCTTCCTGGGCGATGGCCAGTTCGTCGTCGGGCAGGGCGAAATGGTCCATGCCGATATAGCGATAGCCGGCGGCGGTCAGTTGGTCGATGGTGGCGTGCAGCATTTCCAGCTTGGCGGCGGGGGCCGGCAGGTCGTTGCTGTCGATGCGCCGTTGCGGCATGAAGCGCTCGGGCAGGTGGGCATAGTTGAACACCGACAGGCGGTCGGGCTGCAGGCGGATGACCTCCTCGACGGTGCGGGCGAAACCTTCCGGGGTCTGCTTGGGCAGGCCGTAGATCAGGTCGAGGTTGATCGAGCGGAACTGCAGGGTGCGCGCGGCCTCGATCAGGGTGCGGGTCTGCTCCAGGCTTTGCAGGCGATTGACTGCGCGCTGCACGGCCGGGTCAAGGTCCTGCACGCCGAGGCTGACACGGTTGAAGCCCAGTTCGCGGAGCAGGCCCATGGTCGACCAGTCGGCTTCGCGCGGGTCGATCTCGATGCCATAGTCGCCGGAGTCGTCATCCAGCAGGTTGAAGTGCTGGCGCAGGGTGGCCATCAGCTGGCGCAATTCCACATGGCTGAGGAAGGTCGGTGTGCCGCCGCCGAAATGCAGCTGTTCAACAACTTGTTTAGGGTCGAGGTGGCAGGCGATCAGCTGGATTTCCTGTTCCAGGCGCTGCAGGTAGGGCGCGGCGCGGCCGCGGTCCTTGGTGATGACCTTGTTGCAGGCGCAGTAGTAGCAGATGTTGGCGCAGAACGGCACGTGCACGTACAGCGACAGCGGGCGTGTGGCGCGGCGGCTCTCGCGCAGGGCGTGGAGCAGGTCGAACGAGCCCACTTCGCCATGCAGTTGCACGGCGGTCGGATAGGAGGTGTAGCGTGGCCCGGCCAGATCGTAGCGACGGATCAGGTCGGCGTCCCAGCGTAGGTCGTCGAGCATGTGGGTAGTCCCCGGATAGAGCTGCAGTGTCCGGAGTCTAGGGGCGTCTGTAGGAATCTATGTTGATTTGTGTCAGGAATCCGGCGCTCGCCGAGCAGGGCCACTGCCGCGTGGTCCCTGTGGGAGCGGGTTTACCCGCAAAAGGACCGCACAGCGACCCCTCAGTGCCCCATGAGCCAGTGCTGGTGTGGCCCGGGCAAGGTCCACAGGCCGAACAGGATCACCAGTACGCCCCCGGCCATGCGTACCCCGCGATTGCGCAACAGGCCGCCGACGCGCTCGGCGGCCAGCCCGGTGGCCAGCAGTACCGGCCAGGTGCCCAGGCCAAACGCCAGCATCAGCGCGGCGCTGTGCAGCGCATCGCCCTGGCTGGCCGACCACAGCAAGGTGCTGTACACCAGCCCGCAGGGCAGCCAGCCCCACAGCGCGCCAAGCAGCAGGGCGCGGGGCAGGCTGGAGACCGGCAGCAGGCGCGTGGCCAGCGGCTGCACATGGCGCCAGAGCCCGCGCCCGAGCGCTTCGATACGAGTCAGGCCGCTCCACCAGCCAGCCAGGTACAGGCCCATGGCGATCAACAGCAGCGCCGCCAGTACCCGCAGCCCGGTGGCCAGCGGGCTGCTGGCCACGGCCACGCCGGCCAGGCCCAGCAGCAATCCGGCGGCGGCATAGCTGAGGATGCGTCCCAGGTTGTAGGTCAGCAGCAGGCGTAGCCGCCTGCCGCGTTGCTCGGGAGGAATGGCCAGGGTGAGCGCGCCCATCAGGCCGCCGCACATGCCCAGGCAGTGACCGCCGCCGAGCAGGCCAAGGACCAGGGCCGAGCCGAGCAGGGGGATCAGTTCAGGCACGCGGGGTCGGGTCCTGGTCGTCGGGCTTGGTTTCGTCGTGCTTCACCGCAGCCTGGTGGCGAGGGTCCTGATCGTCGAACAGGATGCTGTGGGCCGGGCCTTCGAGGTCGTCGTACTGGCCGCTGTCCACCGCCCAGAAGAAGATGTACACGGCAACGCCAACCAACAGCAGGGCGGCGGGGATCATCACGTAGAGGGCGGGCATAGCGCTTTCCTTTCATGTGCCGGCGTTGCCTCGGCGCTGGCGCGGGGCAGGCGGGTCAGGCGCAGGGCGTTGAGCACCACGATCAGCGAGCTGACCGACATGCCGATCGCCGCCCACACCGGGGTTATCCAGCCAAGCGCGGCGAACGGCAACATGAGGCCATTGTACAAGGTCGCCCAGAGCAGGTTCTCGACAATGTTGCGCCGGGTGCGGCGGGCCAGGTCGAAGGCCTGCCCCAGCGCCTGCAGGCGGTTGGACAGCAGCACGGCGTCGGCGCTGGTCTTGGCCAGGTCGGTGGCGCCGCCCATGGCGATGCTGATGTCGGCGGCGGCCAGTACCGGCACGTCGTTGACCCCGTCGCCGACCATCAATACTCGATGCCCCTTGGCCTGCAGGGCTTTCAGGCGTTCGAGCTTGTCGTCCGGGCGCAGGCCGCCGACAGCCTGGTCGATGCCCAGCTGCGCGGCCACCTCGGCGACCATCGGCGAGCTGTCGCCGGACAGCAGCAGGGGCTGCCAGCCGCGCGCCTTGCAGGCTGCCACCAGGCCGGGGGCGTCCTCGCGCAGGCGGTCGTCGAGGCCGAACCAGGCCAGCGGCCCCTGGCGATCACCCAGCAGCAGCCATTGGCCGCGCGGTGCAGGCACGGCAGGCACTTCGCTGCCGCTCAGGGCGCAGACGAAGGAGGCTTGGCCTATGCGCAGGCGCTGGCCCTGCAGTTCGCCTTCAAGACCCAGCCCGGGCACGCTGCTGACCGCGTCGGCCGGCTGGGCGGCGCGGCCAAAGGCGCGGGCGATGGGGTGTTCGGAGCGGTTCTCGAGGGCGGCGGCCAGGGCCAGGCAGCTGTCGCTGTCCAGGCGCCCCAGCGGGCGGATGCTGCGCAGTGTCAGGCGGCCTTCGGTGAGGGTACCGGTCTTGTCGAAGATTACCGTGTCGATCTGGTTCAGGCCCTCCAGTACATGACCGCGGGTTACCAACAGGCCGAGTTTGTGCAGCGTGCCGGTGGCAGCGGTGAGGGCGGTCGGGGTCGCCAGCGACAGGGCGCAGGGGCAGGTGGCGACCAGCATGGCGAGGACGATCCAGAACGCCCGGGGCGCATCGAGTTGCCACCAGACCAGGCCAATGACCAGCGCCGCCACCAGGGTGAACAGCAGGAACCACTGCGAGGCGCGGTCGGCGATTTCGGCCAGGCGTGGTTTCTCCGACTGGGCGCGTTCGAGCAGGCGGACGATCGCCGACAGGCGCGACTCCTGGCCCAGGGCTTGCACCTCGACCGTGAGCGTGCTCTCGATGTTGAGGGTGCCGCCGGTGACCCGGTCGCCAGCGCCTCGTGGCAGGGGCAGGTACTCGCCGGTCAGCAGCGATTCGTCGACGCTGGAGCGGCCTTCGACGATGCGTCCGTCGGCGGGGACCACCGCGCCGGGCAGCACCTGCACGCGGTCGCCGCGTTGCAGCTCGCCCAACAGGATGCGCTCGGCCTGGCCGTTGGCATCCAGGCGCAGGCACGAGGCCGGCAGCAGATTGACCAGTTGCGCGGTGGCGGTAGCGGTGCGTTCGCGGGCGCGGCGTTCAAGGTAGCGCCCGGTGAGCAGGAACAGGGCGAACATGCCCACGGTGTCGAAGTACAGTTCGCCGTGACCGGTGATCGCAGTCCAGATTCCGGCGCAATAGGCCAGGGCGATGGCCAGCGATACCGAGACGTCCATGGTCAGGTGGCGGGTGCGCAGGTCGCGGGCGGCGCCCTTGAAGAACGGCGCGCAGCTGTAGAACACGATGGGTGTGGTCAGGAACAGCGCGACCCAGCGCAGGATGGTGTGCATCTCTGGCGACAGGTCGATGTTGAATTCCGGCCAGGTGGCCATGGTCGCCATCATCGCCTGGAACCACAGCAGGCCGGCCACGCCGAGGCGACGCAAGGCGCTGCGGTTTTCCCGGGCCAGTTGTTCGGCAGCCTGGTCGGGTTGGTAGGGGTGGGCGGCGTAGCCGATCTGGCGCAGCTCGGCGAGCAGCCTGGACAGCGGCAACTGGCTGTCGGCCCAGGTAACCAGCAGGCGGTGGTTGGACAGGTTCAGGCGCGCCTCGGCGACCCCGGGTAGGTTGCGCAGGTGCTTCTCGATCAACCAGCCACAGGCGGCGCAGCTGATGCCTTCGACCAGCAAGGTGGCCTCGGCCTGTTCGCCTTCGTGGCGGACGAAGTGGCGTTGCACGTCATTGCGGTCGTACAGCGCCAGCTCGTCCTGCAACTGGCGGGGCAGGGCCTCGGGGTTGGCGTTGCTGTCGCTGCGGTGCTGGTAGTAGTGCTCCAGGCCCCCGGCGACGATGGACTCGGCCACCGCCTGGCAGCCGGGGCAGCAGAACTGCCGTGGCGCGCCAAGCACCACGGCGGTGAAGCGACTGCCGGCGGGGACGGGCAGGGCGCAGTGGTAGCAGGGGGTGGGGTGGGTCATTTTGCGTCTATCTTTTGGCTTGGGATTGCCGGGGTCGCTTTGCGGCCCTTTCGCGGCACAAGGCCGCTCCTACAGGGGGGCCGCCTTGTGCCGCGAACAGCGGTGCGGCGATTCATTGCTGGTGCTCGGCACCTTGCAACGCTTCATCCCCCAGCTGCAAGGTCACCCCGTGCTCGACCTTCTCTTCCTCGAACAATCGCCACACATGGTCGTCCTGGCTGCCGAGCAACTCGACGAAGCGCCGCCCTTCGACCTTGTCGACCAGCTGGCCGACATAACGCCCCGGCTCGCTGCGCGCCAACTGGACCTTGCGGTCTTTGTCCGGCTGGGTCGGCGAGATGAGGTTGAGCTCCAGCGCCTGTGGGGCGCTATTGCCGGTCAGGCGTACCTCGACCTCGCCGGTGAGGTCGTCCAGGTGCACGCTGGCCTTGAGGTTGAGGGCCTGGGCCAGTAGCTCGCGGTCCAGCGAGCGGTTGATGCCCTTGCCGGCTTCGTAGTAGTTGTCGTTGACCAGGTTGTCCGGGTTGCGCACGGCGATGCTGACCATGGTCAGGCTCAGGCACACCGAAGTGGCCAGGATGCCAATGATGATCCAGGGCCAGAGGTGCTTGTACCAGGGGCTGGCGGCGGTGGCAGGCATTGTCGAAATTCTCTCTCAGCGGATCTGTGGGCCGATGAAGCGGCTCTTGGCTTCAACCTGGCTGGCGCTGTCGTCGGCGTCCTTGAGGATGAAGGTGATTTCGTTGGTGGTCGAAGGCAGTTGCTCGGGGGCGACCGACAACTGCACCGGCAAGGTGACGATGTCGCCAGCGCTGACGCGGATTTCGCGCCGACCTTCGAGCTTGAGGTCCGGCAGGCCGGCGGCGTCGAGCACATAGACGTGGTCGCGTTGGTCCTTGTTCATCACCTTGAGGCTGTAGACGTTCTCGATCCGGCCCTGGGCGTTCTCGCGGTACAGCACGCGGTCCTTGGCGACATCGAAGCCGACCAGCGAACGGGTGGCGAAGGCGGTGGCCAGGGCGCCGATCATCACCAGCAGCACCAGCGCGTAGCCGATCAGGCGTGGGCGCAGCATATGGGTTTTCTGGCCTGACAGGTTGTGTTCGGTGGTGTAGCTGATGAGGCCCTTGGGGTAGTTCATCTTGTCCATGATCGCGTCGCAGGCGTCGATGCAGGCGGCGCAGCCGATGCACTCGATCTGCAGGCCGTCGCGGATGTCGATGCCGGTCGGGCAGACCTGCACGCACATGGTGCAGTCGATGCAGTCGCCCAGGCCCTTGGCCTTGTAGTCCATGTCCTTCTTGCGCGGACCGCGGGTTTCGCCACGGCGCGGGTCGTAGGAGACGATCAGGGTGTCCTTGTCGAACATCACGCTCTGGAAGCGCGCATAGGGACACATGTACACGCACACTTGCTCGCGCAACCAGCCGGCGTTGCCATAGGTGGCCAGGGTGAAGAAGCCGACCCAGAAGTAAGCCCAGCCGTCGGCCTGCCCGGTGAAGAATTCGAAGACCAGTTCGCGGACCGGGGTGAAGTAGCCGACGAAGGTCATGCCGGTGACGAAGCCGATCAGCAGCCACAGGCTGTGCTTGGTGAACTTGCGCAGGAACTTGTTGGCGCTCATCGGTTGCTTGTCCAGCTTCATGCGCTGGTTGCGGTCGCCTTCGGTGACCTTCTCGCACCACATGAACACCCAGGTCCACACGCTCTGTGGGCAGGTGTAGCCGCACCAGACCCGGCCGGCGTAGACAGTGATGAAGAACAGGCCGAAGGCGGCGACGATCAGGATGCCCGAGAGCAGGATGAAGTCCTGCGGCCAGATGGTGGCGCCGAAGATGTAGAACTTGCGTTCGGGCAGGTCCCACCACACGGCCTGGCGGCCCCCCCAGCTCAGCCAGACGGTGCCGAAGTACAGCAGGAACAGCACCGCGCCGCCGACCATCCGCAACCTGCGGAACAGGCCAGTGAAGGCACGGGTGTAGATTTTTTCGCGCGAGGCGTAGAGATCGACGGAATCCTTCCCTTTGCTGGCAGGCGGGGTGACATCATGTACCGGAATTTGCTTGCTCATCATCAAGTCCCACGGCAGTGGAGAAATGCCGCGGCCAGTGCTTGCCGGCCGCAGTCTCGCGCGTTCTGCTAGCGCTCTGCGGCCCATGATACGCCTGTGATGGCGCGTGCGGGGCGCGCTGCGACCTTTAGTCGCGTTGGGTTTTTGATAGGAATCGTGATATGGCGGCTGTCAATTGATCCAGGTCATGAAGCCTGCAGGAATCGTGCTGTCAGTGCCGGCCTCTTCGCGGGTAAACCCGCTCCCACAAGGATCAGTGAAGTACCTGTGGGAGCGGGTTTACCCGCGAACAGGCCAGGCCTGCCTTACTCAGGCTGGGTCGGCGGCTCGGCTTGATGCGACAGGCTGTAGACATAAGCGGCCAGCAGGTGGACCTTGTCGTTGCCCTGCATCTGCGCCTGGGCTGGCATCTGCCCTTGGCGGCCATAGCGGATGGTCTGTTGCAACTGGGCGAAGCTCGAACCGTAGATGAACGCCTGCGGGTGGGTCAGGTTGGGCGCGCCCATGGCTGGGGTGCCCTTGCCTTCGGGACCGTGGCAGGCCACGCAGTTGGTGGCAAAGATTTGCTGGCCCTTGGCCGGATCGGCCTTGGCGTCCGCCGGCAGCTGGCGCCCGTCGAGGTTGGTCAGCACGAACGCGGCCACATCCGCCACGCCTTGCTCGCCAATCACCGTGGCCCAGCCTGGCATCACGCCGTGGCGGCCGTTCATGATGGTGGTCTTGATGGTCTCCGGCTCACCGCCCCAGCGCCAGTCATTGTCGGTCAGGTTGGGGAAACCATAGGCGCCGCGGGCATCGGAGCCGTGGCACACCGAGCAGTTGGAGGCGAACAGCCGGGCGCCCATCTTCAGTGCCTGCGGATCCTTGGCCACGTCTTCCAGCGGCATGGCGGCGAATTTGGCGAAGATCGGCCCGAAGCGGGCGTCGGCCTTGGCCATCTCCTTTTCCCACTCGTGCACCCCGGTCCAGCCGGCCTGGCCGTTGCTGAACTCGGTCTGCTTGTCGTTATCCAGGTAGGCATAGCCGGGCAGGATGCCTTTCCAGTTGCCCAGGCCGGGGTAGAGCACCAGGTAGCCGAGGGCGAAGACGACGGTGCCGACGAACAGCCAGAACCACCATTTGGGCAGCGGGTTGTCGTACTCCTCGATGCCGTCGAAGGCGTGGCCGACGGTTTCGTCGGTGATCTCCTCGCGCTGGCCCTTGCGGGTCGACAGCAGCAGCCAGGTCAAGGCGAAGATGGTGCCCAGGGTCAGGACGCTGACGTACAGACTCCAGAAGGTTGTCATTGTTGTTTGCTCCTAGAAGCTCGTGCTTGCTCGAGGTGCCGGGTGGCCTCGGGGTCGTCCGCGAACGGCAGTTGCGTCGCTTCATCGAAGTCCTGCTTGCGCCGCGGGCTAAACACCCACAGCGCCAGGCCCACGAAGGCCACCAGCACCACCACGGTGCCGAGGCCGCGAATCATCCCGATATCCATCACGGTCACCGTTTGCTCTTGATGAGGGTGCCAAGGCCTTGCAGGTACGCGACGATGGCGTCCATCTCGGTCTTGCCCTTGACTGCGTCCTTGGCGCCGGCGATGTCTTCGTCGGTGTACGGCGTGCCCAGGGTGCGCAGGACTTCCATCTTCTTGGCGGTGTCCTTGCCATCGAGCTTGTTCTCGACCAGCCACGGGTAGGACGGCATCTTCGACTCCGGCACCACGTTGCGCGGGTTGTACAGGTGCGCGCGGTGCCAGTCGTCGGAGTAGCGGCCGCCGACGCGGGCCAGGTCCGGCCCGGTGCGCTTGGAGCCCCAGAGGAACGGGTGGTCCCACACGCTCTCGCCGGCCACCGAGTAGTGGCCGTAGCGCTCGGTCTCGGCGCGGAACGGGCGGATCATCTGCGAGTGGCAGCCGACGCAGCCTTCGCGGATGTAGATGTCGCGCCCTTCGAGCTCCAGCGCGGTGCGTGGCTTCATGCCCTCGACCGGCTTGTTGGTGACGTCCTGGAAGAACAGCGGGACGATCTGCGTGAGGCCACCGACGCTGACGGCGATGACCATGAAGAAGGCCATCAGGCCAATGTTCTTCTCGACTGCTTCATGCTTCATCAGTGGGCTCCCGCGACGACGATCTTGGCGGCTTCCTCAGCCTGTGCCGGGTTGGCGGCGCGCACGGTGCGCAGCACGTTGTAGGCCATCAGCAGCATGCCGGAGGCGAAGAACGCACCGCCCAGGGCGCGGACGATGAAGCCCGGGTGGCTGGCCTGCAGCGCTTCGACGAAGGAGTAGGTGAGGGTGCCATCGTCGTTGATGGCGCGCCACATCAGGCCCTGGGTGATGCCGTTGACCCACATCGAGGCGATGTACAGCACGGTGCCGATGGTCGCCAGCCAGAAGTGCGCGTTGATCAGGCCGATGCTGTGCATCTGCTCGCGGCCGTAGAGTTTCGGGATCATGTGGTAGACCGCGCCGATCGAGATCATCGCCACCCAGCCAAGAGCGCCGGCGTGGACGTGGCCGATGGTCCAATCGGTGTAGTGCGACAGCGAGTTGACTGTCTTGATGGCCATCATCGGGCCTTCGAAGGTAGACATGCCATAGAACGCCAGCGAGACCACCAAAAAGCGCAGGATCGGGTCGGTGCGCAGCTTATGCCAGGCCCCCGACAGGGTCATCATGCCGTTGATCATGCCGCCCCAGCTCGGCGCCAGGAGGATGATCGACATCACCATGCCCAGCGACTGCGCCCAGTCGGGCAGGGCGGTGTAGTGCAGGTGGTGGGGGCCTGCCCAGATGTACAGGGTGATCAGCGCCCAGAAGTGCACGATCGACAGGCGATAGGAGTAGATCGGCCGCTCGGCCTGCTTGGGCACGAAGTAGTACATCATCCCCAGGAAGCCAGTGGTAAGGAAGAAGCCCACGGCGTTGTGCCCGTACCACCACTGGATCATCGCGTCGGTGGCGCCGGCGTAGGCCGAGTACGACTTGAACAGGCTCACCGGCAGCGAGATGTGGTTGACGATGTGCAGCATCGCGGTGACCACGATGAAGGCGCCGTAGAACCAGTTGCCGACGTAGATGTGCTTGGTCTTGCGCTTGACGATGGTGCCGAAGAACACCAGGGCGTAGGTGATCCAGACGATGGCCAGGAGGATCGCCAGCGGCCACTCGAGCTCGGCGTATTCCTTGGTGGTGGTGAAGCCCATCGGCAGGGTGATCAGCGCGCCGACGATCACCGCCTGCCAACCCCAGAAGGTGAAGGCGGCCATGCTGTCGGAGATCAGCCGGGTCTGGCAGGTGCGCTGCACCACGTAGTAGCTGGTGCCGAACAGGGCACAGCCGCCGAAGGCGAAGATCACCAGGTTGGTGTGCAGCGGGCGCAGGCGGCCGAAGCTCGTCCATGGCAGGTCCAGGTTGAGCTGGGGCCATACCAGTTGCGAGGCGATGAAGACGCCGAGCCCCATGCCAAGGATCCCCCAGACCACCGTCATGATGGCGAACTGGCGGACGACCTTATAGTTATAAGCAGTCGGACTGATTGCAGTGCTCATTCTAAGGTTCCACGGTTTGGGTGTTCTTGTTGGTTGGTAAATCGGCGCCAGTATCGATAACCACCAGGGTTATGGCAACGCAGGCGATCGGGCACCGACCCGTGTCCAGACCCTTTTCGCCACCGTCCCGTGGCGTTGGGGTTGAACGATTGTACACAAACAAATATTTGTAATGTGTACCATTTTTCATGTTTTTCTGATCGATCGGTCAAGCTTTTAAATCCGGGACGGGCAGGCAAGGCGTCATCCCAAAGCCGCAGGCTCGTGTGACTGGATCGCAGGCGTGGTGTCAGGCTGTGCACCACGTCTGTTCCGGTCGCTGCGAGCGGAGCCACTGTGGCAACAAGCTTAGTAGTGTTCGGAGGGGGTGCAAGGCGGGGGAGATGCTGGAGAAGGGGCTTACTGTGCAGGCCTTCGCGGGCAAGCCCGCTCCCACAGGTACAGCACTGGACCTGTGGGAGCGGGCTTGCCCGCGAAAAGAGCCGCGAAGCGGCCCTCGGGTTTTACTTGGCGGTTACGGTTTCCGGTACTTGGTCCTGCGACAGGCTATACACATAGGCCGCTAGCAGGTGGACCTTGTCGTTGCCCTGGATGTCATGCTGCGCAGGCATCTGGCCCTGACGGCCATAACGGATGGTCTGCTGCAACTGGGCGAAGCTCGAGCCGTAGATGAACGCCTGCGGGTGGGTCAGGTTGGGCGCGCCCATGGCGGGGGTGCCCTTGCCTTCAGGCCCGTGGCAGGCCACGCAGTTGCTGGCGAAGATCTCCTTGCCCTTGACCGGGTCGGCCTTGGCGTCCGCCGGCAGCTGGCGGCCATCGAGGTTGGTCAGCACGAACGCGGCCACATCCGCCACGCCTTGCTCGCCGATCACCGTGGCCCAGCCCGGCATGATGCCGTGGCGGCCGTTCATGATCGAGGCCTTGATGGTCTCCGGCTCGCCGCCCCAGCGCCAGTCGTTGTCGGTCAGGTTGGGAAAGCCATAGGAGCCCTTGGCGTCGGAGCCGTGGCACACCGAGCAGTTGGAGGCGAACAGTCGGCTGCCCATCTTCAGCGCCTGCGGGTCCTTGGCCACTTCCTCCACCGGCATGGCGGCGTACTTGGCGAAGATCGGGCCGAACTTGGCGTCGGCCTTGTCCATCTCTTTCTGCCACTCGTCCACCTGGGTCCAGCCGTTCTCGTAGCCGGGCAGGATGCCTTTCCAGTTGCCCAGGCCCGGGTAGAGGATCAGGTAGCCGACCGAGAACACCAGGGTGCCGACGAACAGCCAGAACCACCACTTCGGCAGCGGGTTGTCGTACTCCTCGATGCCATCGAAGCTGTGGCCCATGGTCTGGTCGGTGGTGTCGCTGCTCTGGCCCTTGCGGGTGCCGAGCAGCAGCCAGGTCAGGCCGATCAGGCTGCCGATGGTCAGTACGCTGATGTACGTACTCCAGAAGGTGGTCATTGCCCGTTACTCCTCATGGCAGGTTCCTGCCCGGCGGGGGGCAGGCGGTCGTCGACGAAGGGCAGCAGGCGCGCTTCGGCGAAATCTCGGTCGCGGCGGCGGTTGAACACCCACAGTGACAGGCCGATGAAGGCAATCATCACTACCAGGGTGCCGAGGCCGCGGATCATGCCGATGTCCATTTCCATCGCACTCACCTCTTGTTCTTGATCGCGGTGCCGAGCACCTGCAGGTAGGCGACCAGCGCGTCCATCTCGGTCTTGCCCTTGACCTCGTCCTTGGCGCCGGCGATGTCGTCGTCGCTGTAGGGCACGCCGAGGCTGCGCAGGACGCGCATCTTGACGTCGGTGTGGCTGTTGTCGACCTGCGCGGCCACCAGCCACGGATAGGACGGCATCTTCGACTCCGGTACCACGTTGCGCGGGTTGTACAGGTGCGCGCGGTGCCAGTCGTCCGAGTAGCGGCCGCCGACGCGGGCCAGGTCCGGCCCGGTGCGCTTGGAGCCCCACAGGAACGGGTGGTCCCACACGCTCTCGCCGGCCACCGAGTAGTGGCCGTAGCGCTCGGTCTCGGCGCGGAACGGCCGGACCATCTGCGAGTGGCAGCCGACGCAGCCTTCGCGGATGTAGATGTCGCGGCCTTCGAGCTGCAGGGCGGTGTAGGGCTTCATGCCTTCGACCGGCTTGTTGGTGACGTCCTGGAAGAACAGCGGGACGATCTGGGTCAGGCCACCGATGCTGACGGCGAACACCATCAGCAGGGCCATCAGGCCTATGTTTTTTTCAACGACTTCATGGTTCATCAGGCTCTACTCCTCAAGCCAGCTGGGCGTTGGCGGTGGCTTGCTCGGCAGCCGGGGCACGCACGGTGCGCCAGGTGTTCCAGGCCATCAGGAACATGCCGCTGAGGAAGATCACGCCGCCGACGAAGCGCACGACGAAGCCTGGGTGGCTGGCCACCAGGGTTTCGACGAACGAGTAGGTCAGCGTGCCGTCGCTGTTGACCGCGCGCCACATCAGGCCCTGGGCGATGCCGTTGACCCACATCGAGGCGATGTAGAGCACGGTGCCGATGGTCGCCAGCCAGAAGTGCGCGTTGATCAGCCCGAGGCTGTACATGCGCTCTTTGCCGAACACTTTCGGGATGGTGTGGTACAGCGCGCCGATCGAGATCATCGCCACCCAGCCGAGGGCGCCGGCGTGGACGTGGCCGATGGTCCAGTCGGTGTAGTGGGACAGGGCGTTGACCGTCTTGATGGCCATCATCGGGCCTTCGAAGGTGGACATGCCGTAGAACGCCAGCGATACCACCAGGAAGCGCAGGATCGGGTCGCTGCGCAGCTTATGCCAGGCGCCCGAGAGGGTCATCATGCCGTTGATCATGCCGCCCCAGCTCGGGGCCAGCAGGATCAGCGACATGATCATGCCCAGCGACTGCGCCCAGTCCGGCAGCGCGGTGTAGTGCAGGTGGTGCGGGCCGGCCCAGATGTACAGGGTGATCAGCGCCCAGAAGTGGACGATCGACAGGCGATACGAATACACCGGGCGCTCGGCCTGCTTGGGCACGTAGTAGTACATCATCCCCAGGAAACCGGCGGTGAGGAAGAAGCCCACGGCGTTATGCCCGTACCACCACTGCACCATGGCATCGGTGGCGCCGGCGTACAGCGAGTAGGACTTGGTCAGGCTGACCGGGACTTCCAGGTTGTTGACGATGTGCAGGATCGCCACGGTGAGGATGAAGGCGCCGAAGAACCAGTTGCCCACGTAGATGTGCTTGGTGTTGCGCTTCATCAGCGTACCGAAGAACACCACGGCATAGGCGACCCAGACGATGGTGATCAGGATGTCGATCGGCCATTCCAGTTCGGCGTATTCCTTGGTGCTGGTGTAGCCCAGCGGCAGGCTGATCGCCGCCAGCAGGATCACCAGTTGCCAGCCCCAGAAGGTGAACGCGGCCAGGCGTGGCGCGAACAGGGTGGTCTGGCAGGTGCGTTGCACCGAATAATAGGAGGTGGCGAACAGGGCACAACCGCCGAAGGCGAAGATCACCGCGTTGGTGTGCAAGGGTCGCAGGCGGCCGAAGCTGGTCCACGGCAGGTCGAAGTTGAAGGCGGGCCAGGCGAGCTGGGCGGCAATGAAGACGCCGAGCCCCATCCCGACGATGCCCCACACCACCGTCATGATGGCGAATTGGCGGACCACCTGATAGTTGTAGGCGGTACTGCTGGTTGTGTTCATGTATGGGTTCCCATCCACGGTTATAGGCAGGCTAAACAGCGAGGCAAGCATGATTAATGGGCTAAGTGCCGGTATTGACGGGGATCAATGGGCGAAGATCGGAAATGTCCCAGGCTTGCGCTGCGATCCTCCGAAAACTACGGGGGATCGCAGCGTTTGCGCCTGCCTGATCCTGGCCCATGGCGCCGGTGCGCCGATGGACAGCGGGTTCATGGAGGACATGGCGCAAAGGCTGGCAGGGCAAGGGGTAGGGGTGGTGCGCTTCGAGTTTCCGTACATGGCCGAGCGGCGTGTCGGCGGCGGCAAGCGGCCGCCCAATCCGCAGAAGCTGTTGCTCGAAGCCTGGCGGACTGTATACGAACAGGTGCGACCTTTGGTCGCGGGCAAGTTGGCCGTGGGCGGCAAGTCCATGGGCGGGCGCATGGCCAGTTTGCTCGCCGACGAACTCGGCGCGCACGCGCTGGTGTGCCTGGGCTATCCGTTCTATGCGGTGGGCAAGCCAGAGAAGCCCCGGGTCGAGCATCTGGCGGGGCTGCGCACGCCGACGCTGATCGTGCAGGGCGAGCGGGATGCCCTGGGCAATCGCGAGGCGGTGGCGGGGTATGAGTTATCGCCGGCGATCGAGGTGAACTGGCTGGCGGCGGCGGATCATGACTTGAAGCCGTTGAAGGCTTCGGGGTTCAGCCATGAGCAGCATCTGCAGGCGGCTGCGGAAAAGGTGGCAGGTTTCCTGAAGAGTTGATGCTGCCTTCTTCGCGGGCAAGCCCGCTGCCACAGGTCAAGGGCAGTGCTGAACCTGTGGGAGCGGGTTTACCCGCGAAGAGGCCGGTGCAGGCGACAGCTTAGTCGCGGTACTCGCACAGGTAGGCGGTATCGACGGCGACCTTGAGCTGGAACTTGCTGTCGGCCGGCACGTTGAACTGGCTGCCCGCGCCGAACTTTTCCCAGTTGTCGCTGCCCGGCAACTTGACGGTCAGGGCGCCGCAGACCACGTGCATGATCTCGCGCTTGGCGGTGCCGAACTCGTATTCGCCCGGGGCCATGACGCCGACGGTGGCCGGACCTTCCTGGCCTTCGAAGGCGATCGACTTGACGGTGCCATCGAAGTACTCATTGACCTTGAACATGGAGCGGCTCCTGGAAAAGGGCTGAAAAATGGGCTGGCCAGTATGCCCAAGGCCCGCCGCGACGTCATCTGTTTCAGGCGTCTCCCGCCGGCAGGCTCAAGGGCAGCAGGCGGGCGGTGTTGCGCGCATCTTCCAGGGCCCGGTGCTGGCGCCCGGCAAACTGCAGCCCGGCCAGTTGCAGGGCACCGTTCAGCCCGGTCGGGCGCTGCAGGTGGCGGGCCTTGGCGAAGCGCTGCTTGAGGTTGATGTGCGGCAGTTGCGCCAGCAGGCTGTGCACCTGGTGCGACTGCCATTCCTGCAGCAACTGCTTGCGGTCGTAGTCGCCCCAGCTGACCCAGGCCTGCAAGTGTCCCTGGTGATGCGTCAGCCAGCGCTCGAACTGCCCCCAGACCTCGGCGAAAGGCGCGGCGCCATCGACGTCGGCCTGGCGGATGTGAGTCAGCTCGCGGCAGAACGGGGTCAGTTGCGGCCGCCGCCGAGGCCGCACGAAACGCTGAAAATGCTCGACCTCGCGGCCGTCGCGGGTGACCAGGCTCGCGCCGATCTCGATGACTTCCATATCCGTGACCGGCCAGCCACCCTCGTCGGTGGTGGCTTCCAGGTCGATCACCAACCAATGGCCCATGCCAGGCTCCCTATCAATGCGCGAAGGCCCGCCGGTAAGGCCTCGAAGAGGCGCCAGCGCGCGGGCCAGTAGAGCGTAGCCAAAGTCGGCGCGCACGGCATCCCCTGGCACTTTGGCATATCCGGCGGTTGTGCCGGTCAGGGAAAACGCCTAGCTTTAGCGCATTAAGGCCCCAACCTGTGATGAGTGTCCCGACTTGATCCCTCTGCCCAGCCTCAAGCTGTCGTCTTCCCTGCTGTTGTTCGCTACCTTGTTGCTGACAGCCGCGGCGCGGGCCGACGAGGCCCGTGAGGTGAAAGTGGGGGCGGCGCATTTCCCACCCTACACGGTGCGCCCGGAGCAGGGCGCCGATACTGGCCTGCTGCCGCAGTTGGTGGAGGCCCTCAATCGGATGCAGGGGCAGTACCGTTTCGTCCTGGTACCGACCTCAATCCCCAGGCGCTTCGGTGATTTTCAGCAGGGCCGCACCGACATGGCGATCTTCGAGAACCCGCAATGGGGCTGGCAGGGCATCGCGCACAAGGCCGTGGACATGGGCCTTGAGGATGCCGAGATCTTCGTCACCCGGCGACAGGCCGAGCGTGACCAGCGCTATTTCGACGAGCTTGACGGCAAGCGCCTGGCGCTGTTCAACGGCTATCACTACGCCTTCGCCGATTTCAATCCGGATCCGGCTTACCTGAAGAAGCGCTTTCGCGCGACCCTGACCTACTCCCATGACAGCAACCTGAACATGGTCGAGCGTGGGCGTGCCGATATTGCCCTGGTGACTCGCTCCTACCTGATCGATTTTCTCAAACGCAATCCCGAAAGTGTGCTCATGGCTTCGACGCGGGTCGACCAGGTCTACCATCACTACGCGTTGTTGCGTCCCGACGCGCCGATCAGCCCCGAGGCATTTGCCGGCCTGCTGCGCGGCCTGCGCGAAAACGGTGAGCTGTTGCGAATCTTCCAGCCTTACCAGATCACCGTCCAAGCCCCGCACGACTAAATTGCCCAGGGCCGGTCACGTTCACTGGAGTGAGCCTTCTTTCACTTGCCGTGAGTCATGACCATGCCGTTCGATGCCGCTTCGCCCCCCCTTTGCGCGCCCCGGTGGCGCACCTTGCACGCCGACGAAGGCGATTGCCACCTGAGCCTCACCCTGGAAGGACGCCCCTTGATCGGGGTGCGCCTGGTGGCGGCGGATGGGGTGCATGTGCACCTCGAGCAGGTCTGCCCCGAGCGCCCGGAGCAAGCGCTGTGGGCCGCCTGCTATTGGCTGCTGTCGCGTGATCCGGCCTGCCAGCGCCTGGTCTGGCACTTGCCGCAGGCCCAACCGCAGGCGGTGGCCAGTGGCTTGCTGGTGCCGGGCGAGGCGCCGGGGCAGTACCTGTGCGAGCGCACGTTGTTCTGGCAGTTGCCCCAGCCCTGGCTGGGCGAGACCTTGGCCGGCGTTTACCCGCAGCAGATGCAGATCAGCCAGGGCAAGCGTCATCCACGCCGCACGCCCAAGCCGCGTGGCGAGGTGTATCGACGTTTCGATGCGCGCCTGGGGGCATGGGTGTCGCTGCGTACCCTGGAGATCGAGCAGGACCTGGAGCGCTTCAACCGTTGGCAGAACAACCCGCGCGTGGCGCATTTCTGGCAGGAGGGCGGCACGCTGGCGCAGCATCGCGAATACCTGGACAAGCTCGAACAGGATCCGCACACCCTGACCTTGATCGGCTGTTTTGACGATGAGCCCTTCGCTTATTTCGAAGCCTATTGGGCCAAGGAAGATCGTATCGCGCCGTTCTACCCAGCCGACGACTACGATCGTGGTATTCACATGCTGGTCGGCGAGGAAGCGCACCGCGGGCCGCACAAGGTCGCCAGCTGGCTGTCGGCGCTGGTCCACTACCTGTTCCTCGATGACCCGCGTACCCAGCGGGTGGTGGCCGAGCCGCGCGCCGACAACGGCAAGATGATCGGCTACATGCACGACCAGTGCTTCCATTGCGAAAAAGAATTCGATTTCCCGCACAAGCGTGCGGCGCTGATGATCCTGGGGCGTGAGCGGTTCTTCGAGCGCTGCACCTTGGTGTGAGGTGCGTTGTCTTGTAGGTGCCGGCGTTGTCTGCTTCGCCAGCAAGGCTGGCTCCTACGGGCTGAGGTTGGGCGCTGTGTAGGAGTCGGCTTGCCGGTGAACCGTGCTGTCAGCCCTGGCGGCTGCTCTTGCGGCAGTGGATCAGCGCATCGCGGATCATGAAGTTGACCAGCGTCGGCGAGACCCCGAGCTCCTTGGCGATGTCCTTTTGCGGCACGCCATGCAGCCGGTACATCTCGAAGGCATAGCGGGTGCGCGCGGGCAGCTCGTTGAGCGAGGCGGCGATGTGCTCGAGGGTGGCGAGGTTGATGTGGGTGGCTTCGGGCGAGGCGTTCTGGATGACCACGTTCAGGCCCTCCTCTTCACTGCCGGAGTACTTCAGCTCCATGGCCTGCTTGCGGTAGTGATCGATGGCCAGGTTGCGCACGATCTGGAGCAGGTAGCTGAGCTGGGCCTTGAACGATGAAGTGATCTGCGGGGCGGCGCTGAGCCGGAAGAAGGCGTCCTGCACCACATCCTCGGCGCGCGAACGGCAGCCGGTGATGCGCGCCGCGATCTTGACCAGGATGTTGCGGTTGTCGACGAACGCCTGGAGTAATGGTGAATCGCACTTACTTGTGGATAGTTGTTCCGCCATGGAAATCACCTTGTCTCAGAGGGGAAAGGGAGCACACCTCAAGGGGATGCTTCCTACGACGTGCGACAAGCTATGCGTAATGATAATGATTGTCAAATACGAAAGTTAATGAGTTTCGATTGATTTCAGTTCTAAGCGGCGACGCTGTGAAGCACGTCAACCGCGCCACTTGCATTGGCCTGATCCGGGCCTAATTTGTTGCCCCGTCCATCCGTTCCCCTGTGTACATCCGGCTGCCGAACGCTGCCCGCCTGTCATGCGCGGGGCCAGCCAGGCACGACTCACCCAGACACTGGCAGGAACATTCCATGACGGACGCCTTCGAACTCCCGCACTCGCTGGTCCAGGCCCTGGCACAGCGCGCCGCCCAGACCCCGGAACGGATTGCCTTGCGCTTTCTCGCCGACGCGCCCGGTGAACAGGCGGTGCTCAGCTACCGGGATCTCGACCAGCGTGCCCGCACCATCGCCGCGGCCTTGCAGGCCCGTGCCGACTTCGGCGAGCGCGCCGTGCTGCTGTTTCCCAGCGGGCCGGACTATGTCGCGGCGTTCTTCGGCTGCCTGTACGCCGGGGTGATCGCGGTGCCGGCCTATCCGCCGGAGTCGTCGCGCCAGCACCATCAGGAACGCCTGCTGTCGATCATCGCCGACGCCGAACCGCGTCTGCTGCTGACGGTAGAGGCGCTGTGTGACAGTTTGCAGGGCCTTGATGCCCTGGCTGCGGACAATGGCCCGACCCTGCTGGCGGTGGACCGCCTGGACCCGCAGCTCGCCGCGCAATGGCGCGAGCCGGTATTGGCGGGGCATGACATCGCCTTTCTGCAGTACACCTCCGGCTCCACGGCGTTGCCCAAGGGCGTGCAGGTCAGCCACGGCAACCTGGTGGCCAACGAGCAGCTGATCCGCCACGGTTTCGGCATCGACCTCAACCCCGATGACGTGATCGTCAGCTGGCTGCCGCTGTACCACGACATGGGCCTGATCGGTGGCCTGTTGCAGCCGATCTTCAGCGGCGTGCCGTGCGTGCTGATGTCGCCGGGCTACTTCCTCGCCCGGCCCCTGCGCTGGTTGCAGGCGATCAGCGAATACGGCGGCACCATCAGTGGCGGTCCGGATTTCGCCTACCGCCTGTGCAGTGAGCGGGTCAGCGAATCGGCCCTGGCCGGGCTCGACCTGAGCCGCTGGCGCGTGGCCTACTCCGGCTCCGAGCCGATTCGCCAGGACAGCCTCGATACCTTCGCCGGGAAGTTCGCCGCCTGTGGCTTCCAGCCCAGCAGCTTCTTCGCCAGCTACGGCCTGGCCGAGGCCACCCTGTTCGTCAGCGGCAGCCGCCGTGGCCAGGGCATCGGCGCCCTGGAGCTGGACGCCGAGGCATTCGCTGCCAACCGCGCCGAAGCGGGCCAGGGCAGTGTGCTGATGAGCTGCGGTTATCCGCAGCCGGATCACGCGGTGCGCATCGTCGAGCCGCAGCGCCTGGACGCGCTGGGCGACAACCAGGTTGGTGAAATCTGGGCGGCCGGGCCGAGCATCGCCCTGGGCTACTGGCGCAACCCCGAGGCCAGCGCCCGTACCTTCGTCGAGCGCGATGGCCAGACCTGGCTGCGCACCGGCGACCTGGGCTTCATGCGTGACGGCGAAGTGTTCGTCACCGGCCGGCTCAAGGACATGCTGATCGTCCGTGGCCAGAACCTCTACCCGCAGGACCTGGAAAAGACCTTGGAGCGCGAGGTCGGCGACCTGCGCAAGGGGCGGGTGGCGGTGTTCGCCGTCGATGACCAGGGCGAGGAGGGCATCGGCGTGGCGGTGGAGATCAGTCGCAACGTACAGAAAGCCCGCCAGCCCGATGAATTGATCAACACCCTGCGCCGAGTGATCGCCGACGCCTGCCGCCAGGCGCCGGCGGTGGTGCTGTTGCTCAATCCGGGAGCCTTGCCCAAGACTTCCAGCGGCAAGCTGCAACGTTCAGCATGCCGTCTGCGCATGGACGACGGCAGCCTCGATTGCTACGCGCGTTTCCCTTCTGCACCGGCGCAGGCGCTCGCCAATACCACCGGCGACGCCCTGCAAACCCGTATCGCCGCTATCTGGCGTGAGCTGCTGGGCGTGGAAGCGGTCGCGGCGGATGATCATTTCCTGCTGTTGGGCGGCAACTCCATCGTCGCCACCCAGGTGAGCGCGCGGTTGAGTGATGAACTCGGCATCCAGCTGAGTTTGCGAACCCTGTTCGAAGCGCCGACCCTGGCCGACTACAGCGCCGCGGTGGCGACCATTCTCGCGGATGGCAACCGCGTCGTCGGGCGCATCGACCACCAGGGCCGTGACCAGGCGTTGGCCCAGTCGCTGGCGCAGAATCGGTTGTGGTTGCTGTGGCAGCTTGAGCCGCAATCGGCCGCCTACAACATTCCGGCTGGCCTGCACTTGCGTGGCGAGCTCGATGAAGACGCCCTGCAGGCCAGCTTCCAGGCCTTGGTGGCGCGCCACGAGTCCCTGCGCACGGTCTTCGACGAGGTCGATGGCCAGGCCCTGCAACGCATCCTGCCGAGCCTGCCGCTCAGCGTGCAGCGCCTGGACCTCGAAGGCCTCGAGGCCGACGAAGTGGCGGCGCGCCGCGAACAGGAAGCGCAACAGCCCTTCGACCTGCGCCAAGGGCCGCTGCTGCGGGTGACCCTGGCGCGCCTCGACGACGAGCAGCACCAGTTGTGGGTAACCCTGCACCATATCGTCGCCGACGGCTGGTCGCTGAATATCCTGCTCGACGAGTTCGCCCGCCTGTACGCAGCCCAAGGCCAGCCAGTGAGCCTGGCCGAACTGCCCCTGGGCTATGCCGACTACGGCAACTGGCAGCGCCAGTGGCTGGCCGATGGCGAAAGCGCCCGCCAACTGGCGTACTGGCAAGCCAAGCTCGATGGCGAACTGGCGGTGCTCGACCTGTGCACCGACCAGCCACGGGCCAGCCTGCGCGATCCGCGTGCCGCGCGCCTGAGCGTCAAGGTGCCGGCCCAGCTTGGCGCGGCCCTGAAAGACCTGGCCCGTGACCAGCAGGCCAGCCTGTTCATGGTCCTGCTGGCCGGCTGGCAAGCGCTGCTGCATCGCTACAGCGGCCAGGGCGATATCCGTGTCGGCGTGCCCAACGCCAACCGCCCGCGCCAGGAAACCCAAGGCATGGTCGGTTTCTTCATCAACACCCAGGTGTTGCGCGCCGAGCTCGATGGCCGCCTGCCATTTGCCCAGCTGCTGGGGCAGGTGCGCCAGGCGACCCTGGAGGCCCAGGCGCACCAGGACCTGCCGTTCGAGCAGTTGCTCGAAGCGCTACCGAAGGCCCGCGAGCAGGGATTGTTCCAGGTCATGTTCAACCACCAGCAACGCGACCTGTCGGCCCTGCGTCGACTGCCCGGCCTGCTGGCCGAGGAACTGCCGTGGCACAGTCGCGAAGCCAAGATCGACTTGCAACTGCACAGCGAGGAAGACCACCAGGGCCGCCTGACGCTGGCGTTCGACTACGCCGTCGGGCTGTTCGAACCCGTTACCGTCCAACGCCTGGCCGGCCATCTGCTGGCGTTGCTGGAGCAGGTCTGCGCCGCGCCGGACCTCGCCCTTGGCGAAGTGCAACTGCTGGATGAGCAGGGCCGTGCGCAGC
This sequence comes from Pseudomonas xantholysinigenes, assembly GCF_014268885.2. Lineage (NCBI taxonomy): Bacteria > Pseudomonadati > Pseudomonadota > Gammaproteobacteria > Pseudomonadales > Pseudomonadaceae > Pseudomonas > Pseudomonas xantholysinigenes. The sequence continues at coordinate 3,733,236 of NZ_CP077095.1, read as the reverse complement.
TGCTGAGCTGGGGCCAGGCGCCGATGGCCAGCGCGCCAGGGCTGGTCGTCGAGCAGCTCAACGAGCAGGCCCGGCAGACCCCCGAGCGCACCGCGCTGGTCTGGGACGGCGGCCAGCTCGACTACGCCGAGCTGCACCAGCAGGCCAACCGCCTGGCGCACTACCTGCGCGACAAGGGCGTCGGCCCCGATACCTGCGTGGCCATCGCCCTGGAGCGCTCGCCACAGCTGCTGATCGGTTTGCTGGCGATCCTCAAGGCCGGCGGCGCCTATGTGCCGCTCGACACCGACTACCCGGCCGAACGCCTGGCCTACATGCTCGCCGACTGCAAGGCCGGCCTGCTGCTCAGCCACAGCGACCTGCTCGACACGCTGCCCCAGGTCGACGGCGTCAGCGCCATCGCCCTCGACCAGTTGCACCTGGACAGCTGGCCGAGCCAGGCTCCGGGCCTGCACCTGCACGGCGACAACCTGGCCTATGTGATCTACACCTCGGGTTCCACCGGCCAGCCCAAGGGCGTGGGCAATACCCATGCGGCATTGGCCGAACGCCTGCACTGGATGCAACAGGCTTATGCCCTGAATGAAAGTGACGTACTGATGCAGAAGGCACCGATCAGCTTCGATGTGTCGGTGTGGGAGTGCTTCTGGCCACTGCTCAGCGGCTGCAAACTGGTGCTGGCCGGCCCTGGCGAGCACCGCGATCCGCAGCGTATCGCGCAGCTGGTCCAGCAGCATGGGGTGACCACGCTGCACTTCGTGCCGCCGTTGCTCCAGGTGTTCGTCCAGGAACCGCTGGCCGCCGGTTGCAGCAGCCTGCGTCGCTTGTTCTCCGGCGGCGAGGCGTTGTCCGCGGCGCTGCGCGATCGTGTGCTGCAACTGCTGCCCCAGGTGCAGTTGCACAACCGTTATGGGCCGACCGAGACCGCGATCAACGTCACCCACTGGCACTGCCAGGCCAGTGACGGCGAGCGCTCGCCGATCGGCCGGCCGCTGGGCAATGTGCTGTGCCGGGTGCTCGACGATGAATTCGAACTGACCGCGCCGGGTGTGCCGGGTGAACTGTGCCTGGGCGGCGCGGGCCTGGCCCGTGGTTACCTCGGCCGTGCCGGCCTGACCGCCGAACGTTTCGTGCCCCAGCCCGACGGTGACGGCGCACGGCTGTACCGCAGCGGCGACCGCGCGCGCTGGCAGGTGGGCAGCGCCGCGCTGGATTACCTCGGGCGCCTTGACCAGCAGGTGAAGGTGCGTGGCTTCCGTGTCGAGCCCGAGGAGGTCCAGGCCGTGCTGCTGGCCCAGGCAGGCGTCGAGCAGGCGTTGGTGCTGATCCACAAGGATGCCGTGGGTGCGCAGTTGGTGGGCTACTACAGCGGGGTCGAACAGACCGCCGCCTTGCTCGCCACCCTGGCCGAGCGCCTGCCGGCCTACATGGTGCCGGCGCAACTGATCCACCTGGCGCAGATGCCCCTGGGGCCAAGCGGCAAGGTCGAGCGCAAGGCGCTGCCGGCCCCGGTGTGGCAGCAGCGCGAGCATGTCGAGCCGCAATCGGCGTTGCAGCAACAGGTCGCGGCGATCTGGCGCGAAGTGCTGAACCTGCCGCGCATTGGCTTGCAGGATGATTTCTTCGCCCTGGGCGGCCATTCGCTGTTGGCCACCCAGATCGTCTCGCGCACCCGTCAGGCGCTGGATGTCGAGCTGCCGCTCAAGGCCTTGTTCGAGGCCAGCGAATTGGGCGCGTTCTGTGCCGAGATCGCCCGCCTGCAGGACAGTGGCGCGCGTAACCAGCAAGGCGCCATCGTCCGGGTCGACCGCCGCCAGGCCGTGCCGCTGTCCTATTCGCAGCAACGCATGTGGTTCCTCTGGCAGATGGAACCCGACAGCCCGGCCTACAACGTCGGCGGCATGGCGCGCCTGCGTGGTGTGCTGCATGTGGACGCTTTCGAACGTGCCCTGCAAGCGTTGATCGTGCGCCACGAGACCCTGCGCACCACCTTCCCCAGCATCGATGGCAAGCCCTACCAGTGCGTGGCCGACGACAGCGGTGTGCAACTGGCCTGGCATGATTTCAGTAGCGTCAGCGCCGAGCTGCGCGAGCAACGCTTGCAGCAGCTGGCCGACGACCAGGCGCACCTGCCGTTCGATCTGGAGCGTGGGCCGTTGTTGCGTGCCTGCCTGGTCAAGGCCGGTGAGCGCGAGCATTACTTCGTGCTGACCCTGCACCATATCGTTACCGAAGGCTGGGCCATGGACATCTTTGCCCGCGAACTGGGCGAGCTGTACGAAGCCTTCGTCGACGAACGCGAATCACCCCTGGCGCCGTTGCCGGTGCAGTATCTCGACTACAGCGTGTGGCAACGCCAGTGGCTGGACAGCGGCGAGGGCGCCCGGCAGCTGGCCTACTGGCAGGCACGCCTGGGTGATGAACACCCGGTGCTGGCGCTGCCGAGCGACCGGCCACGCCCAGCGGTACAGAGCCACCGTGGCGCGCTGTACCGCTTCGACCTCGACCCTGCGCTGGTGCAGCGCGTGCATGCCTTCAACAGCCAGCAGGGTCTGACCCTGTTCATGACCATGACCGCCACCCTGGCCGCGTTGCTGCACCGCTACAGCGGCCAGCGCGACCTGCGCATCGGCGCGCCGGTGGCCAACCGCATCCGCCCGGAGAGTGAAGGGCTGATCGGTGCCTTCCTCAATACCCAGGTACTGCGGTGTGAGCTCGATGGGCAGATGAGCGCCCAGGCGCTGCTCGAACAGCTGCGCCAGGTCATCATCGAGGGCCAGTCGCACCAGGACCTGCCGTTCGAGCAATTGGTCGAAGCCTTGCAGCCGCCGCGTTCGAGCGCCTACAACCCGCTGTTCCAGGTGATGTGCAACGTGCAGCGCTGGGCGTTCCAGCAAAGCCGCGAGTTGGTCGGCATGCAGGTCGACTATTTGGTCAACGACGCCAGCGCCACCAAGTTCGACCTGTACCTGGAGGTCACCGACCTCGACGGCCGCCTGGGTTGCTGCTTCACCTACAGCCGCGACCTGTTCGACGAGCCGCGCATCGCGCGCATGGCCGAGCACTGGCAGCAGCTGCTGGTGGCCTTGCTCGACAACCCGGCCCAGCGTCTTTGCGAGCTGCCGATGCTCGGCGATGCCGAGCAACAGTTGCTGATCGGCCAGCTCCAGGGTGAACAGGATCTCGCCCTCGATCAGACCCTGCATGGGCTGTTCGCCGCCCAGGCCGAGCGCACGCCGCAGGCCCTGGCGCTGACCTTCGCCGGCCAGCACCTGAGCTACGCTGAACTGGACCAGCAGGCCAACCGCCTGGCCCGCGCCCTGCGCGAGCGCGGGGTCGGCCCGCAGGTGCGCGTCGGCCTGGCGCTGGAGCGCTCGCTGGAGATGGTGGTCGGCCTGCTGGCGATCCTCAAGGCCGGTGGCGCCTATGTGCCGTTGGACCCGGAATACCCGCTCGACCGCCTGCGCTACATGATCGAGGACAGTCGCCTGGGCCTGTTGCTTGGCCAGCGCGAGCTGCTCGAGCGCCTGGCGCCATTGCCCGAGGGCGTGGCCAGTTGGTGCCTGGAGGACGATGGCGCAAGCCTGTCGGCCTACAGCGATGCACCGCTGGACAACCTCAACCTGGCGCAGCACCAGGCCTATCTGATCTACACCTCCGGCTCCACCGGCAAGCCCAAAGGCGTGGTGGTCAGCCATGGCGAGATCGCCATGCACTGCCAGGCGGTGATCGCTGAATTCGGCATGCGCAGCGACGACTGCGAACTGCACTTCTATTCGATCAACTTCGACGCCGCCAGCGAGCGGCTGCTGACCCCCTTGCTGTGTGGCGCCCGTGTGGTGCTGCGCGCCCAGGGTCAATGGGACGCCGAGGAAATCTGCCAACTGGTGCGCACGCAGCAGGTCAGCATTCTCGGATTCACCCCAAGCTACGGCAGCCAGTTGGCCCAACACTTGGCCATGCAAGGTGAACAACTGCCCGTGCGGCTGGTGATCACCGGCGGTGAAGCCTTGACCGGCGAGCACCTGCAGCGCATTCGCCAGGCGTTCACGCCGCAGCAGTTCTTCAATGCCTATGGCCCGACCGAAACGGTGGTCATGCCGCTGGCTTGCCTGGCGCCTGAAGCGCTGCCCGTCGACGCCGGCAGCGTGCCGATCGGCCGGGTGATCGGTGCCCGTAGCGCCTATATCCTCGACGAGGATCTGGCCTTGCTGGCGCAGGGCGGTATCGGTGAGTTGTACATCGGTGGCGCCGGCCTGGCCCAGGGCTACCATGACCGCCCGGGGCTCAGCGCCGAACGCTTCGTCGCCGACCCGTTCAGCGCCGACGGTGGGCGCCTGTACCGCACCGGTGACCTGGTGCGGCTGCGCGCCGACGGGTTGGTAGAGTACATCGGCCGCGCCGACCAGCAGGTGAAGATCCGTGGCTACCGTATCGAGCTCGGTGAAATCGAGAGCAGCCTGCAAGCGCACGCGGATGTCGACGAAGCCGTGGTCCTGGCCCTCGACCTGCCGGGCGGCAAGCAGCTGGTAGGGTACCTGGTGTGCAGGCAGGCGACTGGCGACAGCGAGGCCCAGGCCCTGCTGCGTGAAGCGGTCAAGGCCGATGCCCGGCTGCATCTGCCGGACTACATGGTGCCGGCCCACCTGGTGCTGCTCGAGCGCCTGCCGCTGATGGGCAATGGCAAGCTCGACCGTCGCGCGCTGCCGGCCCCGGACCTGGAACAGGCGCGCCAGCACTACCAGGCCCCGGCCAACGAGCTGGAAAGCCAGCTGGCGCAGGTCTGGCGCGAGGTGCTCAATGTTTCGCGCATCGGCGTGCAGGACAACTTCTTCGAGTTGGGCGGCGATTCGATCCTGTCGATCCAGGTGGTCAGCCGTGCTCGTCAACTGGGCTTGCAGTTCACCCCGCGTGACCTGTTCCAGCACCAGACCATCCAGACCCTGGCGGCGGTAGTGACCCGCAGCGCCGCGCCCAGCGACATCGAGCAGGGCGCGCGCCAGGGGCGCATTGGCCTGACGCCGATCCAGCACTGGTTCTTCGACAGCGCGGTGGCGCAGCCGCAACACTGGAACCAGGCGGTGCTGCTCGAGGCGCGCCAGCCCTTGCAGGCCGAGCAACTGGAGCAGGCCCTCGGCGCGCTGGTGGCGCACCACGACAGCCTGCGCCTGCGCTTCATCCAGGCCAATGGTCGCTGGCAGGGCGATTATGCCCAGCCGGTCGCTCAGCCGCTGTTGTGGACCGCCACAGTGGGCGACTTCGACGCTTGCCAGGCGCTGTACACCGATGTGCAACGCAGCCTCGATCTCGACCAGGGCCCGCTGCTGCGTGCCTTGCTGGTGACCGACGGGCAGGGCGCGCAACGCTTGCTGCTGGCGATCCACCACCTGGTGGTCGATGGCGTCTCCTGGCGCGTGCTGTTGGAAGACCTGCAGGCGCTGTACCGTGGTGAAACGCTGGCGGCCAAGACCCACGCCATGGGCGATTGGGCGGCGCGCCTGGCCAGCTACGCCGGCAGCGACTCACTGCGCGACGAACTGAACTGGTGGGAAGCCCAACTGGGCGATGCCCGCCATGAGCTGCCCTGCGATCATCCGCAGGGTGGCAACCTGCAACGCCATGCCCAGAGCTTGGCCATCGAGCTGGATGTCGAGCAGACCCGGCAACTGCTGCAGCAAGCCCCGGCGGCCTACCGCACCCAGGTCAACGACCTGTTGCTGACCGCCCTGGCGCGCACCCTGTGCCGCTGGACCGGCGATGCCCAGGTGCTGGTGCAGCTTGAAGGCCATGGCCGCGATGGCCTGTTCGAAGACATGGACCTGACCCGCAGCGTCGGCTGGTTCACCAATGCCTATCCGCTGAGCCTGAGCCCTGCGCAGGGTGACGACGACGTGGCCCGGGCCGCGTCGATCAAGGGCATCAAGGAGCAACTGCGCCAGGTGCCGCACAAGGGCCAGGGCTATGGCGTGCTGCGCTACCTGGCCGATCCGGCCGGGCGCGAGCGCATGGCGGCGTTGCCCCAGGCGCGTATCACCTTCAACTACCTCGGCCAGTTTGACCAGCAGTTCGACGCCGCGGCCTTGTTCCAGCCGCTGGATGCGCCGGCGGGCCTGGCCCATGACCTGGATGCGCCGCTGCCGAACTGGTTGAGCGTCGACGGCCAGGTCTATGGCGGTGCCCTGCAACTGCGCTGGACCTTCAGCGCCGAGCGTTTCGAGGCGTCGACCATCGCCGCCTTGGCCGATACCTATCGCCAGGAACTGCTGGCCCTGGTCGCGCACTGCCTGACCGAAGGCAACGGCAGCTTCACGCCATCGGACTTCCCACTGGCGCAGCTGACCCAGGAGCAGATCGACGCGCTGCCGGTGCCGGCCGCCGAGATCGAAGACGTCTACCCACTGACGCCGATGCAGGAAGGCCTGCTGCTGCACACCCTGCTGGAACCTGGCACCGGCCTGTACTACATGCAGGACCGCTACCGGATCAACAGCGCCCTGGACCCCGAGCGCTTCGCTCAGGCCTGGCAGGCCGTGGTCGCGCGTCACGAAGCGCTGCGCGCCTCGTTCAGCTGGAACGCCGGCGAGGCGATGCTGCAGATCATCCACAAGCCGGGCAACCTGGCGCTGGACTACCAGGATTGGCGCGGTCTAGACGAGGCGGCCCAGGAAGCGCGCCTGCAAGCGCTGCATAAAGAGGAGCGCGAGGCCGGTTTCGAACTGCTGCGCGAAGCACCGTTCCACCTGCGCCTGGTGCGGGTGGACAAGGCGCGCTACTGGTTCATGATGAGCAACCATCACATCCTCATCGATGCCTGGTGCCGCTCGCTGCTGATGAACGACTTCTTCGAGCTGTACCAGGCCCTCGGCGAGGGCCGCCAGGCGAAGTTGCCGGTGCCGCCGCGCTACCGCGACTACATTGGCTGGTTGCAGCGCCAGGACTTGGCCGAGGCGCGCCAGTGGTGGCACGACAACCTGGCCGGTTTCGAACGGGCCACGGCGGTGCCCAGCGACCGACCGCTGCGCCATGACCACGCCGGCGACGGCATGGTCGTGGGGGATTGCTACACCCGCCTCGAGGTCAGTGAAGGTGCGCGCCTGCGCGAGTTGGCCCAGGCCCACCAGCTGACCGTCAACACCTTCGCTCAGGCGGCCTGGGCGCTGACCCTGGCGCGCTACAGCGGCGAACGCGATGTGGTGTTCGGCGTCACCGTGGCCGGGCGCCCGGTGAGCCTGCCGCAGATGCAGCGCACCGTCGGCCTGTTCATCAACAGCATCGCCTTGCGCGTGCAACTGCCCCAGCTGGGCGAGCGGCGCAGTGTGCGCCAGTGGTTGCAGGGCCTGCTCGAATGCAACATGCAACTGCGTGAGTACGAGTACCTGCCGCTGGTGGCGATCCAGGAGTGCAGCGAGCTGCCCAAGGGCCAGCCGTTGTTCGACAGCCTGTTCGTGTTCGAGAACGCCCCGGTGGAAACCGCGGTGCTCGACCATGCCCAGCACCTGAACGCCAGCTCCGATTCGGGCCGGACCCACACCAACTTCCCACTGACCGCGGTGTGCTACCCCGGCGACGACCTGGGCCTGCACCTGTCGTTTGACCAGCGCTACTTCGACTTCGCCACCGTCGAGCGTCTGCTGGCGGAGTTCAAGCGCCTGTTGCTGGCATTGGTGGAAGGCTTTGACGGCGAGGTCGACGCCTTGCCGCTGCTGGGCGCCGAAGAGCAACGCTTCCTGCTCGAGGACTGCAACCGCACCGCGCACCGCTACGCCCTGGAACAAAGCTACGTCGAGCTGTTCGAGGCGCGCGTCGCCGCCCATCCGCAGCGCACCGTCGCCCGCTGCCTGGAGGCGTCCTACGACTATGCCGGGCTGAACGTGGCGGCCAACCGCCTCGGGCATGCCCTGGTCGCGGCGGGCGTGGCCATCGACCAGCCGGTGGCGTTGCTGGCCGAGCGTGGCCTGGCGCTGCTGGGCATGATCGTCGGCAGCTTCAAGGCCGGCGCCGGCTACCTGCCTTTGGACCCGGGCCTGCCGTCGGCGCGCCTGCAACGCATCGTCGAGTTGAGCCGTACGCCAGTGCTGGTGTGCAGCGCCGCCTGCGCCGAGCAGGCGCGCCAGTTGCTCGATGAAGTGGCCGGCGCGGTGCGGCCTAAGCTGCTGGTGTGGGAAGAGGTGCAGGCGAGCAACGTGGCCAGCCACAACCCCGGCATCCACAGTGCCCCGGACAACCTGGCCTATGTGATCTACACCTCCGGCTCCACCGGCCTGCCCAAGGGCGTGATGGTCGAGCAGCGCGGCATGCTCAACAACCAGCTGAGCAAGGTGCCGTACCTGGCGCTGGACGAGCAGGACGTGATCGCCCAGACCGCCTCGCAGAGCTTCGATATTTCGGTGTGGCAGTTCCTGGCCGCGCCGCTGTTCGGCGCCACGGTGCAGATCGTGCCCAATGCCATCGCCCACGATCCGCAGGGCCTGCTGGCGCATGTCCAGGACACCGGCATCACCGTGCTGGAAAGCGTGCCGTCGCTGATCCAGGGCATGCTCGCCAGCGACCACCAGGCCCTCGACGGCTTGCGCTGGATGCTGCCCACCGGCGAGGCGATGCCGCCAGAACTGGCCGCCCAGTGGCTGCAGCGCTACCCGGCCATTGGCCTGGTCAATGCCTATGGCCCGGCGGAGTGTTCGGACGATGTGGCGTTCTTCCGCGTCGATGTCGCCTCGACCCAAGGCAGCTACCTGCCGATCGGCACGCCGACCGACAACAACCGCCTGTACCTGCTCGGCGAGGACCAGACCCTGGTGCCGCTGGGCGCGGTGGGCGAGTTGTGTGTCGCCGGCACCGGCGTGGGGCGTGGCTATGTGGGCGATCCGCTGCGTACCGCCCAGGCCTTCATCCCGCACCCTTACGGCGCGCCGGGCGAACGCCTGTATCGCACCGGCGACCTGGCCCGCCGCCGACCCGATGGTGTGCTGGAGTACGTTGGACGTATCGACCATCAGGTGAAGATCCGGGGTTATCGCATCGAGCTGGGCGAGATCGAAGCGCGCCTGCACGAGCAGCCGGAGTTGCGCGATGCCGCGGTGGGTGTGCAGGAGGGCGTCAATGGCAAGCACCTGGTCGGCTACCTGGTGGCCCACCAGGGCGTCACCGCCGATGCCGACCTGCTCGACCAGCTCAAGCACCGCCTGCGTGCCGAGCTGCCGGAGTACATGGTGCCGCTGCACTGGGGCTGGTTCGACAGCCTGCCGCACAACGCCAACGGCAAGCTCGACCGCAAGGCGCTGCCGGCCATCGAGATCGGCGGCCAGCACAGCCAGGCCTACCTGGCGCCGCGTGACGAGCTGGAGCAGACCCTCGCCGGCATCTGGGCCGATGTGCTCAAGGCGCAGCGGGTGGGCGTGCGCGACAACTTCTTCGAGCTGGGCGGGCATTCGCTGCTGGCGACGCAGATCGCCTCGCGGGTGCAGAAAGCCTTGCAGTTGAACGTGCCGTTGCGGGCGATGTTCGAGTGCAGCACGGTGGAGGAGCTGGCGGACTATGTGCGCGGGCTGCAGGACAGCGCACTCGACGAAGACAAGGTCGACCGCCTGAGCGATCTGATGGCTGAGCTGGAGGCGCTGTAAGGCCTAGGCGATCGCCCAGTCCTTTGGGGCTGGGCTGTCGCGCAGGTACCTATTGTCCCTGTGGGAGCAACTGTCTTGCTCAATTTCTAAAGCTAGCGCGATTCCTGTGGGAGCGGGCTTGCCCCGCGAACACCGGCATAGCTGGTGCCAGGCGCCGCGTCGCTTGCTTCGCGCCGTCTTCCGTCGTGGCGCCTGGCCAGCATGTAAGGCGCCCCCTTGCCAGTGCTACCCTGCGCAGCTTCCACGCAAGGATTTCCCAGGTTTCATGGACGACAGCCTGCACGCCGCCCGCATGGGCGACCTGATTCTCCATCCACCCTTGATGGCCGAGCTGGTCAGCGGCCTGGTCGAGGCCGCCGTCTATGCGGCGGCTGTCGCGGCGGTCGGGGCCGCCATCGGCGGCGCGGTGGTGGCGGTGGTCGGTACCGGGGGCGCCGCCGCCGCGCTCACGCCGCTGATCGCCGGGGCCATGGTCAGTGCGGCCGCGATGCTGCCGGCTGGTGAAGACAAGAGCATCGGCGACCACATCAGCGACTTCAGCAACTGGGTCGGCAATTCGCTGTTTCCGCCCGAGCCGTACGGCTCGATCAGCAGTGGCTCGCACAACACCCGCATCAATGGCATCCTCGCGGCGCGCGCCGCCGGGGTGAGTGGTGGCCCGGTCGAGGCGCTGGGCCCAGCCGAGGAGCCGTCGATCCTAGAAAACATCGGGGCCTACGCCATGGTCGGCGCCTCGATGGTGTTGCCGGTGATCGGCCTGGCGCAGGAGATCAACAGCATCTTCAACCCGCCGGTGACCACGCCGGCCGCGCCCGGGTCGATTCCCAAGCCCGAGGACAAGGCGGTGTGCAGCAAGCACCCACCGATGCCCGAACAGTTCGTCGCCCAGGGTTCGGACAAGGTGTTCATCAATGGTCAGCCAGCGGCGCGGGTCGGCGACAAGACCACCTGCGACGGGCCGATCGGCATGACCTATTCGCCCAATGTGCGCATTGGTGGTGGTACCACCACCGTGCGTGACATCCACGACGGCAAGAGCGCGGCGGCGAAGATCATCGGCCTGATTGCCGGGATGCTCATCAGTCGCCGGGGCATGCTCAAGGGACGTCGCTGCGGGGTGGGCAACCCGGTGGCCCCAGCCATGGGCAGCAAATTCCAGGACGGCCCCGAAGATGTGGATTTCAAACTCGCGGCGCTGGTACCTATCACTTGGGCGCGGCGTTATGACAGCAATGACCGGCGTAGCGATGGCCTGTTTGGCATGGGTTGGAGCGTGCCCTTCGAGGTGCGCCTGGAGCGTGTCGCGCACCCCGAGGGGGGCGAGTTGTGGATCTACGTCGATGATGAGGGATCCAGGCTGGAGCTGGGCCGCTTGCAGGTCGGCAGTGCCTTCGTCAGCATTCTCGACGGCCTGGCGTTTTTTCATCAGGACAACGGTTTCACCATCGTCGAGGACATCAACAGCGGGTTGTACCAGGTGTTCCACACCGATCCGTTGGACAGCCGGCGCTCGCGCCTGGTCAAGGTCGGTGATCGCAACCTCAATTGCCTGGAGCTGTTCTACGACGAACAAGGCCGATTGCAGTTTCTTGGCGACAGTTCGTCCCGGACTTTCATCGAACTGCGCTTTGCCGACGGGCAAACGCGTCGGGTAGCCGAGATCCACAGACTGTACTTGCAGGCCGGTCAGGCTTTTGCCGTCGAGCAGCGCGAGTGCCTGGTGCAGTATCGCTACACCGCGGCGGGGCAACTGGAGAGCGTCGCCGATGGTGAAGGGCAATTGTTGCGGCGCTTTACCTATACCGACCAAGGGTTGCTGGCCAGCCATACGCTGCCCATGGGGGCTACGCGGTACTACGAGTGGGCCCGCTTCGCGCCAGCGCCGGCGCGCCAGCCGTGCAGCCTGGATGGCACGCCTTACGCCATGCCGCCGCTGCTGGAGCTGCAGCCAGACCACGAGTGGCGCGTGGTGCGGCACTGGGGCAGCGACGGCGAGGATTATCGCTTCATCTATGACCTGGAGCAGGGCCATACCCAGGTCATCGATGGCCTGGGGCGTGAGGAACACTATCACTGGGGCGCGCTGAACGAGGTCCACACCTACATCGATGCGCTGGGATATCGCTGGCGGCACGACTACGTCGATGGCCTGTTGCGGCGCACCCTCGATCCACAAGGTGGCGAGTGGTCCTATGGCTACGATGCGCTCGGGCGCGTGGCTGCCACTACCGACCCGTTGGGGCGTTGTGAAAGCGTGGTCTATACCGAGCATTGGGCCTTGCCCACGCGCATCACGGACGGCGCCGGGCGGGAGCGGCGCTACCGCTACGATCAACGGGGCAACCTGATTGGCGAAGTCGATCCGCTCGGGCAGCCGACCCGCTACGCCTACGATGATCGAGGGCGGCTTACGCACAGCGTCGACGCCCTGGACAAGCAGCGCTCGTTCAATTGGAACGAGCGCGGCCAGCTGACGGCCTCGCGCGATTGCTCAGGCCAACTGACTCATTATCGTTACGACCTGCGTGGGCACCTGAACGAGGTGCGCAATGCCGAGGGTGGCACCACGCGTTATCGTTTCAATGCGCGTGGCCATCTGCAGCAGCGCGAATTGGCCGATGGCCGGGTCGAGCACTATCAGGTCGATGCGGCCGGTCAGTTGGTCCACCATGTCGACCCAGCCCAGCGCGTGACCCAATGGCAATACGACGGCAGCGGTCGACTGAAGCAGCGTACCGATGCGCTGGGGCACACTGTGCGGTTGCAGTGGGATGCTTATGGCCGCTTGCAGCAGTTGGAAAACGAGAACAGCGAGCACTATCGCTTCCAGTGGGATGCGCTAGACCGGCTGGTCGGTCAGCGTAACCTCGATGGTGGCGGTTTCAGTCAGCTTTATGATGCCCTGGATGCGATCACCCAACGCACCGTGCATCCATGCCGTGAAGCGGAGCCCGTGTTGCCGGGCAGCCCGGATGCGCCTGAAGTGTCTGCACAGGTTCACCACTATGAGCACGATGCGGTCGGTCGTCTGCTGTGCAAGCAGACCGACGATGGCGAGACGACCTACCGCTACGATGCTGCTGACAATCTGCTGGCGATCCTTTTCACGCACCGCAATGGGCAGGTCCAGCAGTTGGACTTCACCTACGACGCCATGGGGCGGTTGTTGAGCGAAAGCCAGGGGCTGGGGCAGCTCGGTTACACCTATGATCCCATCGGTAACCTGCAGACCTTGACGCTGCCTGACTCGCGCCGGATCAATTACCTGCGTTATGGCAGCGGGCATCTGCACCAGATCAATCTCGACGGGCGGGTGATCAGCGATTTCGAGCGCGATGCGTTACATGACGAGGTCGTACGCAGCCAAGGCGCCCTGTTGACCCGAACCCAGTACGACAGCACTCGGCGCTTGGTGCGCAAGGCCGTGGAATACCAGGGGAGCGGTTTGACGAACCTGCCGCTGTTGCAAAAGGACTATCAGTACGATGACGCCAGCAACCTTGTCGGCGAAGTCCTGACCCAGACCCAGCGCCCCGGCAGTGGCACGGGCGCCGAGCTGGAACACTTGATCGGGCGCTTCCAGGGTGGTGCAGGTGGGCGCGGTAGCTACCAGGGACGTGTCGGCTATGACCACGGGCCCACCGCACGCCTGCATGGTGTGTCACGCCAGTTGCCTGAACAGTTACCGGTGGTCGAGAACTTCAGTTACGACCCGGCCGGCAATCTGCTGGAGGGGTATCAGGTCAATGAGCGGGTACGCCATGATCGGGTCAAGCTCTTTGAGGACCGGCGCTACCGTTACGATCGCTTCGGCCGACTTGCGCACAAACGCAGTGGCCACCGTCTGAACCAGCACTTCGAGTACGATGCCGAGCATCGGCTGGTGTGCGTCAGGCAGCAACGTGGGCCGCTGTGCGAGCGGATCGAGTTCGCCTACGACCCATTGGGCAGGCGAGTCGAAAAACGTGTGTACCGCGATGGGCTCGAAACTCCAGTCAGCGTCACCCAGTTCTGCTGGCACGGCCTGCGCCTATTGCAGGAAGTGCAGGACGGCAAACCGAGCCTCTATCTGTATGCCGATGCCGTCGGCTATGAACCGCTGGCCAGAGTGGACGGCCCGCCTGGCCATGAGCAGGTTTTCCATTTCCACGTCAATGTGGCCGGGCTGGCGGAGCAGCTTACGGACGAGCACGGCGCGAGCGTTTGGCAAGGTGTTTTCCAGGCATGGGGCCGCAGCAGTGAGGAATGGCATGCGCCGGGGCAGGCCAGCCAGCAGAACCTGCGCTTGCAGGGGCAATATCTGGATCGGGAGACAGGCCTGCACTACAACACATTCAGGTTCTACGACCCTGATATAGGCCGATTCACCCAGCAGGACCCGATCGGGTTGCAGGGCGGGTTGAATCTTTATGCCTATGCACCCAATCCGTTGATGTGGGTCGACCCACTGGGACTGAGGAAGTGCGGCGGCAACTTCAGAACGGCCGATGACGCGGCCCGGGCGGCACTCAAAAAGTACAACCCGATGTCCATTTTCAAGAATCGGGAGTATGGCGGGATCATCTTCAAGGGCCGAGACGGCAGCTATGGCTTCACCCGGGGCCGTCTGGGCAGCGGCAGGACGGCGCCTTCATACAAAACCTCCGCGCGCGGGATGCCCAAAGGGGCCACCCCAGTGGGGCAGTATCATACCCATGGGGCTTATGCCGACAGCGGTTTCAATCGCACCAACAAGGCTGGGGATGCCTGGGACAGTGATGCGTTCTCGCCGGCTGATATCAGGATTCATAATGCGGCCAGTCAGAACATCCCTGGGTTTACCAACTACCTGGGCACGCCCAGTGGCAGCTTCCTGAAGATCTTTGGCCAGGTCAGTGGACCTGGCGATGCGGTGCCTCTCTGAGGCGGAGAATGCAATGGCAAGCCTGGTCAGACTCGACAAAAAATATACCCCGTTCCTGTGCAAGGCGATCGAGGCGGTTGGCAGTAGCGATTTCGTCACCTCGGGCCAATATGACATGGAGAACTTCAACCTCAGCTTCGAGGATGTCGTGCATGAGCGCGATGGGGTGCGCTACTACACCATCAGCTTTTTTGCCGAAGAGGTCACGGCACAGAACTGGATGACGGCGACAGCTGCCGAGGTGGGAGGGCTGCATGTGGAACTGGATGTAGCAACCCGGCAGGTCATTCGCGTGTACGGTGATCGATGATTTCAAGGTTCGGTTAAATAGCCGACCAGGCCGGGGCGGTAAACGAGGATGTGGCTTGCCGCGCGGCACGATTTGAAGCGACAAGGACTGCTCTAGCCTGGTGGCGACCGTATCTCCTTGTCCATGATCTCTAGAGGCTCTTCCATGATCAGGCTTGCCCCGGAAATCTGGATTTTGTCATCAGCACCACGCATCTGCGGGCTGCTTACGACGAGACCGCAGACGCTGTCATCAACACCGATGTATAGACGATGGCAGGCTGCGATCTCTAACGCTGTAGGGATGGTTGATATCTATTTAGCGTGTGTGAGTGAGAAGGGTTGGCACTTGTGATGAATAAGAGCAATGTGGCTGATCATATTGTATTGATCAATGAAGAACAGCCGGGTGAGCGCCTGGTCTTCAACTTCCATACTTGGCTGGAAGTTATAAAAGCTATTTTGGTCCACTATGCCGGAAAGTCAGAGTCGGAAGCGGAGTCGCTGCTGTTCTCTTCGGCGTTGGTGAACAATGCGCTGGGTGGCTATATGGCCGCGGTTGTACGTGCCCATGAGTTGGAATATCACTGGGCCATGGAGTTGGCGCATGGAGAGCAATACTGGCAGAGAGGCGTCAGCGCTGAAGAACCGGACGGCTACTTTGACTGGGATGAACAGTACAGGAAGGATCACGGCCTGGCAGAGGAAAGCTTTGAGTTTGTCGAATGACCGGTCTTGCAGGTGTGCCTTGCTAGTGTCCTCGGGGGCGGGCAGGGCAAAAATGCAGGTCGGTGTGATGGGTCTGAAGGGCTGGAAGGGTTCATGGCGCTCCTTCCAGCTTCAAGGGCTTTGCTGATTGGACATCCCTCAGCGTTTTGACCTCAACGCTTGCCGAGTATCTTGCCCAGCATCTCCGGTCGCGGCGCCCCTTGCTGGCTCTGCAACTGCCCTTGTTCATCCAGGTAGAAGATCGCCGGTGTCGCCGCCAACCCCAGTTCTTCCATCAGCGCCATGTTCGCCTCGAGTTTCTTCTGCACCGCGTCAGGCACCTTGTCCAGCGCCTTGAGGGTGCTGGCCTTGCCGGCTTTCTCATGCGCTTGCAGCGCCTGGGCCGGGTCCTTGGCGGCGAGCAGCGCGGCGGACTTGCCCGGGCTGTCCTCGCGGATGATACCCACCATGATATGGCGCAGTTGCACCTTGCCCGACTCGACCCAGGGCCGTGCCTGCTGCCAGAACATGTTGCAGTAGGGGCAGTTGGGGTCGCTGAACAGGTAGACGACGCGCGGCGCGTCGGCTTTGCCGTCGGCGATCCAGGCAGTGTTTTCCATCTTCGCCCACACGGCCTTGCTCATTGGTGCGTACACCAGTTTTTCCAGGGGCGCGGCGCTCAGGTCCTTGCCTTGCTCGTCGAACAGGCTGCCCACCAGCACGTGCTTGCCGTCGGGCGTGAGGTACAGGGCGATGCCGTTGTTGTGGTACTCGGCGGCATAGCCGCGCAGGCCATCGGGGGCATCGAAGCTGCCTTTGATCACGGCGCCCTTGGCCTGCAGTTGCTGGATCGCCTTGGGTAGTTGCTCGGCCTGGAGGGCCGGGCTGGCGAGGAGGGCGAGGGTCAGGGGCAGCAGTGCATTCAATCGCATGTCAGTTTCCTTGTGGGGCGGGCGCGTCGGCGCGTTCGAAGGGTTCGAGGGCATGGCGCAGGCTGGCCCGCGACAGCTCGCCCAGGTGGCTGCCGACCAGCCGCCCATCGGCGTTGTAGAACAGGGTGGTGGGCAGGGCCATGGAGCCGACCTTGCGGGCCAGCTCGCCAGTGCCGTCGAACAGGACGTGGGACAGGCTCAGGCCGGTGGTGGCCATGAACGTGCTGACGTTTTCCGGGGTTTCGCCCTGGTTGACGAACAGGAAGGTCACGTGGGGATAGTCGTCCTCGGCCTGTTGCAGCACGGGCATTTCCCGACGGCACGGCGGGCACCAGGTGGCCCAGATATTGATCACCAGCGGCTTGCCCCGGTAGTCGTGCAGGGCCACGGCCTGGCCTCGGCTGTCGCGCAGGCTCATCTGCGGCAGTTCGGTGCCTTTGCTGTAGAGGTGGCTGCCCAGGCTGGCGAGGATCCAGAACAACGCGCCGCTGAACAGTGCCCAGCCCAATGGCCGACGCAGGCCGGGACGACGCCAGCCTTGCCAGAGCGTGCCGAGGACCACGCCCAGCAGCCCGCCCCAGAGCAGGAAGCCGCCATCGCGAATGTCAATGATCTGCAGCGGGTCGTCACGGTACATCGGCCAGTAGGCCAGCACGAAGCCCAGGCGGGCGCACAGCAGCCCCAGCAGGAACAGGTTGAACAGCGCCGACTCGGGGTTTTCGCCACCACGCCGGGCCACGCGCCAGCCGACCAGGCTGGCGATGCCCAGGGCCGCGAGCAGCAGCAAGTGGTTCAGGGCCATGGTCAGCGGCCCGAGGGTGACGGTCAGCATCAGCCTTGGCTCCTGGTCTGTGCCCAGTGTTGCAGGAAGCCGCCGGCATCGACCTCGCCGGTGATACGCCGAGCGCGGCGTTCATCGCCTTCCGGGCCGATCCAGATCAGGCTGGGCGGGCCGGGCACCTGGTAGCGCTGGAGCAATTCGCGGCTGGCCGGCGAGTCGGCGGTGACGTCCAGCCGCAACAGGTGCACGCCGGCCAGGCTCGCCTGCACATCGGCGCGGGCGAACACCTGTTTTTCCATGACCTTGCAGGACACGCACCAGTCGGCGTAATAGTCCACCAGCACCCACTGGCCATTGGCCTTGGCGCTATCGAGTTCGCGCTGCAGGTCGCTCGGGTTGTTGACGGTGACGAAGGCATCGTGGGCGCTGGCCTGGGTGTTGCCGCCGCGCTGGCCGGCGAAGGGTTGCAGCGGCTGCCACAGGTCGTTGCCACCGGCCGCGGCACCTACCAGCAGCAAGCCGCCCCACAGCGCGCCGAGCAGCGGTATCGCCCGCAAGGCAGGCAGGCGCCGCAGCGCTGGCCAGGCGGCCCAACCCAGGGCGATCAGCCAGCCACCGGCCAGCGCCAGTACCAGGGCGTCTGGCAGCATGGCGCGCACGGTGTACAGGGCCATGGCCAGGAACACGAAGCCGAACAGGCCTTTCACCAGGTTCATCCAGGCACCTGGGCGCGGCAGGTAGCGGTTGCCCAGGGTGACCAGCAACAGCAGTGGCACGCCCATGCCCAGGCCCAGGGTGAACAGCACCAGCGCGCCTTGCAGCACGTCGCCGCTCTGGGCGATGTACAACAGGGCGCCAGCCAGGGGGGCGGTCATGCACGGGCCGAGCAGCAGGCCTGACAAGGCGCCGAGCAGCGCCGCGCCATACAGGTTGCCACCGCGAGTGCCCTGGCCGGCGCGGTCGAGGCGGTCGCGCAGGGCGCTGGGCAGTTGCAGTTCGAAGGCGCCGAACATCGGCAGGGCGAGGAGTACGAACAGACCGGCCAGGCTGCCCAGCAACCAGGGCTGTTGCAGCCAGGCCTGCAGGCTGGCGCCGAGCAGCGCGGCGATCACGCCCAGCCCGGCATAGACCAGCGCCATGCTCAGCACGTAGACACCGGCCAGTAGCCAGCCGCGGCGGGCGCTGGCGCCATTACCCAGGACCAGTCCAGCGAGGATGGGCAGCATCGGCAGCGAGCAGGGGGTGAACGCCAACAGCAGGCCCAGGCCGAAGAAGGCCAGCAGGCTCCAGGCCAGGCTGCCCTGTTGCAGGTTGCTGGCCAGGGCCTGGTCGCTGGCCTGGTCGCTTGCTGGCATGGCAGGCGCGGTGCCGCCGAGGGCAATGGCCGTGGTTTGTGGCGGGTAGCACAGGCCGGCATCGGCGCAGCCCTGCCAACCCAGGCGCAGCTCACCGCTGGCGTCGGCTGGTATCAGCAGCTCCAGCTGTTGGCGATAGACCGGGCTGTCGCCGAAGAACTCGTCGTGGTGGTTTTCGGCCTCGGGCAGGGCGGGGTGCTGCGTGGGGAGCAGGCCGTCGAATTTCAGGCGTTTCTGGTAGAGGTAGTAGCCGTCCTTGATCTGGAAGTACAGGCGAGTCTGGCCGTTTTCCAGGCGTTCGTGGGTCAGGACGAAGGCGTCGTTGACCGGCAGGAAGTCCGGCTTGACGGCAAAAGGGTTGGCCTGTAGCGGGCCGGCGAGCAGGAATGTCAGGAAAAGCAGGAGAACACGCATGTCGACGCCTTGCTGGAACTTGAGTTGAGGCCATGCTGGGCATGGCTTATTAACTGAAGGTTAAACCGGATGGGAACGGTTGTTAGCGGAACCTCACCGGCAACGCCAAGACGGTTCATAATCCCCCCTTAATCAGCATGCTATGCAATGCCCGTCACCCCACCCAGGAGAGCCCCCATGCACGTTCTGCTCTGCGAGGACGACGACCTGATCGCCAGCGGTATCTGCGCCGGTCTTTCGGCCCAGGGCCTGACCGTGGACCGGGTGGCCAGCGCCTCGCAGGCCCGGCAACTGCTGCAGACCGCGCAGTTCGATGTGATGATCCTCGACCTCGGCCTGCCCGACGAAGATGGCCTGAAGCTGCTGCGCCGCCTGCGCCAGCAGGGCGAAACGCTGCCGGTGCTGGTGCTCACCGCCCGCGATGCGGTCACCGATCGCGTCGATGGCCTGCAGGCCGGCGCCGACGACTACCTGCTCAAGCCTTTCGACTTGCGCGAGCTGGCCGCGCGCTTGCATACCCTGTTGCGCCGGGCTGCCGGGCGGGCGGTGAATATCATCGAGCACGGCCCGCTGAGCTACGACCCGAGCAGCTGCCTGGCCACCCTGGCCGGTCAGCCAGTCGATCTGTCGCGCCGCGAGCAGGCGCTGTTGCAGGCGCTGTTGCAGAACCGTGGGCGGGTGCTCTCCAGCGAACAGCTCAAGGATTGCGTCTACGGCTTCAGCGACGAGGTCGAGAGCAACGCGTTGAACGTGCATATCCATCACCTGCGGCGCAAGCTCGGCGGCGGCATCGTCGAGACCGTGCGCGGCCTTGGCTACCGGCTGGGCCCGGCCCAGGCGCCGGGAGAGGAGGCACCATGAGCCTGCGGGTGCGCCTGTCGCTGATCCTCGGCAGCGTTTTCATCGTCATCTGGGCGCTGGCTGCCGCGTGGATGCTGCGCGACCTGCGCCAGCAGATGATGTTCTCCCTCGACCAGCGCCTGGTCGCCTCGGCGCGCATGGTCGCCGGCCTGATCGACCAGTTGCCGCAGCCCTTGGCCGCCAAGGGCCAGGACGCGCATTTTTCCGCCGACCAGTTCAGCGTGCCAGATGGCATGGCGTGCCAGGTCAGTTCCCTGCGCGGGGAAATCCTCGCCAGCAATCACAAGCATGACGGCAGCATCGATGACGGGCGCAGTGGCTTTCGCGACCAGACCATCGACGGCGCGTCTTGGCGCACCTTCACCTACAACCACGGCGATGTGCGCATCACCACCGCCGACCGTCACCAGGAGCGCGAGGCGCTCAACCAGTCGATCCTGCTGGCCGCCTCGGCGCCGGTGCTGATGGCTTTGCTGGGCAGCCTGGGGCTGCTGTGGATCGGCCTGGGCAAGGGCCTGGAACCGCTCAATCGCATGCGCGATGCCTTGCGCCGTCGCCGCGCCGACAGCGTCGAGCCCTTGGAGGTGGCGGGCCTGCCCAGCGAGCTGCAACCGCTGCTCGCCACACAGAACCAGCTGTTCCTGCGCATCGCCCAGACCATCGAGCGCGAGCGGCGCCTGACCGACGACGCGGCTCACGAACTGCGCAGCCCGCTGACCGCGATCAAGACCCACCTGCAGGTGGCGCGCATGACCGACGGCGCCGTGCGCGAGCAGGCGTTGGCGCATGCCGAGCAGGGCACCGACCGCATGCACCGCACCCTCGAGCAATTGCTGATGCTGGCGCGTGTCGAGGGCAGCCTGTCGTTCGACGACGGTGTGCAATGCAGCGCCGAGCAAGTGGCCTTGCAAGCCATGCAGGATGCCGGTGGCGGCGACAATCGACGCATCCGCCTGCAGCTGTCCGAGGAGGCTGCCCAGCTCTACCTGGGCATGCCGGCGCCGCTGGCGGTGGCGGCCCTGCGCAACCTGCTGGACAACGCCTTGCGCCATGGCGGCGATGCCGAGGTGGAACTGGCGGTGCAGGCGCGCGACGGCCAGGTTGGCTTCATGGTGCGCGACCATGGCCCTGGCATCGCCGAGCAAGACCTGGCCCACCTGACCGAGCGCTTCTGGCGCCATGGCCACAGCGGCGGCTGCGGCCTGGGGCTGGCGATTGTCCAGGCTATCGTCCAGCGTTGTGCCGGCACCTTGCGCTTCGACAGCCAGGCCGATGGCTTGCGGGTGTGGTTGCAGGTGCCAGCACGCCCGGCTGCGTGAATGGCAGGTCCGGTGATCGGGCACGCTTGTCAGCGCCACAACAAATACAGCGCCAAGCGCTAAATCCATCCCTCGCCAAAGCGTTTTCCAAGCGATAACGCCCCGACACACCTCCGCTGACAGGAAGCGTGGCGGGCACATTCGCTTGCTTGCGAGGGTTTTCCCGATGTCGACCGCTTCCAGCCTGGCCCAGGCGCTGCCGGCCACCACGCCGCGCGCGCTGTATGAGTTCGAGCAATCACCACTGCTGCTGCGCCAGCAACAGCAGGAGTCCAATGCCCGCAGCTATCCGCGGCGTATCCCGCTGGCACTCAAGCGTGCCCGGGGCATTTATGTCGAGGATGTCGAAGGCCGCCAGTTCATCGATTGCCTGGCCGGCGCCGGTACCTTGGCCCTGGGGCATAACCACCCGGTGGTGATCGATGCGATCCAGCAGGTGATCGCCGACGAACTGCCGCTGCATACCCTGGACCTGACCACGCCGGTCAAGGATCAGTTCGTCCAGGACCTGTTCGGCCTGCTGCCCGAGGCATTGCGCCGTGAGGCGAAGATCCAGTTCTGCGGCCCCACCGGCACCGATGCGGTGGAAGCGGCGCTCAAACTGGTGCGCACCGCCACCGGGCGGAGCACGGTGCTGGCGTTCCAGGGCGGCTACCACGGCATGACCCAGGGGGCGCTGAGCCTGATGGGCAGCCTGGGGCCGAAAAAGCCGTTGGGCGCGCTGCTCGCCAGCGGGGTACAGTTCCTGCCTTACCCCTACGACTACCGTTGCCCGTTCGGCCTGGGCGGTGAGGCGGGCGTGCGTGCCAACCTGCATTACCTGGAGAACCTGTTGAACGATCCGGAGGCGGGCGTGGCCCTGCCTGCCGCGGTGATCGTCGAGGTGGTGCAGGGCGAGGGCGGGGTGATCCCGGCGGACGTCGAATGGCTGCGAGGTCTGCGGCGGATCACCGAGCAGGCCGGCGTAGCGTTGATCGTCGATGAGATCCAGAGTGGCTTCGCCCGCACTGGCAAGATGTTCGCCTTCGAGCACGCCGGCATCGTGCCCGACGTGGTCACCCTGTCCAAGGCCATTGGCGGCAGCCTGCCGATGGCGGTCACGGTCTATCGCGACTGGCTGGATACCTGGTCGCCAGGCGCCCACGCCGGCACTTTCCGCGGCAACCAGATGGCCATGGCCACGGGTTCGGCGGTGATGCGCTACCTGGTCGAGCATCGCCTGTGCGAGCACGCCGAGGCCATGGGCCAACGGCTGCGCGGCCATCTGCTGCGGCTGCAGCAGGACTGCCCGCAACTGGGCGACATTCGAGGCCGTGGCCTGATGCTGGGGGTCGAACTGGTGGACCCGGCGGGCACCCGCGACGCCCAGGGCCATCCGCCGGCCTGCCGCACCCTGGCGCCGAAGGTGCAGCGCGAATGCCTGCGTCGCGGCCTTATCCTCGAGCTGGGTGGTCGGCATGGCGCAGTGGTGCGCTTCCTGCCGCCATTGATCATCAGCGCCGAACAGATCGACGAAGTCGCCGCGCGCTTCGCCGAGGCAGTACGCGCCGCCGTGGCGGGCTGAGCGATCCGGGGCCGCCAGGCCCCGTGTTTCCGGGCTCGGACGCAGGTAAATTTCCCCCTGCCTGGTACGTCCTAGCTTGGGTAGAAGCCGCGTCACGCGGAGACGGATTGAGGCGCAATGACAATTTCTCGACGAGGATTCATCGCCGGGCTGGCCGTGGCGGGTGCCACGGGTACGGCGGCTTATTACGCGCACAAGCAACTGACTCATGACCCTGAGGACGATATCGTCACCCCGGGCGAGGCCAGCGTGGAGCTGGCCGACTACAGCGGCCAGGTGCTCGCGGACCTGCTGCGCGGTGTCTGGGACATTCGTTTCGAAGGCGCTGACGCGGGCCTTGAGGGTGTGCCGGGCGAGGGCGTCGAGCTATTCCTCGATATCGCCACCAAGGGGCGCGGCCTGCGCGGCTTCGTCGATACCGGTGAACGCCTGCGTGGCGAGACGGAGCCCGCCTATCGCGTGCTCGGCGATCTGGTGGGTGCCAGCACGGGCGCGGTGCGTTGGCGGCTGATGAGCACGCAGGGTGGGCCAGGCTATGAGTGCGTGGCCAGCCTAGATGAGGTCTGGGGCGAGTTCGCCAACGCCGGCAGCGGTACCTTGAGCGGGCGCCTGCAGCGCCTGGACCGGCCCTTGACCCTGCCGTTGCAGGACAGCCGCTTCGTCGCGGTCAAGCGCCTGTTCCCCGAAGCGCGTGAACGGATCCCCTATACCCCGCAGATGCAGGACTGGGTGATCGGTGCCGAGCACCGCTTGTTCCACCAGCTTTGGCATGCCACCCGCGACCAATGGCACAAATTGCCGGAAGTGAAGCAGAACGCCCTGCGTGGCCTGGGCTGGCAGCCTGGGCCACGAGACCGCGAGCGCGATGCCCGGGGGCCACGCAAGCACCGTAACGGTTCGGGCATCGACTTTCTGTTCATGCATCGGCACATGTTGATGTATGCGCGCACCTTGCAGGATTTGCCTTCCTGGTCGCGTTTCCCGTTGCCACAACCGAGCGTGGAACTCGATCGCCCGGGGTTTGCCCGTTACTACGACAACCACGACGGCTACCGGGTACCGCCCGGCTGGCAGGCGCCGGGTGACGAGGCCTATGGGCAGTGGGTCGGGGCGATCAAGGCCGGCGAAACCTACTGCAGCAACTTCCAGGTCTGGGAGTCGCAATACCAGGATCCGTTGTACCTGTCGAAGCTGTCCCTCGGGGCCTTCGGCTCGGAACTGGAGATGAATCTGCACGACTGGTTGCACATGTGCTGGGCCTCGGTGCCACGCGACCCTGGCAATGGCGCGCCGGTGCCGTTCGCACGGGATTCGGCCGACTTCGCCGCGCGCTGGTTCGGGCGTGACAACGACTTTCTCGGCGATCCGTTCTCATCCCATGTCAACCCTGTGTTCTGGGGCTTTCACGGGTGGATCGACGACCGTATCGACGACTGGTTCCGCGCCCATGAGCGTTACCATCCCGGTCAGGTTCGACGCCTTGAGGTCAATGGTGTGCCGTGGTTCGCGCCCGGTCGCTGGGTGGAGGTCGACGACCCTTGGCTGGGGCCGGATACCCACGGTTGCAGCACGCAGCCGGGCATGCGTCCGGGCAAGTCGGTGGAGATGGACGTCGAGACCATGAAGCTGGCGTTGCGCATCACCTTCGGCGAGGACGACCAGATCGAACCCTTCCTGCGCAAGGTGCCGCAACGGCCCTGGTATGCGCGGCACCTGTCGCTGAAGAATATCGTGACCTGAGCGTCAGCCTTGCCAGCGCACCTCGACGTTGCCGAGGTGCGCTGGCAAGGCAGCCCTACTGCACCTGCCATCCCCCACCCAGTGCCTTGTACAGCGCCACGCTGCCCTGCAGCCGTGCCAGGCGCAATTGCGCCTGTTGGTCCTGGGCCTGGTACAGCGTGCGTTGGGTCTCGAGTACGCTGAGCAAGGTCTCGGCGCCGGCACCATAGCGCTGCTGGGCCAGGTCGAAGGCGATGCGCGCCTGCTCGACTTCCTGGTCTTGCCACTGGCGCTGGCGCTCGACGCCGCTGATGGCGTTGAGCGCCTTCTCGACATCGGCGAAACCGGCGAGGATGCTAGCGCGGTAGGCTTCCAGCAGCTCTTGCTGCCTGGCGCTGGCCAGGTCCCGGGCCGCGCTCAAGCGGCCATTGTTGAAGATCGGCGCGGTGAGCCCGGCGGTGAGGGTGTAGTAAGGGCTGTCGAGCAGGTTGGCGAAGGTCCGCGCGCCACTGCCCAGGTCGGCGCCGAGCACCAGGCGCGGCAGCATGGCGGCCCGGGCCACCTGGATGTCGGCATTGGCCGCGGCCAGGCGCGCCTCGGCGGCGGCAATGTCCGGGCGTCGCCCGAGCAGTTCGCTGGGCACGCCGCTGCCAATGCTGGGCCAGCGCAAGGCGTCGAGGGTGTCGAGGCTGGTGGGCAGGGCCTGGACCGGATCGCCGAGCAGGGTCGCCAGGGTGACGCGGTTGTCCTGGCGGCGTTGTTCCAGCAGCGGTAGCTGGCGCTCCTGGGCGGCGACCAGGCTGCGTTGCTGCGCCAGTTCCAGGCGCGTGGCCGCGCCCGAGCGCTCGCGTGCCTCGACCAACGCCAGCACGTCGCGGGCATTGCCGAGGTTGAGGCGGGCGATGCGCAACTGTTCTTCCAGAGCCAGGCCTTGCAGGTAGCTGTCGGCGACGGCGCTGGTCAGGGTCAGCTCCACGGTCTGGCGGTCGAAGCGACTGGCGGCCAGGCTGCGCAGGGCGCTGTCGCGGCTTGCGCGCAAGCCGCCCCAGAAGTCGATTTCGTAGCTGGCGCTCAAGCGTGTGCCGAACGAGGTGCTGGTGCGCTCGCTGCTGCTGGCATCGAGTTGGTCGTTGCCATCGCCGCGCAGCAAGCGCTGGCGGCTGCCGTCCAGGCCGAGGCGCAGTTCGGGCAGCAACGGCGCGCCGGCGATGACCGCGCTGGCTTGGGCCTGACGTACGCGGGCGGCGGCGGCGGCCAGGTCATGGCTGTTGTGCCGTGCGCGTTCGACCAGGCGGTCCAGCTCGCCGCTGGCGAAGGCGCGCCACCACTGCTGGTCGGGGAAAGGCTGCGCCACTTGGGTGGGGCCTTGCCAGGTGGTCGGCGGTTCGATGTTCGCCGCCGGCGGTGGTGGCGTGCTACAAGCGGCGAGGCACAGGCTCAGGGTCAACAGGCTGAAGCGGCTTGGGATCGTCATGGGTTATTCGCTGGTGAGGGCCTTGACCGGGTCGAGGCGGGCGGCCTTGCGGGCCGGCATGAAACCGAACATCACCCCGGTGATCACGGCGCAGGCGAAGGCGCCGAGCATGGCGGGCAAGGTGAAGGCCACGGCGATGCTGGCCAGCAGCAGGCCGCCGCCGATGGCCAGGGCCAGGACGATGCCGGTGACCCCGCCGACCATCGACAGCATCACCGCCTCGGAGAGGAACTGCCGCAGGATGTCGCGCTGGCGTGCGCCGGTGGCCATGCGGATGCCGATCTCCCGGGTGCGTTCGCGCACGGTCATGAGCATGATGTTCATCACGCCGATGCCGCCGACCAGCAGGGAAATCGCCGCGATCGCGCCGAGCATCAACGACAGGCTGTTCTGGGTGCGGGCCTCGGCCTGGATCAACGCCGCAGAGTTGGTCAGTTCGTAGTCGTGCTTGCCCTGGTGGCGCTGGCGCAGCAGGCGATCGATCGCCTGTTCCGTCTCGCTCACGTGCCTGGAGTCCTGGGCGGCGATGGCCACGTACTCGGGGTCGCGACTGCCGAACAGGCGGATCGCCGCGGCGGAGTAGGGCACGGCGATGCGTTCGTCGGCGTCCTGCTGGCCCGAGCTTGCACCCTTGGCCACCAGCACGCCGACCACCTGGAAGGGCACGTTGCCGATCAGTACGTAACGGCCAAGCGGGTTGCTGGCGTCGGGGAACAACTTGTCCCGCACCTTGGAGCCGATCACCGCCACGGCGGCGCCGCTGGCTTCGTCGGCTGTGCTGTAGAAGCTGCCCTCGGCCACCGGCCAGTCGAACACCTCGGGAAACCAGGTGTTGTTGCCGCCGACATAGACCTGCAGGCTGTTGTTGCCCTGACGCACCATCAGCTTGTCGCCGATCACCGGCATCACATGGCGCACCTGCGGCAGCTGGGCAATGGCGTCGACATCGTCGAGGGTCACGATGCCGCCGGGCTCGCGCTCGGAGGCCTCCTTGCCGTTGAGGTAGAGGATATTCGAGCCGAACGCGGCCATCTGCGCCATCACCTGGCGCTTGCTGCCTTCACCCACGGCCAGCATGACCACCACCGACGCCACGCCGATGACGATACCGAGCAAGGTCAGGGCGGTGCGAAAACGGTTGATCCACATGACGCGCCAGGCAGCTTGCAGGGCCTCGAGCAGCTCGCCTTTCCAGGCGCCCTTGAGGGTGGCGCCGCGGTCGAGGCGCTGGCGCAGGTCGTCGGCTTGCAAGGACGCGTGGGTGACCGCGGGCGGTTGCTCGGCGGCCGAATCGCTGACCACCTGGCCATCGCGGACTTCGATGACCCGTTGGGCGCGGGCGGCAACTGCGCGGTCGTGGGTGATGAGGATGATCACGTGGCCCTGGCTGGCCAGCTCGTCGAGCAGGGCCATGACCTCGGCGCCGCTATGGCTGTCCAGCGCGCCGGTGGGTTCGTCGGCGAGGATGATATGGCCGCCGTTCATCAAGGCCCTGGCGATCGAGACGCGTTGTTGCTGGCCGCCGGACAACTGGTGCGGACGGTTGCCGGTACGGCTGGCCAGGCCCAGGCGCTCAAGCAGGGCGTGGGCACGGGCATGGCGCTCGGCAGGGGGCGTGCCGGCATAGATGGCCGGCATCTCGACGTTTTCCTGGGCCGAGCCTGAAGGAATCAGGTGATAGCCCTGGAACACGAAGCCGAAGGCTTCGCGGCGCAGCCAGGCCAGCTCGTCGCTGTCCAGTTCGGCCACGTCGCGGCCGGCGAAGCGGTAGCTGCCGCTACTGGGGCGATCGAGGCAGCCGAGGATGTTCATCAGGGTCGATTTGCCCGAGCCGGAGGCACCGACGATGGCGACGAATTCGCCGGGGTGGATGCTCAGGCTGATGCCGCGCAAGACCTCGACCTGCGGCGAGTCGACGCCGCCATAGACCTTGCGGATGTCACACAGCTCGATCAGCGCAGTGCTCATGTCAACCTCCACTGGCGCTGGGGCCGCCAATGACCAGGCGCTCGCCTTCGTTCAGCCCGTCGAGGATCTGCACGCGCAGCCGGTCGGCCAGGCCCGTGCGCACCTGGCGCGCCTCGACCTTGCCTTGGCTGTTGAGTACCTGGGCCAGGCGCAGGCCGTCACCCGGGCCATCCTCCAGCGCCGCCAACGGCGCGCTCAGTACCTGGCTGGCCTGGCCGGCGACGAAGAACACCTGGCTGGTCATCTCGGCCATCAGCGCGCCGTCGGGGTTGTCGACATCCAGTAGCACGGTGTATTGCACCACCTTGCTACCGCTGGTGCCGGTGCTGGCACTGGCCGGGCTGCCGCTGCCCTGGCTGGTCTGGTCCAGGGGCTTGGGCGGGATCGGCAGGATCTGCCGCACGGTGCTGGTCCAGCGGCGCTTGCCGCCAGCGAGGGTGGTGAAATAGGCATTCATGCCCGGCTTGACCTTGCCGATGTCAGCCTCGGACACCTGGGCCCAGACGGTCATTGGCGACAGCTTGGCGATCCGCAGGATCAAGGGGGTCTGCTGCTGGGCGTTGAGGGTCTGGCCTTCGCGCGCGTCCACTGCCACCACGGTGCCGCTCATCGGCGCGTAGATGCGCGTGTAACCTAGCTCGGCCTCGTCGCTGCGCAGGCTGGCCTGGGCCTGGCGGATCTGTGCCTGGTACATGTCGATGCGTGCCTGGGTCACCTTGAGCTGGGCCTCTGCCGCTTGCAGGTCTTCCTGGCGGGTGGCGCCGGCCGTGGCCAGGTCTCGTTGGCGTCGATGCTGCTGCAGGGCCAGTTGGTACTGGGCGCGTTGTTCGGCCAGCTGGGCCTTGAGGTTTTCGATCGAGAAGCGTCCGGCGTCGAGCTTGGCCTGTTGCGTGGAAGGGTCGATCTCGACCAGCAGCTGGCCCTGACGCACCTCGTCGCCGGCCTCCACATGCAGCTTGCGGATCTGCCCCGAGGCCTGGGCGCCAACGTCGACATAACGGCGTGGCTGCAAGGTGCCGAGGGCCGTGACACTGCTCTCGATATCGGCGCGGATCACCGGCACCGTACTGACCGATGTACCGCCCAACGGCAGGCTCTGCCAGGCCACCAGGCTGCCGAGGGCGAGCAGGCCAAGGAAGCCGAGCAGTACCCGGCGGCGGGGTTTGGATGTGCGTGTCATGCGGGATTCCAGCCGGAGGGAGTGGGCGCGTGCCGCAGGGGCGGCGCGCTCGGGGTCTGACGTTAAACGAAGCCGGAAGGGATTGATTTAGCGCAAGGCGAGGGTAAGCGGCGTGTTGCTGAGAATAATTATAATTTGTAAGATCGCACGCTGACATCATCCAGACCCGTCTCTCATCCATGCCCATGCTCAGGCCGAGAGGCGCCAGGTGCCATCGTGGAACATTACTATCGCGAATTGGTGAACTTTCTCAGCGCCCGCCTCGGCAGCCGCCAGGCCGCGGAAGATGTCGCCCACGACGCGTACCTGCGGGTACTGGAGCGCACCACCGGCGAGCAGATCGAGCACCCCCGCGCGTTCCTCTACCGCACGGCGCTGAACCTGGTGGTCGATCGCCATCGGCGTCATCTGGTGCGTCAGACCGAACCCTTGGAAGTCCTCGACCAGGATGAGCGCTGGCACAGCCCGGCGCCTGTGCAGGGCATGCAACTGGATCAGCGCCTGGCCCTGATGCAGCTGGCCCTGGACGAGTTGAGCGCACCTTGTCGCGAGAGTTTCCTGTTGCGCAAGCTCGATGGCTTGTCCCATGGCCAGATCGCCGAACGCCTGGGTATTTCCCGCAGCCTGGTGGAAAAGCACATCGTCAATGCCATGAAGCACTGCCGGGTGCGCATGCGCCATTGGGAGTCGTGAAGGCGGTGTGAAAATTCCGTGAGCGGGCGACTTGATTTCTGCTTGTTTCACGACAACTATCAAGAAAGACCCCGCTCGGGCGTTTTGCCCGACGATGCCCGCACGGGCGCAGTACGGTCATGGAGCGTCGTTCCCGAACCTCACTGCCCAGGCCCGTGCCATGCCTAACAAAGCCATGCGTATTCTGATCGCCGACGAGCACCCCGAGCAGCGCCTGCAGCTGGAGCGCATGCTCAACGCGCTGGGCTACTACCGGATCGCCCCTGTCGAAAGCTTCGACGACCTGCAGCGCCTGGTACACAGTGCCTTGCAGCCATTCAACCTGTTGATCGGCAACATCGAGCTGGCCAGCCATGCCGGCGTCGACCTGGCTCGGTTCTGCCGGGTCAGCACGCAGATCCAGCATGCGCTGCTGTACCAATCGCCCCATCTCAAGGTGCCGAGCGTGCCGCCGAGCGACCGTCATGCTGTCAGCATCAGCCTGCCGCGCGCGCCCGACAGCGAGGCGCTGGAGTCGTTCATGGCGATCATCGACCTGCCGGTGCTGGTCGCCCAGTTACCCCTGCCGGCGGGGCTGGTCGGTGGCGCCGGCTACGCGCGGCGGCGCACCAACTTCGGCCTCACCGTGTTCAGCCGCAGCTCCTGAGCCTTTGGCTGCGCGCTTTGCTATCCTCTTGGCCTTTTGCCAAGTTGCGGAACCTGCCATGACTGCCATCGATACCGCCCGCCCGCCCCGGTTCAGCCGTGGCGACCACCGGACCTTGGGCCTGGCGGCGCTGGGGGGCGCGCTGGAAATCTACGATTTCATCATCTTCGTGTTCTTCGCCCTGACCCTCAGCCAGCTGTTCTTCCCGCCTGAAATGCCGGAGTGGCTGCGCTTGCTGCAAAGCTTCGGGATCTTCGTCACCGGCTATCTGGCGCGACCGCTGGGGGGCATCCTCATGGCGCATTTCGCCGATCACCTGGGGCGCAAGCGGGTGTTCAGCCTGAGCATCCTGATGATGGCGTTGCCCTGCCTGCTGATCGGGGTGATGCCGACCTACGCCGACATCGGCTACGCCGCGCCGCTGATCCTGCTGGCGCTGCGTATCCTGCAGGGGGCGGCGGTGGGCGGCGAGGTGCCCAGCGCCTGGACCTTCGTCGCCGAGCATGCGCCGGCTGGGCGACGCGGATATGCGCTGGGCTTCCTGCAAGCCGGGCTGACCTTCGGTTACTTGCTCGGAGCGCTGACCGCGACCCTGCTGGCGCAGCTCTACACGCCCCAGGAGATTCTCGATTACGCCTGGCGTTATCCGTTCCTGCTGGGGGGCGTGTTCGGTGTGATCGGTGTCTGGCTGCGCCGCTGGCTCAGCGAGACGCCGGTGTTCCTGGCCCTGCGCGAGCGCCAGGAACGTCCGGTGGCGTTTCCATTGCGCAGGGTGCTGGGCGAACATCGCCGGTCGCTGATTCCTGCTGCGCTGTTGACCTGCGTGCTGACTTCGGCGGTGGTGGTGCTGGTGGTGATCACGCCCACGGTGATGCAGCAGCGTTTCGGCATGAGCGCTGGGCACACTTTCGCCTTAAGCAGCGTGGGCATTGTCTTCCTCAATATTGGTTGCGTGCTGGCCGGTTTGCTGGTCGACCGTATCGGCGCCTGGCGCGCGCTGATGATCTACAGCCTACTGCTGCCGCTGGGCGTTGGTGCGCTCTATGCCAGCCTCGTGGGGCAGTGGGGCGTGACCTGGCTGGCCTATGCCCTGGCTGGGTTGTCCTGTGGCGTGGTGGGGGTGGTGCCGTCGGTAATGGTCGGGTTGTTCCCGGCTGAAATCCGGGTATCGGGGATTTCCTTCACCTATAACGTCGCCTACGCGCTGTGGGCCAGCACCACGCCGCTGGCTTTGATTGCGCTGATGCCGTGGAGCCCGTGGGTGTGTGTCGGTTTTTGTCTGGCCATGGGCGTGGTGGGGCTGCTGACGGCACTGTATTTCGGGCGTCGGGAACCGTTGGTGTTCGGTGTAGAGTCGATGCCGATCATGTGTGGTGACAAATGAGGCCGTAAGGGTGGTGGAGGGCTGAGGCAAGCTTCCAGGCGGGGGTTATTGGAATAACCTATTAGCCAAATTTAACCTGGAAGGTTAATTTTTCATGGAAGAGAGAACGCCTCATTGCTCACTGGCACGTGTGCAGGCCCTTGGCATGATGTTGATCGTCCGATGACTCCAGTGGGCCGGGTGTATCTCAAGCTGGTTGTAATCAATGACTTGCTCATTGTGTCTTTCAAGGAGCTGTAAGCCATGAAGTGTCCGATCTGTGGAGCAGGGGAGCTGGTCCAGGCAGTCCGCGACCTACCACACACGTACAAGGGTGAGTCGATGGTCATTTTGCAGGTCGAGGCTGAGTTCTGTCCTGCATGCGACGAGGCGATCATGACGGTGCCGGTGGCACGGCGCGTGAATGCCGAAATGCGGGCCTTCAATCAGCGCGTCAATGCCTCGGTCGTAGACCCTGGCTTCATTGCAGCTGTTCGCCGGAAATTCGATCTCGATCAGCGTGAAGCCGGCGAAATCTTTGGCGGCGGAGTCAATGCCTTCTCCCGTTACGAAAATGGCAAGACCAAGCCGCCGTTGGCATTGATCAAGCTGTTCAAGTTGCTCGACCGCCATCCTGAGTTGTTCGAGGAAGTCAGAACTGCCTGACGCTATCAATCATGAAAAAGCCCCCGGGCCTCACGGCCAGGGGGCTTTTTCTTGCCGCAAGGGCAGGGCTTACATGTTTGGGTAGTTCGGCCCGCCGGCGCCTTCGGGGGTGACCCAGGTGATGTTCTGGGCCGGGTCCTTGATGTCGCAGGTCTTGCAGTGCACGCAGTTCTGCGCGTTGATCTGGAAGCGCTTGTTGCCGTCTTCCTGGGTGACCACCTCGTACACGCCGGCCGGGCAGTAGCGCTGCGCCGGTTCGTCGTACAGCGGCAGGTTGCTGGCGATCGGGATGTTCGGGTCGGTCAGCTTCAGGTGGCAGGGTTGTTCCTCTTCATGGTTGGTGCTGGAGAGGAATACCGAGCTGAGCTTGTCGAAGCTGAGCTTGCCATCTGGTTTCGGGTAGTCGATCTTCTGCGAGTCGGCGGCGAGCTTGAGGCAGGCATAGTCCGGCTTGGTGTCGTGCAGGGTGAACGGCAGCTTGCCACCGAACCAGTTCTGGTCGATGTAGTTGAACGCGCCACCGAGCAGCGGGCCGAACTTATGCAGGGCGGGGCCAAAGTTGCGGCTGGCGAACAGTTCCTCGTACAGCCAGCTGGCCTTGAAGGCGCTGACATAGCCGTTCAACTGGTCACCGCCCTCACTGCCGGCGATCAGTGCGTCGGCCACGGCTTCGGCGGCGAGCATGCCCGATTTCATCGCGGTGTGGCTGCCCTTGATCTTGGAGAAGTTCAGGGTGCCCAGGTCGCAGCCGATCAGCGCGCCGCCATTGAAGACCATCTTCGGCAGCGAGTTCAGGCCGCCCTTGCAGATGGCGCGGGCGCCGTAGCTGATGCGCTTGCCGCCTTCGAGGTACTGGGCCATCACCGGGTGGTGCTTGAGGCGCTGGAATTCGTCGAACGGCGACAGGTACGGGTTGGAGTAGGACAGGTCGACGATCAGGCCGACCACCACCTGGTTGTTTTCCAAGTGATAAAGGAAGGAGCCGCCGGTGTTCTCGGCGCTCATCACGTCCAGCGGCCAGCCGGCGGTGTGCACCACCAGGCCCTGCTCGTGCTTGGCCGGGTCGATTTCCCAGATTTCCTTGAGGCCGATGCCGTAGTGCTGGACGTCGGATTCATTGTCCAGGTCGAAGCGCTTGATCAGCTGCTTGCCGATATGGCCACGGCAGCCTTCGGCGAACAGGGTGTACTTGGCGCGCAGTTCCATGCCCGGGGTATACAGGCCGTCCTTCGGGTTGC
Organism: Pseudomonas xantholysinigenes; assembly: GCF_014268885.2. Taxonomy (NCBI): domain Bacteria; kingdom Pseudomonadati; phylum Pseudomonadota; class Gammaproteobacteria; order Pseudomonadales; family Pseudomonadaceae; genus Pseudomonas; species Pseudomonas xantholysinigenes. Next base: position 3,699,544 of record NZ_CP077095.1, on the reverse strand, counting down.
CTTCGCGGTCGACGCCGAGGTCGCCGGTGATGATCCCGCGGACCACGCCGTTTTCATCGAACAGCGCTTCCTGGGCGGCGAAGCCCGGGTAGATCTCGACGCCCAGGTTCTCGGCCTGCTGGGCCAGCCAGCGGCACAGGTTGCCCAGGGAGATGATGTAGTTGCCCTGGTTGTGCATGGTCTTGGGCACGAACAGGTCGGGGACCTTGGTCGAGCTGTCGGCACTTTTCAGCACATAGATGTCGTCGCGCTTGACTTCGGTGTTCAGCGGCGCGCCGAGGTCTTTCCAGTCGGGGAACAGTTCGTTCAGGGCGCGCGGTTCGAACACCGCGCCGGAGAGGATGTGGGCGCCGACTTCGGAGCCTTTCTCGACCACGCAGACGCTGATCTCGCTACCGGCTTCGGCGGCCTTCTGCTTCAGGCGGCAGGCGGCGGACAGGCCCGCCGGGCCAGCGCCGACGACGACCACGTCGAATTCCATGTATTCGCGTTCCACAGGTTCTCTCCTACTCAAGGCTCATCGCTGTTGCTTGTCTTTTATGGGTGTTTCACGGTCACGTGCGGCGCGTGGGTGCTGTAGCTTCGCCGGTGACGGACTACACCGTCTTGTCTTGGCCGCGCATTATATCTACACCACTTGGCGGGTCCAATACAAACGTTTGTTTGAATTTGCCGGAGCCCAGTAAAATCAAAGGTACGCGGCTGGAGGCTGGCCAATTTGCCGTATTGACCGGATTGGGTGTTACGGTCAAGATACGAGCGCTTTTACGCTCGCCGTAGGCTGACCGTCGGGCGCAGGTGCACCCCTAAAGACCAGGCGTGGAGCAGGGTTTGCGGGCCGAATCAGGTGTTGTAGTGGAGTCTACACGCCACGACAGGAAATGACCCGTGGGTTTTCGAACCCGGGGTCGCGACAGGACTGATCGGTCACTTGAAATTTTCCGCTTCCGGAACGTTTTTAGAGGTGCCCTTGTACCCACGCGCATTCGCCGGGCAGCCCCCAGGCGATCTTCTTTTCACCGGAGAGTAACGAGGAATCCATGAAGGTTCTTGTAGCTGTCAAACGAGTGGTCGACTACAACGTCAAGGTTCGCGTCAAGGCGGACAACTCCGGCGTCGACCTTGCAAACGTCAAGATGTCCATGAACCCCTTCTGCGAAATCGCCGTGGAAGAAGCCGTCCGCCTGAAAGAGAAAGGCGTGGCGAGCGAAATCGTCGTCGTCTCCGTCGGCCCGACCGCCGCCCAGGAGCAACTGCGTACCGCCCTGGCCCTGGGTGCTGACCGCGCCATCCTGGTGGAAGCCGCCGACGAACTGAACTCCCTGGCCGTGGCCAAGGCGCTGAAAGCCGTTGTCGACAAGGAGCAGCCGCAGCTGGTCATCCTCGGCAAGCAGGCCATCGACAGCGACAACAACCAGACCGGCCAGATGCTCGCCGCGCTGACTGGCTTCGCCCAGGGCACCTTCGCCTCCAAGGTCGAAGTCGCTGGCGACAAGGTCAACGTCACCCGTGAAATCGACGGCGGCCTGCAGACCGTCGCGCTGAACCTGCCGGCGATCGTCACTACCGACCTGCGCCTGAACGAGCCACGCTACGCGTCGCTGCCGAACATCATGAAGGCCAAGAAGAAGCCTCTGGAGACTGTCACTCCAGACGCGCTGGGCGTTTCCCTCGCCTCCACCAACAAGACCCTGAAAGTCGAAGCGCCGGCTGCCCGTAGCGCCGGTATCAAGGTCAAGTCGGTGGCCGAACTGGTCGAGAAGCTGAAGAACGAAGCGAAGGTAATCTAAATGACTATCCTGGTTGTCGCTGAACACGAAAACGGTGCCGTTGCCCCGGCCACCCTGAACACCGTCGCCGCTGCCGCCAAGATCGGTGGCGATATCCACGTGCTGGTTGCAGGCGCGAACGTCGGTGGCGTTGCCGAGTCCGCCGCGAAGATCGCCGGTGTAGCCAAGGTGCTGGTCGCCGACAACGCGGCCTACGCCCACGCCCTGCCGGAAAACGTCGCGCCGCTGCTGGTCGAGCTGGCCAAGGGCTACAGCCATGTGCTGGCCCCGGCCACCACCAACGGCAAGAACATCCTGCCGCGCGTTGCCGCGCTGCTGGATGTCGACCAGATCTCCGAGATCATCGCGGTCGAATCCGCCGATACCTTCAAGCGCCCGATCTACGCTGGTAACGCCATCGCTACCGTGCAGTCGAACGCTGCCATCAAGGTCATCACCGTGCGTACCACCGGCTTCGACGCCGTGGCCGCCGAAGGTGGTTCGGCTGCTGTCGAGGCGGTTGCCGCTGCTCACGATGCCGGCAAGTCGGCCTTTGTTGGCGAAGAGCTGGCCAAGTCCGATCGTCCTGAACTGACCGCCGCCAAGATCGTCGTTTCCGGTGGTCGTGGCATGGGCAACGGTGACAACTTCAAGCACCTGTACGCCCTGGCCGACAAGCTCGGCGCCGCGGTCGGTGCCTCGCGCGCTGCCGTCGACGCAGGCTTCGTGCCGAACGACATGCAGGTCGGCCAGACTGGCAAGATCGTCGCGCCCCAGTTGTACATCGCCGTCGGTATCTCCGGCGCGATCCAGCACCTGGCCGGTATGAAAGACTCGAAGGTCATCGTCGCGATCAACAAGGACGAAGAGGCGCCGATCTTCCAGGTCGCCGACTACGGCCTGGTCGCCGACCTGTTCGAGGCGGTTCCGGAGCTGGAAAAGCTGGTCTGATCCGCCTGCTTCACTTATAAAGAACCCGGCCCGCCCTTGGCGGTCCGGGTTTTTTCATGGCTGTTGTTTCATGGGCGGGGAGTGGTTGCATGGTGTTTCGTTCGAGCAAGGGGATGCTGGCTTGCGCGCTTGCGCTGCTGTCGAGCCCGGTATGGGCGGTAGGGAAGTGCGAGCGCCTGGTGGCTACCGGCAGTCCGGATGCGCCACCGTATTCCTGGCAGGATCCGCAGGACCCGAAACACCTGATTGGCGCCAATGTTGATCTGCTGCGTCAGGTGGCCGACGAGTTGGGGTTGAAGGTCGAGGTGCTGCATGCCGGCAAGCGTGAGCAGGCGCTCGACGAAGTGCGCAGCGGGCGCATGGACTTGCTGCTCGATACCCCGTTGCAGGTCACTCAGCTGACATCCCTGGACTATATTCATCCGGCCTTGCAGCTCAATGAGTATCTGGTCTGGACCCGCCACGACGCGGTGCTCGAGTTCAACGGCCCGGCGGACCTGGCGCAATACCGTGGCGGCTTGTCGGAGAAGGCGCGGCTGACGCCGGCCTTCGAAGCGTTCGCCAAGGCCCAGCTGAAGCTGGAGCCGGCGCAGAATCTCACCCAGGCGTTCCAGAGGCTGGTGCTTGGCCAGGTCGACTATGTGCTGGCGGGTCGCTACTCCGGAATGGCCATGGCGCAAAGCCTGGGGATGGGCAACGAGCTGATCGCCCGTGGCTTGCCCGTGGACCGGCCGGGGTTGTACCTGGCGGTTTCGCACAACTCGGCATGCAACGACAGCTGGTTGCGCGGACAACTGGCCAAAAAGCTGACAGAATTGCCGATCTCCGGGGCGAGCGAAGCGGTGCTGCAGCGTAATGTGGAACGCTGGAAGGCACAGATGCAGGCGTCGCAGGGCGCCCCCAAACAGTAGGAAGAGTGCGTGAGAACCCAACCCCTGATGCTTGCCCTGGCCATGCTTGGCCTGGCCGGTTGTGCCAACGACCCGGCACCCATTGAACAGATGCGCCTGTCTGAGCAGGCTGTTGAACAGGCCAAGGCCGTCGGTGCCACCGAGCAGGTGGCGCAATTCAAGATGGCCGAAGACAAGTTGGCCAGGGCCAAGAGCAACATGCTTGGCGAGAGCTACCGCGATGCGCGCATGCGGGCCGAGCAGGCCGAGCTGGATGCGCGTCTGGCCGAGGCGTTGGTGCTGAACCAGAAGAGCGAGGAGCAGCTGCAGGTCATGCAGTCGCGGATCAAGCGTCTGCGCAAGCAGCTGGAGGTGCAGCCATGAGCCGGATCACGCCATTCGCCGCGCTGGCCCTGTTGGCGCTGGTCGGTTTGCAGGGGTGCGCCAGTCAGCGCAGCGAGTCTTCGCTGGAAGAAGCCAGTAGTGCCTTCCAGAAGGTGAAGGATGACTCTGATGTATTGCGCAGTGCGCCACGTGATGTGATTCGCGCCGGCGAATCGCTGGGGCGCGCCGAGCGTCTGGCCGGTTATGTCGGTACCGGCAGCGATGTGCGCCATTATGCTTATCTCAGCCAGCGCTACAGCGAGATTGCCCGTGAACATGCGAACCTGGCGCTGAACCAGGAGCGTCTGGCCAAGCTTGACCTGGAGCGTCAACGCCTGCAGTTGGCGCTGCGCGAGGCCAAGTTGGCCAGCGTGCAGCAGCAGGGGAAGTTCGTCGAGGCGCAGATCGCGGCGTTGGCCTCTGAACAGGCTGATCGCGGGCTGGTGATGACGCTTGGCGATGTGCTGTTCGATACCGGTCAGGCGGAGTTGAAGAGTTCGGCTAGCCGCACTGTGCTCAAGCTGGTGCAGTTCCTTCAGCTCAATCCGCGTCGGGTGGTACGGATCGAGGGTTATACCGATAGTACCGGGGCGGCGGAGGACAACCTCAAGTTGTCCCGCGACCGTGCCCAGTCGGTGGCTGACATGTTGGTCGACCTTGGGATCGATGAGAAACGTATCCAGGTTGAAGGCTATGGCGATCAGTACCCGGTGGAGGCCAACGCCTCGGAGCGGGGCAGGGCGCAGAACCGACGGGTCGAGATCGTCTTCTCCGATGAGAAGGGCAAACTTGCGCCGGCGCGTTGAGTGCTTTTGCTTAAGTTAGGGTGGGTTCGCTCCTGCAGGTATTTCATATGGACTGTAGGAGCGGGCTCTATAACTTTGTAGTAATTGATATGGGTATGTTTTCCTGAGCGTTGTTCTACAAGTCTCGTTTCTCGTTTCTCGTTTCTCGTTCTTGCTCTTGCTTTTAAGTACGCGATAGTCCAGGCGCCGCCAATTGCGACTTCAGGAGGCCGAGCGGAGTTCTTGCGGAGGGAGGTGACGGGCATGGATGCCCGTCAAGCGCTGCGCCCCAGGATGGGGCGTTCAGCGCGGTCCTCCCGGGAGCAAGAACGGAGCGAGGGGACCCCGGAGCGAAGCGTAGGGGCCGGATGAATGGAGCGGAACGGTTTTGCCTACTTTTCCCAAGAGAAAAGTAGGCCGCCGTAAAGGCGGAAAGGTGCCTATGCGTCGACATGGAAAATGAATGAGCATATAACTTTCAAGGCCCACACTTTGCAAGTCAAAGTCAAAGTCAAAGTCAAAGTCAAAGTCAAAGTCAAAGTCAAAGTCAAAGTCAAAGTCGGTCGGCGTGGGTTTCTACAGATGTAAGCGCATTCATTTGCTATATCGACGCATAATCACCTTTTCGCCTTTACGTGAACTGACCCCCGAAAGTTGGACGGGGTACGCTATGGGTTCAGCGCTTGGGTCCGAAATTGTACCGGACTCAAGCCATTCAGTCTTAGACTTATACGCTCTTGGTTGTAGTAGGCGATGTAGTCCTCAAGGCCTGACGCCAGTTGTTCAACACTCTCAAACGATTGCAAATAGAAAAACTCGCTCTTGAGTGTGCCAAAGAAGCTTTCCATCGCGGCATTGTCCAGGCAGTTACCCTTACGCGACATACTCTGTTGTATTTTCTTTCTGCCCAGCATATGTCGATAAGCGGGCTGTCGGTATTGCCAGCCCTGATCGGAGTGCAATATCGGTTTGTCATCTGGGTTCAGCCGCTCGAAAGCTTGCTCCAACATCGCCGACACCATCTTGAACTCAGGGCGCGGATTGATCTGATAGGCAAGAATTTCGCCGTTGTACAGGTCCATCACAGGCGAAAGAAACAGCTTCTGCCCTTTCACCTTGAACTCTGTCACATCGGTTACCCATTTCTGATTAGGGGCTTCCGCCTTGAACTCACGCTTGAGCAGATCAGATGCAACAAGCCCTTCGGAACCTCGGTAGGAGCGATATTTCTTCACTTTTACCAGCGATTTCAGATCCATTAACTGCATCAACCGCTGCACCTTCTTGTGATTGATCACCTCGCCATGGCACCCAAGCACGGCGGTGATGCGGCGATAGCCGTACCGCCCCTTATGCCTGTGATAGACACTCTTGATGCGTTCTTTGAGGGCCGCATGCTTGTCGGCCACCAAGGCTTTGCTTTGGTAATAGAAGGTACTGCGTGCCAGCCCTGCAGCACGTAACAGCAGAGCCAGTCGATGTTCATGCCTCAATCCTTGGACAGCCTGCGCTTTCTTGGTTGCGCAGTGCGTGGATCCGCTTGGATCAAGGCATCGAGCTTTTTTAGATAGGCATTCTCCGCACGTAAATACTCCAGCTCTTCGAGCATTTGCTTAGGTGTCAACTCAGCATCTGCAGGCTTAGCAGGGCTTACGTTGGGTTGTTCTGATGCTTTGCGGGGCATACTGGATTCTCGGGCACGATGCGGGTGAAGTGCTTCTAGTCCGCCTTCATCGTACAACCTTTTCCATTGCCTGATGCTACTCGGGCCACGAATATCAAACTGTATGCAGGCTTGCTGGGCTGACAGTCCGTCTTGCTCGATGCACTGCAAAACCTTCAACTTGAACTGGGCGTCGTAGTGGCTGTACTTGGTAGCCAGACCTGCAGCACCGTGTTGCTCATAGCCCTTTATCCAACGGCGCAGCAGCGATGCACTCAGGCTATGCCTCAGTGCCACCTCATGAACACTCCGGGCAGAAAGACACTCCTCGATGAGTGCTTGCTTGAGCGCTAGGTCGTATTTCGTCATGGAACACCCTCCGCTTGGGGTCAGGCGTCCAACTTTCGGGGGTCAGTTCATACGGCGAGTCACTTTTTGTCAAACGCGACAAAAAGTAACCAAAAAACGCTGCGCTCCATTCATCCGGCCCTCCGCTTCGCTCCGGGTCCCCTCACTCCGGCCTTGCTCCCGGGAGGACCGCGCTGAACGCCCCATCCTGGGGCGCAGCGCTTGACGGGCATCCATGCCCGTCACCTCCCTCCGCAAGGCCTGCGTTCGGCCTCCTGAAGTCGCGAAGGTACGGGCGGCGCCTGGGCTGGCGCAGCTGTCGCGCGTTGGGTTTGGCGATAGCCTCTTGATCGGCAACGGCAACGGCACGGGATCGCTACTGGGCAGATTTCCTCTGTTACGCAACTGTAATGTTGACTATCCTGCGATCTGTCCCAGTACACTTTGCAACTGTTACGGTAATCTGGCTCTGCAGTGAGCCGCACAAGAACAATGCCCCGTCAGCGCTTCGAGACCACGCCATGACCAATCTGCTGCTGTACCAGCGCATCGCCCAGCAACTGGCCGACGATATCCGGCGTGGTGTCTATCAGCCCGGCGAGCGAGTACCCTCGGTACGCAAGATGAGCGCCCAGCTCAATGTCAGCCATGCCACCGTGCTGCAGGCATATGCCAATCTCGAGGATCAGGGCCTGATCCGCGCCCGGCCACAGTCCGGCTACTACGTGCACCAGACCCCAGCATTGACCGCGCAGACCCCGGATATCGCCCGGGTCGAGCGACCGGGCCTGGTCACCCGGGCCAGCATCATCCAGCAGGTGCTGGTCGAGGCGCGACGTGACGGCGTGTTTCCGTTTGGCGCGGCGGTCCCGCATGTGGATTACCTGCCGGTGCGTGCGCTGCACCAGCAGCTGGCCAAGGTCACCCGCTTCCATAGCCCGCGCGCCTTCAGCTACATGTTCAGCCCAGGGTTCGAGCCGCTGCGCCGACAGATCGCCATACGCATGCGCGACGCCGGGGTGCTGGTCGACCCACGCGAGGTGGTGGTCACGCATGGCTGCGTCGATGCCTTGCAAATGTCACTGCGCGTGCTGACCCGGCCAGGGGATCTGATCGCTGCTGAATCGCCCACTTATTATGGGCTGCTGCAGCTCGCCGACTTGCTGGGCCTCAAAGTCATCGAGATCCCCAGTGATCCTGCCACCGGCATCAGCCTCGAAGCCTTGCAGCTGGCCGCCAACCAGTGGTCGATCAAGGCCCTGGTGCTCACGCCAAGGTTGAGCAACCCCCTGGGCGGTACCATGCCCGAGGAGCGGCAGAAGCAACTGTTGCGCCTGGCCTCGGATTTCGACATCCAGATCGTCGAGGACGATATCTACGGCGAGCTGATGTTCGAACAGGGGCGCACCAAGGCATTGAAGGCGTTCGATCGCCTCGACCGGGTGATCTACTGCTCGAGCTTCTCCAAGACCCTGTCCCCGGGCGTGCGGGTCGGCTGGATGATCGCCGGGCGCTACCAGGACGAGATCCAGCGCCTGCAGACCTTTACCACCCACTCAGCCTGCAGCGTGACCCAGATGGGGGTGGCGGCCTACCTGGAGAACGGTGGCTATGACCGTCATCTGCGCTACATACGCCAGGAATACCGCAAGAACCTCAGTGCCTATCAATTGGCCGTGCAGCAGCACTTCCCCGAAGGAACGCAGATGACCCGCCCCACCGGCGGCTTCATCCTCTGGGTCAGCTTGCCAGGGCGGGTCAATACCCAGGAACTGCACGTGCGCGCGCTGGAGCAGGGCATCAGCATTGCGCCGGGGCTGATCTTCAGCAACACCGAGCAATTCAATCACTGCATTCGGCTCAATTGTGCAATTCCCTGGAACAAGGAAGCCGAACGCGCGGTGATCACCCTGGGCTTGCTGGCCCGGCAATTGTGCCAGGAAACCTCGGTCTCACTTTTGTAGGCTTGTCAGATGCGCGGGGAACAGGGAGCATACGCGTTTTACAGGTTGCCCCGGTTCCCATGAAATCGCTTCGTCCTCTTGTCCTCGCCCTGTGTTTCGCCTTGCCCTGGTTGCCAGTCGCAGTGGCGCAGGCTGCCGAGCCAGTGGCCAAGGCCCAGGGCAAGGTGCCTGCCAAGGTCAAGCCAAAGCCCGCCGCCAAACCCAAGGCGCCTGCGAAAGCCCAGGCAAAACCTAAGCCTCGGGCGAAGCCGGCCAGCAAAGTGGTGGCCAAGCCATTGCCCAAGCCCAAGGTTGACCTGAGTCTGCCTAGCGAGCTGGTCAAGCATCTCGAGCCGGACCTGGGTGACACACCGGTGATGCGCAAGCCCTTGCTGCCTTCGATGTTTCCCACCAAACCTGAATCCGACAGCAGCCCCTTCCAGCTCAATGGGCGGTTGATCAGCAATGAAATGCAACTGCAGTTGCGCAACGACAGTCGCCGGGAAGTGGAAGGGGCGGCCATCGACTTCGAATTTCGCAACTGACTATTGGGTCATGCGCGATTTCATCTGCCCGCCAATTTCAAACGTGTGTTTGAGCGGTTAGTATCCAGGGACGTTCGTCCCGCTTTGCTCCTGGGAGTCCTGTTGTCATGAAATGCCGCGAGGGTTGTGGTGCCTGCTGCATCGCCCCGTCCATCAGCTCGCCAATCCCAGGTATGCCGCAGGGCAAGCCGGCTGGCGAACGTTGCCTGCACCTGAATGTCGAAAACCTCTGTGCGCTGTTCGGCAAGCCCGAGCGGCCGCAGGTGTGTGGCGGCTTCAAGGCGGAAGCGGACATCTGTGGCAATGATCGTGACGAAGCCATTCGCATCATCGGGTGGCTGGAGCAGATGACGGCGGCGTGACCGGTTGGATCTTCGACAACAAGGAACAAGATGATGAGATCGATCAAGCGTATTGCCCTGCTGTGTGGCATGGGCGTGGTGCTGGCCCCGACGGCCTGGGCCGAGAATTGGCAGGTGGCCAAGGACGAGGAGGGGATCAAGGTTTCCCTCAGCGAGGTGGCTGGCTCCAAGTACAAGGCGTATCGCGGCGTGACCCTGATCAAGGCGCCGCTGGCCAAGGTCAAGGCGCTGCAGGAAGACGTGGCCGGGGCTTGTGCCTGGATTCACGAATGCAAGACGCAGAAGCTGCTCAAGAGCGAGGGTGAGCAAAGTTGGACCTACACCCAGTTCAATACGCCCTGGCCGGTGACGCCGCGGGACTCGATCCTGCATGTGACTACGGTTCAGGAGGCTGACGGCAGCCTGACCCGCAAGCTCCAGGAAGAGCCGAAGTATCTTCCGGAGGAAAAGGGCTTCGTGCGGGTCGCCCAGGTGGAAGGCTTCTGGAAGCTGGTGCCCAAAGGTGACAGCACCGAAGTGACCTACCAGGTGCACACCGAGCCGGGCGGCAGCGTGCCGTCGTGGCTGGCCAACAAGTTCGTGGTCGATGCGCCGTTCAATACCCTCAAGGGGCTGAGGGAGCGCGCCGAGAAGAACTGAAGGCGGGCGTGTTTCCTGTGTAGGAGCGGCCTTATGTCGCGAAAGGGCCGCGCAGCAGGCCCAGGATCGCGAGTCAGTCTCAAGATCGTCGGGGCCGCTGCGCGGCCCTTTCGCGACATAAGGCCGCTCCTTGTATCTCGACTTTCGCCTCCCTAGAGGCGAAAGTTCTCGACTGATCATCGAGGGAAGGCCTTGAAGCAGAGCCGCTCCAAGGGCATCAAGCCCGCACTGTAGATAACGCTCTGGTCTTCCAACCCCACTCGACGAGTTCGAACGGTATCTAGTGCCCGCCCCCGGCGTGAGCACGCATTAACAAGGTTGAACTGAGTGTAGGGTGATCGACTTTCGTAGTTTGAAGGAGGAGATCATGTCCGTCTTTGTTGGCGTTGATGTCGCCAAAAAATCTTTCGACATTGCCATCCCGCTCCCCAATGGCAAGATGCGCACCAAAGCCAAGCTGTCCAATGATCCTGGAGGGTTCAGGCAGTTTAGCGACTGGCTTGAGCGCCATGCTGAACCAGGCGCCTGGATTGTTATGGAGGCTACAGGCATCTATCACGAAGCGCTGGCCGAGCACTGTCACAACCAAGGTTATCGGGTGTGCATTCTGAACCCGGCGGTGATTGCGAAATTCGCTGACGTGGAGCTTCGGCGCGTCAAAACAGATAAGGCTGACGCCAAAGTCATTGCTGCCTATGGCCAACAAAAGGCTGTCTCGCTTCGCCAGTGGGAGCCTGAGCCCCCTGCGCAGCGCCGCTTGCGTGCTCTGGTGCGGCGACTGGACGACCTCAAGGAAATGCGCCAGATGGAGCAGAATCGTTTGGATGTCGCACTAGATGCGGTACAGCAGTCGATTCAAGACGTAATCGGGCACATCAACGAAGAGCTGGAAAAGACCAGGAAGGCCATCGAGCAGACGATCGATGATGATCCAGACCTGCGCAAGCGACGTGAGCTGATTACCTCGATTGATGGTTTGGGTGACACCACTGCTACGTTGCTGCTCGCCGAACTGGGCGATCCACTGAAATACCAAAGCCCTTCTGCGATTGTCGCGTTTTCAGGCTTAAACCCAGTGGTGCAGCAATCGGGAGAGTTCATAGGTAAGAGCACTATTTCGCGTACAGGCGCCTCAAGGCTGCGTGCAGGCTTGTGGATGTCAGGCACTGTCTCAATCAGACATAACCCTGTTGTGAAGGAACTGGCAGAGCGGTTGAGCAGCCGGCACAAAGCTTACAAACAGATCGTCTGCGCGGCGATGCGCAAGCTGCTGCACCTGGTTTACGGGGTGGTGAAGTCGGGGATACCGTTTGACCCCAAAATCCCTCTTGCGGGGTGAGGGTCAAGACGGTATCTACAGAGAAGCGGATCGTGTGCCGGAACAATAAAAAAGGCTGCCCGAGGGCAGCCTTTTTGCGTTCAGTCGGCAGGCTTACTTGCGGTCTTTCAGGGCGACGATGTCACGCTGCTCGTAACCGGTGTACAGCTGGCGCGGGCGGCCGATCTTGTACGGGCTGGAGAGCATTTCCTTCCAGTGCGAGATCCAGCCGACGGTCCGCGCCAGGGCGAAGATCACGGTGAACATGCTGGTCGGAATACCGATGGCCTTGAGGATGATGCCCGAGTAGAAGTCGACGTTCGGGTACAGCGAGCGTTCGACGAAGTACGGATCGGTCAGGGCGATCTCTTCCAGGCGCATGGCCAGTTCCAGCTGCGGGTCGTTCTTGATGCCCAGCTCGCTGAGCACTTCGTCGCAGGTCTTCTTCATCACGGTGGCGCGCGGGTCGCGGTTCTTGTACACGCGGTGACCGAAGCCCATGAGCTTGAACGGATCGTTCTTGTCCTTGGCCTTGGCGATGAACTTGTCGATGTTCGAGACATCGCCGATTTCATCGAGCATGGTCAGTACGGCTTCGTTCGCGCCGCCGTGGGCAGGGCCCCACAGCGCGGCGATGCCGGCGGCGATGCAGGCGAACGGGTTGGCGCCCGAGGAGCCTGCCAGGCGCACGGTGGAGGTGGAGGCGTTCTGCTCGTGGTCGGCGTGGAGGATGAAGATCCGGTCCATCGCCTTGGCCAGCACCGGGCTGATCGGTTTGATCTCGCACGGGGTGTTGAACATCATGTGCAGGAAGTTCTCCGCGTACGACAGGTCGTTGCGCGGGTACATCATGGGCTGGCCCATGGAGTACTTGTAGACCATCGCTGCCAGGGTCGGCATCTTCGCGACCAGGCGCACGGCGGAGATCTCGCGGTGCTGCGGGTTATTGATGTCTAGCGAGTCGTGATAGAACGCCGACAGGGCGCCGACCACGCCGCACATCACCGCCATTGGGTGAGCGTCGCGGCGGAAGCCGTTGAAGAAGGACTTCAACTGCTCGTGAACCATGGTGTGGTTCTTCACGGTGCTGACGAACTGGGCCTTCTGCTCGGCATTCGGCAGTTCGCCGTTGAGCAGCAGGTAGCAGGTCTCGAGGTAGTCCGATTGCTCGGCGAGCTGTTCGATCGGGTAGCCGCGGTGCAGCAGGACACCCTTGTCGCCGTCGATGTAGGTGATCTTCGACTCGCACGAGGCGGTCGCCATGAAACCGGGGTCGAAGGTGAAGTGGCCTGATGCCCCCAACCCGCGGACGTCGATAACATCGGGACCAACGGTGCCGGTTAAAATGGGCAGCTCGACGGGGGCAGCGCCCTCGATGATCAACTGCGCTTTTTTGTCAGCCATGTGGCCTCCTATTAATGCTTGAAATCATCAGACAGACCCCCCACGCAGGGCCCGCACCACTATAGAGGGATAAATTCGAATGTCAATTTGCCTAAAGGCTGGTTGAAACGCCCTCTGAAGCCTGGTTTTTCACGAAATTCTCGCCCGTTTACGCCTTTTGTTCACTAAAGGCAATGCGCTATTTGGGCGAGCCCCTCACGTTGTCATGAGCAGCCTAACTGTCTATACTCGGCAGCCGACTCCCAGGGGCTTTCCAGCCCGTCCTGCTGGGTGTCGTCGCTCTCCTGGGTGGTGGGTACCTGACCAGTACACTTACCAACAACTTTGCCCTGTTAGCTAGGGGCTCTTCAGTGTGAAAAAAGCCGTGAAAAGCCAACGACCTGTAAACCTAGACCTAAGGACCATCAAACTCCCGATCACCGCGTACACGTCCATTCTTCACCGTATCTCCGGCGTCATCCTGTTCCTCGGCCTTGCCATCATGCTTTACGCACTGGGCAAGTCGCTGGGTTCCGAGGAAGGCTTTGCCGAGGTGAAGGCGTGTCTGACCAGCCCGCTGGCCAAACTGGTGACCTGGGGCCTGCTGTCCGGCCTGCTGTACCACCTCGTGGCAGGTGTGCGCCACCTGATCATGGACATGGGGGTCGGTGAGACGCTGGAAGGCGGCAAGCTGGGCTCGAAAATCGTGATCGTCATCTCCGTGGTGCTGATCGTTCTGGCGGGAGTTTGGGTATGGTAACTAATGTCACGAACCTGTCGCGTTCGGGCCTCTATGACTGGATGGCGCAGCGCGTCTCGGCGGTCGTTCTCGCGGCTTACTTCATCTTCCTGATCGGCTACCTCGCCGCCCACCCGGGCATCGACTACGCCCAGTGGCACGGTCTGTTCTCCAACAACGCGATGCGTATCTTCAGTCTGCTGGCCCTCGTTGCCCTGGGCGCCCACGCCTGGGTCGGCATGTGGACCATTGCCACCGACTACCTGACGCCGATGTCCTTCGGCAAGTCGGCGACTGCGATTCGTTTCCTGTTCCAGGCGGTATGCGGCGTTGCGATGTTCGCTTACTTCGTCTGGGGTGTGCAGATTCTCTGGGGTATCTGATTCATGGCTAACATTCCAACCATTTCCTTCGACGCCATCATCATCGGTGGCGGCGGGGCAGGCATGCGCGCAGCGCTGCAACTGGCTCAAGGCGGCCACAAGACCGCCGTAGTCACCAAGGTGTTCCCGACCCGTTCGCACACCGTTTCCGCCCAGGGCGGCATCACCTGCGCCATTGCTTCGGCCGACCCGAACGACGATTGGCGCTGGCACATGTACGACACCGTCAAGGGTTCCGACTACATCGGTGACCAGGACGCGATCGAATACATGTGTCAGGAAGGTCCGGCCGCGGTCTTCGAGCTGGACCACATGGGCCTGCCGTTCTCCCGTACCGAAACCGGTCGTATCTACCAGCGTCCGTTTGGTGGCCAGTCCAAGGACTTCGGCAAGGGTGGCCAGGCTGCCCGTACTTGCGCCGCTTCCGACCGTACCGGTCACGCGCTGCTGCACACCCTGTACCAGGGCAACCTGAAGGCAGGCACCACCTTCCTCAACGAGTACTACGCCGTTGACCTGGTGAAGAACCAGGACGGCGCCTTCGTCGGTGTGATCGCGATCTGCATCGAAACCGGCGAGACCATGTACATCAAGTCCAAGGCCACCGTTCTGGCCACTGGCGGTGCCGGCCGTATCTACGCCTCCACCACCAACGCCCTGATCAACACCGGCGACGGCGTGGGCATGGCCCTGCGTGCCGGCGTGCCGGTGCAGGACATCGAGATGTGGCAGTTCCACCCAACCGGTATCGCCGGCGCCGGTGTACTGGTTACCGAGGGCTGCCGCGGTGAGGGTGGCTACCTGATCAACGCCCACGGCGAGCGCTTCATGGAGCGTTACGCGCCGAACGCGAAGGACCTGGCTGGCCGCGACGTGGTCGCCCGTTCCATGGTCAAGGAAATCATCGCCGGCAACGGCGTGGGCCCGAACAAGGACCACGTACTGCTGAAGCTGGACCACCTGGGCGAGGAAGTGCTGCACAGCCGCCTGCCAGGTATCTGCGAGCTGTCCAAGACCTTCGCCCACGTCGACCCAGTGGTCGCGCCGGTGCCGGTCATCCCGACCTGCCACTACATGATGGGCGGCGTTGCCACCAACATTCACGGCCAGGCCATCACCATGGACGCCGAAGGCAACGACCACATCATTCCTGGTCTGTTCGCCGTCGGTGAAGTGGCGTGCGTATCGGTCCACGGCGCCAACCGCCTGGGCGGCAACTCGCTGCTCGACCTGGTGGTCTTCGGTCGCGCCGCCGGCCTGCACCTGGAAAAGGCGCTGAGCGACGGCGTCGAGTACCGCGATGCCAGCGACACCGACGTGGAAGTAGCGCTGAACCGCCTGAACAAGCTCAACGAGCGCACCACTGGCGAAGACGTCGCCAGCCTCAAGCGCGAGCTGCAGAGCTGCATGCAGAACTACTTCGGTGTGTTCCGTACCGGCGAATACATGCAGAAGGGTATCGAGCAGCTGGCCGGCCTGCGTGACCGCATCGCCAACGTCAAGATCAACGACAAGTCCCAGGCCTTCAACACCGCGCGTATCGAAGCGCTGGAGCTGCAGAACCTGCTGGAAGTCGCCGAAGCGACCGCGATTGCCGCTGAAGCCCGTAAAGAGTCCCGCGGCGCGCACGCCCGTGAAGACTTCGAAGACCGTGACGACGAAAACTGGCTGTGCCACACCCTGTACTACCCGGGTGAGAAGCGCGTTGCCAAGCGTGGCGTCAACTTTGCGCCGAAGACAGTTCCTGCCTTCGAACCAAAAGTCCGGACTTACTAAGGGTGGCCGCTATGTTGCAAGTCGAAGTTTATCGTTACAACCCGGACACCGATTCGGCGCCGAAAATGCAGACTTTCCAGGTCGACACCGGCGGCAAGGATCTGATGGTCCTGGACGTGCTGGCACTGATCAAGGAACAGGACGAGGGCTTCTCGTACCGTCGCTCCTGCCGTGAAGGCGTGTGCGGTTCCGACGGCATGAACATCAACGGCAAGAACGGCCTGGCGTGCATTACGCCGCTGTCCGCTGTCGTAAAAGGTAACAAGTTGGTCCTGCGTCCGCTGCCAGGCTTGCCGGTTATCCGTGACCTGGTCGTCGATATGAGCATCTTCTACAAGCAGTACGAGAAGGTGAAGCCGTTCCTGCAGAACGACACGCCGGCCCCGGCCATCGAGCGTCTGCAGTCGCCGGAAGATCGCGACAAGCTGGACGGTCTGTACGAGTGCATCCTGTGCGCCTGCTGCTCGACCTCCTGCCCGTCGTTCTGGTGGAACCCGGACAAGTTCCTGGGCCCTGCGGCCCTGCTGCAGGCCTACCGTTTCCTGGCCGACAGCCGCGACACCAAGACTCAGGAGCGCCTGGCGTCCCTGGATGACCCGTTCAGCGTATTCCGCTGCCGCGGGATCATGAACTGCGTGAACGTCTGCCCCAAGGGTCTGAACCCGACCAAGGCGATCGGTCACGTACGTAACATGCTGCTGCAAAGCGGCACCTGATTCACCGTTGTACCTGCAGTAAGCCGAGGTGCGGGTGGTGAGCCCGCACTGAGGTAAAACCCGAGCAAGGGCCCACAAAGCCCGCGCTCATTACCTATGAAGATATGAGACCAGCAGGGGCTTCCGGGCTGGTACCCGGAAAATCAGCAGGATCCAGGTGGCGTGGTTCAGTCGCTGTGTTCGGACTTTTCCAGGTTTGCTGTGGCTCTCGCCGATCAGTCCCCTAACCGAGGGTGACCAAGCATGCAAGAAAGCGTGATGCAGCGCATGTGGGAAAGCGCCCACCTTTCAGGTGGTAACGCTGCATATGTGGAAGAGCTTTATGAGCTCTACCTGCACGACCCTAACGCTGTGCCAGAAGAGTGGCGCACTTACTTCCAGAAATTGCCCGCCGACGGCAGCACCGCTACCGATGTATCGCACTCGACGATCCGCGACCATTTCGTATTGCTGGCAAAGAACCAGCGCCGCGCCCAGCCGGTTTCCGCCGGGAGCGTGAGCACAGAACACGAGAAGAAGCAGGTTGAAGTTCTGCGACTGATCCAGGCCTATCGTATGCGCGGCCATCAGGCTGCCAAGCTCGACCCGTTGGGGTTGTGGCAGCGCCCTGCGCCCGTAGACCTGTCGATCAATCACTACGGCTTGACCAATGCCGATCTTGATACGACCTTCCGTGCCGGCGACCTGTTCATCGGCAAAGAGGAAGCGAGCCTACGCGAAATCTTCGAGGCGCTCGAGAAGACATATTGTCGCACCATTGGTGCCGAATTCACCCACATCGTCGATTCCGAGCAGCGCAGCTGGTTCCAGCAACGCCTGGAAAGCGTACGTGGCCGTCCGGACTTCTCCGCCGACGTGCAGGCTCACCTGCTCGAGCGCGTCACGGCCGGTGAGGGCCTGGAGAAGTACCTGGGCACCAAGTACCCAGGCACCAAGCGCTTCGGCCTCGAGGGTGGCGAAAGCCTGATTCCGATGCTGGACGAAATGATCCAGCGCTCCGGTTCCTACGGCACCAAGGAAGTCGTGATCGGCATGGCCCACCGTGGCCGCCTGAACGTGCTCGTCAACACCTTCGGCAAGAACCCGCGCGAGCTGTTCGACGAGTTCGAAGGCAAGAAGATGAACGAGCTGGGCTCCGGTGACGTGAAGTATCACCAGGGCTTCTCCTCCAACGTGATGACGCCCGGTGGCGAAGTTCACCTGGCCATGGCGTTCAACCCCTCCCACCTGGAAATCGTCTCGCCAGTGGTGGAAGGTTCGGTGCGCGCCCGCCAGGACCGTCGCAACGACACCGTGGGTGACAAGGTTCTGCCGATCTCCATCCACGGCGACGCTGCGTTCGCCGGCCAGGGTGTGGTCATGGAAACCTTCCAGATGTCGCAGACCCGCGGTTTCAAGACCGGCGGTACCGTGCACATCGTGATCAACAACCAGGTTGGCTTCACCATCAGCAACCCGCTGGACGCGCGCTCCACCGAGTACGCCACCGACGTTGCCAAGATGATCCAGGCGCCAATCCTGCACGTGAACGGCGATGACCCGGAAGCGGTGCTGTTCGTCACCCAGTTGGCCATCGACTATCGCATGCAGTTCAAGCGTGACGTGGTCATCGACCTGGTCTGCTACCGTCGTCGCGGCCACAACGAGGCCGACGAACCGAACGGCACCCAGCCGCTGATGTACCAGCAGATCAGCAAGCAGCGCACCACCCGTGAGCTGTATGCCGACTCGCTGATCCAGGCTGGTCGCATCGACGCCGAGCGCGCCCAGGCCAAGATCGACGAGTACCGCAACGCGCTGGACAACGGCCTGCACGTGGTCAAGAGCCTGGTCAAGGAGCCGAACCGCGAGCTGTTCGTCGACTGGCGTCCGTACCTGGGCCATGCCTGGACCGCGCGTCACGACACCCGCTTCGACCTCAAGACCCTGCAGGAGCTGTCGGCCAAGCTGCTCGAGCTGCCTGAAGGTTTCGTCGTCCAGCGCCAGGTCGCGAAGATCTACGAAGACCGCCAGAAGATGCAGGCCGGTGGCTTGCCGATCAACTGGGGTTATGCAGAGACCATGGCCTACGCCACCCTGCAGTTCGAAGGTCACCCGATCCGCATGACCGGCCAGGACATCGGCCGTGGCACCTTCTCGCACCGTCACGCGGTGCTGCACAACCAGAAGGACGCCAGCACCTACGTACCGCTGAAGAACCTGTTCCCGGGCCAGCCGCGCTTCGACCTGTACGACTCCTTCCTCTCGGAAGAGGCAGTACTGGCCTTCGAATACGGCTACTCGACCACCACGCCGAACGCGCTGGTGATCTGGGAAGCCCAGTTCGGCGACTTCGCCAACGGTGCGCAAGTGGTGATCGACCAGTTCATCACCAGCGGCGAGCACAAGTGGGGCCGTCTGTGCGGTCTGACCATGCTGCTGCCTCACGGTTACGAAGGGCAGGGGCCGGAGCACTCCTCCGCGCGTCTGGAGCGTTACCTGCAGCTGTGCGCCGAGCACAACATCCAGGTCTGCGTACCGACCACCCCGGCACAGATCTACCACCTGCTGCGTCGCCAAGTCATCCGTCCGCTGCGCAAGCCGCTGATCGTGCTGACGCCGAAGTCGCTGCTGCGCCACAAGCTGGCCATCTCGACCCTGGAAGACCTGGCCGAAGGCTCGTTCCAGACCGTGATCCCGGAAATCGACGCGATCGATCCGGCCAAGGTCGAGCGCCTGGTGCTGTGTGGTGGCAAGGTCTACTACGACCTGCTGGAAAAACGCCGTGCCGAAGGCCGCGAAGACATCGCCATCGTGCGTATCGAGCAGCTGTATCCGTTCCCTGAGGACGACCTGGTCGAAATCCTGGCGCCGTACACCAACCTCAAGCATGCGGTCTGGTGTCAGGAAGAGCCGATGAACCAGGGCGCCTGGTACAGCAGCCAGCACCACATGCGCCGTATCCTGGGCCGCCACAACAAGGCGCTGGTCCTGGAATACGCCGGTCGCGACGCTTCCGCCGCGCCAGCCTGTGGTTACGCATCGAAGCACGCCGAACAGCAGGAAAAACTGCTGCAAGACGCCTTCACTGTCTAACGCCTACGCGCACCTGAAACCGAATTTAAGGAAACACTGATAATGGCTATCGAGATCAAAGCCCCAACCTTCCCGGAATCGGTCGCCGACGGCACCGTTGCCACCTGGCACAAGCAGCCGGGCGACGCCGTCAAGCGTGACGAGCTGATCGTCGACATCGAGACCGACAAGGTCGTCCTGGAAGTCCTGGCCACCGCCGATGGCGTGCTGGGCGCCATCGTCAAGGGTGAGGGCGACACCGTCCTGTCCGACGAAGTACTGGGCTCGATCGTTGAAGGTGGCGCTGCCGCCGCTGCTCCGGCCGCTGCTGCTGCTCCGGCCGCCGCGCCGGCCGCTGCCGCCGCCGACGCTGGCGAAGACGACCCGGTTGCTGCCCCGGCCGCGCGCAAGCTGGCTGAAGAGAACGGCATCGACCTGGCTACCGTTGCCGGCACTGGCAAGGGTGGTCGCATCACCAAGGAAGACGTGGTTGCCGCCGTCGCCAACAAGAAGTCGGCCCCGGCTCCAGCCGCCAAGCCAGCCGCTGCCGCCGCCGCTCCAGTTGTCGTCGCCGCTGGCGACCGCACCGAGAAGCGCGTGCCGATGACCCGCCTGCGCGCCAAGATCGCCGAGCGTCTGGTCGAAGCCCAGTCGAACATGGCCATGCTGACCACCTTCAACGAAGTCGACATGACCGAAGTCATGGCCCTGCGTTCGAAGTACAAGGACCTGTTCGAGAAGACCCACAACGGCGTGCGCCTGGGCTTCATGTCGTTCTTCGTCAAGGCTGCCACCGAGGCGCTGAAGCGCTTCCCGGCGGTCAACGCCTCGATCGACGGCAACGACATCGTCTACCACGGCTATGCCGACGTCGGCGTGGCGGTTTCCAGCGACCGTGGCCTGGTGGTACCGGTACTGCGCAACGCCGAATCGATGTCGCTGGCCGAGATCGAGAACGGCATCGCCACCTTCGGCAAGAAGGCCCGTGACGGCAAGCTGGCCATCGAAGAGATGACCGGCGGTACCTTCACCATCACCAACGGTGGTACCTTCGGCTCGATGATGTCGACCCCGATCGTCAACCCGCCGCAGGCCGCGATCCTGGGCATGCACAACATCATCCAGCGCCCGATGGCCATCAATGGCCAAGTGGTGATCCGCCCGATGATGTACCTGGCGCTGTCCTACGACCACCGCCTGATCGACGGCAAGGAAGCGGTAACCTTCCTGGTGACTATCAAGAACCTGCTGGAAGATCCGTCTCGCCTGCTGCTGGACATCTAATCGCGCAGCTGCAAACTGCAAGCGGCAAGCTTCAAGTAGAAGCCTGCTCGTCTTGTGGCTTGCAGCTTGCCGCTTGAAGCTAAAAAGGAATCTTTTATGACCCAGAAATTCGACGTAGTGGTGATTGGTGCAGGTCCTGGCGGCTATGTGGCTGCCATCAAGGCTGCCCAGCTTGGTCTGAAGACTGCCTGTATCGAGAAATACACCGACGCCGAGGGCAAACTGGCCCTGGGCGGCACCTGCCTGAACGTAGGCTGCATTCCGTCCAAGGCGCTGCTGGACAGCTCCTGGAAGTACAAGGAAGCCAAAGAGAGCTTCAACGTCCACGGTATCTCCACGGGCGAAGTGAAGATGGACGTCGCCGCGATGGTTGGCCGCAAGGCCGGCATCGTCAAGAACCTGACCGGTGGCGTCGCCACCCTGTTCAAAGCCAACGGCGTCACTTCGATCCAGGGCCACGGCAAGCTGCTGGCTGGCAAGAAAGTCGAAGTCACCAAGGCTGACGGCACCACCGAAGTCATCGAAGCCGAAAACGTGATCCTGGCCTCCGGCTCGCGTCCGATCGACATTCCACCGGCTCCGGTCGACCAGAACGTCATCGTCGACTCCACCGGCGCTCTGGAATTCCAGACCGTGCCGAAGCGCCTGGGCGTGATCGGTGCTGGTGTGATCGGCCTGGAACTGGGCTCGGTATGGGCCCGTCTGGGCGCTGAAGTCACTGTCCTGGAAGCCCTGGACACCTTCCTGATGGCTGCCGACACCGCCGTGTCGAAAGAAGCCCAGAAGACCCTGACCAAGCAAGGCCTGGACATCAAGCTGGGCGCGCGCGTCACCGGCTCGAAAGTCACCGGCAACGAAGTCGAAGTCACCTACACCAACGCCGAAGGCGAGCAGAAGATCACCTTCGACAAGCTGATCGTCGCGGTCGGCCGTCGTCCGGTGACCA
The DNA here is from genome assembly GCF_014268885.2 of Pseudomonas xantholysinigenes. NCBI lineage: Bacteria > Pseudomonadati > Pseudomonadota > Gammaproteobacteria > Pseudomonadales > Pseudomonadaceae > Pseudomonas > Pseudomonas xantholysinigenes. The sequence goes on along the minus strand of NZ_CP077095.1, from coordinate 3,677,666 downwards.
CCGACCTGCTGGCCGCCGACAGCGGCGTGACCATCGACGAGCGTGGCTACATCTTCGTCGACGATCACTGCGCCACCAGCGTGCCGGGCGTCTACGCCATCGGTGACGTGGTGCGTGGCATGATGCTGGCGCACAAGGCCTCGGAAGAGGGCATCATGGTCGTCGAGCGCATCAAGGGCCACAAGGCCCAGATGAACTACGACCTGATCCCGTCGGTCATCTACACCCACCCGGAAATCGCGTGGGTCGGCAAGACCGAACAGGCGTTGAAAGCCGAAGGCGTTGAGGTTAACGTGGGCACCTTCCCGTTCGCGGCCAGCGGCCGTGCGATGGCGGCCAACGACACCGGTGGTTTCGTCAAGGTCATCGCCGATGCCAAGACCGACCGCGTACTGGGTGTGCACGTGATTGGCCCATCGGCTGCCGAACTGGTGCAGCAGGGCGCGATCGCAATGGAATTCGGCACCAGTGCCGAGGACCTGGGCATGATGGTCTTCAGCCATCCGACCCTGTCCGAAGCGCTGCATGAAGCAGCGCTGGCGGTGAATGGCGGTGCCATTCACGTCGCCAACCGTAAGAAGCGTTAATTATAAGAAACCACGGCGGGCTGCCCGTCGTGGGTCTTGCGTGCAAGACTCACCGCGGAACGTCCGCCGGACCGGATCACACGGGAAACCCGGGGTCAACGGTCACAGGTGGTGCGGCGCCAGTGATGGCGCAGCGCCGAAGCGCAGTACCTAACGAAGACGGTAAAAAGCATGAATCTTCACGAGTATCAGGGTAAGCAGCTGTTCGCTGAATACGGCCTGCCAGTTTCCAAGGGTTTCGCAGTCGATACCCCTGAGCAAGCGGCAGAAGCCTGCGACAAGATCGGCGGTTCGGAGTGGGTCGTCAAAGCCCAGGTCCACGCCGGTGGTCGCGGCAAGGCGGGCGGCGTCAAGCTGGTTCGCAGCAAAGAAGACGCCAAGGCGTTCGCTGCACAGTGGCTGGGCAAGAACCTGGTAACCTACCAGACCGACGCCAATGGTCAGCCAGTTTCCAAGATCCTGGTCGAATCCTGCACTGACATCGCCAAAGAGCTGTACCTGGGCGCTGTCGTCGATCGCTCGAGCCGTCGCATCGTGTTCATGGCTTCCACCGAAGGTGGCGTGGACATCGAGAAAGTCGCTCACGAAACCCCTGAGAAGATCCTCAAGGCCACCATCGACCCACTGGTCGGCGCTCAGCCGTTCCAAGGTCGTGAACTGGCGTTCCAGCTGGGTCTGGAAGGCAAGCAAGTTCAACAGTTCGCCAAGATCTTCGTAGGCCTGGCCAAGCTGTTCAAGGATCACGATCTGGCCCTGCTGGAAGTGAACCCGCTGGTGATCAAGGCCGATGGCGATCTGCACTGCCTCGATGCCAAGATCAACATCGACGCCAACGCCATGTACCGCCAGCCGAAGCTGAAAACCTTCCACGACCCGTCGCAGGACGACGCCCGTGAAGCCCACGCCGCCAAGTTCGAACTGAACTACGTTGCCCTCGAAGGCAACATCGGCTGCATGGTCAACGGTGCCGGCCTGGCCATGGGTACCATGGACATCGTCAACCTGCACGGCGGCAAGCCAGCCAACTTCCTCGACGTGGGCGGCGGCGCTACCAAAGAGCGCGTTACCGAAGCGTTCAAGATCATTCTGTCCGACAGCAATGTCGCGGCCGTACTGGTCAACATCTTCGGCGGCATCGTTCGCTGCGACATGATTGCCGAAGGCATCATCGGCGCGGTGAAAGAAGTCGGCGTCAAGGTTCCGGTCGTCGTTCGCCTTGAAGGCAACAACGCCGAACTGGGCGCTAAAGTACTGGCAGAAAGCGGTTTGAACATCATTGCGGCAACCAGCCTGACCGACGCTGCTCAACAAGTTGTCAAAGCTGCGGAGGGCAAGTAATGAGCGTCCTGATCAATAAAGACACCAAAGTCATCTGCCAGGGCTTCACCGGCTCGCAGGGTACCTTCCACTCCGAACAGGCTATCGCCTACGGCACCAAGATGGTCGGCGGCGTCACCCCAGGCAAGGGTGGCACCACCCACCTGGGCCTGCCGGTGTTCAACACCGTGAAAGAAGCTGTAGAAGCCACCGGCGCTGACGCGTCGGTGATCTACGTACCGGCTCCTTTCTGCAAGGACTCCATCCTGGAAGCCGCCTTCGGTGGCATCAAGCTGATCGTCTGCATCACCGAGGGTATTCCTACCCTCGACATGCTGGACGCCAAGGTCAAGTGCGACGAGCTGGGCGTGACCCTGATCGGCCCTAACTGCCCAGGTGTCATCACCCCGGGCGAGTGCAAGATCGGCATCATGCCGGGCCACATCCACCTGCCAGGCAAGGTCGGTATCGTTTCGCGTTCCGGCACCCTGACCTACGAAGCCGTCAAGCAGACCACCGACGCCGGTTTCGGCCAGTCGACCTGCGTCGGCATCGGCGGTGACCCGATTCCGGGCTCCAACTTCATCGACATCCTGAAGCTGTTCCAGGAAGATCCGAAGACCGAAGCGATCGTCATGATCGGTGAGATCGGCGGTTCCGCTGAAGAAGAAGCCGCGGCCTACATCAAGGCCAATGTGACCAAGCCTGTCGTTTCCTACATCGCTGGTGTTACCGCACCAGCGGGCAAGCGCATGGGTCACGCTGGCGCCATCATCTCCGGTGGCAAGGGCACTGCGGACGAGAAGTTCGCCGCCCTGCAGGACGCCGGTGTGAAAACCGTGCGTTCCCTGGCTGACATCGGCAAGGCCCTGGCCGAGCTGACTGGCTGGGAAGTCAAGAAGTAAGCAACACGTAGTACCCCCCACGCGCACAAAGGCCACCTTCGGGTGGCCTTTGTCGTTGTTGCGGCTGTGCCGGCCTCTTCGCGGGTAAACCCGCTCCCACCGGACATCACACAATCCCTGTGGGAGCGGGTTTACCCGCGAAGAGGCCGGCACAGGTAATGAGGAAAATTCGATCACCCCAATCAGGATTTTCAACCAGACATCTGTCCAAATGAGCAATAAATTGTCGCCTAACACGTTCAACCAGACGACAAACACATACGCACATCGGACAAGCAGCACTGTGCCAGTGCGTTTGTCAGGCAAAACAGGTACCCTACGCGTTCACTCTGTGCCCGTACCCCAAAAGGGAACGACACGCTAAACGGGTCTGGCTCACCAAGCCGGGCAGCATTTCCCTTAATCCTGTGGGAAATCCCCTCCGACTCCCGATTTCAGCAGTGTGGTATTTCCTTAAATGAAAGTGTTAAAAGGCCAGGATATCCTGGCGCTTGGCTTTATGACGTTCGCGCTGTTTGTCGGCGCCGGCAACATCATCTTCCCGCCCATCGTCGGCCTGCAATCCGGTCCGAACGTGTGGATGGCCGCACTCGGCTTCCTGGTCACCGCCGTGGGCCTGCCGGTCATCACCGTCATCGCCCTGGCCAAGGTCGGTGGCGGCATGGACGCCCTGAGCAGCCCGATCGGCAAGTTCTTCGGCGGCCTGCTGGCGGCCGTGTGCTATCTCTCGGTCGGCCCGCTGTTCGCCACCCCGCGTACCGCGACCGTGTCGTTCGAAGTGGGCGTTGCCCCGTTGACCGGTGAGAGCCCGACGGCGCTGCTCATCTACAGCATCCTGTACTTCGCCGTGGTGCTGGCCGTGTCCATGTACCCAGGCAAGCTGCTCGACACCGTGGGGCGTTTCCTGGCGCCGTTGAAGATCATCGCCCTGGCGGTGCTGGGCATCGCGGCCTTCGCCTTGCCCGCCGGCACCATCGGCGAGGCCCAGCCGGCCTATGCCGCAGCGGCGTTCTCCAAAGGGTTCTCCGATGGCTACCTGACCATGGACACCCTGGGCGCCCTGGTCTTCGGTATCGTCATCGTCAACGCCATCCGTTCGCGCGGGGTCGAGTCGCCGAAGCTGATCACCCGCTATGCGATCATCGCCGGCCTGATCGCCGGTGTCGGCCTGGTGCTGGTGTATGTCAGCCTGTTCCGCCTCGGCGCCGGTAGCCATGACATCGCCGCAGACGCCACCAACGGGGCGATGGTCCTGCACGCCTATGTGCAGCACACCTTCGGCTCGCTGGGCAGTGGCTTCCTTGCGGTGCTGATCGCGCTGGCCTGCCTGGTGACCGCTGTTGGCCTTACCTGCGCCTGCGCCGAGTACTTCAGCCAGATCCTGCCGCTGTCGTACCGTACCCTGGTGGTGATCCTGGCGGGCTTCTCGCTGGTGATTTCCAACCTGGGCCTGACCAAGCTGATCATGTTCTCGATTCCCGTGCTCACGGCGATCTACCCGCCATGCATCGTGGTGGTGGGTCTGAGCTTCGTGAAGGACCTGTGGAATTCGCCAACCCGTATCCTGGCGCCGGTCATGCTGGTATCGCTGGTGTTCGGTATTGTCGACGCAGTCAAGGGCAGCAGCTTGGCTCACGTGCTGCCAGACTTCATGGCTCATCTGCCGTTCAGCGACGAAGGCATGGCTTGGCTGGTGCCTTCGGTAGTTACCCTGGCCGCCGCCGTGGCCTGCGACCGCCTGCTGGGCAAGCCGCGCGAGGCGCTGGCCTGATGGATTGAAACCTGAAGGGCAGGGCGCCGGCCACAAGCCGAAGGGCGCCTGCCAAGGGTGGAAATCAAACCCCGTGTCCGAAAGGCGCGGGGTTTTTTGTTGCCTGTGCTGGCCTCTTCGCGGGTGACATGGGTGCTGTGGGAGCGGGTTTACCCGCGAATGGCCGGTGCAGGAAAAACAATAATGGCGCGCATGTGCCTTATGGCGAGTCCGGGCGTCGAAAACCGGTCTGTTTCTCTTTAACGGGATTCCTGCATGAGCTTCATTCAAAACAACCTTGGCAACCTCGTGGCAGCCTGCTGGTTTGCCCTCTGCTGGGGCGGCTACACCCGCTATGCGCTCTGGAAGGGCCGTGACACCGCCTGCCTGGCCAGCGTGCTGCACTTGTACCGCGAAGACTGGATGCGCCGCATGCTGCTGCGCGACAATCGTATTGCCGATGCCAGCGTGATTGGCAACCTGGAGCGCAACGCCTCGTTCTTCGCCTCCAGCACGCTGATCATCCTGGCCGGCATCCTCACCGTGCTCGGTGCCTCGGACCGCGCCTTGTCGTTGCTGGCCGACCTGCCGCTGGTGCAACAGGCTTCCCAGGGCATGTCGGAGATCAAGCTGCTGTGCCTGGCGATGGTGTTCGTCTATGCCTTCTTCACGTTCAGCTGGTGCATGCGCCAATACAACTTTGCTGCCGTGCTGGTGGGGTCGGCGCCGATGATCGGCGAACGCCAGGTCAATGAACTGGAGCGCAAGGCCTTTGCATCGCGGGCGGCGCGGGTGCTTTCACTGGCGGCCAACCAGTTCAACCTGGGGCTGCGTTCTTACTATTTCGGCATGGCCATGTTGAGTTGGTTCATCAGCCCCTGGTTGTTCATGGTCATGAGTGTCGGCGTGGTATTCATCCTGTATCGCCGGGAGTTCCACTCTCATGTATTGGAGGTGATGGTATTCACGCCCACTGAAAGTACGGCGCTGGACAAGGACAGTTCCAATAGTCTCGGCTGAAGCCTTTCAGCGATAAATGCCAGGCATAAAAAAACCCGACAATGTCGGGTTTTTTTATGCTGCGCGATTACTGCTTGGCAGGTTCGGCAGGGGTGGCTGGCGCGGTTTCCGGCGCCGGAGTGGCCGGTGCGGCTTCCTCGGCGGCCTTCTGCTGCGCTTCGGCCTGATCTTTGGCGGCTTCGGCGTTTTCCTTGGCGGCGTCGTTCAATTTATCCTGAGCTTCGCCCATCTTTTCCTGGGCCTGCTCGGCGTGTTGCTGTGCGTCCTGGGCCTTGTCTTCGCTCGCTTTATCGCAAGCAGCCAGGCCCATGGCAGCGGCCAGCATCAGAGCAAAAGCAAAAGGTTTACGCATGGGGGTGTCTCTCCTTGGTGGAATAACTTTACTTGTTCCTTCGAGTTCGCCGGGGGCGAATAAGTTCCACCCAGGTTACAGATATATAACTGTCCGAGCTATATGGACTTTTTAACGGTTTCATGCAGGGACGGATAATGAACGACACTGCCTTGATGGCCATGGCCGAGCGCTTCCTGTCGGCGCTCAGACATTGCCAGGTCTTGAACATGCGCGTGCATCACGCCGATGCCGAGGGCATGACCCTGGTGCTGCCCTGGTCGCCGGTCATTGTCGGCAATCCACAAAGCGGCGCCGTGCACGGCGGGGTGCTGACCACCTTGATGGACACCACCTGCGGCATGGCCACGCTCTGCGCCCTGCCGCGTTTCGAGGTGTGCCCGACGCTGGACCTGCGCATCGACTACATGCATCCGGCCGAGGCGGGCAAGGATATCTACGGCCATGCCCTGTGCTACCGGGTGACCCGCGATGTGATCTTCACCCGCGGCACGGCCTATCAGGACGACCCCCGGCAGCCGATCTGCCAGGTGGTGGGTACCTTCATGCGCCTGGGCCAGGAGGTCAAGGGCGGCATCCGCTTCGGCAACAGCCTCAAGGAGTCGCGTCCATGATCCCGGCCGATATTCGCCAGCAACTGAACCAGGCCCATGCGCGTGGTGACTACCAGCCGTTGCTGGCGCTGATTCCCTATGCCGGCTTGATTGGCATCGCCTGCGAGCGCCAGGGCGACGACCTGCTGTTTCGCCTGCCAGCCAATCCGGACAATATCGGCAACCCTCTGCTGCCGGCGATCCATGGCGGGGTAATTGCTGGCTTCATGGAGTTGTCGGCGGCGCTGTACCTGCTGATCTACAGCGAGAGCGCGAGCATCCCGAAGATCATCGATTTTTCCATCGATTACCTGCGCGCCGGCCATTACCGCGACACCTTCGCCCAATGCCAGCTGTGGCGCCAGGGCCGGCGGGTGACCAATGTCGCCATCACCGCCTGGCAGGGCGATCGCGACTCGCCCATCGCCACGGCACGCGCGCATTTCAAGATTGAACCGGAAAAGCCCTTGAAATAGTCGGGGCTGCCCCCATCTGCTGGACATCCGCCATCAAAAGCAGGCCATGACGGCCGCCCGGCGCCAACAACCAACAGATTGGAGTTTTGAAGACCATGAGCGTGGAGTCTCAAAAAGAAACCCTGGGCTTCCAGACCGAGGTAAAGCAACTGCTGCACCTCATGATCCATTCCCTGTATTCGAACAAGGAGATCTTCCTGCGCGAGTTGATCTCCAACGCCTCCGATGCCGCCGACAAGCTGCGTTTTGAGGCCCTGGCCAAGCCTGAGCTGCTTGAGGGCGACGCCGAGCTGAAGATCCGCCTGAGCTTCGACAAGGCCGCCAACACCGTGACCCTCGAGGACAACGGCATCGGCATGAGCCGCGAAGACGTCATCGCGCACCTGGGCACCATCGCCAAGTCCGGCACCGCCGACTTCATGAAGAACCTCACGGGCGACCAGAAGAAGGACTCGCACCTGATCGGCCAGTTCGGCGTGGGCTTCTACTCCGCCTTCATCGTCGCCGACAAGGTCGATGTGTTCAGCCGCCGCGCCGGCCTGCCAGCCGCCGAGGGCGTGCACTGGTCATCCAAGGGCGAGGGTGAATTCGAAGTCGCCACCGTCGACAAGCCACAGCGCGGCACCCGTATTGTCCTGCACCTGAAGCAGGGCGAGGACGAGTTCGCCGATGGCTGGCGCCTGCGCAACATCGTCAAGAAGTACTCCGACCACATCGCCCTGCCGATCGAACTGCCCAAGGAGCAGGCCGAAGTCGCTGAAGGCGAGGAAAAGCCAGCGCAGGAGTGGGAAACCGTCAACCGCGCCAGCGCCCTGTGGACCCGTCCGCGCACCGAGGTCAAGGACGAGGAGTACCAGGAGTTCTACAAGCACATCGGCCATGACTTCGAGAACCCGCTGGCCTGGAGCCACAACAAGGTCGAAGGCAAGCTCGAATACAACTCGCTGCTCTACGTGCCGGCCCGCGCGCCGTTCGACCTGTACCAGCGCGAAGCGCCACGCGGCCTGAAGCTGTACGTGCAGCGTGTGTTCATCATGGACCAGGCCGATTCGTTCCTGCCGCTGTACCTGCGTTTCATCAAGGGTGTGGTCGATTCCAACGACCTGTCGCTGAACGTCTCCCGCGAGATCCTGCAGAAGGATCCGATCATCGACTCGATGAAGACCGCGCTGACCAAGCGTGTGCTGGACATGCTGGAGAAACTGGCGAAGAACGAGCCCGAGCAGTACAAGGGCTTCTGGAAGAACTTCGGCCAGGTGATGAAGGAAGGTCCGGCCGAGGACTTCGCCAACAAGGAGAAGATCGCAGGTCTGCTGCGCTTTGCCTCCACCCACGACGACAGCGGCGAGCAGAGCGTCGCCCTGGCCGACTACCTGGCCCGCGCCAAGGAAGGCCAGGACAAGATCTACTTCCTGACCGGCGAATCCTACGCCCAGGTCAAGAACAGCCCGCACCTGGAAGTCTTCCGCAAGAAAGGCATCGAAGTGCTGCTGCTGACCGATCGCATTGACGAGTGGCTGATGAGCTACCTCAACGAGTTCGACGGCAAGGCTTTCGTCGATGTCGCCCGTGGCGACCTGGACCTGGGCAAGCTGGACTCCGAAGAGGACAAGAAGGCCCAGGAAGAAGTCGCCAAGGACAAGGAAGGCCTGGTCGAGCGTCTGAAAGGCGCGCTGGGCGACAGCGTCGCTGAAGTGCGTGTGTCGCATCGCCTGACCGACTCGCCGGCGATCCTGGCCATCGGCGAACAGGACCTGGGCCTGCAGATGCGCCAGATCCTCGAGGCCAGCGGGCAGAAGGTGCCGGATTCCAAGCCGATCTTCGAGTTCAACCCGAGCCACCCGCTGATCGAGAAGCTCGATGGCGAGCAAAGTGAAGACCGTTTCGCCGAGCTTTCGCACATCCTGTTCGACCAGGCCGCGTTGGCGGCGGGCGACAGCCTGAAAGACCCGGCGGCCTATGTGCGCCGCCTCAACAAGCTGCTGGTCGAGCTGTCCGCTTGACCTGACGCAGACAAAGCCCGCTTCGGCGGGCTTTTTCATTTCTGGCGGGGTCAAGCCCGCTCCCACGAATGCATCTATCATGTGCTGACCCGTGAAGCCCAAGGAGAGCTGAATGAGCAAGGTCATCGTCGAATCGCTGGTCTACCACCTGTCAGGCAAGGCCTATGAGAGCCGCCTCGTCTACGAGCCAGGCGCCTTGGGGCGCCCAGGACTGGTGATGGCGCCGAACTGGATGGGTATCGGCGAGGGCGCCGAACGCATCGCCAAGGAAGTGGCGGAGCAAGGCTATGTGGTGCTGATTGCCGACCTCTACGGCCAGTCGATACGTCCGTCCAATGCCGACGAGGCGGGCGCGGCCATGATGCCGCTGAAGAACGATCGCGCTGAGCTGCGCAAGCGCATGCAGGAGGCGTTGGCGCAACTGGTGGGGCAATCGAAGGCCTTGCTGGAGCCCGGCAAGGTGGCCACCTTCGGCTTCTGCTTCGGCGGTTGCTGCGCCCTCGAGCTGGCCCGAACCGGCGCCGACCTGAAGGCCGCCGTTTCCTTCCATGGCACCCTGGACACGCCGAACCCTGAGGATGCCAAGCGTATCAAAGGCTCGGTGCTGGTCCTTCATGGCGCCTCCGATCCGCTGGTGCCCAAAGAGCAGCTACCGGCCTTCGAGAAGGAGATGAACGCCGCCAAGGTCGACTGGCAATTGCTCAGCTACGGCGGTGCGGTGCACTCGTTCACCGACCCAAATGCCAATGTGCCGGGCAAGATGCAGTATGACCGGCGCACCTCCGAGCGGGCGTTCCGCGCGATGCATAACCTGCTCAAGGAAGTATTCCAGCGCTGATACCGCAGGGGGCCGCAAAGCGGCCCCAATTTAGCGAGGCAACTCGATTCTCGAAGTTTCTCCCGGCACCGTCGGCCAATCCCCAGCAGCCCACTTGGCCCGCGCTCGCTCGATCAGCTCCGCATCACTGGCCACGAAATTCCAGTTCATCCGCCGCGGCCCATCCAGCGGCGCGCCGCCGATCAGCACCAGTTGGCATTGCTCCTCGGCATACAAAACCACCTCTTCACCCTCGGGCAGCACGACCAGGCTGCATGGCTCGACTTCCTCGTTATCCAGCATCAACTCACCTTCAAGCAGATACAGCGCGCGCTGCGCGTGCTCCGTCGGCACGACCAGGGTAGTGGCTGGCTGCATGCGCACATGCGCATAGAGCGTGGGGGAGAGCACTGGCACGGGGGACTCCAGGCAGAAGCCGGTGCCGGCAATCAGGCGAATCTGCACGCCCAGGCTATCGCTGACCGGGAGGCTGGCCGCCGGGTGGTGGCTGTAGCTCGCCGGCCCTTGTTCGGCGCTTTGCGGCGAGGCCAGCCAGACCTGCAGCCCATGCAACCGCGAGCCGTGCGCGAATACTTCAGCCGGCGTGCGCTCGACATGCGCCACGCCGGCCCCGGCGGTCATCCAGCTGACCTCGCCCGCCAGTACGCGCTGGTCCGAGCCCAGGCTGTCCTTGTGCTGGATTTCACCCTCGAACAGGTAGGTGAGGGTGGACAGGCCGATATGCGGATGCTGGCGAATGTCCATGCCATGGCCCGGCGCGTAGTCGGTTTCCAGCATATGGTCGAAGAACACGAAGGGCCCGACGCTGCGGCACTGCGCCGAGGGCAGTGGGCGCAGGATGGGTTGGCCCTCGACCGACTCGGCGCGTGGGCGGATGACCAGGGGACTGCTCATGGCGACACTCCTTGAGGGATGCCTGCAAGCATAGCGTTTCGCCGCCCGTGGCTGAACCGTCGCGGGCGCTACCCGGTCTACTCTTGCGGTACCGGCAAAGGAGGCTACGATGATCGCCCGCACACTGGCTTGCCTGCTGCTGAGCGCAGGCCTGTTCGACGCCGCTCAGGCCCGCGACTACCGCTACAGCGATGCTCACCTGCATTACGTGGACTTTTTCCAGGAAACCGAGGGCATGCCGGCGCTGCTCAAGGCCATGGACGCGGCCGGAGTTGAGCAGTCGATGATCTCCGGCATTCCGGTGGCCAAGAAGTGGCACGAGGATGAGCCCAAGCGCCCGCGCTATTACGCTGGCGACGATGCCGATGCCTACTGGTACAGCGCCACCGACCTCTACGTGGCCGCTGCGCTGGAGAAGCTTGAGCCACGGCAGCGCCGTCGCTTTCATCCATTCCTCACCGGTTTCAATCCGGTGGACAAGAACGCCGTCAGCCATATCGAGCGCATGCTCGAGCTTTACCCGGGCCTTTGGCAAGGCATCGGCGAGGTGTTCACCCGCCACGACGACCTTACCGCCCTGACCAGTGGCGACACGCCACGGGCCAACAACGAAGCCATGACCCGCATCTATCACCTGGCCGCCGAACGTGACTTGCCCGTGTTGCTGCACTCGAACATAACCTCCAAGCGCGAGCGCAACCCGCTGTACCTGGCCGAGATCGAGGAGCCGCTGCGCAACCATCCGCATACCCGTTTCATCTGGGCCCATGCCGGCAGCAGCCTGGAGATCCACCGCCACCAAGAGCACCTGGACTTCCTCCTGCCGGTATTGACCCGGCTGCTGGAGGATTATCCGAACCTGTATGTGGACCTGTCCTGGAGCGTGCGCGAGCCCTACTTGCTGGATGCCCGGGGCAAGCCGCGCAAGGCTTGGGTCGAACTGGTCGAGCGTTTCCCGACGCGGTTCGTGCTGGGGTCCGATCTCGTTGGGCGTTTCGCCAGCCTGGGCGAGCAGATGCACGGCTTCGATTCCTTCCTCGATGCCTTGCCGGTGGCAGTGGCGGAACAGGTGAGCCGGCAGAATTTTCTCGATCTGCTGCCAAAAAGCGTGAAATAGCGCCGTTCAGTCGTGCGTGGCGTTTTGATATCGCCTTTTCGTCTTACGCAAATTCCAAAGGGCCCGATACCTTCTTTAAGCAATGGAAATAACGCTTATGGGAGGGATCCTGGAAATGAGCCTCAGACGCTTGAATATCGCCCCTCGCGCGGGCCTCGGCTTTGGCATCATGGCATTGCTGGTGGTGGCGCTGGGCGGTTTTGCCTTGCAGCAGATGACCAGCATGCGCCAGCAGTCCGAGCAGGTGGACAACAACTGGTTGCCCAGCGTGATTTCGGTGGGCCACATGACCCAGGACATGCTGCGTATCCGCGCCTTGACCCTGCGCTTGTTGGTCAATACCGACCCGGCCGCCCAGCAGCAGAACCGTGCTCGCATCGACGAGATCAAGGGTGGCCTGAGCAAGGCGCAGAATCACTATGACTCGCTGATCGTGCTGCCCGAGGAGCGGACCCTGTTCGATCGTTACCAGGGGCTCGAGGGGCAGTACATGGCACTGCAAGGCCAGGTCGTGCAACTGGCCATGGACAAGCGTATCGACGCGGCAGCTGCATTGGTCAACGGAGAGATGAACCAGCTGGCCGACCAGATGACCGCCACCCTCAACGAGCTGATCGAGCTGAACAATCACCAGGCCAACTCGGCCACCGACCTGGCCGAGGCGGTGTACAACGGTGCCAAGGTCTGGGTGGGTGTGTTGTTGGTGATTGCCCTGAGCATCACGGTGGTGCTTGCGCTGGCGCTGACCCGCAGTATCGTGCGTCCACTTGGGCAGTCGTTGGCAGTGGCCGAGACGGTGGCCACGGGCGACCTGACACCGCAGATCACCGTGCAGGGCGATGACGAGCCCGCGCGCCTGCTGGCTGCGCTCAAGAGCATGCAGCAGAGCCTGCGCGAGACCATCGGGCAGATCTCCGATTCCGCCAGCCAGCTGGCCTCCGCCTCCGAGGAGCTGAGCGCGGTCACCGAGGATGCCACTCGCGGCCTGCAGCAGCAGAGCATGGAAATCGAGCAGGCGGCCACGGCGGTGAACCAGATGACCGCGGCGGTGGAAGAGGTGGCAAGCAATGCCGTGGCGACTTCCGAGGCGTCCCGTTCTTCCGATCAAATTGCCCGCCAGGGGCGTGAGCAGGTGCGTGCCACGGTCACCGCCATCGAGGCGTTGGCCAGCGGCGTGGCGGGCAATGCCGAGGAGGTCGGCCAGTTGGCGCAGCAGGTGCATGACATCAGCAAGGTGCTGGACGTGATTGGTTCGATCGCCGAGCAGACCAACCTGCTGGCGCTCAACGCCGCCATCGAGGCGGCGCGGGCCGGGGAGGCCGGGCGCGGGTTTGCCGTGGTCGCCGACGAAGTGCGGGCCCTGGCCCATCGCACGCAGAGTTCGACCCAGGAAATCGAGCAGATGATCGTGGCCATCCGCAGCGGCGCCGAGCGGGCGGTGCAGGGCATGCAGCACAGCGATGCGCAGGCGCGCTCGACCTTGGACGGCGCCCATGCCGCGGGAGAGGCGCTGGAGGCGATCGCGGCGGCCATCGGCCAGATCAACGAACGCAACCTGGTTATTGCCAGTGCCTCGGAGCAGCAGGCCCAGGTGGCGCGGGAAGTGGATCGCAATTTGACCACCATTCGCGATCTGGCCCACCAGTCCTCGGCCGGGGCCGAGGAAACCTCCGCTGCCAGCCAGGCGCTGTCGCGGTTGGCGGTGGACCTCAACACCCTGGTGCAGCGGTTCTCTGTTTGACGTTCATCCCCCCCTGTAGGAGCGGCCTTGCCGGGGCGCCGGACCGGTCGGAAAGGGCCGCACAGCGGCCCCGGCAATCTCGCGGTGACGCTGAGATCCTGGGGCCGCTACGCAGCCCTTTCCGACCGGTCCGACGCCTCGGCAAGGCCGCTCCTTGTATCTCGACTTTCGCCTCCCTAGAGGCGAAAGTTCTCGACTGATCATCGAGGGAAGGCCTTGAAGCAGAGCCGCTCCAAGGGCATCAAGCCCGCACTGTAGATAACGCTCTGGTCTTCCAACCCCACTCGACGAGTTCGAACGGTATCTAGTGCCCGCCCCCGGCGTGAGCACGCATTAACAAGGTTGAACTGAGTGTAGGGTGATCGACTTTCGTAGTTTGAAGGAGGAGATCATGTCCGTCTTTGTTGGCGTTGATGTCGCCAAAAAATCTTTCGACATTGCCATCCCGCTCCCCAATGGCAAGATGCGCACCAAAGCCAAGCTGTCCAATGATCCTGGAGGGTTCAGGCAGTTTAGCGACTGGCTTGAGCGCCATGCTGAACCAGGCGCCTGGATTGTTATGGAGGCTACAGGCATCTATCACGAAGCGCTGGCCGAGCACTGTCACAACCAAGGTTATCGGGTGTGCATTCTGAACCCGGCGGTGATTGCGAAATTCGCTGACGTGGAGCTTCGGCGCGTCAAAACAGATAAGGCTGACGCCAAAGTCATTGCTGCCTATGGCCAACAAAAGGCTGTCTCGCTTCGCCAGTGGGAGCCTGAGCCCCCTGCGCAGCGCCGCTTGCGTGCTCTGGTGCGGCGACTGGACGACCTCAAGGAAATGCGCCAGATGGAGCAGAATCGTTTGGATGTCGCACTAGATGCGGTACAGCAGTCGATTCAAGACGTAATCGGGCACATCAACGAAGAGCTGGAAAAGACCAGGAAGGCCATCGAGCAGACGATCGATGATGATCCAGACCTGCGCAAGCGACGTGAGCTGATTACCTCGATTGATGGTTTGGGTGACACCACTGCTACGTTGCTGCTCGCCGAACTGGGCGATCCACTGAAATACCAAAGCCCTTCTGCGATTGTCGCGTTTTCAGGCTTAAACCCAGTGGTGCAGCAATCGGGAGAGTTCATAGGTAAGAGCACTATTTCGCGTACAGGCGCCTCAAGGCTGCGTGCAGGCTTGTGGATGTCAGGCACTGTCTCAATCAGACATAACCCTGTTGTGAAGGAACTGGCAGAGCGGTTGAGCAGCCGGCACAAAGCTTACAAACAGATCGTCTGCGCGGCGATGCGCAAGCTGCTGCACCTGGTTTACGGGGTGGTGAAGTCGGGGATACCGTTTGACCCCAAAATCTCTCTTGCGGGGTGAGGGTCAAGACGGTATCTACAGGGGGGCGTGTATTGTCTGGCAGTACAAACAAAAACGCCCGGACCTGAGGCCCGGGCGTTCTCGTTCAGCAGATCAAGCGATCACTTGCCAGTCCAGCGCTTGAGCACCAGGGTGGCGTTGGTGCCGCCGAAGCCGAAGCTGTTGCTCATGACCGTGTCGATCTTGGCGTTCTCTTCGGTCTTGCGCAGTACCGGCAGGTCGGCGACCTCCGGGTCCAGCTCGTCGATGTTGGCGGAGCCGGCGATGAAGTTGTTCTCCATCATCAGCAGGCAGTAGATCGCCTCGTGCACGCCCGCGGCGCCCAGCGAGTGGCCCGACAGGCTCTTGGTCGAGCTGATCTTCGGTGCGTTGGCGCCGAACACTTCACGCACGCCTTTCATCTCGGCGACGTCGCCGACCGGGGTGGAGGTGCCGTGGGTGTTCAGGTAGTCGATCGGGGTGTCGACGGTGGACAGCGCCTGCTGCATGCAGCGGATCGCGCCTTCGCCGCTTGGGGCGACCATGTCGTAGCCGTCCGAGGTGGCGCCGTAGCCGACGATTTCGGCGTAGATCTTGGCGCCACGGGCCAGGGCGTGCTCAAGCTCCTCGACCACGACCATGCCGCCGCCGCCGGCGATGACGAAGCCATCGCGGTCGGCGTCGTAAGCGCGCGAGGCTTGTTCCGGGGTGTCGTTGCGCTTGGTCGACAGGGCGCCCATGGCATCGAACAGGAACGACTGGCTCCAGTGCTCTTCTTCACCGCCGCCGGCGAAGACGATGTCCTGCTTGCCCCACTGGATCTGCTCCAGGGCGGTACCGATGCAGTGTGCCGAGGTGGCGCAGGCCGACGAGATCGAGTAGTTGATGCCCTTGATCTTGAACGGGGTGGCCAGGCACGCCGACACGGTGCTGCCCATGGTGCGGGTGACGCGATACGGGCCGACACGCTTGACGCCTTTTTCGCGCAGGGTATCCAGCGCTTCCATCTGGTTCAGGGTCGAGGCGCCGCCGGAGCCGGCAACCAGGCCGGTACGCGGGTTGGAAACCTGCTCTTCGGTCAGGCCGGCGTCCTTGATCGCATCCTGCATCGCCAGGTAGGCGTAGGCGGCGGCGTGGCCGACGAAGCGGTAGACCTTGCGGTCGATCAGCTCTTCGAGGTTGAGGTCGATGGAACCGGAAACCTGGCTACGCAGCCCCTGTTCCTTGTATTCCGGGTTGTAACGGATACCCGGACGGCTGTTGCGCAGGTTTTCGGTGACGGTAGCTTTGTCATTGCCCAGGCACGATACGATGCCCAGACCAGTGATAACGACGCGGCGCATGCGAATAACCCTTAGAAATTGTCAGTGGAGGTGAACACGCCGACCCGCAGGCCTTCGGCGGTGTAGATCTCGCGACCGTCGACGCTGACCGAGCCGTCGGCGATGGCCATGTTCAGCTTGCCCTTGAGGACACGCTTGATGTGGATGTTGTAGGTGACTTTCTTGGCGCTGGGCAGTACCTGGCCGAAGAACTTCACTTCGCCCGAACCCAGGGCGCGACCGCGGCCTGGCAGGCCCTGCCAGCCGAGGAAGAAACCGACCAACTGCCACATGGCATCCAGGCCCAGGCAGCCCGGCATCACCGGATCGCCTTCGAAGTGGCAGGCGAAGAACCACAGGTCCGGATTGATATCCAGCTCGGCGACCAACTCACCTTTGCCGAACTTGCCGCCTTCCTCGCTGATGTGGGTGATGCGATCAACCATCAGCATGTTCGGGGCGGGCAGTTGCGCATTACCGGGGCCGAACAGCTCACCGCGACTGCAGCGCAGCAGGTCTTCCCGGGTAAAGGCGTTTTGTTTGGTCATGCGAGCTCCTCAATAACCCCCTGTGGCAGGGGATGAATCTTCCCGGCCGATCCGAATCGCTCTGCGTTCGGGGCGGCAGCCTACAGGTAGACTATTGCGTTGTAGTGAAAGTCACAGCGCACCTGGCAAAAGAAGTACAGGTGTGCACTGAAATGTTATTTTCAGGTCCTGCGGCGGTCCTGTCCAGTCTTTAAGACTGCCGCACTTTAGCATTTATCGCCAGTCGCGGCTGTCCGTCCGGGCAGCCAGCGCCCGAGAACCCGCTGCAGGTCGGTGCGTTTGAAGGGTTTGCTCAGGTAATCGTTCATGCCGGCGGCCAAGCAGCGCTCGCGGTCGCCCTGCAGAGCACTGGCGGTCAGGGCGATGATCGGCAGGTCGGCGGCCTGGGGCAGCAGGCGGATGCGCCGGGTTGCCTCGAAACCATCGACCTGCGGCAAGCGGCAGTCCATCAACACGGCGGCAAAGTGTTGCTGGCCCACCAGCTCGATGGCCTGGGCACCGTCGATGGCCAGCTTCACCTCGAAGCCCAGGCTGCGTAGCATGGCCTCGATGACGCTCTGGTTGACTGGGTTATCCTCCACCAGCAGGACCCACCCGTCATTGTTCTGGGTCAGGGGTTCAGCCGCGGGTGCCGGCACTGGTGCGCTGGCCACGGCCAGCGGCATCTCGAGGGTGAAGGTCGAGCCCAGCCCGGCGTGGCTTTCACCGCGCAGCTGGCCGCCCATGCGTTCGGCCAGGGTGCGCGCGATCGACAGGCCCAGGCCGGTGCCGCCATAGCGCCGGGAGATCGAACTGTCGGCCTGCTGGAAGGCGACGAACATCATTTCCAGCCGATTGCTGTCGATGCCGATGCCGGTATCGCGCACCGTACAGGTGAGCCACAGCAACTGCCGGTCGATGGCCTGGCAGCGGGCCTCCACCGCAACTTCGCCGCGTTCGGTGAACTTCACGGCGTTGCCTACCAGGTTCAGCAGGATCTGCCGGATCCGTGTCGGGTCGCCGCTCACCTGCGTCGCGTCGAGGCCTGCCGCCAGGTCCAGGCGCAGGGCCAGGCCGCGCTGCTGGGCGCTGTGCTGGAACGACAGGACGCTGCTGGTGAGCAGTTCGCCGAGGTTGAAGTCGATGTGCTCCAGCTCCAGGGTGGTGCGCTCGATCCGCGAGAAATCGAGGATATCGTTGATCACCTTGAGCAGATGGCCGGTGGATTCGCTGGCCAGGGCGGTGTATTCGGCCTGTTCGCTGGTCAGCTCGGTGGTCTCCAGCAGTTGCAGCATGCCCAGCACACCGTTCATCGGCGTACGCAGTTCATGGCTCATCATCGCCAGGAAGTCGGACTTGGCACGGTTGGCCTGTTCGGCTTCCTCGCGAGCCTGGATCAGCTGGCCCATGGCCTGCTGTTGCTCATGGGCCGCCTGGTCCAGGGCACTGGCCAGGTTGTTGATGTGCCGCGCCAGGTGGCCCAGCTCGCTGTCGTCGACCACCGGCAGCGGCGCGTTGAAGTCGCCCTGCTGGATGGCCCGCACCGCGTGGCCCATGTCGCTGATCGGCTTGGCCAGGCTCATGGCCAGGCGCCGCGCGAGCAGGAAGGTGAACAGCAGGGCGAACAGGGCCAGGATCGCCGCCTTGATGACGATTTCCTGCTGGCGCTGGCTGAAGGCGTCGTCGGACATGCCGACGATCACCCGGCCCAGGTAGTCGTCACCGATGGCCGGGCGTGACGCCTTGCCTTGCAGGAAGTCGCTGTCCAGGCGGATCTGCTGCAGGCGGATCGGCGCCTGGAACACTTCGACACGCTGGGCGCGGTTGAGGCTTTCGTCGGGCTGCTCGACATACACCAGGATATGGTTGCGGCTGTCCTGTACTTCGAGGAAGCGCACATGGGGAATGCTCAGTGTCGCCCGCATGAGGCTGTCGAGCACCTCGTTGTTGCCAGAAATCACCCCGTATTCGGACGCCGGCGCCAGCTGGTTGGCGATCAATTGCCCGGTGTGGTTGAGCTCCTGGCGCAAGTCCTGGATGCGTACGAAGGTAAAGAAGCTGATCAGCAGCAGGGTCAACAGCAGTGCCGGGCCCAGGCTGATGATCTGGGTGCGGGCATGGATATCCCAGCTCAGGCGTTTGCTCATGGGTTGGCTCCTTCACCAAGGGCCAGGGCGGCGGCGTGCGGGTCTATGGTGTCCAGGCCCAGGGCGCGGGCCACCTGTTGGTTGCCGCTGACACCAAAATGCATGGGGTAGAGGCTGCGCGGCCAGCGCGCCGGTGGTTGCTCGAGCAACTGATCCAGCACCGTCAGCCAGTCGTCCTGGTCGCTGTAGCTGCTGGCCAGGGCGCCGGCGCGGACGAAGCCTGCGTTCGGCCCGATCAGCGCCATCTGCCGGCCATAGCTGCTCAGCAACAGGTTCTTGGCTGACTTGGAGTTGTACAGTTCGGGGTCATCCAGGCCCAGCAACACATCGCTATTGTTGAGCAGGTGCTGCAACGGGCGGCTGTCGCGCAGGTCGGGCCAGTCCTGGGCGATCACTTCCAGGCCCAGTGACTGGGCGGCCTGGCGCAGCTCGTCGAGCAAGAAGCGGCTATGTTCGCCATACAGAACGCCGATCCGCCGCGCCTCCGGCAGCAAGTAGCGGGCCAGGCGCAGCTGGCGCTCCAGCGGCGGGTCGCTCCACAGCAGGCTGAGGAAGCCGGGGCGAGACTTTCCCAGGCGTTGCTCGGCCTGTACCCGGCTGACCCGCAGTGCCAGTGCCTGCGGCCCGGCAGTTTCGGCCAGGCGCCACTCCAGGGCCTGGGCGTCGAGCAGGATGACCCGGACATCGGGCTTGAGCCGGCCTGGGCTCGGCAGTTGCGCCACGGTCTGGAAGCGCACCTGGTCCTGGGGCCGTCGTTGCTCCAGGGCCGTGGCGAAGCTGCGGATGCCTGGCTGATCCTCGCCGCCGACCAGCAGGATCTCGCTGGCGGCCAGCGATCCCCAAGGCCACAGGCACAGCAGCACCAGCCGCAGCAGGCGCAGCATCAGAACTCCAGCTCCGCGCTGACGCTCAGGCGGTGGCGGCTGTCGTAGCGGTTCTGCGGCACGGTGACCGGTTCGTCGTCCAGGCGCTGTTGCCAGAGTGCGGCCAGCTCCAACTGGCTGCCTTGGACCTTGAAGCGCTTGGCCAGGCGCAGGTCGACCCGTTCGTAGCGGTACTGGTTGAGCGCGTCGTCGCCGTAATAGAACAGGGCGCTGGACCAGCCCTGGCCCCATTCGCGCAGCCAGCCCGCGGAGCCGCTGTTGTGCGCGCTCAGGCGGCGGTCGGCAGGGTTGCTGGCCCAGGCGTCGACGTAGGCGTAGGTCAGGCGCAGGCGGTCACGCGCGCTGACCCGCCAGTCGAACTGGGCCTCGCTGCCGCTGAAGCGCGCCTTGTTGGCGTTGCTGGCGATGAACTGGTTGTTCTGCAG
Source organism: Pseudomonas xantholysinigenes (assembly GCF_014268885.2). NCBI lineage: Bacteria > Pseudomonadati > Pseudomonadota > Gammaproteobacteria > Pseudomonadales > Pseudomonadaceae > Pseudomonas > Pseudomonas xantholysinigenes. Next base: position 3,657,426 of record NZ_CP077095.1, on the reverse strand, counting down.
CGGCTCGCTGATCATCCCGGTGATCTCGTCGTAGAACAGCTTCACATCCATGCTCAGGTCGAGGTCGCTGAAGTAGCCGTTGTAGCCCAGTTCGCGCGAGCGCATGCGTTCCTGGTCGAGGTTGCCGGGGCCGCGGGTCTTGACGAAGTATTCGCCGTTCTGCAGGCCATAGCGGTTGGCGCTCAGGTTCCTGACCGTGTAGCTCCAGTTGACGTTGTTCTCGAACATGTCCGGTGAGCGGATCGCCTCGGAGTACACCGCGCGCAGGCCGTGGCGTGGGGTGATCAGGTAGTTCACCGCCACCCGCGGTGTCAACGAGCTGCCGGCCAGCTGGGTGTGCTCGAACATCGCGCCGCCCTGGAGGATCCAGTGCTCGTCGGCGCGCCATTCGAGCTGGCCGAACAGGCGCCAGGTCTGGTCGTCGACGCTGCCGTTGAAATAGGTCTGCGAGTCGGCCTTGTCGTAGCGATAGTTCACGCCGCTGACCAGGCGCAGACTGTCGGTCAGGCTCAAGGTGTCCTGGATTTCCAGGTCGTAGCGCGTCTCGCGGGTACTCTGGTCGACGTCGCCGCAGATGGTGTTGCTGCCGCCATTGGCCCACTGATCTCGAACCTGGCCCAGCAGCGCGCTGAGCTGTGGATCGCTGGTGGATGGCAGCTTGCCGGTGTACAGGTTGCGCGCGACCTTCTCGGTGAAGTTCGGATCCAGGCGCCACATCCGGGTCAGTTCCGGGCTGAAGGCAATGGCGGCGTCGCAGGCGCGCCACACCTGCTGGCGCTCGAAGTGCTGGGCCGAACCCTGGATGTACAGGCTGTGTTCGGGATTGAGGTCGATGTTCCAGCGCAGCGAGCCTGCATAGTCCTTGGCATTGACGTCGGCATTGTCGCCGGCCCGATAGCTGCCGAACACCGGCTTGTAGGTATACGGACGCTGGTTGCTGCCTTCCTTGGCCGCCAGTTGCCATTCCAGGGTCTGGTTGGCGGCCAGGCTGTGCACGGCATTGATGTTGATGCGGTTGGCCCGGCGGCTGTCGCGGTAGTCGTGGCCGAACTGGTCCTCATCGAAGCCGTCGTCCTGCTGCCCCGACAACGACAGGCGCAGGTCGCCGCCCTCCCAGCCGAAGCCTTGGCTGGCGTAGTAGTCGTTGATGCCGTCCTGGCCACGGGTCAGCTTGAGCCGGGTGCCATGGCTGTCGGCTGGGTTGCGGGTGAGGATATTGACCACCGCCATCAGCGCGTTGGCGCCATAGCTGACGGTATTGGGGCCGCGGAACACCTCGATGCGCTCGATATCCTCCAGGGCCACGGGGATATCGCTCCAGTCCACCGTGGCCAGCCCCGCGCGGTACACCGAGCGGCCATCGATCAGCACCTGCATGCGCCGGGCGTCGTTGACGTTGCTGCCGTGGTAGTTGACCGTCGGCTGGTTGCCGGCGCCGTAGCCGATCATCATGCCGGGCACCAGGCGCAGCAGCTCGGGGATGTCGCGGGCGCCGCTGGCGCGGATCAGCTCGCTGTCGAGCACGGTCATGCTGCCGGGCACCGCCGCCGGGGATTGTTTCAGGCGCGTGGCGGTCAGAACCTGGGGTAGGTCCTGGTTGTCGATGAACAGATCGTCGGCCACGGCCGGGCCGCCCAGCAGGGCAGTCAGCAGCAACAGGCGCGGGTAGGGGGGCGTGCCGGGGAACACGGGAGGCCTTGTTTCATAGATGAATCAGGCATGTTAACCGACCGTGCGGTATTTGCCAGTGATCCGCGCCCGGCAGATTGCCGCATCGCCGGGCAGGCACTGGTTCTGTCGCATGCGCCCCGTATAATGCCTCGGTCGCCACTTACTTTTATTGGTTAACGGATTGGATATGACTGAACAGCAACCTGTTGCAGTTCTGGGAGGCGGCAGCTTCGGCACCGCCGTGGCGAACCTGCTGGCGGCAAACGGCCACCCCGTGCGCCAGTGGATGCGCGATCCGGCGCAAGCCGAGGCGATGCGCGTCAACCGCGAGAACCCGCGCTATCTCAAGGGCATTCGCCTGCACGACGGCGTCGAGCCGGTCAACGACCTGCTCGCCACCCTGCAGGGCAGCGCCCTGATCTTCGTCGCCCTGCCGTCCAGCGCCTTGCGCAGCGTGCTGGCACCCCACGCCGAGCTGCTGCGCGGCAAAGGCCTGGTCAGCCTGACCAAGGGCATCGAAGCGCACACCTTCAAGCTGATGAGCCAGATTCTCGAAGAAATCGCCCCGCAGGCGCGGATCGGCGTGCTCTCCGGCCCCAATCTGGCCCGTGAGATCGCCGAGCACGCGCTGACCGCCACCGTGGTTGCCAGCGAGGACGAAGTGTTGTGCCAGCAGGTGCAGGCCGTGCTGCATGGCCGCACCTTCCGCGTCTATGCCAGCAATGACCGTTTCGGCGTCGAGCTGGGCGGCGCGCTGAAGAACGTCTACGCCATCATCGCCGGCATGGCGGTGGCCTTAGGCATGGGCGAGAACACCAAGAGCATGCTGATCACCCGCGCCCTGGCCGAGATGACCCGCTTCGCCGTGAGCCAGGGCGCCAACCCCATGACCTTCCTTGGCCTGGCCGGGGTCGGCGACCTGATCGTTACCTGCTCCTCGCCCAAGAGCCGTAACTACCAGGTCGGCCACGCCCTGGGCCAGGGCCTGAGTCTGGATGAGGCGGTCAGCCGCCTGGGCGAGGTGGCCGAGGGCGTCAACACGCTCAAGGTGCTCAAGGCCAAGGCCCAGGAGGTGGGGGTGTACATGCCGTTGGTGGCCGGGTTGCACGCGATCCTGTTCGAGGGCCGCACGCTGAACCAGGTGATCGAGCACCTGATGCGCGCCGAGCCCAAGACCGACGTCGATTTTATTTCCACCAGCGGTTTCAACTGAAGGAGTGCCACCATGAACGATACCCCCGAGCACGCCCAGCGTGAGTCGATCATCCTGCGCGTCGTGTGGATGCTGGTGTTCCTGTTGGTCTGGCATGTGGCCCAGCTGTTGCTGGGCGGCCTGGTGCTGGTGCAACTGATCTACCGCCTGGTGTACGGCGCGCCAAGCGCCAGCCTGATGAACTTCGGCGACAGCCTCAGCCAATACCTGGCGCAGATCGGTCGCTTCGGCACTTTCCACAGCGACCAGAAACCCTGGCCGTTCGCCGACTGGCCGGCGCCTCGCGCCCCGGAAGGCGAAACCCCGCACGTGGTGGCCGCGGCGCCACACCCGGTGCGTGACGAGGAGCCCAAGCTGTGAAGGTGTGGGTGCTGCGCCATGGCGAGGCCGAGCCGCGGGCCAATACCGACGCCGAACGGCGCCTCACCGCCCATGGTCGCGAGCAGGTGCTGCACAGTGCGGCGCACCTGCTTGGCCAGCCGCTGCAGGCGATCTATGCCAGCCCCTACGTGCGCGCCCAGCAGACGGCGGCCCTGGTGCATGGCACCCTTGGCTTTGCCGAGCCGGTGCGCACCGCGCCCTGGCTGACGCCGGAGAGCAATGTGCAGCAGGTGATCGGGCAGCTTGAGCGACTGGGGTTGGAGCATGTCCTGCTGGTCAGCCATCAGCCGCTGGTGGGTTCGCTGGTGGGCTTGCTCGAACAGGGCCATGTTCAGCACCCTACGCCATTGGGTACCGCCAGCCTGGCGGAACTGGAAGGGGACTGGCCGTTGGCGGGGTTGATGAGCCTGTGCAGCCTGTATCACGCACCTTGATCATTGCTGAGGTGGCAGTGGTGCCGAGGGACTGCCTGAGCCATTGCTGAGATTGTTGGCAATGCCAGGTATGCCTTTTGCTGAGGCAGTTGCTGAAGGTAATGCCGTCGGCGGACCGACGGCATTGTTTCGAAGGTCTTCGTTGTAGAAGAGGGGCAGAGGACGTTCAGTCGGTCGTTTTCACTGCTCTTCACAGCATATTGATAGGATGTGGATGGTTGAGGAGGTATCAATCCAACCTTCCGGGCGATCGGTAGTCTCTATAAGAAATCCTATACCCCAATAGCTTGCGCCGATAGGTAAAATTAAAGCAATTTCATTATGTCCTTCAACGAGGGAGGCAGAGGCGGCCTCGCGATTGCCATCTAGAGAGTAACCTATGTTGAGTGTTTTTTTTCTGTCTGGGCCACTATCTGTAACGAAATTAAGTACTGTGGTTACCTTTAAAGCGCGCTTTAGTGGAGATTTAACCATGGTGATTTGCATGTGTGCGCTACTTTTTAGAACTCCCTTTGCAAAATAACTTTGGACGTATCGCAAGGCGCTTGAGCCGCCATAGTCAACGATTTGAGCGTCCGGATAAGGAGGGGCGCTCCCTGGGGAGGGCATGATGCTCGTTCCTGAAGGAATTTTCGTCCAGACATCGTCAGGGAATTTAGAACCGATGGGGGCACTTGTGAAGTCCTCACACAGTTTGACCACGCTGCTGACTGTATAGTCCGCTACAGGAAATACGCGTGCATCGTTTTCGATGCCGCTCGGGTCATAGCCTACTTTTAGCGTCACCGTGAGCGTGCTGTTGTGTTTCAGCCTTTCAAGTTGCGTGCGTGGCAGCTCGATGTTCAAACCGGCTCTTCCTTGCGCTTCGCTCAGCACCTCCTTATTGGCTAAGTAATATGTATATTCCTTGCCATCCGTCTGGGTGCCTTCTAGCACGATCCAATAGGTTTGCTTCTCAGCCCACAGTGGCCATACCGACCCCGTGCTTTTCAATACCTTGACCGTGGCAGCCCCCGAGAATGCCGTCAGGTCCAGCACCCCGTCTTTGGCTTGCGGAACTTCAGGTGTCGGCAGCTCTTGCTGCGCCAGTGTGCTCACTAGCAGCTTCAAGGGAACAGAAGGATTGGGCTGGCCATTGCGCACCACGGCATAGGCCACTTCGATGGTCTTGCCTTGGCTGGCCGCCACCACGCTCACCGGCACGGTAAAATCAACATGGCCCGAGGTGCTGCCGTTTTCCGATTTGCTTTTCCAGCTATCAGCCTGGTTTACCCCGCTCCAGGTCACCACCAGGGTGTCGCTGGTCTGCATGGGGTCATACTTGACGCGCACGGTCGCGCCGCTCGTTGCCTTGCTCGGGTCCAGCGGCCCGTTGCCGTTATTGGCCGCCTCAAGAACCGTGGGCGCAACGAAGTGTTCCTGTGCCTGACGCTTGACCTGGAATGTCAAAGGTTTCGACGTACTGGCTACTTTGAGAGTAGCAAGGGTGTGCGCAGGGTGTTCCATGGCTGAGTCCTTGGTGTGGGAGGAGTCAGCCGAGTGTGTGCGAATAGTTGACATGGAAAAACTGGAAGAAGTACTAGGTGGGCAGGTAGTGCTGAGAAGTCATCACGTCTGACACGACCTCCACCCGGTCGGCTCAGGCGAGGTGTTTTTACTGCCCCGTTTCGGCGACAGTCTCAGCCAATACCTGGCGCAGATCGGCCGCTGGTGGGGCTGCTCGAACAGGGTCATGTTCAGCCCCCCGCGCCACTGGGTACCGCCAGCTTGGCGGAGCTGGAAGGGGATGGACTAGTGGCTGGCCTGATGGCTTTGAACGGTGTTTATACAACTAGTTGATTTTTCAGCGATGAAGCCGTTTCGATCAAATCAGCACAGGTTAGGCGGCCTGAGCTGATTAGATCGGAGAATCCAAAGTGGCTATCAACGTCGGTGAAGATATTCAGGATCCAGAATCCCAACGTTCGCCTGTTGTATTCTCGACATTTTTCGGATTTGCCCTGGTAAGCCAGGCCCGGGCGCAGTAGTTCGAGCCAAACGTGAGGGTGTTTAAATTTCGCGCCAACATACTGACCTGACTTGTATGGTGTGAGTTGAATTGGAGGTGTACGTTTCTTCAAATGTGAGCATTACATTCATAGCTGATGACTCCTTCGAAAGGTTAAGGGTGACATTTTTTGCGTTGCTGGGTATTGGCGTTTGGGAATTATGATTGTGGGCGCTTAACTTGATTCGGAAATCGGCGCTTCCTGTAATGGTTCCGAATTCAATTGTGATTTCGCTTGCGCGGGTGAAACTTTTTGGTTGTATGAGTCGCATACGCAAGATCGTATAGCCAAAGGCGCCGTCACTGTGCTGAGTCCACATCAGTCGATGTTCCGATCCCTCGGCAACGATCCGGGCGTTGGCTGGAACGTTCGAAGGAGGACTTTCCATGACATAAATTTCCATGAAAGAGGCTGGGGGGATAAGAATATTGGTAGCAGGGGGGATCCTCATGCCGCTAGGTGCGCCGGAAAAATCTTCACACAGACTCATTCCCTTGAACAATGTATAGGTGTTAACCGGGAAACTCACTGCGTCTGATTCGTTGACGCTACCGTCAAACGTAACCTTTACTGAAATGTCCAGCGGGCTGTCATGCTTGAGTTTTTCCAATTGAAGACGTGTGAGCAGTTCATCAAGGCCTCGGCTGACCATTGTTGAGGTAACGGACTTTGCGCTGGCTACCTCGAATTCATGTGTGAGGTCATTTTCCAGCGTACCTTTCACCTTGATCCAGTAACGTTGCTTCTCAGCCATCAACTTCCAGGGTATGACCGTGACTTTGGCATCACCCTCAAAACTGTTCAAATCCAATACGTAGGTCTGTTGATCAGCCTCCGGCACCATGGGTTTGGGCAGTTCTGTCAGCGGCAGTTCGCCGACCTTCAGCGCCAGCGGCAGTGACTGGCTGGGCTGGCCATTGCGCACCACGGCATAGGCCACTTCGATGGTCTTGCCTTGGCTGGCCGCCACCACGCTCACCGGCACGGTAAAATCAACATGGCCCGAGGTGCTGCCGTTTTCCGATTTGCTTTTCCAGCTATCAGCCTGGTTTACCCCGCTCCAGGTCACCACCAGGGTGTCGCTGGTCTGCATGGGGTCATACTTGACGCGCACGGTCGCGCCGCTCGTTGCCTTGCTCGGGTCCAGCGGCCCGTTGCCGTTATTGGCCGCCTCAAGAACCGTGGGCGCAACGAAGTGTTCCTGTGCCTGACGCTTGACCTGGAATGTCAAAGGTTTCGACGTACTGGCTACTTTGAGAGTAGCAAGGGTGTGCGCAGGGTGTTCCATGGCTGAGTCCTTGGTGTGGGAGGAGTCAGCCGAGTGTGTGCGAATAGTTGACATGGAAAAACTGGAAGAAGTACTAGGTGGGCAGGTAGTGCTGAGAAGTCATCACGTCTGACACGACCTCCACCCGGTCGGCTCAGGCGAGGTGTTTTTACTGCCCCGTTTCGGCGACAGTCTCAGCCAATACCTGGCGCAGATCGGCCGCTGGTGGGGCTGCTCGAACAGGGTCATGTTCAGCCCCCCGCGCCACTGGGTACCGCCAGCTTGGCGGAGCTGGAAGGGGATGGACTAGTGGCTGGCCTGATGGCTTTGAACGGTGTTTATACAACTAGTTGATTTTTCAGCGATGAAGCCGTTTCGATCAAATCAGCACAGGTTAGGCGGCCTGAGCTGATTAGATCGGAGAATCCAAAGTGGCTATCAACGTCGGTGAAGATATTCAGGATCCAGAATCCCAACGTTCGCCTGTTGTATTCTCGACATTTTTCGGATTTGCCCTGGTAAGCCAGGCCCGGGCGCAGTAGTTCGAGCCAAACGTGAGGGTGTTTAAATTTCGCGCCAACATACTGACCTGACTTGTATGGTGTGAGTTGAATTGGAGGTGTACGTTTCTTCAAATGTGAGCATTACATTCATAGCTGATGACTCCTTCGAAAGGTTAAGGGTGACATTTTTTGCGTTGCTGGGTATTGGCGTTTGGGAATTATGATTGTGGGCGCTTAACTTGATTCGGAAATCGGCGCTTCCTGTAATGGTTCCGAATTCAATTGTGATTTCGCTTGCGCGGGTGAAACTTTTTGGTTGTATGAGTCGCATACGCAAGATCGTATAGCCAAAGGCGCCGTCACTGTGCTGAGTCCACATCAGTCGATGTTCCGATCCCTCGGCAACGATCCGGGCGTTGGCTGGAACGTTCGAAGGAGGACTTTCCATGACATAAATTTCCATGAAAGAGGCTGGGGGGATAAGAATATTGGTAGCAGGGGGGATCCTCATGCCGCTAGGTGCGCCGGAAAAATCTTCACACAGACTCATTCCCTTGAACAATGTATAGGTGTTAACCGGGAAACTCACTGCGTCTGATTCGTTGACGCTACCGTCAAACGTAACCTTTACTGAAATGTCCAGCGGGCTGTCATGCTTGAGTTTTTCCAATTGAAGACGTGTGAGCAGTTCATCAAGGCCTCGGCTGACCATTGTTGAGGTAACGGACTTTGCGCTGGCTACCTCGAATTCATGTGTGAGGTCATTTTCCAGCGTACCTTTCACCTTGATCCAGTAACGTTGCTTCTCAGCCATCAACTTCCAGGGTATGACCGTGACTTTGGCATCACCCTCAAAACTGTTCAAATCCAATACGTAGGTCTGTTGATCAGCCTCCGGCACCATGGGTTTGGGCAGTTCTGTCAGCGGCAGTTCGCCGACCTTCAGCGCCAGCGGCAGTGACTGGCTGGGCTGGCCATTGCGCACCACGGCATAGGCCACTTCGATGGTCTTGCCTTGGCTGGCCGCCACCACGCTCACCGGCACGGTAAAATCAACATGGCCCGAGGTGCTGCCGTTTTCCGATTTGCTTTTCCAGCTATCAGCCTGGTTTACCCCGCTCCAGGTCACCACCAGGGTGTCGCTGGTCTGCATGGGGTCATACTTGACGCGCACGGTCGCGCCGCTCGTTGCCTTGCTCGGGTCCAGCGGCCCGTTGCCGTTATTGGCCGCCTCAAGAACCGTGGGCGCAACGAAGTGTTCCTGTGCCTGACGCTTGACCTGGAATGTCAAAGGTTTCGACGTACTGGCTACTTTGAGAGTAGCAAGGGTGTGCGCAGGGTGTTCCATGGCTGAGTCCTTGGTGTGGGAGGAGTCAGCCGAGTGTGTGCGAATAGTTGACATGGAAAAACTGGAAGAAGTACTAGGTGGGCAGGTAGTGCTGAGAAGTCATCACGTCTGACACGACCTCCACCCGGTCGGCTCAGGCGAGGTGTTTTTACTGCCCTGTCAAAAATGACAACTGGCATTTTTGTCAGTTGTCGGCCGTTTGGATCCATTGCTAGTGTTGCACCAGCAGCACAGGTGCATCAGCGAGCCGGGGAGCAAGGCATGGATGGTCGGCGCTTGGAGTTGGTGGGGTCTCTGGATCTGAAGCCTACGCTAGACAAGGTGCAGGACGGCATCGTGCTGGACTTTGCCCAGTACAGCCTGCTACGCGAAGCGGCGGACGCCAAGCTGTATCAATTGATGGCCAGGATGCAGGGTAACCCCCGGCAACAGGCCCCTGAAGACCTGCGCAGGTTGCAGGATGCCTGTCTGCGTGTCGCTCATCTGATGCAGACCAGTTGCCTGGCGCTGCGCCGACTGCAACTTGACCGCAAGGATCAGCGCCTGGCCCGAGCAGCACTGGAGGCCCAGCTGGCCTACATGCAAGCGTGTCTGCGGCGTTCGCTGGTCAGTTTCGACGAACTGGCATGACCTGAACGCCCTCGTCGATGACCTTTCCGGACGTTGCCGAGCAGCGGGCGAGTGCCGACAATGGGCCAACATCCCCGCTCCGGACCCGCCGCCATGTCGCAGCCGATCTTCTTCGCCCATGCCAACGGCTTCCCGTCGGGTACCTATGGCAAGCTGTTCTCTGCCCTGGCGCCGGACTATCAGGTACAGCATCTGGCCCAGCACGCCCATGACCCGCGCTTTCCGGTCAACGAGAACTGGCAGAGCCTGGTGGACGAGCTGTTGCATCACCTCGAACAGCAGGACGAGCCAGTGTGGGGTGTCGGCCATTCCCTGGGCGGGGTGCTGCACCTGCACGCGGCATTGCGCCGCCCGGAGTTCTACCGGGGCGTGGTGATGCTCGACTCACCGGTACTGACCCGCGCCGACGAATGGCTGATCCAGGCCGCCAAGCGCCTGGGGTTCATCGACCGCATCACCCCGGCCGGGCGCACCCTGGGTCGACGCGAGGCGTTTCCCGATCGCGACAGCGCACGCAGTTACTTCGCTGGCAAGACCTTGTTCCGCCACTTCGACCCGGACTGCCTGGAGGCCTACCTCGAGCATGGCCTTGAGTCGGGTGAGGACGGCTTGCGCCTGCGCTTCGATCCGGCCACCGAGATCAGCATCTTCCGCAGCATCCCCCATGTCAGCCCGGCACGGCCAAGCCAGTTGCAGGTGCCGCTGGCCATGGTTCGCGGCGCCCAGAGCCGGGTGATTCGCAAGCACCATGCCCTGGCCGTGCGCGGCATGCCCAAGGGTGAATACCACAGCCTGCCGGGCGGGCACATGTTCCCGCTGGAGCGGCCAGGCGAGACTGCCAGCCTGATCCGTGAGCTGTTTACACGCTGGAGCCAGGCATGAGCGCGCAGGTCGAGGAAGTCCGCCTGGCGCTTGGCCATATCGAGCTGGCCGCGCACCTGTTCGGGCCGGCCGACGGCCTGCCGGTGATCGCCCTGCATGGCTGGCTGGACAACGCCAACAGCTTCGCTCGCCTGGCGCCGCGCCTAAAAGGCTTGCGCATCGTCGCCCTGGACCTGGCAGGGCACGGTTATTCCGCGCATCGCCCGGTGGGGGCCGGCTACGCCCTGGCCGACTATGCCCACGACGTGCTGCGGGTGGCCGAGCAACTGGGCTGGCAGCGTTTCGGCCTGCTCGGCCATTCGCTGGGGGCGATCATCTCGGTGCAACTGGCCGGTGCCTTGCCCGATCGGATCAGCCACCTCGCGCTGATCGACGGAGTGGTACCGCCCACGCTCAGCGAGCAGGACGCCGCCGAGCGCCTGGGCCTGGCGCTGCAGGCGCAGCTGCGCCTGGACGGCAAGCGCAAGTCGGTGTACGCGACCCTGGAAGCGGGCGTCGAGGCGCGCATGAAAGGCATGGTCGCGGTCAGCCGCGAAGCCGCCGAATTGCTGGCCCAGCGTGGCCTGATGCCGGTGCCCGGCGGCTACAGCTGGCGCAGCGACAGCCGCCTGACCTTGCCCTCGCCAAGCCGCCTGCACCCGGACCAGGCCATGGCCTTCGTCAAGCGCATCGCCTGCCCGACTTGCCTGGTGGTGGCCGCCGACGGCATGCTCGCGCGCCACACGGCGCTGCTGGAGCAGCTACCCTTCGAGCAGGTGACCCTGCCGGGGGGGCATCACCTGCACCTGAACGACGCCGAGGGCGCGGCCCTTGTCGCAGACTGTTTCAATCGCTTCTTTGGCATTCCTTGACTTGCACCGGACAAGTGTCGAGGCTTGGCGGGTTGAAAGGGAGACAACCATGTACATGCCAGACATCCATGCGCCACGCCCCGCCCTATGCGAGGGCGGCCGATGAGCGCACCTGTGTTCGTTCGCGGCGCCATCGCCGCCTGCCTCGCCATCGCCAGCCCCTTGCTCTGGGCCGGCAGCCTGCCGGTACCGCTCGACGCCAAGGTGGTCGACCAGCGTCCTGCCGTGGAGCAGGAGCGGGTCTACCCCATGGGCCCGCTGCGCAAGATCAGCGGCCGCCTGCGGGTCGAGGACAAGGTCGAGAGCCGCGGCCAGGTCAGCTCGGTTACCTATGAACTGCCGGTCGAGCGCAGCGCTCGCGAAGCCTTCACCAGCGCCCGCGAGGCACTGCAAGAAGAAGGCGGCTATCCACTGTTCTGGTGCCAGGGCCGCGATTGCGGCGAAGCCAGCCTGTGGGCCAACGATGTGTTCGCTAATGCCCGGCTCAATGGCGGTGACGAGCAGCAGGCGTTCATCCTGCTGCGCCGCTCGGCCGAAGAGGCCGACACCTTGGTGGCACTGTACAGCGTGACCCGCGGCAACCGCCGCGCTTACCTGCATGTCGAGGAGTTCGTCGCCGCCAGCCCATTGGGGGAATTGCTGCCGACCGCCGCCACGGTACTGCGCGAACTGCGCGACACCGGCAAGCTCGACTACCCTGACCTGGCCGAACCCCAGGCCACCTGGGCAACCTTGCTGGCGCGCAGCCTCAACCTCGACAGCACCCTGCGCGCGAGCCTCAGCGGCAAGGGCGCCGAGGCCTGGCGCGAGCAGTTGGTCAAGGCCGGCGTGCGCAACAACCGGCTTGAAGTGGGCAGCGCCCCGACCGATGGCCTGCACCTGGAACTGATCCGTTGAGTGAGCGCCACCATGGCCAACAATGACCGCCTGTTGATCCAGATCCTGCTGTTGACGCTGCTGGGCGCCGCGCTGTGGGTGATGGCACCGTTCATCTCGGCCTTGCTGTGGGGCGCCATCCTGGCGTTCGCCAGCTGGCCGCTGATGCGCCTGCTGACCCGCCTGCTCGGTGGCCGTGAGACCCTGGCGGCGAGCCTGCTGACCACGGTGTGGATTCTGCTAGTGGCCTTGCCGTTGGTGTGGCTGGGCTTCAATCTGGCCGACCATATCCGCGATGCCACCGCCTTCGTGCGTGACGTGCAGGTCGATGGCTTGCCCGATGCGCCAGCCTGGGTGGGCAGCATTCCATTCGTCGGTGAGCGCCTGGTCAGCTGGTGGCAGTCCCTCGACCAGCAAGGTGCGGCCCTGCTGGCCTCGGCCAAGCCGTATCTCGGCCAGGTGGGCAACTGGTTGCTGGCGCGCAGCGCGCAGATCGGCAGTGGCGTGCTGGAGCTCACGCTCAGCCTGGTGTTCGTGTTCTTCTTCTACCGCGATGGTCCACGCCTGGCGGCATTCGTGCACCGGCTGCTGCACCGGCTGGTGGGTGAGCGCGCCGAGTACTACGTCGATCTGGTCGCCGGTACTGTGCAGCGGGTGGTCAACGGCGTGATCGGTACCGCCGCCGCGCAAGCGCTACTGGCGCTGATCGGTTTCCTCATCGCAGGGGTGCCGGGGGCCATTGTGCTCGGCCTGGTGACCTTCATGCTCAGCCTGATCCCCATGGGGCCGCCGCTGGCCTGGATACCGGCCACGGCCTGGTTGGTGTCGAAGGGCGACTATGGCATGGCGGTGTTCCTGGGGATCTGGGGCACTTTCGTCATCAGTGGCGTGGACAACGTGCTCAAGCCGTACCTGATCAGCCGGGGTGGCAACCTGCCGCTGGTGATCGTGCTGCTGGGGGTGTTCGGCGGCCTGATCGCGTTCGGCTTCATCGGGCTGTTCATCGGGCCGACCCTGTTGGCGGTGGGATACAGCCTGCTGCTGGACTGGAGCCGCAATTCGGCGCAGCAAACGCCGCAATCTTGAGGTAGTTCTTTGTCACCTGTACCGGCCTCTTCGCGGGCAAGCCCGCTCCCACAGGAACAGCGCTCTACCTGTGGGAGCGGGCTTGCCCGCGAAGAGGCCGGTACAGACAGCCGTTGATGCCAGATCTTTACGCTTTCTTTATGCCCTGACCCCACCCCTGATCTCGCCCCTTTACGCCCCTCCCTCGGACAATTTCCCCAAAGCGGCCCTCACGCCGCAACTAGGGGAGATTGCACATGTACATGCTCGACGGGCTGTCACTGCTCTTGGCGGTGGCGTTGGCGGTTTACCTGTTGGTGGCGCTGCTGCGCGCCGATCGCGGCTAAGGGGCGGCCATGCACAGTTACGACTACCTGTTGCTGTTGGCGTTCTTCGCCATCGTGCTGTTGCCGGCGCCTTGGCTTGGGCGCTTCTACTTCAAGGTCATGGAGGGCCAGCGTACCTGGCTGTCGCCAGTCCTCGGCCCGCTGGAGCGAGGTTGCTATCGCCTGGCCGGGGTGGACGCTGACCAGGAACACAACTGGAAGCAGTACACCCTGGCCTTGCTGGCCTTCAACCTCGCTGGCTTCCTGCTGCTGTTCGGCGTGCTGCAGTTGCAAGGCAGCCTGCCGCTGAACCCGCAGCACCTGCCGGGCCAGGAATGGTCGCTGGCCTTCAATACCGCGGTCAGTTTCATGACCAATACCAACTGGCAGTCCTATAGCGGCGAAGCGTCGGTCAGCTACCTGAGCCAGATGCTTGGCCTGACCGTGCAGAACTTCGTCAGCGCCGCCACCGGCCTGGCGGTGCTGGTGGCGCTTTGCCGTGGCATCGCCCGGCGTTCGACCCACGTGCTCGGCAACTTCTGGGTCGACCTGACCCGCGCCACCCTCTATGGCCTGCTGCCGCTGTGCCTGCTGCTGGCGTTGTTGCTGGTGTGGCAGGGCGTGCCACAGACCTTCGCCGACTATGCCCACGCCATCACCCTGCAAGGCGCCGAGCAGACCATTCCGCTGGGCCCGGCCGCGAGCCAGATCGCCATCAAGCAATTGGGCACCAACGGTGGTGGTTTCTTCGGCGTCAACTCGGCGCACCCGTTCGAGAACCCCAGCGCCTGGAGCAACCTGTTCGAGGTGGCCTCGATCATCCTGATCCCGGTGGCGCTGGTGTTCACCTTTGGCCACTACGTCAAGGACCTGCGCCAGAGCCGCGCGATCATCGCCTGCATGCTGGCACTGTTCCTGATCGGCGGCGGCACCGCACTGTGGTCGGAGCAGCAGCCCAACCCGGCGCTGGAAAGCGCCCAGGTGCAGCAGGCCGCGCCACTGGAAGGCAAGGAGAGCCGCTTCGGCACCACGGGTTCGGTGCTGTGGACGGTGACCACCACCGCCGCCTCCAACGGTTCGGTCAACGCGATGCACGACAGCCTCAATCCGCTCACGGGCATGGTGGCGATGGTCAACATGATGGTCGGCGAGGTGATCTTCGGCGGCGTCGGCGCTGGCCTCTACGGCATGTTGCTGTTCGTGCTGATCGCGGTGTTCCTCGCCGGGCTGATGATTGGCCGCACGCCAGAGTATCTGGGCAAGAAGCTGCAGGCCCGTGAGGTGCAACTGCTGGTGGCGACCCTGCTGGTGATGCCGGTCGGCGTGCTGGTGCTCGGTGCCATCGCCGCCAGCCTGCCGGGGCCTGCCGGCGCCGTGAGCAACCCTGGCGCCCATGGTTTCAGCCAACTGCTGTACGCCTACACCTCCGGCACCGCCAACAACGGCTCGGCCTTCGCCGGCTTCGGCGCCAACACCCCTTACCACAACGTGATGATCGCCCTGGCCATGCTCATCGGCCGCTTCGGCTACATCCTGCCGGTGCTGGCCCTGGCCGGCAGCCTGGCGGCGAAGAAAAGCGCGCCGCAGGGCCTGAACAGCTTCCCCACCCATGGCCCGCTGTTCACCACGCTGTTGCTGGTGACGATTCTGTTGGTCGGTGGCCTGACTTTCCTGCCGACCCTGGCCTTGGGGCCGATTGCCGAACACCTGAGCCTGGGTTTCTGAGGAGCACACCATGAACATGCCCATTCCAGAAGTGAAGGCGCCGCACAGCGCCAAGGACCAGACCCGCTTCGCCGCCTTGTGGCGGCCGGCGCTGGTGCAGGCTTTCGTCAAGCTCGACCCGCGCCAGCTCAAGCGCACGCCGGTGATGCTGGTGGTGGCCTTGACCGCCGCGCTGACCACCGTGCTGTGCTTCGCCCCCGGCAGCGGCGTGAGCACGGCCGTGGCGGTGCAGATCGCCGTATGGCTGTGGTTCACCGTGTTGTTCGCCAACTTCGCCGAAGCCCTGGCCGAAGGTCGCGGCAAGGCCCGCGCCGACAGCCTCAAGGCCGGCAGCCAGGGCCTGACGGCCCAAAGGCGCAAGGCCGATGGTAGTTTCGAGACCGTGACCGCCACGCAGTTGCGCAAGGACGATGTGGTGCGGGTGGTGGCCGGTGAAATGATCCCCGGCGACGGCGAGGTGCTCGAAGGCATCGCCGCGGTCAACGAGGCGGCCATCACCGGTGAGTCCGCGCCGGTGATCCGTGAGTCCGGCGGCGATCGCTCGGCCGTCACCGGCAACACCCGGCTGGTCTCCGACTGGCTGCTGATCCGCATCACCAGCAACCCCGGCGAATCGACCCTGGACCGCATGATCGCCCTGGTCGAGGGCGCCAAGCGGCAGAAGACGCCCAACGAGATCGCCCTGGACATCCTGCTGATCGGCCTGACCCTGATCTTCCTGATCGTGGTGGTCACCTTGCAGCCGTTCGCCCGCTTCGCCGGTGGCGAGCTACCGCTGATCTTTCTTGCCGCGCTGCTGGTTACCCTGATCCCGACCACCATCGGCGGGCTGCTGTCGGCCATCGGCATCGCCGGCATGGATCGCCTGGTGCGGCTCAACGTGATCGCCCGTTCCGGCCGTGCGGTGGAGGCGGCGGGGGATGTGCACACGCTGATGCTCGACAAGACCGGCACCATCACCTTCGGCAACCGCCGTTGCAGCGCCCTGCACGCCGCTTCGGGGGTGACCGCCAAGGAGCTGGGGGCGGGCGCCTTGCTCGCCTCGCTGGCCGACGATACCGCCGAGGGCAAGTCGATTGTCGAGTATCTGCGCCAGTTGCACGACTTCGACGAACCTTCGGCCAACCAGTACCAGGCCATTGCCTTCAGCGCCGAGACACGGCTGTCGGGCATCGACTTCCAGCAGCGCCGCTACCGCAAGGGCGCCGTTGATGCGGTGCTGGCGTTCTGCGGCCTGCAACGCCTGGAGCTGCCCACCGCGCTGGCCCGTGAGGTGGAGCGCATCGCCCAGAGTGGCGGGACCCCTTTGCTGGTGTGCGTGGACAAGCGCCTGCTGGGCGTGATCCACCTCAAGGACGTGGTCAAGCCCGGTATCCGCGAGCGTTTTGCCGAACTGCGCAAGTTGGGCATCCGCACCGTGATGGTCACCGGCGATAACCCGTTGACCGCCGCCGCCATCGCCGCCGAGGCTGGCGTCGACGACGTGCTTGCCGAAGCCACCCCGGAGAAGAAGCTGGCGCGTATCCGCCAGGAGCAGAACGACGGCCGCCTGGTGGCCATGTGCGGCGATGGCGCCAACGACGCCCCGGCGCTGGCCCAGGCCGACGTCGGCATGGCCATGAACGACGGTACCCAGGCCGCCCGTGAAGCGGCCAACATGGTCGACTTGGACAGCGACCCGACCAAGCTGCTGGATGTGGTGCAGGTGGGCAAGGAACTGCTGGTGACCCGGGGTGCACTGACCACTTTCTCCATCGCCAACGACGTGGCCAAGTACTTTGCCATCCTGCCGGCGCTGTTCGCCGCCATCTACCCGCAATTGGGCGTGCTCAACCTGATGCACCTGGCCAGCCCGCAGAGCGCGATCCTCTCGGCCATCGTGTTCAACGCGCTGATCATCATCGTGCTGATTCCGCTGGCACTGCGCGGGGTACGGGTGCAGGCCGCCAGTGCCGCCCACCTGCTGCGGCGCAACCTGCTGATCTACGGCCTGGGCGGGATCATCGTGCCGTTCGCCGGGATCAAGCTGATCGACGTTGTGCTCAATGCCCTGCACCTGGTCTGAAGGAGAGACGAACATGACCGCATACCTACGCCCGGCCCTGAGCCTGGTCCTGCTGATGACCCTGGTCACCGGCGCGTTGTACCCCCTGGCGGTGACCGGCATCGCCCAGGTCGCCTTCCCCGAGCAGGCCAATGGCAGCCTGGTGCGCGACGAGCGCGGCCAGGTGCGTGGTTCGGCGCTAATCGCCCAGGTGTTCAAGGGCGATGCCTGGTTCCAGTCGCGGCCTTCGGCCGGTGACTACGCCACCGTGGCCAGCAGCGCGAGCAACCTGGCGCCAAGCAATCCGGCGTTGGCCGAGCGGGTCAAGGCCGATGCCGCAACGCAGTACCAGGCACAGCAGGGACCGGTGCCGTTGGCGCTGCTGACCACTTCGGGCAGCGGGCTGGACCCGCACCTGTCGCCCGAGGCAGTCGCCTACCAGCTGCCGCGTGTGGCGGCGGCACGGCAGGTGCCAGAGGAGCGCTTGCAAGTGCTGGTGAATGACGCCACCCTGCGCCCATTGGTCGGGCCGCCGGTGGTCAACGTGCTGGCGCTGAACCAGGCGCTGGAGCGTCTGGCGCCTGTGGCCGTGCATTGACCCCTGTAGGAGCGGCCTCGTGCCGCGAAAGGGCCGCGCAGTGCGGCGATGCAACAATCGCTGGGGCCGCTGCGCGGCCCTTTCGCGGCACGAGGCCGCTCCTACATCGACCGCGTAATGAGGCAAAAAAAGGATGAAACATGAGTGATTCCACCCGCGCCGACGCCCTGTTGGCCGGTTTGCCCCGCGAAGGCCGGGGCCGGCTCAAGGTGTTCCTCGGCGCCGCGCCCGGGGTCGGCAAGACCTTCGCCATGCTCCAGGCCGCCCACGCCCAGCAGCGCCAGGGCGTGCAGGTGGTGGCCGGGGTGGTCGAGACCCACGGCCGCGCCGAAACCGAGGCCCTGCTCGGCGGCCTGCTCCAGCAACCCTTGCTGCGCAGTGAGTACCGCGGCGTGCTGCTCGAGGAAATGGACCTCGACGGCCTGCTCAAGGCTGCGCCGCCGTTGGTGCTGGTGGACGAACTGGCGCACAGCAACGCCCCCGGCAGCCGCCACGCCAAGCGCTGGCAGGATGTGCAGGAACTGCTCGCCGCCGGCATCGACGTGTACACCACGGTCAACGTCCAGCACCTGGAAAGCCTCAACGACAAGGTGCGCGACATCACCGGCGTGCAGGTGCGCGAAACCCTGCCGGACTGGGTGTTGCAGGAGGCCTTCGAGCTGGTGCTGATCGACCTGCCGCCACGCGAGCTGCTCGAACGCCTGCGCGAAGGCAAGGTCTACGTACCCGAGCAGGCCCGCGCCGCTATCGACGCGTTCTTCTCCCAGACCAACCTCACCGCCCTGCGCGAACTGGCCATGCACACCGCCGCCGCCCAGGTGGACGCCGACCTTGCCAGCGGCTACCGCCAACGCGGTCAGGAAGCCCCGGCCCTGCGTGGCCGGCTGCTGGTGGGCATCGATGGCGACGAGCAGGCTGAGCGGCTGGTGCGGCATGCCTGTCGCGTCGCCCAGCGCCGTCATCTGCCCTGGAGCGTGGTGCATGTCGACAATGGCCGTCTGCGTGACGAGGCTGCCCGCCATCGCCTGCAAGCTGCCCAGCAATTGGCTGAGCGCCTGGGGGGCGAAGTGGTGTTGCTGCGTGCCGGCGAGGTGGCGCGGACCTTGATCCAGCACGCCAGCGAGCGCCGCGCCAGCCTGGTGCTGGTGGGCCAGTCCCGCGACCTGCTGCGTCGGCGCTTCTTCGGGGCCGGCGTGGCAGCCCGCCTGCTGCGCGAAAGCCATGGCCTGGAAATCAACGTGCTGGATCGCGACGCCCAGCCACCCACGCCGCGGGCGGCGGTCAAGCGTGTGTGGGTGTGGCGCCACTACTTGCTGGCGCTGCTGGCCACGCTGTTGGCCGCCGGCTTGGCGTGGGCGGTGTCCAGCGTGCTGGCGTTGCCCAATATTTCGCTGGTGTTCCTCGCCGCCGTGCTGCTGGTGGCGGTGCGTAGCAGCCTGGGCCCGGCGCTGGCCTGCGCGGCGCTGTCGTTCCTGACCTACGACTTCCTGTTCATCCCGCCGAACTTCTCGTTCAGCATCCAGCGCGAAGAAGACGTGCTGACCTTGGTGTTTTTCCTGCTGATGGCCGCGCTTACCGGCAACCTCGCCGCGCGCCAGCGCCGTCAGTTGCAGGCGCTGCGTGAAACCCAGGCGCAGACCAACCAGTTGCTCGATTTGTCGCGCCGGTTGACCGTGGCCACCGATCGCCAGGCGGTGTTCAGCGCCGCCGGCCAGCACCTGGATGGCTGGCAGGACGTACAGGCATGCCTGCTCGAACGCAGCGCCGATGGCCTGCTGCAAGTGGCCAGCGGCGGCGCCCCGGCCTTTACCGACAACGAGCGCGCCGCCGCCGAATGGGCCTGGCAGCACGGCCAGGCCGCCGGTTTTGGCAGCGATACCTTGCCCCATGGCCGCTGGTGGTGGTGGCCGCTGGCGGTGGACGACCAGCCCCTGGCGTTGCTCGGCGTGCGCCCGCGTAGCGGCGAGCCGCTGACCGCCCAGCGCCGGCGTCTGCTGATGGCCCTGGCGCAACCCCTGGCCCAGGCCCTGGCCCGTGCCCGCCTTGGCGAGCAGTTGGAGGCTGCGCGCCTGCACGGTGAAACCGAGCAACTGCGCAGTGCTTTGCTGGCCTCGGTGTCCCACGACCTGCGCACGCCGTTGACGGCGATGCGCGGCAGTATCGACAGCCTGCTGGCGTTGGGCGAGGCGATCCCCCTGGATGACCGGCGCGAGTTGCTCGAAGGCACCCGTGACGAAGCCGAGCGCCTGGACCGCTACATCCAGAACCTGCTGGACATGACCCGCCTTGGCCACGGCAGCCTCAAGCTCGCCCGTGACTGGGTGGCGCCCGGCGATATCGTCGGTAGCGCGTTGAACCGTCTGCGTGTGGTGCTGGCGCCGCTGCGGGTGCATACCGAGGTCCCCGGCGAACTGCCGCTGCTGTTCGTCCATGCCGCGTTGATCGAGCAGGCGCTGGTCAATGTGCTGGAAAACGCCGCGCGCTTCTCGCCCGCGCAAGGGCGCCTGGTGTTGCAGGTGCAGGTGCGCGACCAGCAATTGTGCTTTGCCGTCAGCGACCAGGGCCCTGGCATTCCGCTGGAGGAGCGCGAGAAGATCTTCGACATGTTCTACACCGCTGCCCGGGGTGACCGCGGCGGGCAGGGTACCGGCCTGGGCCTGGCCATCTGCCAGGGCATGATCGGCGCCCATGGCGGGCGCATCCTGGTGGGCGACGGCATCGATGGCCAGGGCACCTGCATCACTCTATGCTTGCCGCTGCCCACCCAACCCGCGACCGAAAGTGAAGCCCCATGAGCCAAGCCGCCACCCTGCTGGTCATCGACGACGAGCCGCAGATCCGCAAGTTCCTGCGCATCAGCCTGGCATCCCAGGGCTACAAGGTGCTCGAGGCCGCCACCGGCGGCGAGGGCCTGGCCCAGGCGGCGCTGGGCAAGCCCGACCTGGTGGTGCTCGACCTCGGCCTGCCGGACATGGACGGCCAGCAGGTGTTGCGTGAGTTGCGCGAATGGAGCACGGTGCCGGTGATGGTGCTGTCGGTGCGTGCCAGCGAGGTGCAGAAGGTCGATGCGCTCGATGGCGGGGCCAACGACTACGTGACCAAACCGTTCGGTATCCAGGAGTTTCTAGCCCGGGTGCGGGCCTTGTTGCGCCAGGCGCCGCAGGCGGGCGGGGTGGCCGCGACCGCGAGCTTCGGGGCGCTGGTGGTGGATTTTGCCTTTCGCAAGGTGACCCTGGACGGCGTCGAGGTGGCGCTGACCCGCAAGGAGTATGCGCTGCTGGCGCAACTGGCCGGGCACCCGGGGCGGGTGATCACCCAGCAGCAACTGCTCAAGGACATCTGGGGGCCGACCCATGTCGACGACACCCATTACCTGCGGATCGTGGTGGGGCATTTGCGGCAGAAGCTGGGGGATGACCCGACCGCGCCTCGGTTCATCATTACCGAGGCGGGCGTGGGGTACCGTCTGGTGACCCCGGCCTGAAATCACGGCGCAACTCCATGAGGGAGATCACGCCGAGAACTGTCCCCCCTGTGGGAGCGGGCTTGCCCGCGAAGCAGGCGCCGCAGTGTCGCGGGCAAGCCCGCTCCCATACGGATCGCGCCAGATTCTAGACATTGAGCAAGACAGTTGCTCCCACAGGATTAGCCCGCAAGCGGATGTTTACAGGTCCAGCTCCAGGGCCAGCAGCTCCTGCACGCTCTGGCGGCGGCGGATCATCCGCAGGTTGTCCTGCTCGATCAGGAACTCAGGCAGCAGCGGTCGGCTGTTGTAGTTCGACGACATCGAGGCGCCATAGGCCCCGGCGTCGTGGATCACCAGCAGGTCGCCGACCTTGGCCTGGGGCAGTTGCTGCGGGGTCAGCTCCTGGTCGTTCTGGGTAAACACATCCCCGGATTCGCACAGCGGCCCGGCCACCACGGTGGCTTGCAGCGGGCGGCTCACCGGCCGGCCCACGGCATCGAACAGGCTCATGTGGTGATAGGCGCCATACATCGCCGGGCGCATCAGGTCGTTGAAGCCGGCGTCGACCAGCATGTAGTGCTTGTCGCCCATCTGCTTGACCGCCCGCACCTCGGCTACCAGGTAACCGGACTCCGCCACCAGGTAGCGCCCCGGCTCGATTTCCATGCGCACGGGGTGGCCGAGCATCGCCTCGATTTCGCTGCGCGCCACCGCCCAGGTGCGGGCATAGCGTTGCAGGTCCACCGGCTGGTCGCCGTCGCGGTATGGCGTGGACAGCCCGCCACCGATGGAGAACGCCTCGATGTCCATGCCCAGTTGGCCGATCAGTTCGACCATGGCGCTGGCCACTTGCTCCAGGTGCTGGTAGTCCACCCCGGAGCCGATATGCATGTGCACGCCCACCAGGTGCAGGCCGTACTGTTTCACGCAGGCCAGTGCTTCGGGCAGTTGCGCGTGCCAGATACCATGCTTGCTGTTTTCGCCACCGGTGTTGGTCTTGCGGCTGTGGCCGTGGCCGAAACCGGGGTTGATGCGCAGCCACACGCGATGGCCAGGGGAGCGCTCGCCCAACTGACGGAGCATGTCGATGGAACCGGCGTTGACTTCGATGCCGGTCTCGACCACCCGCGCCAGGGTTGGCTGGTCCAGCACATCGCAGGTCAGCACCACGCCAGCCGGTTCACCCCCCACCGAAGCCCCGGCGGCGAAGGCACGCTCCATTTCCCCCAGGGATACCGCGTCGAGCACCAGGCCGCGCTCGCGGATCAGGCGCAGCACATGCAGGTTGGGGTTGGCCTTTTGCGCGAAGCGTACGGTGTCGAAGTGCTGCTTGAGCTGATCGATGCGTTGGCCGATGGTCTGTGCGTCGTAGGCCCAGAGTGGCGAGCCATGTTGGCGGACTGCGTGGGCCAGCAGGGTGGAAGGGGTGCTCATGGTGGTGTTCCTTGTAATGGATACACCGATCTTGAATGAGTTGATTGATTCACAAAAATAGCTATTTTTATTCAGTCTATTCATATTTGATATGCATTAGCATCGATACCTCTGGCTGTGTACACCCATGAAGCTTTCCGTCCGTCACATCGAAGTGTTCCGCGCCATCATGGCCGCCGGCAGCGTCACCGGTGCCGCGCGCCTGCTGTTCACCTCACAACCCACGGTCAGTCGCGAGCTGGCGCGCATGGAGCAGGTCACCGGCCTGACCCTGTTCGAGCGCGAGGGGGGGCGCCTGGCGCCGACCGCCCAGGCCCTGTTGCTGATCGAGGAAGTCGAGCGCGCCTTTGTCGGCCTCGAGCGCATCGACCGGTTCGCCCAGGCCATCCGCAACTTCGAGCAGGGCCGGCTGGCCATCACTTGCCTGCCGCTGTTCTCGCAAACCCTGCTGCCCAAGGCTTGCCAGCGCTTCCACCAGCAACACCGTGGCGTCAGCGTGAGCATCACCGCGCAGGAGTCGCCGTTGTTGGAGGAATCGCTGGTGGCCCAGCAGCACGACCTGGGCTTGACCGAAGTCGAGCAGGTGCCGCGGGGCGCGGTAGGCGAGCTGCTGTTCAGCGCCGACATGGTCTGCGTGCTGCCCCAAGGGCATCCGCTGCGAGCCAGGCCGGTGCTGACGCTAGGTGATTTCCACGAGGTCGACTTCATCAACCTGGCCAGCCTGGACACCTATCGGCAACAGCTCGACCAGCACTTTCGCGCGGCCGGGGTGAACCGCCGCACGGTGATCGAGACCACCAGCGCGGCATCGGTATGCGCCATGGTTCGCCAGGGGCTGGGGGTGGCGATCATCAACCCGCTCAGTGGGCTCGAGGCGGAGCAGGGTGGCTTGGCCATGCGCCGCCTGAGCCTGTCGGTGCCGTACCGGGTGATGCTGATCCGGCCCGAGCACCGCCCAGCCTCGGTGGTGGTGGAGCCGTTTTGCCAGGTATTGCGCGAGCAGGCGCGGGTGATGGAGAAGGCCTTGGCGACGGCAAGCTGAAGTCACCCCTGGTGAGTGATGACGGCCTCGCAGGTCACCGGGAAATTCACTGAGTTGGCGATGAAGCACTCATGGTGCGCCTCGTCATGCAGGCGCATGGCCAGGGCGCTATCCGAATCGCGGCTGATCACGATCTGCGGTCGCAGTACCACCTGGGTGAAATGCCCCTTGCGCAGGTCATCACCTTCGACCATTCGTCCTTGCGCCTGGTCGACGTACTCCAGCACCTTCACTTTGTTCACCGCGCACAGGTGCAGGTACCACAACTTGTGACAGGCCGAGAGCGAGGCCAGCAGCATGTCCTCGGGGTTCCAGCGCTTGGGATCGCCGCGAAACGCCGGGTCGGCGGAGCCAAGCAGATCGTGCTTGCCTGGCATCTGCACGGTGAAATCGCGGGTGTAGGCGGTATAGCTGGCGGTTCCTTGGCCGGTATTGCCGACCCAGTTCACGGTAACGCTGTAGTCATGTTCCTTCATGCTTGGCCTCATGGCTGATTGGCGGGGCGTCACGTTTTGATCGCGCGGCCCGGGTTGGCAGGGCCAAACCGGTGCGAGCAGCAATGTACTACAAGCCTGGCTCCTACAATTTGGGGCCGGCACGCTCTGGCTTCATTGGGTCTTTTGCCTCTGGGCGTCATACATGTACGCCAACCCAATGGGGTCCAGGCAATCCGGGGCCAGTGCGCGCAGTTGCGTGAAATGCCCGCGGCCAACCTCCGGTTGCTCAGGGTCGCCCTTGGCGGCGAGCAGGTAATAGCCGTCGGCGCGGTACTGTCGCAGATCCAGCTGTACCGGCTCGAAGGCCTGGGCGAGGGTGGTCAGGGGCCGCCCAGGGTCGGGCGCGACCATTTTCATCTCCTTGAAGCACAAGGACTTCAGCGCAGGCAACGGATAGTGCTCGGCATAGGGGTCGGTGTGTTCGAGGGTGGTCCGCAGTTGCTCGCGCTGGCGCTGCAGGGTCGGGTCATCGAACAGGAAGCGCTGTGACGCGCTATCGCAGTCTCGCAGTACGGCCACGGCGGCGGCCACCAGCCCTTGCTCGGCGGCGCGTTGGTACAGGGCGCAGGCTTGCTCGTGGCGGGCCGTGTACTGCCCGGACACCCAGAGCTTGCTGCGTTCCTGCAGGTTCGCCAGCAAGTAGCTGGCCACGGCATGCCCACCGTCGCTGGCCTGGCGCAAATCATGTTCGACGGCATCGTGCTTTTGCCCGATGTCGCGAAGCGCCTCGGTGGTGATCTGCTTGTCGAGCTGGCCTTTCTGCTCCTGGTCGATCAGGCGCTCTGCCCATTGGGCGTTGGCCTCGGCCGCCAGCACCGCGCGTTGGAAGGCCGCTTCGGCCTCTGCATTGGGGGCTGCCTGCAGCGTGCCGCAGAGGGTGAGGCAGAAGAACAGCGGGGTCGAAAGCTTGAGCGTCAACGGTGGCATCCCTGGTGCGTTGCGAAGGGCGGATTCTACCGCGAAAGGCGCGGGTTCACTTGCGTGGAATCGCTGGTCATCCAGGCTTCGTATGCGCTGGTCATGGCCTGCCAGGTTGCACTGTCCGCCGGGATCAGATGCTCGATGCGCAGCGAGGCCACGGTGATGTCTTGCGGCATGCCGAAGGTGGTGAAGGTGGACAGGAAGCGCAACTCGCCTGCGGCTGTGCGTACCTGGGTCAGCACCAGCGGTGAGTGCGGCGCGCCTGGCTCCAGGGCGGGCGGGGCTGGCAGTTTTTCCAGACGTTGCGCCAGGGCGGGGTTGTCCAGCGCTTCTCGGGCCGCCCGTTGCCAGGCGATGGCGCGTATCTCGGCGGCGTTGATCAGGTGGCTGCCCAGCCCGTCGGGCCGCAGCAGGGTGTCCAACAGGTTGAGGCCCTGCGCGTTGTCCAGCGGCACGCCGGCCATGGCGAACAGCAATCCGGCGCTGGTATTGGCGGCGGTGATGTCCCAATGGCTGTCGATCACGATGGCCGGCGCCGGGTTGTTCGCTTGCAGCAGGTGGCCGAGCGCGTCATGCACCATCTTCAGCGCTGGGGCATCCGCTGCGCTGGCGCCGTAGCGCGGCGCATAGCCGGCGGCGAGGAACACGCTGTTGCAGTGCTCAAGCGGCACATCCAGGGCGCTGAGCAGCGCGTGCAGGGTGCTCGGGCTGGCCTTGGCGCGGCCGGTTTCCACGCAGCTCAAATGGCGTTGCGACACCCCGGCCAGCAGCCCCAGATCGAGCTGGCTGAGCCCGGCCTGGCGCCGCAAACGGCGCAGATGATCACCGGCGCTGGCGGTGGACGGGCAGGGTAGAGGGTTCATGTTTCGACACCGGCTGATGTTCACTTGCCCAAGGCGTTGGCGGCACTGTTGATGGCCACGAAAAGCCCGACGAGTGACGCAAGATAGATCCCCAGCACGAGTAACACGGATTCGAAAAGGGCAAGCTTGCAATGCCTGACGAGGAACAGGGCGCAACGCCTGTACCGTGCGCTGCGCGGCAGGTCCGGCAAGTTTTTCTTGTATGCGTGAAAGCCGGCGGCTTCATCGTGAATGAACGCGGTGAAGAACGGCTTCAGGTTGGCAATGACGGCCAATACGAGGATTACGCTCAACACCAACAGGACAAATACCAGCGCCCATCCATCGCCACCTCTGTGCGTGTCGAAGGCCTGTCCGGCCTTGTGTGACAGCAGGGCAATGAAACCGGCGATGATGAACTGAATGGACAAGTTGCGCAGAAGCTCAAGGAACGGTTTTTGTCCTTTGCCGAGTACCCACATGCGTGCTGCTCCCTGTACGTTGCGATTGGCATAGAGGGGATAGTGGCGCGGCAACCATAGCGCCGATGGGCTTGGGCTGTCCATTCAGCGCGGGAGGCGTAGTTTCCCTGGGCGCTCCAGCGCTGCGTGCGGTTTTCATGACCTGTGAGGTCATTGAGGCGGGGAAGACTCTATCACTACCGTGTGGGACGAATCAGCCAAGGAGCGCACGATGAGCAATGGCCCGCACGACCCTGCAAGCAGCAACACGCGTCCTGCACCCTGCCCGACGCAGCAACTGCCGCCACGCCCCTTGTCTGGCAGATGGCCGGCGTTGTTGGTGCTGGTCGTTTTCGCGCTGTACACCGGCTGGACCCTGGCAAGCGCAGAACAGTCGCTCATCGCCTTCGGGGTGGAGCTGTTGGCACGACCCGACACGGCGCAGGTCGTTATCGACCTGTACATCATGGCGGCGCTGGCATGCCTCTGGATGCTGAATGACCACCTTTCGCGCGGGGAGAGCTTGCGTGGCGTGCTGCCCTATCTGCTGCTGACGCTGGTGTTCGTGTCGATAGGGCCACTGTTGTACATCGTGATCAAGGGCAGCATGTCGAGGCCTGCAGCATGAGCGCGGTCCTGGCGGTCTATGCCAGCCTGGTGGTGGTGCTGTGCCTGAAGATGCTGGCGATCTCCTGCTACCAAGGTTATTACCGGCTGCGCCACCTGGCGTTCATGAACCCGGAGGATGCGGCGGTGTTCAAGCGCCCTGCGCAGCAACAAGAGCGGCCAGAAGTGCTGCGGGTCATGCAGGCGTGGCGTAACGACCTGGAGAACATTCCCTTGTTCATGACATTGGGTGGGCTCGCGGTTGCGCTCGAGGCGCCCGCCGCGTTGATGGCAGGGGTAGGCGGGATGTTCACCCTGGCCAGGGTGTTGCATACAGTGACCTACCTGGCGCAACTGCAACCGTGGCGCACCCTGAGTTATGGCGTGGGTGTTCTGTGTCTGCTCGGGTTGGCGGGGTGGATCATCGTGCAAGTGTGTACAGGAGTCTGAGCGCTCAGCGCGGTGATGTGCCAGTCGCAGCTTTACAGGGAATTATTCCAGGCCAATAATTATGGCCATTCAATAATTCAGGATAATCCAATGGCCGATATCTTCCTGCGCCCTGAACTGGCCGCTGACATGGCCCGGCAGCTGCTTGAGCCGTCGGCGCTGGATATCGGCCTGCGCTCTGGGTTGTTCCTGTCTGGCCTGCGGCGTACGGGCAAGACCACCTTCCTCAAGAACGACCTGATCCCTGCGTTGGAAGCCAAGGGCGCGCTGGTGATCTACGTCGATCTGTGGAGCGACACCCAGACCAGCCCGGTGAGGCTGGTGCTCGCCGCCGTGCGCAAGGCCCTGCACGAGCTGCAGACACCGGCCTCGTCGTTCATGCAGCGGCTGCGGGCCCTGCGTGGCGCCGAGGTGGAGATGGCTGGCTTCAAGTTCGGCTTCAACCTCGACACCCTGGGCGAGGCGGGCGGCGTGACGCTGGCCCAGGCGCTGGGCGAGGTGGTGGACCAGGCCAAGGCCAACGTGGTGCTGATCGTCGACGAAGTGCAGCACGCCATCACCACCGAAGACGGCCAACAGATGATGCTGGCGCTCAAGGCAGCGCGTGATGCCATCAACCCCCGGCCAGCCACGGCTGGGCATTTCCTGTTCATTGGCACCGGCTCGCACCGGGCGATGGTCAACGAGCTGACGGCCCGGCGTAACCAGGCGTTTGCCGGTGCGACCAACGTGGCCTACCCGGTGTTGGGCGAGGACTATGTCGCGTTCTGGCTGCAACGGCTTGCGGCCGACGGCCTGGATAACCTGCCGTCGCTGGCGGTGGCCAGCAAGGCGTTCAGCACCTTGGGCAGTCGGCCCGAGGAATTCATCCGTGCCCTGCGCCAGTTGGTCCATTCGCCAAGCCTGAGCTCCGGCGCGGACGTGGTGCTGCCGGTGATCGCGGCCACCCTGCGTTCGGCGGCGGCAGACCTGGAATTGATGAAGGTCGAGGAACTGGGCGTGCTGGCCCAGGCGATCTTTGCTCGTATTGCCTCGGTCGATGGTGAGACGCGCGGGGTGTTTTCCAGCGAAGCGGCGGCGGAATATTCGAAATTCGTCGGGCGCGAGGTGCGCGTGGAGGAGGTACAGCCCGTGGCCAATGACCTGCTGGCCGCCAACCTGATCATCCGCCGCGGGCATGGGCTATACGGAGTCACCGACCCGTTCGTGCAGGAAATCTGGCGCGAGCGCCAGGCCTTGCTGGGCAAACGCTGACATCAACTGGCGGTGTGCGCTTCCTGCTTCGCCATGAAGAAGCGGGCGAACAGCTCGGATTGCGACTTGATGTTCAGCTTGGCGTAGAGGTTGCGCCGGTGGACCTTGATGGTTTCCGTGGACAGCGACAGCTTGCCGGCGATTTCCTTGTTGGAAAAACCACTGAGCAACAAGCGCAGTACATCGCTTTCGCGGGTGGTGAGCTGTGCGCCCAGCTGAGCCAGTGTCTCCTGCCAGGGCGGTGGTTCACCGTGGTTTTTCTCGACGTCGATTTCAAAGTTCATGCGCTGCTGCATGAGCGCGGTCACCCAGGGCTTGATCAGGTCGAGCATGGTGATCTGCTCCTGGCTGAAGCGCGTCTTGCTGCCAATGGAGATGCACAGCGTCCTGTCGGCATCGAGTTGCACGTTGTACTGCGCCTCGTCCGTGGAAATGTACTGGGCGAAATACTGGTGGTAGTACTCGGTTTCGAGGAAATATTCCGGGGCAATGTCCAGCAGGTGGAAGAAGCCGCTCTGTGGTTGTTCGCGGTTGGCAATATAGAACGGATCCAGCAGGTACAGCCCGGTCACGTAGCGATGCAGCAGCGCGTCGACTTCCTGGGCATCGGCCACTTCGGGAAAACTCACCACTTCCACTTGCTGGTTGCTGAAAATCAACACCACCCAGTTGTCGATCGGCACGTAGGCGTTCAAGACCCGCACCAGCGAGCTCCAGAACGCGGGGCGATCCAGCTGCAGGATCAGCTTGCCGATCGATCGGTGCCAGGCCAGTCCATGTAGGTCGAACGGCATTTTCTACCCCTTTTGGGTTAGGGATTCGCGGGTCAGGGCTAAGTATTCTTGGGTATTTACTATCCGGGCATGCCCGGTATAGTCGCTGTCTGGGCTCAGGACGGGCCGGAAGATACACCGTTTCGATAAGGATGTTGCATGAGAAAATCACGTTTGCGAACCCTCTTCGCGGCTTCGCTGCTCGGCGCGGCCATCAGCACCTCGGCCTTCGCCGCCCAGCCCGGGGTGCACCTGTACAACTGGTTCGGGCTGCTGGCGCCAGAGACCCCCAAGGCCTTCGAGCAGGAAACCGGCACCCGCGTGCACATGGACGCCTTCGACAGCGCCGACATCATGCAGAGCAAGGTGATGGCCGGGCGCACGGGCTATGACGTGGTGGTGGCCACCTCCAATGTGCTGCCCAGCCTGATCCAGGCCGGCGTGCTGCAACCGCTGGATCGAGAACAACTGGGCAACCTGTCGCACATCGATCCCGATATCCTCGCCCAGCTGGCGGTCAACGACCCCGGCAATCGCTACGCCGTGCCTTACCTGTGGGGCACCACCGGCATCGGCTATGACGTCGACAAGGTCAAGGCGGCACTGGGCGACCAGGCGCCGGTGGACAGCTGGGACCTGATCTTCAAGGAAGAGAACATCAGCAAGCTGAAGTCCTGTGGCGTGGCCATGCTCGACTCGCCCAGCGAGATCATCTCGATTGCCTTGAACTACCTGGGCCTACCCAGCAACAGCAGCAACCCGGCGGATTACCAGAAGGCGCAGGAGCTGTTGCTGAAAATTCGTCCGTACGTGCTGTACTTCGATTCTTCGCGCATCGACGCCGACATGGCCGATGGCAACATCTGCGCGGTAGTGGGCTGGGCCAATGGCGCCCTGGCCGCGCAGGCGCTCAACGAGAAGAACAACACCGGACGGCGCATCACCTACAGCCTGCCGCGCGAAGGCGCGCTGGTGTGGTCGGAGAATCTGGTGCTGCTCAAGGACGCGCCGCATCCCAAGGCAGGCATGGCGTTCATCAACTACATGATGCGCCCGGAAGTGATCGCCAAGACCTCCAACCATACTCTGTACCCCAACGCCAACAAGGACGCCACCCAGTTCGTCGAACAGGCGCTGCGGGACAACCCGTGGATCTACCCCGACAAAAAGACCATTGCCACGCTGATCCCGCTCGAGCCGTTGCCGTTGAAGCTGGAGCGGATCCGCACGCGGGTCTGGACCAAGGTGAAAAGTGGTGTGTGACCTGAGTTGACGTGTCGCCAACTGCCCGCTGCCGGAGTGTATCGGGCAGCACGTTGACCCAGGCAGGCTGCGGCCTGCCGATTCAAGCGCCGATTGAACCATCGTCCCACGGCTGATTGCTCGGCCAGGCGGGGCGGTGGGTTCGCGCGCCTTATCCCACTCTTATGCCGGAGGAGAACAGCGGATGTTCAGCCCAGCCCATAAGACCCACTTGAGTTTGACCATCGAAGGCATGGAGCATGATTTCCAGGTGCTCGGCTACTCCGGTGAAGAGGTGGCCAACAGGCCCTACTTCTATAACCTGGACCTGGCCTGCGATCAGCCCGGTTTGGCGCTTGAGCGCTTCCTCGACCGCGAGGCGTATTTCAGCTTCGACAGCCGAGGCAAGGGCATTCACGGGCGGATCTATCACATTGCGCGGCAAGGGCGATGCTCGACACGTTATCGACTGACCCTGGTGCCGCATCTGTCCTATCTGCGCCACCGCATCAACCAACGGATCTACCAACAGTTTTCAGTGCCCGAGATCGTCGCCCTGATCCTGGAAGAGCACGGAATCGTGGGGGATGCCTATCGCTTCGAGTTGAGCGCCAGCTACCCCACGCGCGACTACTGCACCCAGTACGATGAAACCGACCTGCACTTCATCCAGCGCCTGTGCGAGGAAGAAGGCATTCGCTTCTGTTTCCAGCACAGCGCCCAGGGACACGTGCTGGTGTTTGCCGATGGCCAGGCAGTATTGCCGTGGGGCGTGCTCTACCGGCCGCCTGTGGTACACAGCAAACCCCGGGTGCCCGGCAACCAGACGGCCGTGGTCATCGCCGTGGAAGAGCAGCCCAGGCAGTTGGCCAGGGTCAAGGTGCAGTTCCCCTGGGACCCTGATGAGCAGTTCGACGACAAGAGCCGGTGCTGGCTGCCGGTGGCAGCCGATTGGGCGCGGGAAGCCAGGCACTTGCGCCCGGGTATGCAAGTGCTGGTGAGTTTTTTGCAGAACGATCCTGATCAACCGCAGGTCAGCGGTTGTCTGTGTTGCCGATGATCAGCTCGCGCACTCCATTGGCATGCTCGACAGGCTCACCGGGCAGGGTGATGCGCTGGTTGGCGCTGTAGTCGTGGAAGGCCCGGGCCTGGTCGATCAGTGACAGGTCGAGGGTCACGCCATGGCGCGACTCGCCGCGGCCGGCCTCGAACAGCGTGCGGCCGTACGGGTCCACCGCCAGGCTGGCGCCGACGAACACACAGCCATCCGGCCCGTCGCCCACGCGGTTGGCGACCACGGCGAACACCTGGTTCTCCATCGCCCGGGCCATCACCGATACCCGGTGTACATGGTCCTCCGGCTCGGCCAGGCCATCGGTGATCAGCATCAGCTGCGCGCCCAGCGCTTTGAGCGCCCGTGCCGTCTCGGGGAACTCACTGTCGTAGCAGATCAGCAAGCCCAGGCGCACGCCGCGCCATTCGACGGTGGCGAAGCGGTCGCCCGGCACCACGATACCGTGCTCCGGCACCCACAAGTGGGTCTTGCGGTAGGTGAGCAGGATGCCCTCGGGGGCGATGAACAGGGTGGTGTTGTAGAAGGTGCCATCAGCGTTCTCGTATAACCCCAGCACCACCGCGACATTGCGCTGGCGCACCGCCGCGACCACCGCCTGGACCGCTTCGCCATCGATGGCTTCGGCCAGCATGCCGACGTCGTCCGCCGTGAGAAAACCGGTCAGGTGCGACTCGGGAAACAGCAGGATGTCGGTGTCCGGCGCGCATTGGGCCAGGGCTTCCAGAATGCCGCGCAGGTTGTGGGCGGTGTCGCCGTCGCGGGTTGTCGTCTGTACCACTTCGATCTTCATGGGCAATCCATCTCACTGGGCCCGACCCTTCCGCGGGCGGGTGACATTTGCGAAGGGTGCTGCAAGTATGAAAATAATCACCGGTAAAACAATCACTTCGACGGGTTAACCCGGGGGTAGGGCATGGGCATGAGCCTGCAGGATCTTTCGTGGCACCAGGGCGTGGCCCACTGCATCGAGCACCTCGACCGGCCGAGCTTCTGGCGCACCCTGGCCACCTTGCTGGGCGATTTCGTCGAGGTCGACACCTGGGTGGCGCTGCTGTTCAGCCACGACAAGCCGCTGATCTTCGACCAGAGCCCTTACCTGCGCGAGGGCACCGATCCGCTGGTGAGCGAGTACGCCAACGGCCTGTACCTGCTCGACCCGTTCTACATCAGCAGCCGCGAGCAATCGCATACGGGCCTGGTGCGCCTGGCCGACGTGGCCCCGGAGCAGTTCCAGCAGACCGATTACTACCGCCTGTACTTCACCCACAATGTGGTCGCCGACGAGGTGCAGTTCAACCTGGCTCTGGGGGACGGGCGCACGCTGTGCCTGTCGCTGGGCGGGCGCTCACGCTTCGATACCCAGGCCATCGCCCAGCTGGAGCTGGCGCGCCCCTGGCTGATCGGCCTGATGCGCCAGCGCCTGCACTTCGAGCAACTGCCTGCATGCGCACCGGCCAAGCCCGCGCTGGGCCTGGCCCAGGGGCGTGACGAGGCACGTCGGCAGCTGGAGTCGGTGCTGACGGCGCGGGAGCTGGACGTGGTACGGCTGATCCTGTCGGGGCACTCCAACAAGGAGACGGCCATCAAGCTCAAGCTGTCGGCCGAGACGGTGAAGGTCCATCGCCGCAACGTGTACCGCAAGCTGGATGTGAACTCCCAGACCGAGCTGTTCTCGCTGCTGTTTTTGGCCGGCGAAGACCTTGCCAGCCTGCAACCGGCGCCGTGATTCCCCTACGCCATTACCCCCGGGTTAATCATTCGACGTTATAGGAATCCGCACGGGGATCCGCATACTGGCCCTGCACCCTGTAGGAGCGGGCTTGCCCCGCGATCACCGGCAAAGCCGGTGCCATCCCCCGAGTTACTTGCTGTGCACGCCGTCCCTGCGCCCCCATGCAGTCAGACCGGCTGGGCAATTTCCTAGAACAATCACAAGAGGATGACCCATGGCTCATTTCGCCCACGGCCCGGCCCGTGGCATCGCCCCTGCGCGCCAGGAGGCCAGCCATGCCTGATGCCACTCCCGCAAAACTCTCCCTGACCTCGCTGACCGTCTTCGGCCTGGCCTACATGTGCCCGAGCCTGGCCATGGTGATCTTCGGCGTGATCTCCGAACGCAGCGACGGCATCGCCCCCAGCGCCTTCCTGCTGGCCACTGGCGCCATGCTGCTGTCGGCCTTGAGCTACGCCAAACTGTCGCGTCTGTTCCCGGTGTCCGGCTCGGCCTACTACTACGCCAAGCGCCTGCTCGGCCCCGGTTGTGGCTTCGTGGTCGGCTGGGGGGTGCTGCTGGCCTACCTGTTCATGCCGATGGTTGCCTGGCTATTGCAGTCGGTGTTCCTCAACGCCCAGTTCCCGCAAGTGCCCACCTGGGGCTGGTTGCTGATCAACATCGGCCTGACCACGGCGGTGACCGTCAGCGGCATGGCCCTGACCGACCGCCTGAACAAAGTGCTCACGGTCCTGAGCGTGGCCCTGGTGCTGCTGTTCCTCGGCTACTGCCTGCGCTACCTGGCCGGCCAGCCCCAGGTCGGCTTCACCCACGCCGTGTGGAACGAGCACAGCACCCTCACGGGCCTCACCGCCGCTGCGGCCATCGCCGCTTATTCGTTCCTCGGTTTCGACGCTGTGACCACCCTGGCCGAGGAGGCCGAGCAGCCCAAGCGCGACATCCCCCGGGCGGTGCTGCTGGTGATCAGCCTGGGCGGGCTGCTGTTCACGGCGGTGGCCTACCTGATGCAACTGAGCCACCCCGGCGGCCAGTTCGCCGACCCAGAGACCGCGACCTACGCGCTGTCGATCGAGGTGGGCGGGCAGTTCTTCGCCGACTTCGTCAACCTCGGCGGTATCGTCGCCGGCTTCGCCTCGTGCCTGGCGGTGCAGGTCAGCGCCAGCCGCTTGCTGTACTTCATGGGCCGCGAAGGCGTGCTGCCGCCGCGTTATTTCGCCAAGCTGCAAGGCAGGGCTCGCACGCCGGTGTTCAACCTGCTGCTGATTGCCGGGCTGGGGTTGATCGGGATCGGCGCGGATGTGAGCTCGGCCGCTTCACTGATCAACTTCGGCGCGTTCCTGGCGTTTGCGGCGGTGAATGTCTGCGTGATTGCGTACTACCGGCGCGAGCGGCGCAGGCAGCGGTTGAGTGGGGTGGGGTTCGTGGTGTTTCCGCTGCTGGCGATTGGGGTGAACCTGTACCTGCTGTCGCTGTTGAGCACGGTGGTGATACTGGCCGGGGTGGCTTGGCTGGTGTGTGGCGGGTTGTACCTGATGTGGCTGACGGCGGGGTTCAGCAAGCCTACGCCGGGGTTGATGGAGGTTGAGTCTTGACCTGCTGAAGAGGCTACTGCGGTTGCTCTTGATCCGATAGCGCTTGCAGCGCCTTGAGCGGGCAGCCCCTTCGGGGGCATTCTGGCGTTGTTCGGTTACGACCTGGCCGAGGGTTCATGCAGGAGATGTAAGGCTTGCCCTGTAAAGGCCGCACGTTCGACATAACAAGGCAAGTCCACAGTCACTGATATCCAGCTGGCTACTTGAACGTGCAGACCTTCACATTCGATGAAGCGCATTCGCCATTCTTCCAACCATCACCATCAGCCTGTTTGGCGCCTGCCAAGGTCAGGCTGGTCCCACCGTCATTGTCTCCCTCATAACGGCAGATCACCGAAGTTGTGGTGATCTTCGCACCGGTGAACTTGAAGGTGTCTTTGTCTCCTGCATTGCCCATCGGGTTATCGCCTTTCCAGCCGCCTTCAGCACTGTAGGCGTAGCCTTGGCCATCCTTTGTCTCGGTGATCTCGGCGGGGGGATTGGGACAAGTTGCTGCAACGGCGTTGCCGACCATGAACAGGGCTAGCAGGGTGGTTCCGATCATACGCATGACAGCTATTCCTTCAGCGGTATTGGGAAGCTCATCATGCGATGTGGGATTCGCGCCGCGCTACTGGCAAAAATGCTAGGTCATGGGGCCAGAAGGCATCCGAGCCAAAGAGGGCACGCGCAAGGTGGTGACGCCAGCCCTGATTGTTTCTGTGTGGATGGCCTCCATCAGTTGCCCGCCGATTTCCGACCCATGGTGCCAGGGCGCGACAAATACGCTCCTGACAATCTCGTCCCCAGCAGATCGTCCTGGTTGACCGCCACGAACACCACTCGGATATCGAGCAATGCACTGACCGTCGCAGGTGAAAAGCGCTGTTCTACCTGGGCGATCACCTCTGCCGGGTAATCCTGCGAGTTGGATGCGCGCAATGCCGCGATCACGATGCGGCTGATGGCTTCTGCGTCTTCGCGCCGAGCGCGGCGGATATGACATTCCATGGACGTATCCCTCTGCCCCAAGGTGTATCGCAATCCCCTGGATCTGCGCATCATGCACCATTGCCGGGGCTGCTACGCAGCCCTTTCGCGGCACAAGGCCGCTCCTACACGGGTTGCATGTACCTGCAAGTCAGTGCTTCATCCCCAACTCCGCATCATCCATCAACGCCTTGGCCAGCGCGCTCAGGTAATACGACGCCCAGATCAGCTGAGGCTTGTCCTCCATGATCCCGGTGATGGTCAGGTCGCACACGCAGCCCATCAACTCCGAAGCCTGTTCCCGTGCGTGCTGGCAAGGGATGCCGGGCTCGATGCAGAACAGCGGGTCGGTATGCCCTTCACCCTGGTAGAACTTGGTCTTGCCCACTGTGGTGTGGGGCGTGGTGTCGTCTGTGCTCATGGCTCAATCTCCCTGAAATGATCGGTGCCTGGGCAAGCAGGTAGTCCAGCAATCAGCTACACAGCATCTGCCGCGCAGCCACGCCGATCCCCTGTGGGAGCCGGCTTGCCGGCGATGAGGCCAGCCCAGGCAACCTATGGCTAACGCCTTAATGCAACGTCCGAGGCTCCACCTGCGGCATCTGCAACTGAATCAACGCCGATTCGAGCAGCACCCGCAGCGCCTCCATTTCATGCATCGCAGCCAGGACCAGAATCGACACGGGCGACTTGGGATGCAGCAGAACAGCCTGATGCGCCACGGTCTGCGCGCACAGGGCGTACTCCGTGGCCTGGATGATGGTGTCTTCGAGGGAGTGGTGGTTGTGGGGTGGATCGGGGACGATCTTTAACATGTTGAGCTCCTATATCCCTAAAGGAGCCACCACCGGCCCGCTGTCAAACAGAAGGGTGGCAGCTGTACGTGGGTTGACAGACCGGCGGACATAGGAAGTTCCGGCGCACGCAAGCGTGCCCGCACGTACAGCTACCATTGAAGGTGCTGCATACCCTAGTACCGTCGCGGCCTGTCAAAGCCGATCGCTGATCTGCAGCGACCAGTCGAGACTAAAGCGCTCCCAGAGCGATCGCAACGGATAAAGGGCATCAGGAGTATGTTTGGGAAATGGACTACAAAAAAGAGATAAAGCCTGATTTTTGCAGATTAGGTAGCTTGCACCTGTTGAGGGCCCTATGGTCATGGCGTTACTTCTTTGTGAGTGCACAATCGTTTAAGCGTAGAGAAAAGTACGGCAGAGCATGAAGCTGTATCAGTCGTAGTCATACTTTAGTTGGGTGGCGATGTTGGAAAAACTATTATGGCATGGTTTTTGATAAGGCAGAAAGCTGCATTGAAATCTTGGGAGGCCTTTTGCTAGTATCGGTTTAAGGTTTGAAGTGCTCATGGCGGGTGTCGATTGTCGTAGTCGTAAAGAACGATACTTCGTAAGCTGATTTGGTCGTGTTTTACTTGGGTGGAGGCGGTTTTATATAAGTCTTGGTGGGTTGTTGTTTCGCAAGGTTGGTTGATTTTAATTGCTTATTGATTGCTATTGGTGTTTTAGTAGGAACGCTTTGGGGAGAGAAAGTGACTAAGGATGCAGGGAGTGTCAAGCAAAAGGGGAAGTGCCCGTTTTGTGGAGAGGTCGTAGCGGCTATCGTGATTGATGATAATTTCGTAAGGCGCGATCGATGCAAATGTCCAGGGTGCGAAGAATATATTTTTTTGTGTAGGTCTCCTGGGTGTCATGATTATGCAAAAGGCACTCAAGTCTATGATCATGAACTTTGCTCGACATGTACAGATACAATTGCGGATGGTTTAAAGGTCGTCGGCAAAGCAGCGCTCACGATTGCGACTACGGTTGTTAGTGGCTTGCTGATGGCTGCGGCGAAAAAGAAATAAGTATGGTGCATGGAGGTAAGGCTTTTAGAAGGTGTTGCGATAGGCTGTAGTTTATGTCGAGTTTTGGGCAGAGGATTGGTTTGTTTGCGCAGCCGTTTGGTTTGAGTCTACTGTTCGGGGTGGTGTTTTCTGCTGTCTGAGTATTTTCTACTGAGTTGGCTAATTTACGTGATAAGGGAGTATTCATGCATAGAATTACAGCTGGGCTGCTCAAGGAGTTTGTTCAAAGCTACGAGTTGAACGAAATGGATCAGGCGGATCAATTCGAACGCTTGGTTAATCACTGTGTAATCACTCCAGAGGTGGTAGAGGGTTATGATTTGTCAGACGTAACCTCTGGCTCTGGAGATGATGGAATCGATGGCTGTTGTGTGATTATCGATGAAGAGGTAATAATCTCTAGTGATGATTGTATTTCTACACTTGGTGATGGCCGAAGGACTCATGCTGTAAAGTTGATTTTGACCCAGGCTAAAAGTTCGGAGACTCTAGATCTTGGTGATTTTTTAAAATTCAATGCTGCTGTAGAGCGATTCTGTCATGATTTCTCTAATGTTCCTGAGGATGAAATTCAAGCCAACGTCAAAGAGGTTTATGGCGCAGTTGTTGATAGGGCTGGCGCGATAAGTAATGGCAAGTTGGAGATTGTGCTTCGGTATGCATATACAGGCCGGTACTTAAAGCCTCGGGAGTTCGAACGTGCACGTCAGGAGTTGACCAAAAAACTAAAAGAAGGAGGGTATTTTTCAAAGGTTGACTATTTGATTCTTGATCGAGAGGGTATAGGTAAGGCGTTTGTCGCAACTAGCGCCCCTATTGAAGCGAAGATAGATGTATTCTCGGTGGCTGCACTTCCGGCAATTGCTGGAGTAGAGGAAGCATACCTCGCTGTTGTTCCTGCGAAAAATTTCGTGAGGAATATGCTTATGGATGGCGATGAGGATAGACTGAGAACTCACGTTTTTGAGGAGAACGTACGGGCTTTTTTGGGTGCTGAGAATCCCGTAAACTCAGCAATAGGTAACACTATTCAGTCTAAGGAATCAAAATCTAGATTTCCTGTTCTCAATAATGGGATAACTGTTGTAAGTCCTGATGTTAGAGTGCAAGGGCTAAGCATTTCATTTATAAACTTCCAGATTGTAAATGGCTGCCAAACATCCAATATGTTGTGGCTTAATCGCAATAAGTTAGATGATGCAATGATGGTCGCTGTGAAGGTGATCGAAACTGATAGTGAGGATGTTTTTTCAGATCTGGTTAAGGCTACTAATAGTCAAACAAAAATTGATGATGATCAATTCATGTCGCTTCAGCCAATTGCGCGCCGAATCGAAGAATATTTTAATTCTTATTCCGAAGATGAGAGTAGGTTGTATTTCGAGCGGCGTGACAGGCAGTATGTTGGTCAAGATGTTCCTGGGATAAAGATTTTTGATCTAAAGCTCTTAGCAAGGTGTATGTCTTCAGTGTTTTTAGGGCGGCCAGATCTGGCTTATCGATTCCCGCGAAAAATATTCTCAGATCAAAGTATTTCCAGTGCTGCATTCAGCCCTGAAAATAGGGATATTATATACTATACAAGTTGTCTTGTTTATTACAGGATGTCTATTCTTTTTGGGAATAAGCAGATTCCTGCTGAGGCGCGTCGTTATAAGTGGCATATTATGGCTCTTTTTGCTCGTCGGGTTGCTGGCGCGAAGATGCCGACGTTGCGCGATAAAAAAATTGAAAAATGGTGCTCCTCAATTATTGATGTGATAGTTGATAATCCGAAGCTTTGTAAGCAAGTGATGAATGAGTGCTATGAAGCTATTGCCGCTCTTGGTGAAATATCCGAAGATCGGCTTAAGAGACAAGCTGTTTACGAGCAGGTGCTGAAGGCAGAGGTCGAGAAGGAAAAGAAATCGGGTGCTGTGACGGCATAGTGATGAGGCCGCCCTTGCATAGTTATAGGGCGGCTTTCAGTATCTCTGGCGGGCAGTCTCTTATCTAGCGGTAATGTTCGTTTTAGCTGGCGGCGCTACAGAAGCCCTAATTAGTTGCCTCGATATTTAAAAACGCCGCCTCCAACAACTGCTTCGTATACCCATGCTGCGGCTCCTGAAATATAGCCCCCGCATCCCCCTGCTCAACCACCTGCCCATGCTTGATCACCATCAACTGATGACTCAACGCCTTCACCACCGCCAGGTCATGACTGATAAACAGATAAGTCAGGTTGTACTTAACCTGCAAATTCCGCAAAAGCTCAACCACCTGCCGCTGCACCGTCCGATCCAGCGCTGAGGTCGGCTCATCCAGCAAAATCAAAGCAGGCTTCAACACCAACGCCCGAGCAATCGCAATCCGCTGCCGCTGCCCCCCAGAAAACTCATGGGGATACCGGTGCCGCGTCCTCGGATCCAGTCCCACTTCCTCCAACGCCGCAATAATCGCCGCTTCCTGCTCAGCCGGCGTGCCGATCTTGTGAATCCGTAACCCCTCGCCAACGATATCCGCCACGCACATACGCGGGCTCAGGCTGCCAAAGGGATCCTGAAACACCACCTGCATCTCCCGCCGCAGCGGCCGCACGGCTTTCTGATTCAGCCCTTCAAGATCCTGCCCATGGAAGCGAATGCCACCCTGGCTGGAAATCAACCGCAAGATCGCCAACCCCAAGGTGGACTTGCCCGACCCACTCTCGCCAACGATCCCCAGCGTCTGCCCCTGGGGCAGGCTGAAGTTCACCCCATCCACGGCCTTCACATGGTCCACGGTCCGGCGCAGCAGCCCCTTCTTGATCGGGAACCACACCTTCAGGTCCTTCACCTCCAGCAACGGCGCCCCTTCGGCGTTAGCGGCAGGCACGCCACTGGGCTCGGCGTTGATCAGCATCTGCGTATACGGATGCTGCGGCTTGCTGAACAGCGTGGCGCAATCGGCCTGCTCGACGATCTTGCCGCACTGCATCACGCACACGCGGTGGGCGATACGGCGCACCAGGTTGAGGTCGTGGCTGATCAGCAGCAGGGCCATGCCGAGGCGCGCCTGAAGCTCCTTGAGCAGGTCGAGGATCTTCAACTGCACGGTCACGTCGAGCGCCGTGGTGGGCTCGTCGGCGATCAGCAGTTCGGGCTCGTTGGCCAGGGCCATGGCGATCATCACCCGCTGGCGCTGGCCACCGGACAGCTCGTGGGGCAGGGCTTTCAGGCGCTTCTTGGGCTCGGGAATACCCACCAGCTCCAGCAGCTCCAGCGTGCGCGCAGTGGCCGCCTTGCCGGTCAGGCCCTTGTGCAGCAACAGGATCTCGTTGATCTGCTTCTCGATGCTGTGCAGCGGGTTCAGCGAGGTCATCGGCTCCTGGAAGATCATCGCAATGCGGTTGCCGCGAATGCGCTGCATGGGTTTCTCGCCCAAGTGCAGCAGGTCCTTGCCGTCGTACTGGATAGTGCCGCTCGGATGCCGGGCCAGTGGGTAGGGCAGCAGGCGCAGGATCGAATGCGCGGTCACCGACTTGCCCGAGCCGCTTTCGCCGACCAGGGCCAGGGTCTCGCCCTTGCGGATATCGAAGCTGATGCCGTCGACCACGCGGTTGACCTGCTCGCCAGTGACGAACTCCACCGCCAGGTCGCGGACTTCGATCAGGGTGTCTTGGCTCATGTCATTTCCTCGGGTCGAAGGCGTCGCGGGCGGATTCGCCGATGAATACCAGCAGGCTCAGCATCACCGCCAGCACGGCGAAGGCGCTGATGCCCAGCCAGGGGGCTTGCAGGTTGGACTTGCCCTGGGCGACCAGCTCGCCCAGCGACGGCGAGCCTGCGGGCAGGCCGAAGCCTAAGAAGTCCAGGGCGGTGAGGGTGCCGATGGCGCCGGTGAGGATGAACGGCATGAAGGTCATGGTCGAGATCATGGCGTTGGGCAGGATGTGGCGGAACATGATCGGGCCGTTGCGCATGCCCAGCGCGCGGGCGGCGCGCACGTATTCGAGGTTGCGCCCACGGAGGAACTCGGCGCGCACCACGTCCACCAGGCTCATCCACGAGAACAGCAGCATGATGCCCAGCAACCACCAGAAGTTGGGCTGCACGAAGCTGGCGAGGATGATCAGCAGGTACAGCACCGGCAGGCCGGACCAGATCTCCAGGAAGCGCTGGCCGGCCAGGTCCACCCAGCCGCCGTAGAAGCCCTGCAAGGCGCCGGCGATCACGCCGACGATGGAGCTGGCGATGGTCAGCGTGAGGGCGAACAGCACCGAGATACGGAAGCCGTAGATCACCCGGGCCAGCACGTCGCGGCCCTGGTCGTCGGTGCCCAGCAGGTTGTCGGTGGAGGGCGGCGCGGGGGCCGGCACCTTCAGGTCGTAGTTGATGCTCTGGTAGCTGTAGGGGATCGGCGCCCACAGCACGAAGGCGTCTTTCTTCTCCAGCAGCTCGCGGATGTACGGGCTCTTGTAGTTGGCCTCCAGCGGGAATTCGCCGCCGAACGTCGTCTCGGGGTAGCGCTTGAAGGCGGGGAAGTACCATTCGCCGTCGTAGCGCACGGCAATCGGCTTGTCGTTGGCGATGAACTCGGCGCCCAGGCTCAGCACGAACAGCACCAGGAAGATCCACAGCGACCACCAGCCGCGGCGGTTGGCCTTGAAGCGCTCGAAGCGCCGGCGATTGAGGGGAGAGAGGGCCATGTCAGTGCTCCCGGCTGGCGAAGTCGATGCGTGGATCGACCAGGGTGTAGGTGAGGTCGCCGATCAACTTCACCACCAGACCGAGCAGGGTGAAGATGAACAAGGTGCCGAACACCACCGGGTAGTCGCGGTTGATCGCCGCTTCGAAACTCATCAGGCCCAGGCCGTCGAGGCTGAAGATCACCTCGATCAGCAGGGACCCTGTGAAGAAGATGCCGATGAACGCCGAGGGGAAGCCGGCGATCACCAGCAGCATGGCGTTGCGGAACACGTGGCCGTACAGCACCCGCGAACGGCTCAGGCCCTTGGCCTTGGCGGTGACCACGTACTGCTTGTTGATTTCGTCGAGGAAGCTGTTCTTGGTCAGCAGGGTCATGGTGGCGAAGTTGCCGATCACCAGCGCGGTGATCGGCAGCACCAGGTGCCAGAAGTAGTCGAGCACCTTGCCGGTGGTGGAGAGCTCGTCGAAGTTGTTGGAGGTCAGCCCGCGCAGCGGGAACCAGTCGAAGTAGCTGCCGCCGGCGAACAGCACGATCAGCAAAATGGCGAACAGGAACGCGGGGATGGCGTAGCCGACGATGATCGCCGAGCTGGTCCACACGTCGAAATGGCTGCCGTGGC
Organism: Pseudomonas xantholysinigenes; assembly: GCF_014268885.2. Taxonomy (NCBI): domain Bacteria; kingdom Pseudomonadati; phylum Pseudomonadota; class Gammaproteobacteria; order Pseudomonadales; family Pseudomonadaceae; genus Pseudomonas; species Pseudomonas xantholysinigenes. The sequence goes on along the minus strand of NZ_CP077095.1, from coordinate 3,614,057 downwards.
GCACGGCCTTGGCGATCCCCAGGGGGATCGACACCAGGTACATGATCAGCGTGCTCCATAGCCCCAGCGAGATGGACACGGGCATCTTCTCGGCGATCAGGTCGATGACCTTGGCGTCGCGGAAGAAGCTGTTGCCGAAGTCCAGCTGGGCGTAGTTCTTGACCATGATCCACAGCCGCTCGGGCGCCGACTTGTCGAAGCCGTACATGCGTTCGATCTCGGCGATCAGCGCCGGGTCCAGGCCTTGCGCGCCGCGGTAGTTGGAGCCGGCCACCGACACTTCGGCGCCGCCGCCAGCGATGCGGCTGGTGGCGCCGTCGAAGCCTTCGAGTTTGGCGATCATCTGCTCCACCGGGCCGCCGGGGGCGGCCTGGACGATGATGAAATTGATGATGAGGATACCGAACAGGGTCGGGATGATCAGCAGCAGGCGTCGCAGGATATAGGCCAGCATGTCAGTGGGCCTCTTCTGTCACGGGTGCTTCACTGACCGATGGTGTTACATCGGGCTTGATCCACCAGGTGTCGATACCGATGTCGTACTTGGGCGACACGGCCGGGTGGCCGATGTGGTTCCAGTAGGCCACGCGGGAAGTCTTGATGTGCCAGTTGGGGATCACGTAGTAGCCCCACAGCAGCACCCGGTCCAGGGCGCGGCAGTGGTCGATCAGGCTCTGGCGCGAATCGGCGTTGATCAGCTGTTCCACCAGCTGGTCGATGGCGGGGTCGCGCAGACCGATGAAGTTGCGGCTGCCGGGGTTGTCGGCGGCGGCGCTGTTCCAGTATTCACGCTGCTCGTTGCCGGGCGAGTTCGATTGCGCGAAGCCGCCGACGATCATGTCGTAGTCACGCGAACGCAGGCGGGTGATGTACTGCGACACATCTACCCGGCGAATCTCGAGGTTGATACCCAGGTCCGCGAGGTTGCGCTTGAACGGCAGCAGCACGCGCTCGAACTGGGTCTGGGCCAGCAGGAACTCGATGCTCAGTGGCTTGCCGTCCTTGTCGACCATCTTGTCGTCGACGATCTTCCAGCCGGCCTCCTGCAGCAGCTTGTAGGCCTGGCGCTGTTGGTCGCGGATCATGCCGCTGCCGTCGGTGACGGGGTTGTGGAAGGCGCCGTTGAATACCTCGTCGGGCACCTTGCCGCGCAGCGGTTCGAGGATTTTCAGCTCGGCGGGGGTGGGTAGGCCGCTGGCGGCCATTTCTGAGTTCTCGAAGTAGCTGCCGGTGCGGGTGTAGGCGCCGTTGAACAGCTGCTTGTTGGTCCATTCGAAGTCCAGTAGCAGGCTGATGGCATGGCGCACGCGGGCGTCCTGGAACATCGGTTTGCGCAGGTTGAAGATGAAGCCCTGCATGCCCACCGGGTTGCCATTGGGGATCTCTTCCTTGAGCAGCCGGCCGTCGCGCACGGCGGGCACGTCGTAGGCGGTGGCCCAGTTCTTCGCGCTGACTTCCAGGGCGTAGTCGAACTGCCCGGCTTTGAGCGCTTCGAGGGCGACGGTGTTGTCGCGGTAGGAGTCGAAGGTCATCACGTCGAAGTTGTAGAAGCCGCGGTTGATCGGCAGGTCCTTGGCCCAGTAGTCCTTGACCCGCTCGTAGCGGATCGAGCGGCCGGCCTTCACCTCGGCGACCTTGTACGGGCCGCTGCCCAGTGGAATCTCCAGGTTGCCGCGATTGAACTCGCGGTTGGCATACCAGTGCTTGGGCAGCACCGGCAGCTGGCCGAGGATCAGCGGCAGCTCGCGGTTGTTGGTGTGTTTGAACTTGAACAGCACCTTGAGCGGGTCTTCGGCGACCACCTCGGCGACGTCGCCGTAGTACTGGCGGTACAGCGGCGCGCCATCCTTGATCAGGGCGTTGAAGGTGAACACCACATCCTCGGCGCGCATCGGCTGGCCGTCGTGGAAGCGCGCTTCGGGGCGCAGGTAGAAACGCACCCAACTGTTGTCGGGGGCCTTTTCGATCTTGCCGGCCACCAGGCCGTACTCGGTGAAGGGTTCGTCCTGGCTCTGGCGCATCAGGGTGTCGTAGATGCTGCCGATGTTTTCGGCGGGCACGCCCTTGTTGATGAACGGGTTGAGGCTGTCGAAGCCGCCGAAGCTGGACTGGCGGAAGGTGCCGCCCTTGGGCGCGTCGGGGTTGACGTACTCGAAGTGCTTGAAGTTGGCCGGATACTTCGGTGGCTCGTCGTACAGGGTCAGGGCGTGCTGCGGGGCGGCCAGGGCCGGGAGCGCGAGGCAGGCCAGCAGCAGGCCGGTGGCCCACTGGCGCAGGTTGGAGAGCATCATTTCTTGGCTTTCTCCGAAGTCTTCTTGATCCACCAGCTGTTCAGCCCGAGGGTGTAGGGCGGCGTGGCGACGAAGGCGAACCGGTTGCGGTAGGCCAGGCGGTGATTGTCGAGGAACCAGTTGGGGATCATGTAGTACTGCCATGAGAGCACGCGGTCCAGGGCGCGCGCGGCGGCGATCTGGTCATCGCGGCTGCGGGCGGCGAGCAAGGTGTCGAGCAGGTGGTCGACCACCGGGTCCTTGACCCCAGCATAGTTCTTGCTGCCCTTGGTGGCGGCCTGGCTGGAGTGGAAATACAACCATTGCTCGAGGCCCGGGCTCAGGGTCTGGTTCAGGGTCATCAGGATCATGTCGAAATCGAACTGGTCGAGCCGTTGTTTGTACTGGGCCCGGTCGACGGTGCGCAAGCGCGCATCGATGCCGATGCTCGAGAGATTTTCGACATAAGGTTGCAGGATGCGTTCGAGGTTCGGGTTCACCAGCAGCAACTCCATGCGCAACTGCTGGCCTTTGCTGTCCACCAGGCGCTGGCCGTTGAGCTTCCAGCCGGCCTGGGCCAGCAGGTCGAGGGCCTGGCGCAGGGCCGCGCGGCTGATGCCGCTGCCGTCGGTATGGCTGACCGGGTAGGGCTGGGTGAACAGCTTCTCGGGCAACTGGTCGCGGAACGGCTTGAGCAGCAGCCATTCCTTGCCGGTGGGCAGGCCGCTGGCGCTGAACTCGCTGTTGGGGTAGTAGCTGCTGGCGCGGCGATAGGCGCCGTTGAACAGGGCGCGGTTGGTCCACTCGAAGTCGAGCATCAGGCCCAGCGCCTGGCGTACCCGTGGGTCGCTGAAAGCGGCACGGCGGCTGTTCATGAACAGGCCTTGGGTCTGCGTGGGGATCTGGTGCGGGATCTGCGCCTTGATCACCTCGCCGCGGCGCACGGCGGGGAAGTTGTAGCCGTTGGCCCAGTTCTTGGCCTGGTGCTCGATATAGATATCGAATTCGCCGGCCTTGAAGGCCTCGAAGGCCACCGTGGCGTCACGGTAGAACTCGTATTCGACGCGGTTGAAGTTGTACTTGCCGCGGTTCACCGCCAGGTCCTTGCCCCAGTAGTCCTTCACTCGCTCGAATACCAGGCGCCGGCCCGGTTGCACTTCGCTGATGCGATAGGGGCCGCTGCCCAGTGGCGGCTCGAAGGTGGTGGCCTTGAAATCCCGCTTGGCCCAGTAGTGCTTGGGCAGTACAGGCATTTCGCCCAGGCGCAGGATCAGCAGCGGGTTGCCGGCGCGCTTGAACACGAAGCGGATGCGCAGCGGGTTGAGGATATCGACCCGGGCCACTTCCTGCAGGTTGGTACGGTAGATCGGGTGGCCATCCTTGAGCAGGGTACGGTAGCTGAAGGCGACATCGGCGGCGGTGATCGGCACGCCGTCGTGGAAGCGCGCCTCGGGGCGCAGGTTGAACACCACCCAGCTGCGGTCCTCGCTGTACTCGACGGAGCGGGCGATCAGGCCGTAGCTGGAGGTGGGCTCGTCGCCCGAGGGATCGTACATACCAGTGCCGACCATCAACGGCTCGTTGAGCTCGCTAATGCCGTACTGCAGGAAATTAGGCGTGGTGACCGGGCTCGAGCCCTTGAAGGTGTAGGGGTTGAGCGTGTCGAACGTGCCGAAGGCCATGGCCCGCAGGATCCCGCCTTTGGGGGCTTGCGGGTTGACCCAGTCGAAGTGGGTGAAGCTGGCTGGGTACTTGAGCGTGCCGAACTGCGCGTATCCGTGGCTTTCGCTCACCATCGCGACGGCAGGGAAGCTCAAGGCCAGGCTGATTGACAGCAGGAGGGGACGTATCAAGTCGGCATCCGATCCAGAGGGCGTTGGGCTTGGTTCGGGGTACAGTAACAGCTTGTCTGGAATGGAAAAAGAGCCGCCCTTGGAGCAAATTCAGTCCCTTGTGGGAGCGGGTTTACCCGCGAACACCGGCAAAGCCGGTGCCACGCACCGCGGAGCCTTCTTCGCGGGTAAACCCGCTCCCACAGGGTGGGGCGATGGTTTCGACGTTGTGGTTCAACGCGACAGGTAGACCGTCAGCGTCTGCCCCGGCTTGAGCGCATGCCCGCTGCGCGGGTTCCAGCGCTTGAGGTGTTTCATCTCGACATTGAAGCGCTTGGCCACCAGGTAGTACGAGTCGCCCTTGCGTACCTTGTATTGGGTGGAACGCTGCTTGGCGTCGGCCACGCGGTTGGCCGCCGCGCTCGGCGCGCTGCCACCTCGCAGGGCCAGCACCTGGCCGACCTTGAGGTTGTTGCCGCGAATGCGATTCCAGCTTTGCAGCTGCTTGACCGACACCCGGTTGGCCTTGGCGATGCTGCCCAGGTTGTCGCCGCGCTTGACCCGGTAGCTACGCGCCGCCGGCGCCTTGGCCTCGGCCAGGGCCGCCTGGAACACTGCCTTGTTCGGCTGCAGGCTGACCAGCTCCTCGGGCTTGAGGTTGGACATGCGGTCGCTCAGCAGTTGCGCCTTGGCGGTGGGCACCAGCAGTTGCTGCGGGCCGTCCACGGTCATGCGCTTCTTGAATGCCGGGTTGAGCTGGATCAGTTCGTCTTCGTCGATGTCGGCGAAGGCCGCCACACGCGACAGGTCGAGGCGGTCGTTGATGGCGACGGCTTCGAAATACGGCTCGTTGGCGATCGGGTTGAGGTTGACGCCATACGCCTCGGGGGTATTGACCACCTGCGACAGGGCCAGCAGCTTGGGCACGTAGTCGCGGGTTTCCTGGGGCAGCGGCAGGTTCCAGTAATCGGTCGGCAGGCCCAGCCGTTCGTTGCGCTCGATGGCGCGGCTGACGGTGCCTTCACCGGCGTTGTAGGCCGCCAGGGCCAGCAGCCAGTCGCCGTTGAACATGTCGTGCAGGCGGTTCAGGTAGTCCAGCGCGGCGTTGGTCGAGGCGGTGACGTCGCGGCGACCGTCGTAGAAGTTGGTCTGGCGCAGGTTGAAGTGGCGCCCGGTGGACGGGATGAACTGCCACATGCCGGCGGCGTGCGCGCGGGAGTAGGCCATCGGGTTGTAGGCGCTCTCGATGGCCGGCAGCAGGGCCAGCTCCAGCGGCATGTCGCGTTCTTCGAGGCGCTCGACGATGTAGTGCAGGTAGAGGCTGCCGCGCTCGCCGGCGTTCTCGAGGAACGACGGGTTGCTGGCGAACCACAGGCGCTGCTGTTCGATACGCGGGTTGACGTCCATGCCGTCCTGCAGGGCGAAGCCCTGGCGCATGCGCTCCCAGACGTCCTGGGGCGGTGCCTGTTCCTTGGTCTTGATCACCAGCGGCGCGGGTTTGTGCTTGATCCGCGCCTGGTAGTTGTGCGCGCGAACGCTGTCGGATTCGTCGAGCTGACGGGTGCTCTGGCAACCGACCAGGGTGGCGGCCAGCGCCAGTGCACTGATCTGTGCCAGTCGCGTCAGGGCGACCGAATGAGCGGTTCTGCGGCTACGGGAAGACATCGGCGGGAACGGTTATCCGGGCAAAAAAGTTGGGCGATTCTAGAAACCGGCCCCGGCCGGGTCAACCTTTAGGGTCACATTGCGATATATCGTGGGGTTATCAGAACACGTCCTTCCAAGACCTCAAGGCAGCAAAAACAGTGGCTTGGCTTGGGTTGGAATGCCCCTTCCATTCGTCTGCTTTTTGTTTAACGGATGTTTCAGCGGTGCGCAGGAACGGGTTGGTGAGGCGTTCCAGTTCGATAGTTGATGGCAATGTGATGCGATTGTCGGCGCGCAGCTGGGTAACGTCCTCGAACCGTTGGCGAACGTGCTCGCTGTCGGGCTCCACGGCGCGGGCGAAACGCAGGTTGCTCAAGGTGTATTCGTGGGCGCAGTACACCTCGGTTGCGCCCGGCAGCGCGGCCAGGCGCTGCAGCGATTGGTGCATTTGCTCCGGCGTGCCTTCGAACAGGCGCCCGCAACCGGCGGCGAACAGAGTGTCGCCACTGAACAGTAGCGGCGTGGGTGTTTGCGCTGTGTAATAGGCGATGTGCCCCAGGGTGTGGCCGGGCATGGCCAGGACCTCGAAGTCCAGGCCCAGCACCTGAACCTGCGCACCGTCTTCGAGGGCGACATCGAGGGCCGGAATGCGTTCGTTGGCCGGGCCGTAGACGGTGGCGCCGCTGGCCTGTTTCAGTGCTTCGACGCCGCCGACATGGTCGTGGTGGTGGTGGGTAACGAGGATGTCCGTCAGCTGCCAGTCCGGGTGGCTACCCAGCCAGGCGAGCACCGGCGCCGCATCGCCTGGGTCGACCACCGCGCAGCGGCGATTGGCAGTATCCTGTAACAACCAGATGTAGTTGTCGTTGAAAGCGGGTAGGGCATCGATCTGTATCATGTGCGGATCCGTATCGCCAAGCCTGGACATTGAGGGCATCTTAGCCGCGATGGCGCGCGCGGAGAACCTTCGAGGGAGAACGCAATGACCGACCAAGCCTTCGCCCAGGCCGACCCCGACTGGGTCGAACTCATCCGCCTGGCCCGCGACTGGTTCCAGGGCCCGCTTGGGCAATTGATGCTCAAGGAGGAAGAACAGTTGCTCGAAGAAGAGCTGCGGCGCTTCTTCGGCGGTTACCTGGTGCACTACGGCCCCTGTGCCGAACCGCCGCCCAGCGCCCCGCAGGTGCAACGCAACGTACGCCTGGGCGCGCCGTTGCCGGGGGTGGAGATCGTCTGCGAGGAGCAAGCCTGGCCGTTGTCGGAACACGCTGCCGACGTAGTGGTGCTGCAGCATGGCCTGGATTTCAGCCTGTCGCCCCATGGCCTGCTGCGCGAGGCGGCCAGCGCGGTGCGTCCGGGCGGCCACCTGCTGATCATCGGGATCAACCCCTGGAGCGGTTGGGGCCTGCGCCATTTCTTCAGCCATGGCGCCTTGCGCAAGGCCCGCTGCATTTCGCCGTCGCGGGTTGGCGACTGGCTCAACCTGCTGGGCTTCGCGCTGGAGAAACGCCGCTTCGGGTGCTATCGTCCGCCGCTTGCCTCGCCGGCCTGGCAGCAACGCCTGGCAGGCTGGGAGCGGGTGGCCGGGGGCTGGCAGAGTGCCGGCGGTGGGGTCTACCTGCTGGTGGCGCGCAAGATGGTGGTGGGCCTGCGGCCGCTGCGCCTGGAGCGCCGCGAACCTATGGGCAAGCTGCTGCCGCTGCCATTGGCCAAGGTCAATCGCAGCGCCACCCATCCCGATTCCGAAAAGCACTGAACACGAGTGGTACATGAGCGATAGCGTCGAGATCTACACCGATGGTGCCTGCAAGGGCAACCCAGGCCCGGGCGGCTGGGGTGTGCTGATGGTTTTCAAGGGCGTCGAGAAGGAGCTGTGGGGCGGCGAGCGCGAGACCACCAACAACCGCATGGAGTTGATGGCGGCGATCGAGGGCCTGAAGGCACTCAAGCGTGAGTGCGAGGTCATCCTGACCACCGACTCGCAGTACGTCATGAAGGGCATCAACGAATGGATGGCCAACTGGAAGAAACGCGGTTGGAAGACCGCGGCCAAGGAGCCGGTGAAGAACGCTGACCTGTGGGTGCAGCTCGATGAACAGGTCAACCGGCACAAGGTGACCTGGAAGTGGGTGCGCGGGCATATCGGCCACCCGGGCAATGAGCGCGCCGACCAGTTGGCCAATCGCGGGGTCGATGAGGTGCGCGGCCAGCGTTGAGTCTGGGTAGCCCATCGCGGCAAGCCCGCTCTCATGGAAAAAACCGCAACTCATTGATTCAGCTTGACCCTGTGGGAGCGGGCTTGCCCGCGAACACCGGCGAAGCCGGTGCCAGGCGCCACCCCATCACAGGAATCGCGTAAACCCCGCGATGGCCGCAAAGCGGCCCGATTTCGTTATACTCCCAGCCCGAATTCAAGCACCGCCAGTTGGAGTCACCCGCGTGGAACAGCAGCAAGACCAGCGCCTGGTCATCCTCGATACCGAAACCACCGGCATGCCGGTGAGCGAAGGCCACCGTATCGTCGAGATCGGCTGTGTCGAGGTCATTGGTCGGCGCCTGACCGGACGGCATTTCCACGCCTACCTGCAGCCGGACCGCGAGAGTGACGAGGGCGCCATCGGCGTGCACGGTATCACCGACGCCTTCCTGGTCGGCAAGCCGCGCTTCGGCGATGTCGCCGACGAGTTCTTCGAGTTCATCCAGGGCGCGACCCTGGTCATCCACAACGCGGCGTTCGACGTCGGCTTCCTCAACAACGAGTTCGCCCTGCAGGGCCAGCACGACCGGGCCGACATCACCCAGCACTGCACCATCCTCGATACCCTGATGATGGCGCGCTCGCGCCACCCAGGGCAGCGCAACAGCCTCGATGCACTGTGCAAACGCTACGGCATCGACAACTCTGGCCGTGAACTGCACGGCGCGTTGCTTGACTCGGAACTGCTGGCCGACGTCTACCTGGCCATGACCGGCGGCCAGACCAGCTTGTCGCTGGCAGGCGACGGCGCGGGTGCCGAAGACGGGCAGGGCAGTGCCGGCAGCGAGATTCGCCGCATCACCGGGCGCGCGCCGGGGCGGGTGATCGTGGCCAGCGAGGAAGAACTCGCAGCCCATGCCGAGCGCTTGGCAGCCATCGCCAAGTCGGCCGGTGGCCCGGCGATGTGGCAGGCGCTGACCGAGGCCCCCGCCAGCTGATTTGCCAGCAGTACTGGCCCTTTCGCGGGTAAACCCGCTCCCACAGGCAATCCCCGAACCTGTGGGAGCGGGTTTACCCGCGAAGAGGCCGGCACTGACGACACCAGCCTCAACTACCCTGAGGGAAATTACCCGTAGAGGTAGCCGCCGGATGTACAAGGACCTCAAGTTCCCGATCCTCATCGTTCACCGGGCCATCAAGGCCGACAGCGTCGCCGGCGAGCGGGTGCGTGGCATCGCCGATGAATTGGCCCAGGACGGTTTCGCCATCCTCGCCGCCGCCGACCAGGCCGAAGCGCGCCTGGTGGCTGCCACCCACCATGGCCTGGCCTGCATGCTGATCGCCGCCGAGGGCGTCGGCGACAACAGCCGCCTGTTGCAGAACATGGCCGAGCTGATCCGTCTGGCCCGCCTGCGCGCGCCCAACCTGCCGATCTTCGCCCTGGGCGAGCAGGTCACCCTGGAAAATGCCCCGGCCGAGGCGATGGGCGAGCTCAACCAGCTGCGCGGGATTCTCTACCTGTTCGAAGACACCGTGCCGTTTCTCGCCCGCCAGGTGGCGCGGGCGGCGCACAACTACCTCGACGGCTTGTTGCCGCCGTTCTTCAAGGCCTTGGTGCAGCACACCGCGCAATCCAATTATTCCTGGCACACCCCGGGCCACGGCGGCGGCGTGGCCTACCGCAAGAGCCCGGTGGGGCAGGCCTTTCACCAGTTCTTCGGCGAAAACACCCTGCGTTCGGACCTGTCGGTCTCGGTGCCGGAACTGGGTTCGCTGCTCGACCACACCGGGCCCCTGGCCGCCGCTGAAGCCCGGGCGGCGCGCAACTTTGGCGCCGACCATACCTTCTTCGTCATCAACGGCACCTCCACCGCCAACAAGATCGTCTGGCATGCCATGGTCGGTCGCGATGACCTGGTACTGGTGGACCGCAACTGCCACAAGTCGGTGGTCCACGCGATCATCATGACCGGCGCCCTCCCCATCTACCTGCGCCCGGAGCGCAACGAGCTGGGCATCATCGGGCCGATCCCGCTCAGTGAGTTCAGCCCTGCCTCGATCCAGGCGAAGATCCAGGCCCACCCCCTGGCCCAGGGGCGTCCGGCGAAGATCCGCCTGGCGGTGGTCACCAATTCCACCTACGACGGGCTGTGCTATCACGCTGGGCTGATCAAGCAACTGCTCGGCGCCAGTGTCGAGGTGCTGCATTTCGACGAAGCCTGGTTCGCCTATGCGGCCTTCCATGAGTTTTTCATCGATCGCTATGCCATGGGCACGCAGCGCGCGGCCACCGACCCACTGCTGTTCAGCACCCATTCCACCCACAAGCTGCTGGCTGCCTTCAGCCAGGCCTCAATGATCCACGTGCAGGACGGCGCCCAACGCCAGTTGGACCGTGACCGTTTCAACGAAGCCTTCATGATGCATATCTCCACTTCGCCGCAGTACAGCATCCTTGCCTCGCTGGACGTGGCCTCGGCGATGATGGAGGGCCCGGCAGGGCGTTCGCTGTTGCAGGAGATGTTCGACGAGGCCCTGAGCTTTCGTCGCGCCCTGGCCAACCTGCGCGAGCATATCGCCGCCGATGACTGGTGGTTCAGCATCTGGCAGCCGCCGGTGGTGGAGGGCAGTCAGGGCCTGCAGGCGTCGGACTGGTTACTGCGCAGCACCGCGCCCTGGCACGGCTTCTCCGAGGTGGGGGACGACTATGTACTGCTTGATCCGCTCAAGGTCACGTTGGTAATGCCGGCGAGCGACGAGCACGGTATTCCGGCGACGGTGGTCAGCAAGTTTCTCTGGGAGCGTGGGCTGGTGGTGGAAAAGACCGGGTTCTACAGCTTCCTGGTGCTGTTCTCGATGGGCATCACCAAGGGTAAGTGGAGCACCTTGCTGACCGAGTTGCTGGAGTTCAAGCGCCACTACGACGGCAACACGCCGCTGGGCGAATGCCTGCCCAGTGTGCTGGCGGAGCAGCCGTCGCGCTACCAGGGCCTGGGTTTGCGCGAGTTGTGCGCGCAGTTGCATGGCTTTTACCAGGGCAATGCCAGTGCACGACAGCTCAAGCGGGTGTTCACGGTGTTGCCCGAGGTGGCGATGACCCCGGCAAGCGCCTATGACCAGATGGTTCGCGGGGAAGTTGAGGCAGTGCCGATCGAGCACCTGCTCGGCCGCGTGTCGGCGGTGATGCTGGTGCCGTATCCGCCGGGTATCGCATTGATCATGCCGGGCGAACGCTTTACCGAGACGACCCGGGCGATCCTCGACTACCTGGCCTGCGCCCGTGCCTTCGATCAAGGCTTCCCGGGCTTTCTCGCCGATGTGCACGGCCTGCAGCGCGAAGGGCAGTTGTACACGGTGGACTGCATCAAGGAATGCGAATGATTTCGACGCCGGTTTGGGCCAGTTCGAAGCGGTCTTCGCCCAGGTGGTTGACGCGATCACCGATGGCCAGCCGGTAGCTGGTGATCGGCGCGCCCAGGGTGCTGCCGTCGGCCTGCAGGGTCGATTCCTGGAACTCGTGCACGGGGTAGATACGGCCTTCGGCGTCGCGGGCGTGGAACTGGCCGACCATTACTGCTGCCATTTAGGTGGAAACCTCTGAATCGTGTAGGAAATGTCTGTACCCATAGACCAGCGAATCGCTCGGGAAGTTTACCGGTGGACAGAAAAAAACCAGGGGGCCGAGGAACGGTCATCTATAACTACTAGGTCCCAATCCCCAGTAGAGGTTGCAAAACGCCATGAGCCAGGTCTATTCGGTAGCGGTTGTCGTCGGCAGCCTGCGCAAGGACTCCTACAACCGCAAGGTGGCCCACGCGCTGGCCGAGCTGGCGCCGTCCAGCCTTGCCCTGAGGATCGTCGAGATCGGCGACCTGCCGTTGTACAACGAGGATGTCGAGGCCTCGGGTGCCCCTGAGGCGTGGAAGCGCTTTCGTGACGAGATCCGCCGTAGTGACGCGGTGCTGTTCGTGACGCCGGAGTACAACCGTTCGGTGCCTGGGGGGCTGAAGAATGCCATCGACGTCGGTTCGCGACCCTACGGGCAGAGCGTGTGGAGTGGCAAGCCAGCGGCGGTGGCCAGTGTGTCGCCGGGAGCGATCGGTGGCTTTGGCGCCAACCATGCGCTGCGTCAGTCGCTGGTGTTTCTCGACATGCCCTGCATGCAGATGCCAGAGGCCTATATCGGCGGCGCGGCGACGCTGTTCGATGACAGTGGCAAGTTGAACGACAAGACCCGGCCGTTCCTGCAGGGGTTTATCGACCGGTTCGCGTCCTGGGTGAAGCTGAACCGGGCGGTCTGATGGTGCTCGGTTGCCTTTCCTGACGCCTTCGCGGGTAAACCCGCTCCCACAGGTAAAGCGCCAGGCCTGAGGACAGCGCAAGCCCTGTGGGAGCGGGCTTGCCCGCGAAGAAACCGACACCGATCCGTCAGGACGCCTGCGGCATCTCGCCCTTGGCCAGCCGCCGGTTGATATCGGCAATCACCTCGGGCAACTCATTGATGGTGTCGATCAGGTAGTGCGGTCGCGAACTGGCGAACAACGCGTGAATCCGCTGGCGTTCGCTTTCCAGTTTCTCCGCGCTCAGCGCCCGGTAACCTTCCCAGGTCAGCCCCAGGGCATTACCCGAACACACCAGCGCCACAGTCCACATCCCGGCGCGGCGGCCTTCGAGAATCCCCGGCACGGTGTCGTCGACCTTCACGCAGGCGGCTACGTCATCGATGCCCAGTGCAATCACGTTGGCCAGCGCCTGGGCCGGCCACGGGCGGCCGTTCGGCGTCTCGTCGGTGGCCACCACATGGTCGGCTACGTAGCCGTTCTGCGCGGCCAGCTCTACCACCTTGTCCATCACCACTTTCGGGTAGCCCGAGCACGAACCGATCTTCAGGCCGTCCTTGCGCAGCCCGGTCAAGGTGTCCAGCGCCCCGGGAATCAACGCCGAGTGCACGGCGATCTTTTCGATCTGCAGCGGCATGAAGCGCTCGTAGATGGCGGTGACATCGTCGTCGGTGGGGATGCGACCGAACACCTTGCGGTAGCGCTCGGCGATTTCCGGCACATCGCACAGGGTGCGGATATGGTCCCACTTGCCCATGCCCATCGGGCCACGGGCCTCCTCGATGGACACCTGCACGTCAAACTCGGCGAAGGCTTCGACGAAGATCTGCGTGGGGGCGAACGAGCCGAAGTCGACCACGGTGCCGGCCCAGTCGAGGATGGCGGCTTGCAGCTGGGTAGGGTTGCTGTAGTTCATGTGCGCAATTTCCTTGAATTGGGTAGGCAGGGGTCAGATGTCCAGTACTTCCATTTCCCGCAGCACCTCGGCCACGGCGTCCACGGCGGCCTGCATGCCAGCCGCGCCGACCACGCCGATGCAGCCGACGCGGAAGGTCTCGACCTGGGTCAGCTTGCCAGGGTAGAGGATGAAGCCCTTGGCCTTGACCCGTTCGTAGAAGTCCTTGAACTGATAGCGCGGATCGTTCGGCGCGTGGAAGGTGACAATGATCGGCGCCTGGATCTCGGCGGGCAGGAAGCTGCGCAGGCCGATCTTGGCCATACCGTCGAGCAAGGTCCTGCAGTTGTCGGCATAGCGCTGGTGGCGGGCGGGCAGGCCACCTTCTTCGTTGTATTGCTGCAGCGCTTCGTGCAGGGCGGCGACTACGTGGGTCGGCGGTGTGAAGCGCCATTGGCCGGTCTTGGCCATGTAGGCGTGCTGGTCGTGCAGGTCCATGGCCAGCGAGTGGGCGTTACCCTCGGCGGCGGCCAGGGCGGTTTTCTCGGCGAAGACGAAGCCCATGCCCGGCACGCCTTCCAGGCACTTGCCGGAGGCAGCGATCAGCGCCTCGAACGGAATCTGCCGGGCATCAATGGGCAATGCGCCGAACGAGCTCATGGCGTCGATGATCAGGCGCTTGTCGTGGCGCTGGATCACCTGGGCGATCTCGGGCAGCGGGTTGAGGATGCCGGTGCTGGTCTCGCAGTGGATCAGCGCCACGTGGGTGACACCCGGGTCGGCGGCCAGCAGGCGGTCGACGTCGGCGGCGGTGGTCGGTTGGTCCTCGGCGGTTGCGAAGGTGCTGTAGGCGCGGCCCAGTACTTTGCAGATCTTCGCCAGGCGCTGGCCGTAGGCGCCGTTGATCAGCACCAGCACCTTGCCGTCACGCGGCACCAAGGTGCCGATGGCCGCTTCCACGGCGAAGGTGCCGCTGCCTTGCAGTGGCACGCAGTGGTGGCTGGCGGTGCCGTCGATGATCGCCAGTAGTTGCTCGCACACGCTGGCGGTCAGCTGGTTGAAGTCGCGGTCCCAGGAGCCCCAGTCCACAAGCATGGCCTGGCGGGTGCGCAGCGAAGTGGTCAGGGGGCCGGGGGTCAGCAGGATCGGGGCGTTGCTCATTCCGTGGTTCCTCACAGGCGGTGGGCTGGAAAACTATGGGGGCTAGGTTGCAATTCACCGATTCATCAATCAAATTGTTTGTAGATATGCCAGTCATAAGTCAGGCCGATAGATATGAACCTGTTCCAGCTCCGTGCCTTCGATGCCGTCGCCCGCGAGGGCAGCTTCACCCGCGCCGCCGAGCGGCTGTTCATCAGCCAGCCGGCGGTCACCGGGCACGTCAAGGCGCTGGAGGAGCATTACCAGATCACCCTGCTGCGGCGGACCGCGCGGCGTGTCGAGCTGACCGAGGAGGGCACGCGCCTGGCCGCCATCACTCGGGCGATGTTCAGCCTGGCCGAAGAGGCCCAGGCGATGCTCGAGGCCAATCGGCAATTGCTTACCGGGCGCCTGGAAGTGGCCGCTGACGGGCCGCACCGGGTCATGCCGATGCTGGCGCAGTTGCGCGAGCGTTACCCTGGGATCACCGTCAACTTGCGCCTGGGCAACGCCCAGGAAACCTTGGCCGCGTTGTTGTCCGAACATGCCGATGTGGCGGTGCTGACCGAGATCGAGGCGCGCAAGGGGCTGCACCTGCAAAGCTTGTGTGAGTCCCATTTGTGCGCCTTGCTGCCAGCAGGGCATGCCTGGGCCGAGGCGGCCGGCGTTTTGCCGCTGGCGGCACTGGACAAGCAGATCATGGTACTGCGCGAGCCCACCTCGACCACGCGCCGTACCTTCGACAAGGCGTGCGCCGAGGCCGGGGTACAGCCGCGGGTGCTGTTGGAACTGGACAGCCGTGAAGCGGTCACCGAGGCGGTGGCGGCCGAGTTGGGCATTGGCGTGGTGTCGTCCACCGAGGTGGCCCATGATCCACGGATAGTGGCGCGTCCGCTGGGCGGTGCCGGGTTGGTCAACCAGCATATGGTCGGGTGTCTGGAACGGCGCCGCGAACTGCGTCTGATCCAGGCGTTCCTGGGCCTGGCGGTTGGCCTGTGATGGTTGTTTTCGATGCCTCGGCCTAAGATGGCCGGCACTGAGCCGGCGAGACCCACGATGAGCGAAAAAGACACCATCTCCATGCAACTGGTGCGCGAGGCGCTGGCGCAGACCTGCCCGCACGGCGAGCCTGACTCTGGCCTGCTCGCTCGCGCCGGCATCGCGGTCGAGCAACTGCACCTGCCCGAGGCGCGGGTCAGCGCCGAGTCCTATGCCCGGCTCTGGCGGCTGTTGGCGCGGCGTTGCAACGACGAGTTCTTCGCCATGGACCCGCGTGGCCTGCGCAGTGGCAGCCTGGCGTTCCTGTGTCGGGCGAGCATGGCCCAACCGACCTTGGCCGCCGGGCTGGAGACGGCGTTGGCCTTCCTGTCGCTGATGCTCGAAGACTTGCAGCCGAGCCTGGTGCGCCAGCAGAGCCTGGCCGAGATCGTCATCAACGAGCCGCGCGACACGCCGCGCCGCGCGTTCACCTACTTCACCTTCTGGATGATCGTCCACGGCGTGGCCTGTTGGCTGGCTGGGCGGCGCATTCCGATCCTGGCGATCGAGCTGCGCTGCGCCGAGCCGCCGTTCTGCGATGACTACCGGGTGATGTTCTCGCAGAACCTGCAGTTCGATCGCCCCCGCACGCGGATGATCCTCGCGGCTGATGGCCTGGACGCGCCATTACGGCGCACGGCGGAGGAACTGCAACGGTTTCTCGCCGAAGCGCCCGGCAACATCCTGGTCAGGTACCGCGATCCGGCCAGCCTGGGCCGGCGGGTGCGCAATGACCTGCTACAGCTGGACCCCGGCCACTGGCCGGATGGCGAGGCCCTGGCGCGCCAGCTGTGCCTGTCAGCCTCGACCTTGCGCCGACGCCTGGCAGAAGAAGGGCAGACCTACCAGGGCTTGAAGGACAGCGTGAGGCGTGAACTGGCGACTGTCTGGCTGGGCGAGGCCGAGCTGGCGATGGGCGAGATCGCCCTGCGCTTGGGGTTCGCCGACAGCAGCTCGTTCTACAAGGCCTTTCGCAAATGGTTCGGTTGCAACCCGGGCCATTATCGGGCATTGGTCCAGGCACGCGGCGCTCGTGTGGCGTCGACCAGCGCTGCCGATGCCAAGGTTCCCTCTGACCTGCCTGCGCGTTGAATGAAACAGTGTCCCTCCCGTAAACAGGATCAAGGGACACCCATGCAAAGGAATACAGAACAAGGCAGTACGCGCAGGAGCGCGGATCCGCAGGCGATGGAAAAGATCATCGACGCGTTCATCCACAAGCGCCTGCCGCAGTGGCTCAAGGATGCCAGCGCCGAAGACATCGGCCACTTGAAGACCTTGATGGCCAGGCACCAGGCCACTCAGGATGCGCTCAGTGCGGCCACGGCGAGTGCTCTGCCGGTGAAAATGTTCGCCACCCAGGCATTTGCCGCGGGCCTGGCGAGCCTGTTGCCCGTCAATGTGAAACTCGAGGATCTGGATTGGCGGACCAAGGTCAGGAGCATCCAGGGGGCCTCGACGCCGCATATGGAGGACGCCTATCGGGTGGAGCCTGGGCTGCAACGCCTGATGCAAGGTTTTGCCGAGGGCGCCACGCCATTGGAGGGCAGCGGGCTGGCGCTGCGCGGTACCTCGACGATCATTTCCGGTGACCTGACGACGTTCATCAAGCGCTGTCGCACGCTGGACGTCGGGGCGCAATACCAGACGCTGCTAAAGGACACGTTCAGGCATAACGCCGCGTTGTTGATCAACGACAAGCAAGCTGGTTTCTTGCTGGCTGTTCACGTTGCCTATCTGAAGAACATCATCGACGGCGACGTCAAGGCTGCGTTGGAGCACGCCACCATCGGCACCACCGACGCCAAGATCACCGCCTACCCTGGGTTGCTGTCCATGTTAGGTACGCTCGTCCATGACGCTCTGTTCGTGCAACTGCGCGGTGATGACGACAGTGACAAGGGCGTGGTCGTCTACATACCCAGCGACCGTGGCGAACCTTTGCGCTGGTATGGATCCAAGCAGGACTGTGTGACGGCGTGGGTAGAGAAACTCAGGCAAAAGGAGGCCCTTGGCGCACTCATTCAATTGATCGGCGTGCAGGATCGCAGCGCGTTCTTCTCCACCTTGCAATTGCGCCTGCAAGATGCGCAACCGGACCTGGAGCTTAAAGGCCGTACGGGGCGCGGCCATATATTCGAGCGTTGGGCCTACGCACAAATCACCCGCGTCGAGGAAGACGCGAAGCTCATGCTGGTTCCCGTCGCGCAAGCCGATGCCGCCGCCAGTCGTGAGCGTTGGCAGCTGTGGCGCTCCATGGGTTGGGATGTGGCTGCCCTGGCGGGCTTTTTCATCCCAGCTGTTGGCGCGGTGATGCTGGCACAACTGGTGGTGCAGGTTTGTGGTCAGGTGTACGAAGGCGTCTCGGATTGGGCCAAGGGGCATGATCATGAGGCCCTCGGGCATGCCTTGAACGTAGCCGAGACGGTCGCCGCGGTGGCGGTCACCACCGGCGTCGCGGTGGGCGTCGGGAGTGTCGTGCGGCACTTCACCCGCAGTGCGTTCGTCGACGGGCTTGAGTCGGTGCGCCTCGACGACGGCACGCTGCGCCTGTGGAACAACGACAGGCAAGTCTATCGCTCGACCTTGCCAGAGGGGGCGGAGCTGGGCGAAGACGGCCTTTATCGGCTGGAAGAACGCCGTTGGATTAAGGTCGATGATGAGTACTATGAGGTTCATCAGCCTCGGCAGAACGGGCCTTGGCGCTTGCTGCATCCACGGCGGGCCACAGCCTATGGGCCGGTGGTGGTGCGCAACACCGAGCGCCTGTGGCAGCTGCCGGACGAGGCCCCCATCAGTTGGCATGACCCGGCGCGGATGCTGGGACGGCTGTGGCCGCAGCAGCACCCACTCGACCTGCCACGTGCGCAGCTGCTGTTGCGCGTTGCCTGCAGCGATGTGGAGGAGTTGCGTGGCATCCTCGTGGATAACCGTGCCTTGCCTGCCAACCTGCGCGAGACCTTGCGCTATTTCGAAGCCAATGATCGCATCGACAGGTTCTTTGCTTCGGTCAGGCACGCCGGGCAGGAGATCGAAGACACACAACTGCTGGACTGGTGCCGGCAGCGGCCGGAAATGGCCGGTGTGGGCGAGGATCGGGAGCGGGTGAACATGCTGGTGTTCGAAGGCGAGCTGCGCCAAGGCCTGTTCGGCCATCTGACCGCCGTGGAGCCCGCCGAGGACCGTGCCACGCGGTTGATCGTGAGCCAGTTTCCGGGGCTGACCGCCGACTACGCCACCGATTTGACCGGCACCTTGAGCGTGGCTGAGCGAGATGAAATCGAACTGCGGCGGCGCTTGCCGTTGTCGGTGACGACACGGGCGCGCTCATTGCTGCAACTGGCTAGGCTGTGCCATGCCCAGCAGGGATTGGTATTACGCAACGCCTACAATGACGTCACCAGCGAAATCGTGCCATTCCTGCTGGCGCGCGTGCCTAACTGGCCGGCCCGGCCACGCCTGGAGCTACGCCAGGGTTCCTGGCGGGGGCGCTTGCAAGCCGTGATCAATGCCCATGTACCGAGCGACGACACGCGAATGATCCTGGTGAACAACGATGGCCAGTTCCAGCTGTATGACCACCAAGGCGATGAATATGTAGGACAGACTGCCGACACCAATGATTTCTTCGAGGCCATCAACTTCTGGTTGAGCATCGAGCAGCGCAATACCCTGGCATTGGGTGACGCCGAACAGGCTGCCAAGCTGCGGCAGTTGGTCATCGATACGCTACCCGAGGAGCGGCACAAGTTGCTGGCGCTGTTTGGCTGGCGTCAGCAAGAAGGCTGGTTCAACCCCGGCCAGCGCCTGCCCGATGGCCGCGTGGGCTATCTGATGGGAGGGCTGGTGTCCAAGGAAGGCGGCACGCGGCGTTTCATTCGACGGCGGCTGGCGGCGCTTTACAGTGGGGGCACGCCCGCGCAGATAGATGTCCATCTGGACCGTATCCTCGACACTGAAGAGCCCCTGGCCGCCTTGGAGTCCGAAGAGAATAACTTCCGGTTGCTGGCGGGGGCGCTGGACAGCTGGGTTGACGAGGCGCGGGAAAGAGAACGGCCAGCGCGTCGCCAGTTCATGTACCGGCTGCATACGGCCTGGCGCCGATTGCTTACGGAGGATCAGGAGAGCGGGCACCGAGGTTTCGTGCTGGACTTGAGCGGTTCCACCGTAACCAGCCTGCCCGAGTTGGATGCCGGTATCGATTTTGATCACATCACGACCTTGGTCATGGTCAATACCCCGTTGCGGGCCGTGCCCGATTCCTTCTTCAGTTGTTTCGGCCGTCTACGGCGGCTGAATATGTCCTATAACAACCTGGCGACTGTGCCGACCGGTTTGCGGCATCTGGCGACTTTGGAGCGTCTGAGGCTGACTGGCAACCGCATCCGCTTCACTGCGCAGGTAAGCGACGCGCTTGCGGCCTTGACCAATCTGCAGGAGCTTGACCTGAGCCTCAATCCATTGCGCAGGATGATACTGCGCTTTGACCAGGTGCCGGCGTTGGTACGCTTGCGGCTGTCGGATTGTGGGCTGCTGAATTGGCCGCAAGGCATTGAGCAGTGCGGCATGCTTTGCCGTGTCGACCTGCGCTCGAACAACCTGTCTTCTGTGCCCGACAACATATTGGAGATGCCGTATCCGTTTCGCTCGGCGATCGAGTTGGACGGCAATCCCATCCCGCTGGAACAACTCACCCGGCTCTATGCGCATCCTCCGCATCTTGCCCATCCCGGCCAGGCCGCCAATGTCCAGCGGCTTGCCGAGCGCGCGGCCTGGGTCGCCGCGGACCAGGAGCAGGTGCGCGGGCCGCGCTGGGACCGGCTGTTCGCCGATGCGCGCAGCAACAGGTTGAAAAACCTGTTGGGCGATCTGGAGCACACCACCGATTACAGCAATGCGACGCACCGTGCCGAGTTGACCTCGCGCGTCTGGGAATTGCTCGACGTGATGGATTCTGATCGGGAGATGGCCAGCACCTTCTTCGCCATGGCCCGTGAAGCGACCACCTGCGATGACAGTGTCGCCAACCGGTTCAGTGAGCTGTACCTGCATCTGCTGAAGATCAGGGCGTACCATGGGCAAGGGGATGAACAGGCAGGGCTGCTCACGTTGGGCCTGGGGTTGTTCCGCCTGAAGCAGCTGGAGATCTTCATCAATGAGTACATTGCCGAGCGCAAAGTAGCGGAGCCTTCGCTCGACGAGGTCGAAGTGAGTCTGTACATCCGCATCAAGCTGACGGAGGAGCTGGAGCTTCCGGGGCAGCCTGCATCGATGCGGTATGAGAGGTTGGGTCATGTTGAGCCCACCGTCATCGACGATGCGCGCGCGCATGTAAGGGCTAGAGAAACCATCCATGCGCAGGCTGAGTACCTGAGCGGTCTGGATTTCTGGAGTGACTTGCTCAGGGTGCAACATCGCGATGAGTTTGACGCGATCGATGATGATTTCGCCTCCAGGGGCGCAGAACTGGAGATTGGCGAAGAGGGGTGGGGCGAACAGTGGGTGGTGCTGGGCAATGGCCATGCCGCGCAGGTGCAGCGATTGAAGATGCTGTTGACCATTGAACTGCTACAGGCAGGCTAGAAACAGTCTGGCTCGCGTTTGATTGGCAAACGGCGTGAGCAGAAATCTGTGAGCGCCCAGCGGCCAAACCGGTCATCCAGATTGACAGCTTTGGCCATTGCCGCCGTGCTTGAGCGGCGCGAACATCGTCGGACCGATGGTCCCACTCCAAAAACAACAAACCAGGAGTCCGACGATGCGCGATTACGCCGAGGCCGCTCGTGCGTTCGACCATGCCCGGGCCGCCGCTGCGGCGCTGCATGGCAACCTCGAGTCCCTCAACGCCTGTGTCGAGTGTTGTGACCGCCATACTGGCAGCGGCAAGCCCGCCCTGGTCTGGGAAGACCGGGATGGCAACAGCGGGCGCTACACCTTCGATCAACTGCAGGCCCTGGCCGCACGCTTTGCCAACGTGCTCAAGACCCAGGGCGTCGAGGCCGGCGACCGGGTCGCCGGGCTCATGCCGCGTACCCCCGAATTGCTGGTGACCATCCTGGCCACCTGGCGCCTGGGTGCGGTCTACCAGCCACTGTTCACCGCCTTCGGGCCCAAGGCCATCGAGCACCGTCTCGAGCAGTCCCACGCCAGGGTGGTGGTCACCGACCGCCACAACCGGCCCAAGCTCGATGAGGTGGCGGACTGTCCGACTGTCGTCACGGTTAGTGCCGCCGAGGGTGAGCTGGATTTCCACCGCAGCCTCGAGTCCGCTGCCAGCGAATGTGCGCCAGTGATGCGTAGCGGCAACGATCCTTTCCTGCTGATGTTCACTTCGGGCACCACTGGCCCGGCCAAGCCGCTGGAAGTGCCGCTGCGCGCCATGGTCGCGTTCCAGGGCTACATGCGCGATGCCATCGGCCTGCGTCCGGACGACAACTTCTGGAACCTGGCCGACCCCGGCTGGGCCTATGGCCTCTACTATGCTGTCACCGGCCCCTTGTCACTGGGCCACGCCACCACCTTCTACGACGGCCCGTTCAGCGTCGAAAGCTGTGCGCGGGTCATCGACAAGCTGGGCATCACCAACCTGGCAGGCTCGCCGACGGCCTATCGCCTACTGATCGCGGCAGGTAACGTGTTCTCGGCGCCGATCAAGGGACGCCTGCGGGTGGTCAGCAGTGCCGGTGAACCGCTCAATCCGGAAGTGATCCGCTGGTTCGCCGATGAGCTCGGTGTGACTATCCATGACCATTACGGCCAGACCGAGCTGGGCATGGTGCTGTGCAACCACCATGCGCTGGCGCACCCGGTGCACCTGGGCTCGGCTGGTTTCGCCATTCCCGGCCACCGCATCGTCGTGGTGGACGAGCAGGGCAACGAACTGCCTGTCGGCCAGCCCGGCATCCTCGCGGTGGACCGCGAGCACTCGCCGCTGTGCTGGTTCGCCGGTTACCACGGGCTGCCGACCAAGGCGTTCGTTGGCAGTTACTACCTGTCCGGCGACACCGTCGAACTCAATCAGGACGGCAGCATTAGCTTCGTCGGTCGCAGCGACGATGTGATCACCACCTCGGGTTACCGGGTCGGCCCGTTCGATGTGGAAAGCGCGTTGATCGAGCACCCGGCGGTGGTCGAGGCGGCGGTGATCGGCAAACCCGACTCAGAACGCACCGAGCTGATCAAGGCCTTCGTGGTGCTGGCCCAGGGTTACCTGGGCAGCGCCGAACTTGAGGAAACCCTGCGCCAGCACGTGCGCCAGCGCCTCTACGCCCACGCCTACCCGCGTGAAATCGAATTCGTCGGCGAGCTGCCCAAGACCCCGAGCGGCAAGCTGCAACGCTTCATCCTGCGCAACCAGGAAATCGCCCGACAACAAGCCGCGCAGCCGATCGCTGCAGGCGCCTGAAGGAAGCCCATCATGCTCATCCACAACCGAAACTTCATCGTCAGCGGCGCGGCCTCGGGCCTGGGCGCCGCCACCGCGCAGATGCTCATCGAGGCCGGCGCCAAGGTCATGCTGGTCGACCTGAACGCCGCCGCCGTCGAGGCCAAGGCAAGCGAGCTGGGCGCCAATGCCCGTTTCGCCGTGGCCGACATCAGCGACGAACAAGCCGCCAAGGCGGCGGTCGATGCCGCCGTCAGCGCCTTTGGCAGCCTGCACGGGCTGGTCAACTGTGCCGGCATCGTCGGCGCCGAGAAGGTCCTGGGCAAGAACGGCCCGCATGCCCTGGGCAGTTTCGCCAAGGTCATCAACGTCAACCTGATCGGCAGCTTCAACCTACTGCGCCTGGCTGCCGCGGCCATGGCCGAAGGGCAGGCCGACGAAGGTGGTGAGCGCGGCGTGATCATCAATACCGCCTCCATTGCCGCCTATGACGGACAGATCGGCCAGGCCGCCTATGCTGCCTCGAAGGGCGCCATCGCTAGCCTGACCTTGCCGGCCGCCCGTGAGCTGGCGCGTTTCGGCATTCGGGTGATGACCATCGCTCCCGGCATTTTCGAAACCCCCATGATGGCGGGCATGACCGACGAAGTGCGCGCCTCGCTGTCCGCCGGCGTGCCGTTCCCGCCACGCCTGGGCCGGCCGCAGGAGTACGCAGCGCTCGCCCGCCATATCATCGAGAACAGCATGCTCAACGGCGAGGTGATCCGCCTCGACGGCGCGTTGCGCATGGCTGCCAAATAAGGAGATCACGACATGACCCTCGCCAATGACCCCATCGTTATCGTCAGCGCCGTGCGCACGCCCATGGGCGGCCTGCAGGGCGACCTCAAGAGCCTGACCGCGGCGCAGTTGGGCAGTGCGGCGATCCGCGCGGCCGTCGAGCGCGCCGGCATCGACGCCAGCAGTGTCGAACAGGTGCTGTTCGGCTGCGTGCTGCCCGCCGGGCAGGGCCAGGCACCGGCACGCCAGGCCGCCCTGGGCGCCGGCCTGGACAAGCACACCACCTGCACCACCCTGAACAAGATGTGCGGTTCGGGCATGCAGGCAGCCATCATGGCCCATGACCAACTGCTGGCCGGCAGTGCCGAGGTGATCGTCGCCGGCGGTATGGAGAGCATGACCAACGCTCCCTATCTGCTGGACAAGGCCCGTGGCGGCTACCGCATGGGCCACGGCAAGATCATCGACCACATGTTCATGGACGGTCTGGAAGATGCCTACGACAAGGGGCGCCTGATGGGCACCTTCGCCGAGGACTGCGCGCAGCAGGGCGATTTCAGCCGCCAGGCCCAGGACGACTTTGCCATCGCCTCGCTGACCCGCGCCCAGGATGCGATCAACAGCGGCCGCTTCGCCGCAGAGATCGTTCCGGTCGAGGTGACCGAGGGCAAGGAAAAGCGCCTCATCAAGGATGACGAGCAGCCGCCCAAGGCACGCCTGGACAAGATCCCGCAACTCAAGCCGGCCTTCCGCGAAGGCGGCACCGTCACTGCCGCCAACTCCAGCTCCATCTCCGATGGCGCCGCGGCACTGGTGCTGATGCGCCGCTCCGAGGCCGAGAAACGCGGCCTCAAGCCGCTGGCCGTGATCCATGGCCACGCGGCCTTCGCCGACGCGCCAGCCTTGTTCCCCACCGCGCCGATCGGCGCCATCGACAAGCTGATGAAGCGCACCGGCTGGTCGCTGTCCGACGTCGACCTGTTCGAGATCAACGAGGCCTTCGCCGTGGTCACCCTGGCGGCGATGAAGCAGCTCGACCTGCCCCATGACAAAGTGAACATCCACGGTGGCGCCTGTGCCCTGGGCCATCCGATCGGCGCCTCGGGCGCGCGCATCCTGGTGACCTTGCTGTCGGCCCTGCGCCAGAACAACCTGCGTCGTGGGGTGGCCGCCATCTGCATCGGCGGTGGCGAGGCGACTGCCATGGCGGTCGAGTGCCTGTACTGAGGTGAACCATGCTGGTAACTGAAGAGCAACAACAGATCGCCGACGCGGTGCGCGACTTTGCCCAGGAGCGCTTGAAGCCGTTTGCCGAGCAATGGGACAAGGAGCACCGCTTCCCCAAGGAGGCGATCGCCGAGATGGCCGACCTCGGCCTGTTCGGCATGCTGGTGCCGGAGCAGTATGGGGGGAGTGACACTGGCTATGTGGCCTATGCCATGGCCCTGGAAGAGATCGCCGCTGGCGACGGCGCCTGCTCGACCATCATGAGCGTGCACAACTCGGTGGGCTGCGTGCCGATCTTGAAGTTCGGCAGCGAGGCGCAGAAACAGCAGTTTCTGGCGCCATTGGCCAGCGGCGCGATGCTCGGCGCCTTCGCCCTGACCGAACCCCAGGCCGGTTCCGACGCCAGCAGCCTGAAGACCCGCGCCCGCCTTGATGGCGACCACTACGTGCTCAACGGCAGCAAGCAGTTCATCACCTCGGGGCAGAATGCCGGGGTGGTCATCGTGTTCGCCGTCACCGACCCGGACGCCGGCAAGCGCGGCATCACGGCCTTTATCGTGTCCACCGACTCGCCGGGTTATCAGGTGGCGCGGGTCGAGGACAAGCTTGGCCAGCATGCCTCCGACACTTGCCAGATCGTCTTCGACAATGTGCGGGTGCCGCTGGCCAACCGCCTGGGCGAGGAAGGGCAGGGCTACAAGATCGCCCTGGCCAACCTCGAAGGTGGACGCATCGGCATCGCCTCGCAGTCGGTGGGCATGGCCCGCGCCGCCTTCGAGGCGGCACGCGACTACGCCAACGAGCGGCAAACCTTCGGCAAACCCTTGATCGAGCACCAGGCGGTGGCGTTCCGCCTGGCCGACATGGCGACCAAGATCGCCGTCGCCCGGCAGATGGTGCTGCACGCCGCGGCCTTGCGCGATGCCGGGCGCCCGGCGTTGGTGGAGGCGTCGATGGCCAAGCTGTTCGCCTCGGAAATGGCCGAAAAGGTCTGTTCGGATGCCTTGCAGACCCTGGGCGGTTATGGCTATCTGAGCGACTTCCCGCTGGAGCGGATCTACCGCGATGTGCGGGTCTGCCAGATCTACGAAGGCACCAGCGACATTCAGCGCATGGTCATTGCGCGCAATCTTTGAAGGAGCAGTCTGCATGGCATTCGAAACCATCCTGTTGGATATCCACGGCAAGGTCGGCCTGATCACCCTCAACCGCCCCCAGGCGCTCAACGCCCTGAACGCGCAGATCGTCGGCGAGATCAACCAGGCCCTGGACCAGCTCGAGCGTGACCCGAACATCGGCTGCGTGGTGCTGACCGGTTCCGCCAAGGCCTTCGCCGCCGGCGCCGACATCAAGGAAATGGCCGAGCTGCAATACCCGCAGATCTACGTCGACGACCTGTTCAGCGACGCCGACCGCATCGCCAACCGGCGCAAGCCGATCATCGCGGCGGTGTCCGGCTTTGCCCTGGGCGGTGGTTGCGAGCTGGCGATGATGTGCGACTTCATCCTGGCCGCCGACAACGCCAAGTTCGGCCAGCCGGAAATCAACCTGGGCGTGTTGCCAGGCATGGGTGGTACCCAGCGTCTGACGCGCGCGGTGGGCAAGGCTAAGGCCATGGAGCTGTGCCTGACCGGCCGCCTGATGGGCGCCGAGGAGGCCGAGCGCGCCGGTCTGGTGGCGCGTATCGTGCCGCAGGCCGAACTGGTCGAAGAGGCGTTGAAGGTGGCCGCCACCATCGCCGGCAAGTCGATCCCGGTGAGCATGATGGTCAAGGAGAGCGTCAATCGCGCCTTCGAGGTCACCCTCAGCGAGGGGGTACGCTTCGAGCGCCGAGTGTTCCACGCAGCGTTCGCCACCGAGGACCAGAAGGAAGGCATGGCCGCCTTCATTGCCAAGCGTGAGGCGCAATTCAAGGATCGCTAAAACCGATGGGGCGCTGACTGCTCAGCGCCCCAGGCGGTTACAGGTTGAAGAAATGCGCGCTGGCTGCCGCGCTGGTGATCGGTGCTCGATAGACCTCCGTGACCGTGCCATTGGCGTCGGTTACCCGTTGGCCGGCCGCATGACGTTGGGCGAGGGTCTTGAGGTGCCCAGCGGTGAAGTTGACCTCGGCGGTGTCCATTGCCGCATAGTGGAAATGGGCATACCACAACACGCTGCCAGCATGGCTGACACTGTATTCGTCGAGGAAGTCGGCGGGGCGCCCCTTTATCTTGGCCAGGCGCGTTCGCGTACCGACTTTTGCCACCTGCACCTCACCCTGCGCGAGTAGAAACTGGACTTCGGCCATGCGCGGTTTCTGCGTCAGGGCGGCGTTGACACGTAGGGTGCTCGCCTGGGTTTTCAGCTCATTGGCCAGGGTGCGCAGGTCCTTGACCGTCCCTTCTGCATCCAGTCCTCCGGCGGCCTCGTCAGTTTCGTTGTCATCGGTCAGACGCGCCTCGATGGCATCAATCTGGCCCTGCAAGCGGTCACGTTGATGGAGGATGGCCTCTTCGATCTCTACCGGCAGGTAGTTGGCGCTGGCTCGGCGCATGCTCTCCAATTCGGCGCGAGCCTTGCTCATGAGGGGCGCGCTGTCTTTGAGCAAACGTTTCAGGCTACGCTGGCTTGGCGTGACCTGGGCCGTGGCAGGCTTGACCTCGACCCAGTTGCCTTGCTTGAGTCGATAGGTACGGGCGCGGGTCTTGTTGTCCGGCCCAGGCACGTCGACAGTGGTGGCGTCCTCCGCCCGAGGGTTGCCCAGCAACACATCGCCTTCGATGGTTTCGATCAGCCCGGGTACCTTCTTGCGCAGTTGGCCCAAGGTGCTAATTGGCGGGTAGTCCGGGAGTTCGGCGAGGTCGCTGGCAATATCGGAGAGCACGCCGTCAAGCTGAGCGTGCAGCACCTGGATCGTCTGCAACGCCGCGTCGTCGTGAATCTCCTCGGTAAGGTTGCCCAGTTGTCGTTTGGCGGCTTCCAGGTGCCCCTTGATGCTGAGCAACAGTCGGGCGCTGACTTCCTCGTCGGCTTGCGGCAGGGCATAGAGTTTGGCGCGCTGGGCGATACCCAGTTCGAGATTGTCCCACAGGCGATCCAGCCAGTAAGGACCTTCCCCATCCAGGCCATGCACCAGACTCAGGCGGTTGACCAGGCTCTCAAGGCGCAGGAAGCGCAGGATCAGCCCTTTCTCCGCGCTCGCAGGGACGCTGCTGGCCTGGTTCAGCCAGCGGGTGATGTCGGCAAAGCGCGGGCTCGCGAGTTTGCGCAACTCGCTTACACACTTTCGCAAGGCGTCATTGTTCTCGATCATTCGCTCGATCAAGGGTTCCAGGTGGTCCAGGCGCGTCCTGGCGATTTGCACGTCGGCCGCGGTGAGCGCTTGGCCTTGTTTTTGTTCTTTGGCAATTTCCAGTAGTTGGGCGCGTTGTGGTTGGTAGCGTTTGTGCAGGATCTTGTGCAGCACCCGTTCACAGAAGCTGATCTGTTGCAGGGCATAGGCGTGGACAGTGTTGAAATCCTTGACCGGCTTCAACCCATTGCGGGTGACCAGATGTTCCAGGTGGCCTTGCCAGAAACGCGACAGAACGCTGATCTTGTCCTGGCACGAGGCCAGGCGGCTGTCGTCGAGGGGCATGTTGGCCAGGCCTTCGATCGCGGTCATCTCGCGGGTCTTGTCGGCGAAGGTCGCCTTTTCGGCCTGAATCACATTGTTGATCTCGAACACGGCGCCCAGCGCTTCGAGTTGCCGTTGCACGACTCGCTCCTTCAGGGGCATGCCGCCCTTGAGGCCCAACCTGAGATCGAGTTGCCAATGGCCAAGCTCGTTGCGCTGCAGCAGCGGGCCCTGCGCGTGGTCCTTGCCGACGATACGTGTCTGCTGCAACGTGGCATCCTCCGTGACTTCGTAGGCGTGTCCGTCGAGGGCCACATAGAACTTGGTGCCCTGCAGGTACAGTCCTTGGAAGCGGCCGGACGGTATCGGAGTACCCAGGGATGCGACTGGCACACTCGCTTGCAGTTGATCCAGTTCCTGGCGTAGTGCCGGGCCGAGCGTACGGTTGGGGCGAGACCAGGAGAAGTCCAGGGTCCAGTCTGGCGTGGTGCTCACCTCCGGGGCAGGTATGGCGACCAGCGCAGGCGACGGCGGCTCGACTGCTGGCGCTGGCACGAGGGGCTGTTCCAGCCTGAGTTGGAACAGCGAGCGGGAGAACAGCAGCACGGCGATGTTGGTCAGCAAGTCGACCATGGCCAGGCGATGCTCGGTAGGGCTGTTCTCGCTGTCGGTCGCCACGAACTGGGCAAGGGCAATTTCCATCTGAGCCAGCCAGGCCACTTTGCCCAGCGAGCTTCCAGCCAGGGGCAGCAAGGTGTTGAACAGCAGCCAGCCCAGTTCCTTCCAGCTGTTCCAGCGGGTTTGCGCGGTGCTGGCCGAATGGGCCTCGAAACGGCTGATGGACTCATTCACGCAGGCCAGGTAGAGCGCTTGGGCCAGCTCGTCCACGGCGGGCTCGACGGCGATGCTCACCGCTGCCGGGGTGCCGAACGGCACGGCACTGGTGTCCTCGAGCGGGACGAACAGGTGGGGTTCAAGGAATCCGCCATGATCGTAGAAGCGCCGGTCCTCCGCCGGCAGGCGTTGCAACAGGTCGTCCTGGAGTGGCCCGGGGGTGCTGATGGCGACGAACAAGGCCAGGCGATCCTCGAAATAGAGCAGCGCGTCCTCGTGCAAGGGGCGATACAACAGGCAGGCCTCTGCGTTGGGGGCTGAACGTTCGATCAGCCAGGTGTTGCGAGGGTGGTCGACCGCCGAGCCGGGAGACTTGATGAAGCCCAGCCTGCGCATGACCCATTCGGGGTCCTTGGCAGTGGGGGTGGGTGAAAAGAGCTGGCTGACATGCTCGGCCATCTTGCTGTCGGGAATCTTGCCTTGCAGGTGCAGCTCCATGACCAGTGCCGGTAGTTGCACCTCAAGCTGCGCCTTCAAGAGCTGTTCGCGTTGTTGGCGCTGCTCGGCATTGTCCAGCAGTTCGCGCCGCAGCAGGGCCGGGTAGGTCGTTGCGACATCGAGTTCGCTGACCAGCGTGCGCAAGTAGTGCTCGGTCATCCAGCTGGGCAACGGCTGCGCGGTGGTCGATGACAGCGTCACCCGTCCCGGCCTGAGCAATCCCAAATTGCCGATGGCCAACTGAGCCAAGGTGAAGACGACAGGGTGCTCTTCACCACTGGTCACCAGGCTGCCTTGCGAGGCGGCCGCCGTCGCGGTGACCTGATGATTGATCACCTGCACCTGCTCGGGGTTGCAGGTTGCTCCAGGGTGATCGGTCGCCATGCGTTGCGCCAGTTGCTGGTTGGCGAAGGCTTCGGCAGTGGGCACGCCGTCCAGCCAGAATCGTCCCTGGGCATCCTGGTAGCGTTGAGCGACTTCGATCAGCAGTTGGCTGTAGTGCATCAGCGGGCGGCTTGGGGCGTGCTGCAACCAATTCGGTAGGTGGGTCGAAAGGGATTGGCGCTGAGCAGCTTCGGCTTCGTTGCACAGATCGATCATGGATGTGAAACGGTCGAGGTCACGATTCAGCCAGAGGGCCTCAAACTTGCCATGGTAATGCTGTGCGAGGGTGTCGATGACGCGCAGTTGCTGATTGAGCAGGCCCAACGCCTGCTCCTCGAAGACGTCGGACACCGCGGGTGTAATGGTGATTCGCAGGGTGGTGTCCGGGGTGGTCTCGGCGTGGAAACGGGCAATGAAGTCAAGCAATACCTGGCGGCTCTCGAAGCCATACAATCGGCCGGCCAGGGTGAAGACCAAGGTCAGATCACGTGCCGGGTCGCCATCGGCATGTTCGATCAGCACCGCGCTGGCCAGGTCCACATCAAGGTTGCTGTTGCTCGCGTAGTCGACCTGCAGATTCGATACGACAAGCCCCTGGGCATTGGACCAGTCACGGCGCTGGCTCGCGGCTGGATAACCTTGCACCAGCGTGGCGGTCGCCAGGGCATAGCCTGACAGGCTTGCGGCCTTCTTGTGCACTTCGATGGCGCTCTGCAGTTGCTTACGCAAATAGCGGGCAAACCATTGCCAAGGAGTTTGGCCTGCACTGTCGAACAAGCTCCAGTAAGCCACCAGTTGTTGTTGGTGGACGGAGATCAGCAAAGGCCCGGCATCGTTGATCAGCATTTCGACTTCGTGCAGGTCAATGTCCACTGTGCCGGCCTGACCGCTGCTCTGGTGCGGCAGGAGGGTGTCCGAACCTTCCGTCAGGTTCAGCGTCCGGCCCAGGCAATAGCGTTCGACCAGTACCTGGGCCAAGGGGCGCACGAAGGTCTTTTCGGTCCGTGTGTCGTGGCTGCTCAGGTACAGGTTCAGTGGGTCGTGTTGACGGCCGAGATGGCGTTGCGACCATTGCTCGAGCAGCATGTATTCGGCGGTTTGCCGTAAGGTCGGGCGATTTTGGAAACGCTTGGCGACCTTGCAGTCGAGGCGGCTGAACTGAGCCAGGTGTTGCAGCAGGTTGTCGTTCATGGCATTGGCCTGTGAGTGGAGGACCCCCATCAAGCCCGGTCTTGC
The DNA here is from genome assembly GCF_014268885.2 of Pseudomonas xantholysinigenes. NCBI lineage: Bacteria > Pseudomonadati > Pseudomonadota > Gammaproteobacteria > Pseudomonadales > Pseudomonadaceae > Pseudomonas > Pseudomonas xantholysinigenes. The sequence goes on along the minus strand of NZ_CP077095.1, from coordinate 3,582,757 downwards.
CCGGTGTTGTGCGCTACCCGACTACTACCCAGGCGGAGCTGGAGATACCGCCGAGCAGGAGGCCGTTCAGTCGAGGTGATTATTGTTGCGGCATATTGCTCATAGGCGCCTACCCACCGCATGCCACCAGGCCAATAGGGCACCAGCGGGCGGATTCCTGGCCATTTCGGTCAAATCCCCCGTCATTTCTGTTGCCCGCTGCCGCTTGGCACCTTAGACTGCCGCCCCCTGTAAAAGAGTGCCGGTTGGCGCTTGAAGAATTCCGCCGCCGACGCAGCAGCGCCGGTGGCACCCGAATCGCCCATATGCACATTTTTTCATAGAGAAATCGATGACCAAGGAACAGTTGCTGGCCATGTCGGCCGATGACTACATGAACGCCGAACAGCTCGCATTCTTCACCGCGCTGCTGCAAGCGATGAAAGTAGAAACCCACGAGCGCATCGAACTCAGCCGCACCTCCATCGAAAGCCTGGACAGCCCATCGGATCCGGCTGATGTAGCGTCGGTCGAGGAAGAGCGTACCTGGCTGGTCAATGCCATCGACCGCGACCAGCGCCTGCTGCCGCAGCTGGAGATGGCTCTAGACCGCATCACCGACGAAAGCTTCGGCTGGTGTGACGACAGTGGTGAGCCGATCGGCCTGAAGCGCTTGCTGATCAGCCCGACCACCAAGTACTGCATCGAAGCCCAGGAGCGCCACGAACAGCTCGACCGCCACCAGCGGCAGATCTGATCCAGCGTCCCGCGCAAGGCCCCACGGAGCGATCCCTGGGGCCTTTGTGTTTTTTGTCTTGCATCAAGCGTGAGCGCCTTGCGCCCGAGGGAGCATGGCTAATGGCGTTATAGTGGCGTTTAATGGCGACACAATAACGACATACGGATGGACCACGAAGATGATGCGAGAAGGATCTCTGCCGGCGGTTGACACTGTGCCCGTGCTGCCTACACGAAAGGTAGCCGGCGTCGCCCTGCTACAGGGTGTGGCGCTGTGCGCGGTGCTGGCGGCCATGGCCTATGCGGGGCTGGCCTTGTACCTGGCCGTGCCGCTGGCCTTGCTGGTGCTGTGGTTGCCCCACGGGCGACGCCCGGCGCCTGCGCCGATGAGCGCACCGACCGAACAGGAAGGCGAGCTGCTCCAGGAACTGGCGCGTGGTACCAGCCACAACGCGCTGGCGGCTGCCGCGGTGGCCCATTCGGTACAGCAACTGGCCGCCCGGGTACAGTCACAGCTGGGTGCCGCCCAGGATATCGTCGGCAGCGCCGAGATCATGATCACCACCGAAACGGCCACGGCCCAGCTCAGCCAGCAAGCCCTGGATGCCGCGCGCTCGGCCCATGGCAGCAGCGTGGCGGGCAGCGCGGTACTCGCCGAGTCGATCCAGCGCATGCGTGACCTGAGCGAGCGAGCCAGCGCCAGCCGCGCATTGATCGAAGCGCTGCACCAACGCAGCGAAGATATCGCCCGGGTTACCCTGGTGATCCAGGCCATCGCCAGCCAGACCAACCTGCTGGCGCTCAACGCGGCCATCGAGGCGGCGCGCGCCGGGGAGCATGGCCGTGGTTTCGCCGTGGTTGCCGACGAGGTGCGCGGCCTGGCAGGGCGCACCGCCAGCGCCACGGAGGAGGTGGGGCAGATGGTGGCCGACATCCAGGCGCGCACCGCCCAGGTGGTAGCGCAGATCCGCGACCTGGCCGACGACCTGGGGCTGGGTGTCGAGCAAGTCGAGCAGGCCGGTGGGCAACTGGCGCAGATCGCCCGCCTGGCCGCCAGTGTTGAAGGGCAGGTGGGCGAGATTGCCGAAGGCACGCAGACCAACCAGGCCCAGCTCGACACCTTGTTCCAGGCCGTGGCCCAGGTGCGTAGCGACCTGGAGGTCAGCGACCAGCAGACCCGGCGCCTGACCAAGGCCGCCGTGCAGATGGAGGGGCAGGTCGAAAGCCTGAGCGAGCGTCTGGCCGAAGTGGGGCTCGATGCCTATCACCAGCGGGTCTTCGAGTTGGCCCAGGCCGGTGCGCGGCAGATCGGCGAGCGTTTCGCAGCCGATGTCGAGCAGGGACGGATTGGCCTGGATGATCTGTTCGACCGCCAGTACCGGCCGATTCCCGGCATGCAACCGCCACGCTTCAGCACCGGTTTCGACCACTACACCGATACGGTGTTGCCGCAGATTCAGGAGCCGTTGCTGCAGCATGAAGGGCTGGTGTATGCCATCGCCTGTACCCAGCAAGGCTACGTGCCCACCCACAACAGCACCTTCAACCAGCCGCTGACCGGTGACCCGCAGCATGACACCGCGCACAACCGCAGCAAGCGCATCTTCGACGATCGCACCGGCATTCGTTGCGGCAATCACCAGCAGCGGGTATTGCTGCAGACCTACACGCGAGATACCGGCGAACTGATGCATGACCTGTCGGTGCCGATTTTCGTTCGAGGGCGCCACTGGGGTGGTCTGCGCCTGGGCTATCGTCCCGAACCCGGGCTGGACTGAGCGTCGTTTGTTGCCATAACTGCAACACAGCTGTACCTGTCGGCGCTGTTCTCTGCGAGCGACAAGCCGTATCATACGCACATCGTTAGGCTGCTAATTAAATTCCGGAGGGAATTATGAATGGCAAAGTCGATGTGGCGGTGATGATTGGCACCGGGGTACCGCAGTCGTTGCAGGCCCTGGGCAAGCGGGTGTGCTGGGTGGTGCTGGTTGACGGCGAGCGCCGCGGCACCGCGTTTGCCAGCCGCAACGAGGCCCTGGAGTGCCAGGCGGCCTGGCTGGCACAGCTGGCCAGGTGTCACGCCGCCTGAATGGCTCAGCGCTCGAGGTGACGGGCCAGCTCGCAGGCGTCTTCGTGACGTTGGCGAAACCCTCGAATCCGCCCGGTGGTACGCTCGGCGATATGGTAGAAGGCAATGCCGGCAGGAATGACGATATAGCGAGGGATTCCACGGCACGAATTGTTGCGTGCCTCTCGACGGATTTCAGTGTTTTCGTGCATATTCCTTCCCCTGTAATGCGCGACTGAAGCACAGTGACTCTTTCTGACGAAAGCGCTGGCGCTGTTTGTCGCATCCTTTCTGGCCTTTTTACTGTCAGACTTTACGTTTCCCATTACGGAACCATGCCGAAGCTTACTTCGCGCCGCCTTGCGGTGGCTGGGTGAATCCTTTCCCGGTTGCTCGCAGGTCCTGTCGCGTGGATGCTGGGTGACCATGGTTTCATGGCCCGCCGGGCCTGTTTAGAAATGGCTGCCACCTGACGCGCGAGGCGTTTGTGGCGTGGCCGGTTGCAATCGATGTGAGGAGCCTTTCATTGGCAGTCAGTACGCTGGATACCCATGCCTTGTTCGCCTTGGGCGACTTGCGCGCCCAATTGGTGAAGTTGTTCCATGGACGCTTCATCTATGTCACCGAGCAAAACCCTGAAGGCCTGTACATGGCCGAGATCGATACCGACAGCGCGATGGTGGTCGACGACAAGCAACGCCTGGAGTTGAAGGTGGGCGACCATTTTCGCGCCGCCGTGCTGCCCAGCCGCGAAGGCGGCAAGCTGGAGCTGCGCTTTCGCGAGATCAAGCTGAATGTCTATGGCCAGGGCGACTATGCCTTCGTCTCGGTGCCTGAGGGCGACGGTATCGTGTTCCGCGACGGTCATGGGGTGATGCTGGTATTTGCCGCGCAGCAGCAGGTCCAGGAGGGCTTGGGCAAGCTGCTCAAGGCAGTGACCGGCAAGGTGGCCAAGTGGCGCAAGGGCGAGCTGACCACCTTCAAGGCCAGCGAGTGAGCGAGACGCGGGCGGACTTTCACCGCCGGCACCTGGCCCAGGCGACCCAGGAAGCCGAGCGCTTGCTGGCGCGACGTGCCGAGCTGCAAGGTGGTTGGTTGAATTGGGTGGCTGCCGAGCTGTACCAGCTCAAGCCGGCGCCCTATGTGGCGATGGTGCGGCGCGAGCTGCAGCGCTTGAGCCAGATGTGAGGTTCAGGCCTGTCGGCGAATGGCCGCATGGCGGCCGCCGTCGGGGGTAGGGCGGCTCAGTTGCCGCGGTCCCTGCCACTGCTGATTTCCTCGGGCACCGCTTCGCCCGAGGTGCGCTTGCGAAACAGCGCGGCCCTGGCCAGCAGCAGCGTGGTCACCGGCACGGTAATCGACAGCAGGACCGGGATCAACCACGCATGCAGCACCGGGCTCTGCTTGAGCACCGAGAAGTACAGGATCGAGGCCAGCGCCACGCACCAGGCGCCGATGGTCGAGGCCAGCGCCGGCGGATGCATGCGCTGGAAGAAGTCCTTCAGGCGAATCAGCCCGATGGCGCCGACCAGGGCGAACAGACTGCCCAGCAGCAACAGGGCAGACACCAGCAGTTCCAGCCAGAACGGCAGTTCGACGGTTTCACTCATTCGATCACCTCGCCACGCAAGAGGAACTTGGCCAGGGCGAACGAGCCGACAAAGCCGAACAGGGCGATCAGCAATGCGCCCTCGAAATAGGTGTCGCTGGCATAGCGAATGCCCAGTACCAGCATCATCAACATACCCAGGATGTACAGGTAGTCCAGCGCCAGCACGCGGTCCTGGGCGGACGGGCCGCGGAACAGCCGGATCAGCGCCAGGCCCATGGCCAGGGCGAAGATGAACAGGCTGGCAAGCACGGCATTGGCAAGCAGGCCGCTCATTCGAAGATCTCCATCAACGGGCGCTCATAGGTGTGCTTGAAGTGTGCGATAAACGCCGCCTCGTCCTCCAGGTCGAACACGTGCAGCAGCAAGGCGCTGCGGTCCAGCGCCAGTTCCGACCAGACCGTGCCGGGCACCACCGTGGTGATCATCGACAAGGCGGCCAGGCCGTGGGCGTCGCGTAGCGCCAGCGGGATCTGCACGAACGCCGAACGCGGTGGCGTGCTGCCCGCGCGCAGAACGCCACGGGCCACCTGCAGGTTGGAGAGGATCACATCGGTGCCTACCCGGCCGATCAGCCGGGCGATTGTCAGCGGGCGACGCACATGGGCGTGCTGTGGGCGCAGCGGGGCCATCAGGATTGGCGCCAGCACACCTAGCGCGCCACCCAGCAGCAGGTTGCCCGGGCTGACCGATAGGTTCAGCAGCAACCACAGGGCGAACAATGCCACTGACAGCAATGGGGCGGGGAACAGGCGATTCATGGCGTCACCTCGGTGTCGACGGTGGTTGGGCCTGGCAGCGGCCGGGTCGCCATCACCGCCTCGATGTAGCGGTCGGGCGCCTGCAGGTTGGCCGCAGTGTCCTGGGTATAGCGCAGCAGCGGCTCGGCCTTGAGGCTGAGGAAAATGCACAGGCCGAGGAGGATGACGATAGGCAGGCATTCGTAGCGACGCAGTACCGGCGATGGGCGTTCCTCGGGCTTCCAGAAACGCTGGATGCCGACTCGGCCAAAGGCGATCAGCGAGGCCATGCCCGAGAGGATCAGCAGGCTGACCAGGGTCCAGCCCGCCGCGCCCAGCGGTTGCTCGGGGCTGACGCCCAGGCCCTGCGGATTGAACAGCGCGCTGATCAGGTTGAGCTTGCCGATGAAGCCCGACAGCGGCGGCATGCCAATGATCAGCAGGGCGCAGGCGATGAAGCTCAGCCCGAGGAAGGCCATGGTCCAGGGAATGATCTGGCCGATCACCACCTTTTGCTCGTCGTCGAGGTTGATGCCCTTGGGCGGATGTAGCGACTCGAGCGGCGAGGGCATCACATCCTCTTCCTCATCCAGTGGCGCCTCGTTGGCCGAGCGCGAGCGCTCGACCAGCTCGGCCAGCAGGAACAGGGCACACAACGCCAGGGTGGAACTGGCCAGGTAGAACAGCGCGGCGCCGGTGAGCACCGACTGGCCGAAACCGATAGCGGCCATCAGGGTGCCGGCCGAGACCAGGATGCTCAGGGCCGCCAGGCGCTCCAGACGCTGGGCGGCAAGGATCGAGGCCGCAGCCACGGCCAGTGTCGCCAGGCCGCCGTACACCAGCCAGTCACCGCCGAATTGCGCCGAGGCCCCGGCCTGGCCGGAGAACAGCAGGCTCCACAGGCGCAGCACGGCGTACAGGCCGACCTTGGTCATGATCGCGAACAGCGCGGCCACCGGCGCGCTGGCCGACGAATAGGCCGGCACCAGCCAGAAATTCAGGGGCCAGATGCCAGCCTTGGCCAGGAAGGCGATGGCCAGGATGGCTGCGCCGGCGTGCAGCAGGCCGCGATCGGCTTCCGGCACCAGCGGTACCTTCAATGCCAGGTCGGCCATGTTCAGCGTGCCGGTCACGCCATAGAGCATGGCCGCGCCGACCAGGAACAGTGACGAGGCGAACAGGTTGATGGCGATGTAGTGCAGGCCGGCCTTGACCCGGGCGCGGCCCGAGCCATGCAGCAGCAGGCCGTAGGAAGCCGCCAGCAGCACTTCGAAGAACACGAACAGGTTGAACAGGTCGGCGGTGAGGAAGGCGCCGTACAGGCCCATCAGCTGGATCTGGAACAGCGCGTGGAAGCTGGCCCCGGCACCATCCCAGCGGGCGCGGGCGAACAGCAGGGCGCTGCTGCCGACGATACCGGTCAGCACCAGCAACAGTGCCGAGAGATGGTCGACCACCAGCACGATACCGAACGGCGCCGGCCAGTTACCCGGCAGGTAGACGCCGATGGACTCGGCCTGCCCTTGCGTGCGTACCCACATCAGCAGAGTGATGGCGATGCCCAGGCCGGTGAAGGTCGACAGCAGGTTCAGCCGTGCCTTGAGCCAGCGGTGCTTTTCGCCGATCAGCAGCATCAGCGCCGCGGTAAGCAACGGCAGCAGGATCGGCGCAATCATCAGTTGGCTCATCCCGCTCATTCCTCACGCTCCCGGCCATCCACGTGGTCGGTGCCGGTCAGGCCGCGCGAAGCCAGCAGTACCACCAGGAACAACGCGGTCATGGCAAAGCTGATGACGATGGCGGTCAGTACCAGTGCCTGGGGCAATGGGTCGGTGTAGTGCAGCAGGTCCTGGGGCACGCCGTCCTTGATGATCGGCTCTCGGCCGATGAACAGGCTGCCCATGCTGAAGATGAACAGGTTGACACCATAGGACAGCAGGCACAGGCCCATGATCACCTGGTAGGTACGCGGGCGCAGCACCAGCCACACCCCTGAGGCGGCCAGCACGCCGATGGCGACTGCAATGACTTCTTCCATCAGGCGGCTCCTGCTTGGCTGGATTTGGCGGGATTGCCCGGGCGGTAGGCGCGCACCGACTGGTGGGCCAGCGCGGTGAGGATCAGCAGGGTCGAGCCGACCACCACGGTGTACACACCGATGTCGAAGAACAGCGCGCTGGCCACATGCACGTCACCCAGCAGTGGCAGGTGCAGGTGGGCGGTGTGGGTGGTCAGGAACGGGTAGCCGAGCAGCATCGCCCCGGCTCCAGTGAGGGTTGCGCAGAGCAGGCCGGTGCCCATCCAGCGCAATGGGCGCAGGCTCATCTGTGCCTCGACCCATTGGGTGCCGGCGACCATGTACTGAAGGATGAATGCAACCGACATCACCAGGCCGGCGACAAAACCACCCCCCGGCTGGTTGTGGCCGCGCATGAACAGGTACATCGACACCAGCAGGGCGATTGGCAGTAGCAGGCGCACCAGGACGGCCGGCACCATCATGAAGCCCAGCGCGGTATCGGTGGCGTGGCGTGGGTTGACCAGGTCGGTGACCACGTCAGGGGCCAGCAGCCGCTGCTGCGCTGGCAACTGCATGCTCTCCTTGGGCGGACGGAAACGGCGCAGCAGGGCGAACACGGTCAGCGCCACGGCCACCAGCACGGTGATCTCGCCGAGGGTGTCGAAGCCGCGGAAGTCCACCAGCATCACGTTCACCACGTTGGTGCCACCACCTTGCGGCAGGGCGCGGCTGAGGTAGAACGAGGAAATGTCATTGGGCGTGGGGCGGGTGAGCATGGCGTAGGACAGCAGCGCCATGCCGCCGCCCACCAGTACCGCCAGCACCAGGTCGCGCAGGCGGCGCAGGCGAGCGCGGTCCTGGCTGCCGGGCAGCGGCGAGACGCCTTCGATACGCCGTGGCAGCCAGCGCAGGCCGAGCAGGATCAGCACGGTGGTCACCACTTCGACGGCCAGCTGAGTGAGGGCCAGATCGGGGGCGGAGAACCAGACGAAGGTGATGCAGGTCATCAGTCCGCACACACCGACCATGATCAAGGCCGCCAGGCGGTGGTACTTGGCCTGGTAGGCGGCGCCGATGGCGCAGGCAATGGCGATCAGCCAGAGCGCGACGAACACCCCGGAGCCCGGAATTTTGGGTCGGTCACCCCAGCTCAGGCCGCTGTACAGCAGTGGTACCAGGCCCGCGATGAAGGCGGCCAGCACCAACATGAACAGCTGGGTCTGCAGGCGGCGGGTGGTCAGTTGCCGTTCGAGGTGGCGAGCCAGCAGCATCAGGCGGACCAGGCCATGTTCGAACAGACGCTTGCCGTTGAAGCGTTCGATCAGTGGCGGATAGGGGAAACGGCCGCGTTGCAGCTGCTTGCGCAGCAACAGGTAGAGAACGATGCCGCCGCTCATGGCGATCAGGCTCATGATCAGCGGTGCGTTCCAGCCATGCCAGATGGCCAGGCTGTACTCGGGCAAGGTGCCGCCCACCACCGGCAGTGCGGCGGCGGCCAGCAGCGGGCCGACCGACTGCGCGGGGAAGATGCCGACCACCAGGCAGGTGAGCACCAGCAGCTCGACCGGTGCGCGCATCCAGCGCGGTGGCTCGTGGGGCGTGTGCGGCAGGTCCTGGGCGGGCGGGCCGAAGAACACGTCGACAGTGAAGCGCAACGCATAGGCCACACTGAAGGTCCCGGCCAGGGTGGCGATTACCGGCAGGGCCGCCTCGACCCAGGCGGTGGAGGTGATGAAGACGGTCTCGGCGAAGAACATTTCCTTGGACAGGAAACCGTTCATCAGCGGCACGCCGGCCATCGAGGCACTGGCGACCATGGCCAGGGTCGCGGTGAACGGTACCAGCCGGAACAGGCCGCTGAGGCGGCGGATGTCACGGGTGCCGCTTTCGTGGTCGATGATCCCCGCAGCCATGAACAGCGAGGCTTTGAAGGTTGCGTGGTTGAGAATGTGGAACACCGCCGCCACGGCCGCCAGCGGGCTGTTCAGGCCCAGCAGCAGGGTGATCAGGCCCAGGTGGCTGATGGTCGAGTAGGCCAGTAGGCCCTTGAGGTCGTTCTGGAACATCGCCGCGAAGGCGCCCAGCAGCAGGGTCGCGGCGCCGGCGCCGCCGACGATCCAGAACCACTCCTCACTGCCCGAGAGCACCGGCCACAGGCGCGCGAGCAGGAACACCCCGGCCTTGACCATGGTCGCCGAGTGCAGATAAGCCGAAACGGGAGTGGGCGCCGCCATGGCATGGGGCAGCCAGAACTGGAAGGGAAATTGCGCGCTCTTGCTCAACGCGCCGAGCAGGATCAGGGGCAGCAGCACCGGGTACAACGCATGTTGGCGGATGGTGTCGCCGGCAGCCAGGACCTTGTCCAGGTCGTAGCTGCCGACCACATGGCCGAGCAGCAAGGCCCCGACCAGCAGGCACAAGCCGCCAGCCCCCGTGACCATCAGCGCCATGTAGGCACCGCGGCGGGCGTCGGCGCGGTGGTGCCAGTAGCCGATCAGCAGGAACGAGAACAGGCTGGTCAGCTCCCAGAAGAACACCAGCTGGATCAGGTTGCCGGAGATCACCAGACCGAGCATGGCGCCCATGAACGCCAGGAAGAACGCGAAGAAGCGCGGCACCGGGTCCTGGGGCGACATGTAGTAGCGGGCATATAGCGACACCAGGGTGCCGATGCCCAGCACCAGCAGGCTGAACAGCCAGGCGAAGCCGTCCATGCGCAGCACCAGGTTCATGCCCAGGCTGGGCAGCCACAGCAGTTCTTCGCGGATGACCCCGCCATCGGCGACCTGCGGGTAGAGCAACGCTACCTGGACGGTGCCGACCAAGGCCACGAGCCCGGCGAGAATGGACTCGGCGTTGCGTGCGTTGTGCGGCAGGACAGCCGCCAGGCAACTGCCCACGAAGGGCAGAAGCAATAGCACAATCAATGACATAGCGTTCTGTTCTGGAGAGGTTTGGCAAGGATCATACGTGCCGGGTGGTTGATCACCAACACGCAAGCGGTTGCAGGATCCTACAAATGTGCTGCGACAAGCTGTTTTTTTATAACAGTTTTTTACAGAGCATAGCGGGTGATTGCAGGATCGTGGGGCCGCGGCACGGCCCTCTTGGTTGTACGGAGTTACTTACAACTCCGCTTCACGCTGGCGCCCCTCATCGTCCTGCAACGCGTCGGCCTCGTCCTGGCGTCGAATCTTCAGCTCGCTGACCACCACCGCCAGCACGATCAGCGCTCCGCCGATCAGCGCCACGCCCGGCAAACGCTCGCCGGCAAGACGCCCGACGATGCCGGCCCACACTGGTTCTCCTGCATAGATCAGCGTGGCCCGGGTCGGCGAAACCGACTTCTGCGCCCAGTTCATCGCCACCTGGATCACCGCGCTCATCGCCCCCAGGCCAACGGCGCTGATCAGCAACAACCAGGAAAAGTCGGGAATGCGCTCCTGGGTCGGCACGGTCATCAGGAACGCCAGCGCCGAAGCGGTGGCCAGTTGCACCACGGTGACCCGGCGCACATCGACCTTGCCGGCGTAGCGGCTGATGAGGATGATTTCGCCGGCGATCGCCACCGCGCTGATCAGGGTCACCACTTCGCCCTCGCTGAAATGCAACGAGCCGCCCTCGGGGCCGGCCAGCAGCATCAGACCGACGAACGCCAGGCCAATGCCGATGCTGGGCATCAGCCCTGGGCGGCGTCCCAGCACCAGCCATTGCAGGATCGGCACGAAGGGTACATAGAGTGCCGTGATGAACGCCGACTGGCTGCTGCTGATGGTCTGCAGGCCCATGGTCTGCAGGCCGTAGCCGAGCATGATCGACACGCCGATCAGTAGTCCGGCCTTGAGTTCGGTAAAGGTCAGGCCTGGCAGCGCGCGGGCCGACACCAACCCGACGAACAAGGCCGCGGCGGCGAAGCGCAGGCCGACGAAGAACATCGGCCCGCTGACGGTCATGACGTTGTGCACGATCAGGAAGGTGCCGCCCCAGAGCATGGTGATGAATACCAGCACCCATTCGGCCTTGCTCAGGCGAAAGCTGACGGCAGGTTGGTTGGGGGTGGGCTGGCTCATGGTCTTGCACGCTCGGAAGGGGCGGCGCACAATTCGCCGCAAAGTGGGCAGTATACTGCGCAATCTCTATCAGTGAGCAATATAGTGCACAAAGATTCCGAACACCGAGCCTCGGTTCTCCAGCATGTCAGCCAGAACGTGCGTCGTTTGCGTGGTGATGCCGGCCTGAGCCAGACCGCCCTGGCCGAGCGCTCGGGGGTCAGCCGACGGATGCTGGTGGCCATTGAGGCGGGCGAAAAGAATGTCAGCCTCACCACGCTCGACCTGATTGCCGAGGCACTGGGCGTGGCTTTCAGTACCTTGATACAGGCACCTGATCGGCGTGACCTCAGCCGCATCGACGAGTTGGCCTGGGCCGGTGAGCACCCTGGCAGTCGGGCCGTGCTGCTGGGCAGCAGTCCGGCCCGACGCGAGGTGGAGTTGTGGGAGTGGACCCTGGCGCCGGGCGAGTGTTACGCCAGCGAAGCCGATGCCGCCGGTTGGAGCGAGCAGATCTATGTGGCCGAGGGCTGTCTGACCTTGATCATCGAGAATGGCGAGCGGCAGTTGGGCCAGGGCGAGTTTTTCGTTTTTCCCAGCGATTGTCGCTACGCCTATCGCAACGACGGCGAGGTGGCCGTGCGCTTTGTGCGCAATGTGGTGATCTGAGCGCCCGCGTGCCCTGATCACCAAGCGCGTCTCAAGCCTGGCTGGGCGGGTGTGGGCCTGGGCCTTTGTCGGCCAGGCGATCTTGGTGATTGCGCAGCGGGCATTCCTTGAGCGACATGCAGCCACAGCCGATGCAACCATCGAGCTGGTCGCGCAACATGATCATTTCGTCGATGCGCCGGGTCAGGTCGTCGCGCCACTGCGCCGAAAGGCGCTGCCAATCTCCGGCCGTGGGGGTGTGGTCGCAGGGTAGGGTATCGAGGGCCTTGGCGATATCGCCGAGGGGAATGCCCAGGCGCTGGGCCATCTTGATCACCGCCACCCGACGCAGTACCGCCCGCGAGTAGCGGCGCTGGTTGCCGGCGTTGCGAGTGCTGTGGATCAGTCCCTTGGTTTCGTAGAAGTGCAGGGCAGTTACCGCCACGCCGCTACGAGCCGCCAGTTGACCAACACTGAGCAAGCGGTCCTGGGGGGCGGGTGATTGCATGGTTAGAAAATCCTTGACCTTGAGTTAACTGGAGGTTTTACCCTCCTCGACCATCTGCTGCAACTGTCCGAAACGAGGAGATCCGCGATGGCGGCCAACACCCATTCCCTGTGGTTCACCCAGATGATCGAGTACAACGTGCCACCGCTGCGCCAGGAGGCGCTGGCCGAGGCCTTGGTCAGTCGTAGCGAGCAATTGGCGCAGCGCTGCGCCGGCCTGCTGAATGTCAGCATCCAGGTCAGCGACGATGGCCAGCGGGTGTTGCAGCACCTGCAGTGGCAGTCGCGGGAGGCTTGGTCGGCGGCGGCGGGGTGTTTCGTCGAGGAACCGTTCCTTGACCTGCTGTGTCAACACCAGGCCCGTGGGGTGAACTTCTCCGCTTATCAAACCCTGCGTAGCCTGGTGCGCGGGGCCGATGGTGGCCTGCATTGCCAGGTAGGTGCTTCTCAGGCGTACCAGGGGGCGTAGTGCGGGTAGCGGTCGAGGCGGGCGCCGATGACCATTTCGCTGATCCAGGCGGTGAGGATCGCACTGTAGGCCTTCTGGCTCTGTTCGCTCGACAGCGCATGGTCGGCGCCATCGACCCTGCGATGGGTCATCGAGTGGGCGCTGACGAACGCCGAACGATAGCTCATCAATGTGCTATGGGGCACGTAGTCGTCCTGCTCCGACTCCACCAGCAGCACGTCGCCGCCGAACTCGGCGCAGGCGGCCAGGGCGCGGTTATCGGCCGGGCTCAGGCTGCGCAGGCGATAGGCACTTAGCCGCTGGCGGTCGAGGCCCTGCTTGGGGGCATTCCATTCGTCGTCCCAATACAGCGCCGGTACCCGCAGGGCTAGCCACTTCACGGATCGGCGACTGCTCAGCAGCGTTGCCAGGTAACCGCCGTAGCTGCTGCCGATCACGGCGATGGCGCCAGGGTCGACCGAGGGGTGACCGGCGAGGCGGTCGTAGGCTACCAGTACGTCGTCGAGGTTCTGCTCGCGGGTGACGGTCAGGCGCTGACTTGCGGTTTTCTCGTGGCCGCGCAGGTCGAAGGTCATGCATACGCAGCCCAGTCCGGTGATCTGCCGGGCGCGGGCGAGGTCGCGTTGCTGGCTGCCGCCCCAGCCGTGGACAAAGAGAATTCCCGGCATGCGGCTGCCGGGGCTGACCAGGGTGCCGGCAATGGTTTCGCCTTGCACTTGCAGTTCGATGCTTTCACTCTCTGCGGTCATGGTCGCGGATCCGTGCGTATTTGCTGAGTTGTCCGAGTTCACAGTCATCCCCCTGGTAGAAAAGCGTGGCGTCGGCTGGTAGCGTGCAGGCGCCGAACACCTCGTGGGTGGAGGCGCGCAATGCTTGCAACGCCGGGTTGGCGGCAAATGCCAGCAAGGCCAGTACTTCAGCACTGCTGGCGCCGCCTATGCGCCAGGATTGCTCCAGCACCCCGCTGCGCAGATGCCCGCGGCTGTCCAGGCCGCGAGCGACGTCATAGTTGCGCCGTGAGGCGATAAAACCCGGGAAGTAGCGCTCGGCGGCCTGCTCGTAGCGCATGGCCTGATTGATGGCCAGGCGTACCGGGTCCTCCAGCGGCAGCTGCAACAGTTGCAGATAGTCACCGCGTACGAACACCAGATCCGAGCCACCATAGACGTCGTTGCCATCGTGGTCGCGGGTGAGTTGTTGGGTACCGTGGTAGCTCAAGGTCAGTCCGGCAACGCGTGCCTGGCCGACGCTGAAGGTCTCGACAGCGCTCAGGTCCTCCTCCAGGACCAGCCCCCACAGGCCCAGGGCCTGCTCATCCATTGCTGCAAGTATTGGCTCCAGGGCCTGGAGGTCGCTGATCACCTGTTGGCCGCGACCGGCGCAGGCACGCACCGGCTTGATGCGTACCTTGCCCTCGCGCAACAGCAGGGCGACGGCACGTCGCGCATCTTCCCTGGCAAACACCGTGTAGCCACGCAGCAGGGCGTCGCTGGCATGTTGCGCGAAAGCGTCAGTCCAGCCTGGTGGGCAGGCTGCACCTGCAGGCAACGGATGGGAGATGGCCTTGGTCGCCATGAACGGTTGGCTGACCAGGCCGCCGAACAGATCGTCTTCGGTTTCGATGCCCCTCGGCTGGTAGCGGGTTGGATCGATCAGCGTCTGGGTAGGGACATAGTAGATAGCCTCGCGGGGCTGCGAGGACGGCGGCGGCTCCTGTCGCTCGATGCCCAGCAACTGCGCCAGGCAGTCGGCAAGCTTGAGATGCACCGCATGTTCGTGGTCTGGAGTGTGCTCGCGGTTGTCGAGCAGCACGACGGCAGCTTTCGGCTCGCGGGTGTGGTGCATGTCTGGCCTCGCGTGCTCACGGTAGGTAAAGGCTGTGAGGGGCAGGTCGACGGTTGGTTCAGTGCCAGTGATCGACGGTCGACAAGGCACATGGGGCAATGCATGCCTTGTTACGGTCGTGGAGATTGCGGGCGCTGACCGGCTGCTCCATTATCGACGGCCTGGATCAGTCGAGATGTGTTCGCAGGAGTGCGCATGAACAGTCAGTCCCCCCTTCAGCAAAGCGTGCCGGCCCGTTTGGCCCGTGTGCGCGAAGTCATGGCCAGTGAGGGCGTGGATGCCCTGCTGGTGCCGTCGGCCGACCCGCATCTGTCCGAGTACCTGCCCGGGTATTGGCAGGGGCGGCAGTGGTTGTCCGGATTCCACGGCTCGGTCGGTACCCTGGTGGTGACCCGGGATTTCGCCGGGGTCTGGGCGGACAGCCGCTACTGGGAACAGGCGCAAAAAGAGCTGGCTGGTAGCGGTATAGAGCTCATGAAGCTGCGCCCAGGGCATCCCAGTGCATTGGAGTGGCTTGGCGAGCAGGGCGGCACCGTTGCCGTGGATGGGGCGGTGATGGCACTGGCCTCGGCGCGACAGTTGCGCGAGCGTCTGCAAGCCCGCAGTGGACGGTTGCGCACCGATCTGGATGTGCTGGCCAAGGTCTGGAGTGATCGCCCAGCATTGCCAGCGAACCCGGTGTATCAGCACCTTGCGCCCCATGCCACGGTCAACCGTGCGGAAAAACTCGTCGAGTTGCGTAATACCTTGCGCGACAAGGGGGCCGACTGGCATTTCCTCGCCACACTCGACGATATCGCCTGGCTGTTCAATCTGCGGGGCAGTGACGTTTCCTATAATCCGGTATTCGTCGCCTTTGCCCTGGTCAGCCAGGACAAAGCCATGCTGTTTGTCGGCGCGAGCAAGGTGGACGAACATCTGCGTCGCGTGCTGGCGGCGGATGGCATCGAGGTGCGCGACTACCGCGATATCGACGCGGCGCTGAAGGCGATCGCCCCGGGCGCCAGCCTGTTGGTGGATCCGGCACGCGTCACCCAGGGGTTGCTGGATAATCTCGTTGCCCAGGTGCGTCTGATCGAGGGCATCAACCCGACCACCTTGAGCAAGTCGCGCAAGGGAGAAGGTGACCTGGCCCATATCCGCCAAGCCATGGAGCAGGACGGCGCGGCGCTGTGCGAATTCTTCGCCTGGTTTGAAGCGCACCAGGGGCAGGAACGGATCACCGAGCTGACCATCGACGAGCAATTGAGCGCGGCCCGGGCCCGTCGTCCTGGTTATGTGTCGTTGAGCTTCTCGACCATTGCCGCGTACAACGCCAATGGCGCGATGCCACATTACCGAGCCACGGACGAGTCCCATGCCGTGATCGAGGGTAATGGCCTGTTGCTGATCGACTCTGGCGGCCAGTACCTGGGGGGTACTACGGACATCACCCGCATGGTGCCGATCGGCGAGCCGAGCCAGGCACAGAAGGCCGACTGTTCGCGGGTGCTCAAGGGCATGATTGCCTTGTCGCGTGCGCGCTTCCCGCGGGGCATTCTTTCGCCATTGCTGGACGCCATCGCGCGGGCGCCGATCTGGGCGGACCAGGTCGATTACGGTCATGGCACCGGTCATGGTGTCGGCTACTTCATGAATGTGCATGAAGGCCCGCAAGTGATTGCCTACCAGGCTGCGCCGGCGCCGCAGACGGCGATGCTGCCGGGCATGATCAGTTCGATCGAGCCGGGGACCTACCGGCCGGGCGAATGGGGCGTGCGTATCGAAAACCTGGTGGTCAACCGCGAGGCAGGCAGTAGCGAGTTCGGTGAGTTCCTTGAGTTCGAGACACTGACCCTGTGCCCGATCGATACACGCTGTTTGCTGGTGGAGACGCTCGGCAGCGACGATATCGCCTGGCTCAATCGCTACCACCAGACGGTGCGCGAGCGGCTTTCCCCGCTGTTGGGCGGGGATGCCCTGGCATGGCTGGAGCGGCGTACTGCACCGATCTGAAACAGCAAGGGCAGCCATCGGCTGCCCTTGTTCTTTTACTTGCAGATCACGATCATGCTGCGGCTGGTATAGCCGGCGGGGTTGATGCCGAAGACGTAGTCCCCAGGTTCTTCATCGGTGTCTCCCGAGCGGGCGATGACCTTGTAGCCTTTGCTGCTGCAGGAGCTGGCCGCCTTGCTGTAGCACTTGTCCCACGACGAGGAGAGCCCCGAGCAGTTGATATGCAGGCCCTTCTTCCCCCGCTTCACCTCGGTGCTGGCTGTTGCGGCGCATCCAGCCATGGCCAGAATGGCCAGGATGAGCAAAATACGTTTCATTCCTGTCCTTATGCGGCCCGACTGCATGACGGGCCCGTTGTCAGCGCTTGGTGTCTTCCCTGATGTTCCCTGGCTTCCCTTGGTCGCCTAAGTAGATAGCGGCATGATTGTGATTTTGTGACAGCTTAATCAGCCGGGAAGAGAGGTACAAGGATGAATAACCATTCAAATGAAAATATTTCTCAATTCAATCCGCTGCCACAGGTGGAGTTCCCTCGCGTTTCATGGACAGCGTGGCCCCCACTGATGCGCTAATGATGGCGAGGATTGCCAGCCATTGCCAGAGTGTGAGCTGTTCTCCGAGGAACAGCAGCCCTGACAACGCGCCGAAGGCGGGCTCGATGCTCATCAGGGTACCGAAGGTGCGGGCAGGCATGCGGGTCAGGGCGACCATCTCCAGGCTGTAGGGCAGGGCGGTAGAAAGGATCGCCACGCCCAGCGCTACGGGTAGCAGGGAGGGTGTCAGCAAGGTGCTGCCGGCATGGACAATGCCGATGGGAGCGACGAACAACGCAGCGATTACCACGCCCAAGGCTGCGGTCTGGATACCGTTTTCGGCGCCAGCGCGCTGCCCATATAGAATGTACAGCGCCCAGCACACGCCGGCCCCCAGGGCATAGCCAGCTCCCAGCGGGTCGATATTGGCGCCGGTCTGGCCAACCGGTATCAACAGCAGCAGGCCGATGACGGCCAGAGTGATCCAGACGAAGTCCAGCGCTCGTCGTGATGCCAGCAATGCAACGGTAAGCGGGCCGGTGAACTCCAGGGCGACA